>NZ_JBVKAY010000011.1:27513-267920 GCF_055657445.1 Streptomyces sp. NPDC107538 | reverse complement strand
CCCCCACACACACACACGGAGAAACCGCATGCACACCCCCCTCGCCGAACCGCCCGCAGGCACCGAAGCCGAGTCCCTGGAGCACCAGCGAGCGGCCATCACCCGCCTGGGACACGAACTGCGCGCCCTGGTGGAAGCCACGGTCCGCACCGCCGCCTCGCCCGACACTCTCCATCGTGTGGCGGACGGCGTCCGTCATGTCACCGGCCAGCTGACCGGACGACGGCGCACACGGACGGAGATCCCCGACGTGGACGGGTTCCCCGCAGGGCCGCGGATGTACAGCCCTGTCGTCGGGGCAGGCAGCCCGCTGGCCCCGCCCGTGACCATCACGTCCACCGACGACGGCGTGATCGGCCACTGCACGCTGGGCATCGCGCACGAAGGCCCGCCCGGTTACGGCCACGGCGGCATGAGCGCCATGCTCCTGGACGAACTCATGGGCCAGGCCTGCACCGCCGCGGGAATGCCCGGTATGACCATCTCCCTCCAGCTCCACTACCACCAGCCCGTTCCGCTGGAGACACCCCTGCGCATCCTCGGACGCGTCACCGGCACGGACAACCGCAAGGCCTTCGTGACCGGGACGATCACCACCCAGGCAGATCCATCCATCAACCTGGTCACCGCGGACAGCGTCTTCCTCACGCCCGACCCCGACCGTGTCCGCGCCCTGTTTCCCGCCCTGCGGAAGGAAACGTGACAGCAGGCTGCCGACCGGCAGGGCTGGGGAGGAGCAAGGGCTCAGGCCTGGGCTGACAGGAAGTCAGGGAGTCGCCGGCTGAGCGTGTCCGCCACCGGAGAGAAGTGAGCGAACGTCCGGCGGCTACGCCTGCCGCGAGGCGAGTTCGACGACGGTGATGTCGGACGGTGCGCCGACGCGGACCGGCGGGCCCCACGCTCCGGCGCCGCGGGTGACGTACAGCTGGGTGTCGCCGTACCGTTCCAGGCCGGCGACGGTGGGGTTGGCCAGCTCGGCGAGGAGGTTGCCGGGCCAGAGCTGGCCGCCGTGGGTGTGGCCGGAGAGCTGGAGGTCGACTCCGTGGCGGACGGCGTCGTGGATGAGGACCGGCTGGTGGGCGAGGAGGACGGCGGCGCGGGAGCGGTCACGGTCGCCGAGTGCCTTGGCGAAGTCGGGACCCTGGCCCTCGCTTTCGCCCTGGACGTCGTTGACGCCCGCGAGGTCGAAGCCGGGCAGTTCCGTGCGGGCGTTCTCCAGCGGGCACAGACCCAGGTCCCGTACCTTCTCGACCCACGGTTCGGCGCCGGAGAGGTACTCGTGGTTGCCGGTGACGAAGTAGGAGCCGTGCCGCGCCCGCAGCCGGGCGAGGGGTTCGACGGCCGGGGCGAGGTCCTCGACACTGCCGTCCACCAGGTCGCCGACGACGGCGATCAGATCGGCTTGGGTGGCGTTGATGGTGTCGACGACCCGCTGGGAGAAGCCGCGGCCCAGGATCGGACCGAGGTGGACGTCGCTGACCACCGCGATCCGGAAGCCGTGCGCCCCGCGCGGCAGCTTGGCCAGCGGAATGGTGAGCCGCTTCACCGCGGGGCCGCGGAGTACGCCGTACGTCCCGTAGCCGACGGTGCCCACGGCCACAGCGGCAGCCGCGCCGCCCACCACGCGGGAGACGAAGAGGCGGCGCGAGGGAGCGGATCCGCCGGGGTCCGCCTTCCCGGACCGCTCGGCGCCAGCGCCTCGCCGGGCGAGCCACCACCGCAGCACAGGGCGGACCGCCTCCCCTGCCAGCAGCGCGAGCAGCAGGTAGAGGAAGAGGGCCAGCCACAGGTATCCAGGCCAGGCGATGACGCGCCGGACGACGAACGGGACTCCACCGAATCCGCTCGTCATGGCACCGACCATGAGCACCGGCCCGGCCGCGAACACGGCGTTCCCGACTCGACGGTGGACGGAGCCCGGGAGCGAGGTGTCGCGTACGAGACGGCGCCACGCGTACCAATGGAGCGTGACGAGCGCCGCCAGAACGGCGACTGAGATGACGACGAAGACGATGACCACGGGGTGGCGCGGTCCTTTCCTTGAGAACGCGGAATCCTGCCCGCGAACGCCGAAGGAGGACAGTCACAGGGCACCGGGGGCCCGGGCACCTTCCGCCGGGTCGTTTCCTTGGGGCGTTTCGACAGCCCGCGGATGTCAGGCGAGGTCGGCGAGGTCTTCTTCGGTGAGCGTGATCTCGGCGGCGGCCATGTTGCCCTCCAGGTGGGAGAGCGAGCCCGTGCCCGGGATGGCCAGGGTCACCGGCGAGAAGGCCAGCAGCCAGGCCAGGCCGATCTGCGACACGGTGGCGCCGTGCCGGGCCGCGACCTTGGCCAGCCGCTCGTCATCGAGTTCCCGGCCGCCACCGATCGGGAAGAACGGCACGAACGCGATGCCGGCCTCCTCGCAGGCGGCCAGCAGCTCCGCGTCGTCGCGCTTGGCGGCGTGGAACTGGTTCTGAACGGCCGCGACGGGTGCGATGGCGCGTGCCTCGACGAGATGGGCGGTGTCGACGTTGCTGAGACCGAGGTGACGGATCAGCCCCTCCTCGCGCAGCGTCGCGAGCGCCTCGAAGCGGGCGGCGATGGACTCGCTGTGCGGGGGTTCCATGACACCGACGCGCAGGTAGACCAGGTCGAGGCGGTCCACACCCAGGCCTTCCAGGTTGGCCTCGACCAAGCCACGCATGTCGGCCGGCGTGCCGTGGGAGAGGCCACCGGGGCCGACGAGGGGGCCGAAGACCGGGCCCACCTTGGTGGCGATGACCAGGCCGGAGGGGTAGGGGTGGAGGGCTTCGCGGATCAGGGCGTTCGCGCGTACCTCGCCGCCGGTGCTGACGTAGAAGTCGGCGGTGTCGATGTGGTTGACGCCGAGTTCGACGGCGCGGCGCAGCACGGCACGGCCGTTCTCGGGGTCGCGGGAGGGACCGCCCATGCCCTGCTGGGACGGCAGGCGCATGGCTCGAAGCCGAGCCGGTGGATGGGCAGGTCGCCGCCGAGACGGAATTCTTTGCTCATGGCCCCAGCCTCCACGGCCCAGAACGCGCAGGCCAGGCTCTGGCACCATGCTGCCAAAGGCACAATGGACGTATGCCACAGATCATGGTCCTGAACGGTGACCTTGAGCTCCAGGCCCGGATCAGACCCCTGACGGAGTCGGGCGACGCGGAATGGGTCAACGCCGCGCGTGACCTCGACACCTGGCCCGGCGCCCGCGAGGCCGCCCGCCTGCGGATACGCCGTGACGGGGCGCGTCAGGCCCGCAAGCTGTACAGCCCCGCCGCCCTCACCGACGAGCGGGACCGGGAGGTCCTCCGGGAGATGGTCGGCCACGGCATGCAGGTGCGCATCGCCGCGACCCCGCTGCTCCAGGGAACGGTCTTCATCGACCGGCGCACCATGATCCTCACCGGCCCCACGCCCTCCGCCCCGTCCGTTCACGGCCACCGCCACCGCACGTACACCATGAGCGCCGAACCCGCCCTGGTCAGCGGGGCCTACGCGTTGTTCGAAGCCGCGTGGGAGACGGCCACCGACCTGGCGGCCTTCTTCGACCCCGACCGGCCCCGCATCGACACACAGACCCGCACGGTGCTGCACGCGCTGGGCTCCGGCATGACCGACATGACCGCCGCACGCGAACTGGGCATGTCGCTGCGCACCTACCGCCGCAGGGTCGCCGAGCTCCTCGCCGCCCTGGGCGCGGACTCGCGTTTCCAGGCCGGCGTGCGCGCGGGCGAGCTGGGTCTGACCCGCGGGTGAGGACTGTGCGTGGCAAGTACGTCGGTCTGCGCCGCGGACGACCGAACTCGCCCTGACCTCCGCCGAGTTCGATGTGCTGGTTGGGGCTCCTGATACCGAGGCGGCTCACGACACCCCTCCGTGAGGACCCGCCGCCACCCCCAGCCCGCTCTGCGGCGGCTCGACCACTCCGGCCGCTCACCAGCAGCGGGCCACTGCCCCCTGGCCGAATCCGGCGCTATCGTACTCCCAAGCGGACCGCTGTCCGCTACCCGGAAGACATATCGCGCAGCCGCGGCCAGGCAGGCAAGCAGGCAAGGGCTTGGTATGTGGGCTCAGGAGGAGAGTGAGTGGAGTTGAGGAGCGACGGGCCTCAGCGCTCGGACGCGCAGCGCAACCGCGAGCGCATTCTGGAGGTCGCGCTGGCCGAGCTGTCGGGTTCGCCGGACGTCCCGCTGACCGTGATCGCCAGGAAGGCGGGGGTGGGACAGGGCACGCTCTACCGGAACTTCCCCAACCGTGAGGCACTCATCCTGGAGCTGTACGGCAACGAGGTGCGGCAACTCACCGACAGTGCGGCGGAGTTGCTCAAGACCAAGGCTCCCGACCTGGCCCTGCACGAGTGGATGGACAGCCTGGCCCGCTTCGCCGTCGCCAAAGCGGGTCTCGCCGACGCCATGCTCCAGACCATCGGCACGTCGGAGGCCTCGGCGCAGCCGGGTTACAAGCCGGTGGTCGAGGCGATCGAAGCCCTCCTCGCGGCCAACCACGAGGCCGGCACCATCCGCCCCGACGTGACCGCCGACGACTTCATCCTGATCATGGCCGGATTCTGGCGGATCGACATCCACGGCGACTGGCAGTCCCAGGCCGCACGTCTCCGGGACCTGATCATGGACGGCCTGCGCACGGGAGCCCCTGGTCGGGGCTGAGACACGGCCCTGCGCTTCCCCTCAGGAGAACGGTGCTGAAGTCGTCCCACCGCGTCGAAGACGAAGGCCTGGCCGCGGCAAGGCACTCGGGACCCCGGCCAGCCGGAACAGATACGCCACCAGGGCCGGGGCCAGCCGCTGTTCGTCTGTGCCGCGCGCAACCGGCGTAGGTGGGACCAAAGGCGCCAGTTCGGCGCAGCACCGTCCTGACCGGATCAGGGCGGTGGTGGTCGGCTTCGTAGATGGCGTGCCCGCCTCGCGTGATGGTTCTGGCGGGCGCCTCGGCGGACGTAACCGTGCGCGGGTAGTTGTGTACCAAACGGTCCCGATGTCGGGTTTCCCTGGGCAGACTGGGCGCATGAGAGAGACTTCGATGACCAAAGGCGGCAACCTGCCCGTCGCCGCCAAGGCGGTGCGGGTCGAGCTCGGCTGGTCCGGGGGCGTCGGTGCGCCGGACGCCGATGCCTCGGCGCTGCTGCTCCGTGCCGACGGACGGGTGAGGGACGACGGGGACTTCGTCTTCTACAACCAGCCCCAGCACGCCTCGGCTGCCGTGCGCCATCTGGGGAAGCGACGGGACGGTGGCGGGACGACGGACACCGTCGGGGTGGAGCTGGGGGCCCTGGAGCCGGAGATCGAACGGGTCGTCCTCGGCGCCTCCGCGGACGGGGGCACCTTCGGCCAGTTGTCCGGTCTGCGGCTGCGGCTGATCGACGCCGGTACGGGTGAGCAGTTGGCGCTGTTCGAGATGGAGGCGACGACGGAGACCGCGTTCATCGGCGGAGAGCTGTACCGGCGGGCCGGTCAGTGGAAGTTCCGCGCGGTGGGACAGGGTTACGCCTCCGGACTCGCGGGGCTGGCCACCGACTTCGGGATCAGCGTGGACGAAGAGCCCGGCGCCACCGCGTCGACGACCTCCTCCGCGGCCACTCCCGCATCCGCGTTCCCCTCCGCACCCGCCACGCCCGCGTCCACCTTCCCCTTCACACCCGCCACTCCCGCATCCACCTTCCCCTCCGCACCCGCCGCTCCGGCGCCCACGCCTGCCGTGGCGAGCGCCACGCCCCGGACCGGCTCTCCCACCCCGCCCCGGGGCCCGGCTGCCCCCGCCCCGCGTCTCGTCAAGGGCGAGGAGCGGTTGCCGGTGGACATGCGCAAGCGGCTCTCCCTGCGCAAGGAGCAGATAGCCGTCAGTCTGCGCAAGCACGGGGCGGAGGGAGTGACCGCGCGCGTCATCCTCGTCCTGGACGCCTCCGGGTCGATGTCGTTCCTGTACTCGAAGGGTGTCGTGGCCGACGTCGTGGAGCGGATGGCTGCCGTGGCCGCACAGCTCGACGACGACGGTGAAATGCAGGCGTGGACGTTCGCGTCGAACCCGGCCCGGCTGCCGGACCTCGCCCTGGGTGACCTGCCGGAGTGGCTGCAGCGTCATGTCCGGGTCGGTGAACTGACGTTGTTCCGGCGCAAGAAGCCGCGGAAGGGCCTGCTGCCGGGCCAGGTGGACATGCGCGCGGTCGGCATCCAGAACGAGGAGCAGAAGGTGATCGCCGAGGTGCGGACGTACGTCCGTGAGCACCCGGCGGCAGCCCCCACGCTGGTGCTCTTCTTCTCCGACGGCGGCGTCTACCGGAACGAGGAGATCGAGACCGAGCTGCGGCAGGCGGTGGACGAACCGATCTTCTGGCAGTTCGTCGGGCTGGGGCGCTCCAATTACGGCGTGCTGGAACGGTTCGACACCCTGCCCGGCCGACGCGTCGACAACGTGGGGTTCTTCGCCGTCGACGACATCAGCGGCGTACCGGATGCCGAGCTGTACGACCGGCTGCTGTCCGAGTTCCCGTCGTGGATCCGTGAGGCACGACGGCACGGCATCATCTGAGCCGACGGCCTCCCTTGTACGGCGAGTGGGCCGTCCTCTACGCTGCGCGCAGTAATCGTTTTCTACGGCTTTCCGTCCGGCAGCGTCTTCCGTCAGATGAGGAACTGTGAACAGCACCGCGCGCCCGCTCATCAGCATGTGGTTCGGCAATTTCTTCGAGCCCTTCTACAGCGATCTCGAAGCGACGCGCCGCGGTGTCGCCGACATCGCCGCTCTCGGCTTCAACTCCATCAACCTGGACTCGAAGCCGTGGGAGGACTTCTTCGCGCGCTACAGCGGCGCCGACGCGAGCCAGTACGTGGCGATGCAGGAGTTCATGATGGCCGAGGCCGCACGACTCGGCCTGGACCACACCTGCCTGGCTCTCTATCTGTGCGGCGACAACCTCTACCCCTCGATACGCAATGTTCCGCCGGTGCGCGGCGAGGAAGCCGTCAGGGCAGACGGCACACCGATGGGCACGTACAAGTACTGGTCACCGACCGCCCAGGGGACCATGGTCGAGCACGTACGCGGGCTGTTGAAGCTGTACGGCGCCGGGATGCGCCGTACCGACGACGGACGCATCGTGATGCAGACCATGTTCGATCCCATCGCGAAGCCCAGTTTCGACGCGGAGGGACGGACCAAGTACCTCACCTGGCTGGCAGCCCGATACGCCGGCGACATCACCCGCCTCAACGAGCGTTACGCCACCGAGGCCGCCTCGTTCCACGAACTGACCCCCGACGAATACTGGTTGCGACCGGCCGAACTGAGCTGGGTGGGGTGCGCGGTTCCCGGCGCCGACGACTTCGTCCGCCGCACACCGGACTTCCATCGCTGGATCGACAACCAGACCCATCTCGCGGAGGTCGTCGTCGAGTACTTCGCCACGATGCGGCAGCACTGGGCCGGGCTGGACACACCCCTGTTCACGGAACCGGTTCTGCACCAGTGGGGATACTTCTTCAACCCTCCCGGACAGCCGGACTGGCAGACCGGTCAACGCGCTCTGGATGTCTACCGATGCGCCGAGCATGTGGACGGCGTGCTCTTCATGGCCGCTCCGCTCAACGCCGAGAACCGGGCCGACGCCAGCGTCGTCAGCGTCGAGGCCGCGATCGCCCGCGCGGCGAACGGCTTCACCCCGTTCGCCGGCGGGCTCTACCTGGGACGTCACATCAACGCGGACATCTACCGGGTGGTCCCGCCGGCCGAGGCCCTCGCGACCCACGTGGCCGCCGGAGCACGGGGCCTGCACGTCTACGGGTACAGCGGTCTGGACGACGGAGGCGTGCTCTTCCGGGCGGACCCCCTGTTCAAGGAGTCCCTCCGCGTGGGAACGACCTGGGCGGCCGAGGTCCTGCCTCTGATCACGGAACCGCGAGCGCGTGAGGTCGCCCTGCTCTTCCCCGCGGAGATGAGCCTGTACGAACCCGTGCAGGTCGACGAGGGCGGCCGCCACCGGATGGATCTCCTGGGCTGGTACCAGCAATTCACCGATCTGGGATGGCATGTCGATGTCGTCCACCCCGACCAGGTGATCGCCGGTGTTCTGGCGCACTACCAGCACCTGGTGGTGCCGACGAACTCTCTCTACGACCTCGGCGAGAACGGCGCCCTCGAAAGCACCGTCCGCGCATGGGTGACCGCCGGAGGGCACCTCTGGCACGGCCCCTCGTGCGAACTCGCCCGCAGAGCCTTCGCGATCCACGAGTCCGACGTCGACTTCGACTGCCTGGCCTGGGCGGACGAGGAGGTCATCCCGCACGGGTGGTCGACGGTGGCGTTCGAGACCGGTGCTCCTGTCGCGTCCTACCTTCGGACCGGAAGGACGGCGGTCGCCGAGACGGCGGTCGGTGCCGGCAAGGTCTACTCCTTCGGATTCCAGTACGGCTACTCGTACAGCCGGGAATCGATGCCGATCGTCCCTCCCCGGTACGGCAATCGCGAGATGCATCCGGTCGTGCTGTTGCGCCGGACGCCGGTAGAAGCCCTGGCAGGTGTCTCACCCACTGCCGTGCTCCCGCCCGTCCGAGGCGTCGAGGCGGCCCGCTTCGGCGACAAGATCGTGATCGTCAACCATCGATCCAGCCCGGTCGACCTGAGTGCCATCGACGCCGAGCGCATCATCGCCCAGATCCCCGCCCCCGCGGGGCGGCTTGCGGCGCACTCCGCCGTCTATCTGGAGTTGCGGCTCTCCGAAGCTTCGTCTGCACGGTGACGAGTGCGGGCGGGTGCAAGGGACGCGCGGCTCGCCGGTCCCCCGCGCCCGCGCCCGCAGGCGCCGGCTGGAAGCGGTTCGTCCCGCTGGATGGCCAGCGGGACGAGGCAGCAGGGGCCGGATCGGCCGGCAGCGTCACCGTGCGGCGACGGGCCCCGTCACGCGCTGCGCGCGTTCGTGCTCATGCGCGGGTCGCGTGTTCGCGCGGTGTCCGCGTCACCGCCGGGCGGCCTTCTTCGCACCGGTGAACGCGGCATACGCGCCGATGGCGAGGAAGAGGAAGGTCATCGCGTCGGCCGTCTCGCTCCAGCCCTGCGTCAGCACGTCGAAGTGCTCGGTGAACAGCGTGGTCGCCGACACGCCGATTTCGCCGGCACCGATCACCGCGATGCCGATGAGCTGGCCGAGGTAGACCGCGCCCAGCGACAGCAGGGCGCTGATCACGGGCAGGATCGGGTTGGCGCCACCGACCTTGCCCGCCGCGAAGCCGATGAGGAAGCCGACACCGACGGCCGCGTAGCCGATCTCGTACTCGGTCGCACCGACGATCCCGCCGTAGACGCCGGCGGTGACCAGGGCCGTGACCACGGCGACGACCAGCCCCAGGGCGAGGTTGTCGCGGGCCGGCGCGGCCGGAGGTGCGAACGGCGCCGAAGGAGGCACCGCGGCACCGGGCTGCTGGGCGTAGGGGTTACCGTCGGCGGGCTGCTGGGCGTAGGGATTGCCGCCGGCGGGCTGCTGGGCGAACGGGTTGCCCTCGGACGGCGATGGAGCTGACTGGGTCATGACAGAATCCCCCATGGAACTGATGCGACGAGTGGATCGACGAGTGGTGCGGCGTGTGCGCACGCGTGTGCGACAGGACGCCGAAGAGTAGCAGGCCCGGGATTCCTCTTCACCAGGGATTTACACCGGGGCTTTCAGGGCGGGAACCGGCAATCGGCCGACGAGTCCACGCCGCGGGGTGTGGGAGCCCGTTCGAGCGCCCGTCGGAGCGCCCGTCGGGGAATCCTGGCAGCGTCGGACGTCGCGGGCACGGGGGTCCCCACCGCGGTAGGGACCCCACGCTGCGAGCCGTGCGTCCTGGGAATCAGGCACCGCTCCGTTCGGACAGCGGGACGGGCTCCCGCGTCTGCTTCACCGTCCGGCGATTCGGCGCCCGACGCTCACCCGGTCATGCGCGTTGTTCCCGCTCTCTGGCAGCCAGGGCCCTGGCCAGCATCTTCGCCCGGTAGGGGTTCGACGGGTCGAGGGCCTGCGCCACCTGCACGGCTTCGTCCAACAGGGCCAGCCGTCGCTCAGGCAACTCCCGCAGCAGGGGCGACGCGCTCGCCTCCACCAGGACGTACGCCAACTTCGACCCGTACGTCTGCGGCTCGACCCGTGTCAGAAGGCGGTAGATCCACAGCCCCTCGGCACCACGCACCACCCTCCGGTTGGCACTCAGCAGCTTGACCCTCGCCAGCACGACCATGTCCTGATCCATCGATCCCCTTCGTCACTCCCTCCCCGGCCCGTGCACGTCACACGGTGCGACAGCACGGCGAGCGTGCCGACAGCCGGAGAACGGCTGCCGGCACGTCGGCCGAAGAGTGGATGACGACGAGTCTGATGCCTGGCACCGACCGCCACAAGAACAAACCGGCGTGCTCTGCGTCCTACCGAAAACCGCCTCCGAACAGGCATGATGGACCTGACACTCACTCAACGCCCGTGAACGCCCGTGGAGGTACGTGCGGGGCCGCGCCGTCAGGCAGCCGCCCATGGCACACGGCAGGTGTGCGGCGCCGTGCCCTCCGGGCACAGGGTCCTGATCACTGTCCTGCGGATCGCCCGCCACGTCCGCAGGGAGCACCGCAACCGGACGCACAGTTCTACGGGTTCCCGTGCGCCGCTGCTCCGGGCAGGATGTTCCACAGCCCACTGTTCCACCAGGTGGTCGTACACGTCGGCGGTCGACAGCTCACTGCCGGGAAAAGTGCGGACGACGGTCTCATCGACGATCCGGGCGCTCCGGGATCCCACAGCCTCCTCGACGAGTCTGCGCACCCATGCCACCCCCTGCTCGTCCGCGTACAAGCCGAATCGCAGGACGCGCGTCCTCATCGCGTCAGGCCTTTCTGATCGTCGTCATCACCCATGGCACAGGGCGGTGGCGAACCAGGTGTAGACGGGAGCGAGTGCCGGTGATGCGGGCCATCCATTGATCGTCGCCACGAGCTGCCAGTAGCGCTCGGTGTGCGGGTCGGTGGTTGTCTGCAGGCGGGCGAGGAGCCAGCGGCGCAGATCGCCGTCGCCCGCGTGCTCGAACGCGTAGCCGTAGAGGCCGCCCAGTGAGTCGGCGCGGGGTGCGTCTTCGGCGAAGGTCGGCAGGACGCCGGCGGACACGGCTTCGTCGAAGCGTTCACGCATCGCGTGGTCGAGAGTGTCGTGCAGCGCGCTGACGTCCCGCTCGGAAGGCTCTCGCGCCTGGTCCGCGGCCGTGCGACGTAACGTGAGACGGAAGTCCGCGTTCTGACAGAGTTCGGCGAGTGCCACCCAGGCCTCGGTCTGTTCGGGCGCGGGATCATCGGGGAGTTCGGGAACGGCGGATCGCATCAGGGTGACGAACTCCGGGTTGTCGTCGAGGTCCCTGAACGTGTCGTCGATGAAGTCGGATACCAGCTGGTGTCGTTCGGTCCGGCACAGCGCGGCGAGTCGGTGCATGAGGTCCATCTCCATGGGGGTGGGGCCGCGCCTGGCGACTGCTCGCAGTACTGCCCGGCGCAGGCGAAGAGCCTGGATCTGTACGTCCAGAGCATGGGCGTGTACTTCCGCGACTTCCGGTAGGGATGCCTCCTGGTCCAGCACCTTGCGCACGGTCGCCAGATCCAGCCCGAGATCGCGCAGGGTGCGGACCAGGTCCAGGCGTGCGGCTGCGTCCACGCCGTACAGCCGGTAGCCCGCGGGACTCCGGCCGGTTGGCGGGACGATGCCGGTGTCGGAGTAGAACCGGATGGTCTTCACCGTCAGGCCGGTCCTGCGGGACAACTCACCGATGGAATAGAGCGCGTCACGATCCATGCCCACAGCCTGCCGTCTCCCCCCACAGGAGACTCAACCGGGGCCAAGGCCTCCCTGCGGGGCCAGGACCTCCCCGCGGGGCCAAGGACTCTGCGAACCGGTGGCCCACGCCACCGGCGTACCCCATCAGCCTCCGCTTGGCCCTCGTGACAGGATCTGGGGGTGACGACGCTGTTCCTGACGGTCGGTCTGCCAGGGGCCGGAAAGACCACGAGAGCCCGGCAACTGGCCGAGGAGCACAGCGCTCTGCGGCTGACTCCGGATGAGTGGATGATCCCGCTGTTCGGCGACCCGCAGCCCGAGGGGAAGCGCGAGGTGCTCGAAGGACGGCTGCTCTGGCTGGCTCTGGAGGCGCTCAGGCTGGGAACCAGTGTGGTCCTGGACTTCGGATGCTGGTCACGTGACGAGAGATCCGCGATCCGCTGGTTGGTGATGTCTGTGGGCGCGTCCTGTCAGCTTGTGTATGTGCCGGTGGACCATGAGACCCAACGTGCTCGGGTCGCCCATCGCCAGTCGACCACCCCGGATCAGACCTTCGCGATGAGCGAGACCGACCTCGTGCGCTGGAGGGCGCTGTTCGAGGAACCCGATGTCGCGGAACTCGAGGGCCACGAGGTTGGAGGTCCGCCTCCTGGGTGGTCAGGGTGGCAGGAGTGGGCCACCGATCGGTGGCCGTCGCTCGCGTGACCGTCCGCGGAGATGCTCTCTCGCTCGGTCGGTCCAGCGAATCGGGTGGCCGGATGGGGCCGTGGTGAGCCAGGTGCCGTCCCCGAGGGGGCGCATGTCGTAGGTGTTCTCCCCGCGCCCGTCGAACTCGCCTTGGACCTGGCCGGAGCTCGCATCGACCCGATAGTGGCGGAACCACTCCTGCTCGTCCTCGGTTTCGCCGGCGACGGTGACAAGGAGGGTGTCCGGGCTCAGGTAGCCGCCGCACCATTCCACGTACGCCTCGTCCGGGTCGTGTCCGAGCGTGTCGATCGAGACGGTGAACGCCACCTCACCCTCGGGATAGGTGTGGACGGCCATGTCGGCCTGCGCGTGGTCGACGGTCATGAAGTGGCGGCCGTCGGGCGACAGGTCGATGAGGCATCGGTCGTCCCAGGGGTAGCGGAACAGGTCCATCCCGGCCTCGGTCAGCGAGGCGCGGAAGATGACCGAGCCGTCCTGTCCTTCTCCCACGTCGAGAAGGACGTGCCCGCTCGTTCCGTGCGGCAGTTGCACCCCGCCGTGCCCGACGGTCTGCAGATCCGCCTGCGCGATGCCCCCTCCGGAGGCGGCGTCCAGGGCAACCCACTGGTCGGGGCGGTCACGGTCGGCCATGGCGTCGGGGCGGTAGACCCACACCACGCGGCCATCCGACGACAGCACACACCCGGGACGGTGTCCGTGTGGCTGAACCGACTCCGGTTCAAGCCCTGACCGCCAGACCTCGGCCCCGTCCGTCGTCACGCATACGACCGCGTTCAAGGTCGTGTAGTAGGCGCGTTGAAGATCGACGTCAACGGTGTGGTCGATGACGTCGTCCCCGGAAGACGGCGGCCAGGCCATGGCGGGTGACAGCACGCCCGTCTCCTCGGTGGCCAGGTCGTAAGCGCAGATGCGTTCGTCGACCAGTCGCGTGATGACCCGGAGGGGGCGTTGTGATGCAGGCATGCGCAGACGTTAGCGCCCCGACAGTCGAGTGCGGGTCGGCGACTGGTACCGCGGTGCCACTCCCGTGCGCGGCGAAGTCGCCCACGGCCCCAGGTGGCGCGGCTGATCCGCGCCTAGCTTGGTGGCGCGGCCCGTGGTGGTCGTGGCGCGAAGGCGGATGTCGCCGGTGCGTGTGGAGCGATCGGCGCCTCGGAGGACCGGCACCCATGATCGACGTACAGCAACTCACCAAGCGCTACGGCGACAAGACGGCCGTCGACCGGCTGACGTTCACCGTGCGGCCGGGGCGGGTGACCGGCTTTCTCGGGCCCAACGGGGCCGAACAAGTCGACGACCATGCGCATGATCATCGGGCTGGACCGGCCAACCAGCGGGACGGTCACCGTGAACGGCAGGCGGTACGCCCGGCACGCCGCTCCCCTGCGGGAGATCGGCTCGCTGCTGGAGGCCCGTTCGGTCCACCCGGGCCGTACCGCCTTCGCCCATCTGATGGCCCTCGCCCACACCCACGGCATCCCGCGCCGCCGCGTCGACGAGGTCATCGAACGGGCGGGCCTCACGAGCGTGGCCCACGGTCAACGGGCTTGATCCGGAAGGGGTGTTGTGGGTGCGCAAGCTGCTGGCCGGACTCGCCGCGGAAGGCCGTACGGTCATGCTCTCCTCGCATCTGATGAGCGAGACCGCGCTGATCGCCGAGCAACTCGTCGTCATCGGCCGGGGTCGGCTGCTCGCCGACACCACGGTGGACGAGTTCATCGAGCGGGCCGGCGGGCGAGGCGTGAAGGTCGCCACCACCGAACCGGAGCGGTTGCGGAGTGTGTTGACGGGTCCGGACGCCACCCTCACCTCAGCCGCCCGGGAGGAGTTCGTGGTCGAGGGCGTGGGCTCCCGCCGGATCGGCGCCCTGGCCGCGCGGCACGGTATCCCGCTCTACGAACTCACCCCGCAGGCCGTGTCCTTGGAGGAGGCGTTCATGGAACTGACCAGCGACGCCGTGGAGTACCAGAGCGCCACGGCCCCCGGGAGGGCCGCCTGATGAGTACGACGACCGCCTCTTCGTACAAGGTCACCTTCCCGCGTGTGCTGCACTCGGAATGGAGCAAGTTCTCGTCCGTACGGACGAGTTGGGTGACCCTCGGCCTGCCCGTGGTCGTGCTGGTGGCCATCGGGGCCCTCGCGTCGGCGCCCTACAGTCCCGAGACCGTCGGCCCCGGCGGCGGGCCGCCCCTCGGCGACAGCCCGGTCGCCCTCGCGCTGACCGGGATGACCTTCGCGGGCCTCGCGGTCGGAGTGCTCGGCGTCCTGGTCTCGGCCGGTGAGTACAGTACGGGCATGATCCACTCCACGCTGGCGGCCGTACCGAAACGGCTTCCGGTGCTGTGGTCCAAGGGCCTCGTGAAGGCGTGACGACACCACCGGATCCCGTGGACGCATGGATGGACTCGTGGCGCACCGAGCTGCCCGAGGTCGAGCACGCCTCCTCGGAACTGACCAAGCGGATCATGTTCATGTCCAGCGCACTGAACGGCGTGATGCGGCGTGAACTGACGGAACTCGGGCTGACCCCGGCCGAGTTCGACGTCCTGGTGGCGTTGCGTCGCGCGGGAGCGCCGTACCGTATGAAGCCGAACCAGCTCGCCCGGGCGCTGATGCTCTCCACCGGCGGCACCACCAACATCACCCACCGCCTCGTGGCCCGCGACCTCGTCGAGCGGGAGGACGACCCGGACGACGCCCGCAGTACCTGGCTGCGCCTCACACGGGACGGCGTGGCACTCGCCGAGCGTTCGGTCCTGGTGAGCTCGGCGGCCCACGACGCGCTCTTCGAGGGCGTCCCCACGGAGGTCGTCCAGGCGGCGACCGCCGCGCTGCGGGAGCTGTTCGCCACCGTCCCCGGCCTGCGAGGCAGCGCGGTGACGCGTGCCCGGCGGCCTCAGAGCTGACGGCGCCGACGCGTCAACGGATTGGTGCCACGTCGAGTTGAGCGGTCCAGGTCGTCCGGGGCCCGCTCATGCATGATGACGGGATGAACCACAGCGACCAGCGCTTCCACGTCATCGTGCTGTCGAACTTCGCCAGAGGCTTCGACAAGTACGCGAACGCCTACGGCAAGGCGGGCATTGCGGAGAGTACCTATGCCGACCGCTTCCACCTGTTGACCCGTGCGGAGTTGGGAATCGGTATCGGCAAGGCGCGACGCCTGCTGGACCGTCTGGCCATTCCGGGCGACCGGCTGCTGGTGCTGGAAACCCTGGTGAACCCCGACGAGTTGGTGCCCAACATGTCGACCGGCCTCGGCATGGAACTGCACGAGGCCCGCATCCGGCTGGCAGCGGTCCACGAACTCGACCGAGCAGGCGACGAGTTCACTCTCCGCCCGACGACCGTCGAGGATGCCATGGCGGCCTCCCTGCACCTGCACGAACCGGCACAGCATCCCTACGCCGACGCGCGCCCCCGCTCGGTGTCGCTCCTGCCGGTCGCCTCCGCCTGCCAGGCCCGGTGTTCCTTCTGCTTCTCCTCGGCCTCGATCTCCAGCGACCAGGCGCCGGCACGAGTCCCCTGGGACGCGGTCGCGCACTGGCTGGAGCGCGCCCGGGCGGCAGGGGCCGAGCGCGCGGTGATCACCGGCGGCGGGGAGCCCACGCTCATACCGTTCGAACAGCAGCTGCGCCTGGTGTCCGCCTGCTCGGCGGCCTTCCCGAAGGTCGTCCTGATCACCAACGCGCACACCCTGGCGAAAGGCGAGCACACCGACCGGGCGGACCGCCTCGCGGCCCTGGGCGCCGCGGGCCTGAGCGTCCTCGCGGTCTCCCGGCACCATCAGGACGACGACGCCAATGAACGGCTGATGATGCTGCGCACGCCGGTGCGTTCCGTCGTCGACACCTGGCGCAGGGATCGTGACCGCTGGCCGGGGCTGCGGATGAGGCTGATCTGCGTGCTCCAGCACGGCGGCGTCGCCGACGCGGCCGACGTCGCCGACTACCTCTCGTGGGCCGCGAGTCTCGGAGTCGCCGAAGTCTGCTTCAAAGAGCTCTACGTATCCACCAGCACCGAGTCGCTGTACTTCGACCGCACCGCCAACCGATGGAGCCGAGAGCACCAGGTCTCGCTGTCCGTCGTCACCGACTTCGCCGAGCGGCACGGCTTCGCACTGGCGAGCCGTCTGCCCTGGGGCGCGCCGGTCTACCACGGCAACTGGGACGGACAGCCGATGCGGATCGCCGCCTACACCGAGCCCAGCCTGTTCTGGGAACGCACCAACGGGATCGCACGCAGCTGGAACGTCATGGCCGACGGACGCTGCTACGCCTCGCTGGAGGACCGGGCCAGCGAGATCGTGCCGGAAAACGCGACGGAGGACACCACAGAAGACTCGACGGAAAGCGTGACGGAAGGCGCACCGGCATGAGGTTCGGCGAGTTCCAGGAATACCGGCAGCGGCAGCTCAGCGCTTCCTCGTCGCTGCTGGACGCCGCCGAGACCAACGTGTACCGGGCGCTCGCCCCGATACGACCGCAACCGCCGACCGACCTCCGTACGGTGCACCGATGCAATCTCGCCCGCGCCTGGTTGCGGCGCTTCGAGCTGCCGGAGGACTGGTCCGGCCGTGCCATGGTCTGCCGAGGCGTCCGGCACGGGCTCGGGACGGTGTTCCACGGGCTGCGTGCCATGCGGGCGCGGTTGTGGCTGCCCAGCGACGTGTACCCGGTCTACTTCGAACTGGCCCGCGCCGCGGGCCTGGAGCCCACCTCCTACCCGACGCTCCCGGCGCCGGTCCTGCCGACCTCGCCGGCCGGCCACCGGCCCGAATACCTGCTGCTCGCCAACCCCAGCAAACCGCTCGGCCGTTACCTCTCCGACGCCGAGTGCACCGCGGTGCTGTCGTGGCTGCGGGAATCACCGCACCGCCGGCTGCTGATCGACAGCGTCTACGACCTCGGGGCCCCGTTCGCCGCCGGCACCCGGCGACTGCTGGACACCGGTGGGGCGGTCCTGCTGCATTCGGTCACCAAGGGGTGGTTGTGGCCACGCACTTTCGGCGTGGCCCTGCTGGGTCCGGCGGACACCGAACTGGCCGAAGCGTTCCGGGCGGATCCACCGACCTCGGCGCAGCTGCGGCTCGCCGACCGTCTGCTGACCGAGCACAGCGACGTACCCCGGCAGGTCGTCGACGAACTCACCGCACGGGCTGAGCGGCTGTTCGAGGCACTGCCGGACGACGTGCTCAGGGCGATCCCGCCGACGAGCCGGGCGTGTCCCGGCAACTACTTCTTCCCGGTCGACATCCCAGCGGGGACGCTCCACCGCGAGTACGGCATCCTCGCCGCGCCGATCAGCGTGTTCGGGGAGAGCGACTGGCCCGGCTCCGTCCTGACCAGCCTCGCCGACGCCTTCGGCAACCTTCACGACCCGGAAAGCCAAGGTTTCCGGGCATAGACCGCCCTTGAGGGCTGCGGCCTGTCCTGACGCTCCGTCCGGGCGGTCTTCACCCCACGCGCCGCCCGCCTCGCTCACGTCGGGGTCGAGGGGGCCGGCTTTTCGAGCGCCGGGAGCAGGTACGCCGTGCCCTCGTCCGGGATGAGGGCGCCCGATCTGTTTGCGGGGCCGGCCGCCCCTGTCCTCCTGTGACGGGCCGGCCGCCCCCAGTCCTCCGGTGACGGGGGCGGCGAGGCTCGCGGCTGGGCAGCGGTCGCCGGGTCAGGCGGCAGGGGCTCCCGTGAGGGTCTCGACGCGGCCGGTGTCGAGCGAGTAGTAGGCGCTGACCACGCTCAGGTCACCCTTCTTCACCAGAGGGGCGAGGGCGGTGTTGGACCGCAGATCGGCGGCGGTCCGGTTGGCGTGGGCGCGGATCATCGCGTCGACGGGGTCGGTGTGCCTGGTCTTGGCGATGTCCTGGTAGGCCGGGCGCAGGGCCTCGACGATCGACTGCAGGTTGCCCGGCAGGTTCTCACCGTCCTTGATCGCCTTGTACGCCGCCTTGATGGCCCCGCAGTTCTGATGTCCGAGCACGACGATGAGCGGGGATCCCGCGGTGAGGGGGCCGTACTCGACGGAGCCGACGACCACCGGCTGGACGACCTGTCCGCCGGTGCGTATCACGAACAGGTCGCCTATGCCGGTGTCGAAGACGAGCTCCGGCGGCACGCGGGAGTCGATGCAGGAGACGATCACGCCGTAGGGCTTCTGCTCGGGCGCGACGGCCGCACGCCGGGCGGGGTCCTGGTCGGGGTGCTGCAGTTTTCCGCTCACCCAGCGCTTGTTGCCGTCCAGCAGCCTGGCGTACGCCGTCCCGGCGGAGTCGGGCCGGGCAGCGGCCTTCGGGGCCGGTGACGCCGCCCCGATGTTCGCCGCCTTCGCCGTGTCCGCACCGCCGGTCTTCGACGAACAGGCGGTGAGCACGGCCGCGGAGGCCGCCGCGATTCCTCCGGTGAGAATGGCCCTGCGCTGTGGCCGCACAGCGTTACCCATGAGTCTGCCCCTTACGATCCTGAGCGGAGTCCGCCCGGGGAGTCGGGGGAAGCATGGGGTACGCCGCAACCGGCTCCCTGCTCCCGTCCTCCCAGGTGGAGTTGGTGATTCCACTCTCACGGGAGGCCGGTTAGGGCTCGTCCAGCGCTCGTGCAGCGCAGGGGAAGTTCCCGTCCAAATCACGCCAGGTAGCAGGAACACCCGTTTCCGGAACCATGGGGAACAACCCGGCGGGGCCACGAGCCGGTCCGCGCGCGTGACGACTGTGGCTTTGAGCGCCCCCGTTCCGCTCGACTTCGCCTTCGCGACCGTCGTGGACGAGGAGGTGCCCGCCGCCTTGAACTGCAGGCTCAGCGTGCGGCCCGCGTAGCCCTGGTACGCGTGGGTGTCCCAGTTCGCCCAGGTGATCCGCCCCGGTCACGGTGAGGGTCCTCCCCTTCGTGACCGGCTCCGGCGAGGCGTTGGCGGTGAAGGAGACCCCGCCCTCCGCCGCCGGTTCCTCGCGGGGCTTGTCCGGGATCGTTGGTGGTCTCCCCCAGGGGATCCGGGCCGGCCGGTGACACGTACGCGTGCGAGGTCCTCACGGGAGATGTGCATTCGCGGTTTAGGGGCTCGCCCTAAGGGTGACGGGGGTGCGTGCGACGTACGTCGTCATCGGTCGTCCGCGGCTGCTTCCGGGTATCGGCCCAGGCCGCCAGGAGGGTGAGGCCGTCGGCGCTGGGGGTGCCGGGGTCCGCGGTGTAGGTGGTGATGGAGACGTGTGGGTCGCCGGGCAGGGCGAAGTCGTCGTAGGCGAGGGTCATCGTGCCGACGGCCGGGTGGTGGACGGTCTTGCGTCCGCGTGAGTGGCGGCGCACGTTGTGCTTGGCCCAGCGGGTGCTGAAATCGGTGCTGCGGACGGAGAGTTCGCCGATGAGTTCGGTCAGCTGCTTGTCCAGCGGGTCGCGCCCGGCGGTCGCGCGGAGTATCGCTACCACCTGGTCCTTCGCCTCGTCGAGGTCGGTGTAGTAGGCCTCCGCACGAGGGTCGAGGAACACGTATCTGGCGATGTTCGGCGGCTGCCGGGCCATCGTGAACAGGTCGGCGTACAGGGCACGCCCCAGGTCGTTGGCCGCGAGGAGATCGAGGCGGCCGTTCTGGACGACGGCGGGCACGCTCATGGACGCGAGGACCTGCTGCACGGACGCGGTGATGGGCGAGGTGCGCTGGGGGCGTGGGCGGCGTGCGCCGGGCGCGACGTTACGTGCCAGGTCGTACAGGTGGGCGCGCTCGTCGTCGTCGAGTTTCAGTGCACGGGCGACCGCGTCGAGGACGCTCTCGGACGCGCCGCCGAGCCGGCCGCGCTCGATGCGGGTGTAGTACTCGACGCTGAGACCGGCGAGCATCGCGACTTCCTCGCGCCGCAGTCCTTTGACCCGGCGGTTGCCTCCGACGAAGGGCAGCCCGGCCTGCTCGGGCGTGATCCGCGCCCTGCGGCTCATGAGGAAATCCCGGATCTCCTGCTGAAACTCCATGGCTCCCAGGCTAGGACGCGGGTTCCTGATGTGGGGGTCCCTGAGAGTGCCTGGCAGGCATCCATGAGGCGAGGGACGGTGGATGGCCAACCCAGAGAAGCTGTCTGAAAGGGAGGTCCGCCAAGTGCGTGGAGCTGTCCTGTACGCCCCGGGCGACGTCCGGGTGGAAGAGCGCGAGAACCCCACGATCGTCGCACCGACGGATGCGGTCATCCGTGTGTCCGCGACGTGCGTGTGCGGGTCTGACCTGTGGGATTACCGTGGCGTCAACGAGGTGACCCAGCCCACCCCGGCGGGCCACGAATACGTCGGCGTGGTCACCGAGATCGGCGACGAGGTGAAGAACATCAAGGTCGGCGACTTCGTCGTCGGGTCGTTCTTCGCCTCGGACAACACCTGTGAGATCTGTGAGGCGGGCTACCAGTCGCGCTGCGCCCATGCCGAGTTCGTCGGGGCCGGCGGGGCGCAGTCGGAGTACCTGCGGGTGCCGCTGGCCGACGGCACCCTCGTCGCCACCCCCGGCATGCCGGACGACGACCTCATCCCCTCCCTCCTGGCCGCCTCCGACGTACTCGGGACGGGCTGGTTCGGTGCGGTGGCCGCCGAGGCCGGGCCGGGCAAGACCGTGGCGGTGGTCGGTGACGGAGCCGTGGGCCTGCTCGCGATTCTGGCCGCGAGGCAGCTGGGCGCGGAGCGGATCATCGCCATGTCGCGGCACGCGTCGCGGCAGAAGCTCGCCCGCGAGTTCGGCGCGACCGACATCGTCGAGGAGCGCGGCGAGGCAGGCGTGGCCAGGATCAAGGAACTGACCGGCGGATACGGCGCCCACAGCGTGATCGAGGCCGTCGGCACCCAGGAGTCGATGATGCAGGCCATCCGCTCCACCCGACCCGGCGGACACGTGGGCTACGTGGGCGTGGCCCATGGGGTGCAGCTTCCCGGCGAGGAACTGTTCTTCGCCGAGGTTCACCTGCACGGCGGCCCCGCCCCGGTGCGCCGGTTCCTGCCCGAGCTGATCCAGCTCATCTGGGACCGCGAGATCGACCCGGGCAAGGTCTTCGACCTCACCCTCCCACTCGACGAGGCCGCAGAGGGATTCAAGGCGATGGACGAGCGCCGCGCCATCAAGACCCTGCTCAAGCCCTGACCCCTCGCCCTCACCCCACCCTCCCCCACCCGCCCTCCCCCGCCCTCGTCCTCGCCCACTCTCCCCCGCCCTCAACTTGTCCGACTCGACTGGAGAACCACCCATGAACCCCACCTACGACTTCTCCGGCCAGGTGGCCTTCGTCACCGGCGCCGCCTCCGGCATGGGCCTGGCCGCCGCCCGCGCCTTCGCCGACTCCGGCGCCGCCGTGGTCCTGGCAGACCTCGACCCCGACGCCGTCCACACGGCGGCCGAGGAGATCACCGGCCGCGGCGGGCGGGCGACCGGTGTCGTCTGCGATGTCACCGACGAACAGCAGGTGGAAGCGGCGGTGCGGCGCGCGGTGACGGAGTACGGCCGTCTGGACATGGCGTTCAACAACGCCGGTATCCAGGTACCGCCGACCGACGCGGCCGACGAGACGGCCGACTCCTTCGACCGGGTCAACGCCGTCAACCTGCGCGGCGTCTGGGCGGCGATGAAGCACGAACTGCGGCAGATGCGCGAGCAGGGCAGCGGCGCCATCGTCAACTGCTCGTCCCTGGGCGGGCTCGTCGGACTGCCCGAACGCGCCGCCTACCACGCCTCCAAGCACGGCGTGATCGGCCTGACGCGTAGCGCCGCCGTCGAGTACGCGCCCCGGGGCATCCGTGTCAACGCCGTGTGCCCCGGCGTCATCGACACCCCGATGGTCGCCGACATGGTCGAGAACCAGGCCGAGGCCATGGCCGGGATCCTCAAGGAACAGCCCATCGGCCGCCTGGGTACGGCGGACGAGGTCGCTGCGGCCGTCCTGTGGCTGTGCAGCCCCGGAGCCGGCTTCGTCACCGCCACCGCTCTCCCCGTCGACGGTGGCTTCACCGCCCACTGAAATCCGTTCACCGGCTCACGGCCAGGCGGTACGGCGCGTCTGCCAGAAGCCCGCCACCCAGGGAGCAGTCAGGTGTTCCGTCTCCGCGATGGTGAGCACGGCGTCGCCTTCCGGGCCGACGCCCCGGTCTGCGGCCGGGCGGGCTTCAAGTCTCCGCGCGTCGGGTCGACCCGTCGTGGTCGTGGCGGCGACGGAACATCGCGCGGTACTCCCTCGGCCGTCGGCCCGTGTGCCTGGCGAAGATGCCGCTGAACGACCCGGGGTCGCCGTACCCGACGTCGGCGGCGATGCTCGCGACCGTCCTGTCGGTCGTCTCCAGCAGGTGTCTGGCTCGACGTACCCGTGCCGTGTGCAGGTACGCGAGTGGCGTCTCGCCGGCCTCGTCGCCGAAGCGGCGGAGCATGGTTCTCGTGCTGACGTGGAACTCCTGGGCGAGGGTGGGCAGGTCGTAGCGCGACTTGAGGTTCTGGTCGAGCCACCGCTTGACGTTGAGCGAGAACTCCCTGCCCACCGTGGGTATGAGCCCCGGGTCGACGTAGGGAGCCTGCGTGGAACGCGCGTCGTCGACAAGCGCGATGCGCGCGGTGCTACGGGCGACGCGGGGGCCGTCGTGCTCGCGGATGAACTGCAGGGCGAAGTCGTACATGGCGCTGAAGGCCGCCGTGGTCGTCACCCCCCGGTCGGTCACGACCAAACTCTCCGGGCGCAGGCGCACATCGGCGTACCGGCGGGCGAACCGATCCGCGAACAACCAGGACGTGGTCGCTCGGCGCCCGTCGAGCAGGCCGGCCTCAGCCACCAGGAAGGCGCCCACGCAGATCGATACGACAGCGGTCCCCGAGGCCGCCTGCGATCGAATCGACGCCGTCTCCGGTCCCAGGCCTGCGAGTGTCGCGTCGAGATCGAGCGTGGGCGACAGCTCGAATCCCGGCACGATCAGGACGTCGACCGGGCGTACCGCCGAGACGTCGAGGACCGAGCCGCCGGCCGCGATCACACGACGCCGGGGCGAGATGACCGACGCCTCGTAGGCCGGCCGTACCGACCCTCGCGCCGCGGCGACGTGCGTTGCCATGGTCAGGAGGTCAGGGACGCCGAACACCTCCGACGCGAAGCAACCGGGGTAGGCCAGCACACCGACGCGTAGCGGACTCATACGGCCTCTCCGGCACCTTCGGACGGGTCTCGGACGGGGTCTCGGACGGGGTCTCGGACGAGGTCTCGAACCGGGCTTCGAACGGGTGGCGATATTACCGTGATACATGGCGATGCCGCCGCTTCTCACGAGGGCGGCCCGCTCGTCATCATCTCGGTCATGACCATCACGCGAGGACAGAGCGCCCAGAGCGACCAGAGCGACCCCTTGGACGACTTCTCACGGAGAGCCGTCAGCGTCGATGACATCGACAAGACCGTGTACGTCGCCGGGTCGGGGCCGGCGGTCATCCTCATGCCCGAGATGCCGGGCATCAGCCCCGACGTCGCGCGGTTCGCGCGGTGGGTGCGTGATGCCGGCTTCTCCGTGTACATGCCCTCTCTGTTCGGTGTCGACGGCGCCTATCCGCTCGCCGAGTCAGGCGGGACCGTCGTTCGACGCGCCTGTGTCAGTGCCGAGTTCCGGGCCTTCGCCGGTGGCGGCACCAGCCCCGTCGTCACCTGGCTGCGCGGCCTCGCCCGCCTGGCGCACGCCGAGCGCGGCGGGCCTGGCGTCGGCGCCGTCGGCCTGTGTTTCACCGGCAACTTCGCTTTGACCATGGCGCTCGAACCGGCTGTCATCGCACCAGTGGTCAACCATCCCTCGCTTCCGCTGGACGATCCCGGCGGGCTGGAGATCAGCGACGAAGACGCGGCCGCCGTGGCGGAACGCGTGGCGCGAGAGGGATTGCAGGTTCTCGCCTACCGCTTCGACAACGACAGGTGGTGCACCGGTCAGCGGTTCGCGGCCTACCGAGCGCTGCTCGGGGACGCCTTCGACGGCCGCGTACTCGCTGCCGAGACCGCGAACACGAACCCTCCGCCCTTCTTCCGTGACGTCGTCGGCTGCGCCCACAGCGTCGTCACGGCACACCTCGTCGACCAGGTCGGCCACCCCACCACGCAGGCCCGGAACGAGATCATCACCTTCCTCGCCGAACGGCTCGGGACATCGACCCCATGAGCCTCTCCTCTCACGACTTTCGTCCAGGCGTGCGGGATTCTCTGCCGCGCGGGCACAGTGCGCCGTACTACGTGGAGAGACCACGCTCCCCACACCCCGGCAGCGAGGGCCGCCCTGCTCACCCTCATGCGCGACCCGGACGCCGAGGTACGGCTCAGGGCGTGTACGGCGAGCATGCACGACGACGACCTCTCCCGGACACCACCCGAGCGCTGCTCCTGCTGACCGAGGACCCAGATGCCGTCCACCGGGGTGCGGCCCTGTCGGCGCTGGCCGCCTCCCCGGACCGTACGCCCGCCGTCGCCGACGCCCTGGCAGGCCTGCACACGACCACCGGGCCGACGCACTCCGGCGGTGGAGGTGGCGGAAGCAGACCTCGGCTGAGGAGTGACGACCGGTCTGCGCGAACACCGGTCCTGACCGGTGGAGCCACTCCTGACGAGGGGGATCACAGGCTCAGCAAGTGTCGCCGTGGCGGGCCACGGTGTGGCCGGCGCCGCGTCCCTGTGCGCGGGCCACGATCAGGCCGTCGGCCACCCGGACGGCGAACTCGGTTCCGTCGTCGACCGAGTCCCCGCCCAGGACGGTGGGGATCGCACTGTCGTCGCCGAACACGACGCACAACCGCGGCAGTTCTCCGGCCGCGAAGACCCGCCACAGGCGGCCGAGGAGGTCGTAGAGACGGAGACGGGCCAGTCTGCCGGACCGGCACGAGGCACTCCGCAGAATCTCCACCCAGCACCTCAAGCACGTCCGTACGCCGCGCATCGCCCCGTCCGAGGAGACCCCCGTCCTCGCACGGGGAGTCGGCGCCTGCCCGGGCGTCGCGATCGGCCGGGTGGCGACCACCCCGGAGCGGGCGGTGCGCCTGGCCAGGAACACCCCGGTCATCCTGGTGCGCCCGGAGAACTCCCCGCACGACATGCGCGGCCTCGCCGCCGCCACCGGGATCGTCACCGCGCGAGGCGGACCGGCCAGCCACGCCGCGATCGTCGCCCGCGCCTTGGGCACACCTGCGGTCGTGGGCGTCACCAACCTCACCTTCGACACCGACACCGGCTCCGGCTCCGACACCGACACCGGCTCCGGCTCCGGCTCCGGCTCCGGCTCCGCGACAGTCGGCGGTCTCCCCCTCGACGACGGCACGCTCATCACCATCGACGGCACCGGCGGCGAGATCGTCCTCGGCCGCCCCCACATCATCACCGGCCCGGCCGGCCACCACTCACCACGCAGCGACTCCCAACGCCTCACCGCCGCCCACGCCGCACTGGCATCCCGCAGCGACCCCTGACACACCCCCACAACCCGAAAGAGGACCGGCGATACCGACTCGACGCCGCTCCCCGCACCGGCAATCCCTCCGACTTGCCTGCCAGGAAAGTCAAGAGTAACTTTCCCGGTAGGAAAGTAATCGGGGACGGGAGGGCGATGGCCGTGAGCATGCCGGTGGATGCCGAACAGGCATGGAAGGATCTCCAGCGCATCCGGGTGCCGCAGGAGCGGGTGTACGACGAGTTCGAGCACACCGTGTCCGGCGGGCGCGGCATGACCTACGGCACGGCCGCGCTCATGTGGGTGTTCCTTGCCGGCGTGGGCATGGACCTGCCCCAGTGGGGCGTCGTACTGTTCGTGGCCGTCTACGCCGGCCTGTTGGGCGTGCTGGTCGTGATGAGCAGCCGCAGGAGCCGGATGCGGCTGCACCACACTCGCTGCCCCGGACGTATGTGGGCCGCGTTCGGTGCGGCGGCGGTGCTGGTCGGCGGGACGATCGTGCTGGCGGACCACCTGACCGGGTCACTGCCGCCGATCTACGCCGGCCCCGTCCAGGCCACGGCCTCGGTGGCCGTATATCTGCTCTCCCTCGGTCCCGCCAACCGCTGGGCGGCCAACTCGGTACGCAGCGGCGGCGCACCGGCGGCCGACGAGGAGGCGGGCCGATGAGCACCCCCTCCGGCTTCGACGAGCTGATCCATCCCGCCACCCGACTGTCGGTGGTCGCGCTGCTCGCCGCCACCGAGTGGGCGGACTTCGCGTTCGTCCGCGACAGCCTCTCGCTCAGCGACTCCGCGCTCTCCAAGCAGCTGCACACCCTGGAGGAAGCCGGATACCTGGAGATCCTGAAGGAGGGCGGCGGCCGCAACCGCCGTACGAAGGTACGGCTGACGGACCGCGGTCGCACCGCCTTCGAGGGACATGTGGCGGCGCTCCGGGCCATCGTCGACAGCGCCGGACCCGCGGCCGGGACCGGGACCGGGGCGGCACAACAGCAACCCCACGCGGAGGCGGGCCGATGACGACGTTCGAGCGCACCGACGTCCAGCCCGTGATCCAGATACGCGATCTGACCATGGCGTACGGCGCTGTCGACGTCCTGCGCGGCATCGATCTGGACATCCACCGCGGCGAGGTCTTCGCGCTGCTCGGGCCCAACGGCGCGGGCAAGACCACCACCGTCGAGATCCTGGAGGGCTTCCGGCGGCGCTCCGGCGGGGAGGTGAGCGTTCTCGGTGTGGACCCGGAGCGGGGCGGTGACGCGTGGCGGGCCCGGATCGGGCTGGTCCTTCAGTCCTGGCGCGACCACCGCCGCTGGCGGGTCGGTGAACTGCTGAGGCACTTCGCGCTGTACTACCCCGACCCGCGCGACCCGGCCGAACTGCTGGCTCTGGTCGGCCTCACCGACCAGGCCGGCCAACAGGTGGACCGGCTGTCCGGCGGCCAGCGCCGGCGCCTCGACGTCGCGCTCGGCATCGTCGGCCGCCCCGAACTCCTCTTCCTGGACGAGCCGACCACCGGCTTCGACCCTCAGGCGCGGCACGAGTTCCACGTCCTGGTAGAACGGCTGGCCCGCGACGAGGGCGTCACCGTCCTGCTCACCACCCACGACCTAGCCGAGGCCGAGCGGCTCGCCCACCGGATCGCCATGCTGGTCGGCGGCCGGATCAGGGCCTGTGGCACACCCGTGGAACTGGGCCGGCGAGCCGCCGCCCAGGCCGAGGTCCGCTGGACGGCCGACGACGGGACGCCCCGCCGCGAACGCACCGAGGACCCCTCACGGCTGGTCTGGGAACTCCACCGGCACGCGGCCGGCCCGATCCCCGACCTGGAGGTCCGCCGCCCGACGCTGGAGGACACGTATCTGCACATGGTGCACCGGGAGGCCGACGGCACGGACGGGGCCGACGCCACGGACGGGACCGACGGCAAGGACGGGACCGACGGCAAGGACAGGGACGCGGACGAGGAGGCACCGGCCGCATGAGGGGCACCGGCTGCACGAGGGGGCACAAATGACGGACAGGACGAGCGGAACGAGCGGGACGAGCGGGACCAGCAGGACGAACAGCTGGCGTGCCGGGCTCCAGCGCGGCGGAATCGAGCTGCGGCACCTCCTGCGCAACGGCAAGGAGATGTCCGGCCATCTGACCAACGTGGTCGTCGCGCTGCTCGTCGCCGCCTACATCGACGACGATGTGCCCGGCACCCTGACCCCGATGACTCATCTGGTGCTGGCGGGTTTCGCCGCCTATCTGCTGTTCCAGGTCGGGCTGATCAGCCTCCCCCAGATCCTCGTGACCGAGCGGGAGGAGGGCGCTCTGCTGCGGCTGCGCGCCACGCCCGGCGGGATACCGGCCTACCTCATCGCCAAATGCCTGGTGATCGTCGTCATGGCGGTCGGCTCCCTGGCACTGCTCCTGGCCGCCGGGGCGCTGCTGGTGGACGGACCACTGCCGCACGGGCCGGGCGCCTGGCTGACGCTGCTGTGGGTCACCACGCTCGGGCTGCTCGCCGTCGTACCGCTCGGCGCGGCCATAGGCGCCGTACTGCCCAACCCCCGCGAAGCGCTGGCGTTGATCATGCTGCCGACGATGGGGCTGCTGATCACCTCGGGGGCGGTGTTCCCGATCACCGCGCTGCCCGTGCCGGTGCAGCACGTGGCCGCGGTCTTCCCGCTCAAGTGGATGGCGCAGGGCCTGCGTTCGGCGCTGCTCCCGGACTCGGCACGGGCCGCCGAGGCGGCGGGGGCCTGGGAACTGCCCATGGTCGCCCTGGTCCTGACCGCCTGGGCCGTCCTGGGGTTCCTCCTCGCGGTCCCTCTCCTGCGCCGCGCCGCCCGCCGCGAGTCCGGCTCCCGCCTCTCCGCCCGCCACCGGAAGGCTGAGCAGAGCGGGGCGTTGCCCACATAGACGGCCTCGCGACCACCGGGCTACACCCACTCCAGATCATGTCAAGGTGTCAGCGGGCCAGTTGGATCTCCCCAGTGGTGATCGGGCCTGGCCCTCGGTGGTGTCGGGGTGCGCGTGGTTGCACCTGCCGTAGCGGCATGTGGTGTCGTCGAGGCACCACCGCAAGAAAGGCTCGCTCTGCGATGTACCCCTCCGTCACGCCTCCCCGCCAGGTCAAGATCGGTGATGCCGCCGCCTTCGCCGGGACCACCCCACGCGCCATCCGCCACTACCACCAGATCGGTCTGCTGCCGGAGCCCGAGCGCGGCGGTGACAATCGCCGCCGCTACGGCTACGACGACATGATCCGCCTCATGTGGATCCGCAAGATGGCGGAGACCGGAATCAGCCTGGACGACATCCGGGCCGCCTTCGATGAAGCCCGGGACATCGAGGAGACCCTGGGGCGGCTGGAGGAGACCCTGGCCGCTCAGGAGGCCGAGATCAAGCGTCAGCGCGCGGCAGTCCGGCGCCTGCGGGTCGTGGGCAGCCCGCTGGGTCTGCTCTCCCCCCTGGTGACGGACCGGCTCAGCCACCTGCCGCCGGACGCCCTGCGCCCTTCCGATCTGGATGCCCTGCTGGTCACGGAACGGGTCTTCGGGCCGTTGGGCGCCGCTGTCCAGGCCAGCGTGTTCATCGTGCTGGCCACCCATGCCGACCTGCGGGCCGAGGCGGACCGCCTCGACGCGGCCGACGCCGCCCTCGACGACAGCGTCGATCCCCATGACCCGCGTGTCGAAGAGCTCGCCGCGCAGCACTGTGCCCACCACAAGGCCTTGATGCGGGCCATCGAGGCGGACGGGCTGGACACGGCCGAGGAGAAGCTCTTCGAGATCTACGACGCCGACCTGACGGGCGAAGAAGACGCACCCATGAGCGCCTTCGAAGCGGTCACCACCATGCCGTACGACTTGTCTCCCGCCCGGATGCGATGCATGGAGCTCACGACGGAATTCCTCGCCCAGGACGACCAGGACACCCCGGATGCCGGCTGATTGCCTACGGCAGGCACCGACGAACCAGCCCGCCGCCACTCAAGCCCACCGTGATCATCGGGCACAACGGAACAGACCTTTGGACCCCCGGTCGATCCACGGGCCACACCCGGACTCCGGCCGGCGCCGCGCCCGCGTCCTCACGTACGAAGTGCGTCCTGGGCGACTGTTTTTGACCACGCCTTGAACATCTCCGCGTGCTCGTGCGTATTTCTCGCTGCGTGCCGTGCCAGCCGCAACAGGTGTCCACTCCTACTGACCTGGAGGATTCACTCTCTACCCGACCGGGAGAACACATGTATGCGAACCGACACGCGGTACCCACGCGGGCGTCGAGGCGGACCATCACGATCATCGCCGCCGTGCTCGCCGTGATAGCCGCGGCCGTCGTCGCGATCAGGGCGGGCAGCGACGAAGCCTCAGCCAACCCGACGCTGGCGGGCCAGGCCCAGCATGCCGGCGGCCACGTGACCACCGGCGGCGCCGGACAGGCGGCGGCGGGCCAGAGCGGTGCCGACCTGACCGTGACCGATGTGGACCGCGAGTTCCTGGTGAAGGTGCGTCAGGCCGGCCTCTGGGAGATCCCGGCCGGCCGGCTCGCCCAGACCAACGCCTCCAACGAGGCGGTCAAGCGGGCCGGGGATCACCTGATCGACGGGCACAGCAAGCTGGACCAGCTCGTGCGCGAGGACGCCGAGATCCTCGGTGTGGAGCTCCCCAACGAGGCCACCGAGGAACAGCAGCAGTGGGTCCGGAATCTGGAGAACGCGCAGGGCGAGGAGTTCGACAAGCTCTTCGCCAACGTCCTTCGCGCCTCGCACGGCAAGATCTTCGCCACGATCGGTGAGGTCCGGGCCGCCACCCAGAACGATCTCATCCGCCGCCACGCCCGTCAGGCCAACCAGACCGTCCTGGACCACATGGAGGTCCTGGAGGACACGGGCCTCGTCGACGCCTCCACCTTCCAGGAGGTCGAAGAGGACGTCTCCCCCAAGTAGGGGACCCCGCTGCCGACCGCATCGGTGTCAGGGCAGCAGTCGTGCTCAGCTGTTCTCCGTCGTTCTCCGTTGTTCTCCGTCGTTGTCAGTCGTTCTGCGGCGCGACGCGATGAGCGTGGGCCCACCGCTCTGCCTCCGCACGAGCCGGGCCCACGCACAGCTTCCCCATCGCACAGCTTCTCGCAGCCTCCTCCCCAAAGCGGCTTCCAGAAAAGGCGGTTCGATCGGGGCGGACCACTGGCGGCAAACATTGCACTGTGCAATGATTGAGGTGGGGGGCTGAGCCGACGGTCGGCCGCTACTTGGCGCCCAGGAGTGACACCGGCACGGTTACGCGGCGGCAGCACGCCGACCGTCGGCAGAACCCCCCTTCCTCGACTTCCTCAACGCCCTCGCGAACATGCGTGCGGGCCACCGCCCTATATTGACCTGGGCGACGTCGGCGCGTGGCGGGGGGATTGAGGGCGGATGCGACGATCAGGTGGAGTGCGTCGGGCGGTCGTTGCCGCCTTGCTCTGTGCCGTTGCCGTGTTGTCCGTCGGCGGGTGCGGGACTCTGGTGGCCGGTCAGGGCGAGGGAAGTTCACCCTCGTCGGCGGGAACCGAACCGATCCCGTGGACGACGATGCAACCGTCCGCGGTCACCGGAGTGCGTCTCAGCGCGGACGGCCGCACGCTGTCCGTCGACACGCAGGTGCCCAGCGGCCCCCACGCGTGCGTGCGCAAGCTCAAGGCAGTGCTCACCGACCCGATGACGGACCTGGCGCGGGTGCAGGTCACCTTCACCTCGCCGTCCGGGGACAGAGCTTCCCGGTGCACCGAGGAGAAGACCTCCACGGCGACGGTGAGGCTGCCCGAGCCGCTGGGTGCCCGGGACGTGATCGTCGACAACTACACGCGCTTCACCGCCGAGGGCGCCGACCCGCCCGCGCTGCGGCTGTGCGGGAAGTTGGGGTGCACACCGCCGGCCACGGGCTGCACAGCCGACTCCTACTACCAGGCGTTGATGGCTGTCGGCGCGCCCGAACACACGATCCGGGACTCGGAGAAGTGCGACGGGAAGTGGCTGGTACTGGACTTCTCCTGGCGCACGGGGCCGGCCTGCGGCGACTACTCGACGGATCCTGCCTGTTCGGCCCGGCTGGGCGACCGCTGGTTCTACCGGGCGGAGGAAACGGGCTGGGAGCCCATCATCAGGACGTCGGCCGGAGGCTGCCGGGACATACAGCGCAGGGAGCCCGCCTTCCCTTCCGCGCTGTGCGAGTCGCTGGCGCCGCTGTCGCCCACCCTGCACCCCAGCCATCCTCCGTCGTCCGCCTCTCCGGAGCCCCACGCACGCCCCAGCGCGACGTCGGCCCGGTGATCAGGGGCTGGCGCGGCATTGACGTATGTGTTCCTGTTCCTGTTCCCCTCATGCCTCCGTACGCCTTCACCCCTCAATTCCTCCTTCGACCATGGGAGTTCACTGTGCGCGCACGCACCCTGGCCGCCACCGCCGTCGTCGCGGCACTCACCGCAGCCGGTCTGACCCTGCCGCTCGCCGGGAGCGCCGCGGCGGCGTCGGCCGCGCGGTTCGACTTCAACGGCGACGGTTACGCGGACATCGCGGTCGGCATGCCTGACGCCACGGTGAACGGGAAGGCCAGAGCCGGCTACGTCAGCGTGATCTACGGCGGCCCGCAGAGCCCGAGCCAGTCGACCGGCGAAATCAGCCAGGCCGAGGCCGGCATTCCCGGCACACCCGAGGCCGGTGACCGCTTCGGCTCCTCCGTGGCACCCGTCGACGTGAACGGCGACGGCGTCTTCGAGCTCGTCGTCGGCGCCAGCGGTGAGTCGCTCACCTCGGATCAGCTCAAGGACGAGGGCACCATCACCGTTTTGGACGGCTCGCAGTGGAACGTCACGGGCACCACCGTGGCCAGGGGAACGTCCGAGTACAGCAGCATCGGCCGTACCGTCGCCACGGGGGACTACGACGGCGACGGCGACACCGACCTCGCGTACGGGGAGAACGGCGAGGAGCACGGCGCGCTCCGCTTCCGGCCGGGCCCGCTCACCGCCGACCCGGTGACCACGACCACCGTGCGCAGGTACAGCATGGGCGGCAGCACCCGCGACCTGGTCACCGGCGACTTCGACGGCGACGGCCGGGACGACCTCGCGACCACCTGGCAGGGCCTGGAGGACTCCGGCACCTTCATCACGCGCTGGGACGACCAGGACAAGCCCGCCCAGTGGTGGGCCGACGCCGACCGCGGCAGTGCGCTCGCCACCGCCGACTTCGACCGGGACGGCACCGACGACCTCGCGGTCGGCCTCGTACAGCCCAACCCCGAGTCCGGGACGACGCATTGCGAGGACCGGCTCGGCGGAGCGGTGCTCCTGCTCAAGGGCTCGAAGACCTCGTCCTTCGGCGCCGAGAGCGAGTGCGTCACGCAGTCCAGCCCGCAGGTCGGTGGCGCCGCGGAGGAGGGCGACGACTTCGGCGCCGCGCTGTCCGCCGGCGACCTCGACGGCGACCACCGCCCGGAACTGGTGATCGGCGTGCCCGGTGAGGACGTGGGCACCGTGAAGGAAGCGGGCGGGTACGTCGTCCTGAACGGTACGGAGCACGGCCTCCACGGCGGTCTGGCCCGCAGCCAGAGCACCCCGAACATGCCCGGCGCGGCCGAGGCAGGCGACCGCTTCGGCGCCCAGGTGACCGTGGGCGACTACAACCGCGACGGCCTGTGGGACACCGCGGTGAGCGCGCCCGGGGAGAACGCCGGCGAGCCCAGGTCGGGTGGCGTCTGGTTCGTCCCGAGCAGCACCGAGGAGACGTACCCGCCGGGCAAGTCACTGACCCCGTTCGGCTTCGCACTGCCCCACGGGGCCATCAAGTACGGCCAAGTCCTGGGCCGTTAGCCCTGCACGGTGAGCCGGGCCCGGTCGAAGCGGTGGGCGGCGAGGTCTGCGGAGCGGATGAGCCGTCGAAGTAGAAGAAGAGCAGGGTTCCCTCCTGCCAGCCGGTCCCACCGGAAGCTCCGGGGCCCCGCCGAGAACGGCCACGATCCGGCGCTCGGCGGCGGCTGTGTCGGCGTCGGTGGCTGCGTCGTCGTCGGCTCGGCGCAGGCGTACGCACGGGCGCAGAAGCGCTGTCCAGCCCTCGGCAATCGGGGACAGCCAGGGCTCGACAAGCAATCCCTGACGTGGGCGCTCAGCCTGGTTCTCAGCTCAGTTGTTCGGCCAGTCCGACGATGATGCCCTCGGGGCCGCGGACGTAGCAGAGCAGATAGCTGTCCTCGAACCGGGCCATCTCGCCCACGAGTTCGGCGCCGTGAGGGCGCAGGCGGGCCACGGTGTCCTCGATGTCGTCGACGGCGAACATGACGCGGTGGGTGCCCAGGGTGTTGTGCGGCGGGTTGCGCGGACCGGCACTGATCGCCTTGGGGCTGCGGTACTTCGCCAGTTCGAGCCGGCTGTGACCGTCGGGGGTGCGGACCATCGCGATGTCGCAGTGGACGCCGTCGAGTCCGGTGCACTGGTCGGCGACGGGGCCCTGGACCTCCGTCCTGCCCTCCAGCTCCATACCCAGCTCCTGGAAGAACGCGACGGCCGCATCCAGGTCCTCGACGACGATGCCGACGTTGTCCATCCTCTGAATCGCCATGCCGTTTCTCCCTTCTCCCTCTGCCTCGCGCGGCCGGTCGTGACCGCTGACGGCCCTTGATGTCCCTGGGACGGAGCCGGTGGTCCGTTCTCGACATCCGCGGACCACCGAACTCAGCTAAGTCTCTGTCCCGACTCCGACCGGCCCCGCTCGTCAGTTCTCCTGGAGTACGGAGAGGACGTTCCCGGCCGGGTCGGTGAACCATGCGATCGCCGCGGGGCCGCCGTCGCCGACCCGGACGATGCCCTTGTCGTCGTGGTCGAACTCGGGATAGCGCTCCAAACGCACACCGCGCCGCTCCAGTTCGTCTACGGCGGACTCGATGTCGTCCACGGGGAAGTTGAGGAGCGTGAACGTCGCCGGGGTGTGCGTCTCCTTCGGGTAGACGAAGACCCGCGCGCCGCTGCCGAGCGTGAGGGTCAGCATCCGCATGTCCCCCTGCCCGGACTCCTCCGCCCGCAGCCCGAGAGTCTCGCCGTAGAAACGGTGGGCGGCGCCGAGGTCGTCGACCGCGAAGCCGCTGAACGCCTGTGTCTGTCCGAACATGATGTGCATCTCCTTCAGCCGTGAGCCGTCACGAGGCCTCAGGGCACACCACAGACGCCACGGGTGACGGCACGCCACGCTGTCGGCGTCCGGATGGTCGCGCGCCTTCACCCGCACGAAGCGGCGGCCGACCGTACAAGGTCACGGTCCGGTCCCCCGTTACGCAACACGAGTGAATCAGCGGACTTCGTCACCCGGTGCCGGTACGGGTTTCGTACGGTCTGTGTCGGGATCTGGTAGCCGTGGGGAGGGTGAAGGACGTTGTCGTTGTCCCTCGGGCCGTCCGTCGGCTGCTTGGTGCTGGCTCTGTCCCTGTTGCTCCGTGCCTGGGGCACACGAGGGCGGGTGCGAACCCGTCTGCTCCTGGTGGCGGGTTCCGCGATCGCCGGAGGTGCCTATCGGGCCTCCCTCGTCGCCCTGTCGAGCCAACCGCAACCGGCACCGGACGCAGCGGGGTCGGCCGGTCCGGCGGTGGTCGCCGGGGTGACGGTCACGGTCGGGCTGGGGATGGCCGGTCTGGTGGTCGCGGCCGATGCCGGTACCGGGTGGCGGGCGTGGCTGCGGCGCGTACTCGACGGGGCCGTCATGGCCGGGGCCGTGTTCATGGCCGGATGGGTGCTCCTGGGCAGGACCGGGGACGGCTGGCGGCCGGAGACGGGGATGCTCGGCGTCCTGTGGACCTCGGAAGTGGTGTTCCTCGGCTTTCTGCTCGCGCTGCGACGTCTCGTACGGAGCGACCGACAGGCCACTGTCTGGGTGGCGATCGTCGGAGTGTGCCTCATGCTGGTCGGCGACACCCTGCGTCTGTCGCGGGTGGGTGCGGCGGGCCACGAGGCGCTGTCGTCCCACGTGGCCGATGTCTGCGGCACCGTGGGACTACTGATCGTCGCGGTCGGTCCTTGGGTGCCCGGCGGGGCCGGCGTCCTGGGCTCCGGCCGGCCGATGCTGCGATCGGGGATGGAGGGGGCCGCGGCGTTCGTTCCCCTGACCGTCTGCACGGTGTCGGCGCTGGGTTACGCGCTGGCGCCGCTCGCCGACGACCCGGTACCGCTGTGGGTCGGCGGGATGGCGCTCCTCGGCCTCTGGGCCCGCCAGGTCTGCCTGCCGAGCAGGACGACGGGCAGGGACGACTGATGCGGCCGGACGGTGCCGTGGTGCCGCTCCGTGGCCCGGACGGCGTACCGTCCGGGCCACGCGTCGCCCCTTGCGGTTCAGCGTGACGTGCCGGCCATCTCCGGTACCGGTGCGTCGAGGGCGTCGAGGCCGCGCAGGATGTCGTCCACCCGTTGCTTGGCGTCGCCGAAGAGCATGTGGGTGTTCTCGCGGAAGAACAGCGGGTTCTGGACGCCCGCGTAGCCGACCGCCATGGACCGCTTGAAGACCACGACGTGGGCGGCTTCCCACACGTGCAGCACGGGCATGCCGGCGATGGGACTGGCCGGGTTGTCGATGGCGGCCGGGTTGACGGTGTCGTTGGCTCCGATGACGAGGACGACCGTGGTGGCGGGGAAGTCGTCGTTGATCTCGTCCATTTCGAGGACGATGTCGTAGGGCACGTTGGCCTCGGCGAGCAGCACGTTCATATGGCCGGGCAGCCGGCCGGCGACGGGGTGGATGCCGAAGCGCACCTCGACACCGCGCTCGCGCAGCTTGCGGGCCAGCTCGGCCACCGGGTACTGGGCCTGGGCGACCGCCATGCCGTAGCCGGGCGTGATGATCACCGAGGTGGCGTCGCGCAGGAGTTCCGCGGTCTCCTCGGCGTCGATCTCCCGGTGTTCGCCCTGCTCGCCGTCGTCGGCGGCCGCCGGGGTGCCGAAGCCGCCCGCGATCACCGAGAGGAAGGAGCGGTTCATCGCCTTGCACATGATGTACGAGAGGTAGGCGCCGGAGGAGCCGACGAGTGCGCCGGTGACGATGAGCAGGTTGTTGGCGAGGAGGAAACCGGAGGCCGCCGCGGCCCAGCCGGAGTAGCTGTTGAGCATGGAGACGACCACCGGCATGTCCCCGCCGCCGATGGAGGCGACCAGGTGCGCGCCGAGGGCGAGCGCGATGACGGTGACGGCGATGAGCAGGCCCATGCCGGGGCGGGCCACGAAGGCGACGGTGAGCGCGACGAAGGCGACGAGGGCGCCCACGTTGAGGATGTGCTTGCCGGGCAGCGTGAGGGGGCGGGAGTCGATCCGTGCCGACAGCTTCAGGTACGCGACGACGGAGCCGGTGAAGGTGACGGCGCCGATGAACACGCCGATGAACACCTCGGCGTGGTGGATGCCCAGCAGCGAGCCGGTGAGTTCGGCGTCGACGTCGAGGTAGCCGTTCCAGCCGACGAACGCGGCGGCGAGGCCGACGAGGCTGTGCATGATGGCGATCAGCTCGGGCATGCCGGTCATCTCGACGACCCGGGCGCGCCACAGTCCGATGCCCGCGCCGAGGGCCGTGGCGACGGCGATCAGTACGAGTCCGGTGGCGGTGATGCTGCGGGAGGCGAGGCCGACGGTGGCGGCCAGGGCGATGACCATGCCCGCGATGCCCCAGACGACTCCCGAGCGGGAGGTCCGGTGCTGGGAGAGCCCCGCGAGGCTGAGGATGAACAGCAACGCGGCGACGACGTAGGCGGCTTCTGCGGCGGTGACGGTGGTCATCCCTGATCAGCCCTTCGAGAACATGCCGAGCATGCGGCGGGTGACGGCGAATCCGCCGAAGATGTTGATGCTCGCCAGCAGGATCGCGGCGAACGACAGCACGGTGACGGCGGTGTTGCCCTGCCCGATCTGCAGCAGTGCGCCGACCACGACGATCCCGGAGATGGCGTTGGTGACCGACATCAGCGGGGTGTGCAGCGCGTGATGCACCTGGCCGATAACGTAGAAGCCGATGACGATCGCCAGCACGAACACCGTGAAGTGGCCGATGAGTTCGCTCGGCGAGAACGCGGTCACCAGGAACAGGGCGAGCGCTCCCGCGCCGACGAGGGCGTACGCGGACCGCGCCGGGCGTGCGGGCTTCGCCGCCGCTGGGGAGGGGGACGGGGTCGCGGGTTCCGGCGCCGCTTCGGGGGCCGGCGCGGCGGACACCTGTACCGGGGGCGGGGGCCAGGTCTTCTCTCCGTCGCGGACCACGGTCATCGAGCGCTGCACGACGTCGTCGAAGTCGAGGACGAGCCGGCCGTCCTTGCCGGGGGTGAGCAGCTTCATCAGGTTGACGAGGTTGGTGCCGTAGAGCTGGGAGGCCTGGGCGGGGAGGCGGCCGGGCAGGTCGGTGTAGCCGATGATCGTCACGTCGTTGTCGGTGACGACGGCCTTGCCGGCCACCGTTCCCTCGACGTTGCCGCCCTGGGCGGCCGCCATGTCGACGATCACGCTGCCGGGCTTCATACGGGCGACGTCGGCGGCCGTGATGAGCCTCGGTGCCGGGCGGCCCGGGATGAGCGCGGTGGTGATGATGATGTCGACGTCGGCGGCCTGTTCCGCGTACAGCCGCTCGGCGAGCCGGTTGTAGTCGTCCGAGGTGGCCTTGGCGTAGCCGTCGGTGCTGACATCCTGCTCGGCGGAGACGGAGAGGAACTCGCCGCCCAGGGAACGGACCTGCTCGGCGACCTCGGGCCGGGGGTCGGTGGCGCGGACCACGGCGCCGAGGCTGCGGGCCGCGCCGATCGCCGCGAGCCCGGCGACCCCGGCGCCGGCCACCAGGACCTTGGCGGGCGGCACCTTGCCTGCGGCGGTCACCTGGCCGGTGAAGAACCGCCCGAAGGCGTGCGCGGCCTCGACGACGGCCCGGTATCCGGCGATGTTCGCCATAGAACTGAGGACGTCCAGCGACTGGGCCCGGGAGATACGCGGCACGGCGTCCATGGCGAGGACGGTGATCGGCCGCCTGGCCAGTTCCTCGACCAGTTCCGGGTTGAGTGCCGGGCTGATCAGCGCGATCAGTGTCGCCCCGTCGCGCAGCCGGCCCATCTCCTCGGTGGAGGGGCCGTTGACCTTGAGCACGATCTGCGCCGCCCACGGGTCGCCGAGCCGGGCGCCGGCCTCCTCGTAGGCCGCGTCGGAGAAGCGGGACGACGCCCCCGCCCCCGGTTCGACCACCACGTCGTACCCGAGTGCGACGAGTCTGCCGACGGTGGCCGGCGTCGCCGCGACCCTCGTCTCGCCCGCGGTGGACTCGGCCGGGACGCCGATGCTCTGGGGTTCGGGTTCCGCTTGGACCATCCTCTGCCTCTCTTCCCTCTCTCTTCCCTGTCATTGCTGTGCCCACTTGTTGACCCATGCCCCAGGAGTACGGGGTGGATACGGGGCCGGTGCGCTCAATCGCCGGTCGGTGGGCCGAGATTGCCGCCGGGCGGCAACGACGCGGCAGACGACGGGCGGTGAGCCGTCCGTCGTCCTCGCGGCTCAGGAGGTGCGTCGTGCCGGGTACGGCAGCCGCACATCCCGGGGCCAGCCGTTCAGCCGGGTGAACTGACGCATGAAGCGCTCACATTGTGCGGCGAGGTCGTCGCCTCGGTCGGACAGCCGCGTGAGCTCGATCATGCGCGCGGGGTCCGGCTCAGGCGGTTCCAGCATGGAGATCTCGGCGTCGAACTCGCCACCACCCAGGCTCGCCGCGGCCAGCGCGAGGGCCGTCGCGGTCACGACGCCGACACACGTCCGCGCGGGACTGAACACCGCTTCCACCGGTTCACGGTGCCCCTGCCGAGCCGGCTGGTCCATCAGCGCGCAGGGGTCCCACTCGATCAGGCCGACCGTGTCTCCCGAACCGGCGACGCGGAAGGCGAAGTCGCGCCCGCTCGGGGAGGCACCGGGGGCCGCTCCCCCGCTCCGCGCCGCGTCCGGCGAGGACTCGCCGCTGCACACGCCGACCAGCACGGTGCCCAGCTCCCGGTGCCCGAGGCGTCTGCCCGGGTCGACGAGGCGTCCCTGGTCGAATCCGCGGTCGGTGATCACGTCGATGACGGGGACCGAGGGCAGACCGAGCAACCGCGTCAACGTCTCCCGGGTCGTGGCGACGAGCCCGTCCAGGGGTACGGGGGTGTGCATCGTGCCCACGAGGTCGACAGACATGCCGACGAAGATAGCCGCTCAACGCTCCCCGGCCGTCTCCGTTTTCGTCCGCACACGATTTGAGAGGGGCGGCCCCGGCAAGGCCGCCCCTCCAATGAGTGGGAGTCGCGTCACGCAAAAGGCCCCCACCTGATGTCAGCAAGTGGGGGCCGGGCCCGGTCGGTCAGTCGGGCCGGGGTAGTCAGTCGAGGTCGATCGTGAAGCGCCTGGTGCCCGGAGCGATCGTGTCGGCGTGGACCGAGCCGCGAGCCCGGTCGTATACGCCGGTACCACCGGTGATCCCGTTGTCGAACGAAGGGGGAGGGCCCGGGTTGAGCATGCCGAAGACCATGCCCTGCACGGAGAGCTGGCCGCCCGGGAGGGTGTAGGTCACGACGCAGACCTCCGCTCCCCCGTTGCTGACCCGGGTGGTGTCGCAGGTGCCGCCGGTCTCGCCGACCTTCTTGCCCTTCAGGTCGAACAGGTCCGAGCGGAAGACGGTCCGATCGCCCTGGGCCGGGCGGCCACCGGGGTTGACGGGGAAGCGCGTCTGCTCGGCGAGCCGGCCGATGAGGGTGATGACCTTGCCCTTGTCCCTGCCCTTGGCGTGGGTCGTTTCGGTGTCGGTCGCGGCGCCCGCGACAGGGGCGCAGGCGAGAAGGGTGACCAGCGCGCCGGCCGTGCCAAGACAGGTTGCTCTGATGGGGCGCATCACGTGGCTCCTGAGGTTGATGCTCATGGATGGTGCGGTGACGCCATTGATAACCCTGGCCCTGCCTCGCCCAGCGCGACCATCGGAAGATCCGACCGATCGGACGAGCGTGGGAGGGGAGGCGGCCCTCGGTCCACCAGATGCCGGGCCGTCAGGCCCGCGCCCCGCTCTCCGGCTTCGGCGCGCTGCCGCGCGGCGGTTGACCAGAGGGGGATGACTCGCCGTTCAAAAGCCGGGCGGGATCCGGTCCTGTGGCCCGTCGGCGATGTCTCCCGCGCCGTGCTTCAGCTGCGCCCGCTCGGCCGCGGTCAGGTCGGTCGAGTCCGAGACCAGCTCCATGACGCGCAGGGTGCACTCCCACTGCGTCAGCTTGCCCTTGATCACCACCAGGTACGTCTCCTGGTCGGCGGAGCGGTACACCTGACGCCACTTCTCGATGATGCTCTTGCTCGGCACATACGTGTGGACGGCGGCCCGGAGCGCCTTCAACGCCTCGTCCTTCGTCTCCTGCCCACGCCAGATGAACTCGGTTCTGTACGACTCACCGTAGGAGTACTGCGCCACCACGACCCAGCTACCCATGACTCCCCCTCAGCACCGGTACCAGTCAGCCACAGCTCAGCCTGGGGAGCAAGGCTCCAGCACCGTGCTGCGCTGACCGTCGCAGCGCGTCAGGGAGACCCGGTCCGAGGCCGGCCACGCCTGGTGGGCCTTGAGAGCCGCGCTCACGAGGGTCATGAGCAGATCGATGTCGGAGTCGCACTCCAGCCGTATGGTCACCCAGTGCGAGCCGGGCACCAGGCGGATCGCGGTCGAGTTCCAAAGGTCGTCCTCGAAGCCGACCCTCGGAGAGGTCCGGCCAGGCGACCACCTTCACCGGCCTTCACCGGCCGGCATCGCGTCGCATCGTGGCGTCCGCGGGGATGCCCTCCAGTTGCCGGCGGGCGGAGGCGAGGAGCCTGTCGAGGTCGCTCGTGGAACGGACGCCGCCGAACACATAGTGGTCGGGACGGGCCAGAACCGCTTCGCAGGACCTGCCGCGCATCCAGCCGTCCAGGACGGGGTGTTCCTCGCGGAACTCGTGGCGCCCGCTCGGTACGGCGTCGTTCCCCGGATGCACGGGGCGGGCGGGGTGGACGGGGTGGGTGGGGCGGGCGAGGCGGACCAGGCGTACGGGAAAGCCCCCGTCGGCCCGGTGAGCGCGCAGCGCGGACTCGGCCGTCGTGGCATCCGCGTCGTGGCGGACGACCAGGCGGAAGGTGCTTCCGGTGAACTCGTCCAGCAGCCCGGTACGGGCCCGCTCGTCGGTCACTGTCGGCTGTGGCAGGAGGTCACCGCGGGCGGGGAAGCCCTCCGGGGCCAGGAACCCCGTTCGAAGCCCGGGGATCAGGGACTGACGGATGGTTCCCTCCGGCTCCGCCGCCAGCTCCGCCAGTAGATCGGCGTCGCGCTTGGCCGCGGTGGCCTCATCGCGCTCGCAGATGAGCCGCCCGAACTCCTTGGTCGTGAGCGTCACTTGGCGCACATGCGGCGCGCGCTCCTGCTGGTAGGTGTCGAGCAGGGAGTCCGCGGCGCCTCCCCGTAGCCGCAGGGCGAGTTTCCACATCAGGTTGGAGGCGTCGCGTATGCCCTGGCACATGCCCTGGGCGAGGAACGGCGGGGTCATGTGCGCCGCGTCGCCGAGGAAGAACAGCCGTCGCACCCGCCACTGCCCCAGGACGAGCGCGTGGAACCGGTACGTGGCCGCGCGCCACAGGTCGTAGTCCTCGGGGGCGAGCCAGCGGGACAGCAGGGCACGGATGAACTCCGGGTCGGAGACGTCCTCGGGGCGCTCATCGGGGTTGATCATGAACTCCCACCGGCGGTGGTTCCCCGGTCCGACGATGAAGGTGCTCGGCCGTGCGGTCTCGCAGAACTGGACGTTGGTCGTGGGCAGTTCGGCCCCCGCACCGGTACGCAGACGCAGGTCGACCACCAGCCACGGCTGGTCGAACCCCAGGTCGTCCATGCGCAGTCCCAGGCGCTTGCGCAGAGGGCTGCCGCCGCCGTCGCAGGCCAGCACGTACCGGGCCCGCAGCGCCTGCCGCCGTCCGGTCGCGTCGACCGCCTCGACCACGGCTCCGTCACTGTCGAGGCGTACCTCCGTCACCTCGGTGCCGAGGCGTACGTCGACGCCGTCCGCCCGCGCCAGGCGCTGCCGCAGGACGCCTTCCACCTGGGGTTGCAGGAAGACGTAGTTGGGCTCCCAGCCGAGGGGGTGGGGCGGCGGTGCCGCGTGGATGCGTTTGATGACCCGGCCGTCGCCGTTGTGGTACTCGGACGGACGGTAGGGCATGACATGGTCCGCGATCGCGTCGGCCAGGCCGAAGCCGGCGAAGACGCGCATCACTTCCTGGTCGAAGCCGATGGCACGCGGGCGGGGCTCGACCTCCGTGGCCCGATCGAACGCGACCACCCGGAGACCGAGATCGTGCGCGAGGTTTGCCGCCGTGGCACCGACGGGACCGAGGCCCACGACCGCCACGTCCACGTCCGCGTCCGTGTCCACATGGCCGCTGTTGCCGCCGGTCATACGCCCGCCCCTTCCGGCCGGCCGGGTCCGCTGTCCCGCGGCCATGTGCTGGGACCTTATTAATAAGAACCTTGACCGTCAAGGGTCTAACTAACCCTCTCCGCTGCGCGCAGGCCGCCCGCCCGCAGGGGGCCGACTACGCTGCCCGGTCACGGTTCCGGGTCCGTCCACGGGTGGGTGCGGCCAGATCGGATCGGACCGCAGCGATCGGGAACGGCCAGGTGGCCCGCTGCCAGAGTGGGAGCCGAAAAGGGAGGCCTCATGATCTCGGCACTCAACCGACTCGTCGATCTGGTCGAGGAGCACCTGTCCGAGGAGCTCGACGTCGACGGGCTGGCCGGGGCGCTCGGCACGACCGAGTACCACCTGCGTCGGATGTTCTCGTCGCTGGCCGGTATGCCGCTGTCGGAGTACGTGCGACGGCGGCGCATGACCGTGGCCGCCGCCGACGTCGTCCGGGGCGAACGGGATCTGCTGAGCATCGCCGTCCGGTACGGATACGGCTCGAGCGAGGCGTTCGGACGCGCGTTCAGGTCGGTCCACGGGGCCGGTCCCGGCGATGTGCGCCGTGACGGAGGCCCCTTGCGCACACAACCGCAGATCAGGTTCCGCCTGACCGTCGAAGGGAGCATCCCCATGGACACCCGCCTCGTCGACCGCCCAGCGTTCCGGCTGGCCGGACACGCCACCCGGGTCCCGCTCATCCATCAGGGCGTCAACCCGCACATCCAGGAGCACATCGCCGCGCTGCCGCCGCAGGAGCATGTGCGGCTCAAGTCCCTCAGCGACACCGAACCCAAGGGTCTGCTGCAGGTCAGCGACGACCTCGACCCCGACGCCAGGGAGGGCAGCGAACTGACCTACCTGCACGGGGTCGCCCTCACCCGGGACACGCCGCTCCCGGACGGACTCGACGCCATCGAGGTACCGGCCGGGATGTGGGCGGTCTTCCGTACCAGCGGACCGCATCCGCAGGCCCTGCAGACGACGTGGGCGGCCACCGCGACCGAGTGGTTCCCCTCCAACCCGTGGCGGCTGCGGCCGGGCCCCTCGATCGTCGCGATCCTCGACCGCGCGGACGATTTCACCACCGCGACCTGTGAACTGTGGCTTCCCGTCGAACCGGCGTGACGCACCCACGACAGCCGACCGCCGTCGGGAGCCGGGCGAAGACTCGTCGGCCTCGCCGGCGTTCGCGGCGCACCCGTGCCGGTCGGGATGCAGCCGCGGTGTCGGTGGGCTTGGGCCCTCAGGCGGTATCACTGGTACCGTGGATACCATGTCGGATCCCAAAGCCATGAGTCTGCGCTTCCCCGACCCTGACCAGCGGGCCGCCATCGCGGCGGCCGCGAAGCAGGCCGGGGTCAGCATGCAGGAGTACATCCTCTCGGCGGCCTACGACCGCGCTACCGCGGTGGAGCGGCGGTTCCTGGAGGGCTTCAGTGCCTCCATGGCCCGCAGCGGCGCGGCTTTCGCGGCCGAGCCCGGCACCGTGGATCCCAGCGCGGAGCAGCGGGCGGCCGAGCAGCGGGCACGGCAGGAACTTGATCAGCAGGAGCGGGGTCACGCCGCGTGACCCAGCCGGAACCCGTTCCGCTCGACGTCACGTTCCTGCTGCACGCCGCCGAGCTGCTCGCCGGTGACCCACAGGTCGACGACTACGGACCGCTCTACGCCGCTGTCGCCCGGGTCAACGCCAGGGCGTTGGAGCGCGACATCTACGGATCCCTGTACCTCAAGGCCGCCGCGCTCCTGCAGACCCTGGCGAAGCTGCCGTGCCTGGAACACTCCAACGAAGCCTTCGCCTGGCACGCGACCGAGGCCTACCTGATCCTCAACTCCCGCGCACTCGACTACCCGCCCAAGGCAGCCGTCGCCCTCGTCCGCGACGCGGCCTCCGGAACACTCGGCGTAGCCCGGATCGCGCGCCAACTGCGCGACTGGACCGTCACTTGACCCCTCTCCCTCGGAACCTCTTCGCATCCGGAGCAGCTCCCGGGTCAGCGGCGGCCCGGCTTCAGTCGGCGTGCCCGACGCCGCGATCAGGTGCGCTCATGTCACCTGTGCCGGGCGTGCCGTCGGCGAGCCCGTAGCGCAGAAAGACGGCGCCTTTCGGGCCGGCCGCCGGTGGTTCGAGGAGCGTCAGGTTCGTGGGCACCTCGCCGCCGTCGAACACCTTCTTCCCGACCCCGAGCACGATCGGGTGGACCCAGAGGTCGAGGCGGTCGAAGAGCTTCTCGCGCAGGAGGCTCTGCACCAGGTCCAGGCTCCCGACGACCTTCACATGCTCGTGCCGGTCACGGATCTCGCGTACCGCCGCGGCCAGATCCGGGCCGAGCTGTGTGGACCCCGCCCACGAGAGGTCGGGCCTGCCCCGGGAGGCCACGTACTTCGGGACACGGTTGAACAGGGTGGCGATCTCGCCGTCCTCGCCGCCCTTCTGGTGCGGCCAGTAGGCGGCGAAGATGTCGTACGTCCGCCGGCCGAGCAGGAGGGCGTCCGTGCCCTCGTACGCGGCACCGATCTGTGCCCCGGCGACCTCGTCCAGCAGGGGTGCCTGCCAGCCGCCGAACGGGAACCCGGCCGGGTCCTCGTCGGGGCCGCCGGGCGCCTGCCCGACGAGGTCGAGGGTCGCGAACAGTTCGATGTGGATGAGGCCCATGGTGTGCTCCCGATGAGAGGGTCGTCCCGGTCGAAAGGTAGACCTGTGGGAACCGGCGGACTCATCGCCGCGCGGGCAAAGTCGACGGGGAACCTCCCGCGATCGGTCGGGAGGAGCCGGCGCGGCTTGCGCGGTCTGGGGTCGGTTTGGGTCGGCCATCGGTCTGCGGGCGCCCCGGAGGAGGATGCGGTCAGGCACCTGAGCAGCGCGCTGCGCCGTCGGTGGAGGGGGAGCCGGGCGTTGTCCACGCGCGCGACCGGTGGGTCGGGAAACTGGTCACTCCGGGAGCCTCAGGTCCAACGCCCGGGCCAGGGCGGCGGTGACGGCGGCGGCGTGCGCCGGTAGTTGTGCCTCGGCCCAGTCCGCGGCGAGGCCGAGGAAGTCCCGCAGGTCCCGCTGAGCGCCGGTGACGAGCGCGCGCACTTCGTCCACCGGCAGTTCGATCACCGGGCTGCCGTGCCGCGCGTCGGCATCGAGCGTCAACCGGACAGTGTCGCCGACGCGTTCGGCCATTGATGACGGGTCGTGGCCGAAGCAGGCGCGGCCGGTGCCGTCGAACAGTTCCAGCCAGTCCCGCCATGTCTCCAGGCCGTTGCAGCAGCCCGGCTCGACGAAGACGGTGCCGGTGGTGTCGTCGGTCACCCGGAACCCACCGGCGGCGAAGAGGTCGGGCATGGTCAGCAGCCCGTGCAGGTACGCGCCGAGCGGGTCGGTCGGGTACGGCCCGTGTCGGCCCTCCGGCTCGAAGTCGTTGCAGTCGGCGATGCGCTTGACCGCCGTCCCGACCTGCGCCGGAGTCAACCCCCCGTCCAGCACGAGGTAGCCGTAGGACTCGTGCTCGCCCACCGGCCAGAGCGCGAAGCCGTCGGCAGCGACGATCTCCAGAACGGGTCGCATCACCATCACACGGGAATGATGCCGGAACCGCCGTCCCTGACGGGGCGCGAGCCGCTCGAACAGGGCCCGGGTGGCCGCGTCCTCGTAGCCGCCGGGGAACTTCAGGTGGACCGGGTCGTCGAGTCGTTCGTGTGCCGTGCCCTACCAGAGGGTGGCCGGTCCGGAGACGACCCAGCCGGCGTCGACAGGCTTGACCCAGAAGCCCAGTGCCACGTCGAGTGTCCGCGCGCGGTAGGTGACCTCCACGTAGACATGGCTGCCGGTGTGCCCCCAGCTGAAGCCACCGAGACCGAGTTCGCCGAGCCAGGACAGATCCTGCTCCCACTCGTGGTCGGCGAGGCCATCGCTCATGTCGTCCGCACCGGAGCCCGCTCCGAGCGAGCCGGTCCAGAGTGACTTGAGCACGTGCCGGACCGGTGCGTGATCGACGAGTTGTTCGGCCTCCGGGATCCTCCCCGCCCGGAGCAGTTCGACGTAGTGGCGGACGATGGCCTCGACGTCGGGTTTGGCAGGCTGCTCCGTCCAGGTCTTCACCGTTGAGATCATAAAGGTGCCGCGTGACGCCGCTCAGGTCGGCGAACCCGAGGTCCGCCAGGGCACCCGGCCCGGCATCGCGGTCTTCCGTCCTTCCAGGCCCACCACCACACCCCGGGTGGCCTACTTGGCGGCCCAGCTGCCCAAGGTGTTCCGGTTCCCCTCCGCCGCCCGGCGCGGCGCGTCCGGCGATCCCAGCAGACCGTATGGCAGATACCCGGACCGGACACCGAGTTCCCACCCATGGACCTGGACGGCGAGGCAGGACAGGGCGAGGGTGCCGAGGGGGAGGAGGGACCGGGGCGCGGGATCACCGGCGTCGGCCTCGACGCTCTCCCGGTACGCGACCAGCCGGGCGACGAGGGCGTCCTCGAAGGCGTGCCTGTCGTCGTCGAGGAGCACGCGGAGCAGGCGCTGGTCCGCGCTCAGCGCGTCGCCGACCTCGTCGAGCCGCCGGGCCGCCTCCGCGCGCTCCCCCGCGTCCGGCTTGCGCAGCGGAACCGTGGGCCAGTCGCGGGGCAGGTGCCCGGCCGCCTCGGTGAGATACAGGCACAGGGCGTCCATGGCGGCGAGGTCGGCGGGGTCGGAGACGGAGGTGTACCGGTTGTAAGGCACGCCGTCACGGATGGCGGGCGCGTAGTCGTCGCGCAGCAGCAGCCCGGTGACCCGCTCCCAGTCCCACACAAGCCCGCTGACGACACACAACTCGAACATGTCGAGCCAGGTCCGCGCGGTGGGCGCCTCCTGGACGACGTCCCGGAAGGTGATGGGCCCGTCCCCGAACTCGTCGTCGTCCGGGTCCGTGCTGATCCGCTCCCCGACGAGGGGGAACCGGAGTTCCTGGTCCCCGTCCGGGGAGCACATGATGCTCAGCACTCCCTGCACACACTCCGCGGCGGTGGCGGCGACCGTGCCGGCCGCGGCGTCGAGCCCCGGCTCCGTCACCGTTCGCGCGGCGACATGGTCGAGCAGTTCGTCCGCCATGGCCCGGATCAGCGCCGGCGAGATGCTGCCGTACCGCAGCGAGTGCCACCGCGTGTAGGCCCGCCCGTGGATGTCGTCGAGCGCCTCGGCCAACCGCTCCTCGCCGACCTGATGGCATGCCACATTCCGCACGTACCCCGTCCCTTCATGAATTCCACGACTGGACGAAGCACGTTATCAACGGGCACTGACAGCTCTGGAGCGCTGCTTTCAGAGCGGTAAAGGGTGAGGACCTGACGAGGGGAGCGCATCATGTCGCATGTGGAGTACCCGGAGCCCCGCTACCACGGCAACGAGGGCGAGGTGAACGCGATGTTCCGCCCGGGCGACACACCGCCGGACCTCTCGTCGCCCGGGGGCTCCACGCACTCATCCTCTCCGGCGAACTCGCGCTCTACGACGGCGAGAAGTGGGTGACGGGCCGCGAGGGTGATTTCCTGTACGTACCGGTCGGGGGCCTGCACGCGTTCAAGAACGTGACCGACGAGCCCATGTCCATGCTCATGCTCTTCTCCCCCGGAGCCCCACGCGAGGAGTACTTCGAAAACGTCGCGGAGATGACGCGGCGCGGTGGCGAGGAGCTGAAGGACTTCCGCATCCGGCACGACAGCTACTTCGTCGAAGACTTCGAGCCGCAACTCCGGGCGCGCAGACGCCGAGAGAACTGCTCCGCCGGAGGATGTTTGCACACATGGGTTCACGAGTCCTCCGCAAGCCGACACGCTCCGGGGCGGGCGGCCGTGCGGCGGACAGGGGGCCGGGCCGGTTGTCGTTGTCCCTACTCGATGCGGCCGAGGAAGCTGAGCACTCGACGGTTGACCTGCTGCGCGGCCTGTTCGTCGTAGGTCGGCAGGCTGCTGTCGGTGAACAGGTGTCTGTCGCCGGGGTAGAGGAACAGCTCGGCGTCCGCCGCGGACTCGACGAGCGCGCGGGCGGCGTCCACGTCGCCCTCCCCGGCGAAGAAGGGATCCGCGTCCATGCCGTGGATCTGGACCGGGACGCCCTGGGGCCAGACACCGCCGAACTCCGAAACCGGGACGCATGCTTCGAGCAGCACCGCGCCCTTCGCGCCGGGTCGGGTCTGGGTCAGCCGCTGTGCCGACATGACGCCGAGCGAGAACCCGACGTGGACGACCCCTGGGGGCAGCCCTTCCGCGGCGGCCGTTGCTCGCGCCGAGATCTTGTCGAAGCCGACGCTTCGGGCGTAGCCGATGCCCTCTTCAAGGGTGTCGAACACCTGCCCCTCGTACAGGTCCGGGGCGTGGACGGTGTGTCCGGACCGCCGCAACCGCTCGGCGAACTCGCGCACTCCGGCGGTCAGCCCGTGTCCATGGTGGAAGACCAGTACCTCAGCCATGTCGCTCCCCTCGTGCCGCGGTGCCCGGGCGGCACCGCGGCACGAGTATGGCGCGCGGCACTGACATCCACGGGTCCGGGAAGTCGGTCCACCCGGCGGCGATGCCACATAACGGACTGATAAACCGAGTTGCACCGATTATCACTGCTTCGAGGTAAGCATCTTGTCTCCCTGGTGGATGCGGCCGGTTCGGCGGCTAGCTTTCTGCAGGTGGACGGATTCCCGTGATCCTTCTCGCACATCACCCACGACCCGCCGTGCAAGGAGAAAGCCCTCGATGTCCGTCGACCGTGTTCGGGAGGCCCGGACCACATCAGACGCACCGCGCCAGTCCCTGAGTACTGCCGCAGCCCGTAACCTCGCCACGACCACCAAGTCCGCCCCGCAGATGCAGGAGATCACCTCCCGCTGGTTGCTGCGGATGCTGCCCTGGGTCGAGGCCGAGGGCGGCACCTACCGGGTCAACCGGCGATTGCGCCATACCGTCGGCGACGGGCGCGTCGAGTTCGTCCAGGAGGGTGCCACGGTCCGGGTGATCCCCCGGGAGCTGGGTGAACTGGCCCTGCTGCGCGGGTTCGAGGACGCGGACGTCCTCGCCGCCCTCGCCGACCGCTGCACACAGCGTGACTTCGCGGCGGGCGAGGTCCTCGCCGAGCGCGGCAGCCCCGCGGACGGGATCCAGCTGATCGCCCACGGCCGGGTCTGCCAGACCTCCGCGGGCAAGTACGGCGACGAGATCGGCATCGCGGTGCTCTCGGACGGCGAACACTTCGGTGAGAACGCCCTGTTGGACCCCGACGCCCGCCACGAGGTCTCGGTCACCGCCGAGACACCCGGTACCCTCCTCACCCTCTCCCGCGCCGACTTCGCCGCCGTCCGGGACTCCGCTCCCCGTCTCCAGGCCCACCTCGACCGGTTCGGCTCCCGTGCGCGGCAGCGGCAGAACAAGCACGGTGAGGCCGAGATCGCCCTGACGGCCGGTCACGTCGGCGAGGTCGACCTGCCGGGCACCTTCGTCGACTACGAACTGGAGCCACGGGAGTACGAGCTGTCCGTCGCGCAGACCGTGCTGCGCGTCCACACCCGGGTCGCCGACCTCTACAACGGTCCGATGAACCAGAGCGAGGAGCAGCTCCGGCTCACCGTCGAGGCCTTGCATGAGCGTCAGGAGCACGAACTGATCAACAACCGCGAGTTCGGGCTGCTGCACAATGCCGACTTCAAGCAGCGCATCCAGCCCCGCTCCGGCCCGCCGACCCCGGACGACATGGACGATCTGCTCTGCCGTCGACGCGGCACCAAGATGTTCCTCGCCCATCCCAGGACCATCGCCGCGATCGGGCGCGGCTTCAACGCCCACGGTCTCTACCCCGACCATGTCGACCTCGGCGGGCAGTCGGTCCCCGCCTGGCGCGGGGTCCCCATCCTGCCGTGCGCCAAGATCCCGATCAGCAAGGAGCAGACCAGCTCCATCATCGCGATGCGCACCGGCGAGAAGAACCAGGGCGTCATCGGGCTGCGGCAGACCGGACTGCTGGACGAGTACGAAGAGGGCCTGTCCGTGCGCTTCATGGGCATCAACGAACAGGCGATCATCTCCTACCTCGTCAGCACCTACTACTCCGCCGCGGTCCTCCTGCCCGACGCCCTCGGTGTGATGGAGAACGTGCAGATCGCCGCCGCCCCGCGCTGACGGCCTGATCCGCCGCAGGTCCCCGCCCGCCCCGCCGCACGTACGGCGGAGCACCCATGCCCTGAACCCCACCGCAGCCCACCCCACCGCACCGCAGCAAGGAGCTGGCGATGCCCGATTCCGGGCCCCTCGGGTCCTCACCCCCTGAGCAGCGGCCGACGCCGCACACGGCCCTGCCCGACGTCCCCGCACCGGTGGTCCCGGACCCTCCGGTCACGCCGATCGCCCCCGGCTTTCTGGCAGCACTGCATCCGCCGGTCATGACGCCCGGTCCACCACCGACCCCCGCCCCCACCACCGCCGTACCGGACACGCCGGACGCGCCCGCCGCCGGCTCCGCCCTTCACGAGATCTTGCGCGGATCGATCGGACTGGGCACGACCGCGCTCGCCTTGGCTGACCTCTACAGAGCCCCGCTCCCGGAGCCCACGTCCCCAGCGCCCGCTCCGCCCGCCGAGGGACAGGCCGTCCCGGGGCTCTACCATCACCCCGTCCCGGAGCCCGACCCCGTGCGCGTCGAGGAGGTGAGCCGCCGGATCAAGCGCTGGGCCGAGGACGAGGTCCAGCTCTATCCGGAGGAGTGGGAGGGACAGTTCGACGGCTTCTCCGTCGGCCGTTACATGGTCGCCTGCCACCCCGACGCCCCCACGGTCGACCATCTGATGCTCGCCACCCGGCTGATGGTCGCGGAGAACGCGGTGGACGACTGCTACTGCGAGGACCACGGCGGGTCACCCGTCGGTCTCGGCGGACGCCTCCTCCTCGCACACACCGCGCTCGACCACGTCCACAGCACGGCGGAGTACGCACCGGCATGGCAGGACTCCCTCGCCTCGGACGCCCCGCGCCGGGCGTACCGCAGCGCGATGGACTACTTCGTCCGGGCGACCACACCCTCCCAGGCGGACCGCTACCGGCATGACATGGCCCGCCTGCACATGGGCTACCTCGCCGAGGCCGCCTGGGCGCAGACCGGTCACGTCCCGGAGGTGTGGGAGTACCTGGCGATGCGTCAGTTCAACAACTTCCGCCCCTGTCCCACGATCACCGACGCCGTCGGCGGTTACGAACTGCCCGCGGACGTGCACGCCCGGCCGGACATGCAACGGGTCATCGCGCTCGCCGGCAACGCGACGACCATCGTCAACGACCTCTACTCGTACACCAAGGAACTCGACAGCCCCGGCCTCCATCTGAACCTGCCGGTGGTGATCGCGAAGCGCGAGGAACTCTCCGAGCGCGACGCCTATCTGAAGGCCGTCGAGGTCCACAACGAACTCCAGCACGCCTTCGAGGCCGCCGCTGCCGACCTCGCACAGGCCTGCCCGCTGCCCACCGTGCTGCGCTTCCTCAGGGGCGTGGCCGCCTGGGTCGACGGCAACCACGACTGGCACCGCACCAATACCTTCCGCTACAGCCTGCCCGATTTCTGGTAAAGAACGGATATCTCCATGACCACTGAGACCACCGCCACCGAAACCTCCGCCACCGCGAAGATCCCGGCTCCGGCGACGCCTTACCAGGGGGACATCGCCCGCTACTGGAACAACGAGGCACGGCCCGTCAACCTGCGCCTCGGTGACGTGGACGGGCTCTACCACCACCACTACGGCATCGGCGCCGTGGACCACACCGCGCTCGGCGACCCGGCGGACAGCGCGTACGAGAAGAAGCTCATCGCGGAGCTGCACCGACTGGAGTCGGCGCAGGCGGAGTTCCTCCTCGACCACCTCGGTACCGTCGGCCCGGACGACACCCTCGTCGACGCCGGCTGCGGGCGCGGCGGCTCCATGGTCATGGCCCACCGCCGCTTCGGCTCCAAGGTCGAGGGCGTCACCCTGTCCGCCACCCAGGCCGACTTCGGCAACAAGCGCGCACGGGAACTGCGTATCGAGGACCACGTCCGCTCCCGTGTGTGCAACATGCTCGACACGCCGTTCGACAAGGGCAGTATCGCGGCCTCGTGGAACAACGAGTCGACCATGTACGTCGACCTTCACGACCTGTTCGCCGAGCACTCCCGTTTCCTGAAGCCGGGCGGCCGTTATGTGACCATCACCGGCTGCTGGAACCCCCGTTACGGCCAGCCGTCGAAGTGGGTCTCCCAGATCAACGCCCACTTCGAGTGCAACATCCACTCCCGCCGTGAGTATCTGCGCGCCATGGCCGACAACCGGCTCGTGCCGCACACCATCGTGGACCTCACCGCGGAGACCCTGCCCTACTGGGAACTGCGGGCGACGTCCTCGCTGGTCACCGGCATCGAGGAGGCGTTCATCGAGTCCTACCGGGACGGCTCCTTCCAGTACGTCCTGATCGCGGCCGACCGCGTGTGAGCCCGCCCTCGCGGGGCCGGGACCGCTGACCGGCGGCCCGGCCCCGCGAGGTCCGGTGACGGCTGGTCACAGTCGGGCCGCTAAACGATCCCGTGCGGTACTGAATACGTCATTCCGTGGTGCAGTCTGGTCATGGCCTCACCGCCCGAGGACGACCAGGACAGCCCGGCGCCTCCCCCGTCCCGTAAACGCCCCTCCCTGCTCATCGACATCGCGGTCGCCCTGGTGTTCCTGGTCGCGGACGCGGTCATCGTCGTGGTCGCCGTGATGCTGTTCGTCATGATCGGCATGGGCACCGCGCCGTCACCGGACTCCGGCCGCTCCCGCGATGTCCCCGTCCTGATGTGGCTCGCCGTCTGGGGCATTCCGGTCCTGGCGGTGACCCATGCCGTCGTGCACGCCCGTCTGAGGATGCCGGTCACCGCCGTCGTTCAGGGCCTGTTCGCACTCGCCTGCACGCTCCAGGCCGTGGCGTGGACGCGCATGCTGCTGTCGTGACACCGGACGTTCCACAGGTGACCGGTCGCCGGTCAGCCAGCCAGCCAGTCAGTCACCGTCACGGTGTGCGTGGTGTGCCTGGTGTGCGTGGGCTTCGGCGAGGAGGAGATAACTGCTGGCGGTCCAGGTGTAGGCGCGGTCGCGCAGTCCCGTGCCGGTCAGGGCGTCGAAGTTCTCGGCGAAGCCGTGGGTCTCGCACAGGGCGCGGAAGCGGGCACTGATGTCGTCGGCCAGCCGGTGGTGTCCGGCGCGGCGCAGGCCGTCCTCGACGAGGACTGTGGCGGGGGCCCAGATGGGGCCGCGCCAGTAGCCGTCGGCGAGATAGTGCGGCGAGGTGGTCAGTTCGGTGGCCAGGCCGTACGGAGTGAGGTGGGCCTTGATGAGGTCGGCCAGCGCGGCGCTGGTCTCCTCGGGCAGGTGTTCGCCCAGCACGATGGGCAGCAGGTCGAGGAGGCTGGCGCTGCTCCAGGTGTCCCCGGTGCCGACGCCGCGGGCGACGAACCGGTCGCCGGTCCACAGCTGGTCGAAGAGCGCGGTCTGTATCTCTCCGGCCGTGCGCGTCCACCGGCTCGCCTCGTCCGGTCGGTCCAACTCCGTGGCCAGAGCGGCGAGTTCGCGCAGCTGGAGGACGAGGAAGGCGGCCAGGTCGGCGGTGACGACCACGCGCTCGGGGTCGAAGGTGGTGGCGTTGTCCCAGCCGCTGTCGTTTCCGTGCTGGTAGTAGGGCAGTTCGGCGTCCGGGGCCCGTCGCGCGGTGAGCCAGAAGCCGGTCCAGCGCTCCAACCGGGCGTACGTCTGCGCCAGTTCGGCCCGGTCGAGGGGGGTAGGCAGCCTTCGGCGCAGGTGGCCGAAGGCCCAGCCGTGGATGGGCGGCTTGACGAAGTTGTGGAGCACCTCGGAGTGGGTGACCGAGTCCGGCAGAGCGCCAGAGTCGTCCTGGTGGTCGAAGGGGAGGTGGAACTGGGCCAGTGCCAGTTCCGGTGAACCCGGGGCCAGGGCCAGGGCGTTGAAGCAGTGGTCCCAGCTCCAGACCTTGTCCATCCAGTGCTTGGACATGAGCACCCCGGGCCGGGTGACCAGGCCCTTCGCCGCCACGGTCGCCGACCAGACCACGTAGGCGGCGAGTTCGGCGGCGGGGGTCGCCGGCGAGCGCCAGGGGGCCACCGCGTCGGCGAAGTCCGCGAACGCGGTCCGGGCGGACTCCACGAGGTCGTCGAAGGCCACGGAGGACTCGTACGGCGGCCGGGCGGTGTCGAGTTCCTCGATCGCGATCTCCCAGACCCCGTCCGCCATGACCGCGACACCACGGTCGGCGCTGCCCAGGGCCTGGACTCCGGCTGCCTCGGCGAGGGTTCCGGACAACAGGGTCACGCGGTAGCGGCGGCCGGTCTCGTAGGAGGTGAACACATGGGCGGCCGCCGCCGGGTCGTGGAACAAGTAGGTGCCGCTGAACGGTGTCAGGGTCGGTGCGGCGGCCAGGACTCCGAAGCCCGTCCCGCTCCCCCGCAGCCGTAGGGTGTCCGGCGTCTCGTAGGCGAGGTCGACGCGCCCGCTCTCGCCCACCCAGCTGAGCAGGCCCGGCGTCGCCTCGACACGGCTCTCGGCACGGTCTCCCGACAGGGCGTCCAGGAGGACCAGGCGCAGGACGGCGTGCATGCCGTTCTGGTGCGAGACCAGGTGAAGATCCTCGGCGTACGTCTTCTCGGCGATCACGGGCGAGATGTCGAACCAGGATCCGTAGGTGCTGAACGGGATGTCGTGGACCGAGAAGGCCGGGCCGGACGGGGCGGCGGTCATGTTGGCGTGACTCGATTCTGGAGCAGGGGCGACGGCCGGCCGACGCGCCGTGAGGGCCGGTCGTCGAGCCGTGGTTGTGGGGGGCTCAGTCCTTGACGGCGCCGGCGGTCACACCGGCGGCGACATAGCGTTGGGCGAGGACGAGGATCACCGTGGCGGGCAGCGAGGCCACGACGGCGGTCGCCATGATGGCGTTCCACTGCTGGTTGTTGTTGCCGATGTAGTGGTAGATGCCGAGGGTGATCGGCTCGTGGGCTCCGCCGCTCGCGAGGGTGGCGGCGAAGACGAAGTCGGACCAGGACCACAGGAACGCGAACAGGGACACCGTGACGATCGCGTTGCGGCTCATCGGCAGGACGATCGACCAGAAGGTGCGCAGGGCGCCGGCTCCGTCGGTCTTCGCGGCCTGGAGCAGTTCGCCGGGGATGCCGGACATGAACGCGGTGAAGATGAGGACGGCGAAGGGGACGGCCAGGGTGGAGTCGGCGACGATCAGTCCGGGCACCGACTGGAGCAGGCCGAGTCGGAGGTAGATGGCGTAGAAGCCCATCGCCATGATGATGCCGGGGACCATCTGGGCGACCAGGAAGAGGAAGGCGATCAGCCCCCCGCCGCGGGGGCGCAGCTTCGCCAGCGCGTACCCGGCGGGCGCGGCCAGTGCCACGGTCAGGGTCACGGTGCCCAGACCGATGACGAGGCTGGTGCCGACGTAGGGCAGTTGCTGGTCGAGGACGGCGCGATAGCCCTCCAGTGTGCCGTGGACGGGGAACAGGTCGGGCGGGCTCTTGCGCATGTCCTGGTCACGGGTGAAGGACACGTTGAGCATCCAGTAGACCGGGAAGAGCATGATCCCGGTCAGCAGCAGGCCCACGGCTGTCTTCCACCACGGAGGGCTGGTACGGGGGTTCATGACAGCGCCTGCTTTCGCTGGACGCGGACGTAGAGCAGGCCGAAGGCCAGGGCGGCGACGACGAGCAGGTTGCCGACGGCCGCGCCGGGGCCGAACTCGGGCAGGAGACTGCCGAAGCCGAGCTGGTAGGACCAGGTGGCGAAGGTGGTGGAGGCGTCCGCGGGACCGCCCTTGGTCATGATCCAGATGATGTCGAAGACCTTGAGTGTGTAGACCAGTCCCAGCAGCAGCGTGATCGCGGACACCGGGCGCAGCAGTGGGAAGGTGATGCGCCAGAACCGCTGCCAGGCGTTCGCCCCGTCGAGGGCTGCGGCTTCGTGCAGGCCGGCGGGGATGGACTGCAGTCCGCTGTGGAGCACGACCAGGTTGAAGGGGACGCCGACCCAGACGTTGGCGATGATCACCGAGGTCAGCGACCAGGTGGGTGAGGTCAGCCAGTTCACCGGGTCGACGCCGACGACGCCCAGGAGGGTGTTGACGATGCCGGAGTCGCTGTTGAGCATCCAGGACCAGGTGGACGCCGACACGATCAGCGGCAGCAGCCACGGCACCAGGAACAGGGCCCGCAGGGTGGCGGAGAGCCGGAAGTGCTGGTGGAAGAAGACGGCGAGGGCCAGACCGATGGCGTACTGGAGGAACAGGCAGACGGCGGTGAAGACCACGGTGTGCAGCAGTGCCGGGGCGAACGTCGGGTCCTCGAAGACGGTGACGTAGTTCGTGAGGCCGGTGAAGGGCGCGTCGCCCTGGACGAACGAGCGGACGGTGTAGTGACGCAGGCTCAGGTCGAGGTTGCGGTAGAGCGGGTAGGCGTAGAAGAGGACGAGGTAGAGGGTGACCGGGGCGAGGAACGCCCAGGCCGCCCACTGCGGGGACCGGTGGTCCCGCCGTCGTGTCGCGTGTTTCATCCGAGGACCTGGAACCATCGGCTACTTGACGGCGGACTGCGCCTCGGCCAGCGCGTCCTTGGGCGACTGGGCACCGCTGAGCGCGGACTGGACGGCCTTCCACAACTGTTCGGAGATCTTGGGGTACTTGGTGCCCAGGTCGTCGCTGGTCCGTCCCTTGGCCGCCTTGACCGCCTCGACCCACGGCTTCAGTTCGGCGTTCGCCGCCACCTGCTTGTCCTGGACCTCGCCGGTGGGGGCGACGTAGGACAGGGTGGTGTCGGTGTCGTACAGGTTGTCGGTGCTGGTCAGACAGGTCACCAGCTTCCGCGAGGTGGTGTAGCGGCCGGTGTCGTCCTGGACCGGGACGGTCACGAACTCGCCGCCGGTCGGGGCCGCCGCGTTGCCGCCCGTGGCGGCCGGGACGGGGATCACCCCGTAGTCGAAGCCCGCCTTCTCGGCATTGGCCAGCTGCCAGGTGCCGTTCTCGCTGAACGCGTAGTCGCCGGTGGCGAACTCCTGCCAGCTGGTGGTCTGGGTGTTGTTGATGACCGAGTTGGGGGCGTAGCCCTTGTCGAGCCAGTCCTTCCACAGGGTCAGTGCGGAGACGCCCTCGGCGGAGTCGAGCGCGGTGAGCTGCGCGCCCGAGCCCCAGAACCAGGGCAGGAACTGGAAACTGCCCTCCTCCGTGCCGATCGCGGAGAAGGTGATGCCCTTCTTCCCTGCCTTCTTGACCTTCGCCAGCGCCGCCGTCAGCGACGTCCAGTCCTTGACGGAGGCGATGTCGACTCCGGCCTCCTTCAGCACCTCCTTGTTGTAGTAGAGGGCGAGGGTGTTGGCGCCGATCGGGGTGCCGTAGGTCTTGCCGCCGGACTGGCCGGCCGCGAGCAGGTTGGGGTCCACCTTCGAGGTGTCGAGCTTGTTGTCGTCGGTCGTGGTGAGGATGCCCGCCTCGGCCAGGGTCGAGACGACCGGGTTGTCGACGACGAGGACGTCCGGCGCGTTGCCCTGCTGGGCCGCCAGCAGCGTCTTGTTGGCCAGGTCGCTGGTGTCGAAGCCGGTCCGCTTGATCTTCACGCCCGCCTCGGTGCCGCACTTGTCCAGCAGCTTCGCCCAGGCCGAGCCCTTGGCGAACTGCGGGTAGGGGTCCCAGACGGTGTACGTGCCGCTGTCGGCGTCCTTGGCGTCGGTGCCGCTCGCGCCGGAGGAGCAGGCGGTGGCGACGACGGCGACGGCGGTCGTCAGGGCCGCGGCGGTGAGACGGCGTCCGGTGGTTCTGCGCATGGCGGGTTCCTTGGTTGTGGACACGGGTGTGCCGTGCGAGGGGTGAGGAGAGGTGTGCGGGCATGCCGAACCGTCACGTGGGCAGGCCGGGTTCGGGGGGGCCGGTGCGGTGGCGAAGAGGGCCCGGGATGCCCGTGATCCGCGGTCGGGGTCCGGGTCGGGGGTCGGGGTCGGGGTCGGAGGTCAGTCGTGCGGGTGGGCGCCGGAGTCCGGGGCCTCCTGGGCGAAGGGGGCGGCGCCGGCCGGTCCGGTGCTGGCCCGCAGCGAGATCGGCGGGGCGAGGAGGTGGTGGCGGGGTGTGGCGGTGGGACGGTCGAGCCGTTCGATGAGGAGGTCGACGGCGTGGCGGCCCATCTCCTCCGCCGGGACGTCGGCCGCGGTGAGCTGCGGGGTCACCGTCTCCGCCCACCGGCCGGCCACGACCCCGGTGACGGAGAAGTCGCGCGGTACATGGCGGCCCGCGTGGGCGAGGCCGCGGTAGAGACCGCCGAGGGCCGCCTCGTTCAGGGTGACCAGGGCCGTGGTGGCGGGGTCGTCGTACAGGATCTGCTCCAGGCACGCCTGCCCCGAGGCGGCGTCGTCCCCGCAGCAGTACGTCCGTACGGTCAGTCCGCGCTCGGCCGCGGCCTTGGTGAAGCCGTCGAGTCCCCGGTGCGCCGACTCGTACCCGGCGCGCAGGAGTTGCTCGGGCCGGTTGACGAAGGCGACCCGGCGGTGGCCGAGGTCGGCGAGGTGGCGGACGCAGGCCGCCGTCAGCGCGGTGTGGTCCAGGCCCACCCACCAGGTTCCCTCGGGGTGCGCGGTACGGCCGATGGCGACGGACGGGAAGTCCAGCTCGGCCAGGTGATCGACCCGGTCGTCGGCCAGTCTGATCTCCATCAGGATCGCGCCGTCGACCCGCCGCTCCCCCAGCAGCCGCTGGAAGGAACGGTCGCTGTCGACGCCGCTTGGTGACAGCAGGACGTCGTAGTCGTGGGCCGCGGCCGCCTCCACCACGCTGCCGATGAAGTCCAGCTGCATGCCCGTGTAGTGGTTCCCGGCCGGGGGGAAGACCAGGCCGATCGTGCTGGTCCGCCCGTTGGCCAGGGCGCGGGCGCTGGCGTTGGGCCGGTAGTCCAGTTCGTCGATGACCTGCTGGATCTTCCGGCGGGTGTCGTCCGACACGGGGCGTTTGCCGCTCAGCGCGTAGGACACGGTGCTCCGCGAGACTCCGGCCCGCCGGGCGATCTCACCGATGTTCACGGAGGACTCCTTGCTCGAAGTTCGAATCGGTTCGACACCCCGTGGAGGCAGCGGGTCCGACCGGCACAGGTGGTGGGGTGAGGAGTGTAGCGACCCCCGGTCGTCGAACCGGTTCGCATGGAGTGAACGTAGGAACCGAGCAGGGCGACTGTCAACACCTGAAACGGGATTCCCCGTCGTGGCAAGGCAATCCGGACCTTGTCCGGATGCTTCGCCGATTCGCCTGTGCCGGATGTATTGCTGCGGGAAATCCCCGGTGCTAGCTTCCTGCGAACCGGTTCGACGAAGCGGTGCTTCCGGCGGCCGGTGCCCGTTCCGCACGTGCCACGTCGAACCCGCCTCGCGGGCCACGGCACGCGGACGAGCGTCCGGGGCCGAGGCGGGCCGACCGGACCCGACACTCACAGGCCCGACACTCACAGGATCGAGGACGCATCCATGTCATCCGCCGACAGATCAGCCCGGCGCCGGGCGCCTGCCGCTCTGGCGCTGGCCCTCGGCGCGGGCGTACTGGTCGCACCGACCGTCCCCGCCCAGGCGGCCGGCACGCCCCAGCCGACGGTCCACTACACCTTCGACGAGGACGACCTCGCGTCCGGGAAGATCACGGACAGCTCCGGCAACGGTCTCACGGCCAGCCTGGTCAACCCCTCCACCGCCCGGGCCGTCGTGGGCACGGGCGGCGGCAAGGCGCTCGCCCTGCCCGGCGGGGCACCCACGTCCGACGGCGCCTACGTCCGTCTGCCCCGCGAGGTCGTCGGGGAGGCGACCGACCTGACCGTGTCCGCCCGGGTGAAGTGGGGCGACGACAGGTCGTCCTGGCAGCGGATCTTCGACCTGGGCACCGACACCACCAAGTACCTCTTCACCACGCCGTCCCACAACGGCGGGGTCCTGCGCACCGCCGTGACCACCGGCGGCGGGGGCGCGGAGTCCCAGGTATCCGGTTACGCGGCGCTGCCCGCCGACGCCTGGCGGACGGTCACGGTCACCCTCGACACCGCCGCCGGACGGGTCACCACCTACCTCGACGGTGTGGCGGTCTCCTCCGCCGCGACGAAGGTCAAGGCCAGGGAATTGCTGGCCGGCTCGGCCACGTCCGCCGGCTTCATCGGCAAGTCTTTCTGGCCGGACCCGCTGCTCAAGGGCGCGATCGACGACTTCACCGTGTGGCACGCGGCGCTCAGTCCCGAGCAGGTGGCCGGTACGGTCGGGGACGTGCCGACCCTCCGGGAACTGTCGAAGACATCGTTCGAGGTCCGTACGACGACCGGGACGGCCCCCTCCCTCCCCGCCGCCGTCCGGTCCTCCTACTCCGACGGCTACGACCGCGACACGCCCGTCACGTGGGACGCCGTACCGGCCGAGAAGTACGCCGCGCCCGGGACGTTCACGGTGGCCGGACGGGCGGCCGGGAAGGACGTGAAGGCGACCGTGACCGTGGTCCGCGAAGGGCAGCTCACCGTCGACCTCGCGTCGGACACCGGCGCGTTCCACGGCGGCGCCTCCGGCACCCTCTACGGCGTGTACGGGCCGGACGTCCCCACCAACAACCTCATCGAGGGCATGGGCCTGCGCACCGTCTCCACCAAGGCGCAGGACGGCCCGCAGCACCCGGGCGCCGACGCGCTGGAGGTGGTGAAGCCGCTGGCCGACTCCACCGACGGTGATGTGTACATCTACATGACCGACATCCACCGCGGCTTCCCCTACGAGTGGCCGGGCGACACCCCGGCGGAGAAGCTCAAGCTCTACGAGGCGAAGATCGCCAAACAGGTCGACCAGGTCCTGCGGCTGCCGAAGCAGTACCAGGACAACATCGTCTTCGTGCCGTTCAACGAGCCCGAGGGCAACATGTTCGGCACCGGGCAGTGGAGCTACAACAAGGTCAGCTGGCTGGACGACCCGGACGACTTCTTCGCCGCCTGGGACTCCGCGTACGAGCTGATCAAGGAGAAGATGCCGGACGCCCGGATCGCGGGCCCCAACACCAGTGTCCTGTACGACCAGGTGAAGGGCTTCCTGTCCCACGCGCTGGCCGCCGGCACCCTCCCCGAGGTGATCACCTGGCACGAGCTGAGCCACCCGGAGGCGGTGCGCGACAGCGTCGCCAAGTACCGGGGCTGGGAGAAGGACCTGTTCAAGGGGACCGACCGTGAGGGCACCGAACTGCCCATCAACATCAACGAGTACGCGTTCAACTACCACACCTCGGTGCCCGGCCAGATGATCCAGTGGGTGTCCGCGATCGAGGAGTCCAAGGTGGACGCCGACATCGCGTACTGGAACATCGACGGCAACCTCTCCGACTCCGCCGTCCAGTCCAACCGAGGCAACGGCCAGTGGTGGCTGCTCAATTCGTACGCCTCGATGAGCGGCCACACGGTCTCCGTGACCCCGCCGTTCCCCGGTGAGAACTACACCATGCAGGGCGTCGGCACGCTCGACGAGAAGAAGAAGCAGGCGCGGCTGGTCTTCGGCGGGTCGGCCGGCGAGGGGCACATCACCTTCGCCGGGGTGCCGAAGAAGGTGTTCGGCAAGAGCGTCCACGCGTGGGTCCGCGAGATCGAGTGGAGCGGCCAGCTCGGCGACAGCTCGGGCCCGAAGCTGCTCACGGAGACGAACCTGAAGGTCGGCGCCGACGGCACGGTCTCCCTCGACTTCGGCGACGGCACCCTGCCCGCGCTCAAGGAGTCCTCGGCGTACGAGATCGTCCTCAGCCCCGCCGGGAAGGCCAAGGCCACCGGCACCGCACCCGTGCGCTGGCAGGACTCCTACGAGGCCGAGGACGCCGCGCACACCGGGTCCGGCTACTCGAAGAACGGTCCGGAGGGCTCGCCGCGGGACGTGTCGAAGTTCTACACCTCCGGCGGCTACGACGTCGGCGGTCTGCGCACCGGTTCCGACATGACGCTCGACTTCACCGTGGACGTGCCCGAGGACGGCACCTACGACCTGAGCGTCTTCGCCAACTCCCTCAACACCTTCGGCAAGGTGAAGGACCAGGGACCCACCAACGTATTTCTGCGGGTGGACGGCAAGGCGGACGGCGAGCAGGAGTTGCATCTGCCGCTGGGCTACAAGTGGGTGGTGTGGGACCACACCGACACGCAGGTGAAGCTCACCAAGGGCAGGCACACGATCACGCTGGCCGCGAAGAGCGCGGACGGCAAGGGGGTCACCCAGGGCGACGCCATCGTGGACCGGCTGGTCCTGTCCCTGCCGGACGCCTCCGCCCGCACACAGGTGTACGAGGGTGAACTGGCCTGGCTGGACGGCGGGGCGCGTACCGCCTACGACCCGCCCCGGCAGGCGGCCACGGGCTCGGGCGCCGCCCGGATCCCGAAGAAGGGGACCGCCACGTTCTGGGTCTACTCCCCCGCCGACCGGGAGGCCACCCTCAGGGTCGACACCCTGAAGGGTTCCGGCGCCCGCGTCTCCGTCAACGGACAGGACGTCCTGAGCCTGGACGAGGGCGGGAACAGCATCGCGGTCTCCCTCTCCGGCGGCGTCAACAAGGTGACGGTGACCGGGACTTCGCACACCACCATGGTCGACCGCCTCACGGTCACCCCGACCGAGGGCACGCTCCCGGCCCGCACCTACGAGGGGAAGGACGCCGAGCTGTCCGGCTCGGCCGCCCTCACCCCGCTCTCCCTGGCCACCGGCGGCACCGCGATCACCGGGATCGGCGGGGCACCGGGCAACGGCAACACGGCCACGTTCACCGTCACCGCGGACGAGGCGGGCACGCACGCGCTGCGCATCCGCTACTCCAACCCCGAGCAGTCGCCGGCCACGCACTACAACCCGGACCCGCTCGCCCGCCACGCCGATCTCACCGTCAACGGCGGCGCGGCCCGGCGGGTCACCTTCCCGCACACCTTCCACCAGAACAACTTCTGGGAACTGACCGTCCCCGTCCAGCTGAAGAAGGGACAGAACACGCTCACCTTCCGCTCCGAGGAACTCCCGAACTTCGACGGCACCACATACGCCTCGGACACCTTCCCCGGTGTGCTGCTCCGCTCCCGCTACGCGCCGCTGATCGACCGGATCACTCTCGCGCCGTACGCCAAGGAGGTGCGATGAGACGAACGGCCTCGGCGTCGAGGTGACCCGCCCGAGGAGCGGGTGACCGACGCGGCGAGCAGCGCCCGGGTCCGTCAGGCCGACGGACCCGGGCGCTGCGCCGATGTCCAGGGGGAGTTCACGACGGCTGGACCTCGTCGAAGAGGGCGAGGGCCTGGGTGGGGTCCTGGCTCACCAGGCGTTCCAGACCCGCTGTCGTGATCTTCGCCCACTTGGCGGCCCGTGCCCCCATGCGTTCCTCGAAGGCGCGGACGGCCTCGTCCAGTTCTTCGGGGCCGGGCGCGGCGGCGATGGCCTCGGCGAGTTCGGCGCCGTCCAGCATCGCGAGGTTCGCGCCCGCCCCCAGTGGGGGCATCAGATGGGCGGCGTCGCCGAGGAGCGTCACCCCGGGGACGTGGGGCCAGGTGTGGGCGACGGGCAGGGTGTACAGGGGGCGTTGGACGAAGGCGGCGCCGTGGCGGAGGAGGTCGCGGACGGGGTCGGCCCAGCCGTCGAACAGGGCCAGCAGGCGCGATCGGACAGCCTCGGCGTCGGCCGGGTGCGTGTGCGTGTGCTGGTGCTGGTCCAGTGGCGCGCGGAACTGGGCGTACACCTTGACGTGACCGCCGCTGCCGCGCTGGGCGACGAGGGCGCGGTTCACGCCGTACACGGCCAGGGAACCGTCGCCGATCAAGCGGGCGAGGTCGGGGTGGCGGGTGTCGACGTCGTCCAGGGAGGTCTCGACCGAGGTGACGCCGGTGTAGTGGGGCGTCACCGACGAGACCGCCGGGCGGACCCGGGACCAGGCGCCGTCCGCGCCGACGACGAGGTCGAACGTCTCCTGCCGCCCGTCCGCGAAGTGGACCGCCGCGCCGCCGCCGGCCCTCGGCACCACCTGGGCGACGCCCCGCCCCCAGCCGACGGCGAGCGGGCCGAGCAGCAGGTCACGGAGTTGTCCTCGGTCGATCTCGGGATTGGCCAAGTCGTCCGGGCGGGGCATCCAGTCGCGCAGGACGGTCCCGTCCGTGTCCAGGATGCGCATGGCCTGCCCCTCGGGACGGGACAGCGCCCGGAACTCCGTCAGCAACCCGGCTTTCTCCAGGGCGAGTTGACCCAGCCCTTCGTGCAGGTCGAGGGTGCCGCCCGGCGGGCGGGCGTCGGGGGCGGGGTCACGCTCGAAGAGGGTGACGGGGTGGTCGTGGCGGTGCAGCACGCGGGCGAGGGTCAGGCCGGCGGGACCGCCGCCGACCACGGCGATGCGATGTCTCATGTCGATACACTGTATTGACACGATACGCCGCATCGCAACAGTACGATGTGGGCATGACTGTGTGGGACCGACCGGAGCCGCCGACCCGCCCCGTGCCGCTCGACCGGCAGCGGATCGTCGCCGCCGCCGTCGCGCTGGCCGACGAGGGCGGGCTGGAGGCGGTGTCGGTGCGCAAGGTCGCCGCCAAGCTGGACGCCGGTCCGATGCGGTTGTACGGCTTCATCTCCACCAAGGAGGAGCTGTTCGACCTCATGGTGGACGAGGTCCAGGCCGAGATCCTCCCCGAGGAGCGGCCCGATGACTGGCGGGAGGCGCTGAGTCTCCTCGCCCACCGCACCAGGCGGACCGCGCTTCGTCACGAGTGGCTGGCCGACCTGCTCGGCGGCCGCCCGAGCCTGGGCCCGAACGGCCTCGCCGTGACCGAGGCCACGCTGTCCGCGCTCGACGGCCTCGCCGACATCGACACTGTCATGCGTGCCGTCGAAACCGTCGGCGCCTACTCCCACGGCGCGATCCGGCGCGAGATCGCGAACCTGCGGGCCGAGCGCGCCACCGGGCTGTCCGAGCTCGACTGGCAGCGCGCCTCCGGCCCGCATGTGACGAGCATGCTGGCCACGGGCCGCTTCCCCGCCCTGGCCAAGGCCGTGTACGACGCCGCGGACGTGGACGCCGAGACGACCTTCGCGACCGGCCTGGACTGGGTGCTCGACGCCGTGGCCGCCAGGCTCACCCTGCCGCCGGCATGACGCCCGGCGCTGCTCCGCGCCGGTCCAGCCGCTTACCGTGCCCTACTGCAGATCGACCTGGAACACCTTGTCCGCGCCGTCCGGTTCACCTCCGTTGTTGTCGGCGTTGGTGGTGGACAGCCACAGGGTGTTCTTGCCGGGGAGCTTCTCCACCGTGCGCAGCCGGCCGTACTGGGTGGTGTAGTACGCGGTGGGGGTGCCGGCGCTGGTGCCGCTGACCGGGATGCGCCACAGCCGCTCACCGCGCAGGGCTGCCAGGTAGAGGGCTCCGTCGGCGTACGTGACCGCGCTCGGGGATGCCTCGCTGACGGTCCACTGCCGCTTGGGGCTCGTCATGCCGGAGGTGGAGCAGCTGCCCTCGCAGACCGGCCAGCCGTAGTTCTTGCCGGACTCGATCAGGTTCAGCTCGTCGTACCTGCTGTTGCCGAACTCGGCTTCCCAGAGCCTGCCTTGGGCGTCCCAGGTGATGCCCTGGGGGTTGCGGTGGCCGAGGGAGTAGACGAGCGTGCCGAACGGGTTGCCGGGCGCGGCCTTGCCGTCCTTCGTCATCCGCAGGATCTTCCCGTTGAGGGAGTTCCTGTCCTGGGCCAGATTGCTGTTCTGCGCGTCGCCCGTGGTGGCGTAGAGGTGGCCGTCCGGGCCGAACTTGATGCGCCCGCCGTTGTGGTACCTGTTCTTGGCGATGCCGGTGACGAGGACCGTGTAGCCGCTGAGCGTGGAGCCGTCGTAGGTCATCCGGACGATGCGGTTGTCGGAGGCCGCCGAGTGCATCAGGTAGATGTGGTGGTCGGTGTTCCAGGTCGGTGAGACCGCGACGCCGAGGAGGCCGCCCTCGCCGCTGGTGGTCACGACGTTGGGCACCCTGCCGATCTCGGTCCTCGTGCCCGCCTGGGTGAGCTTGAAGAGCTTGAAGGAGTCCCGTTCGGTGATGACCGCCGACCCGTCGGGCAGCCAGCTCAGACCCCAGGGCACGGTCCATCCGGACGAGATTGTCCGGATGGCCGAGGGGACGGAGGTGGTGTCGGCCGCGGCCCCGAGCAGACCGGTGGTGAGGGCGGCCACGGCAGCGGCGGTGGTGATGGTTCGGAATACGCGCATGGGCGAACTCCTCGCTGTGGGGGGTGTCATGAAGCCTTCCGGAAGGTAGGAGGTCTGCGAACGAAGGTCAAGTGCGATTAAAGCCAAAGGTTCATACCTTCGCCGGACGCATCGCTCTCCCAATCCCGCTTCAACAGCGGTTTCGCCAACAAGCCCGACAATGGCCGACCTCGCGGTTCACGTTTTCGGTCAATCAGAGATCGGATCACTTTGGCGCCGACCCATTGACCGGGCTGCCGGATGCTGGCGATGCTGCACCACAGGTTCCCCGCACCGGAAGGCAGGTACGGCACATGACCGAACCCGTACAGCAGATCGACGAAGAAGCGCCGAGCTGGCAGACCCCCGACTTCGTGGTCGTCGAGACCGCACTTGAGGTCACCGCATATTTCCTGAGCGACCGTTAGACCGCCGCCGTGCTGCTGCACGTGCTCGGCACCGCGGCGGGCGGCGGGGTACCCCAGTGGGACTGTGCGTGTCCCGGCTGCTCCGGGGCACGTGCACATCCGCAGCGGCGCCGCCGCCACGCCTCTCTCGCCGTCCAGGCGTCGGAGGACCGCTGGTACCTCGTCAACGCCACCCCCGACATCGGCGACCAGATCGAGAACCGCCGGGTCCTGCGGCCCGGGCCCGGTTCGCGGCGGACCCCGATCGCCGGGCTGATCCTGACCGACGCCGAACTCGACCACACCCTCGGCATCGCCCGGCTGCGCGAAGCCGGTCCCGCCGGACTGGAGCTGCTCGCCACCGGGCCCGTGCGCGAGGCCCTGCTCACCGGGCTGCGGCTGGAGGCCGTCCTCAGCCCGTACACCCCCCTCACCTGGCGCGAACTGTCCCCGGAGCGGCCCGTACCGCTCACCGAGGACTCGGCCCTCACGATCAGCGCGATCCCCGTCTCCGCCAAACGCCCCCGCTACGCGGCGGAGTTACCCGTGCCCGAAGCCGACACCTGGGTCGTGGCCCTGCTTCTCACCGACCGCGCCACCGGGACGACGCTCGTCTACGCCCCCGCACTGGCCGCCTGGCCCGACGCCCTGCAGTCCGCTGTCGAGCAGGCCGACTGCGTGATCGTCGACGGCACGTTCTGGGACGACGAGGAACCCCGGCGCACCGGCATCTCCACCCGTACGGCGACCGGGATGGGGCACCTGCCGATCGACGGGCCGGGCGGCACCGCGGAGCGCCTGGCGGCGCTGCGCGCCCGCTGTCTCTACACCCATCTGAACAACACCAATCCCCTCGTCGATCCGAGCGCACCGCAGTACAAGCGGCTGGCCGACCGGGGCATCGAGGTGGCCGGAGACGGAATGGTGATCCAACTTTGACCGTCGAGGAACAGCACAGCGAGGAAGAGCACTTCGAGGGACAGCACTTCGAGGAACGGCTCAGGGCCGTGGCCCGGGACCGCTACCACGACGTCCATCCCTTCAACGTCCGTATGCACCAAGGCGAGTTGACCCCTGACGAGCTGCGCCGCTGGATCCTCAACCGGTTCCACTACCAGCGGCACATCCCCGTCAAGGACGCCTTGGTCCTGGCCAAGCTGGACACCCCGCGGCTGCGCCGTATGTGGCTGCGGCGGATCGAGGAGCACGACGGCCGGGCCGAGGGCGAGGGCGGCATCGAGCGGTGGCTGAGGCTGGGCGAGGCCGCGGGGCTGGACCGGTCCGAGCTGCTGTCCGGTGCGGGCGTACTGCCCGGGGTGCGGCTGGCGGTGGACGGATACGTCAACTTCTGCCGGCTCCGCTCCCCGCTGGAAGCCGTCGCGGCGTCGCTCACCGAGCTGTCGGCGCCGGGCATCATGCGCACGCGCATCGCCGCGTTCGAACGGCACTACCGGTGGATCGACGCCGACGGGCTGGCCTACTTCCGTACGCGCGAGGCCCAGGGTCGAAAGGACAGCGGTGAGGCACTGGGCCTCGTCCTGGACTGGGCCCGCACCGAGCCCGATCAGGAGCGCGCCGTGGCGGCCCTCGCCTTCAAATGCGACGTGCTGTGGTCGCTGCTCGACGCGATCGACCACGGCGACCGGAAGGAGCGGCGGTGACGGCGTCCGCGTCTGCGCATGGGTCTGGAGCCGCGTCCGCCCCAGCGTCTGCTTCTGCTTCTGTGACCGGGTGGCGGCCTGCCCTGGCGCGCTCGGTCGTGCTCCGCCACGACCGGGTGCGCGGGGCCGACCTGTTGGTCCTGCCGGAACGGGTCGTCGTGCTCAGTGGCCGGGCCGCGGATGTTCTCCGGCTGTGCGACGGGCGACGGGACGTGGACGAGATCGTCGAGGAGTTGGCCGCCCGTTTCCCGGGCGCCCCCGTGGCGGACGAAGTCCCCAGGTTCCTCGACCGCGTGCACGAGGAGGGCTGGTTACGATGACGAGCCCCCCGCCTCCCTGGGCCCTGCTCGCCGAACTCACCCACGCCTGCCCGCTGCACTGCCCCTACTGCTCCAACCCCCTGGAACTCACCCGCCGTTCACACGAACTCTCCGCCGGGGAATGGGACGACGTGTTCCGGCAGGCGGCGGACCTCGGCGTCGTACACACGCACCTCTCCGGCGGCGAGCCCCTGCTGCGCCGCGATCTCACAGCCGTGGTCGCCGCCGCCGAGGCGGCCGGGATCTACACCCAACTGGTCACCAGCGGCGTCGGGTTGAGCGCGGCGAGGATGTCCGCGCTGGTCTCCGCCGGGCTGCGCAGCGTCCAGTTGTCGGTGCAGCACGCGGAGCCGGTGGCGTCCGACCGGATCGCCGGCCACCGGTCGTTCGAGGCGAAGGCACGGGCCGCCGCTCTCGTCCGCGAGGCAGGTCTGCCGCTGGGCCTCAACGTCGTCCTGCACCGCGACAACCTCGACGCCGTCGACGCGATCGTGGACCTGGGCGTGGCCTGGGGAGCCGAGCGGATCGAGCTGGCCAACGTCCAGTTCCACGGGTGGGCCCTGCGCAACCGCACCGCGCTGCTGCCCGGCCGCGACCAGCTGGCGCGCGCCCGGGAGACGGTCGAGCGCCGACGGGAGCAGCTGGCGGGCGGCGTCGAGCTGGTGTGGGTCGTACCGGACTACTTCGACGGCGTGCCGAAGCCGTGCATGGGCGGCTGGGGTGCGGTGTCGCTGACGGTCGCCCCGGACGGCGCCGTGCTGCCGTGCCCCTCGTCCCGGGACATGCTGGGCCCGGACGGCGTACCGAACGTACGCGACCGGTCCCTGGAGTGGATCTGGACCAGTTCCCCGGCCTTCGACCGCTACCGGGGCACCGAGTGGATGACCGGCCCCTGTGACGGCTGTCCCCGCCGCGAGATCGACTTCGGCGGCTGCCGCTGCCAGGCCCACGCCCTCACCGGTGACGCCGCCCGCACCGACCCCGCCTGCGCGCTCTCCCCCGACCACGCTCTCGTACGCACCCTGTCGGACCCGCCGCGCACCGATCCCCCGTCCGCCGACGCCGCGCCGTCCTACGTCTACCGCGGGCTCGATCGCCACCACACGGAAGTCACGGAAGCCACGGAAGCCACGAGGGGTGTCAAGCGATGAACAGAACGCACCGCGGACAAAGACGCCGACGAGGAGGGATCGCCGCCGGCACCCTCGCCCTGGTACTGGCCGCCGGTGCCTGCGGCTCCGGCTCCGGTTCCCAGGACTCGGCCGACGACCCCATCGTCATCGGCGTCTCCCTGCCCCTCACGGGCGACTTCTCCGAACCCGGCAAGGGTGTCGAACGGGGCTACAAGGCCTGGGCGAAGATCGTCAACGACAGTGGCGGACTGCTGGGCCGCCAGGTCGAGTTGAAGATCCTCGACGACCAGTCCAACGCCGACCGGGTCGTCTCCGACTACGAACAGCTGATCGGCAGGGACGAGGTGGACCTGCTCTTCGGACCGTTCTCCACCCGGCTCGTGGTCCCGTCCGCGCGGGTGGCCGAGGAGTACGGCATGCTCTTCGTCGAGCCGGCGGGCGCGGCCCCGGAGGTCTTCGAGCAGGGCTTCGAGAACCTCTTCTACGCCGCTCCGGCCGTCGCCGACGACCACTACAACCTGCTGGCCGACCACATCCTGGCCATGCCGGAGAGCGAGCGCCCGAAGACGGCCGCGTACGCCGCCATGGACGACCCCTTCGCCCAGGGAACCGCCTACGGGCTGAAGGAGAAGTTGGAGAAGGGCGGCGTGCGGACCGTCGCCGACGAGGTCTACCCGCCCAACACCACCGATTTCGGCGGTATCGCCGCCCAGATCGCCGACTCGAAGGCCGACATGGTGGTGGGCGGCACCCAGTACCAGGACGGCGTCAACCTCATCGTCGCCCTCCAACAGCTCGACTACCAGCCGAAGTTGGCCGCCTTCTCCACCGCGCCGACCGAGCCCGAGTTCGCCGAGGCCATCGGCAACAAGACCGAGGGCATCCTCGCGCCCACCGGCTACACCCAGAAGGCCGACTACCCGTCCAACAAGGAGTTCGTCGAGAAGTACACCGAGCAGTTCGGCAAGGCGCCCGAGGAGGACGAGGCCAACGCCTACACGACCGGTCAGGTGGTGGCCGCCGCCGTCGAGGCCGCCCGGTGCGCCTCCCAGGACCCGGACTGCCAGAGCAAGCTGGTGGAGTGGCTGCGCGGCCATCAAGTGGACACCGTCGTCGGGCCGTTGAAGTGGGACGGCAAGGGCCGGCCGCAGAGCGCGCACATGATCCAGCAGTGGGTCGGCGGCGAGATCCAGATCGTGCTGCCCGACGCGCAGAAGGAAGCCGACCTGATCTATCCGAAACCGGCGTGGTGAGGAGGCCGGTATGCCCTCCGCGAGCCTCGTCTTCCAGAGCCTGGTCCTCGGCGTGCTGCTGGGCGGGCTGTACGCCCTCCTGGCGGCGGGCCTCACCCTCTACTTCGGCGTGATGCGCGTCGTGATGATCGCCCACTCCGCCTTCCTGATCCTCGCCGCCTACCTCGCCTGGTTCGCGCACCGGGAGACCGGCGTCGACCCGCTGCTCACCCTGTTCGTCACCGTGCCCCTGTTCTTCGCCGCGGGCGTCGCCATGCAACGGCTGCTCCTGACCCGGCTGCGCCCGGCGACGCTCACCATGATGTCCGTGCTGCTGACGTTCTCGGTGGCGCTGGTCATCGAGGGGCTCCTCGGGTACGCGTTCAGCGGCACCCAGCGCCGGGTCAGGCTCGGCTACAGCTCCGCGAGCGTCGAGTTCCTCGGGGCCCGCGTGGCCGTGGTGAAGCTGATCGCCTTCGGCCTGGCCGCGCTCGCCCTGCTCGGCCTCTACCTCCTCATGAAGCACAGCCGCTTCGGCCAGGCCCTGCGCGCCACCATCCAGCACCGGGACGCCGCCCGGCTGCTCGGCATCGACACCGACCGGATCGCCGGGTACGGGTTCGGCCTCGGGCTCGCCACGGCGGCCGTCGGCGGTACGGCGCTCGCCCTCGACACCACCATCTACCCCTCGCTGCACTGGCACTGGATCGGCCCGCTGATGGCCATCATCGTCGTCGGCGGACTGGGCAGTGTGCCGGGTGCCGCCATCGCCGCCATGACCCTGGGCGTCCTCCAGAGCCTGCTGCAACTGGAACTGTCCACCACCTGGGCGCAGACCGTCTTCTACGTCGCGCTCTTCGCCACGCTGGCCGTCCGGCCGCAGGGATTCTTCGGGGGGCGGCTTGCGCAGAGATTCTGACCCCGGGTCCAGATCCAGCTACAGCTCCAGGTCCGTCTCCAGATCCACTTTCGTCCATCTCGGCGTGCTGCTCGTGGCGGCGGCCGTGGCGCTCTCCTTCCCGTCCATGGCCCCGAGCCCCTACGAGATCACCGTGGGCATCGCCATCCTCAACTACGCGGTCCTCTCCACGTCCTGGAACTTCGTCGGCGGTTTCACGGGCTATGTCTCCCTCGGGCACGGGGCGTTCGCCGGTCTCGGGGCCTACGGCACCGGCCTGCTGGTTGCCAAGGGCGAACTCCCGCCCTTCGCCGCGCTGTTCGTGGCCGCCGTCCTGGTGGCGGCGCTCGCCGTTCCGGTCGGCTACGCCGCCCTGCGGGTACGCGGTGCCTCCTTCGTCATCGTCTCCATCGCCCTCGTCCTCATCCTGCTGCTGGTCTTCCAGAGCTGGGCCTCCCTCACCGGTGGCTCCCGGGGACTGGTCGTACCGCGGCCCTTCCCCGGCATGCTGCGAGCCGAGCACCACCGGACCTTCTACTTCCTCTTCCTGGCACTGCTCGCGCTGGCCCTGCTGGTCTGGTGGGCCATCGACCGCTCACGGTTCGGCATGGGCCTGAAGGCGATCCGCGAGGACGAGGACAAGGCCCAGTCGCTCGGCATCCCCACGTTCACGTACAAGCTGGTGGTCTTCGTCGTCTCCGCCGCCTTCACCGCGCTGGCCGGCGGGCTGTACGCCCTGTGGTTCGGCGACCTCGACCCGGTCTTCCAGTTCTCCATCCTCAGCGGGTCGTACATGGTGCTGATGGCCCTGCTCGGTGGCGTCCGCCAGTTGTACGGGCCGCTGCTGGGCGCGCTGATCGTCGGGTACGCCCTGGAGTACTCCAAGGTCGAGTACGGCGACACCCCCCTGCATCTGGTCGTGGCGGGGCTGCTCCTGGGCGTCGTGGTGACGCTCATGCCGGACGGCGTCATCCCGGCCGCCGGCGCCCTCCTCCGCCGGTTCCGCCACACCGGCGACGCCTCCATCCGGGAGGTGACCGCAGCCGAACTGCGGGAGCGGGGCGAGGAGTTCCACGGGGGCGACGAGACGGAGGTGAGGGACAGTGAGCGAAGCGGCACCTGAGACGGCACCCGAGGCTGAGCCGAGCCTCGCGACCACCGGGCTCATTAAGGCGTTCGGTGGGGTCACCGCGCTGGACTCGGCGACCGTGACCTTCCACCACGGCAAGGTCAACGCCCTGATCGGGCCCAACGGTTCGGGCAAGACGACCTTCTTCAACTGTGTCACCGGGATGATCCGCCCGGACGCCGGGCGCGTCACCTACCGCGGACGCGACCTCACGGGCCGGGCCCCGCACCGGATCGCCCGCGCCGGCATCGGGCGTTCCTTCCAGCTCTGCCGGGTCTTCCCCCGGATGACGGTGCTGGACAACCTCCTGGCCGCCGTCCGGCCGCACGGTCTCACCGGACACCTCGGGCGCTCGGGCACGCATGCGGAGACCGAGCGGGCCCGTTACTGGCTGACCCGGATGGGCATCGAACACCTGGAGCGCGCCGAGGCCCGCCAACTCTCCTGGGGGCAGCAGAAGTTGCTGGAGCTGGCGGGCGTCCTGACGAGCGAGCCGGAGCTGATCCTGCTGGACGAGCCCGCGGGCGGGGTCAACCCGGCACTCATCGACCGCATCGGCGACCTGGTGCGCGAACTCAACGCCGAGGGACGGACGTTCCTGATCGTCGAGCACAACATGGAGATGGTCATGAGCCTCAGTGACCACGTCGTCGTGTTCGATCGCGGCCGGCCGATCGCCCAGGGCCCGCCCTCACTGATCCAGTCCGACGAACGAGTCCTCGGGGCATACCTTGGCGTCTGACGCGCACACCACCTCCGGCAGCACCGGCTCTCCCTTCCCTTCTCCCTTCCTTCTCGAACTCGACGACATCCGCGCCGGATACGGGCGGGCGGCGCTGGTCCTGCGTGGGCTGACGGTCCGCGTGCCGGCCGGGGCGATCGTGTGCCTCGTCGGCCCCAACGGCGCGGGCAAGTCCACGGTCCTGAAGGTAGCCAGCGGTCTCCTGGCCCCCCGCTCGGGCCGGATCCTCGTCGACGGCGAGGACGTCACCGGCCACGGACCCCAGCGGATGCTCGCCGCAGGGGTCGCCCATGTCCTCCAAGGGCACAGCGTGTTCCGGGAGATGACGGTCGCCGAGAACGTCCTGCTCGGCGGTTACACCCTGCGGGACAAGGACCTCGTCGCCGAACGCGCCGACTTCGTACGGGAGTTGTTCCCGGTCGTGGCCGAGCGGTGGACGAGCCTGGCCGGGCTGCTCTCCGGCGGGCAGCAGAAGCAGGTGGAGTTCGCGCGGTCGCTGATGGTCAAGCCCCGGGTCGTGCTCCTGGACGAGCCGTCGATGGGTCTCGATCCCAAGGCGACCGGGGTGGTGTTCGAGCAGATCGTCCGGATGCGGGACGCGGGGACCGCCGTCCTGCTGGTCGAACAGAACGCGCGGCGGGCCCTGGAAGCCGCCGACACCGGCTGTGTCCTCGATCTCGGCCGGGTCCATATCGCCGGCCCGGCACGGGAGTTGCTCGCCGACCCGCAGCTCGGCGAACTGTATCTGGGCGGTCGGCCCGCGCGCCGATGACTCCCATGACTCCCATGACTCCAAGGAGACCGTTCATGCGCAGCAGACGGAACAGGCTCGCGGGTGTCGCCGCGCTGCTGACCGCCCTCGCCACCACAGCGGCGGCACCCTCCGGAGCGGGGACGGGGACGGGGACGGGGACGGGGACGGGGACGGGAACAGGCCTCGTGCATCCCTCCCTGCGCCCCCACCTGGCCGCGTACTACGACTTCGAGCACCCGGTCCCCGGGAACCCGGCGCGCGAACGTGGCCTGGGTTTCTCCCGTACCGACATCGACCTCGTCGGCGGCGGGGCCCGGATGCGGACGTACGACGGAGCGCACCGGGGCAGCCGGGCCTCGCTCCAGGTGCGGCAGGTCACCCCGGACGCGAAGGGCGCCGACGACTGGAAGGCGGGGGTGTACGGGCCGTCCGGTGTGCCGACGCTCCGGGCGTTCAACGCGGTCGAGGGGATGACCGTGATGGGCTGGTTCAAGATGACCGGCCCGAACCCGGCCCTCAACACCAACACGGCCGCCCCGGACGACCGTTACGGCGCCGTGGGCCTGGCCGGAGTGCTGTCGGGGGACTCCGACGGCCACGCGGTGCGGGGCCTGCTGGAGATCATCGAGGTGAACGGCGAACTGCGGCTCGTGGCCCTCGGCCGGCGCGTCGACGGGGCGGCCTCGCAGACCTTCGCCGCCTCCGAGGACTGGCGCACCCTGCTGCCAGTCGGCGAGTGGGTCTTCCTCGCCGCCACCTTCGACTTCGGCACCGGAGCGACGGCGCTGTACCGCGACGGGCAGCGGCTGGACGGCTTCTACACCGTTCCCGGCGACCCCTGGGACCTCTCGGGGCCGGGCCCGCACCGTGCCTCGTCCACCGACCCCCGGGGCATCAAGATCGGCGGCAGCTTCCCGCAGAACACCGCCGAACGCAATCCCTGCGACTGCCGCATGGACAGCCTGATGTTCCTGGACAGCGCGGTGGGCGGCGACCGGATCCGGGCCCAGTACCGCCTGGTGGCCGACCACTGACGACGTACGTTCACAAAGGAGTGACCTTGATATGGCCGCATCTCCGGCCCTCAGACGCCGAGCCCACACACCGACCCCCCTCCCCCTGGTCCCCCTGGTCGTCCTCGCCCTGCTGCTGTCGGCCCTCGTCGCCCTCCCCGGCACGGCGCGCGCGGCGGCTGCCGGCCCCCTCACCGACCCCATCCCGGAGCGGCCCGCCGCCTCCGGCATCGGGCTGACCGTCGAGGAGTACGCCGCCTTCCCCAAGACCGAGGCGCCGCCCGGCCCGGTCACCGATCCCCGGCTCATGCGGCACGCCCGCATCAACCACCTCAGCGAACTCCCCGACCGCTCGGGCCGGAAGGCCGTCCCGGACCTCAACGGCAAGCTCTACCTCGTACGGGACGGCGGCGCCCCCCGGCTCTACCTGGACATCGCCGCCACCTTCTCCCCCGCGTTCTTCGCCAGCCGGGGCCTCGGCCAGGGCTTCGGCTTCGTCACCTTCGACCCCGGCTTCCAGCGCAACGGCCGCTTCTACACCGTGCACACCGAACTGGCCTCCGCGACCACCGCCGTACCCGACTACCGGCAGCAGGCGGCCACCGTCTACCAGGGCGTCGTCACCGAGTGGACGGCCACGGACCCCTCGGCCGACACCTTCTCCGGCTCCCGCCGGGAGATCCTGCGCATCGGCTTCGCGAGCCCGGTCCACGGCATCCAGCAGATCGACTTCAACCCCACGGCCGGTCGCCACGACCGCGATCGCGGGCTGCTCTACCTGGCCGTGGGCGACGGCGGCCAGGGTGCCAGGAGCTCCGAGCCGCAGAGCCTCGCCCTCCCGCACGGCAAGATCCTGCGCATCGACCCGCGCGGCACGAACAGCGCCAACGGCAAGTACGGCATCCCGGCCGGCAACCCGTTCACCGCGACCCCGGGCGCCCTGGGCGAGATCTACGCGTACGGCCTGCGCGACCCGCACCGCTTCAGCTGGGACCCCGCGGGCAGCCACCGTATGTACGTCGGGAACATCGGCCAGCACGCCGTCGAGTCGGTCTACGAGGTGCGCGCGGGCGACAACTTCGGCTGGAGCGAACGCGAGGGTCCGTTCGTCTTCGACAAGACGGCCACCGACCCGTGCGACCAGATCCTCCCGCTCCCCGAGGACGACGCGAAGTACGGCTACACCTACCCGGTCGTCGCCTACGACCACGACCCGCCCGCCGACTGGAACTGCACCTCCGACGTCGGCCGCGCCGTCGTGGGCGGCTTCGTCTACCGGGGCGACGACCTGCCCGCCCTGCGCGGCAAGTACGTCTTCGGGGACATCGTCGACGGACGGCTGCTCTTCGCCGACACCAAGGACATGCGGCGCGGCAGCGGCAAACTGGCGCGGTTGTACGACCTGATGCTGTACGACGCGAGCGGCAAGCGCGTCACGATGCGGGACCTGGCCCAGAGCGCCCGGGTGGACCTGCACTTCGGCCAGGACGCCGCCGGTGAGCTGTATCTGCTCTCCAAGGCCAACGGCAGGATCTGGAAGGTCACCGGCACCCGCGCGTTCGCCTCCTGCGACACCACCGGGTCCCGCCTCACCCACGTCATGGACGGCCGGAACTGGGCCCCCGTCACCGCGTCAAAGTGGCGCTTCCCGGGTCGGGAGGCCGTCCTCGCGGAGGCCGGCGTCCAGCGTCCCGGCCCGCGCCGCCCCTCCGAGTACGCCGTCCTGACGGCGGGCCCGGCGGCGTACCGCGACGTACGGATCGACGCGGAGGTCCACATCGACACGCCCGTCGACACGCCCAACCGGGACGTGATCCTCGTCTTCGACCACCAGTCGGACACGAGGTTCTCCTACGTCCATCTGTCCCAGGACAACACGATCTACCCGCACAACGGGATCTTCGTCGTCGACGACGCCGACCGCCGGCGCGTGGACGACCAGTGGAACGGCACGACGGGCGCCCCGCCGGCCGTCACCGACACCGCCTGGCACCAGGTGCGGGTGGTGCGCTGCGCGAGCACGGGCGAGATCGCGGTCTACGTCGACGGTTCGAAGCGGCCGCTGATGACCGCCGTCGACACCACGCTCGCCACCGGCCGGGTGGGCTTCGGGTCGTTCGACAACACGGGACGGGTTCGGGGGGTGAGGGTTTCGTCTCCGTGACAGTGCTGGTCGCGTCGTGAGTTCAGGTGGCTTCGTGCGGCAGTGCGCCGAGAACGGCCGCGAGGGCATGCGGGTCGCGGCGGGCGATGTTGTGGCCCACGGGAATCTCGTGGACCCGCCAGCCCGGGTCGTCGCGCAACCGTTCGGTCAGGGTCAGGAACGGGCTGCCCGCCCAGGCGCCCCCGCTGATGAACGTCCGGGCGGGGGCGCTGCCGAGGTCGCCCCTCAGCCTGATGGACTGCACGAGGCTCGGCAGGGGATGCGGTCGCGCGCGGGGGTCGAGCCCCTCGGGGACCGCGACCCATCGCCCGTCGTCGCGGGCGCCCGCCATGAACAGCTCGCGGAAGCTCTCGCTCGTCGACGACCAGCACGAATCCCCGTCGTCCGGGACATAGGCGTCGATGAAGACGAGCTGATCGAGGCGGTCGCCGAGCCGGTCCGCGACACCGGCGATCACCATCCCGCCGTAGCTGTGCCCGCACAGCGCGAGGGCCGTTCCGTCGCTCCGGTCGACGATCTCGGCCACCTGGTCGATATGGGTGTCGAGGTTCGGCGGGCGGTCCACATCGGCGGGGCCGTCCGACTCCAGCCCTGCCAGGGTCACCGCTTCCACATGGTGCCCGTCCCGGTGGAGGTCGGCGGCGACCGCGTCGAAGACCCATCCGCCCTGCCAACCGCCCGGCACCATCACGAATTTCACCGCGTCATCGTAGGCCAGGCGGAAACCGGTGAGGACGGCCTTGGCGCGCGGTCCGGTCGTCCGAGCCGTTGCACGTCGCTGAGGGCCTCTGGGACGATCTTCACGGCCGGGGGCGATGAGGTCGGACGCGCCCGCGGCGAACGGTGACGGAAGGAGTGCGCGTTGTCCTTGACGGACAAGGCCATTGAGCAGATCCGTGAGCTGATCCGCACGGGCGCCCTGCCCCCCGGGGCGAAACTCCCGCCGGAGCCGGACCTGGCCGCCCAGTTGGGGCTCTCGCGCAACCTCGCCCGCGAAGCGGTCAAGGCCCTCTCGGTCGCCCGGGTCCTGGACATCAGGCGCGGCGACGGCACCTATGTGACCAGCCTGCAGCCGAGCCTGCTCTTCGAGGGACTCGGCGGAGCGGTGGAACTGCTGCAGGGGGACGCGGGCGCCCTGCGGGACCTCATGGAGGTACGCAGGCTCCTGGAACCGCTCGCCACCGGGCTCGCCGCCACCCGGATCTCCGACGAGCAGCTCGCCGAGGTGAAGCAGCACCTGGACGCCATGCGCGAGGCCCGCGACGACGTGGAACTGCTCAACGCCCACGACGCCGCCTTCCACCGGGCCGTCGTCACGGCCACGGGCAACGAAACGCTGCTCACCCTGCTGGAGGCCATCTCCGGCCGCACGCTGCGCGCCCGTGTCTGGCGCGGCCTGGTGGACGCCCAGGCCGCGGCCCGGACCCTCGCCGAGCACGAGGCGATCTTCGCCGCCCTGTCCACCCGCGACGCCTCCCTCAGCCAGGCCGCCGCGCTCCTGCATGTGAGCACCACGGAACAGTGGCTGAAGGACCATCTCCGGGCGGCGGACGCACCACCCGGTACGACACCGACACAGGAGTGACACGAGAGAGCGGAACGGAGCCGCTCCGACTTCCTGTGAGAGCGTGCCGACGCCCCTTGTTGGACATCTGGCCTGTATGACAGGGTGGTTCAGCTCAGAACAATCCGTAACCGGCCCATCGGCTCGCACGGGTCGTGGCGTTGCCCGCTCCCCCCACAAGGCGGTCGCGCGGCATCACCCAGGCGGTCACCACCTCGACACCTCTCTCCGCACGGCCACAGCCAGGTCCGCGCTGCCGCTGTTCCCGCATCGGCCCGGGATGAGGCTGCCCAGCGCGCCCTGGGAGAAGGAAAGCCCCTGTGTCTTTCGCCCACTCGCTTCCCGCCAGCCCGGCACCCGACCCCGAGACCGCTCCCGGGATATCGGACGACGCCCTCGTCGCCGCGCTGAGAATGTCCCGGGCCGTCGAGGGCACCACCCCGGTCGCGGCGTTGATCGCGCGACACGGGTCAGCGGTCGCCGACTACGCGGAGATCTGCGCCCACGGTTCACCGGCCCTCGCGCGAGTGCTCGCTTCCGCGGCGTTCCGCCATGTGGTGCAGGACCTCCAGAGAGCCGGGTCCACCGACGCGCTGCGCCCCCGACTGCTCGTCGCCGTACGGGACACCGCCCGTGCGCGCGCACAGACCGGCACCGCTTCGAGGGTGTCGTACGACCGGGCCGGGACCGCCCAGGGAGACAGGCCACCGGCACCGTCGGTCGCCGAGAACCGGCACCTGACCCACATCGCCTTCCTGCGGCTTCCGCGGACCACGCAGTACGTGCTGTGGCATCTGGAGGTGGAAGCCGAATCGGCGGCCGTCCCCGCGGCCCTGCTCGGGATCGAAGGCACCATGCCGCCCTCCGAGTCGGACCGGGCGCGGGAGCAGTTGCGGTCGGCGCTGCTGCGCACACATGTCGAGAATTCGGCCGGGAGGGAGTGCCGGGACTACAGCCGTCTCCTCGACGCGCCCTCACGCGGTGCCGGTTCCACGCTGCCCGAGGTGCAACTGCATCTGGAGCAGTGCTCCTACTGCCAGGACACCGCCGAACAGCTCAGGCTCTGCGCCACGGAACCGGGCGTACTGCTGGCGGAAACGCTCCTCGGCGAGAGCGCGCACCCCTACCTGGCCGCGTGCCGGGCACGTCCCGCGCGGACGGCGTCCGGTGACACCACGGCCGCCAAGGGAGTCGACGCCGGCCGCTCGGAGGCCTCGCGGGCGCCACAGGGACCGGGAAGAAAGAAGCGCAGGTCCGGTGGCGCCCGGAAGGGCACGAAGGTTCTCGTCGCCGGAGTCGCCGTGATAGCCGTCGGTTCGGCCGCTGTCACGGCGGCGCTCATCGTGGCCGGTACGTCGTCCGACGACGCCGCACCGGGTCCGGCGACGCGGCTGCCCACGCCCACGCCGTCACCCTCCGCCCCCACGGCCGCGGCCGCCCTCCCTGTCCCTCCGGAGAGCGGCCGACTGCGCAATGCGGGCGCGGACCTGTGCATGGACGTCCCTGGGACGCCGCCCGAGCGTGGCGCGGAGATCACTCTGTCCGCCTGCTCGGCCGCCAGTACGCAGCGGTGGACCTACCTGGAGAACGGGCTGCTGAGCAATCTCGCCGCACCCGAACTGTGCCTGGACGCGGGCGGGGACGACGAGGTGCTGGATCTGGAGTCCTGCGACTCCTCGGGCGACGTCTCGTTCGGTCTCCGCTTCGAGCTGAGCCCCGAAGGGGAACTCCGCACACGCGACGAGAGGAACCTCGTGATCGCCCCCGCCTCGCCCGAGGCCGGCACCATCCTGGTGCCGGCTCCCCGGAACGGGGACGCGGAACAGCGATGGGTGGTCGAGTCGGTCGCGGCGGGGTAGGTCAGTCCACCCACCACTTGCCGCACTTGGTGATGCCGTCGAACTCCCCGCAGGCGCGCGCGGCGTAGTTGGCGTTGTAGACGGACTGGGTGCGGCTGCCGGTGTAGGGGCCGCACATCTTCCAGCCGTCCCTCTTCGCCTGCTGGTCGGTGACGACGCCCTTGAAGTCGGGGAACGAGCGGAAGCTGCGGTCGACCCACAGCCGGTCGCCGGCCTTGCGGCCGGACTTGATCTCCGCGCGGCTGTAGCGGTCGAGCGCCGACTCGTTCTGCAACTCGACGCGGCGGCCGCGGAAGTCGAACGACGCTCCGGACTCGACGGCGCGGAAGACGCCGACGACGGCGATGCCGTCACAGTCGTCCTCGGTGGCCGAGGCCGCCGACGCGGGGACGAACACCAGGGCGCCGCTGCCGATCAGCACGGCCGAGGCCGCGGCCGCGCGGCCCATACGGGAGTTCTTCACATGGGTTCCTTCGGTGAGTGACATGGACGGGTGGGGCTCACGTCGGTCGATGACGTGGGCGCCGTCCACAGATTCCAGAACGCCGGGGCCCGGCGACAACCGCTGCCGCCCCACCGGGACAGTGGGACCGTTCCGCCCCGGTCGACCTGCGCGAACGACGGGCCCCTGGGACGGCGTTGGGACGCGGCGGCGACCCGCGCGGAAGAGGGTGGTCTCCTCCCGTGCCGTCACACTCCGCGCAGGGCGTCGCCGAGCAGGGCGATGCCCTCGTCGATCTCGTGGGCGGGGCCTGCCGCGTAGCCGAGGACGAGGCCGGGCGGGCCGGGGGTCATCCGGTGCCAGGACAGGGGGTGTGCCTTGACGCCGCGGGCGAGTGCGGCGGCGGCGAGGTCGGTGTCGTGGAAGGCGCCCGGCCCGTCTCCGAAGCTGATCATCAGGTGCAGGCCCGCGGCCGCCCCGTGCACCCGGGCACCCGGCAGATGGGTCTCGATGGCCCGCAGCATCACGTCCCGCCTCCGACGGTGGCGCAGCCGGACGTGGCGCAGATGGCGTTCGAGTTCGCCGGAGTCCATCAGGCGGGCGAGGGTGAGCTGGGTGAGGACGCCGTTGCCGAGGTCGGCGTACCGCTTCGCGGTCACGAGGGCGTCGTGCCGGTGCGCGGGGGCGAGGAGCCAGCCCACCCGCAGCGCGGGCGCGAGCAGTTTGGAGACGCTGCCGGTGTGGCAGACGCCCTCGGGCAGCAGGGAGCGCAGGGCCGGGACCGGCGGCCGGTCGTAGCGGTGCTCGGCGTCGTAGTCGTCCTCGATGACCACCCCGCCCTCGGCCGCCCAGCCCAGCAGCTCGCGTCGGCGTTCCCCGCCGAGGACCACACCGGTGGGGAACTGGTGGGCGGGGGTCATCAGCACCGCTCGGGCGCCGGAGGCACGCAGGGCGCCCACGTCGAGCCCGTCGCCGTCCACCGGGACGGGAACGGTCGTGAGGCCGCCGTACTCCAACTGCTGGCGTGCGCCGAGGGATCCGGGGTCCTCGACGGCGATCCGGCGGGTCCCCTCCGCCCGCAGGAGCTGCCCGAGCAGGCCGAGGGCCTGCGCCACCCCGGCGACGATCACCACCTCGTCCGCGTCCGCGCGAATGCCGCGGTTGCGGGCCAGCCAGCCGACCACGGCCCGGCGCAATGCGGGGGCGCCCCGGGGATCGCCGTAGCCGAAGTCGGCCGGCGTGACCCCCGAGAGGACGGCGCGTTCGGCACGCAGCCACGCGGTGCGGGGGAAGGCGGCGAGGTCGGGGACGCCCGGGGAGAGGTCGATGCGGCAGGGCAGGGCGCGCAGGGTGTCGATGATGCCGTCGCGGTCGGCCGAGCCGAAGAGCGCGGGCCCGGGCTCCGCCGAGTCGCGGGTGGGATCACGGGGTCCGGCGGGCACCGCCACGACCACGGTGCCGCGTCGGCCGCGACCGGCGATCTGACCGGACTCCGCGAGCCGCCGGTACGCCTCGGTGACCACGCCCCGGGTGACGCGCAGCTCGTCGGCCAGTACGCGGCTGGCGGGCAGCCGGGTGCCGACGGGCAGCCGGCCGTCCGTGATGGCGGACCGCAGCCGGTCGGTGAGCCAGGTGGTGCGTCCGCCGGGCGGTGCCTGGCCGATGTCCAGCTGGAGGAAGTCCGAACCCGTCGCGGACGCTGTTTTGGACCCCTCGGAGCGGGGTGCTGTGGACCTGCCCATGGCGTCCATTGTGCGGGCAGGGTGGACGCCATGGACACCCCCTCCCCTCCGTTCGCGCCGCTCGTGCCCGGCATGGTCGGCATGGTTCTGGTCGGCAGCAGCGTCACCGTCTCGCACGCCCTCGTCGACGCCCCGCTGTTCACCACACAGGCCGTCCGGTACGCGGTCGCGACCGTGATCCTCGTGGTCGTCGCCCGGCTCGCCGGTCATCGGCCGGTGTGGCCGCGCGGCCGGGAGTGGCTGTGGCTGGGCGGGCTCGCGCTCACCGGTCTGGTGCTGTTCAACGTGGCCGTGGTGCGGGGCGTGGCACACGCGGAGCCCGCGGTCATCGCCGTGGCGGTGGCGTGCGTCCCGCTGGTGCTCGGGGTGGTGGGGCCCGTGCTGGAGCGGCGCACGCCCAGTCGGCAGGTCCTGCTGGCGGCGCCGGTCGTGATGGCGGGCGCGGTGCTGGTGCAGGGGACGGGCCGTACCGATGCCGTCGGGGTGGCCTGGGCGGCGCTCGCCCTGGCCTGCGAGGCCGCGTTCACACTGCTCGCGGTGCCGGTGCTGCGGCGGCACAGCCCGTGGGGGGTGTCCCTGCACGCGGTGTGGCTGGGCGCCGTGATGCTGGCCGTCCTCGGCGCCGTACGGGAAGGGCCGTCCGCCGTACGGGAGTTGACGGGAACGCAGTGGGCTGCGGTCGGTCATCTGGCGCTGATGGTGACGGCGGTCGCCTTCGTCCTGTGGTACTCGACGGTGCGCTCCGTCGGGGCCGGGCGGGCCGGGCTGCTCACCGGTATCGCGCCGCTCTCGGCGGCGGTCGCCGGCGCCCTGTCGGGCACCGGTGTGCCGGGGCCGTCGGTGTGGCTGGGCATCGCCGTGGTGATCGTCGGCCTGGTCGTCGGCCTGCGGCCACGCGTCTCGCCGACCGAGGAGGTCCCGGACCTCGACGGCACGGCCCCGGTGGATCCCCCGCCCGCCCCGACGCGCTCCCGATAGCCGTGTAGCCGGCTCGGCCGGGGGCCCAACAGCCCTGGCCGGGGGCGCCCTTCGCCTCGCCGACGTCGGGCGGCGGGTGCCGGTGTCGCACTAGGATTCGGACCATGCCGCTGACGATGCACGATGTGGACCGGTTCGAGGCGACGAGGCCCCGGCTGGAGGCGATCGCCTACCGCCTGCTGGGCTCGGCGAGTGACGCGGAGGACGCCGTGCAGGAGACGTTCCTGCGCTGGCAGGCCACCGATGTCGACCGCATCGAGGTGCCCGAGGCCTGGCTGACGAAGGTCCTCACCAACCTGTGCCTCAACCAGCTCACCTCGGCCCGCGCCCGCCGGGAGACCTATGTGGGCCAGTGGCTGCCCGAGCCGCTGCTCGCCGGCGACCCGATGCTCGGCCCGGCCGACACCGCCGAACAGCGCGAATCCGTCTCGTACGCGGTGCTCACCCTGCTGGAGCGTCTGACGCCCAATGAGCGGGCGGTGTACGTGCTGAGGGAGGCCTTCGACTACCCGCACCGGGAGATCGCCGAGATCCTCGACATCAGCGAGGCCGCCGGGCAGCAGATCTTCCACCGCGCGAAGAAGCACGTGGCGGCGGGCAAGGCCCGTACGGAGATCGACGAGGCGGCGGCCCGGCGGATCGTCGAGGAGTTCCTCGCGGCGGCCACCAGCGGGAAGACCGAACCGCTGGTGGCACTGCTCACCTCGGACGCCATCGCGGTCGGCGACGGCGGCGGGAAGGTCCCGGCCCGCGCCAAGGCGTTCGAGGGCGCTCTCGCGGTCGCGAAGTTCATGCGGGGTCTGTTCAAGCCGACGCCGGCGAAGCGGGCCCTGGTCGGCGGCACGTCCGAGATCCATGTCTCGACGGCCAACGGCGGCCCCGCGATCCTGGCGGTCGTCGACGGCCGGGTCATCGGGGTCGTCTGTCTGGAGATCGGCGCGGACGGCATCGTCGCGTTCCGCAGCCAGGTCAACCCCGACAAGCTGGAGCGCGCGACCGAGGTGTGGGCGGCCACCGAGCACGGGGAGCCCCTGCTCCACGTCTAGCAAGAGGGAATGTGACCTGCTTCACATTCCCTACCTGTCAGGAAAGCGCGGGCTGCCCGGTTCAAGGGGCGTCACCGAACAACGGCAAGCGTCCGACCCGCGCAGACAGGAGCAGGAAATGAAGCACCGCATCATCGTCCTCGGAGCCGGCTACACCGGGACCACCGCCGCCGGGCGCCTCGCCAAGCGGCTGCACCGCGCCGATGTCGCCATCACCCTCGTCAACGCCGAGCCCGACTTCGTCGAGCGCGTCCGGATGCACCAGCTCGCGGTCGGGCAGGACCTCAAGCCCCGCCCCTTCGACGAGATGTTCGCGGGCACCGGCGTCGAGGTGAAGCTCGCCGAGGTCGCGGGCATCGACGCCGACCGCAGGACCGTCACCGTCGTCGACAAGCACGGCGCCGGGGAGCAGGAACTGGAGTACGACACCCTCGTCTACGCCCTCGGCAGCGGCTGGAACCCCCAGGGCGTCCCCGGCACCGCCGAGCACGCCGACGAGATCTCCAGCCGCCCCGGAGCGCTCCGGCTGCGCGAGCGGCTGGCCCGGCTGGAGGCGGGACAGCCCGTGGTGGTCGTCGGCGGCGGGCTCACAGGCCTGGAGGCCGCGACCGAGATCGCCGAGGCCCGCCCGGACCTGGACGTCGCCCTCGTGGCCCGCGGCGGCTTCGGCGACTGGCTCTCCGACAAGGGCCGGGACCATCTGCGGAAGGTCTTCGCCGGGCTCGGCGTCACCGTGCACGAGCACACCTCCGTCAGCGCCGTCGAGGCCGACCGCGTCCTGACCGACACCGCGCCCGTTCCGGCCGCGGTCACCGTGTGGGCCACCGGCTTCGCCGTCCACCCCATCGCCGAGGCCAGCACGCTGGAGGTCTCCGGCACCGGCCAGATCGTGGTCGACGCGACCATGCGCTCGGTCTCGCACCCCGAGGTGTACGCCATCGGTGACACGGCCTTCGCGATGGGCCCCGGCGACAAGCCGCTGCGGATGTCGTGCGCCTCCGGTGTCTTCACGGCATGGCAGGCCGCCGACACCATCGCGGCCCGGCTGACCGACGCGAAGCTCCCTGACGTTCCGATCCGCTACGCCCAGCAGTGCATCTCGCTCGGCCGCAAGGAGGGGCTGATCCAGTTCGTCACCGCGGACGACCGGGCCGTCCCCAAGGCCCTCACCGGCCGCTTCGCCGCCTTCTACAAGGAGATCATCTGCAAGGGCGCGGCCTGGGCCGTCGCCCACCCGACCGTGGGCATGCCGGTCCGGCGCCGCCGCACGGCCCAGCCGGCGGGACGGACGGACCAGGCGGGGCAGGCGGAGTCGGCGGTCGAGGCCGCGGCTTGAGACGCCATGCGGGGCGGCGCGCCGGGCGGGCTGGGCGGGCTGGGCGGTGCCGGATGCCGCGGGAGGGCATTCGGCGCCGCGGCTGCTGGTGGACGTACTCGACGTACTCGACGTACTCCTTGGGGATCACGGCCCGGCTGTCGTGGATCGGATCCGGCGCTCCGGATACCGCCTTCCGTAAAGCCGTGTGGCCGCTCCGGGAACAGCCGGTCCGGCCGGCGTGGTTGCATCGACCGAGACACCGGTGCCGCGCGCCCGGAGCAAGACGTAGGCGTATTCCCGCAGGAGGACTTTTTCATGGCTGACCGGCCGCTGACGCTCATGGCTGTGCACGCTCACCCCGACGACGAGGCGACCGGGACCGGAGGGGTCCTCGCACGGTACGCGGCGGAAGGCATCCGCACGGTGCTCGTGACATGTACCGACGGCGGTTGCGGTGACGGACCGGGCGGTGTCAAGCCGGGCGAACCCGGGCACGATCCGGCGGCGGTCGCCCTGATCCGCCGCCAGGAACTCGAGGCGAGCCGTGACGTCCTGAAGATCAGTGATCTGGAGACGCTGGACTACGCCGACTCCGGGATGATCGGCTGGGCCGGCAACGACGCCCCCGGATCTTTCTGGCAGACACCCGTGGAGGAAGGCGCGGCCCGACTCGCGGAACTCATGCGGCAGTACCGGCCCGATGTGGTCGTCACCTACGACGAGAACGGCTTCTACGGCCACCCCGACCACATCCAGGCCCATCGCATCACGATGGCGGCGCTGGAGATGACCACGCTGACACCGAAGGTCTACTGGACCACGATGCCCCGCTCGATGATGCGGCGGTTCGGCGAGATCATGCGCGAGTTGCAGCCGGAGATGCCGGAGCCGGATCCCGCCGAGGCCGCCGCGATGGCCGAGATCGGCCTTCCCGACGACGAGATCACCACGTGGGTGGACACCACCGCGTTCAGCGGTCAGAAGTTCGACGCGCTGGCCGCGCACGCCAGTCAGGGCGAGAACATCTTCTTCCTCGGGATGGGCAAGGAGAGGTTCGGCGAGTTGATGGGCGTGGAGACCTTCGTCCGCGTCCGGGACACCACCGGCGCGGCCGTACCCGAGAACGATCTCTTCGCCGGACTGCGCTGACCCGGGCGGGCGTCCCGGTACCCGTGGCTCGTCGTACGGTCGCCTCACCAATGACCGCTGCCCACCAGGTAGACGATGTCGATGACGACGGCGAGGAACAGCGCGGGGAGAGCGAGACCTTTCGCGATCGAGGTCAGGGTGCTGGTCCCGCTCGCCGCCCGCGTCGTGTAGCGCTCGCGCCGTGCTCCCAGCTCACGCCGGGCGAGGGCGACGGTGAGGAGCGCCAACACGCCGGTGATCAGGCTCACGGTGAGCGGGGTGAGCACTCCGAGGTCGTGGATGTGCTTCTCGATCTGGCCGCTCTGCCCGGCCTTGCCTCGCTGGGTGACGGCCGTCACTCCCCTCTCGATGGCCAGGACGAGCGTGACCACCGCCGCGACGGCGAGGGCGACGGCGGCACCGGCGAGGACGGGGGCGCGGCGGCCGGGGGACGACGGATCCGTGCGCGTACGGGGTTCGGTGGTCCGGGGTGGGGTCGTGCGGGGCGGGGGCGTCCGGGGCGGGGGCGTCCGATCTGCAGTGGTCCGGGGCGGCGTAGGCGGAGGGGGTGGGATGCGCTGGGCCCCGACGATCACGGTGTCCCTTTCGCTGTTCGGGCGGTGCGTCGGCCCGGTGGGGGCGTCCGGGCTTCCGGGTGGGGATTGCGGGTCGGTGTCGTGTTCCTGGGCCGGGCCCACCACCGCCTCGACGTGGATCACCGACTCGTCGGCCACGCCCTTCAGCACGATGTCGCCGGACAGCTGCCCTTCCGCGGCCGTGTCGACGTGGACCTCCAGCCCGCGCCGCGTCGGGTCGACCCGCAGCCAGCCGTGCTTGGGCTGGGCCACGCAGTGACGGGCCAGGGGTGGACCGTGCAGGGTCACGGACCGCTTCCGGGGCGGGGAGCCCCTCGGCACCAGGCCGAAGTCCAGATGGGCCGGGGACGGGGACAGCCGGATCTCGCGCAAGGCATGGGACGCCAGGTCGGCGATCTGCTGGATGTCGTTGCGGGCGACCTCCTCCAGGCGCTGACGCGCCCCTTCCGCCATGGGCAGTTCCTCGTTCCGCAGCCGTCTGGACAGCTCCATCACGGCGCCCTGCCGGGTCAGGAAGTCCTCGCTGTTCAGGGCGGCTTGCAGGGAGGGCGGCGAAGGCAGTGCGGCGATCTTGATGCGGCCTCGGCGGCTGTGGGCCAGGTGCAGTTCCCCCTGCAACTCCGCCGCTTTCTTGGGGGTTTGATGGGGGTTCTGGTCCCGTACCTGTCTGTAGACGTACTCGTAGAGGTCGTCGAGCGAGACCTTCCCGTCCGCGTCGAGGTCGGCGTCACCGGTCTCCAGGCCCTCGACCACCGCGTGCGTGAACACCGAAGGCCGTGGAGCGGAGTTCTCGGAGAGCTCGTTGCCCTCGAAGGCGTACTCCATGGAGTCGGAGGCGGTGATGACGGCCCAGCCCCGTCCGCTGACCGGCTCGTCCTTCGCGAACGACTCCAGGACGTGGACGTCTCCGGAAGCGCGCACGGAGGAGGAGCCCCGGGAGAAGGCGCCGCCGTAGCAGCAGTCGAGGAACAGGACGGTGCGGCCCGCGCGGGTGTCGGACATGCAACCGCGCACGAACTGGGACGCGACGGCGGTGGCCGCCAGGAGTGGGGGCTCGGTGTCGCTCGCGGCGAAGTACAGTTCGCCGGACTCGCTCTTGAGGCCGTGGCAGGAGAAGTGCAGCAGGAGTGTGTCGGCACGGCCGCGCTCGGTGAAGAAGCGCTGGATACGTCTGCGCATGAGGTCGGCCGGCGCGTTGTGGACGACCTCGACCTCGAAGTCGCCGATCTGCGGGTCGTGCAGCACCCGTTCGAGGGCAGCGGCGTCCTGGGCGGGTGCTCTGAGTTTCTTGAGACCCTGGTCCGTGTACCGGTCGTTGGCGATGATCAGCGCATGCCGGGAGTCCGTCATGACTCGGCTCCAGCCGGGGAATGGCGCTGGACGAAGAACTCGAACGCCTCGGTGATCCGTTCGTCGGTCGCCTCGGACACCTCCAGGACGTCGTCGCCCATCTGCAGGCGCAGGGACGAACGGGTGTCGTGCCTGCGGCCCAGCCAGGACCGGATCACGGTCACCACCTGACCGAGCGCGTTCGCCGAGCTGCCGAGGGTCACCAGCAGGGCGCCGATCTGGGTCACGTCGACGGCCCGGGCTCCGGGGGGCGCCTCTCCGCCGGTCAGCGTCGTGACGTCGTCCACGTCCAGTTCGAGCAGTTCATCGCGGAGATAGCGGGTCAGGTCCGCGACGTGCTCGGCTTCCGAATCCTCTTCGGTGAGGAGGATGTGCAGGGTGTTCTCCACCGGTCAGCCCCTTTGCTCGCGCTTCTCGGGGCGGCGCGGAGTCGGACGGTCGGTGGGCTCCACGTCATCATCTACATTTTCCGCCGCCCCGTTCGGGGCGGCAAGTCGACTGCGGGGGCATGCACTTCACGGTTCAACCGTGTCGGGACATCCGGGGTCAGTCGAACGCGAAGGAGGCGACGACGGGGGCGTGGTCGGACTCGGGGTACTTGACGTCGGTGGCGAAGGCGATGGAGTCGTCGTGCAGGATCTCGTTGTGGATCTCCGAACCCCGGTAGTGGGCGAGGAGGTTGCGGGTGACGAGCATGTGGTCGATCATCTGGCCGCGGCCGTGGTGGAAGAGGGTGTAGCGGGCCTCGGCGGGGATGGTGTGCTCGATGGGGACCAGGACCCGGGTGGCGAGGTCGCCGTTGTTGGTGTCCTCCACGTTGCCGCAGATGGCCAGGACCGGGACTTCTCCGGGTTCGGCGTTGAAGTCGCCGGCGACGACGACGCGGGCGTCCGGATCGTCGTCGAGGATCTGGTCGATGAGGCGCCTGACTTCCAGGGCCTGGCTCATGCGCTTCATGGACGACAGGAAGCTGCCCTCGGCCCAGCTGTCGGCGCTGTTCCAGATGCCCTTCACGGGATCGAGCACCTGTCCGGGGATGTCGCTGGGGATCTTGGACTTGAGATGCACGTTGATGACGTGCAGCAGACGGCCGGGGGCACCGTGGTCGATGTCGATCTGCGCGTGCAGGATGGGCCGTTCGATACCGATCGCGACCGGGGCGGTGTCGGGGGGAATGGCGGTGAGCCGCTGATAGCGCGGCTTGTTGACCAGGTCGTTCTTCAGCTGTTGGTGCTTGAGGACCGGCAGTTGGGTGGCGATGACCAGGTTGCGTACGTCGAAGACCGCGTCGCTCTCGGGCTTGGTGCTGGTCAGGGACGCGCCGTCGAGGTTGGTCCCGGCGAGGAGTTCCTTCAGCGCGATCAGGTCACGCGGCTGTCCGGGGCGTTCCTGACCGTGCACTTCCTGGAAGCAGGCGATGTCCGCCCGCAACCGCGTGATCTGCGGTTTCATCAACGCGATGCGTTCGGCCAGCGACGGGAACCTGTCCGGGTCGGCGTCCGCGGCGCGCTCGTCGAAGTTCTCCAGGTTGAACGTGGCTATCCGAATCGATGTCACGAGTACCTCCAGGGCTCGCTGTAATACACACCAATATCCCATGAAATAGGGCGATTCACCCGTTCGCCCTGTGGGGGTGGGCATGGGGAGGTTGGGGGAGGTTGGGGGCGGCGCGGTGGCGGGTGCGGTGGCGGGTGCGGTGGTTTCGAGCCGGTCTCTAGGTCTGGTCAAGCGGGCGCCGTAAAGGTGTCGTCGATCAAGCGAGAGGTGGCGGGGCGTTCGGGAGCCGGTGACGGCGGCGCGGACGGGAACCGCCGATCCACGCGCGACGGCACCGTGACGAGAAGGCGGACTACGGCGTGATCAGCAGACTGCCTCGGCCCCATCCCGACGACGACAGCGAACGCGACGTCAACACCCGTGTCGGCTCTGGTGTCGGCGCCCGGGACGCGTCGATCGTGATCGTCGGGCTGGCGGCTGTCGAGGGGGCGCCTGAGGTCGTGTGCCGGGCGGGCGGGGGCGGGCCGGTCGGGAGGCGGGTGCCGTGGGCGGCCGACGGGGTCGCGGCGTTCTTCGGGGACTCCGTGCGTGGGGCCTCCCGGGAGCGGCTCGGGGCGTTGCAGTTGGTGTGGGCCGCGCTGGAGGACGCCGGGATCGTGCCCGGTGCGCTGCGCGACGCCGATGTGGGTGTGTTTCTCGTGGCGGCGGAGACCGAGGAGCAAGACGCCGGCGGGGGGTCGGAGGGACTGGCGGGGCTTGTGGGGGGCGATCTCGGCTGGGGGCGCGGGCCCCGGGTGACCCTCGGGGCGGAACTGCCGGTGGGGGCGGCGATCGAAACGGCCGCCGAGCAACTGCGCCAGGGTGCGTGCGAGGTGGCCGTGGCGGGTTCGGGCACGGGTTCGGGTACAGGTACAGGTACAGGTACGGCGACGGTCGTGGTTCTGCGGAGGGAGTCCACCGCCGTACGGGCCGGTGAGTGTGTGCTCGCGCCGGTGGAGGCGTTCGGGTCCGGCGGTCCGCGCGCGACCGGCGGTGAACAGACGCCCGCGCGCACGTCACTTGTGCCGATCGTGGTGTCCGGGCTGAGCGATGCCGCCGTGGCGGCGCTGGCCCGGGATCTGCTCGCCCGGTTCGAAGCCGATCCCGAGCTGTCGCCGGCCGATCTGGGACGGTCGCTCGCGACGACCCGGACGACCGGACTCGGGCGGCGGGTCGTGCTCCTCGCCGCCGAACGGGCGGACGTGGTACGCGGGTTGCGGGCCGTCACCGAGGGCGGGTCCGTCCCACTGCTGTTCCGTACGGAACCCGGCGCGCGGGCCGAGGGCAGTGGCCGCGCGGTGTACGTGTTCCCCGGGCTGGGCTCCCAGTGGCGGGGCATGGCGCTCGATCTGCTGGACGCCTCCGAGGTGTTCCGGTCCCGGATGGCAGAGTGCGCGCGGGCTGTCGATCCTCTCGTCGCGTGGTCGCTCGACGAGGTCCTGCGCGGTGCGCCGGGCGCGCCGACGTTGGAGGACGTGGATGTCGTCCTGCCGGTCCTGTTCGCGGTGAGTGTGTCGTTGTCCGCGCTGTGGAGGTCCTGCGGGGTGGAACCCGCGGCCGTCGTCGGCGCCAGCCTCGGGGAGATCGCCGCCGCCCATGTCGCGGGTGCGCTCACGCTGGACGAAGCCGCGCGGGTGGTCGTCCTGTGGAGTCGGATGCAGGCGGAGGCCGCCGGGGAGGGCGAACTGGCCGCGGCCGCCCTGTCGCCCGACGAACTCCGTCCGCTGCTCGACGCCGAACGGCTGCGCGGCCGGGTCCACTTCGCCGGGGGCAACGGTCCGCGCTCCGTGCTGTTCGGCGGGGAGCGCGCCGCCGTGCACAAGGTCGTCGAGACGCTCACGGCCAAGGGCGTACCGGCCAAGGGGCTGAACCTCGGTCTCGCCGCGCACACGCCGGGCGTGACCGTCGACTCCGCCGCGTTCCTCTCGGGGACGGCCGCGATCGCGCCGACGCCCGCCACCGTGCCCTTCCACTCCTCCGTCACCGGCGGCGAGTTCGAGACGACGGGTCTGGACAGCGCGTACTGGCTCCGCAATCTCGCCTCCGAGGTCCGGTTCGAGACGGCCGTACGTGGCCTGTGGGCGGCCGGGCACGACACGTTTCTCGAGGTCAGCCCGCATCCCGTGCTGCTCGGTGGGGTGCAGGAGACGTTGGAGGACGTCGGTGCGGGTACCGGGGCAGCCGCGTCCGGGGCCGTCGGCACCCTGCGCCGGGGGCAGGACGGGGTCACGGAGTGGCTGACGGCAATGGCACGGCTGCATGTGCGCGGGATCGACGTGGACTGGGCCGCCTTCTTCCGGGGCCGTGGCGGTCGGCGTGTCGCCCTGCCGACGTACCCGTTCGGCGTCGAGGGAACGGGCCGGGGAGGAGAGGACTCGGCGGCGGGAGCGGCCGAGGGCGCACCGGCCCAGGGCGCGCATCCCACCGCCCCCGGCCCCGGCGGGTTGTCCCTCACCGGACTCACGGCGAGCGAACGGGCGTACGCGGTCGAGGAGTTCGTACGACACCACGTGGCCGCGGTGCTGCGGCACGGCGACCCGGACGCGGTCGACCTGGAGGGCGGCTTCCTGCAGTCGGGCTTCGACTCGTTGCAGGCCGTCGAGCTGCGCAACCGGCTGGTCGAAGCGACCCGGCTGCGGCTGCCCACGACGCTGATCTTCGATCATCCGACCCCCGCGTCCGTCGCGCGGCTCGTCGGAGAGCTGCTGGCCGCCCGGGGAGAACGGGGGTCCGGGCGCCGCGCGGAATCGGCGGTGCTCGACCGACTCGACGCCCTGGAGGGCGAATTGCTCGCCTCCGGTCTGCTGCACGACGGTGACGACGGCTCGGGGAGCGTTCCCGGGCGGGAGCGTGTGGCGGCACGGCTGCGGGAGCTGCTGGAGCGGCTGGCGCCGGGCGAGGAGGACGAGTTCGGGGACGAGTTCGGGGACGTGTCCCTGGAGGAGTTGCTCGACCTCGCCGACAACGAACTGCGCGGGTCATGACGTACACGAAGTGCATGAAGTGCATGAAGTACACGAACTTCACGACGTACACGAACTTCACGACGTACACGACTTACGCGGCGCACATGACGGATGTGACGTAGCGGAACGAGCGGAATCCCCCCCCACGCACACGAAAGGCCACGCCCCATGACGAGCGGTGCGAAGAACGGGACGGCCGGTGCCGCGACCGGCGACGGCAAGGTCATCGACACGTTGAAGCGGCTCACCCTCGACCTGCGCCACACCCGGCAGCGGCTTCGGGACGTCGAGGAGTCGGCCCGCGAGCCGATCGCGATCGTCGGGATGGCCTGTCGCTTCCCGGGCGGGGTCGAGTCCCCCGAGGATCTGTGGCGTGTGGTGGCGGAGGGCCGGGACGTGATCGCGCCGCTGCCCACCGACCGGGGCTGGGACGCGGGCCTGTACGACCCTGATCCGGGGCGGCAGGGCACGGTCTACGTCCGGGAGGGGGGCTTCCTCGACGACCCGGGGGCCTTCGATCCGGCGTTCTTCGGGATGGGCACCCGGGAGGCGCTGGCGACCGACCCGCAGCAGCGGCTGCTGTTGGAAACCTCCTGGGAGGCCGTCGAGCGGGCGGGGATCGACCCGGTGTCGCTGCGGGGCAGCCGTACCGGTGTCTTCGCGGGGGTCATCTCCCAGGACTACGCGGGCCGACTGCGCAACTCCCCCAACGAGTTCGAGGGTTACCTCGGCAACGGCAGCACCGGCAGTGTGGCGTCCGGCCGGATCGCGTACACGCTCGGTCTCGAAGGACCGGCGATCAGCGTCGACACGGCCTGTTCCTCGTCGCTGGTGGCCCTGCACCAGGCCGCGCAGGCGATGCGGGCGGGCGAGTGCGATCTGGCGCTGGCGGGCGGGGTGACGGTGATCGGGTCGCCGCTGTGGCTGCTGCAGTTCAGCCGGCAGCGCGGGCTGGCGGCGGACGCGCGATGCAAGCCGTTCGCCGCCGCCGCGGACGGCACGTCGCTCGGCGAGGGCGTCGGGATGCTGCTGCTGGAGCGGCTGTCGGACGCGCGCCGGAGCGGTCGGCGGATCCTCGCCGTCATCCGGGGGTCCGCGGTCAACCAGGACGGTGCGAGCAGCGGGTTGACCGCACCGAGCGGGCCCGCGCAGCGCCGGGTGATCCAACAGGCCCTGGAGCGGGCGGGGTTGGCGCCCGCCGACGTGGACGCGGTGGAGGCGCACGGCACCGGTACGAGGCTCGGTGACCCCATCGAGGCGCAGGCGCTGATCGCCGCCTACGGCCAGGACCGCCCCGCCGAACGGCCGCTGTGGCTCGGCTCGCTCAAGTCCAACATCGGGCACCCCCAGGCCGCCGCCGGGGTGGCCGGTGTGATCAAGATGGTGAAGGCGATGGAGCACGGGGTGCTGCCGCGCACCCTGCATGTGGACGCGCCGAGCCCGCACGTGGACTGGTCGGCGGGCGCGGTCGAGCTGTTGACCGAGGCCCGGGACTGGCCGGACGCGGAACGGCCGCGCCGGGCGGGCGTCTCGTCGTTCGGCGTCAGCGGCACCAACGCGCATCTCATCCTGGAGCAGCCGGAACAGCCCGAGCCGGGCGCCGAATCCGGGCCGCCCGCGGAGGCGGACCAGACGCGGACGTGGCCCACCGGGGTGCCGTGGGTGCTGTCCGGGCGGAGCGGCGACGCGCTGCGGGCGCAGGCCGGGCGGCTGGCGGCCCATGTGACGGAGCGTCCGGAGCTGACGCGGGCGGAAGTGGGGGCTGCGCTGGCCCGCGGCCGGTCGGTGTTCGAGCACCGGGCGGTGGTCCTCGGTTCCGACCGGACGGAACTGCTCGCGGGGCTGACGGCCCTGGCGGATGGCCGCCCGGCGCCCGGCCTGTTCCACGGCCGGGTCACCGCCGACAGCCGTGCCGTGCTGGTGCTCTCCGACCACGGCCTGGCGCGGGACATCGACTGGGCGGCCCGGCTCGTGCTGACCTCGCCGGCGTTCTCCCGGCGGCTGGCCCACTGCCAGCGGGCGCTGGCCAAGGTCGGCGACCACGCGCTGCGCGGCGGTGCCTTCCCGGGCTCCGAACCGACCGTGCGGTGGGCGGTGCTGGTGGCGCTCGCCGGGGTGTGGGAGGAGCACGGCGTACGGCCCTCGGCAGTGGTCGGTGAGGGGGTGGGTGAGATCGCGGCGGCCTGTGTGTCCGGCGCGCTGTCGCTCAAGGAGGGCGCGCAGGCGGTCGCGCACGGCATCGGGGTGGAGCCCGAGGAGGGCCGGATCCCGCTGCTGGGGACGTCCTCGACCCCGCTCGACGAAGCCGTCCGTACGTTGCGGGCGCGGGGGGCCGCGCTGTTCGTGGAGGTCGGCGCGGCGTCGGCGGTCGCGCCTCGGATCACGGCTGCGCTGGAGGGTCAGATGGCTTTGGAGGGCCACGCAGCCGGGGAGGGGCACCCGGCCCGGGAGGGCCACACGGCCCGGGAGGGCCACACGGCCCGGGTTGGGCGCGCGGCTCGGGAGGAGCGCGCGGCTCGGGTCGTGGTTTCTCCGGTGGGTGGGGCGAGCGGGGCGGACGACCTGCTGCCCACGCTGGCCCGGCTGCATGTGGGTGACACGGCCGTGGCCTGGAGCGCGGCCTTCCCCGATCTGCTGCTGGCGGGCCGCCCGCCGGCCGATCTGCCGACGTACGCCTTCCAGCGGCGCCGACACTGGTTGGACGACAGCCCCCGTACCCTCGACGCCGCCGCGGCCGGTCTCGCGCCCGCGGACCATCCGCTGCTCGGGGCGACCGTGGAACTCCCGGAGGACGGGGACGGCGGTCTGTTGTTCACCGGCAGTCTGTCGACGGCCACTCAGCCGTGGCTGGCCGACCACGCCGTGGCGGGCATGGTGCTGCTGCCGGGCACGGCGATGCTCGAACTGGCCCGGTGGGCAGGCGAGTTCACCGGCTGCGACCGGGTGACGGAGCTGACCCTGCACAGCCCGCTCGAACTGTCCGCCGAACCGCGCGCGAGCCGGGCGATCCGGCTCCGGCTGACCGACGCCGACGCCACGGGACGCCGACGCCTCACCCTGTCCTCCCGGCCCGGCCCTGACGGGCCGTGGACGCGCCACGCCACGGGAACCCTCGACACGACCGACGCGGACACGGCGGCACCCCGGCCCGACCTGGTCACCTGGCCGCCCGCGCACGCCGACGGCGTGGACGCCACACGCGTCGACATCGACGGCTTCCACGGGCGGGCGGCGGCCCACGGCATCGTGTACGGGCCCGCGTTCCGGGGACTGCGGGCGGTGTGGCGGCGCGGCGACGAGGTGTTCGCCGAGGTCGCCCTGCCGGAGGGGACACGGCAGGACGCCGGGCGCTACGGAGTGCACCCGGCGCTGCTCGACGCCGCGCTCCAGGCCTGGTACGCGGCGGTTCCCGGGGCGGTGGAGCAGCGGTTGGTGCCCTACGCCTGGCAGGGGGTGACGGCGCCGGGCGTCGCCGGTCCGGGTGTGCTGCGGGTACGGCTCGCGCCGGCGGGCGGGGCGGCTCATGGCGTGGACGGCGCGGCCGCCACCGCCAACACCGGTGCCGACAGCGGTACTTCGGTGTCCGTGGAGGTCGTCGACACGGTCGGCGCGCCGGTGGTGGCGGTGGCGGCGCTGCACCTCAGGGCACTGGGTGGGGGACGGGACGGCGCCGCCGGTGTGGCCGTCAACGCGGGCGTTGGCGCGGGCGCGGGCGCGGGCACGGATGCGGGTTCGCATACGAGTGCCGGTGCTGGTGCCGGCACGCTGCTGCGCACCCGGTGGGTGCCGTACGCCGGGGCGGGCCTGCCGGGCGGCGCCGGGGTGGTCGTCGCGCTCGGGGGGCCGGACGCGCTGCCACACGCACTGCCGGTGGCCGTAGATGCCCCGTACGCCGGGCTCGTCGACCTGGGTGCGGCGCTCGCGGCCGGGGCGCCCGCGCCGGATGTGGTCCTGATGCCGCTCACCGGGGACGGTGACCTCGCGGATGTCCCGGGGGCCGTGCACACGGCGACCTCCGGTGTCCTGGCCGCGCTGCAGTCCTGGCTCACCCTGCCGGTACCGGCCACGAGTCGGCTGGTGGCGGTGGTGCGGGAGCGGGACGGTGAGGCCGGGCTCGTCGACGACGCCGTACGCGGTCTGGTCCGCAGCGCACGCACCGAGCACCCGCGCCGGTTCGGGCTGCTGTCCCTCGCCGACGGCGAGACGCCGGAGCCGGAGGTCTTCGCGCAGGCGCTGGGCGCCCTCCGGGAGGAGCCGGAGATCGCCGTACGGCACGGGAGGCTGTGGGTGCCGCGCCTGGCGGAGGCAGCGTCGGCACCGTACGCACAGACGCCGGCCCGTACGCCGGACCCCGACGGCACCGTGCTGATCACCGGAGGGACCGGCACCCTGGGCGGGCTGGTGGCCCGGCATCTGGTGGGCCGGGGGGCCCGGCGTCTGGTGCTGACCGGGCGGCGGGGTGAAGCGGCGCCGGGGGCGGCCGAGTTGGCGGCGGAGCTGACCGCGGCGGGGGCCGAGGTGACGGTGGTGGCCTGGGACGCGGCGGACGCGGGCGCCCTGGCGGCGGTGCTGGACGGCGTACCGAAGGAGCATCCGCTGACCGCCGTCGTACATGTCGCCGGTGTGACCGACGACGGGGTCCTCGCCTCGCTCACCGACGACCGGCTCGGCACCGTGCTGCGGCCGAAGGTGGACGCCGCCTGGCAGTTGCACGAGCTGACGCGGGGGCTGGACCTCGCCGAGTTCGTGACGTTCTCGTCGGTGTCCGGCACGTTCGGCGCCGCCGGGCAGGCGAACTACGCGGCGGCCAATGTGTTCCTCGACGCCCTCGCCCGCCACCGGCGCGCCCAGGGGCTGCCCGGCCTGTCGCTGGCCTGGGGCCCGTGGGCCGAACGCAGCGCGCTGACCGGGGAGTTGACGGAGGCGGACTGGGCTCGTATCGGGCGGGACGGTGTGCGTGCCCTGGCCACGCGGGACGCGCTCGCTCTCTTCGACACCGCCCGGCTGACGGCGGGGGCGGTCGAGGAGCCGGTGCTCGTCGCGCTGCGGCTCGACATGGCCCAGGTGGAACAGCGGCACGCCTCCGGCCGGCTCCTGCCGCTGCTGCGCTCGCTGGTGGACGGCTCCGACGCGGCTTCCGGGACCGTGCCGCAGCCGGACACACCCGCCACCACCCCCGGCACCAATGCCGCCACCGATATGAACGGCCGGGTCCCGGCGGCCTCCTCCTTCGCGGAGCGGGTGCGGGCGATGTCCGAGGCGGAGCGCAGGCGGGCGCTGCTCGATCTGGTCCGTGCACACGCGGCGCGGGCGCTGGGCGAGGGGACGGCCGAGGACATCGAGCCGGACCGGGGCTTCGTCGATCTGGGCGTCGACTCGCTGGCGAGCCTGGACCTCCAGGAGAAGCTGCACGAGGCCACCGGCGTCGATCTGCCGAGCACCCTGATCTTCGACCACCCGACCGCCGCCGCGCTCGCCGACCACCTGTACGCCGAGCTGACCGACACGACGGACGACGCGGACGACGCGGCCTCCGCCTCCGCCGGGTCGGCGCTGGCCGAGGTGGACCGGCTGGAGGCGTTCCTCGCCTCGTTCGCCGAGCACGCCGACGCCGAGGCCAGGGGGGTGGTCGCCCATCGGTTGCGGGGCCTGGTGTCCCGCTGGCCCGGTGGCCCGGGAGCGGACGACCGCGTCGGCACGGGCCACTGGGGAGCACCATCGGCGGACCTCGCCTCGACGGACCTCGCGCCGACGGACCTCGCCTCGGCGTCCGACGACGAACTCTTCGAGGTTCTCCAGCAGATGCGCTCCGCCGACAGCGGAGTGCCGTCGAACCACCAGCGTCTTTAGGAGCGGGCTCACGTGTCGCAGTCATCGACGTCACCGTCGCAGCAATCGCCCTCGCCGCAGGGGGCGTCGCAGTCACAGGTGGACAAGTTCCGTGAGCATCTGCGCTGGGCCACCGCCGAACTGGGCGAGGCACGGCGTCGGGTGGCCGAGCTGGAGGGGGCGGGACACGAGCCCGTCGCGATCGTGGGGATGGCGTGCCGGTTCCCCGGCGGCGTCGACTCACCCGAGTCGCTGTGGCGGCTGGTCGCGGAGGGCCAGGACGCCATCGGCGCGGTGCCGGCCGATCGGGGCTGGTCCACCGAGGAGTTCCACGGCGCCGGCGACGCACGGTCCGACGCCTCCCCCGCCTGGAAGGGCGGGTTCCTGGACGCGGTGGGCGACTTCGACCCGGCGTTCTTCGGCGTCAATCCGCGCGAGGCCGTGTCCATGGACCCGCAGCAACGGCTGCTGCTGGAGGTGTCGTGGGAGGCGTTGGAGCGCGCCGGTATCGACCCGACGACGCTGCGCGGCACCCGCGTCGGCGTCTACACGGGGCTGATGTACCACGACTACGCCACCCGCCTGGACGAGGGGGACGAGGACGCCGCGGGTTTCCTGGGCAGCGGCACCTGGGGCAGCGTCGCCTCCGGCCGGATCTCCTACACGCTGGGGCTGGAGGGCCCGGCCGCCACCGTCGACACCGCGTGCTCGTCGTCGCTGGTCGCCCTGCATCTGGCCGTGCAGGCGGTACGGCGCGGGGAGTGCACCATGGCGCTGGCGGGCGGGGTGACCGTGATGGCCACGCCGGGCACCTTCACGGGCTTCGACCGGCTGGGCGGGCTGGCACCCGACGGGCGCATCAAGTCCTTCGCCGCCTCCGCCGACGGCACGACGTGGAGCGAGGGCGCCAGCATGCTGCTCGTGGAGCGGCTGTCGGACGCGCGACGGAACGGGCACCGGGTCCTCGCCGTCGTCCGCGGCTCCGCCGTCAACCAGGACGGCGCGACGAGCAGCCTGTCCGCGCCGAACGGCCCCTCGCAGCAGCGGGTCATCCGCGCCGCGCTGGCCGAGGCCCGCCTCTCCCCCGACCTGGTGGACGTGGTGGAGGCGCACGGGACGGGGACGAAGCTGGGCGACCCGATCGAGGCGCAGGCGCTGCTCGCGACGTACGGCCGGGACCGTGAACAGCCGCTGTGGCTGGGCTCGTTCAAGTCGAACGTCGGGCATACGCAGGCCGCCGCCGGAGTGGGCGGTGTCATCAAGATGGTCATGGCCATGCGGCATGGCGTGCTGCCCGCGACCCTCCACGTCGACGCGCCGACCCCGCACGTGGACTGGTCGGCGGGCAAGGTGGAACTGCTCACCGAGCAACGGGACTGGCCGGCGACGGACCGGCCCCGCCGCGCCGCCGTCTCCTCCTTCGGCGTCAGCGGCACCAACGCGCATGTGGTGCTGGAACAGGCGCCCGCCGAAGCCCCACAGGCGACGGACGAGCCCGCCGAGCCGCTCACACCGCTGGTGCCTCTGGTGTTCTCCGCCCGTGACACCGCCGCGCTGCACGCTCAGGCCGCGCGCCTGGCCACCCATGTCGCCGATGGCGAGGGGGACATACGTGACACCGCCCGCGCCCTGCTGTCCGGGCGTACCGCGTTCGGCCACCGGGCCGTGGTCCTCGGCCGGGACCGGGACGAACTCCTCACCGGTCTGCGGGCGCTGGCGGCCGGGTCCGAGGCGCCCGGTGTCGTCATCGGACAGGGCAGGTACGAGCGCCCGGTGTTCGTCTTCCCCGGCCAGGGCTCGCAGTGGATCGGCATGGCCACCGAACTCCTCTCGACCTCCGAGGTGTTCGCCCGCTCCATCGCCGACTGCGAGGCCGCACTCGCCCCGCACGTCGACTGGTCGCTCACCGAAGTCCTGGGCAGCGGTGAGCCGTTGAGCAGGGTCGACGTCGTACAGCCCGCGTTGTTCTCGGTGATGGTCTCGCTCGCCGCGCTGTGGCGCTCCCTCGGCATCGAACCCGCCGCCGTCATCGGCCACTCCCAGGGCGAGATCGCCGCCGCCGTCGTCGCCGGAGCGCTCACCCTTCAGGACGGTGCCAAGGTCGCCGCGCTGCGCAGCCGGGCCATCCTCAAGCTCGCCGGACAGGGGGGCATGGTCTCGCTGCCGCTCCCCCACGACGAGGCCACCGGTCTGATCGCCCGTTGGCGGGAGCGGATCAGCGTGGCCGCCCGCAACAGCCCCCGTGCCACCGTCGTCGCCGGTGACGCCTCGGCGCTCGACGCACTCCTGGCCCACTGCGAGGAGAAGGGGATCCGCGCCCGTCGGATCGACGTCGACTACGCCTCCCACACCCCGCACGTGGAGGCCATCGAGGACGACCTCACCCGGCTCCTGACGGGCGTCACCCCCCGTACCGGCACGGTCCCCTTCTATTCGACGGTCACCGGTGAACCCGTCGACACGGCCGGGCTCGACGCCGGGTACTGGTACACCAATCTCCGGCGGACCGTGCGGCTCACCGACGCGCTCCGGACGGCGGTCGCCGCGGGCCACACCGCGTTCGTCGAGTGCGGCCCGCACCCCGTCCTCACCCACGCGATCGACGAGGTACTGGAGGACGCCGACGCCGCCGCCTTCACCGTCGGCTCCTTGCGCCGCGACGAGGGCGGCTGGGCGCGCTTCCTCACCTCCGCCGCCCACGCCCACACCCACGGTCTGCCCGTCGACTGGGCCGGAGTCCTGGGCACCGGTGACCGCGACCCCGATCTGCCGACCTACCCCTTCCAGCGCAAGCGGTACTGGCTGGACGCCCCGCCGAGCGCCACCGCCACCGCCGACGTCCGTGCCGCCGGGCTCGACCCCGCCGGCCACCCTCTGCTCGGCGCCACGCTCACACGCGCCGACGACGAGGTGGTGCTGACCGGCAGGCTGTCGGCGAAGGCACAGCCGTGGCTCGCCGACCACACCGTGTGGGGCACGGCGCTGATGCCGGGAACGGCGCTGCTGGACCTCGCCGTACGCGCCGCCGACCAGGTCGGATGCGCGGTGCTGGAGGAACTGACGCTCCAGGCACCGCTGATCCTGCCCGAGGACGGTGAAGCCCTGCGGCTTCAGGTCTCAGTGGGAGCGGCCGACGACGGCGGCCGACGGTCGGTGGCCGTCCACTCACAAGCCGTCCACTCACAGGCCATCGGCTCGGGAGCCGTCCACTCACAAGCCATCGGCTCGGGAGCCGTCCACCCAGATGCCGTCCCCCTACGGCGGCCGGAGGAGGAGACGGCGGTGGCGGCGGCGGCAGGTGATGTGCCCTGGACGTGTCACGCGACCGGTTTCGTCGCCCCCGGCACCGGTCCCCGCACCGGTCCCGGCACCGGCCTGCCCGACTGGGATCTGGCGCAGTGGCCTCCGGCCGGGGCGCGGCCGGTGGAGCTGGCCGGGCTGTATCCGCGCCTCGCGGAGAGCGGGCTCGGATACGGGCCGGTTTTCCAGGGGCTGCGCGCCCTGTGGCGGCGTGACGACGAGTTGTTCGCCGAGGCCGTGCTGCCGCAGGAGCAGCACAAGGCCGCCGGGGGCTACGGGATCCACCCGGCGCTGCTGGACGCGGCGTTGCACGCCAGTCTCGCCGAGGGCGTCGACACGGTCCGGCTGCCGTTCTCGTGGACAGGCGTCACGCTGTACGCGACCGGTGCCACGACCCTGCGCGTCCGCCTCACGGCCCGGGGCGAGGACGGGTTCGCGCTGGCCGTCGCGGACCAGGACGGAGCCCCGGTCGCCGAGGTGGAGTCGTTGGCGACCCGGTCGGTGGCCGAGGAACAGCTCGTTGCCGCCCGCGGTCCGGAGCGGGACCGGCTGCTGACGGTGGACTGGGCCGACGTCCCTCTCCCGGACACCGCGCGGGACCTGCCGGAGGCCGGCCGGACGGTCGTCCTCGGCGCGGACGGCCTGGGCCTGGATCTGGGCTTCGAGACATGCGCCGACCTGGACTCCCTGGCGACGCTCGCCCCGGCGGCGACGCTCGTCCTGTCCTGCGCGGGGGAAGATCGGCCCGAGTCGGACACGCCGGGGGCCGCGCGTGCCGAGGTGCACCGTGTGCTCGGCATCGTGCAGCGGTGGCTGGCGGACGAGCGGTTCGCGGACGGAACGCTGGCCGTGGTCACCCGGCGCGCGGTCGCGGCCGGTGACGGCGAGAGCGCCCGGGATCTGGTGCACGCCCCCCTGTGGGGTCTGCTGCGCTCGGCGCAGTCCGAGTACCCCGGCCGGTTCGTGCTGGTGGACGTGGACGGGCGGGAGTCCTCGCGTGCCGTGCTGGGCCGGGCCCTCACCTCCGGCGAGCCGCAACTCGCCCTGCGCGAGGGGCGGTTGTCGGCGCCTCGGCTGGTGCGGGCGTCGGCCGGGCGGACGCTCCGGCCGCCGGTGGACGGCTCGCCGTGGCGGCTGGACACGGCGGGCAAGGGCACGTTGGAGAACCTCGCGCTGCTGCCGTACCCGGAGGCGTCGGCGCCGCTGGCCCCGGGTCAGGTGCGGGTCTCGGTGCGGGCGTCCGGTGTCAACTTCCGCGATGTGCTGCTGGGCCTCGGTGTGGTCGACCAGACCGTCATGGGCGGCGAGGCCGCGGGCGTGGTCCTGGAGGTGGCGCCGGACGTCACGGACCTCTCTCCCGGGGACCGGGTGATGGGCATGGTCCGGGGCTCCTTCGGCCCGGTCGTGGTCGTCGACCACCGGCTGCTCGTGCCGCTGCCGGAGCACTGGACGTACGCGGAGGGCGCGTCGGTGCCGGTCGCGTTCCTGACGGCGTATCTCGGTCTGGTCGAGCTGGCGGGCCTGCGGGCCGGTGAGTCGGTGCTGATCCACGCGGCCACCGGCGGTGTGGGGCTGGCCGCGCTGCAACTGGCCCGGCAGGTGGGCGCCGAGGTGTTCGCGACGGCGAGCCCCGCCAAGTGGGAGACGCTGCGCGGGCTCGGCGTGCCCGAGGACCGGATCGCGTCCTCCCGGACCCCGGACTTCGAGGAGCGGATCCGGACGGCGGCCGGCGGACGCGGAGTCGACGTCGTCCTGAACTCGCTCGCGGGCGAGTTCGTGGACGCCTCACTGCGGCTTCTCACCCCCGACGGCGGCCGGTTGCTGGAGATGGGCAAGACCGACATCCGTGACGCCGAGCGGGTCGCGGCCGACCATCCGGGCGTCTCGTACCTCTGGTACGACCTGGTCTCGGCCGACACCGAGCACGTCGGCCGGATGCTGGCCGCGCTGATGCCGCTGTTCCACAGCGGGGTGCTGCGGCCGCTCCCGACGGCGTCCTGGGACGTCCGGCGCGCCGAGGACGCGTTCCGCTTCATGAGCCGGGCCCGGCACATCGGCAAGCTGGTGCTCACCATGCCGCCGGCCGCGTTCGACCCGGACGGGACGGTGCTGATCACCGGTGGTACGGGCGCGCTGGGCGGGCTGGTGGCGCACAGGCTGGTCACCGAGCACGGCGTACGGCGTCTGCTGCTGCTCGGCCGTCGTGGTCTCGCGGCCGAGGGCGCCGACGCCCTGCGGGCCGAACTGGTCGCGGCGGGCGCGGAGGTGACCGTCGTCGCCTGTGACAGTGCCGATCGCGAGGCGCTCGCGGCCGTGCTGGCCGAGGTGCCCCCCGAGCATCCGCTGACCGGGGTGGTGCACGCGGCCGGTGTCCTCGACGACGCGCGGGTGGGCAGGCTGACGCCCGAGCGGGTCGACGCGGTGCTGCGGCCCAAGGTGGACGCGGCCTGGCATCTGCACGAGCTGACCCGGGACATGGATCTCGCCGCGTTCGTCCTGTTCTCCTCGGCGTCGGGCACGCTCGGCACCCGGGGCCAGGCCAACTACGCGGCGGCCAACGTCTTCCTCGACGCCCTCGCGGAGCGGCGGCGCGCCCAGGGGCTGCCCGGAGTCTCGGTGGCGTGGGGCCTGTGGGGGCGGGCGAGCGGCATGACCGGCCATCTGGACGCCACCGATCTGGCGCGGCTGCGCCGGGTCGGCGTGGGCGCGCTGTCCGACGCCGAGGGGCTCGACCTGTTCGACGCGGCGCTCGGTTCCCCTCGGGCGCCGGTGGTGGCGATGCGGCTGGACATCGGCGCGGTCCGCGCGTCGGGCGACGTCCACCCCCTGCTGCGGACGTTGGTCGGCGCCCCGGCGCGCAGGGCGGTGGCGGCCACGGGCGGCCCGGCCGGTGCGGTGCCGGGTGCGCCGGGTGAGACGGGTCTGCGGGACCGGCTGGCCGCACTGCCGGGCACGGAGCGCGGCCGGAGGCTGCTGGACCTCGTACGCGATCAGGCGGCGCTGGTCCTGGGACACGCGACGAGCACGGTGATCGGCCTCGACCAGGCGTTCAAGGAGCTGGGCTTCGACTCCCTCACGGCGGTGGAACTGCGCAACCGCCTGGCCACGGCCACCGGACTGCGGCTCCCGGCGACGCTGGTCTTCGACCATCCGACGGCGACGGCTCTCGCCGAACACCTGCTGCGCGAACTGGGCCTCGACCCGGGGCCGCTGGAGCGAGCCCACGCCACGGACGACCTGGACGCCGATGGCATCCCGGGCGCCACCGACGACGACATACGCCGGCTGCTCGCCACGATCCCGCTCGCCCGGTTGCGGGAGTCCGGGCTGCTGGCGGCCCTGTGGGAGCTGGCCGGGACGGCCGAGGAGGCGTCCGGGGGCCCATCACGCGCTCCGGACGACATCGACGGCCTGGACGCGGACGATCTCATCGAACTGGCGCTCGGCGCCGGCGAGCAGTGACCGCGCACGGGCCGGGGCGGGACCGGCCTCGTCCGGGCAGGGCGGGAACGACCATGAGCGGAGAGGGAATCCCCGTGACGCGGGACACACACGACACGCCGGGTACGCCGGGTACGCCGGGCACGCCGGGCACGCGGACCGAGCGGCTGACGGAGGCGCTGCGCCACTCCGTGAAGGAGAACAAGCGCCTCCAGGAGCGGAACCGGGAGTTGGTGGAGGCCCGTCAGGAGCCGATCGCCGTCGTCGGGATGGGCTGCCGGTTCCCGGGCGGAGTCTGCTCGCCCGAGGAGTTCTGGCAGTTGCTCGTCGAGGGCCGGGACGCGATCACCCCGTTCCCGTCGGACCGGGGCTGGGACGTCGAGTCGCTGTACGACCCGGACCCGGACCGGCCGGGCCGCACCTACGGGCGCGGCGGCGGGTTCCTGCGGGACGCGGGCCGGTTCGACGCCGGTTTCTTCGGGATCAGCCCGCGCGAGGCCCTCGCCATGGACCCGCAGCAGCGGCTGCTCCTGGAGACCTCGTGGGAGACCGTCGAGCGGGCCGGTATCGACCCGACGTCGCTGCGCGGCAGCCGTACGGGCGTGTTCGTCGGCGCGGCACAGCTCGGCTACGGCACCGGGGCGGGGGCCGCGTCCGAGGGCACCGAGGGCTATGTGCTGACCGGCACCACGACCAGCGTCGCCTCCGGCCGGCTGGCGTACACGCTCGGGCTGGAGGGTCCGGCGATCACCGTCGACACGGCGTGCTCGGCGTCGCTGGTGGCGCTGCATCTGGCGGCGCGGTCGCTGCGGGACGGCGAGTGCGAACTGGCGCTGGTCGGCGGGGCGTCGGTGATGGCCTCCCCCTTCCTGTTCGTGGAGTTCAGCAGGCAGCGCGGGCTCGCGTCCGACGGACGGGTCAAGGCGTTCGCCGCCGCCGCGGACGGCACCAACTGGGGTGAGGGTGTCGGGGTGCTGATGGTGGAGCGGCTGTCGGACGCGCGCCGCCACGGCCACCGGGTGCTGGCCGTGCTGCGGGGCAGTGCCGTCAACCAGGACGGTGCCTCCAACGGCCTGACCGCGCCCAGCGGCCCCGCCCAGCAGCGGGTGATCCGGGCGGCCCTCGCCGACGCGCGCCTCTCCCCCGCCGACGTGGACGCGGTGGAGGCGCACGGCACCGGCACGCAGCTGGGCGACCCGATCGAGGCGCAGGCACTGCTCGCCACGTACGGCCGGGACCGGGCGGAGCCGCTGTGGCTGGGCTCGGCGAAGTCCAACATCGGGCACACCTCGCACGCGGCCGGTGTCGCCGGGGTCATCAAGACGGTCCTGGCGATGCGGCACGGCGTCCTGCCCGCGACCCTGCACGTGGACGAGCCGACCCCGCACGTCGACTGGTCGAGCGGCACGGTACGGCTGCTGACCGAGCGGCGGGAGTGGCCCGCGGCCGGCCGGCCGCGCCGCGCGGCGGTGTCGTCCTTCGGCATCAGCGGGACCAACGCGCACGTGGTTCTGGAACAGGCCGAGGAATACGGGGCGGAGGAGGTCGGCGAGGAGGCCGACAGGGAAGGCAGCGGCAGCGGCAGCGGCAGCGGCAGCGGCAGCGGCAGCGAGGAGAACGGCGGGGAGTGCGCCGCCGTTGAGGGTGGCGGGCGGGGCGCGGCCGGTGGTGAGGAGAGCCGGGTGGACGTCCCGGCGCTCGTCCCCTGGCAGTTGTCCGCCGCCGATCCGCGGGCCCTGGGTGCCCAGGCCGAGCGGCTGCGGGACGCGGTCCTCGCCCACCCGGACCTCGATCCGGCCGCGCTCGCGCTGCCCCTGGCCGTCGAGCGGGCGAGCCTCGCCCACCGGGCCGTGATCATCGGAACCGGCCGGGAGGAGCTGCTCGCGGGCCTGGACGCGCTGCGCGGCGCCGGTCCGGCCGAGCCCGGCCGGGTCGTCACCGGCACGGCGGCGCGGGGCACCGATCCGGCGTTCCTGTTCACCGGCCAGGGTGCGCAACGGGCCGCCATGGGGCGGGAGTTGTACGCCGTCCAGCCGGTGTTCGCCGAGTCCCTGGACCGGATCTGCGCGCTGTTCGCCGAGCGGGCAGACCTGCGGCTGCGCGAGGTGCTCTTCGCCGACGCGGGGTCCGAACGGGCGGCGCTGCTGGACCGTACGCGGTGGACGCAGGCCGCGCTGTTCGCCGTCGAGGTGAGCCTGTACCGGCTGGTCGAGTCCTGGGGGCTGCGTCCCGGTCATCTCCTCGGCCACTCCGTCGGCGAGCTGGCCGCCGCGCATGTCGCGGGTGTCTTCTCGCTGGAGGACGCGGTCACCGCCGTGGCGGCACGCGGCCGGCTCATGGAGGAACTCCCGGCCGGCGGGCTGATGGCGGCCGTGCAGGCCACCGAGGACGAGGTCGCCGAACTACTCGCGGGCCACACCGACCTGGCCGGTGTCGCCGCCGTCAACGGCCTGGCCGCCGTGGTCGTGTCGGGCGACGAGGACGTGGTGCGCGCGGTGGCCGGGGCGCTGCGCGCCCGGGGACGGCGGACGAGGGAACTGGCCGTCAGCCACGCCTTCCACTCACCGCGTATGGACGGCATGCTCGACGCCTTCCGCGCGGCCATGGCGTCACTGAACCCGAACGACCCGCAGATTCCCGTCGTCTCCAATGTCACCGGCCGCCCGGTGACCGCGGCGGAGATCCGCTCCCCCGACCACTGGGTGCGACATGTCCGTCAGGCGGTGCGTTTCCACGACGGTGTGCGCACGTTGCTGGAGTCGGGGGTGCGCACCTTCCTGGAGCTGGGGCCGGACGGGGTGCTCTCCGCGATGACCCGCGAGGGCGCCGCCGCCGTACTGCCCGAGGAGGAGCGCTCCGCCGTCCTCGCCCTGCCGCTGCTGCGCCGCAACCGCGCCGAGGCCCGCACGGTCCTCACCGCCGTGGCCGAGGCGCACGTCCGGGGTGTCCCCGTGGACTGGCGGGCGCTCCTCGACGCCACCGGTGCCGGTGCCGGTGCCGGTGCCCGTACGGGTGCGGGTGCCGGGCGGCGGCTGCCGTTGGAGTTGCCGACGTACGCCTTCCAGGGCGAGCGTTACTGGCTGCCCTCCGGCTCTGCGGCGCCGGTCGAGCCGGGGGATCTGGGGCTGGACCCGGCCGGGCACCCGTTGCTGGGTGCCCTGCTCACCCCGGCGGACGGCGGCGGGCTGGTCCTCACCGGCCGGCTGTCGTCCCGGGCCCAGGGCTGGCTCGCCGACCACGTGGTGCTGGGCTCGACCGTGGTCCCGGGCACCGCGTACCTCGAACTCGCCCTGCACGCGGGCCGGTCGGCGGGCTGCGGCACGGTGGAGGAACTGGTCCAGGAGAGCCCGCTGATCCTCGGCGAGGACGAGGCCGTGCACCTCCGGCTCACCGTCGGACCGGACGACGGCGACGGACGGCGGCGGTTCACCGTGACCTCCCGGCCGGCCACCGCGCCCGCGGCCGCCGCGCCCGCTGGGAGCGAGGCCGTCGCACCGCCCTGGACACGGCACGCGGAAGGGGTGCTGTCGGACGCCGGTGCCGAGGCTCCCGCCGATACCGGGGCTCCCGCCTATACCGGGGCTCGGGCCCATACCGAGGCTTCTGCCGACGCCGGGACTCTTGTCGACGCCGGGACTCTTGCCAACGCCGGGGCTCCTGTCGACGCCGGGACTCCTGCCGACGCCGGGGCTGTTGCCAACGCCGGGACTCCTGCCGACACCAGGGCTACTGCCGACACCGGGGCTACTGCCGATGCCAGTGCTCTTGTCGACGCCGGGGCTGTTGCCGACGCCGGAACTCCCGCCGGCACCGGGGCTCCTGCCGACACCGGAACTCCCGCCGACGCCGGGGCTGTTGCCGACACCGGGGCTGTTACCGACGCCGGCCCCACGGACACGTGGCCGCCCCCCGGCGCCGAGCCGGTGGACCTCACCGGCTTCTACGACGCCGTCGCCCTCGACGGCTTCACCTACGGGCCGTCCTTCCGGGGGCTGCGTGCCATGTGGCGTTCGGACCGGGAGCTGTTCGGCGAGGTGGAGTTGCCGGAACCCTTCCGGGCGGAGGCTGCCCGGTACGGCGTACATCCCGCGCTGCTGGACGCGGCCCTGCACCCGGCCCTGGTCGGCGCCACCGGCGAACAGGTACGGCTGCCGTTCGCCTGGCAGGGCGTACGGCTGCACCGCACCCGCGCCGCCGCGTTGCGGGTGCGGCTCTCGCCGGTCGGGGACAACGCGCTCGCGGTGCTCGTGACCGACACGGACGGGGCGCCGGTGGCGTCGGTGGAGGCGCTGCGGACGCGGCCGGTTTCGGCAGGGCAGCTGCGGGCCGCTTCACGGCAGCCGCACACGGACCGTCTGTTCCAGGTCGCGTGGCAGTCGCCGTCCTCCTCCTCTTCCTCCACCACCCGGTCGGTGCGGGACGTCGTCGCCGTGGGCGGCGGCGCGCTGCCGGACGGACTGGCCGACGAGGCGTTCGCCGATGTGGCGGCGCTGGGGGCGGCCGTGGCGGCGGGCCGGCCGGTGCCCGGCGCGGTGGTGTGGGACTGCGCGGCATCGGTGCCCGCCGACGCGGACGTCCCGTCCGCCGCCCGGGCCGTCGAGCGTGCGGTGCGGGCCGGGCTCGTGGCCTGGGCGGCGGACCAACGACTCGCCGGGACACGGCTGTTCGTGGTCACGCGGGACGCGGTCGCCGTCGGCGCCGACGACGCCGTACGAGGGCTGCGGCAGTCCCTGGTGTGGGGGCTCACCCGGGCCGCTCAGGCCGAACACCCCGACCGGTTCGTCCTGTTGGACGTGGACGGCACGACGGCACGGGACGTCGGCCCGTGGCGCGCGGCGCTCGACCAGGGCGAACCACAACTCGCCCTGCGGAAGGGCATGTTGCTCGCGCCCCGACTCACGCGCACCCCTGCACCGACCTCGACCGGTCCCGCACCCGCACCCGCACCGGGACTCGACTCCGAAGGCACGGTCCTCGTCACCGGCGGCACGGGTGCCCTCGGCGGCCTCGTGGCCCGGCGTCTCGTGACCGAGCACGGCGTGCGCAGGCTGGTTCTGGTGAGCCGGGGCGGGCCGCGGGCCGCCGGGGCCCGGGAGCTGGCCGACGCGCTGGGTGCGCTGGGCGCGGAGGTGACCGTGGAGGCGTGCGACGCGGCCGACCGCGACGCGCTGTCGTCCGTACTGGACCGGATTCCCGCCACGCACCCGCTCACGGCCGTGATCCACGCGGCCGGTGTCGTCGACGACGGTGTGCTCGACGCGGCCACCCCCGAGACCGTGGACGCCGTACTGCGCCCGAAGCTCGACGCGGCCTGGCATCTGCACGAGCTGACCCGGGACAGGGACCTGGCCGCCTTCGTCCTGTTCTCCTCGGCCACGGCCACGCTCGGCGCGGCGGGCCAGAGTTCCTACGCGGCGGCCAACGCCTTCCTCGACGCCCTCGCGCACCATCGCGCCTCCCTGGGGCTGCCCGCGCTCTCGCTGGCCTGGGGCGCGTGGGACGCGGGCATGGCAGCGCGGCTGGACGAGACGGCGGTGCGGCGTATGCGGCGCTCCGGTGTCCTCCCGCTGTCCGCCGAGGACGGACTCGCCCTGCTCGACACGGCCCTGACGGCACATCGGGAGTGGCAGCACCGCACCCTGCTCCCGGTGCACCTCGACACAGCCGCGTCGCACGGCGCGGGTGGCTCCGTTCCCGCGCTGCTGCGCGGGCTGGTGCGCCCGCCCGCCACGCCGACACCCGGGGCCGAGGTGCCGGTACGACAGGACGCCTCCGGGGAACTGCGGCGGCTCGTCGGGGTCGACGCGGAGGAGCGGCGGCGGATCCTCCTCGATGTGGTGCGCCGTACGGTCGCCGAGGTGCTCGGGCACACCGACAGCTCGGCCGTCGCACCGGGCCGCGCCTTCAACGACCTGGGCTTCGACTCGCTCACAGCCGTGGAGCTGCGCAACCGCCTGGGCGCCGTCACCGGCCTCCGGCTGCCCGCGACCGTCGTCTTCGACCATCCGACGGCACAGGCGCTCGCCCGGTACGTGGACGGCGCGCTGCCGCGGGACGACATCCCCTCGGCCGAGCCGCTGCTGGCCGAACTCGACCGGCTGGAGCGTTCCCTGGCCGCCGTCGCCGCCGATCACCCGGACCGTGCCCGGATAGCGGCGCGGCTGAGCGCGGTCGTCGCCGACTGGGACGTGCGTCCGGCGGCGCCCGCCGAACCACCGGCGGACGCGGGGGCGTTGCACCTCGACTCGGCCGACGACGACGAGGTCTTCGACTTCATCACCAACGAACTCGGGATCTCCTGACCCGTGCGGAACAGAGAGGACGGCGCCACCGTGGCGAACGGCGAGACCACCGAGGACAAGCTCCGCTACTTCCTGAAGAAGGTGACGGCCGACCTCCGGCAGACCCGCACGCGGCTGACGGAGCTGGAGTCCGTCGAGGGCGAGCCGATCGCCGTCGTCGGCATGTCCTGCCGCTACCCGGGCGGGGTCGAATCGGCGGACGGGCTGTGGGAGTTGGTCCTGGAGGGCCGGGACGCGATGACCCCGTTCCCGGCCGACCGGGGCTGGGACCTGGACGCGCTGTACGACCCGGACCCGGATGTGCCGGGGACGACGTACAACCGGGAGGGCGGGTTCCTCGACGAGGCCGGCCACTTCGACGCGGCCTTCTTCGACATCGCCCCCCGCGAGGCCCTCGCCATGGATCCGCAGCAGCGGCTGCTGCTGGAGACCGCGTGGGAGGCGTTCGAGCACGCCGGTATCGACCCGACGACGCTGCGGGGCAGCCGTACGGGTGTGTTCATGGGCACGGGCCAGCAGGACTACGCGGCGCTCGTGCGGCGCGCCCCCGAGCTGGAGGGCTATCTGATCGGCGGTCTCGCGGCGAGCGTCCTGTCGGGGCGGCTGTCGTACTTCTTCGGTTTCGAGGGCCCGGCGTTGACCGTCGACACGGCGTGCTCGGCGTCGCTGGCCGCCCTGCACGTGGCCGTTCGGTCGCTGCGGCGCGGCGAGACCAAACTTGCCCTGGCCGGTGGCGCGACCGTGATGGCCGGGCCCGGCATGTTCACCGCGACGGCCCGCCAACGTGGCGTGGCACCGGACGGCCGCTGCAAGGCCTTCGCCGCCGCCGCCGACGGTACGGGCTTCAGCGAGGGCGCCGGTGTCCTCGTCCTGGAGCGGCTGTCGGACGCGCGGCGCAACGGGCACCGGGTGCTGGCCGTCGTCTGTGGCTCCGCCGTCAACCAGGACGGCGCCTCCAACGGCCTGACCGCGCCCAGCGGGCCTTCCCAGCAGCGCGTCATCCGGCAGGCCCTCGCCGACGCGCGCCTCGCCCCGGCCGACGTGGACGTCGTCGAGGCGCACGGCACCGGCACCACGCTCGGCGACCCGATCGAGGCGCAGGCGCTGCTCGCGACATACGGCCAGGACCGTGAACAGCCGCTGTGGCTGGGCTCGTTCAAGTCGAACGTCGGGCATACGCAGGCCGCCGCCGGAGTGGGCGGTGTCATCAAGATGGTCATGGCCCTGCGGCATGGCGTGCTGCCCGCGACCCTCCACGTCGACGCGCCGACCCCGCACGTGGACTGGTCGGCGGGCAAGGTGGAACTGCTGACCGAGCGGCGGGAGTGGCCCGCGACGGACCGGCCCCGCCGCGCCGCCGTCTCCTCCTTCGGCGTCAGCGGCACCAACGCGCATGTGGTGCTGGAGCAGGCGCCCGCCGAAGCCCCCCAACAGACGACGGACGACACCCCGGAGCCGCCCAGCAGGACCCCCGTCACGCCGGTCGTCCCGCTCGTCCTCTCCGCGCGCGACACCGCCGCGCTGCGCGGCCGGGCCGAGGGTCTGGCCGCGCGTCTCGACGAGCTGCCGGACGTACGCGAGGTCGCGCACGCCCTCCTCACCCAGCGGGCCGCCCTCGACCACCGCGCGGTGGTCCTCGGCACCGACCGGGTCGAACTCCGGGCAGGACTGGAGGCGTTGGCCACCGGTGCCGCCGCTCCCGGGGTCGTCACCGGGCAGGGCACGTACGAGCGCCCGGTGTTCGTCTTCCCCGGCCAGGGCTCCCAGTGGATCGGCATGGCCACCGAACTCCTGGAGACCTCGGAGGTGTTCGCCCGCTCCATCGCCGACTGCGAGGCCGCCCTCGCCCCGTACGTCGACTGGTCGCTGACCGAGTTGCTGTGCGGCGGGGAGCGGATCTCCCGCTCCGACGTCGTACAGCCCGCGCTGTTCTCGGTGATGGTCTCCCTCGCCGCCCTGTGGCGCTCCCTCGGCATCGAACCCGCCGCCGTCATCGGCCACTCCCAGGGCGAGATCGCCGCCGCCGTCGTCGCCGGAGCGCTCACCCTTCAGGACGCGGCCAGGATCGTCGCGCTGCGCAGCCAGGTCCTGCTGGCCGTGTCCGGGCAGGGCGGGCTGGTCTCCCTGGCGGCGTCGGCGGAGCGGGCCGAGAAGCTGATCGCGCCCTGGCAGGGGCGGATGTCCGTCGCCGTCCTCAACGGTCCCGCGGCCACGGTCGTCGCCGGGGAACCGCGGGACCTCGACGAACTCGTGGCCCTCTGCGAGGAGAAGGAGATCCGCGCCCGCCGCGTCGACGCCGACTACGCGTCGCACTCCCCGTACGTCGAACCGGTCGAGGACGACCTCGTACGGGCCCTGTCGGGCGTCACCCCGCGTGCGAGCGCCGTGCCGTTCTACTCGACGGTCACCGGTGAACTCCTCGACACGGCCGGCCTCGACGCCGCCTACTGGTACGCCAACCTCCGCCGGCCCGTCCGGCTGATCGACGCGGTCCGCACCGCGTTCGCCGAGGGCCACACGGCGTTCGTCGAGTGCAGCCCCCACCCGGTGCTCACGCTCGCCCTGGAGGCCAACGCGGAGGAGGCGGAGCGCGATGTCTTCGTCACCGGCACCCTCCGCCGTGACGAGGGCGGCTGGCCCCGTGTCCTCACCTCCGCCGCGCAGGCCCACGCCCATGGACTGCCCGTCGACTGGAGCGGGTTCACGACACCGCCCGGCCGGGTTCTGGACCTTCCCGCCTATCCGTTCCAGCGCAGGCGCTACTGGGTGGACGCCGGGCCCGCGGACACCGTCCCCGCGCACCTGGGCGCCGTCCCCGCGTTCGCGTCCGCGGGCGCCGGTCAGGAAGCGGGGGGCGGCGCCGAGGGAACGGACCTGGCCCGTCGGCTGGCCGGGCTGAGCGAGGCCGACCGGGGGCACCTGCTGCTGGACGTGGTGGTGGAGGAGGCCACGGCCGTGCTCGGCCACCAGGCCCCCGTCGCGCCCGACCGCACCTTCGACGACCTCGGCTACGCCTCGATGACCGCGGTGGAGCTGCGCAACCGGCTGCGCGCCGCGACCGGCACCCGGCTGCCCGCGTCCGTCGTCTTCGACTACCCGACACCCCGGGCCCTCGCCGGGCATCTGCTGGACCGGCTCTCCGGCGGCCGGGAACGGGCACCGGTCGTACGGGCCGACGCGTCCGTGAGCGGCATGAACGCCATGAACGGCGTGGACGGCGTGGACGGTGACCCGATCGCGATCGTCGCGATGGCCTGCCGCTTCCCCGGAGGCGTACGGGGGCCGGAGGATCTGTGGCGGCTGGTCGCGGACGGCACCGACGCGATCTCGTTCTTCCCCGAGGACCGCGGCTGGGACGTGGAGGCGGTCTACGATCCCGACCCGGAGCGCGTCGGGCACACGTACACCCGTGAGGCCGGGTTCATCGACGGCGTCGACCGCTTCGACGCCGCGTTCTTCGGCATCAGTCCGCGCGAGGCCCTCGCCATGGACCCGCAGCAGCGACTGCTGCTGGAGACGTCCTGGGAGCTGTTCGAGCACGCCGGTATCGACCCGACCACCCTGCGCGGCAGCCGTACCGGCGTCTTCGCGGGCATCAGCGGGCAGGACTATCCGACGCTGGTGGCCCAGACGTCCGCGCGGCAGGGCGTCGAGGCCTTCCTGATGACGGGCGGCGCGGCCAGCGTGCTGTCCGGCAGGATCTCGTACACCTTCGGGCTGGAGGGCCCGGCGGTGACGGTGGACACGGCGTGCTCGTCGTCGCTGGTGGCGCTGCATCTGGCGGCGCAGTCGCTGCGGGCGGGCGAGTGCGAGATGGCGCTGGCGGGCGGTGCGACCGTGCTGGCGACGCCGGAGGCGTTCATCGGCTTCAGCCGGACGCGCGGGCTGTCGGCGGACGGCCGGTGCAAGCCGTTCTCGGCCGACGCCGACGGTACGAGCTGGGGTGAGGGCATCGGGCTGGTGCTGCTGGAGCGGCTGTCGGACGCCCGGCGCAAGGGGCACCGTGTCCTGGCCGTCGTACGCGGTACCGCCACCAACCAGGACGGCGCCAGCAACGGGATGTCCGCGCCCAACGGCCCCTCCCAGCAGCGGGTCATCCGCCAGGCCCTGGCCAACGCCGGGCTCTCCCCCGCCGACGTGGACGCCGTGGAGGCGCACGGCACCGGCACGACGCTGGGCGACCCGATCGAGGCGCAGGCCCTGCTGGAGACGTACGGGCAGGACCGGCCCGCCGAACGACCCCTGTGGGTGGGGTCGGTGAAGTCCAACATCGGGCACACGGCGGCCGCCGCCGGTGTGGCCGGTGTGATCAAGATGGTGAAGGCGATGGAGCGGGGCACACTCCCGCGCACCCTGCACCTGAGCGAGCCGACCCCCCACGTGGACTGGTCCGCCGGTGCCGTGGAACCGCTGTCCGAGGCGGTCCCGTGGCCGGACACCGGTCGCCCACGACGCGCTGGCGTCTCGGCGTTCGGCATCAGCGGCACGAACGCCCACGTGATCCTGGAACAGCCGCCGCGGGAGGGATGCCTTGCGGAGGCGGAGGGGGGCGTGACGGGGGCGGGGCGTGAGGAGCTGCGGGCCGAGGGGGCGCGGACCGAGGGGGACTTCGCGGTGGCCGTGGCTGAGGAGCCGCAGGCCGAGGGCGACGTCACGGTGTCCGTGGCCGATGGGCCGCGAACCGAGGGCGACGTCACCATGCCCGTGGCTGATGGGCCGCGGGCCGAGGGGGACGCGTCAGGGGCTGCGAACGCAAGTCCACGGGCCCAGGGGGACATGGCGAGCTCCATGGCTCGGAGTCCGCAGGCCGAGGAGGACGCGGCGCCCCCCGTGGCCGGGGCCCTCGCGACGGCGGCCGTGCCGGGGCCGGCGTCCGTGCCGGGGCCAGCGTCCGTGCCGGGGCCAGCGTCCGTGCCGGGGCCAGCGTCGGTGCCGGGGCCAGCTGCCGTGGCAGGGCCAGCGGCCGTGGCAGGGCCAGCGGCCGTGCCGGGGCCGTTGCCGTGGCTGTTGTCGGCGCACAGTGCGGCGGCGCTGCGGGCGCAGGCGGAGCGGCTGCGGGCGCATCTGTCCGCGCGGCCCGGGACGGATCTGACCGCCGTGGCCGGGACGCTGGCCCTCTCCCGTGCCGCCCTGCCGCACCGCGCGGTGGTCGTCGGCGCCGACGGTTCCGCTCTCGACGCGGGCCTCGCGGCCCTGGCGTCGGGCGGGTCGGTCCCTGGTCTGGTGCGCGGTACACCCGCCACCGGCCGCCTCGGTTTCCTGTTCCCCGGCGAGGGCAGCCAGTTCCCGGGCATGGGACGGGAGTTGTACGAGCGGTACCCGGTCTTCGCCCGGGCGTTGGACGAGCTGTGCGCCCTGCTGGACCGCGAACTCGGCCCCGAGGGCGACGCGGCCCGGCCCGAGCCACGCGAGGCGCCGGGCCACGGGCCGGCCGCGACGAGCGACGTGGCCCCGCCTGAGCCGACCCAGGCCTCGGACCGCGAGCTGTCCTCGGAGAGCGGCGCGCCGCGCCCCGGGCTCCGCGAGGTCCTGTTCGCCGAGGCCGGTACCCCGGCGGCGGCCCTGCTGGACGAGGCGGCGTACGCCCAGGCCGCGCTGTTCGCCGTGGGTGCCGCGTCGTTCTGGCTGCTCCAGTCCTGGGACGTGGTCCCGGACATCCTGGGCGGCCACGCGGTCGGCGAGCTGACGGCCGCGTACGCGGCGGGCGTGCTGTCGGCCGAGGACGCCTGCCGCCTGGTCGCGGCACGCGCCCGGCTACGGCGGGCCGCCTCCGGCGAGGCCGACCGGTCGTCGCGGCCCCCCTCCGACGAGGCCCACCGTTCGTCGCGGCCCCCCTCCGACGAGGCCCACCGACCGTCGCGGGCGCCCTCCGCCGAGGACAGCCAGCCCTCGCAGACGACCCCCGGCGCAGACGATCAGCCCTCGCACACAACCTCCGGCGCAGACGGTCAGCCCTCGCACACAGCCCCCGGCGCGGACGACCGGTCCCCGCACACGACCCCCGGCGCGGACGACCAGCCCCCGCACACGACCCCCGACACAGACGACCAGCCCCCGCACACGACCCCCGGCAAGCGCGCCCGGTCCGCACAAGCGACCCCCGGCCAGGACGACCCCCCAACGAAAGCGGCGCACCCGGCGCGGACCGGCGACCCGTTGGAGGAGTTCGGGCGGGTGGTGGACACGCTGGGCTTCCGGCCGCCGCGTATCGCGTTGTCGTCGGGTGGCGCGGCCGGGGAGGTGGGTACGGCCGCGTACTGGGTGGGCCGGGTGCGGGAGGAGACCGGTGCCCGCGAGGTCGTGGGCGCGCTGCTGGACACCGGGGTCACGACCGTGGTCGAGCCGGGCGCGGGCGGGGTGTTGACGGCGCTGGTCCGGGACGCGGCGGCCGAGCGCCCCGGCCCGCCCGTCGACGCTGTGCCGCTGCTGCGGCGCGACCACCCGGAGCGGCAGAGCGCGTTCGAGGCGCTGGCCCGGCTGCACGTCCGCGGGGTGCGGGTCGACTGGTCCGCCGTCCTGGACCTCCCGGCCGCCGTCCATGTCGACCTTCCCACGTACGCGTTCCAGAGCCGCCGGTTCTGGCCGGACGGCACACTCCCGGCGGCGGGTTCCACGACGGGCGGCGCGGGCGAGGAGCGGCCGGCCGACGACGCGGCGGCCCGGCTCCACGAGCGCCTGGCCCCGCTCACGGCCGAAGCCCGCACGGACGTCCTGCGCGCCCTGGTCGCCCGGCAGGTCGCCACGGCTCTCGGGCACACCGACACCGCCGACGTCGAGGCGGCGTTCAGCCTTCCCGAGCTGGGCATCGAGTCCGTGATGGCCGCGGAGATCCGCGCCCAGCTCCAGACGGCCACCGGAGCCCGGCTCCCGTCCACGGCCCTCTTCGAACACCCCACGCTCGACGGGTTCGCCGCCCATCTGCACACCCTGCTGGTCACCGCCGCGCTGCTCCCCGCGCCGGGGGACGAGGAACCCGGGGAGTCCCCCACCCCCACGACGGGCGCGTCCGGCCCGGAGCCGGCCGGCGCGGGCGTCCTCTCCTCGCTGGCCGCGCGGGCCGCGAAGGACGGCCGCTTCGCCGAGTTCACCGCCTTCCTCCAGGACACCGCCCGCTTCCGGGAGACGTTCGACGCGGCGGACGTCGAGGCCGGGCGGGTACGGCGGCCCGCGCCGGTGCGGCTGACGCGCGGCGGCGACGGACCCGCGCTGGTGTGCTTCCCCTCGTTCGCGGGCAGGTCCGGTGCCCACCAGTACGCCCGGCTCGCCGCGGGCGCGCGCGGTCGGCGGGACGTGTGGGTGCTGCCCGCGCCCGGTTTCATCGCCGGCGAACCGCTGCCCGCCGACCTCGACGCGCTGCTCCGGCTGCACGCCGACGACGTCGAACAGTGCGTGGACGGCGGGCCCTTCGCGCTCCTCGGCCACTCCGCCGGAGGGTGGCTCGCCCACGCCGTGGCCGCCGAGCTGGTGCGCCGGGGCCGGCCTCCCGTCACCCTGGTCCTCCTGGACAGCTACACGCCCGGCAGTCCCGTACTGCCGCACATCGGGCAGTACATCGGCCGCGGGATGGTCGACGCCTCCGCCTCCGCCGGGGCTACCGCCGAGGGCGCCGCCGCCCTCCTGGACGACACCGTGCTGACCGCGATGGGCGGGATCGCCCGGGTCTTCGCGGACTGGCACCCGGCCGACATCGACGTGCCGGCCCTCCAGATCCGCGCGACGGAGCCGCTGCCGGAGCCCGGGTTCCCCGCGTCCGGCTGGCGGGCGCGGTGGTCCGGCAGCCCCGCGCCCGTCGAGGTGGACGTGCCCGGCGACCACTTCACGATGCTCACCGCCCACGCCGCGACCACGCTCGACGCGGTCCACACCCACCTCGCGCCCTTACCCCACTGACCCCTCCCGCTCCCCTTCACTCTCTCCCCTCGCAGACTCCGGAAGGACACCCCCGATGCCCACCCGCTGGTACCCGGTCGAAGCGGCCGACGACGCGCTTCTGTCCACCGCGTCCCTCTACATGACGCGTTCCGTCGACATCCCCTACCCGGCCGAGGAGACCTGGGCGGCGCTGACCGACGACAGCGGTCCGGCGCACTGGACGAAGGGCGTGAAGCGGCTGACCTGGACCTCTCCCCGGCCGTTCGGGGTCGGCACGACCCGGGAGGTCGAGACGCTCGGCGGGTTCGTCCTGCGGGAGCGCTTCTACCGCTGGGACGAGGGACACCGCAAGACGTTCACCGTGGTCGCGAGCACCCGCACCCTGTTCCGGCACCTCGTGGAGGACTACGTCGTCGAGGCCACCCCCGACGGCTCCCGGCTCACCTGGCAGTGGGCCGGTGAGCTGAACCGCCCGTGGTCGTACCTGAAGCCCGTGCTGAAGCGGCTCGTCCTGGAGCCGACCGCCCGCTCGCACATCGACGGCCTGCCCGCCCACATGGCGGCCGTGGCCGCCGGCCGCTGACCCCCGCGCGCACCACCGCACGGACACCGACCGAAGCATCAGCAGGAGAGGACGCACATGTGTGGGATCGTCGGCTGGATCGCCTTCCAGCGTGACCTGGAGAAGGAACGCCCCACCCTGGACGCGATGACCGCCACCATGGCCTGCCGGGGCCCGGACGCCGGGGGCACCTGGGTGTCGTCGCACGCCGCGCTGGGGCACCGCCGGCTGTCGGTCATCGACCTGGAGGGCGGTGTCCAGCCCATGACGGTGGACACCCCGGAGGGTCCGGTGGTGCTGACGTACAGCGGTGAGGCGTACAACTTCCGGGAGCTGCGCGACGAACTGCGGCGCCGCGGCCACGCGTTCCGCACCGCCAGTGACACCGAGGTCGTCCTACGCGGCTATCTGGAGTGGGGCGAGGAGGTCGCCGACCGGCTGCTCGGCATGTTCGCGCTGGGCATCTGGGACGGCCGGAAGGACCGGCTGATCCTGCTGCGCGACCAGCTGGGCATCAAGCCGCTGCACGTATACGAGACCGAGGACGGCGTCCTGTTCGGCTCGGAGGCCAAGGCCGTCCTCGCCCACCCCGCCGTGGAGGCCGTGGTGGACGCGGACGGCTTCCGGGAAATGATGGGCTACGTCAAGGAACCGGGCCGGACCCCGTGGCGCGGGATACGGGAGGTCAAGCCGGGCACCATGCTGATCGTCGACCGGGGCGGGGTGCGCGAGCGGGTCTACTGGCGGCTGGAGGTGGACGAGCACCGCGACGACACGGAGACGACCGTACGCCGGGTCCGTGAACTGCTGGAGGACAGCGTCGCCCGGCAGCTCGTCGCGGACGTGCCGCTGTGTCTGCTGCTGTCCGGCGGTCTGGACTCCAGCGCCCTGACGTCCCTGGCCGCCCGGAAGCTGGGCGAACAGGGCAGGCGGGCACGGACGTTCACGGTCGACTTCGAGGACGCGGACGACTTCCGCGGGGACGAGTTCCGCACCTCGCCGGACGCCCCCTTCGCCCGCGAGGTCGTGGACCACGTCGGCACGCTGCACAGCGACATCCGGCTGGACCACGAGAAGCTGGCCGACCCCGACGTACGCCGGGCCGTGATCGCGGCCCAGGATCTTCCGTTCGGCTTCGGCGAGGGCGACAACTCGCTGTATCTGCTGTTCAAGGCGATCCGCGAGCACTCGACGGTGGCCCTGTCCGGTGAGTCCGCCGACGAGACGTTCGGCGGCTACCCGTGGTTCCATGTCCCCGCCGTACAGCAGACGGCGATGTTCCCGTGGCTGACGGCGGCGCAGCCCGCCAGGACGTACGACCGGGAGCTGACGCACGACACCCTGGACCTGCCCGGCTTCTGGGCGCAGCGCTGGTCCGACACGGTCGCGCGCGTGCCGTCCCTGCCCGGTGAGGACGCGCACGAGCGCCGTATGCGGGAGTTCTGCTATGTCCATGTGACCAACTGGCTCGGCACGCTGCTGGACCGCAAGGACCGGATCAGCATGGCGGTCGGGCTGGAGGTGCGGGTGCCGATCTGCGACCACCGGTTGGTGCAGTACGTCTTCAACACGCCGTGGTCGATGAAGGCGTTCGACGGCCGGGAGAAGAGCCTGCTGCGGGCGGCCGTGCGCGACACGCTGCCGGCCTCGGTGGCGGACCGGGTCAAGGCGAGCTATCCGCTGACCCAGGAGCTGAGCTATCTCGCGCAGGTGCAGCGCCAGGCCGGTCAGCTCCTGGCGGACGACCACCGCGCGGTGGAGTTCTTCGACCGGGCGACCCTCACCGGGGCCGTACGCGGGAAGCCGGAGACCATGACGCGGGACGGGCGTGACGCCATCGAGCGGGTCCTCGACCTGGCCGTCTGGTTCGACCTCTACCGCCCGACCGTCAAGCTGTCCTGACCGGCCGACAGAGGACCGCCGTCGGGGCCGAAACCCCGGCGGCGGTCCTCGGGTCGTGCGGGGTCAGACGGCGATGCCGCCGGGGTGCGGCTCCTCGTCGGACTTGGCGAGCGCCAGCAGAGTCGTGTGGACCTCGTCGGCCAGCTCGCGCATGAACGGCCGGCTGAAGCAGGCGGTGTGGTGCGGGAACTCGATGGCGAGGCGGCCGTCGAACGTCGCGACGCAGGCCATGACCGGGCTGCGGCCGGCCTGCGGGAAGTAGTTCTCACGGGCGGGCGCGAGCCGTACGTCGGTGACGCGCGTGCCCTCCGGGAGACGGGGGCCGGGCACGGGTCCCATGTTGGTGACGATGACCGTGCCGAGGTGGAGCGTCGGATGCTGCCGGGTCGACGGCATGATCCGCATCTCCTGGAAGTGGGCGCCCCGGTCGAGGAAGTCCCGTAGGCCGTCGCCGACTTCGCGCGCCAGCTCCAGTACGTCGGTCTCCTCGCCGACGGGCAGGACCTGGAGGTGCATGGTGACCGCGGCGACGATGACGGTGGCGGGCACCGGCGGTGACAGCCGCGAGCGCAGATCGACCGGTGACAGGCAGCCCAGCGGACGCGGGTCGGTGCCGTCGAGGCGCCCGCGGGCCGCGAGCAGCACGGCGGCGCTGATCAGGCTGTGCACGGACACGCCTTCCGCGCGGGCCCGTTCACGCAGCCGGGCGGTCCGTTCCGTGTCGAGCAGCAGCCGCCGGACTTCGATGCGGTGGGGTTCCTCGGGCGCGCTGTGGTCGGGCCCGTCGAGTGCGGCCTGCGCCGGCGGCACGTCGTACGGGACGAGTTCGGCGGGGTGGCGGCCGATCTGCTCCAGCCGCTGTTCCAGGTGCTTCGCCGTGTCCGCCGCGTCCGAGGGGGGCAGCAGGGTGCTCAGGGGCTCGGGAAACCCGGCCACGGGCGGGAGCGGGGCCGGGGTTCCGCCGACGCGCTCCCGGTAGCGGTCCCAGACCGTGTTGAGCAGGGCGACCGCGCTGTGGCCGTCGGCGATGACGTGGTCGATGCTCAGGTACAGGGTGTGCCGCTCCTGGCCGGGGTCGGGGTCGGTCACGAGGACCGCCCGGGTCAGCGGTCCGCCCACCGTCAGCGGGGTGTTGAGCTCCTCCGCGTACACCTCCTCGCCCCCGGTGCGCACCCGCAGCCGGGGGCGCTCGGCCTCCGGGAGGAGTTCGAGGGCATGGCCGTCGCCGTCCGGGACGATGCGGGTCAGGAGCTGCGGCTGCTCCGCCGTGACCGCGTCGAACGCCGCGGACAGGACCGCCGGGTCGACGGGACCTCGCAGGGCGCAGGAGAGGAGCGCCCTGCTTCGCTGGGCGACGTAGATGTTTTCCACGGGGCATAGCGCGCGTCGCATGGGGAGAAGCCTTTCTGGGGAGGCGGAACGCCCGATCGGTCACCGGTCCAGCAGTGCGGCGATCGCTCTCGGAGTGGGATTGCGGTACATGTCGCGGGTGGTCAGGGGCGGCAGGCCCTTCTCCCGGAAGACGGCCGACAGGCGGGTGGCCAGCAGGGAGTTGCCGCCGACGCCGAAGAAGTCGTCGTCGGGCCCGACGGTGAAGCCGAACACCTCGCTCCAGGTCGAACACACGCGCGCGAGCAGGCCGGAGGGCTCGTCCGTCCGAGGGCCGGATGGCCCGTCCGTACGAGGGCCGGACGCCTCCTCGGCGGGGCGGGCGTTCCCGTCCCCGACGGGGTGGGCGATCCCGGTCGCGGTGACCGTGGCGGGTCGCGGTGCCGGGAGCTTTGCGACGTCCAGCTTTCCGTTGATCGTGCGGGGGATCTCGTCCATCGGCGTCCAGGTGCTGGGCAGCATGTACTGCGGCAGGACCTTGGCGGCGCGTTCGCGGACCTCCGCCGTGCCGTACGCGGTTCCCGTGCCGTCACGGAAGATCAGGTAGGCGTCGAGGCGGAGACCGCCGGTGTTGTCGGGGCCGGGGATCACCACGGCGTCGGCGAGTGCCGGGTCCTCCAGCAGGACGGCCCGTACCTCGTCCGTCTCGATGCGGTAGCCGCGGATCTTGACCTGGTTGTCCAGTCGGCCCAGGTGCTCGATGCGGCCGTCGGGCAGCAGCCTGCCGACGTCTCCGCTGCGGTACATCCGGTCACCGGTGACCGGGTCCTCGACAAAGCGCTCGGCGGTGAGCTGCGGGCGGCCGAGATAGCCGAGCGCCACCCCGGCGCCGCCGACGTGGATCTCACCGCGTACGCCCCTCGGGAGCAACCGGCCCCCGCTGTCCCGGACGGTGACGCTCCAGCCCGGCAGCGGACGGCCCACCGAGCGGTCGCCGTGCAGGATCTCCGTGCGGGTCACGGTCTGGGCCGTGACGTGCACCGTGGTCTCGGTGATGCCGAACATGTTGACGAACCGGCACCCCGACCAGCCGTCCGCGTCCAGGCAGCGCCGCAGGACGCGCGGGTCCAGCGCCTCCCCGCCGAAGACGAGCAGCCGCACCGACACCGCCCCGCTCGCCGCGACGGGCCTGCCGAGCCGGACCAGTTCGCTGAACGCCGAAGGGGTCTGGTTGAGGACGGTGACCTTCTCCGCCACCAGCAGCTCCAGGAACGCCTCCGGTGACCTGGCCGAGAAGTACGGGACGAGCACCAGCCGTCCCCCGGTGAGCAGACAGCCCCAGATCTCCCACACGGAGAAGTCGAACGCGACCGAGTGGAACTGTGACCACACGTCACGCGCCGAGAACGCGAAGTCCGAGCGGGTGGCCTCGACGAGCGCGGTGACGTTCCGGTGCGGAACGACCACTCCCTTGGGCTGGCCGGTGGTACCGGACGTGTAGATGACGTACGCCGGCTGTCCGGGGTCGGTTCGGTCGGCAGCGGCCCGGCCGGGATCGGTTCGGTCTGCCGCGCTTCGGCAGGTCACGGGGGTGTCCGGTTCCGGGTCGGCGCGCAGGGCCAGGTCGGCCACGGACACCGTACGGACCGAGGGGATGCCGGGATCCGAGGTCTTCCCGGGGCCGATCACCAGGCGCAGACCGGCGTCCCTCGCCGTGTAGGCGAGCCGCTCCATGGGATAGCCGACATCCATGGGGACGTACGCCGCACCGCTCTTGAGGACGGCGAGGAGCACCACCACCAGGTCGGTGGAGCGTTCCACGCAGACCCCGACGCGGTCCCCGCCCTCCACACCGAGGGCTCTGAGCGCGTGGGCGAAGCGGTTGGCCCGCGCGTCCAACTGCCGGTAGGTGAGCGTCTGCCGTTTGTAGGTGACCGCCACGGCGTCCGGCTGGGCGGCGGCGACCTCCTCGAACGCGTGGTGGACACAGCGGGGTTCGGCGTCGAGCGGGCCGCCGTCCGCCAGGGCACGGATCGAGGCGTCCTCGTCGTCGCCCAGGAGCCGGAGGCCGTCCACGGGAGTCGCGGGCGGCTGTTCGAGGAGGTCCCGAAGGATCGCCGCCAGGTGTCCGCAGAACTGCTCGACCAGCTCCCGGCCGTAGCGGCTCTCGTCGAAGAGGCACACCGCTTCCTCGCCGAGCCAGTGGACGACGAGGGGCGCTCCGGGCCACATACCGGGGAAGTACGCCACGTCGTGGCCAGGGAGGTCGGAGTCCGAGTCCGGGCCGGGGTGCTCCTCGTCGAACGCCACCGTGATCCGCGCCGAGCCACCCCCGGGCTGCTGTGGGCCGTCGCCCGGCGGGTCGAGGTCGTCGAGGGCGGTCCGCGCCCGCGCGAGCAGCTCACCCGTCGTGCCGGCACCGGTCAACGTCAGCGGTACGGCCTCCTCCGTCGCGCCCAGTACGGCGGCACTCCGGTGGCGGCGCCGCACCACGCCCACGGTCACGTCCGTACGGTCCAGGTAGCGCATCGCGGTGTACGTGACCGCGGCCAGCTGGGCGGCGCGGAGCCTCGGCGCATCCGGCACCGTGGGGACCGTGAAGCGCTGCGCCGCACGGCCGCAGGCGCCGGCACCCGCCCCCTCGTCCGGCCGCGCGGCCGGGAGATCCCACCACAGCCGTCGCCCCGGGCCGTCGGGGTCGTCGGCCACGGCTCGGGCGACCGAGGTGAGGGACGCCCGGTCGAGACACCAGCGGGCCGCGCTGAGGACGAGCTGATCGCCGTCCTCGCAGCGCAGGACCACGAGGCGCACCGGTGCCGGGCCGAACCGGGGTACGGGCCGCAGCAGTTCCCGGTGCAGTGCCTGTATCGCCCGGGGGTCGTCCGACCTGTACGGCACGTTCTCCAGCCACACCGCACCGGTCTCCCCGACGCCGTGCCGTACCGCCGGGCCGGTGCCCCGCTCCTCGGGCACGGGGCACCCGGCGAGGACGTCCCGCAGGCGTTCGGCGAGGGCCCCCGGGGTCACGCGCGGACCACCGCTCAGGACGACCGCGTGCTGGTCGAGGGGCTTGGAGCGCTCGGTGGGCGGGAGTGCGGCGTACGACTCGTAGGCGGTCAGGACCGCTGACATCTGGGCTCCCTGTCTGGGCTGCCGTGCCGGTGTGCGGGCGCGGTTCGTGAGGTGCGAGTGGGGTGCCGCGGTGCCTACTTGGCCGTGAATCCGCCGTCCACGGTGACGACGCTGCCGGTGACGCCGCGTGAGCCGTCGCCGACCAGCCAGAGCACCGCTTCGGCGACGTCACCGGCCTCGACCAGTTCGTTCGTGGGCTGGGCCTGGACGAAGATCTCCTCGTGCTCGGCGACGGGCACGTCCAGGGACTTGGCGATCTCGGAGAGCATGCGTCCTTCGAGCACCGGGTCGTCCCGTACCGACCCGGGGCACACCGCGTTCACCCGTACCTTGAGCGGCGCGTAGTCGAGGGCGGCGGCGCGGGTCAGGCCGATCAGTCCGTGTTTGGCGGTGACGTAGGCGGCGAAGTTGCGGTAGCCGACCAGGCCCGCGGTGGAGGAGATGTTGACGATGCTGCCGGAGCGCTGCCGGGTCATCACCTCGCCGGCGGCCCGTGTCATGCGCCAGGCGCCGGAGAGGTCGGTGTCCAGCATGACGCTCCACTCGTCCTCGCCGATCTCGTGGACGGCCTTGCCCGAGGGGGCGGCGATACCGGCGTTGTTGACGACGGCGTCGACGCGTCCGAAGCGTGCGACGGCCGCGGCGACGGCGGCCTCGACGGCGCGGAGGTCCCGTACGTCGGCCGGGTGGGAGAGCACGGTGGCGCCGTGCGCGCGGCACAGCTTCTCCGTGTGGGCCAACTGCCCCTCGGTGCCCAGGGGGTAGGGGACGAGGGGGAGGTCGTCGGGGACGTCGACGAGCACCAGGTCGGCGCCGGCGGCGGCGAGGAGTTCGGCGCAGGCACGGCCGATGCCCCGGGCGGCGCCCGTGACGATGACCGTCTTGCCGCGCGGGCTCATGCCCAGGCCTTGAGTTCGTCGTCGATGAGCTTGAGCAGCGGGCCCGGGTACTCGGTCAGGTACATGTGGCCGCCGGGCAGTTCCTCGAAGCGGAACCCGGAGCGGGTGGCCGTCTCCCACTGCTGGGCCTGCCCGGCGGAGACGAGGGTGTCGTCCAGGCCGCGCAGGGAGGTGAGGGGCGCGTCGAGCGGTTCGTCCGTGGTGGGGACGTACGCCTCGTGCAGCTCCACGTCGGCGCGGAGGGTCGGCAGCAGGAGTTCCAGCAGCTCCGGGTCCTGGAGGGTCGGGTGGTCGTATCCGGCGAACTCCCGGACCCGGGCCAGGAATTCGTCGTCCGGGAGTCCGGTGGCACCGGCCTCGCGCCTGGTGGTGGGGCCGGCCGAACCGCTGACGAAGAGGTGGGCCACCGGTGTCCCCCTCACCTCGCGCAGGTGGCGGGCCATCTCGTAGGCGAGGACCGCTCCGAAGCTGTGGCCGAAGAGGGCCACCGGTCCCGCCGCGAGGTCCGCGTCCGCGAGGAGTTCGCCGGCGAGCGACTCGACGGCGGTGCGGACGTCCGGGAAGGGGGGATCGTCCAGGCGCCGCTCCCGGCCGGGGAGTTGGACGGGGTGGATCCGGGTGGCCTTCAGGTCGTAGCGCTGCCACGGGGTGAAGAAGCTCGCGCCTGCTCCGGCGAAGGGGAAGCACAACAGCGGGACGGTCATGGTGGGCATGGCTCCTGTCAGTCGCCTGTACAGGCTGTCGGTCGGGGGGTGACGTCCGCGGGCGACGGGTGGTCCGTACGGCGGGCACGGCGGACCGGGCCACGGTGCCCTCCGCTCGCTGCCGGTGCGCGGCGATGTGCCCGCCGCGGCGCGCGAGGCGCCCTCACCGTGCGCGGGCCTGCTCGAACGGCTCTGGAGCCTGCCTGGAGACGGCCGGGTGCGGACCGGCGGGGCCCGGCCGGACGGCGGGGCCCGGCGCAACGGCCGGTGCGTAGCCGGCTCGGCGGCCCTGCACCGGTTCTTGACCGGTGCTCTAGCCGGGGTACCGAAGCTGGCTGCCCGCGCACCCGCCGACGGGCGAGGCGGGCCGGGGGGAGGCGGTCCGTCGTACCGGTCGGCGGGCTCCTGCCGCGGTGGGCCGTCAGGGCCCCGTGTCATCGCTCCACGGCGTGCGAAGCCGCGCAGGCCGTTCGTCCATTTGTCTGACGAGGATGATTACCGTGCTCCAAGACGCAGACGGATCCACCGCTTCCGCATCGCCGCGGCGGCCCGCTTCCGAGCCGACCGCGACCCCGGCCACCGCACCGCGGTCCGCGCGGGACGCCGCGCCGCGGGCCGTGCGGGACCCCGCGCCGCTGGGCCTGACCGGAGCGCAGAGCGGCATCTGGTACGCGCAGCAGCTCGACCCGGGAAGCCCGGCCTACAACACGGGCGAGTACCTGGAGATCCACGGGCCGGTCGACACGGACCTGTTCGAGGCGGCGCTGCGCCGCACCGTCACCGAGGCGGAGGCGTTCGGGCTGCGCTTCGTCGACACGGCCGAGGGGCCGCGCTGCGTACCGGCGCCCACCGACGACTGGGTGCTGCACACGCGGGACGTGAGCGCCGCGCCGGATCCCACGGCGGCGGCCGAGGAGTGGATGCGCGCCGACCGCGCCACGGCCGCGCCCATGGGCGAGGGCCCGCTGTTCACCCACGCCCTCTTCAAGGCGGCCGACGACCGCTACCTGTGGTTCATGAGGGCCCATCACATCCTCCTGGACGGCTACGGCTATCTGCTCGTCTTCCGCAGGACCGCCGAGATCTACAGCGCGCTCGCGGCCGGGCAGGAGGTGCCGGGGACCGCGTTCGCCCCCGTGCGGACGCTCCTGGACGAGGAGGCCGCCTACCGGGCCTCGGACCGGTTCGAGCGCGACCGCGCCTACTGGACCGGGCGGTTCGCCGGCCATCGCGGGGCCGTCACCCTCACCGAGGGCACCGCGCCGCCGTCGCCCGCCTTCGTACGGCGTACGGCGGCGCTGTCGGCGTCGGCCGCCGAACGGCTCTCGGCCGCCGCGTCCGCGGTGGGCGCGAGCCGGACCGAACTGCTGCTCGCGGCCGTCGCGATGTACACGCACCGGGTGACGGCGCACGAGGACGTGATCCTCGGTGTGACGACGATGAGCCGGCTCGGATCGGCCGCCCTGCGGACCCCGGGCACAGTGTCGAACAACCTTCCGCTACGGCTGTCGGTACGGCCGGACACCACCGCGGGCGAGCTGATCGCGGCGGCCAACGGCGAACTGCGCGCGGTCCGCAGGCACCAGCAGTACCGCGGCGAGGACCTACGACGGGAGGTGCGGCTCCTCGGCGGCGACCGGCGGCTGTTCGGCCCCCTCGTCAATCTGGTCCCGTTCTCCCACCGGCTGCGCTTCGACGGCCACCCCGCGACCCCGCACCATCTGTCGGGCGGCGCGGTCGACGATCTGCTGATCACCGTGCGGCCGGGCGCCGACGGAACCGGCCTGGGCTTCGCCTTCGACGCCAACCCGGCGCTCTACACCGAGGATGTGCTCGCCGGTCACCTGGAGCGTTTCCTGATCCTGCTGGACCGACTGGCCGAGGCCGACCTGGGGCTCACCGTCGCCGGGACGGACCTGCTGCTGCCGGGCGAGAACCCGGCCTACACGACTCCCGAGCCGGTGCCCGCCGCACCGGACGCCACCCTGCCCGCGCGCTTCGAGGCCCGGACAGCCCACGCTCCCGAGGCGACGGCCGTCACCCACGAGGGATCCGCCCTGAGTTACGCGGACCTCGACGCCCGCGCCGACCGGCTGGCCAGGCTGCTGCTCGCGCGCGGGGCGGGCCCCGGCCGGACCGTGGCCGTGGCGCTGCCCCGCTCCGCGGACCTGGTCGCCGGGCAGCTGGCGGTGCTCAAGACCGGCGCCGCCTGCCTGCCGCTGGACCCCGCGCACCCGGCGGGACACCTGCGGGCGCGGGCCGAAGCCGCCGCGCCCGCGCTGCTGCTGACCGACGCGGGCACGGCCGACGCGCTGTCCGGCCTGGACCTCCCCGCCGTCGTGCTGGACGACCCCGCCACCGAGGGCGAGTTGTCCGCGTACCCGGCCGCGAGCCTCTCCGCCGCCGAGCGCGGCGCGCCGCTCACCCCCGACGCCGTGGCCTATGTCCTCCACGCCCCGGACGCCACGGGCAGCGCGAAGGCCGTACACCTCACGCACGGTGACCTCATCGGGTTCTTCGAGGCGTCGGCCGCGCGGGTGCCCTCGGGTCCGGACGACGCGTGGGCGCTGACGCACTCGTGCGCCTCCCCGGTCGGCGTCGGGGAGGTCTGGGGGGCGCTGCTGAACGGCGGCCGGCTGGTCGTCGTGGCCCACGACACCGCCCGGTCGCCCGACGAACTGCTGGACCTGCTGCGCCGCGAGCGCGTCACCGTCCTCCACCAGCCCTCCGCCGCCCTGCCCGCACTGGTCCGGGCCGACGAGGCACGCACAGGCGGCTCCGGGCCCGGCACTCCCCCACTGGCGCTGCGTCATCTGCTCCTCACGTCCGAGGCACCGCGCCCGGCCGACCTGAAGCCGTGGGTCGACCGGTTCGGTGACGACGCCCCGGTCCTGGTCGCCCTGTACGGCGACGCCGAGACCACGGGGCCCGTCGCCTTCCGGCGATTGACCCGCGAGCAGTTCGGCGAGGACCGCCGTGTTCTGGGCACCCCGCTGCCGGACACTCGGCTCTACGTCCTCGACCACGCCCGGCGGCCGGTCCCGCCCGGCTGGGTGGGCGACCTGTACGTGGCCGGGGCCCGGCTCGCCCGCACCGAGCCCGGCGACGAGCGCTTCGTCCCCGATCCTTTCGGGCGGCCGGGCGGGCGGCTGTACCGCACCGGTGACCTCGTCCGCCGGTGCGCCGACGACGGCCCGGAGTACGTCGGCCGGACCGACGAGCAGGTGCGGACCGGCGGGTTCCGCGTCGAGCCCGGTGAGGTCGAGGCGGCGCTCCTGCGGCATCCGGCCGTCGCGGGGGCCGCCGTGGTCGCCCACGACCGGCCCGGCACCGGCGGCCGGGTGCTCGTCGCCCACGCCGTGCCGGGACCCGGGCGCCGCCCGACCCGGGCGGAACTGCTCGCGCATCTGGCGCAGATCCTGCCGGAGCACATGGTGCCCGCCGCCTGTGTGCTGACGGACGCCCTCCCCCTGACCGACGACGGCTCGCCGGACCGCAAGGCGCTGGCCGCCGCCGACGTCGAGGCCCCGGGTGGCGCCGTCACCGGAGCCGAGGCCCCGGTCTGCCGCCTCTTCGAGGAGTTGCTGGGGCTGCCCGCGGGCGCGGTCGGCCCGGACGACGACTTCTTCGACCTCGGCGGACAGTCCCTGCTCGCCTCACGGCTGCGGACCCGGCTGCGGACCGTCACCGGCGCCGAGGTGTCCCTGCGGACGCTCTTCACCGAGCCCACCCCCGCGCGGATCGCCGCCCGGCTGTCGCTCCCGTCCGCCCCGGCGGCCCCCGTACGGCCGGCGCTCGTGGCCGTCGACCCGGGCGAGCGGGGGGACCGTATCGCGCTGTCCTCCGCCCAGCAGGGCATGTGGTTCCTCAACCAGGTCGACACCACGGCCGCGACCTACAACATGCCGCTAGTCGTACGGCTGGAACGTCTCGTCGTCGACGAGGCCCTGCGGGCGGCCCTGGCGGACGTCGTCGACCGGCACGAGAGCCTGCGCACCCTCCTGCCGCAGGACGGCGGCACGCCGTACCAGGACATCCGCCCGCCCGGCACGGTGCGCCCGGAGCTGGAGGTGGTGGACTGCCCCGCCCAGGAGGTGGAGGCGTATGTCGCCGCCGCGCTGCGCCGCCCGTTCGACCTGACCCGGGACATCCCGCTGTGGACGGGGCTGTACGGCCCCCGGGACGGGACCCGGGCGCTGGTCCTCGTCCTGCACCACAGCGCGGCCGACGGGTGGTCGCTGGTGCCGTTCGCCGAGGACCTCTCGGCGGCGTACGCGGCCCGCCTGGAGGGCCGGGCGCCGGACCGGGCGGCGCCCGCGATCCAGTACGCCGACTACACGCTGTGGCAGGAGCGGCTGCTCGACGGGCTCCGTGATCCCGCCACCGCGATGGGCGGGCAACTGGTGTTCTGGAAGGAGGCCCTGGCGGGTCTGCCGGAGGAGATCCCGCTGCCGGCCGACCGGGGCCGTCCGGCCGTGCCCGGCCGCCGCGGCCGGGGCCTGACCGTCGAGGTCGGCCCCGACCTCCACCACGCCCTGCTGCGGCTGGCCGACACCGGCGGGGCCAGCCTGTTCATGGTCCTGCAGAGCGCCCTCGCCGCCCTGCTCACCCGCTGCGGCGCCGGTGCCGACATCCCCCTCGGCACCCCGGTCGCGGGACGCTCCGAAGAGGCCCTGGACGAGGTGGTCGGCGTCGTCACCAACACCCTCGTCACCCGCACCGACACCTCCGGGGACCCCGCGTTCCACGCCCTGCTGGCCCGGGTGCGGGCCTTCGACCTGGCCGCCTACGACCACCAGGACCTGCCGTTCGACCGGCTGGTGGAGGAGCTGAACCCGGCCCGCACGGCCGCCCGGCACCCGCTGTTCCAGGTGATGCTGGCACTGCAGAACAACACGGAGGCCGTCCTCCGGCTCGGCGGCGACGAGGCCGCCCTGCACCCGACCGCCACCGGCACCGCGAAGTTCGACCTGTTCGTGGAGTTCACGGAACGCCGGGGCGCGGACGCCGCACCCGACGGGCTGACCTGCCATGTCGAGTACAACACCGACCTGTTCGACGAGGCCACGGCGCTCCGGCTGGCCGAGGGCCTGCACGAGACGCTCGCCGCCGTGGCGGCGGACCCGGACCTGAGGATCAGCGGACTGCCCGACCCCGGCCTCCGGCCGCCGACGACCACGAAGGCGGACGAACCGCCCTTCGACGCGCGGGCGTTGGAACGGTCGGTGCTCGCGGTGGGCGGCATCCGGGAGTGCCTCGCGCTGCCCCCGGGCGACGGCGACGGGGGCCGGCCGACCGTGCTGGCCGTGCCCACCCGGGCGAACGCCGCCCGGCAGGCGGAGCAAGCACTCGGGCGTACGGCCCCGGAGGGGCGGGCACCACGGGTCGTGGCCGTCTCCGGTCTGCCCCGCACCGCGGACGGGGCCCTGGACACCGCCGCGGCGGCACGGCTGCCGAGGATCGGCACGGAGCAGGCGGAGCGGTGGCGGCGGGCGCTGGCGGCGGTGCCGGGCGTGGAGACCGTCACGGTGGAACTGGAGGAGGACACCGAGCCCTTGGGCCGGCTGCACGCGGGTCCCGCCGCCTCCGGCCCCGCCGTACGCACCACCACGGCGCCCGAGAAGTCCGAGGACCCGGCGTCGGGTCGTACGGCCCGGGAGACGGTTCCCTCCGTGAGTGAGGGGCCCCCGCTGACCGAGCCGACCGTGCGGACCTGGGCGGAGGCCCTGCGCCGGGCGGCGGCCGGCGGAGCGCACGCCGAGGTGGTGCATGTCCGGGCCGACGGCAGCACCGTCCGCCGCAGCTACGCGAGCCTCGCCGAGGAGGCGTCCCGGGTCCTGGGCGGACTGCGCGGGCTGGGGCTGCGCCCCGGCGACCAGGTGATCCTCCAGTGCGACGACACCGAGGACTTCCTGGCGGTCCTGTGGGGCTGCATCCTCGGCGGCTTCGTCACCGTGCCGCTGACCGTCCCGGCCTCCTACGGGGAGGACTCGGCGGCGGTGAACAAACTGGAGGGCGTCTGGCGGATGCTGGGCCGCCCCTGGATCGTCACCTCGGCCGCGCTGGAGGACGGGCTGCGCGCTCTCGCCGGCCGGCGTGCGTGGGCCGAGGCGCGGCTGACCACGGCGGACGCGCTGCGCTCCGGGCCCGCCGACAGCGACTGGCATCCCGCGCGGGCGACCGACCTGATCCTGATGCTGCTCACCTCCGGCAGCACCGGCCTGCCGAAGGCGGTCGAGCTGAACCACCGCAACGTCCTCACCCGGTCCGCGGCCACCGCACAGGTCAACGGCCTGACGGAGGACGACGTGTCGCTGAACTGGATCCCGCTCGACCATGTCACCGGCGTCGTGATGTTCCACCTCCGGGACCTGTACCTGGGCTGCCGGCAGGTCCACGCGCCCACGTCCTGGGTGCTGCAGGATCCGCTGCGCTGGATGGACCTGGCGGACCGTCACCGGGTGACCGTCACCTGGGCCCCCAACTTCGCCTTCGGGCTGCCCGTCGAGCACGCGGACCGGATGGGCGACCGCCGGTGGGACCTGTCGCCGATGCGCATGGTGATGAACTGCGGCGAGGTCGTGGTGGCCGCCACCGTCCGCCGCTTCCTCCAGGTGCTCGCGCCGTTCGGGCTGCCGCCGACGGTCGTGCGTCCCGGCTGGGGGATGTCGGAGACCTGCTCGGTGGTGACGGACACCGTGCTGCCGGCCGAACCGGCGGTGGACGAGGGCCAGTTCGTCAGCTGCGGGCTGCCCTACCCCGGGTTCGCCATGCGGGTCGTGGACGACCGGGGCGAGGTCGTGCCGGAGGGCACCGTCGGGCACTTCCAGGTCCGTGGCACCTCGGTGACCTCCGGGTACCACGACAACCCGGCCAAGAACGCCGAGTCGTTCACCGAGGACGGCTGGTTCGACACCGGTGACCTGGCCTTCCTGCGCTCCGGCGAGCTGTACATCACGGGCCGGGCCAAGGACGTCATCATCATCAACGGCGTCAACCACTACAGCCATGAGATCGAGGCCTGTGTGGAGGAACTGCCGTTCGTGGAGCGGTCGTTCACGGCCGCGTGCGCGGTGCGCCCGGACCCGGCGGCCGACACCGACGAACTCGCCCTGTTCCTCCACGTCCTCCCCGGCACCGACCTGGCCGACGCGCTGCGCACGGTACGCGGCAAAGTGACCCGGGAGATCGGGATCACCCCGGCCCATCTGGTGCCGGTGGAGCCGGGGACCATACCCAAGACCGAGATCGGCAAGATCCAGCGGACACAACTGCGCACCCGCTTCGAGGCGGGCGAGTTCGACGAGGACGTACGGCGCACGGAGGTGCTGCTGGGCACCGCGGCGACCGTACCGGACTGGTTCCTGCGCCCGGTGTGGCAGCGTGTGCGGCGTCCGTACGACACGGCGTCCCCCGCGCGGCACACCCTGGTGCTCGCCGGGCGGGACGCGCTCGGCGCCCGGGTCGCCGCGGCGGTGGCCGTCCGGCTGTGGCGGGGCGGTGCCCTGTGCACGGTCGTCACCGCGGCCGACGCGTTCCGCCGCGTCGACCTGGCCCGCTACCACGTGCGCGTCGACCGTCCCGAGGACTACGAGGCGCTGTTCGCGGCCCTGGCCGCGGACGGCCGCCCGGTGGACGCGGTGATCCACCTCGGGTCGCTGACCGCCGGCGGTGACGAGCCCGACCGGGTGGAGGACCTGCGGGAGGCCCAGCGGGACGGCGCCGACAGCCTGGTGTGCCTGGCCGGGGCCCTGTCGGCCGGCGGCACCCCGGACCGCCCGGTCAGCCTCCACCTGGTGACCGGCGGAACCCAGGACGTCCTGCCCGAGGACCACCCCTCCTGCCTCCACGCCGCCGCCGGCGGCCTGCTGAAGAGCCTGCGCGAGGAGCTGCCCTGGCTGGAAGCCTGCCGATTGGACGTCCCGGTCGCCGACGACGGGGAAGCCGCCCAGTTGATCCTCGACGAGGTGGGCGGTCCGGTGACCGATGGCGAGGTGGCGTACCGGGGCGGGGAGCGTTGGGTGCGTCGGCTGGGGCGGCTGCCGGATCCGTTGCCGCGCAGGGGGCCGGGCGCGTCCGACGGGTTCCTTCTGGTGAGCGGTGGGCTCGGCGGCGTGGCACCCCTGGTCGCCGAGCGCCTGCTCGGGACACCGGGTACCCGGCTGCTGCTGGTCGGCCGCACGGAACTCCCGCCGGAGCACGCCGGGGACGACCCGGCGGTGGACGCTGAGACGGCCCGCCGGGTCGAGGCGTACCGCAGGCTGCGCGCACGCGGCGAGGTGCGCTACGCGTGCGCCGACATCACCGATCCCGCGCAGGTGCGCGCCGTGGTGGACAAGGCCGCCGCCGCCTGGTCGGCCCCGCTGGCGGGGGTGGTGCACCTCGCGGGCACGTTCGACCAGCAGCCCCTCGCCGAGTACGACCTGCGGCAATGGCGTGCCGCGCTCGACGCGAAGGTCACCGGCGGCTGGGTGCTGCACCGGCTGGCCGAGGAGTGCGCGGCGTCGTCGTTCCTCTCCTTCTCCTCGGTCAACGGCTTCTTCGGCGGCTCCATGACCGGCGCGTACGCCGCCGCCAACGCCTTCCTCGACGCCCTGGCCGTGTATCAGCGCCGCCGCAACGGGACGGCCGCCCACAGTCTGTCCTGGAGCATGTGGGACGACATCGGCATGAGCCGGGGCTACGGGCTGAGGGCGCTGACCGAGGCGCGCGGCTACCGGGTCCTGGAGCACGGCGCCGCGCTGCGCTCGTTCGACCTCGCCCGGTCGCTGGACGAGCCGCACGTCCTGATCGGCGTCGACCGGGGCGCTCCCTGGGTGCGCGGCCATCTCCACGGCCCGGCCCGGCCGGTGCACCGGCCGGCGGCCCGGGTGGCGCTGCGCGACGGCACCGACCTCGGGGCGCTCCACCGGGCCGCCGAGGAGGGCGCCCGGCTGTCGGGCGCGGGCGACCGGTGGGTCCTGCGCACGGCCGGGACCCAAGCCGGCGGGGCGTCACCCGGCGGTTCCGCCGTCCGGCCCGCCGACGCGGACGCCGACCGGCGCCGGGTCCTGGAGGACACGTTGTGCGGCGTCTGGCGACGGGTCCTGGACCGCGACCAGGTGGTTGTCGACGACAGCTTCTTCGACCTCGGGGGCACGTCCCTGCTGCTGGTCCGTGCGATGACCGAGGTCAACCGCGAACTGGGCTGCGACCTCACCGTCGTGGACCTGTTCAGCCATCCCACGGTGGAGGCGCTGGCCCGGCACCTCGCCGACCGGGTGCCGGTGCCCGCGCCGGCACCGGCGGAGGGCGGTGCCCTGGCACGCGCCCGGCAGCAGGCGCAGCGGCAACGCTCCGCACGGAACAGGACCGTTCGGCAGAACAAGGGGGGCAACGGCGATGACTGACACGCCGGAGAACGAGAACCGGTCCGACGGGTCCGACGCATTCTCGGACGACGACATCGCCGTCATCGGCCTCGCGGGGCGGTTCCCCGGCGCCGACACGGTGGAGGAGTTCTGGGAGAACATCGCCGCCGGCCGGGAGTCGGTACGCCCGGTCGGCGAGGAGGAGTTCCTCGCCGCAGGCGGGGACCCGGCGGACCTGGCCGACCCGTCCCTGGTGCGCCGCGCCTCGGTCGTCGAGGGCATCGACCTGTTCGACGCGGCCTTCTTCGGCTACAGCCCCGCCGAGGCCGCGATCGTGGACCCGCAGCAGCGGCTGCTGCTGGAGTGCGCCTACCACGCGCTGGAGGCCGCCGGGTACGCGGCCGACCGGGAGGGCCGGACGATCGGGGTCTACGCGGGTGCCGGGGACAGCCGTTACTACGCGTCCCACGTGTACCCGAGGTTCGCCGGCCGGCCCGGCTCGGTGGAGCTGGTGCACACCACCGCCGCGAACTCGCTCGGCACGCTGGCCACCAGGGTCTCGTACGAACTGGGGCTGACGGGCCCGAGTCTGTCGCTGCAGACGGCGTGCTCCACCGGTCTGGTGGCAGTCCACACCGCCTGCCAGGACCTGCTGAACCTCTCCTGCGACATCGCGCTGGCCGGTGCGGTCTCGGTCAACCCCTCGGCGAAGCTCGGCTACCAGCACGTCCCGGGCGGTGTGTTCTCCCCGGACGGCAGCTGCCGGGCCTTCGACGCGGAGGCCGCGGGCACCGTGCCGGGCGACGGGGTGGGCGTGGTGGTCCTCAAGCGTCTGGCGGACGCCGTGGCGGACGGGGACCGGATCAGGGCCGTGGTGAAGGGGTCGGCGGTCAACAACGACGGCCGTCGGAAGGTGGGTTTCAGCGCGCCCAGCACCGAGGGGCAGTGCGAGGCGATCCTCATGGCCCAGACGCTGGCCGGTGTCGACGCGGACTCCATCGGCTATCTGGAGGCCCACGGCACGGGCACCAGCCTCGGTGACCCCATCGAGGTGGAGGCGCTGACCCGGGTGTTCCGGGAGACCACCGACCGCAGGCGGTTCTGCGCCCTGGGGTCGGTGAAGCCCAACATCGGTCATCTCGGGGCGGCGGCCGGGCTGGCGGGTTTCATCAAGGCCGTACTGGTCCTGGAGCACCGGCAGATCCCGCCGGTCGCGCTCTTCCGGCGCCCGAACCCGCTGATCGACCTGGCCGAGAGCCCGTTCCGGGTGCCGGCCGAACTGGAGGAGTGGCCGGCCGGGAGCGGTCCGCGCCGCGCGGGGGTCAGCGCCTTCGGTATCGGCGGGACGAACGCCCATGTCGTCCTGGAGGAGGCGCCGCCGGCACCGGAGCGGCCCGCGCCCCCGGAGGAGGCCCCCGGAGCGCGGTGGCAGGTGCTGCCGCTGTCGGCCCGCACCCCCGGCGCGCTGCGCGGCCAGGGCGACCGGCTCGCCGGGTATCTGTCGGACCACCCCGGTACGGATCTGGCGGCGGTGTCCCACACCCTGCGGACACGCCGCCCCGCGATGCCGCATCGGGCCGCGGTGGTCGTCGAGAGCGGCGTGGGCGCCGTCGAAGCCATGCGCGCGCCGTTGTCCGACACCCCCGCCGAGGGCGCGGTCCGGCCCCCGCGTACGGCGTTCCTGCTGCCCGGCGGAGGCGCCCACTACCCCCGTATGGGCGCGGAGTTGTACCGCGACTGCGCCCCGTACCGGGACGTCGTCGACGACTGTGCCGGGATCCTGCGGCCGGTGCTGGGCCGGGATCTGCGGGAGGCGCTGTACGGCTCGGGCACCGCCGACCCCGGGGTGCTGGGGCTGCTGTCGGTGGTTGTCACCGAGTACGCCCTGGCCACCGTGCTGATGGAGCGCGGGGTCCGTCCGGACGCCCTGATCGGCCACTCCCTCGGCGAGTACACCGCGGCCTGTCTCGCCGGGGTGATGGACCTTCAGGACATGCTGCCGCTGGTGGCGGAGCGGGCGCGGCTGATGGTCGCGGCCGGGGGCGCCACCGTCAGCGTGGCGCTGAGCGAGGAGGAGCTGCGCGGCCGGCTGACCGGCGGGCTCTCGCTCAGCGTGGTGAACGGGCCGGACGCCTGTACGGTCGCGGGGGACGAGGCGGCGGTGGCCGCGCTGGAGCGGCGGCTGCTGGCCGAGGAGGTCCCGCACCGCCGGCTGACGCTGGCGCTCGCGGCCCACTCCCATCTGCTCGACCCGATCCTCGGTGAGTTCGCCGAGGCCGTACGCGGTGTCACCCTGCGCCCTCCCCGGATCCCCTATGTCACCGACACCACCGGCACCTGGGTCACCGACGAGCAGGCGACGAGCGTCGGGCACTGGGTGGACCAGCTCCGCCGGACCGTGCGCTTCGCCGACGGTGTCGCCGCCCTGTGGGAGCGTGGCGGGCCGCTGCTGGTGGAGGTCGGCCCCGGGGACACGCTGTCGAAGCTGGCCCGTGCGTGTCTGCCGGAGGCCGCGCCGACCACGGTCGTCACGATGCGGCACGCCAAGTCCGCGCGGTCCGACGTCGAGGTCTTCACCGAGGCGCTCGCCCGGTTGTGGACAGCGGGTGTCCCGGCCGATCTCACCCCGCTGAGCGGTGCCGTGGACCACGGGCCGGGGGTTCCGCTGCCCGGTTACGCCTTCGACCGCCGGAGCCACTGGATCGACCCGCCTCGGGTCTCCGCGCGCCCCGCGGCCGACGGCACCGCGCCGCCGCACACCGTGGACGGCGCGGACGCCCCGACCGCCGAGATCCCCTCGGCCGCCGGGCCGTCGGCCCGTTCCCTGGCTCCCCGGCCGTATCTGCGGACGCCGTACGTCGCCCCGCGCAGCGATCTGGAGGGCACGGTCGCCGAGCAGTGGCAGGAGGTTCTCGGGGTGGAGCCGATCGGTGTCCACGACAACTTCTTCGACCTGGGCGGCGACTCCATGCGCGGGGTGATCCTGGCCGGGCGGCTGCGCCGGGCGGGCGTGCTCGACGTGCCGGGCTCGGCGGTGCTGGCCTCCCCCACCGTCGCGGGTCTGCTGGACCGCGCGGGCCGTCGCGGCGCCGGCCGGGACGCCTTCGCCCCGGTCCTCCCACTGCGCACGGAGGGCGACCGGCGCCCGCTGTTCTGTCTGCACCCCGGTGGCGGTATCGGCTGGCGGTACGCCGGTCTGCTCGCCCATCTCGGCGAACGGCAGCCGGTGCACGCCATCCAGGCACGCGGGCTGGACGGTGTCGCGCCGCCCGCCACCGATGCGAAGGACATGGTCGCCTTCTACCTGGGGCTGCTGCGTGAGATCCAGCCGGAGGGCCCCTACCGGCTCCTCGGCTGGTCCTACGGCGGGATGGTGGCCCACGCCATGGCCACCGCGCTGCAGGGCGAAGGGGAGCGGGTGGAGCTGCTGGCCATGCTGGACTCGCCGTTGCTGCACCTGCATCCTCCGGCGCCGGAGGTGGCCGAGCGACAGGTGGCGGCCCTGATCTCCCGGCTGACCGGCGTCCACCCGCCGGCCGACGCGCCCGCCGACGTCGCCGCCCTGCTGCGGCTGCTCGACTCCTCGGGCCCGGCACCGGGCGCGGAGGTCACGGGCGAGGAGGCGGCGGCCATCGCCCGCGTCATGCACAACAACCTCCGTATCGCGCCCGAGTTCAGCCTCGACGTGTTCCATGGCGACGTCCTGTTCTTCAGCGCCGTGGGCGGTGCGGCCGGGGCAGGCGGCTCGGACGATCCGTCGGACGCGCCGGACAAGGCCGAGGAGTGGAGCGCGTACGTCGACGGTGTGATCGACGACCACCAAGTGCCGTGCGGGCACTACGAGATGACCGAGCCGGAACCGATCGCCCGGATCGGCGAGGTGGTGGCGTCCGCCCTGAGAGCGATCGAGAACTGACGGGACGACACGGGCTGTCCCCCGCCGGTATGGCGTGGCTCACGCCGCTGTCGCACGGGGCGGGGGATTCCGAGGGCCGCCCCGGCACTCCTCCTTGAGTGAAACGACGTCGAGGAACCGGACGGGACGACGCCGGCCATCGACATCCGACGTACCGACCACCATCCGAAGTACCGATCGCGTGCCGTAGGGCGCTGCCCGCGGACGCCGGAGAATGGGGACCACAGTGGGCAGGCTTTCGGGCAGAACGGCATTGGTGACGGGCGGCAGCCGGGGCATCGGCAAGGCCGTCTCGATGCGGCTGGCGGCGGAGGGCGCGCTGGTCGCGGTGCACTACGGGCACGACGCGGGGGCCGCCGAGGAGACGGTCGAGCAGATCGTCACGGCGGGCGGGCGGGCCTTCGCCGTCCACGCGGAACTCGGTGTGCCGGGTGACGCGGCCACGCTCTGGGCGGCCTTCGACGCGGGGCTGGCCGGGCACGGTGCCGGGGACGGGCTGGACATCCTGGTCAACAACGCGGGCATCACGCTCCCGGTGGAGATCTCGAAGGTGACCGAGGCCGAGTACGACCGGGTCTTCGCGGTCAACACCAAGGCCCCCTTCTTCATCGTGCAGGAGGCCCTCGGCCGGCTGCGGGACGGCGGCCGGATCGTCAACATCTCCTCGGTGGTCACCCGTGTCGCCTTCTCCTGGGTCATCGCCTACTCGATGTCGAAGGGCGCGACGGACGTGCTGACCCGCACGCTGGCCAAGGAACTCGGCCCGCGGGGCATCACCGTGAACGCGGTCTGCCCCGGCATCACGGAGACGGGGATCAACCCGACGCTCAAGCAGCCCGAGATACGGGCGCGTTACGAGTCCCTCTCCGTCTTCAACCGGCTGGGCGAGCCCGGGGACATCGCGGACGTGGTCGCCTTCCTGGCGAGCGACGACGCCCGCTGGGTGACGGGCCAGTGCGTGGACGCGAGCGGCGGGCTGCTCCTGGGCATCTGACCGCTCCGGCCCGCCGGACCGACCGGGCGCTCCGGCTCAGGGCAACCAGCCCTGGTCGTAGGCGATACGGACGGCGTCGATGCGGTTGCGGGCGCCCAGCTTGGTGACGACGGAGGTCAGGTAGTTCTGCACGGTTCCCTTGGACAGACACAGGCAGTTCGCTATGTCGCCGACGTCGGCGCCCCGGGCGACGTGCCGCAGGACCTCCGTCTCCCGGGCCGAGAGGGGGTTGTCCTGGCAGTTCCAGGCGTCGAGCAGCAGTTCGGGGTCGATGGCGCGCTGTCCGGCGGCGACCGCGCGCACCGACTTGGCGAGTTGGCTCGGCGGGGCGTCCTTGAGGAGGTACCCCGGGACCTGGGCGGCCAGCGCCCGTCGCAGCATGCCCGGGCGCCCGAACGAGGTGAGGATCAGGGTCTTGCAGCTGGGGAGCCTGCGGTGGAGTTCCGTCGCCGCGGTGAGCCCGTCCGTGCCGGGGAGGTCGATGTCGAGCACCGCGACGTCGGGCCGGGTCTCGAGAGCGGTCGGGACGATGTCGTCGCCCCGGCTCACCGAGGCCACGACGGTCAGATCCGCTTCCAGCTCCAGGAGCGCGGCCAGTGCTCCGCGGACCAGATCGAGGTCCTCTGCGAGCAGAATTCTGGTGTGCATGATCGTTTACTTTCGTTCCGTGCGCTCCGGCTCCGCGCCGGTGCACTTTCCCTGACCCCCGTTGCTTCGACAACGGCCGTCCGGCTGTGCGACGGCGGCAGTGGTACCTCCGCGACGAGATGGAAGCGGCCGTCCTCGTGGACGCCCGCTGTGCTCCGGCCGCCGAGATCCGCCAGGCGGGCGCCGAGATTGGCAAGTCCGTGGCCTTCGCCCAGACCGGTGGACGGCAGGACACCGTCGTTCACCATGTCGAGCCGTGCGGTGCCGGCGGACACGGTGAGGGTCACGAGGCAGGTCCTGGCCCTGCTGTGCCGGAGGACGTTGGTGGTGCCCTCCCGCAGCACGACGGCCAGGACGGCGTCGAGCGCCGGGTCCAGCCCGTCGTGATCGGCCACCACGGTCACGTCCACGCCGGCCGTGGCCAGGACCGACCGCACCGCCTCCAACTCGGCGGCGATGGACAGGGGGTGCCGGTAGCCCTTGGCGACGACCCGCAGCTCGGTGAGGGCCTGGCGTGAGATGTCCAGCATCGCCGCGATCTCCTGTCGGGCGGGCTCCGCCTCCGTGGGAACCAGTCGGTGGGCCAGTTCCCCCTTCAGGACGACGGCGGACAGACTGCCCCCCAACAGGTCGTGGAGGTCACGTGAGAAGCGCAGCCGCTCCTGTGCCACCGCCGCCCTGACGAGTTCGCTCCGCTCGGCGCGCACCTCGACCACGAGAGCGGAGAGCCGGCTGAAGCCCCAGACCATCCATCCCGTCAGCCCCGTGCACAGCGCGTACCCGACCGCCGTGTGGAACGGCATCTCCGTCCAGGTGATGCCCAGGGCGCTGACGACGACCAGGGACCAGACGAGCCGGACCCCGCGCATGTTGACCAGCAGGACCGAGGCGGCCAGCGGCCCCGTCATCCGGGCCCAGAAGGCGCCGTAGCAGAGGACGGGCAGATAGGTCAGGGCGGCCTGGGCGCCGAGGATCGCCAGGAGCAGTCCGTTCGTCCGGCACCGCGCCCCGACCGTCACGACGGCCCACTGGGCGGCGAACACGAGGGCGAAGAGCGCGAAGAGGGCGGCGACGGGGGCGGGCCGGGGCCGCTCGGCCAGTGTGTCGAGCAGGCTCTGCGACGCGATCCACGCCAGCGGGACCACGGTGATGATCCGTGTGAGCCGGTACGCGCGGCGGTCGTGGTCCGGCAGCCGGCTCAGCGCACCCGGCCGACAGCACCCGCGCACCCTGCGAAAGGCTCTGTACGAGGCGCCGACGCACCTTCCCACGCCCCGGGCAGCACCCACGTTGTCGTCTCCTCACGAGCGCCGCCCGTTGCGCGGTGCGGCAGCGGCCATGCGTTGAGCGTGCCGCGCGATGCGGGACTTCCGCCGTGTCGAAGACGGTCCACGGCGTTTGGTTTCCCGCGAGGAAATGAATTGGTCAGGGCACAACGAAAATGCGTCGGCGAAAGCCGAGGAGGCGCCCCGGCATTCCGCTCGCTCCACAAAGTCCATGCCCAACGGGTTCCGGCGGCAACCACGCGAAGGGCTCGAAAGTGGCGCGTGTCACCGATGGCATATGCGCCCGGGCGGGCCGACTGCGACGCCTTGGGGCAATGGGCAAACAAATGACCCTGATTCTGGTACATACCACGCGGAGATAATTCCGACATGCCAGAAATAGGGGCACCGAGTGGGGGGACGCTCATGGCGTCCATGATGGCGGGCTGTGAAGCGTTCGTGCAAGATCTTGAAAGTTATAAGCCACGTCACCGTTGCGCACGGATCGCGCTTTTATGGACAGGATGTCCAGCAGATGACCGGAACCCGACCGGTCGATGGACATAACGCCCTCCGGTACCGCTTGAGTCATGCCATGACATATTCATGTGGTGACTCGTGAAAGCAGCACTGGGCCGCGCGGCACGGGCCCTGCCAGTGTTCGGGGCACGTTCCCGTAAGACAGCAGAGGACGCAGATGATGGGCATCACGGTTCTCGGGCCGTTCACCGCAACCCACCGACAGGCGTCATTCGTCCCCAGCGCCACCAAACCCCGCCAAGTTCTGGCGCTCCTGGCGTTACAGGCCGATCGCGTCGTCACCGTGCCGACCCTCATGGAGGAGATCTGGGGCGAGGCACCGCCCCGCAGCGCCGCCACGACACTGCAGACCTACATCCTGCAGTTGCGCCGCAAGCTCTCCGCCGCCCTGGAGTGCGACGCCGTGGACGCGAAGGACGTACTGATGACACGGCACGGCGGGTATCTCCTGCGGGCCCGCCCCGGGCGGCTGGACGCACAGGAATTCGAGCAGCTGGCCGCCCTGGGAGGCAGGGCCCTGGAGGCGGGTGACGACCGCACCGCCTCCGACCTCCTGAGCCAGGCCCTCGGGCTGTGGCTCGGGCCCGCGCTGGTGGATGTGAAGGTGGGCAGTGTGCTGGAGCTGGACGTCGTCCGCCTGGAGGAGAGGCGCAGGACCGTCCTGGAGCAGCGCATCGCGGCGGACCTCAGGCTGGGCCGCCATGGCGAACTGATCCCGGAACTCTCGGTGTTGGCCGCCCGCCACCCCATGCACGAGGCGTTCTGCGCGCAGCTCATGACGGCGCTGTACCGGTCCGGCGCCTCATGGCGGGCCCTGGAGGTCTACCAGCGGTTGCGTTCGGCCCTCGTGAAGGAACTGGGCCTGGAACCCTCGGAACGGCTGAAGCGGATGCACCAAGTGGTGCTCTCCGGCGAGGAGATCACCGACGACCGTGGTGTCACCGCGTCCCCCGGCCGCGCCGCGGCCCGGCCGAGCGGTCGCCGGACCGCCGCCTGAGACCACGCCGGCCCGCCGGGGGCGGCTTCCGCCCGCGGCGGGCCGGCGCGGGCGGCGGTCACCTCCGCCGGCCCGGTTCGGCCGGTTGTCCGTCCGGCCGGTGTTCCGGTTGTCCGTCGGGGCGGTGTTCCGGTGGGGCGAGCCGGTCGAGCCGGGCCGACAGCGCCCGGTGGAACTCCGGTTCGCCGAGGAAGAAGTGACCCCCGCTCAGCGACGTCAGGTCGAAGGACCGTGAGGTCCGCTCGGCCCAGGCCCGCATGCCCGCCGGGTCGGTCAGCCGGTCCCGGAGTCCCGCGAAGGCGGCGACCGGCACGTCCAGCGGCTCGCCGTGCCGGTGCGCGTAGGTCTCGACCATCCGCAGGTCGGCGCGGATCGCCGGCAGATACACACGCATCACCGCCGGCTCCGCGAGAAGGGCCCCCGGGATGCCGCCCATCCGGCTCAGCCCGGCCGTGAACGACGCGTCCGGAAGCGGGTGGAGCGGCTCGTGGGACAGCGGCCACACCGGGCTGTCGCGCGCGGAGACAAGCAGCAGTTCGGGCGGCATACCCGACCGCCACAGCCGCCACGCGGTCTCGTAGCCGACGAGCGCGCCGAAACTGTGGCCGAACAGGGCGAAGGGCCGACCGGCACGGGGCAGCCCCCGGTCCGCGTGGCTCACCCGGTCCGCGTGGCTCTCCCGGCCCTCCTGGCTCTCCCGGTCCTCCCCCATCAGGCGGATCACCTCGGTCACGACCTCGTCGATGTCCCGCAGCGGGGGCTCCCGCAGGCGTCTGCCGTGGCCGGGCAGTTCCAGCGGGACCACCCGCACCCCGCGCGGTACCACGCCCTGCAGGCGGCCGTACGCCCGCGCGCCGCCGCCGGCGTGCGGCAGGCAGTAGAGGGTGAGCCAGGTCTCGGCGGAGAACTCGTCGTAGGAGACCCGCGTCATGGATCGTCTCCCTTCCGGCGGCGGGGAGCGGGCGCCCGCCCCGCCGGTGGTCGTCGGTGGTCGGCGGGCCCGGGTCACCCGTGGTGGTAGAACCCTCGCCCCGTCTTCCTGCCCAGCAGCCCGCCCTCGACCATGCGCGTCAGCAGGGGCGGCGGGGCGTAGAGCGCCTCCTTGAACTCGTCGTAGAGGGCCTGGGCCACCGCGTACAGGACGTCCAGGCCGATCAGGTCGGCGAGCTTGAGCGGTCCCACGGGGTGGGAGCAGCCCAGCGTCATGCCGCGGTCGACGGTCTCGGCGGAGGCGAAGCCCGACTCGACCATCCGCATGGCGCTCAGCAGATACGGCACCAGGAGCGCGTTCACCACGAACCCTGTACGGTCCGCCGACCGGACGGCCTGTTTGCCGAGGCCCGCGGTCACGAACTCCTCGGCCCGGGTGAGCACCGACTCGGTCGTGTGCAGGGCGGGGATCACCTCGACGAGCGGGATGAGCTGCGTCGGACTGAAGAAGTGCAGGCCCAGGACCTGTTCGGGCCTGCCGGTCGCGCCGGCCATCGCGGTGACGGACAGGGAGGAGGTGTTGGAGGCCAGGATCGCCTCCGGATCCTCCAGCGCCTTGTCGAGCAGGGTGAACAGCTCGATCTTGGCGGCCTTGTTCTCGGCGATGCTCTCGATCACCAGCTGGCGGTCCGCGAGGTCGAACAGGTCGGTGGTGAAGGAGATCCGGTCCAGCGCGGCGTCGCGCTCGGCCGCGCCGATCCGCTCCGCGCGCACCGCGCGGTCGAGGGAGGCGAGGACCCGGCCGCGCCCGGCCGTGAGCGAGTCCGGTGAGGAGACCGCCACCCGTACGTCGTATCCGGCCAGCGCCGACAGTTCGGCGATGCCCGAGCCCATCAGCCCGCAGCCGACGACACCGACCCGCGCCACGCGGCCGGGCGTTTCCCCTTGGGGTGCCGACGGCGTCATGCGGCGGCCCCCCAGCGCAGATAGGCGGCGGCCATCGACATGCCCCCGCCGAAGCTGCCGAGCATGACCAGGTCGCCCGGGCGCAGATGTCCGGCGCGGGCGGCGTCGTCCAGGGTGACCGCGACGGAGGCGCTGCCGGTGTTCCCGTAGCGCTCCAGGGTGCGGTGGGTGTGGGCGTGGGACAGGCCGCTCACCTCGACGAGTTGGGAGAGCAGGACGCCGTTGGGCTGGTGGGGGACGAAGTGCCGTACCTCGCCGAGCGGGATGCCCGTCCGCTCGGCGAGGCGCTGGGCGAAGGGCGGGAAGTTCTCCATGACGAAGTCCCGTACGCCCCGGCCGTCCATGCGGAAGAAGTGGTCACCGCGGGCGAGGGTCTCGGGGGACGCCGGGAGCCGGGAGCCGCCGGCGTCGACCCGGATGAGCCGCCCGGCGTCGCCGCGGCCGATGAGTTCGAAGTCGACGAACCCGTACCCGTCCTCGGTCCGGCCGACGAGCGCGGCTCCGGCGCCGTCGCCGAGCAGCACCGCCGTACGGCGGTCGGAGAAGTCCAGGCACCGCGAGTACAGATCGGCGGCGACCACGAGGACGAGGCTGTCCGGTCGCTGGGCGACGAGGGCGCGGGCGAGCGCGAGGGCGTGGACGAAGCCGCTGCACACCACGTTGATGTCGAAGCAGGCGGCGCGCGTGGCACCGAGGAGGTCCTGTACCAGGCAGGCGGTGGGGGGCTGCGGCGAGTCACCCGTCGAGGTGGAGACGATCAGATGGTCCACGTCCTCGGCGGCCACACCGGCGCGTTCCAGTGCCTCGGCGGCGGCGCGGGCGGCAAGATCGGAGGTCGCCTCGTCGGGGGCCGCGTAGCGGCGGCTCCGGATCCGGGTCTTGCGCTCGATCCATTCGGTGTCCACTCCGACGCGTTCGGCGATCTCCTCGTTGCTCACCTCCTGTTTCGGAAAGTACGAACCGGTACTCAGGATGCCTATGGACGGGGGCGTCATGGCGGGGGTGTCTCCTTCGGGCGGGATTTTCGCATTCGTTCCGGTTCCGGGCCGGGACGTCACTCGGAGCCGGAATTCCGGGTGGGATTCCGGGCGGGATTCGGGGCGGGATTCGGGGCGGGATTTCGCAGTGGGTTGAGCTGTTTCTCCCCGATACGCGCCCGTAGTCCGGGATCGGTGACACCCAGTCCCGTGCGTGGGGCCAGGCAGAGCACCCCGACCTTTCCGACGTGCTGGTTCCGCTGCACCAGCCGCACCGCCTCACCGGCCTCTTCGAGGGGAAAGACGTCGGACAGCACCGGCACCAGTTTCCCGAGGCCGAACAGCCGGTTGCACTCCGCCATTTCCTGGAGGTTCGCGGCGTGGCTGCCGATGATGCGCTTCAGGTTCATCCACAGATAGCGGTTGTCGTACTGGTGCTGGTAGCCGGTGCTCGATCCGCAGGTGACGACCGTGCCTCCGCGGCGGACGACGAACACCGAGATCCCGAAGGTCGACCTGCCGACGAAGTCGAAGGCCACGTGCGGGTCCTCGCCGGTCTCCCTGCGGATGATCCGGCCCAGCCGTTTGCCCAGGGTGATGGGGTCCTCGGAGGTGGTGTCGTCGCCCATGCCGATCTCCGCGCGGTTGACCACCACGTCGCAGCCCAGGGCCCGCACCAGCTCGGCCTTCTCCTCCGAGCCGACCACGCCGACCGGGATGCCGCCCGCGTTCTTGACGAGCTGGACGGCGTAGGCGCCGAGGCCGCCGGCCGCTCCCCAGATCAGGACGACGTCGCCGAGCTTGATCCGGGCGCCGCGCTCGCTGATCAGCATGCGGTAGGCGGTTCCGGCGGTCAGCAGGTTGACGGCGGCCTCCTCCCACGTCAGATGGGCGGGCTTGGGCAGCAGTTGGCTGGCCCGGACCACGGTGTAGTGCGCCAGTCCGCCGAAGTTGGTCTCGAAGCCCCAGGCGCGCTGTCCGCCGCCGAGCACGCCGTCGGCGTGGGTCATCGGTTCCTGGTCGTCGACCTGCATGGGGCTGACCACGACATGGTCGCCCACCTGCCATCGGCGGGTGCCGGAGCCCACACGGACGACGACACCGGCGGCGTCGGAGCCGATGACGTGGTGGGGCAGGTCGTGCCGGGCGGCGTGGCCGCCCTCCCGGCCGTAGCGCTCCAGGAAGGAGAAGGTCGGCAGCGGTTCGAACATGGCCGACCAGACGCTGTTGTAGTTGACGGAGCTGGCCATCACGGCCACCAGCACCTCGTCCGGGGCCAGTTCCGGCATCGGAACCATGCCCACGTGGAGCGACTTCCGGACGTCCTTGTCCTCGACCCCCGTGAAGATGCCCACGTCCTCCTTGCGCAGGTGGGCGGCGAGGTACGTGTCCGGAACCCTCCGCCGTCGCAGTTCGTCGGGGTCCGCACCGGCCAGTACCGCCTCGGTCAGGGACAACATGGAACTCCTCCGATGCCACTCAGAACGGCTTCTCTCCCACGGCCGTGGCCTTGTGTGTTCCGGCCGGGCGCGAACGCTTCGCGCCCACCCTCCACCGGCGGTCTGGAACGGCCCTCGAACTCCGCTGGACCGCACGCCGGGGGCCGTTCCGCCCGGGCTCCAGGAAGATTCCAGGCCGGCTGGACAGGCTCGGAGCAGACCGCCCGCCGCACTCGTGGGAGCCCCGTGTCCAGCACCGTTGTGTCCAGCACGTCCGAGACCGGCGCCGCGCCGCGCGGCGCCGACGTCATCGCCCTCCGCGACCGTCAGGTGCCGGAGGTGAGCGTCCTGTTGCCGCGCGCCCAGGCCGGCGACCGGCAGGCGATGAACGATCTGTTGCAGCACGTCGCGCCCCTGGTCGTCCGGCTGTCCCAGCGGGTGACCCGCCGTCATGGCCTGGACGCCGCGCAGGAGGCCATGCTCGCGATCTACCGCGGCATCCGCGGACTGCGCGAACCCAACGCCTTCTACGCCTGGGTCCGCGCCGTCACGGTGCGGGAGGCCGTCCGCACCCATCGGCGGCTGGGGGACTTCGCGGCCGAGGATCTACCCGACCTGGTCCAGGACACCAATCCCATGGCCGCCGTCCACATCAGCGACGTCCTGGACCGGCTGCCGGACCACCATCGTGAGGTCCTCACCCTCCGCGTGGTCTACGGCCTGGACGAGCAGGAGATGGCCGCCGCGCTCGCCGTGCCGCTGGGGACGATCCGCTCCCGGCTGTACCGGGCCCGGCGCAACTTCCACGACGCCTGGCACCAGCAGTCCGCCTGACGGGCCCGGCCCGTCAGGTGACCGCCGCCCGCCGCCTGAGGCGCGGGTCCCGGTGCTCCTCGTGGAGCACGGCCTCCCGCAGATGCCGTACGGCGGTCAGCATGTCGTCGTGGGAGACGTACAGGGCGTTGACGCCGAACCGCAGCAGGTCCGGGGCCCGCATGTCGCCGACGACACCCCGGGCGTCGAGCGCGCGGACCAGCGGATACGCGTCCGGGTGCCGCAGCGCGACTTGGCTGCCCCGCCGCTGCGGTGCGCGCGGGGTGACGACGGTGAAGCCGAGGCCGTCCAGCAGGGTGTCGGCGCAGTCCATGAAGAACGCGGTCAGTGACAGGCTCTTGGCCCGGATCTGCTCCATGGCGACCCCGTGGAAGGCGGTGAGGGCCGCCTCCAGGGCGAGCAGGGAGAGCATCGGCGGGGTGCCGATCCGGGCCCGCTCCACTCCCTGGGCGGGGCTGTAGTCGCCGCTCAGCGCGAAGGGGTCCGCGTGCCCGTTCCAGCCGGTGAGCGGCTGGTCGAAGGCGGCCTGGTGGCGGTGGGCGACGTAGACGAAGGCCGGGGCGCCCGGCCCGCCGGACAGGAACTTGTAGCCGCAGCCCACGGCCAGGTCGACGCCCCACTCGTCCAGCCGGACGGGCAGCGCGCCTGCCGCGTGGCACAGGTCCCACAGCATCAGGGCCCCGGCCTGTCGTACGGCGCGGGTGACGGCGGGCATGTCGTGGAGTTCACCGGTGCGGTAGTCGACCGGGGAGTAGCCGGCGACCGCCACCTCGGCTCCTCGTTCGGCGAGGAACCCCGGCAGGGCGTCGACCGCGATCCGGTGGACCTCCAGGCCGAGCAGCCGGGCCACCGAGTCGGCGATGTACTGGTCGGTGGGGAAGTGGCCCGGGTCGGTGAGCAGCAGTCGCCGGCCCGGACGCGAACGGGCCGCCCCGGTCAGCGCGTTGAACAGCTGCACGCTCGTGGAGTCGCCCGCGAGGGTCTGCCCGGGGGCGGCGCCGACCAGCCGGCCGATCGCGTCCCCCACCCGTTGCGGTGCCTGCCACCACCCGTGGTCGTTCCAGGACCGGATCAGGTCGTCGCCCCACTGCCGGTGGACGGCGTCCGCGAGCGCCTCGGGCACCGCGGCCGGCAGGGCGCCGAGGGAGTTGCCGTCCAGATAGACGGTTCCGGTCGGCAGGGTGAAGCGTGCGCGGTGGGCCGCCAGCGGGTCGGCGGCGTCGAGGACGGCCGCCCGTGCGCGCAGTGCGTCGGCGGTGGACGCGGCTTCGGCTTCGGCTTCGGCTTCGGCTTCGGCGGAGACGGTCACGGTCGTCCCTTCTCGTGTCGCGACAGCCGGGCGATGACGTCGGTGACCGCGCGGGCGGCCGGTGAGCCGGGCTCGATGAGGGTGTAGTGGCCGGTCTCCGGCAGGACGACGGGCTCGGCCTCGGGGTGCGCCGCCAGGTAGTCGGCGAACTGCTCCAGCGGCACCTCCTCGTCGGCGGCGCCGTGCAGGACGATCGTCGGCACGCCGGTCGACCCCTTCTCCCTGAGCAGGGTGAGCGGGTCGGTGACCGGGATCCTGGCCTCGGCGTGCTCGGCGCCGCCCAGCAGTTCCAGTGCCGCGCCGTTGCTGAGGTTCTCCCGGATCGTCGCGGCGAGATCGGTGACGGGGGCCAGCGCGAGCACCGCGGGCGGCAGGTCGTCGGTGTGCCAGGGCGAGTCGGCGGGCAGCAGTCCACGCGCGGCCGCCCACAGGGCGAGGTGGCCGCCGGAGCAGTGGCCGGCCAGGACGTAGGGGCGGCCGGCGGGGATGGTGGCCAGTGCCAGGGCGATGTCGTCGAAGGTGCCCGGGTAGCCGCCGTCGCCGCCGGAGCGCCGGAACTCCAGGAGCACGGTGGTGAATCCGTTCGCCGCGAGATACGCGGCGAAGGGCGTCAGATGCATCCGGTTGTACCGCCAGTAGCCGCCGTGCAGCAGGATGACCAGCGGGGCGTCGGGGTCGTCGGCGGGCCACAGGTCGTAGACCTGGCTGGGGTGGTCGCCGTAGGAGTGGTGGAACGGTGCGAGGACCGGCTTGAGGCCGAGCACCCGCTGCTCCTCCGCCGCCGCGGCCTCGGAGATCGTCCTAGACATGGCCGCGGGCCGTCCACAGCTCGGGGAACACCGGGCGGGCGGCGCGCTTCTCCAGCCATTCGACCCCCGAGGAGCCGCCGCTGCCGGCCTTGGAGCCCATCGCCCGGCGCGTGGCCAGCAGATGGTCGCCACGCCAGCGCAGGACCAGTTCGGCGATGTCGGTCAGTGCTTCGCCGAGGTCCAGCAGCGGGTCATTCTGCGGGCCGGCGTAGATCCGCAGCCAGGCCTCGGCGACACCCGGATCGGCCTCGTACGGGAGGGTGACGTCGCGCCGCAGGACCAACTCGGGGACGGGCAGGCCCCGGCGGTGCAGATAGCCGAGGACCGCGTCGTAGAGGGAGGGGCGGTTGAGCATGTCCTCCAGTTCGGCGTACGCGCCGGGATCGGCTCGCTGTGGGTTCATCAGGGAACGGGACTTGTCGCCGAGGAGGAACTCCAGCTGGCGGTATTTCGCCGACTGGAAGCCGGAGGCCGCGCCGAACGCCTCGCGGAAGCCGTTGAACTGGGCCGGGGTCATGCGCGCGATCGGGCCCAGGGAGTCGTTGAGGGCGTGGTGGGCGCTGATGCTGCGGCGCAGGGCGTCCATGGCCCGTTCGAGGTCGTCCTTGGCCAGGGCGTCCTGGGCGGCCCGCCACTCGTGGACGACCAGGGTGAACCACAGCTCCATCACCTGGGTCGTGACCAGGAAGGGCATCTCGTTGGGGTCGTTGGTCAGGGGCTGCTGCAGGGAGGACAGCACCGAGGCGTGGACGTAGTCGTCGTAGGGGGTCCTCCCGGTGAAACTCAGCAGCGGCTCGTCCGTCCCCGGGTCGCAGGGCAGTGACGTGGTGTCGGTCATCGCGTCTCCTCAACAGGGTGCGTCGATCGGTGCGTTGGATTGCAGAGGCCGGATTCTGAGGCCGGATCAGAGGCCGGATCAGAGATCGAAGTCGAGCTCTGTGTCGTCGGACTCCGGGCGGGCCCGGCAGGCGAGGGTGTATCCCGCCGCGAGTTCCGCGGGCCCCAGGGCGTACTGGCGGCCGGTCGTAACGGTTCCCCGGGTGACCCGGGCGCGGCAGCTTCCGCACAGGCCCTCGCGGCAGGAGTGGGGGGTGTCGGGTCTGACCCGCAGCAGGGCGTCCAGGATCGTGCGGTCGTGCTCCTCCATGACGGCCGTGGCCGTCCCGCCGCCGAGCGAGGCGGTGATCCGGACGGTGCGGCCGTGGAGTTCGGGCGCCGGGGGTGCCGGCTCCTGGGCGGCGAGGGAGAAGAGTTCGGTACGGGTCCGGGCCGGGTCGGCGCCCCAGCGGGTCAGGGCCTCGCGTACCGAGGTGACCATCGCCCAGGGCCCGCAGAGGTAGAAGTACGGGGCGTCGTCCGGCTCGGCGCCGATCGCGCGGAGCAGGCCCGGCAGTCTGGCGGTGTCGATGTGGCCGGAGAGCAGTTCGGCCCCGCGGGTCTCGCGGGTCAGCAGGTACAGGGGCTGGAACCGGTCGACGTAGGCGTCCTTGAGGTCGGCCAGTTCGTCGGCGAGCAGCACCGAGCGGGCCGTGCGGTTGGCGTAGAGCAGTGACACCCGGCATCGCGGGTCGTCCCGGAGGGCCGCCGCGGCCATGTTCAGCAGCGGGGTGACGCCACTGCCGGCGGCCACCATCACATGGTGCGCGCCGGGATGCGCCACGAGTCCGAAGCCGCCGGTCGGCGGCGCGAGGTCCAGCGTGTCCCCGGCGGTCAGCGCGGTCGTGGCGAACTCGGCGAAGCCGCCCGGTCCGAGCCGCTTGACCACCAGGCGCAGTTCGCGCGGCCGGGTGGGCGGCGGACAGATCGAGTAACTGCGGCGGATCTCGGCCCCGCCGAGCAGATGCCGCACGGTCACATGCTGACCGGGCCGGTGCGCGAAAACACCGGCCTGCCGCTCGGGCAGATCCAGCGTGAGAGCCACCGCGTCCTCGGCAAGCATCCGCACACCCGCCACGCGCAGCCGATGCCATCCGGTCTCGCGCCCGGTGGCCGCGGTCGCGCCTTGCCCGGTCGTCGAGCCCTGCTCAGCCGTCGAGCCCGGCCCGGTCGACGTGCCCTGCCCGGCCATCGTGCCCAGCTCGGCCGTCGTGCCTCGCTCAGTGGTCGAGCCCTGCCCGGTCGTGGCGTCCTGCCCAGTCGTCATGGCCTGCCCGGCCGTCGCGCCTCGCTCGATCGTCATGCCTTGCCCGGTCGTGGCGTCCTGCCCAGTCGTCGAGCCCGGCCCGGCCGTGGTGCCTTGCTCGATCGTCATACCCTGCCCGATCGCCGGGCCCTGCCCGATCGCCGTGCCTTGCCCGGTCGTCGAGCCCCGCTCAACCATCCTGCCCGGCCCGGTCGTCGAGCCTGGCCCGGCCGTCATGCCCTGCCCGCTCGTCGAGCCCGACCCAGTCGACGTCACCTGCTCAGCCGTCGAGCCTGGCCCGGTCGACGAGCTCCGCTCAGCCGTCGAACCCTGCCCGGCCGACGCGCCCCGCTCAGCCGCCGTGGCCGTCCCGGCCGTCGTGTCCCGCTCGGTCGTCGTCATAAGCGCTGTCACACCGCCTTCATGTGGGGGAAGGACTCGTGGCAGGCGGTGCATGTCAGGACCGTCTGGCAGCCTGTCGAACCGAAGGGGCCGAGGGGGCGGGTCGCCACGGAACCGCAGTGCGGGCAGGGGCGGCCGAGGCCGAGGCGGACCGGCAGGGGTGCTCCGGCGGCGGCCGGGGGCGCGATGCCGTGGTCGGCGAGCTTGCGGCGGCCCTCCTCGCCGATCCAGTCGGTGGTCCACGCGGGCGCCAGCGCCCAGGTCACCCGCCCGTCGGGGTGCCCGCACTCCGCCAGGACGGCCCGCAGATCGCTCTCGATCACCGGGAGCGCCGGGCAGCCGAGGTAGGTCGGGGTGACGACGACCTCCACGACGCCGTCCGCGCCCTCCCGCACCGACCGGAGCACGCCCAGGTCGGCCAGGGTGACCATCGGCAGTTCCGGGTCCGGTACGGCGCCCACCCGGGCCTCGATCCGCTCCAGGTCCATCCGGACGGCCGCGCTCACCAGACACCTCCGGGGTACTGCTTGAAGACCGACTGGAACTCGGCCAGCAGCGGGGCGAACGCCTCCGTGTGGAGGCCCGACCGCCCGCCCGTCGCCTGCCAGGTCGGCGCGGGCACGGTGAGCCCCGCCTCCGTCAGGACCTCGGCCGTCGACCGTTCCCAGGCCGCCCTGAGGCGGGCCGGCGCGACCGCCGTGCCGTCGGCGTCGAGGCGGGCCGTCAGCTCGTCGGCCTCGAACAGCTCGGCCGCGTAGGGCCACATGTGCTCCAGCCCCGCCCGCATCCGCCGCCGGCTCTCCTCGGTGCCCAGCCCCAGCCGTACCGTCCACTGCGAGGCGTGCAGACGGTGGTACTCGGCCTCCTTGACCGCGCGGGCGGCGAAGGAGGCCAGGCCCTCGTCGGCCGAGGTCGCGAGTTCCGCGTACAGCAGGGTCATGTAGTGCGTGTACGCCAGCTGCCGGGCGATCGTGACGGCGAAGTCGCCGCCCGGCAGCTCCAGCAGCAGCGCGTTGCGGAACTCCCGTTCGGTCCTGCGGTAGGCGAGGTCCTCGTCGTCGCGGCCGGTACCGTCCCCGCGGCCGCTGAGGCCCAGCAGGGCCCGGGCGTGGCCGAGGAGGTCCAGGGCGATGTTCGAAAGGGCCAGATCCTCCTCGACGGTGGGGGCGTTGGTCACCCACGCGCACAGGCGCTGACAGAGGATCAGCGCGTCGTCGCCGAGCCTGAGGGCGTACTCGGCGACGTCACGGTTCCGTGTCGCGAGGACGGCACCGCTGGGTTCACTCGTCATGGTCGCCCGCCTCGTTGAGTGGCACGTACATCTGCGGATACCGGTAGGGCTTGTCCGCTCCGTTGCTGAAGAAGGGGTCCTTCTCGCCGGGCGACGAGGCCCGTACGCCGTCGGAGCGGACCACCCAGATCGACACCGGGTCGCCCCGCCGGGTGTAGAGGTCCCTGGCGTTGGCGATGGCCATGTCGGCGTCCGCGCCGTGGACCGACCCGACGTGCTGGTGGGCGAGGCCCCGACGCGGTCTGATGAACACCTCCCAGGGCTGCTGCGCCCCGGCGGTCTCCTGTGCGCGGCTCACTGCTCCCGTCCTTCCGTCGCGCGGCGTGCCGCGTAGGCGTCGGCCGCCGCGCGCACCCAGGCCCCGTCGTCGTGGGCGGCGACCCGGTGCGCCAGCCGCTGCCGGCCGCACTGCGCCCCGGCGGCCAGTGCCGTGCGGTACACCTGCCAGTCGACCGGGGTGAAGTCGTGGTGCCCGCGCTCGGCGTTCCAGCGGATCGCCGGGTCGGGCAGGGTCACCCCGAGCCGCTCGGCCTGCGGGACGACGGTGTCCACGAAGCGCTGCCGCAGCTCGTCGTTGGTGTGGGCCTTGATCCCCCAGGCCATCGAGCGGCGGCTGACGGCGGCGCCCACGGCGGCGGCCCGCGCGTCGCCGCCGCTGCCCTCGACCGTGTCGGGCGGGCCGAACATCAGGGCGACCGCGGGCAGCCACCAGCGGTCGACGGCGTCCTGCGCCATCTCCCGCTGTCCCGGGGTGCCCCGGCACAGGGACCAGAGCAGGTCGTATCCCTGGCGGACGTGGAAGGTCTCCTCCTGGCACACCCGCTGCATGGCCCGCGCGTAGGGGCCGTAGGAGGTGCGGCACAGCGGGGCCTGGTTGATGACCGCCGCACCGTCCGTCAGCCAGGCGATCGCGCCGGTGTCGGCCCAGGTCAGGGCGGGGTGGTTGAAGGTGTCGGAGGACCGCTGGTGGCCGCTGTGCAGGGCGTCGAGGAGTTCGGCCCGGGTGACGCCGAGGGTGCCCGCCGCCGCGTACAGGTACAGGCCGTGTCCGGCCTCGTCCTGCACCTTGGCGAGCAGGGCGGCCTTGCGGCGCAGGGAGGGGGCCCGGGTCAGCCAGGAGCCCTCCGGCTGCATCCCGATGATCTCCGAGTGGGCGTGCTGGGCGATCTGCCGGATCACCATCCGCCGGTAGCCGTCGGGCAGCCAGTCCCGGGGTTCTATCCGCTCGCCGGCCGCGACGAGCGCCTCGAAGTAGGCGTCGAGGTCACCGTCGAGATCCTTGTCGAGGTCCTTGTCGTCGTCCGCCGCGACGGCCGTGGAAGCCGTGGATTCTGCCTCGGTGGTCACCTGGAACCTCCCGTCCCCTCTGCCTCGCTGTCCGGACCGTGTGAGCCCCGGTGCGGGGGCTTTCACAGAGGGAGGAGTGGCCGGGCGGCGGGTTCAATCCCTCACCACGTGCCGTAGCCGCGTGAGCAACACCACAGCAGTGGCGGGGATTTCGGGCGCCCGCCGGTTCCTCCTTCCGATCCGAGACACCGCTTGGCGCTTCGAAAGGTGGACCTGTATGAGCACCATCCGTGAGCTACTCACCGAACTGACCGGCACGTCGGAGTACGCCGAGAAACTCAGCGACGACACCGATCTGGCCGCCAGCGGCATCGACTCGGGGGACCTGGTGCGTCTGGTCCTCCTCGTCGAGCAGCGTATGGGGGTGGAGATCACCGCCCCGGACATGGAGAAGCTGTCCACGATCGGGGACTACGAGCGGTTCCTCGCCGACCGCGCGCCCGCCGCCTCGCGGCCGGACGGTGCGTGATGTGGCTGACCCAGCTGCTGCGGCGCAACCGCCAGTGCTTCCCGGACCGGACGGCACTGGTGGACGCGCACCGCTCGGTCACCTGGGCCGAGTTCGACGACCGGGTGGCCCGGCTCGCGCACGGGCTCTCCGGGCGCGGCATCGGGGCCGGGGACCGGGTGGCCGTCCTGTCGCTGGACCGTATCGAGGTCCTGGAGACGTATTTCGCGCTGGCCCGGCTGGGAGCGCTGTTCGTCCCGCTCAACCACAGTCTCACCCCCGCCGAGGTGACCGGGATCGCGGAGCGCTGCACCCCGGTGGCGGTGGTCGGTGAGTCGGCGCTGCTGGACCGGCATCCGGACCTCCCGGTGCGGATCCGGGTGCCGCTGGACGACGCGGAGTTCGCCGCGATGTGCGCCGGGGACGGGCCGGTCCTGCTCGGCGGGTCCGCGGCGGACCCCGCCGGAAGCGCGGGCCTGCCCGACGTGCCGGACGACGCGCTCGCGGCGATCCTGCACACGTCGGCGACCACCGGCCGGGCCAAGGGCGTCGCCGTCGACCACGCCTCGTTCCGGGCCATCGCGCTCGGCTGGCTCACCCAAGCCGGGCCCACGGACGACGTCGTGATGGTCAACTGCTGCCCGCTGTACCACGGCAGCATGGTCGTCTCCCTCACCTACATGGCCGCGGGCGCCACCGTGGTGCTCATGCCGGGCTTCCAGCCGCAGCGGGCACTGGCCGCGATCGAGGAGAACCGGGCCACGCACGTCTGGCTGGTGCCCCAGATGCTCCGCTTCCTGATGCAGCCGAAGTCGCTGGAGAGCACGGACCTTTCGAGCCTGCGCGAGGTGCTCTACGGTGCGGCGCCGATGCCGCCGGAGATCCACGCCGAGGCCGTCGAGCGGCTCGGATGCGGCTTCCGGCAGGTCTACGGGATGACCGAGGTGGGCGGTCCGTTCGTCACGCTCGGCCCGGAGGAGCATCCCGCGCCGGGCACCACCGAGGTGATCCCGGCCGGCCGGGTGATCCCCGGCATGTCGGTGAAGGCCCTGGACCCGAAGGACCAGGAGACGGCCGCCGGCGTCATCGGGGAGATCTGTGTGCGCGGCCCCGGTGTGATGCGCGGCTACTGGAACGACGACCAGGCCACCGCCGACATCACCGTGGACGGCTGGATCCGCACCGGCGACCTCGGCTTCATCGACGGTGACGGCCGGGTGCACCTGGTCGACCGGAGCAAGGACCTGATCATCCGGGCGGGGCAGAACGTCTACCCCCGGGAGATCGAACAGGCCCTGCGTTCCCACCCGTCGGTGCGCGACGCCGCCGTGGTCGGCGTGGCGGACGCCGACTACGGCGAGGCGCCGCTCGCCTTCGTGGTGGCCGAGGAAGGGACCACGCCCGAGGCGGTGCAGGCCCATCTGGCGGGCCTCCTCGCCGCGTACAAGCGGCCCCGGCACATCCGCTTCATCGAAGAGGTGCCGAGGAACCCGGCGGGCAAGATCCTCAAGAGGCTGCTGCCCGTCTGACCCGCGCTCCGCCGGTACGGGGTCCCGATTTCGGCCGGGGCCCCGTACGGCAGGAGTCGGGTCGGGGTGCGGCAGGGGGCGGGCCGGGTACGGCAGGGGGCGGGCCGGGATCGGGGCGGGCTCACGCCGCGGAGATGCCGCCCGTCACGCTGATGGCCTGGCCGGTCAGCCTGGCCGCGCCGGGGCCGCCGAGGAAGACGATGAGCGACGCCAGGTCGTCCGGCTCGGCCACCCCGAGATGGGCGAGCCGCGCGGCCTTCTCGAAGATCTTCTTGCTGAACCCGTCGGCGAGTACGCGGTCCGTGAGCGGAGTGCCCGCGACCAGTGAGGGCGTCACGGCGTTCACCCGGATCCCGTCGCGCTTGCCCTCGATCGCCGCCGTCCGGGAGAACATGACGATCGCGGCCAGGGCCGCGCCGATGACGCTCTCCCCCGGCGTGGCGATCTTCGCGGCGTCGGAAGCGATGTTGATCACGCTCCCGCCACCCTGCTCCCGCATGACCGGGAACACCGCCCGGGTCATGTGCATCGGCGGTACGGCCAGGGTGGTGAGGATGGACGCCACGTCGGCCAGCGGTGTGCGGTGGAGCAGCTCGGGCCGGTGACGCGCGGGCGGGGGCGTGGAGTTGACCAGGACGTCGATCGAGCCCAGGGCTCGGTGCACCTCCGCCACGGCCCGCTCCACCTGGGGGACCTCGTTGGCGTCCACCTGGGCGAAGACGACCTCGGCCTCCGGACAGCGGCTCTCGACCGTCATCCTCGCCGCCTTCCCACGCTCGGGATTCCGGCCGAGCAGCGCGACCCGCCGCACCCCGGCGTCGACGAAACGCAGCGCGCTCGCGAGGCCGATTCCGGTACTGCCGCCGGTGATCACGACGGTGGCGTCGGCGTAGTCACGGACCAGGGGGGTCACAGGCATGGCGCGTCTCCTTCACGCTTCATGTTCACGTTCACGTGCGGGTACACGGGTGTCGACGGCGGTCGGCCGTCCGTCGCGCGTCGGTCGGCTCGGCACCGACCAGCGCATCAGCGACGCGCCGATCGACGTGCCGCCGCCGAGGCCGGCCAGCAGGACCAGTTGGCCGTCGTGCAGCAGTCCCGCCCGGTTGACGAGGTCGAGGGTGAGCGGCACGGAGGCGCTGCCTACGTCGCCGTACTCCTCGACGGTGCAGTGGGCCCTGGCGTCACGCAGACCCGAGGCACGGGCCAGCTCCCGGGGCTGAAGCCCGGCGGGCTGGTGCGCCACGAGGTGGTCGATCTGCTCCGGCCCGTATCCGGCGTCCCGCACCAGCCCGGCCAGCGCGGCGGGCCCGTACGCCCGCACGGAGTCCGGTGTCCCGCGACGGTCCGCCGATACGTGGTGGCCGCCGGCGGCGACCGACGCGTGGGACGGCGGAACCCGGCTGCCCCCGGCCCGGATCCGCAGCGCCTCGTGGGTGTCGCCGGGACCGGACAGGACCGTACGGAGGAAGCCGTGGCCGGAGGGCACCGGCCCGACCAGGGCCGCGGCGGCGCCGTCCCCCAGGAGCGCGGCCGTGCGGTGGTCGGCGAAGTCGATGAACCGCGAGTACACCTCGGTGCAGATCACCAGCGCGAGTCCGCCTCCGTGCAGCCGTAGCAAACCGTCGACCAGGTCCAGTCCGTAGAGGAAACCGCTGTCGGCGGCACCGATGTCGAAGCAGGTCGCGCGGTGGGCGTCGATGGCGTTCTGCACCAGGTGCGCGGTGGGCGGCTGGGGGAAGTCGCCCGTGGCGGTGGAGACGACGAGGTAGTCGATCCGGTCGGCGGTGACACCGGCCTGGGCGAGGGCCCGTTCGGCGGCCCGGACAGCCAGATCGGAGGCGGCCTCGTCGGGGGCCGCGTAACGCCGGGTCCTGGTCCGCGTCCCGCGTCCGATCTCCTCGGCGGTGGCGCCGGCCCGCCGCGCGACCTCCGCGTTGTCGATCTCGTCCTTGGGTACGTAGGAGCCGGTCGCAAGGATTCCGGCAGAGTGTTCGGCCACCGTCGGCGACACCTTTCGGGGAAGGGGGACGTACGGTCGTCGTACTCGCTCGCCGCCCGGTCACCCGGCGGGGGCCGACGTGTTCCTCACCGGGGCGCCGCCCAGCGCAGCAGGCAGGAGCCCAGGGAGAGGCCGCCGCCGAAGCCGCTGACCATCATCAGATCGCCGTCCCGGAGGTGCCCGGCCCGGCTGGCCTCGTCGAGCGTCACGGGGATCGAGGCGCTGCCGACGTTGCCGTACTTCTCCACGGTGCGGTGCGTCATGACATGGGTCAGGCCCACCTCCTCCACCAGGGCGTGGAGCAGGGCGCCGTTGCCCTGGTGCGGTACCAGGTGGTCGATCCGGTCGAACGGTATGCCCGCGCGTGCCGACAGCCGCTCCAGCGTGGGCGGGACCTGTGTCATCACGAAGTCGCGCACCAGCCGGCCGTCCATGCGGAAGCAGTGCTCCCCCGCGTCCACCGTCCGGTGCGAGGCCGGCCTGCGGCTGCCGCCCGCCTCCACCCTGACCAGGTTGCGTCCCTCGCCGTGGCTGGACAGGTCGAAGGCGACGAACCCGTACGGCGACGGCACGGGACCCACGACCGCGGCACCGGCGCCGTCGCCGAACAGCACGGCCGTGCGGCGGTCGCCGAAGTCGAGGATCCGGGAGTAGACCTCCGCCGCGACCACCAGGACATGGCTGCGGGGGTGGGAGGCGATGTAGGCACGCGCCAGCGCGAGACCGTAGACGAAGCCGCTGCACACCACGTTCAGGTCGAGGCAGGCGGCGTTGTGGGCCTTCAGCTCGCGCTGGACGAGGTTCGAGGTCGGGGGCAGCGGGGCGTCACCGGTGGACGTGGAGACGATGACGCAGTCGATCCGGTCGGCGGTGATGTCGGCCTGGGCGAGGGCCCGTTCGCCGGCCCGGACGGCGAGATCGGAGGCGGCCTCGTCCGGTGCGGCATAACACCGGGTCCTGATCTGGGTCTTGCGCTCGATCCACTCGGCGCTGGTGCCGACGCGCCGCGCCAACTCCTCGTTGCCGACGACGCCTTGGGGCAGATAGGAGCCGGTCCCCAGGATTCCGACACAGTCGTTCGCCACTGTCGCGCGCACCTCTCACGGGAACCGGAGCCGGGCGGTGAGCTGCATCACGAGGCTCCCTCCCTCAGGACTGACCACCCCAACCTTCCGCCGCCGACCTCGACAATCACTGGAGCGCCGATGGGACACCGCTGCTCCGCGCCGCGCGCGGGAGGGCCGATCGAGAGCTTCGGCACTGTGCGGCAAGAGGGGAACCCTAGTGGTGGCGAGGAGATCCACGAGGTCCTGATACGAGGTGTGTTGTTCCGCCGAACGCTGCTGGGCCTCGTTCAGGTGGACCGCAACTGGTCCCAGCGGGTCTTCGCGGGCGGAGGTAGCCCGGGCCGTGAGTTGATCGGCGGCGCCGATCTCATGCGGGAGCGGATCGACGGGGTCACCGGCGCGTGAACTCGGGTGGCGGCGGCCGTGTGGCAGGGCCGCCGCCGCCCGAGCCCTGGCGGTCAGGACGTCTGCGCGGTCTGGTACAGGTTCTGCGCGTCGGTGCCGAAGTACGGCCCGTACATCCGGTTGGGCAGGAAGTTGTACTTGAAGCTGTTCACCGAGGACAACAGGCCGGTGCCGGTGGACTCGTTGAACTGGGTGAACCAGGGGCCGCCGCTGGAGCCGCCGGTCATGTTGCAGGTCATGCCGTGGTCGTCGGAGAGCAGGAAGTCACGGTTGGTGGTGCCGCTGCAGTAGATGAACTTCTCCCCGTCGTAGGGGGAGGCGGCGGGGAAGCCGAAGGCGTACATCGCCTGGTTGTAGCCGGTGTTGAAGGCCAGCCCCTGCCCGCCGACGACGTCCGTCAGCAGCTTCCCGTCCAGCGGCGCGACGACGGCCGCGCCGATGTCGTAGTTGATGTCCTCGCTCGCGGTCCACTGCGGCGTGGACAGGGTCTTCGTGGCGCTCCATCTGCCGTACGGGGCCTGTCCGTCGTGGTACCCGGGCACGAAGACCCAGTTGGTGTGCCAGGCCCCCTCCAGCTTCACACAGTGCCCGGCGGTGATGACCGTGCTCTTGTTGGAGCTGGTGACGGCGTTGCCGGAACACGAGGCCGTACGTCCCTGGTAGGTGAAGAACACCCGTCCCGCCGTGGACTGCACGGCCCCGCCACCGGTCCAGGCTCCCCCGCCGTTGGGGAAGGCCAGCACCCCGACCTCGTCCTGGACGCCCGGGAGGGTCGGGGCGACCGTCCTCTCCCGGCCCTTGGCGACCGAGCCGGCCTTCACCTGGGCTTGGTCCACGGTCGGCAGATCCAACGGCACGGCCTGACGCATCCGTTCGGCGGTCCAGAACGCGGCGGGGTCCGCTGCCGTGGCCGCCCCGGCGGGCGCCGCGAACACACCGGCACCGAGCAACGCGGCGGCCCCGAGCAGAGCGGCGACGACGAAGCGGGGCCTGCGGGAGGGGCGGGACGTGCGAAGGGGGCGGGACGAGCGGCGTATGTCTCTCACGCGTACTCCTTCAGCGGTGGGGGACGAGGACGAACTCGCGCAACGCAGAGTGCCACCCCACCCCCCACTTGGACAGGTACACGTCACAATGGGCGCAAAATCACCCCACGCGGTACGACCGGCGAATGTTGGCATGATCGGTACCGTGGCAGTCGGGACCGGGAGAGGGGCGGCGCGGCCGTGAGCGAGCAGACAGGCATCAGTTCGGCGAAGGAGGCCGCCGACCACGAACTCGTCCTCGCGTTCGGGCGACTGCAGGGCGCGGCCAACCGGCTGGAGTACATCCTCGGCCGGGCCCTGGAGGTCGAGTGCGGCATCAGCCATCTGATGTTCGAGGTGCTGCTGATCCTCGGCCGGGCGGGCGAGCCGGGACTGCCGATGCGGGCCATCGCCCAGGAGCAGGTGCTCACCACCGGCGGCGCCACCCGGCTGGTGGACCGCATGGAGACGGCCGGGCTCGTGACCCGGGCGGAGTCCCCCACCGACCGGCGTGGAAAACTGGTACGGCTGACCCCGCTGGGCGAGGAGACGACCGTGCGCGCCGCCCGGGTCCATGTCGAGAACATCAAGCAGCACTTCGTCACCCCCCTCCCGGAGGCCGACCGTGAGCGGTTCGCCGAGGACCTGCGCATCCTCAGCCACACGGCCCGGGACGTCCTGCCCCGCCTCCCCTGACCCGCACCCTCCCGCCGCCCCCGTCACCACACCCTTGTGGTCCACCTCACATCCACCTGCCGAAATACCTGACTCGTCAGTTACTGTTCCATCAGGTGATCGCCCGCACCGGGTGGACGATCACACGCCTGTCGAGGTCACCATGAAGCTGGTCTACGTTTTCGACGCCTACTGCGGCTGGTCCCACGGTTTCTCCGGGACGCTCCGCGAGGTCGTCGCCCGCCACCCAGAACTGCCGGTGGAGGTGGTCTCCGGCGGTCTGTTCACCGGCGCGCGCCAGGTGCCGATCCGCGAGTTCGGCCACATCCAGGGCGCGAACGCCCGGATCGCGGAGCTGACCGGCGCCGCGTTACGAGCGGCTGATCGCCGACGGTTCGTTCGTCATGGACTCCGAGGCCGCCGCCCGCGGCACGGCCGCCCTGCGCCAGGCAGCCCCCGACCGGGCCGCACTCCTGGCCGCGGACCTCCAGGACGCCTTCTACGCCGACGGCCTCAGCCTGTCGGACCCGACCACGTACCGTGCGGTCGCCGAGGCCGCCGGACTGGACGCGGACGCCGTCGTGGCGGCGTTCGCCTCGCCCGAGGCGAAGGCCGCCGCCGAGGCCGACTTCCGCCGCACGGCCGAACTGGGCGTCACCGGCTACCCCACCCTGCTGGCCGTCGAGGGCACCTCCCTCACGCCCCTGGCCTACGGCCACGCCACCGCGGACGAGGTCGACCAGCGGCTCGCGTCCCACGCGGCCACCCGAACCTCCTGACCCTCCCGAACCTCCTGACCGTCCCCCCTCCCACCCCCTCAAGGAGTTCCCCGTGAGCACCCTCTCCTTCAAGGTCCTCGACCTCGACTTCCCGGCCGGCGTCAAGAACAAGACGGCCACCCTCGTCACCGGTGAGACGGACGCCCTGCTGGTCGACGCCGCCTTCACCCGGGCGGACGGCCACCGGCTGGCCGCCGAGATCCTCGACTCCGGCAAGACACTGACGACCGTCTTCGTCAGCCACGGCGACCCCGACTTCTACTTCGGCGCCGAAGTGCTCGCCGACGCCTTCCCCGACGCGGTCTTCGTCGCCACGCCCCTCGTCATCGAACACATCAAGCACTCCTACGAGGGCAAGCTCAAGGCCTGGGGGGCGCTCGGCGCGAACCTCCCCACCCGCCTGGTCGAGCTGACCCCGCTGACCGGCGACCTCACCCTCGAAGGCCACCGCTTCGAGCTGCGCGGCGGCCCGGCCGCGCTGCCCGACCGCCACTACCTCTGGCAGGCCGAGCAGCGCGCCCTCCTCGGCGGCGTCCTGCTCTTCCAGCAGGAGCACGTCTGGGTCGCCGACACCCCCACCCCGGGCGACCGCGCGTCCTGGATCGACCTGCTGGACGAGATGGCCGCGCTCCGGCCGGAGCTGGTCGTCCCCGGCCACCGGCTGCCCGGCACCCCGGCCGACGCCTCCGCCATCACCGCCACCCGCGACTACCTGCTCGCCTTCGAGGAGGAGCTGGACAAGGCCGCGGACGGCGCCTCCCTCACCGAGGCCCTCGTCGCGCGCTACCCGGACAACGGCATGCAGATCGCCGCACAGATCGGTGCGAAGGTCGCCAAGGGCGAGATGAAGTGGGGCTGAACATGAGCGACTTCACCCTCTCCCCCGCACCCGCCGACGTCGTACGCCGCCAGTACCTCGCCTCCGCCGCCGGTGACCTGGCGGCCCTGCGCGCCACCCTCGCCCCCGACGTGGAGTGGACGGAGATGGCCGGCTTCCCGCTCGCCGGCACCTACCGCACGCCCGGCGGGGTCACCGCCAACGTCATGGAGAAGCTCGGCCAGGACTGGGACGGCTGGACCGCCCACGACGACACCTATGTCGTCGACGGCGAGAACGTCGTCGTCCTCGCCCGCTACACGGCCGCCCACAAGGCCACCGGCAAACCGATCGACGTCCGCGTCGCCCACCACTTCGTCGTACGCGGCGGCCTCATCGTCCGCTTCGAACAGTTCGTGGACACGGCCCTCGTCCGGGAGGCCATGACCACCTGACCCGCGCCCGGAGGTCAGAGCAGGGCGCGGATCGCCGACTCGAACCTCTTCACGTGGTCGGCGGCCAGGCCCGCGGCGCGTTCGCCGTCCTCCGCCAGTACGGCGCGCAGGAGCGGGCCGTGCTCGACCACATGGCCGGCCAGCCCCGGCAGCCGGCCGAGGAACAGGCACCAGATGCGGGTGGCCAGGTTGTCGTAGCGGACGAGCGTGTCGCAGAGGAACGGGTTGGCGGTGGCGGTGTACAGCGCCCGGTGCAGCCGCAGGTCCAGTTCGATGAGGTCGCCGACCTCGCGCCCGGCGTTCGCGTCCAACTCGGCCAGCAGGCCGGTCAGTACGGCCCGGTCCTGGGGGCTCGCCCGGCGTGCGGCGAGGTCGGCGGCCAGGGGCTCCAGCTGGAGGCGTACCTCGGTGAGATGGCCCAGGTCCGTGATCTGCACCTCGGAGGCGAAGGTGCCGCGCCGGGGGTAGGCCACCACCAGCCGGTCCGCCTCCAGGCGCTTGAGGGCCTCGCGGACCGGGGTACGTCCCACGCCCAGCTCGGCGGCCACCTGTTCGTCGTTGATGGGCGTACCGGGCGCGATCCGCAGCGTGACCAGGCGGTCGCACAGCACCTGGTAGGCCCGCTCGGCCAGGGAGGGCTGCCCCTCCGACACGGCGACCGACATGGCACGCCCTCCTCACGGTGACTCCGACACCGCCCACGTTAGCGGAACAATTGATATATCAGGACGCTCACTTCTTCTTCACGGCCTCGTTCCAGATCAGCTTGGCGATGTTCGGCTTGACGGCGGTGGTGATGACGCCCATGGCCGTGCGGACGTAGCGCCGGTCCGACAGTTCGCGCAGCATGCCGGCGGCGAGGTCGGCGCGGGCGGTGAAGACGCCGTCGGCGCTGGTCTCGGCGGTGTGGTAGTCCGTGACGACGGGGTGGTCGAAGAGGCCCGAGGGCCGGACGAGAGTCCAGTCGAGGTCCGTCCGGCGGATCACGGCCTCCATGCGGCGCATGTCCTCGTGGAGGGTGCGGCCCAGCCGTCGGTTCACCAGCGGGTCGAGGACGTGGTTGAAGAAGTGCGCGCCGGTCGGGCGCCAGTCCGGGTCGGCGATGCTGGAGCTGACGACGAGCAGCCGCTTGATGCCGTGCCGGGCCATGGCTCCGGTGATGGCGGTGGCGCCGGCCGAGTACGTGGTGATGGTCTCCTTGCCGAAGCGCGTGCCCAGCGTGGAGAGGACGGCGTCCGTCCCGTCGATCGCGGCGTCGACGGCCGCCGGGTCGGTGGCGTCGGCCTCGGCGACGGCCAGGCCGGGCCGCGCGGGGAGGGAGCCGGGTCTGCGGGTCACCGCGACGACCTCGTGGCCGGCGGCGAGGGCCTGGTCGGTGAGGCGGCGGCCGGTCGGTCCGTTGGCGCCGAAGACTGCGATACGCATGGGTCGGGTCATCCCTTCGTGTGGTTCCCGGAACGCCCTTGACTGTGCTGGTCCCCCGGCGCAGGCTCAACGCTGATGAATATCGCCGCCGTTGCCCCCGCCCGCACCCGAGGACGCCCCCGCGGCAACCCGCCGACCCGTGAGGCGATCGTCTCGGCGGCCCGTGCGCTGTTCCTGGAACACGGCTACCGGAGCACCACGTTGCGCGCGGTGGCCGGTGCCGCCGGGGTCGACCCGGCGCTGATCGCGTACCACTTCGGCTCGAAGAAGGGCCTGTTCGGGGAGGTGATGCAGTTCCAGTGCGCCAACGCGCTGGCGGTGGACGACGTCCTCGGCGGCGACCCGGCCACCCTCCCCGAGCGACTCGTCGACGCGGTGACCGGTCTGTGGGAGGACGCCGGCTTCCAGCAGCTCACCGCCCAGGGCGACGAGGCCGCCGAGGTGATGCGCGAGTATCTCGAACGCGAGCTGCTGGCCCGGCTTGTTGAATTTCTCGGCGGCCGGGACGCGACCGCCCGCGCCACGGCCGTGGTGACGATCCTCGGCGGCCTCATCTACACCCGCTACCTCAACCCCCTCCCGACGCCCGCCTCCCTCACCCCGGCGCAGATCCGCCACACCCTCACCCCGGCCCTGCGCGCCGCACTGGCCCCGAGCCGTACCCGAAGGCCGTAGGAACCCGACGGAGGAGCCCGGCGGACGCCGTACCGGACAGGCCTCATGCCGAACGGGGTGGCGCGCGACCTCCGCACCACCCCGCTCTGCCCGTGCCCGCACGCGGGCGGACTCAGGAGCCGTCAGAAACGGTCTAGACCATATTCTTTCCCTTGGCGTTGGATTTCAGCTTGTGCTTCTTCACCGCGTCCTTGCAGAAGCGGCAGGCCGTTTCCTTCGCCTTTCCGTACGTCCAGGCCGTGATCTTTCCTCCCAGCTTTCTTCCGACCTTGTTGTTGAACTTGTCGGCCGCGGAATCACGCTTCGCGGCCTCGCCTCTTCCCGCGTTCTTCTCGTGGGCGTTGCCGAGAGCCTTGGCCAGGGAGGAGCCGACCGCCCAGGTCAGCATCGCCTGCCAGATGCAGTGGCGGTAAGCGTTCTGCTTCGCTCCCGAATACCTCTTCTTGGCCTCCCCGAGAGCCCAGTACGTGATGTAGGCCATGTCCGCACACCACAGCAGGAACAGGGCGCATATCGCGGCTTCGGGGACGAGGCCGTTGATGCTGTAGTTTCCGCTGATGTCATAGCAGTTGACCGGGTCGGCGAAGCAGTAGTCGTAGGAGCTGGCGTTTCCTCCGACGATGCGGTCGACGGACAGGAATCGCCCGGTGTCCGAGTCGTAGAGGCGAACTCCCATGAGCGTGACCGTGCTCGGAGTCTCGGACGAGCGCTGCTCCGCGCCGAGCCAGCCGTAGCGGGCCTCGTCGGTTCCAGGAAGGAGATTGCCGTACTCGTCGTAACCGTTGACGACGGGTGTGGTGGCGTCCACCAGGGGAATCTGCGTGGCGATGTCGCCGTGGATGTTGGCGAGTTGGAGGACCACCTCGGCGGAGGTCGCGCCGGTGGTGGCGATCAGGCCGCCGGTCAGGTCGGACAGGTTCCGGGTGATCTTGTCGTCGCCCTCGCCGATCCAGGTGGGGTTGTCCCCGTCGGCCCCGTAGTGGCTGCGCGTGGTCGCGGTGGTGGACCAGGCGCCGTTGTCGTCCTGGCTCTCCGTGGTGGACGAGGCGAGGCGGCCGGCCGCGTCGAGGCCCCAGGTGGTGCGCTCGCCGCGCGCCGTGATCCGGCGCACCAGATCGTTGGCGTAGTACGCGTTCTCGGCGCCGCTCGACTGGGTGGTCGTGCGGCCGAAGGCGTCGTAGGCGGTGCCGGTGGCGATCAGCCGGTCGGCGCTGTCGTAGGAGGAGTTGACCGTCGTGCTGGTGGGGGCTCCTCCGTCCACGTCGTCGACCGTGGTCACCAGGGACGTGCGGTTGGTGTTGTCGTCGAACCCGTAGCCGCGGTGGGTCGTGACACCGGTCTGGGTGTCGTCGGCCTTGGTCAGCCGGCCGGCCGCGTCGTAGGTGTACTCCTGGTACGCGCCACCGCCGGTGTACGTGGTGCGGGAGACGACCTGGCCGTGGATGTTCTCACTGAGCGACTCGCCCTGGACGGTCCAGCCGGACTCCCAGTGCCAGTAGCGCGAGGTCTCCGCGCCCGTGGGGTCCAGGTTGAACTCCACGTCCATGTTCCAGGGCAGCTTCTGCCGGTACAGCCGCCCGTCGGAGTCGTAGGAGCCGGTGACGTCGCCGATGCCTCCCATGACGGAGTCATGTATGCGGGTCGGCTGCCCGGTCAGACTGTCGTAGCTGTAGGTGGTCTCCGAAGGAGCCGAGTCGGCTCTTCTCGTGACGCGGTCGCGGGCGTCGTACTCGGTGCGCGTGACATTGCCCGCACCGTCGTCGTACGAGATCTCACGGCCGAGTTTGTCGGCGCTGTGACGCACCGTCGTGGCGCCGTCGGACATGGTGGCCACCTGGCCGTTGGCGGAGTCGAAGGTGATGGTCTGCGTCGGTACCGCTGCGCCGACACCCCCGGTGATCTGGATCTGCTTTCCTCGTCCGGCCGCGTCGTACGTGGTGACGGTGGTGCGTGTCACCCCGTTCGCGGTTTCGCTCACCTTGCTGACGTTGCCCCAGCGGTCGTATTCGAGGGTCTTGGTGGGCAGTTCGTCGGGGTTCGAGCCGCCCCCGGTGATCTTTCCGGCGGGGCCGCTGGAGCAGAGCATGTCCGCCCATTCGGGGCGGCCCGAGCACGCTCCGGTGCCACCGGCGGACCAGTACTGGGAGACCAGCGTCCCGGCATCGGTTCCGCTGGACTTGGGCTGGCTGTTCCTGGTGACGCGTCCCTGGGCGTCGAACACGGAGGTGCGGGTCAGTTTGAGCCCGTTCGGGTCCGTCACCGTGCTGGTGGGCAGACCCTTCACCCAGTCGTAGCCGGTGGTGCTGGTGCGGATGTCGCCGTCGGCCGGGTAGTCCTCGACGAACGCGCCGGTCGATGTCGTGGTCGGCTGGTCCATGACCAGCGCGGACCCGTCGGTGGGACGGCCTTCGTCGTAGCGGGTGACGGTGTGTCCTCGCGCGGGCACCTGGGTGCCGGCCGGGATGTCGGGGCTGTCGGAGTCGCCTGCGAGCTGCTTGGTGAGCGTGACCAGATGCAGCGGTCCGAGCTGGTCCACGATCCGTCTGCCGTCGGAGGAGTACTTCGCGACCGTGGCGAGCTTCTGGGCGCGCTCGGCCGGTGAATCGGAGAGGATGCCGAGTTCGCTCTGGGTGTTGACCTGGTAGTCCTCGCTGCCGAGGGCGAGTTCGCGGTTGGTGGCCCCCAACTCGAAGACGACGTTGCCGAACGCGTCGTACTGGGTGGTGGTCAGGTGCCGGCCGGGCAGGCCGGTGTTGACCTGGAGCCCCGAGGCGTTGGTGTAGGTGGTGGTCGCCTTGTCGTAGTCGCCCGCGGCGAGGTCGCCGCCGTTGTGCGAGGCGGGCACCTGGTCGGCGGGGAAGACGGCGGTGGCGTCCGTGGGGGTGTCGGTCTGGGCCCAGGTCCTGGCGTCGGCCGGGGACACCTGGTTGGGCGCCTTGGTCCCGGAGAGCGGCACGTCGTAGACGAGGGAGACCGCCGCACTGCCGCCGTCGGGCTCGTCCTTGCTGCCCGGCTTCAGCGTGGGCCGGGAGACGGACAGCAGCATGCCGTCGCCGGCCACCGAACTGGCGCCCGCCTTGCCGTACTCGAACGTCCACGGCAGCTCGCCCGGCGGGGTCTGGGTGACCACCCGGCCCGCGCTGTCGTAGGTGTACGCCGTCTTCAGCGCCGGGGAGATCCGGGGATCCCACTGCTCACGCAGGCGGCCCGAGGCGTCGTACGCGTAGCTGGAGATGACCGTGGCGGTCGCGGTGGACGCGCCCGGGTCGGTGGACCAGAGGCGGAGGCGGTAGACCTGCCCGGCGTAGTCGCCGAGCGTGCTGCCGGTCGCCGTGGTCGTGGTGGCGTACTGGTACTCCAGGATCCGGCAGCCCTTGGTGGACGGGGCGTTGGCGCAGGTCTCGTTGCTCACCGCCGACGAGGGGGCGATCACATACTTCGGGCGGGCCAGCACGGTGCCGCCCACGGTGACCTTCTCCGAGTACAGCGAGGTGGTGGAGTTCTCCGTCGAGAGCGAGCTCTTGGAGAGCTGCCAGGTCGTCGCGGCCGCGTCGATCTTGGTGAACTGCGAGGTGGTTCCCTCGGTGTCCTTCAGGGTGAAGGAGCCCGTGAGACTGCCGGTCAGGGTCAGGGCCTCGGCCCCTTCCTCGGGCTTCCATCCGCTGCCGCTCGTCGCGGTGAACCCGGTCTCGTCGCCTTCGATGTCCACCAGCGCGACCGAGGTGTCCGACGTCCTGCGCAGATACAGCGACGCGGAGTCGGTGAGTTCCGAGGCGGCGCCCGCGGTCCACTGCGGACCGAAGATCGCGACCTGTCCCTCCTGCTGCCCGCCGGCCGTCGGACGGCGTGAGGAGGCGGTGCGGTTGGCGGTCAGGCCGAACGCCGAACCGTCGGTCGCGGAGAGCGTGTGGTCGCCGGTGAGCATGTTCACGTCTCCCGGGCCGGCGGCCTGGGTCGGCGCGGCACCCGCGTCGCGGTCGACGGTGATGGAGGCGGCCGGCGAGGCGTCGGTGCTGGAGCCGTCGGTGAAGACCGCGCGGACGTCCACCGGGCCGTCCTCGGCGAGGGTGCTGGTGATGTTCCACACCAGTTCCTCGGGCAGCCCGCCGGTCACCTTCACCGGCCAGGCGGCGACGGCCGCGTTGTCCGACTTGCGGCGCACGTCGGTGACGGGGACGTCCTTCCAGCTGTCGGTCTCACCGCGCCGGTACTGGTAGCGGACGCCCGTGTCGGCGGTCTTGCCCTGGCCGGACAGTACGGTCCGCCGCGCCGGCCGGTCCCCCTGGGCCGGGGTCAGCAGTGCCGCGCCCGAGCCGGCGTAGTAGACGAAGGGGGTGGTGGCGGAGGCGTTGCCGGCGGCGTCCTTGGTGCGGGCGGACAGGGTGTGCCGGCCCGCGCGGAACACCGGCTTGGCCGTCACGGCGGCGCCGGTGGTGGCGATCGTCTGCCAGGCTCCGCCGTCCAGCTGCCACTGGACTTCCTTGACGTCCGTGGACGGCGGCGTGAGGGTGAAGCCGCCGGTGAAGTCACCGCTGCCGTTGGGCGTGCCGGACCACTGTCCGGCGGGGAAGTCGCCGGAGGCGACCGAGGTCGCGGCCGGGGAGGCGGTGTCCACGGCCAGGGTGCGGAAGGCCGACCAGGCACTGGTGGCGGAGCCGTCTCCGGCGCGGACCCGCCACTTGTAGGAGCCCGCCGCGAGGGCGGCCGGGGTCCAGTTGGCCTGGGCCCCGGAGGCGACCGCGGCGCTGGAGCCGGTGCGCAGGGCGGCGGTTCCGGTGGACGTCCACACCTCGTAGTCGAGGGTGACCTGCGAGCCGTCGCCGTCCAGGGCCTTCGCCGACAGCGTCGGCGTGGTGTCGTTGGTGGCCGCCGCGGTCAGCGGGGCGATCAGCGTCGGCAGTTCGGGCACCGAGTTGTAGGTCACCGACAGATAGGGCGTGTTGGCGGCGGCGTTGCCGGAGTAGAACCGCTTCCAGCCGTACGGGTCGGTCTCGTCCGTGGCCCGCACGCCCAGATGGTTGGTGGCACTGCCGTTGGCCGCCCATGCCTTGGCCAGGGAGGTCACATCGGCGTTGACCCAGCCGTCGGCGCAGGCGCTGGAGAAGCCCTTGGTCTGGGTGCTGGTGGCGTACTTCGTCCCCCAGGACGGCTGGGCCGACCAGCGCGAGGACGTGCTCGCGGCGCCGGTGGACCACACCTCCCAGCTCTTCGCGGTGCAGGACCACGAGTGGTAGGCGAACAGGTTCAGCTTCGCCGCCGAGACCTGCTTGCCCGTGATGTTCTTCATCGGGAACGACAGGAACGACCGCGCCACCTGGGAGGAGCCGTTGTTGCCGAGCTTGAGGTCCGTGGAGGCGGACTGGTCGGTGGTGGTCCCGTCCTGGACGAAGGTGTCGAAGCTGGACCCCACGTTGATCGCGGGGTCGATCGTCACCGGGAACCGCGTCGCGCTGTCGGCGAGGAACTTCGCGTCCGGTGTCAGGGTCAGGGTGACGGTGTCGCCGTCCTGGGCCACCTTCACCCCGACCGCGGCGGTCCGCTTGTGCTCACCGGACCTGGCGTCGACCTGGGCGTCCCACATCACCGGTGTCGGCAGCACCCCGACGCGCTTGCCCTTGGCGTCGGCGAAGGAGACCGAGCCGTCCTTGTTCTCCTTCGCGGTCAGGCCCTTGGCCGTCAGGCTGTAGGTGATCGCGCCGCTCGCGTCGACCGCGGAACGGTCCTTCAGCTCCAGGTACTGCTCGTAGCCGGTACGCGTCGACTCGATCAGCAGGTCGGTCGAGGGGAGGGCACTCCGGTAGCGGGCGACGTTGTCCTCCTCGCCCTCGATCACCGGCGCGGGAAGGGCCCCGTACCAGCCCAGCCGCATGCGCTGTCCGGTGCGGCCCTCCAGTGTCACCAGGGGCACACCGGCCGAACCCGTGCTCTCGCCGACGCTCTTCAGCCCCTTGGGGGCCGTGGTCTTCCCGGCCAGGCGCAGCCCGTGCGGATGCTGTCGGGCGCCCACCGCGCCGTCCGAAAGCTTCCGCAGCGAGACGTCGATGTCCTGCCATCGGTCCTCGTCGTCCTGGAACCGGATCGGTCCGGCGTACGCCTCCTCGGTCACCGACCCGTCCGCGCCGACATACACGGTGGACGTCTCGGTACGGGCGTCCAGCGCCTCGATCCGACGGTTCTGGATCTTCGCCTTGAGTCGGGCGGCGGCCACCGATCCGGCGGTCGCGGACCCGAGGTCCTTCGCCCGCTTGTCCGGGCGGGCGGCCGGGGCCTCGCGGCCGAGGCCGACCGCGACGGTGGAGGTTCCGGCGATCAGGGCGGTTTCGAACGCCATCGCCAGGACGACGGTCGCCGCCACCGAGCGGAGGCGTCTTCGCCGGGCCGGGGGAAGGAAGGGCCGGACGGACGGTCTGTCCGCTCTCCGCCCGGGTCTGAGGAACGTGGCTATCAAGCTCACTCCTTGCAACGGTGCGGGGTCTTCCCGCAAGCACCTGACGATCTTCACAGCGTGCTTACAGAAGTCAATCCGTTGCATGACAAGTGATCACTTCCGGCCAACGTTGGCCGAGAGTGGCGGACTTGCTCACCACACCGTCAGGCTGTGTGCCCCATCCCCCGGCGGGCCGACCTCAGTCCGAGCAACTGGTCGCGGAACCGTCGGCCGTGGCGTTGACGTCGACGAGGTAACCGGCTCCGGAGTCGAACTCGGGCCCGGCTTCGGTCCCTTCCGCGTCGAGGACCGGCTCGGTCAGGAAGTAGACGTCCAGCGTCGTGGAGTCGTCCTTCTCGCCGAGGGTGAAGCACAGGCTCGCGGGCTTGTCCTCCTTCGCGGACTTCCGGGTGGCCGGAGACGGCTCCCACCCTTCACGCTCCGCCGCGGCGCGGTAGTACCGGGTCACTTCGGCCCTGTCACCGGGGAAGGCATAGGTCCGGTTGGCATACACCCAGGCTTCGCCGCTGTCCTCCCAGCAACCCGCGTCCACAGCCTCGAACCCCTTGGGCACGACGGCCCCTTGAGGCCGGGAGTCGAGCACGCCGTACGACTTCACCTCGTCGACCCGGCTCCCGGTCCCCTCGCAGCCCGAGCCCGAGGCGGCATCGAGCGGCTCGCACCCGGTGAGAACTCCGGTCGCCAGCACGGCCGTCGCCAGGACGGAGGCGCACCGACCGGTTCCCTTACGAGATGCCAAGTCGACTCCTACGGTTGACGTGCCGGGGCAGCCGACTTCACTACCTGATACCGAATACATGCGGTCAGTGACATTACCATCTCTTCCGCCTCTTCCGCCGATGCCGGTCGGACCGCAAGTCCCTTCACTCCAGGGGGTGTTCAGGGTGTTCACCCGCTCCCGGGTTCGGCCAGGACCGCGTCCGGGTGGTCGGCGAGGTAGTCGCGCACCACGGACGCGAAGCTCGGGTCGGGAGTCAGGCCGAGCGCGGCGGGGCGGGTGTTGTCGAAGGCGGAGGGCCACGAGCCGACGATGGCCTCGACGGCGGGGTCGGGCGCGACCGTCACCAGGTCGGCGATCCTGCCACCGGCCACCTGACGGAGCGTGGACAGCATCTCGGCGACCGAGACGGTGAGTGCCGGAAGGTTGACCGGCAGTCCGCCGTCGAACCGGCCCGGCCCGCTCCCGCGCTCCGCTTCCGCGATGCGCAGGAGTGCCTCGACGGTGCGCCGCGGGGAGGCCAGGGCCACTTTCAGGTCGGGACGTACGGGGCAGACGGCCGGCAGTCCCGCGAGGGGCTCGCGGATGATGCCGGACAGGAAGCCGGAGGCGGCCGCGTTCGGCTTGCCGGGCCGCACCGCCACGGTCATCAGACGGGCGACGCGCCCGTCGATGAATCCACGCCGGGTGTAGTCGGCGATCAGGTGCTCGCAGACGAGTTTCTGGATGCCGTAGCTGGACCGTGGTGTGGGGAGGGTCGACTCGCTGACGACGGGCGGGAGCGGGAGCGCCGGGTCGGGACCGTAGACGGCCACGCTGCTGGAGAACACCAGGCGCGGCGTCGGTCCGCCGGCGGCCGACTGGGCCCGGGCGGCTTCGAGGAGGGCGCGGGTGGTGTCCACGTTGGCGCCCATACCGAGGTCGAAGTCGGCCTCGCACTCGGCCGATACGGCGGCGGCGAGATGGAACACCAGGTCCACCGGCTCCGCGAACACCGCGTCGAGGTGATCGCCCAGCTCGCCCCGCACCGTCTCGACGAGCGGGTCGGACACCGACGGTGACCCGGGCGACGGCGCGGACGGCGGCCCAGAGGGCGGCGCGGACGGTGGCCCGGAGGGCGGCGCGGACGGTGGCCCGGAGGGCGGCGCGGACGGCGATCCGGCGGCAGGCTCGGTGGGCGCGATCCTGTCGACGAGCACCAGGCGCTGGACCGGTGCTCCGCATAACGTCCGTGTCCGGAGCAGTGCGCTCGCGACCTGCCGCCCCACGAAGCCGTGACCACCCGTGATGACGACCCTCATGGGGAGAGCGGTCCGGTGCCGAAGAACGAGCCCCTCTGTGCCGCCGCGTTCTGCGGAGCGTCGGCGTTGCCCATACCGGGGATGACCCCTTCCAGTTGACGGCGCACACGGTCGGCTTCGTCGCGTACCCGCGCGGGAATGTCACCGCGTTCGGCGACGAGACGGCTGTAGATCGGGGTGTCCAGGGACATGGATGTTTCTGCTCTCATACCGCGAACCCTACGGCGGAGCACCGACAACGCGCCGCCGGGCCGTACGCGGGAGCCCGAGACCCGGACAGGGCCCCACCCCGGTGCGGCTTCCAGGGCCGACCACCACCGCGAGAGGGATCATCACCCTCTGGCCGGACGGGCAGGGGTACGATTCGTCCCCCCTCTCGGAATGCGGCGTTTGTGCGAGGCTGGAGGCATGCAGCGCAACCCTCATCTGAACGAGCTGGGTGAGTTCCTCAAGGCCCGCCGTGCCGAACTCAGCCCCTCCGAGGTCGGCCTCCGCGAAGGGCAACGACGACGCGTGAGCGGCCTGCGCCGTGAGGAAGTAGCCCTGCTCGCCGCGATCAGCACCGAGTACTACGCGCGCATCGAGCAGGGCCGACTCCAGGCATCGGTCCCCCTGCTCCACGAGATCGCCCAGGCGCTCCGCCTCAACGACGACCAGCGCACCTACCTCTTCGACCTCGCGGCGAAGGAGAGGACGCGCTCCACCGCGGCCGGCGATCGCCAGCAGGTGGACCCGCAGTTGCAGCGCATGCTGGACGACCTCACCGCGACGCCGGCCTTCGTCATCGGCCGCCGCACCGACATCCTGGGCTGGAACCAGCTCGCCGCGGCCCTGTGGACCGACTTCGCCCGCTACCCCGAACCGGAACGCGTGTTCATCCGTCTGCTGTTCACCGAACCGTGGATGCGCACGCTGTACGCCGACTGGGAGGAAGTCACCCGCCTCGCCATCGCTCAGCTGCGCATGGAGAGCGCCCGCTACCCCGACGACCGACGCCTCACCACACTCGTCGACGAACTCTCCGCGTACGACAGGCAGTTCCGCCAATGGTGGACCGAACACGACGTCGCCATGCGCGGCAAAGGCGTCAAGAAACTCCACCACCCCGTAGTGGGCGAACTGACCCTCGACTGGAACACCCTCACCTGCGGCACGGACCCCGAGCAGCACATCATCGTCTGGAACGCCGAACCCGGCACCCCCTCGCACGACGGCCTACGTCTCCTGGCCACCTGGGCCGCGGCCCACAAGCAGAACCAGAAAACCCCCGACACCACCACCTGAAGCCGCTCGCACCTGGGCCCCAAGGGCCGACTCGCGGTGACGCCGCACCGGATCACCTCCGGCAGCAGGCGGAGGAAGGCACCCTCACCCTCCGGGCCGCCAGGACGTTCCCTGGTGACAGACATGGACTTGATGGCCGCAGTCGAGCTGATCCGAGCGCCGGACGATCTTCAGGCCACACCATTCCCCTTTCACGGCTACTGAAATCCCTGCGATGCTTTCGGTACGCCGGAATTCGCCCTGTATCTGGAGCGCCACCCCGCCGGCATTCCGGAGTGAGCGGTATTCAGGGGAAAATTTCTTCCCCCCTTCGCAAGTAGACATCATCCCGGCTGCGGCGAAGGATGATGCGCGGGCCGCCTATCGGCGGGCTGAGCCGAGAAAGGGGCAGGCGCCATGGTCGAGAAGGTTTCGTTCAGGAACAAGGCGGTGGAAATTGCCGCACATCTCCATCTGCCGAAAAATTTCCGTGTGGACCAGAAATATCCCGCACTCGTCGGGATTCATCCGGCCGGCGGGGTGAAGGAACAGACCATCGGCCATTACGCCGAGAGACTCGCGGAGCACGGATTCGTCACCGTCGTCTACGACTCCTCCTACCAGGGGGAGAGCGGTGGCGAACCCCGCCTGCTGGAAGACCCGACGACCCGGGTGGAAGACGCCCGCTGTGCGGCCGACTTCCTCACGACTCTGCCGTATGTGGACTCCGAACGTATGGGAGTTTTCGGTATCTGCGCCGGCGGCGGCTACGCGATCAGCGTGGCCCAGACCGAACGCCGCTTCAAAGCGGTGGCCACGGTCAGCGCGGCCCCGATGGGGGAGGGTTCCCGGGGCTTCCTGGGGCACATGTCCCCGGTGGCCGAGCAGATCGCCACGCTGAAAATGGTCGCCGACCAGCGCACCGCCGAAGCGCGAGGTGCGGAGCCCGCCTACGCTCCGTTCGTCCCGGAGACGCCGGAAGAGATCAACGAGAACACGCCGGACCTCCTGCGCGAGGGATACGACTATTACCGGACGCCGCGAGGTCAGCATCCTCGTTCGAAGGGCCGCTTCCTGCTGACCAGCATGGACAAGATGTTCGCGTTCTCGGCGTTCGACCAGATCCCGGAGCTGCTGACCCAGCCGATGCTGCTCATCGCGGGGAGCAAGGCGGACACGAAGATATTCAGCGACCAGGCCTACGAACTCTCCAAGGGCCCGAAGGAATTGTTCGTCGTCGAAGGCGCAACCCATATCGCCATGTACGACGTGCCCGAGTACGTCGACCAGGCGGTCCCCAAGATGGCGGACTTCTTCTCCGTCCTCTAGGGGTCAACGCGTCAGCCGGGTACGCGCGAAACCGGTCTCCGGCGAGTTGAGGGTGGGGAACCGCGCACGACAGACTCCCCCACCTGAAGCCCCTCTGGCCGGACGTCCTCCGACGTCCGGTCACATTCGCGCGGTATCAGACCTGCGTGGCCGCGCCCGGTCGCGGGACCTTGATGAACGTCGAGTTCAGTGGCTTCGCTTGTCGAGGAGCGGTCCGCGGCGGCCGAGGGCCCACACAAGGAGCGCGACGCAGGCGAGGGGGCCTGCGGGGCGACCGTGAACAGCCGTGTCTGGTTGAGGTCGCGAGGACACCTTCGCGGAGCTGCTCGACGGTGGGGATCCGACGGGTCACGGCGGCAAGGTTGACCGCCTGGCGGTGAAGGGCGCCGCCCAGGAGACGAAGACGAAGGGTGACGGTGGCTGTCCGCGACCCTCACTCGCGCGCTTTCGGACTCGCGCCGGGCGGTAGGCAGGTTCACGCTCTGAACGCTGGGCAGGTTCACACTCCAGACAGGCACGGCGGCGCGAGCCGACCGCGCCCATCCCGGTGCCCCGACACCCCGGCGTCCCCACGTCCCGCCGCCCCGCCGCCGCGGTCAAGCTGTCGCGTCGGGGGCCGGCGTGTGTGGCGTCGCGGTCCACGACGCCAGGAGGAGCAGCCCGTCATGGGACGGGCTCCCGGGCGCGGCGGTGGAGACCACCAGCTTCTGTGCGGGGTCGGCTGTGCAGGTCAGGCTGTCCCAGTCGAGGGTGAGATCGCCGACGACCGGGTGGCGCAGCCTCTGCGTGCCCATCCACAGACCGGTCAACTGCCGGCCGGCCCACCACTGCCGGAAGTCGGCGTCGGTCACCGACAACTCGCCGACCAGTACGACCAGTTCCGGGTCGCCGGGGCGCCTTGCCGCGTCCAGGCGCAGGTGGGCCACACAGGTCCGGGCGCTCGTCCTCCAGTCGACGCAGAGCTCCCGGAACGCGGGGTCGGTGAAGAGCAGCCGGGCGTAGTTGCGCTTCTTCTCGGGGATCCGGCCGAAGTCGGTGTACAGCGCGGCTGCCAGCGCGTTCCAGGCGAGAATGTCCAGGTGCCGCCCCAGAACGATGGCCGGGGTCACTGTCAGCTCGTCCAGAATGCGCCTGAGCTGTGGATGGGCCTTCTGCGCCGGTCGGCGGCGCGGTTCACGCCCACCTCTCACGGCCAGCTCGAAAAGGTGGTCGCGCTGCTCGTCGTCGAGGTGCAGCACACGGGCGAGCGCGCCGAGCACCGAGGCGGGCACGGGGGCGCGCCCCTGCTCCAGCCGCGCATAGGAATGGGTGCTGATCCCGACGAGTCGAGCGACCTCCTCGCGACGCAACCCGGGCACCCGGCGGGGCGCCCCGGAATCGGGCAGCCCCACGGTCCTCGGGCTGAGTCGGGCCCGGCACACCTTGAGGAATTCCCCCAGTTCAGGCGAATGTTCATGGGTGTACATAGCAGTCAGTGTCGCAGCATTCCGCTGGAATATGAGGGGGAGATTTTTGTCCCAGGGTCCGGAAACCACCTTGTGGTGGCCCGCGAGGCAAGCGCCCGAAGCCGTTCGTACGACGGGGTGGCGGATCGTCCGGGTGCCCACGTCGTTCGGACGCGTCGCCGACCATACCGCCCAGTGTCGCACTGCCTGGTCTCCGGAAGGGGGGTAAGGATTCTTCCCCTGGATAAGCGGTTCCCCTAATGGAATTCTCCCCTTTGTGGCTTCCTGTGAAGGGGGCAGGGTCGATGGTGCGTTCAGCGCGCGGAATTACCAAAGGAAGAAAACAAAACTTGCCAGGAGCACCATCGCATGTCCGGCTGACACACCTCCGCGTACGGCCCGTACGCACCCCTGACACCACGACGGTCACGACCAGAGCCAGGAAGGCACCATGCGAGCAACCACCATTCACGCGGCGGGGGACGTCCGGGTTGAGGACGTCCCCGAGCCGAGGATCACGGCTTCGACGGACGCGATCGTCCGCACCGTCGCCGCCTGTGTCTGCGGCTCCGACCTGTGGAGTTACCGGGGCGTCCTGCCGGTCACCGAACCGCAGCCCATCGGCCACGAGTACGTCGGCATCGTCGAGGAGGTCGGCGGCGACGTCTCCGGCGTCAGGCCGGGCCAGTTCGTCATCGGCTCGTTCGTCGCGTCCGACAACACCTGCGCGATCTGCCGGGCCGGCTACCAGACCTCATGCCAGCACGCGCAGTGGGTCAACGGCGCCCAGGCCGAGTACGTACGCGTCCCCCTCGCCGACGGCACCCTGGTCGCCACCCCCGAGCAGCCGGCCGAGGAGCTGATCCCGAGTCTGCTGACCCTGTCCGACGTCATGGGCACCGGCTGGTACGCCGCCAGGGCCGCCGCGGTCAGGCCCGGTTCGACCGCCGTCGTCGTCGGGGACGGCGCGGTGGGCCTGGCCGGGGTCATCGCCGCCAGGGAACTGGGCGCCGAGCGCATCATCGCCATGAGCCGGCACGAGTCCCGGCAGAAGCTCGCCCTGGAGTTCGGCGCCACCGACATCGTCACCGAGCGCGATGCGGAAGGCGTCGCCCGCGTCAAGGAACTGACCGACGGCATCGGCGCCGACTCGGTGCTCGAATGCGTCGGCACACAGGAGTCGATGCACCAGGGCCTGCAGTCCACGCGCCCCGGCGGCAACGTCGGCTTCGTCGGCTTCCCGCACGGCACGCAGATCGACGGCCAGGAACTCTTCTTCTCCCACGTCGGCCTGCGCGGCGGCCCCGCCCCCGTGCGCGCCTACCTGCCCGACCTGATCGACCGCGTCCTCAGCGGCCGTATCAACCCGGGCAAGGTCTTCGACCTCACCCTGCCCCTGGACCAGGCAGCCGAGGGCTACAAGGCCATGGCCGAACGCCGCGCCATCAAGACGCTACTGCGCCCCTGACCCCGAGCCCCGGCGGTGGTGGGCGACGGAGCGGCCGCGCCCACCACCACCGGCACCGCCCGCCCCACCCGGCACCGCTCGCCACCACCGCCGCCCCACCCGACACCACCGACCCCGCCGAACAACAGCGGCCGTTCGACCGTCGCGGCCACCGAACAGAACGGACCGCAGCCATGACCACCGCGATCGGCACCGTCGAGGCGTACTTCGAGGCCTTCGGCACCCGCGACACGGAGCGCGTGCTCGCGCACATCGCGCCCGCCGCGACCTGGACGATCCCGGGCGACCCGGCACTGACCCCGTGGGCCGGGAGCCGCACCGGGCCGGAGGAGATCCGACAGTCGCTCACCGTGTTCTTCGCCGCCGTCGAACCGCTCGCATTCGAGCTGGGCACCCTCGTGGAGGCCGACGGGCGGGTCCTCGCGCCCGGCCGGTACACCTCCCGGTTCCACCCATCGGGACAGGTGCTGGAAAGCGAGATGATCCTCCGTTTCACCGTCATCGACGGCCTGATCACCGACTACCGCGTCTTCGAGGACTCACTCGGCATCACGCGGACCCACCTCGGTGAGCCGCTCACCACCCCTCTCACCTGACCTCCCTGCGCACAGCGGCGCGTACGTCGATCCCGTGTCGGCGGCACGCTCGACGACGCTGCGGCTGGTGCCCAGATGACCAGAACGATCCCGGTGGCAGGCGCTGAGCCGCCACCGACCGCCGGCCCCCACAGGAGTAAGCCCCATGCTCGGTCTCGAACTCGTCGTCGCCCTGGGTGCGGCCGTGCTGCTGGGCAATGTCCTGGGGCAGCGCTTCCGCGTCGCGCCACCCGTCGTGCTCCTCGTCCTGGGCGCGCTGCTCGGCCTCGTCCCCGCCGTCCGTCAGACCCAACTCCCGCCCGAAGTAGTCCTGTTGCTGTTCCTCCCGGTACTGCTGTACTGGGAGAGCCTGACCACGTCCATGCGGGAGATCCGCTCCAACCTGCGCGGCATCGTCCTGCTCAGCACCGTCCTGGTGATCTGCACAGCGGGCGCCGTGGCCGTCGCCGGGCACGCGCTCGGACTGCCGTGGGGACCGGCGTGGGCGCTGGGCGCGGCGGTCGCTCCCACCGACGCCACGGCGGTCGGTGTCCTGGCCCGCTCCCTGCCGCGCCGGCAGATCACCGTGCTGCGCGCGGAAAGCCTCGTCAACGACGGCACCGCCCTGGTCATCTTCGGCCTGGCAGTCGGCCTTACGGTCGGCGAGGAGCATCTGACCGTTCCGCATGTCGGGGCCCTGTTCCTGCTGGCGTACGGCGGCGGTGCGGCGGTCGGCGTGGCGGTCGCCTGGGTCAACATGAACCTGCGGCGCCGGCTGGACGACCCGTTGCTCGGCAACCTCGTCATGATCCTCGCCCCGTTCACGGCGTACCTGCTCGCCGAGTTCATCCACGCCTCGGGGGTCCTCGCGGTCGTCGTGAGCGGCCTCATCATGGCCCAGGTGGCTCCCAGCATCATCCGCGCCGAACACCGCCGCCAGGCCCTGGCCCTCTGGCCGCTGGCCACCTTCATCATCAACGGCGCGCTGTTCGTCCTGGTCGGGGTGGAACTCCAGTACGCGCTACGCCACTTGAGCCGGTCCGACCTACGGGACGCGCTGATCGCGATCGCGGTGGTCAGCGTGGTGCTGGTCACGGTCCGGTTCGCGTTCCTGTTCGTGTCCGCCTACCTGATCCGCGCCGTCGACCGGCGCCCCGAGCAGCGGCTGCGGAGAATCAGTCACCGGGCGCGTGTCGTCAGCGGGTTGGCGGGTTTCCGGGGAGCGGTATCGCTGGCCGTGGCGCTCTCCGTACCGGAGACCCTCGACTCCGGAGCCCCGTTCCCCGGCCGTGACTTCATCGTCTTCGTCACCTCCGGCGTCATCGTCGTCACGCTCGTGGGCCAGGGGCTGCTGCTGCCGCGCGTGGTGCGCTGGGCCCGGCTGCCCCGCGACACCTCCGTCGACGAGGAGGAGATCCTCGCCGAGACCACGGCCATCGAGGAGGCCGTCGAGGCGTTGCCGCGACTCGCCGCCGAACAGGGGGCTGCCCCGAGGGTCGTGGAGTGGCTGCGCCAGGAGTACGAGGCCAACCTGGCGACCGTACGGGCCAGGGACGCCGGCTCGGACGACGATCCCGCCCTGCTCCACAACCGCCACCACACCGATCTCCGCCTCGCCCTCATCGCCCACAAGCGGGCGACCGTCGTCCGCCTGCGGGACGAACAGCGGATCGACGACACCGTGCTCCGCCGGCTCCAGGCCGCCCTGGACAACGAAGAGGTGCGCCTGGCCGGAGGCCAGCAGACGGAGTAGGCGGAACCCACGGCCCACCTCGATCACCCGATCACCCGAGCCCACGAGCCCACGAGAACGGACCCGCTGCTATGGCCCCGGCCTCATCGACGTACACGCCCACCTCCTCCCCGACTTCTACGTCCAGCAGGCGACGGCGGCCGGTCACGCCCACCCCGACGGCATGGGCGGCTGGCCCGCATGGTCCGTAGAGGCCCACCTGGACCTGATGGGCCGCAACGGCATCGACACCGCAATGCTGTCCCTGTCGTCCCCCGGCGTGCACTTCGGCGACGACAAGGCGGCCCGTCTCCTCGCGCGGCGCGTCAACAAGTACACCGCCGAACTGACGCGGGACCACCCGGGCCGCTTCGGGAACTTCGCGTCGCTTCCCCTACCGGACGTCGACGGCGCCTTGCAGGAGATCGCCGTCGCCTTCGACGAACTGGCCACCGACGGCGTGGCGTTGCTGACGCACGCCCAAGGGATCTATCTGCCTGACCCCGGGGAAGGCCAGGGAGGGGACACGTTCTTCCCCCTCACAGCGCGCTCTTTCGATGCCAAGCTCGGTCACACACCGAGCAATGAAATGTCGAGGAGCACGATCGCCATGTCCTTTTCCGTCGGTCCCACGATCGCCGTGGCCTTTCACTCGGGCTACGGCCACACGGCCGTCGTCGCCGAAGCCGTGGCACGCGGCGCGGCGGGAACGGGCGCCGAGGTGGTGCTGATCTCCGTGGACACGATCACCGACGAGCAGTGGGCGCGGCTGGACGCCGCCGACGCGATCGTCTTCGGCGCCGCCACGTACATGGGCACCGCCTCCGCCGCGTTCCACACGTTCGCCGAGGCGAGCAGCAGGCGCTGGTTCGCGCACACCTGGAGGGACAAGCTCGCCGCCGGCTTCACCAACTCCGGCGCCAAGAGCGGCGACAAGTCGTCCACCCTGGGTTACTTCGCCACGCTGGCCGCCCAGCACGGCATGCACTGGATCAGCCTGGGCCTGCTGCCGGGCTGGGACTCCACCACGGGCAGCGAGGACGACATCAACCGGCTGGGCTTCTTCCTGGGTGCCGGAGCCCAGAGCCCGACCGACGCCGGCCCCGAAGCGGTCCACAGGTCGGACATCGCCACCGCGGAACACCTCGGCGCGCGCGTCGCGCACCAGGCCGCGATCTTCCGCGCCGGCCGGACCGCCCTCACCGCCTGATCACAGGGCCTTTCCCACTTCAGCCACCCCCCGCAAGGAGCAGAGCCATGTCCGATTCCCCTCATCTCGCACTGGTCCGCCGGATCTACGAGTCCCGTATGGCGCCCGAGGTCACCAGCGAGGTCATGGCCCCGGACTTCGTCTGGGACATCACCCCCGGCTTCCCCAACAGCGGCGTCTACCACGGCTGGGAGAGCGTGGCGAAGGACTTCTTCGGCACGCCGATGCCGAACATCGAGTCCTTCGGCGCCGTGCCCCAGGAGTTCTACGCCGACGACACCGGCCATGTCTTCGTCTACGGGCACTACCACGCCGAGACCACCACCGGGCACAAGGCCGACATCCGCTTCGTCCACGTGTGGGCCGTCCGCGACGGCAAGGCCGTCAGCATGCGCCAGGCCGCCGACAGCCACATCCTCCAGGAAGCCATCAAGGGCTGACACCACCCCCGAAGGAGCCCCACCCATGGCGAAGATCCTTTTCGTGATCACCGCGTCCGACCACTGGACGCTGGCCGACGGAACCCGGCAGCCGGCCGGATTCTGGGCCGAAGAGGCGATCGGTCCGTACCAGGTCTTCAAGGAGGCCGGATACGAGATCGCGGCGGCCACACCCGGCGGCGTCCCGCCGACCGCGGACGCCCTCAGCCTCAGCCCCGACTTCAACGGCGGCCAGCAAGGCGCCGAACGCATGCGAGCCGCCCTGCGCGAGGCCACCGAGCTGGCGAGCCCGATACGCATCGAGGACGTCGACATCGACGACTACGTGGCCGTGTTCTACCCCGGCGGCTGGGGCCCAATGGAGGACCTGCCCGACGATGCCGCCTCCGGCAAGCTGCTCACCGAGTGGCTCGCCTCGGGCAAGCCGGTCTCCCTGGTGTGCCACGGCCCCGCGGCACTGCTGGCCACGATCGGCCCGGACGGGATCTCCCCGTTCACCGGCTACCGCCTGACCGGCCTGTCCAACTCCGAGGAGAAGCAGAACGGTCTCGCCGACCGCGCCAAGTGGCTGCTCCAGGACCGCCTCGTGGGCGACCTCAAGGCGGACTACCGCGAGGCCGAGCCGTTCGCCCCGCACGTCGTGGTGGACCGCACCCTCTACACCGGCCAGAACCCCTACTCGGCCGTCCCCCTGGCGAAGGAACTGCTCAAGGCTCTGAGCTGACGGCCGAGCCGACGACTGAGCCGTACGCCCCCCGGCGGCCCGGCCCGGCACCCACCCCGGGCCGCCGGGCCGCCGGCCCAACCACCGTCTCGCGGCGGCGTTGACGTTTTCCGCGGCGCCGGCTGGAGCATCGCGCCCCTTCGTCGAACGTGGACAGAATCTGTCCCCCTCACAACGTCGGCCGGTTGTGCCAGGGTGCAGATCATGCAGCGCAACCCTCATCTGACCGAGCTGGGTGAGTTCCTCAAGGCTCGCCGTGCCGAGCTCAGTCCCTCCGCCGTCGGACTCCATGGCGGCCAACGACGACGCGTGAGCGGTCTGCGCCGGGAGGAGGTGGCCCTTCTCGCCGCGGTCAGCACCGAGTACTACACACGGATCGAACAAGGCAGACTTCAAGCATCGGTCCACCTCCTGCACGAGATCGCCCAGGTGCTCCGCCTCAACGACGACCAGCGCACCTACCTCCTCGCGCTCGCCGCGAGGGAGAGGGCGCAGCCCACCGCGTCGGACGATCGCCAGCGGGTGGACCCACAGCTGCGGCGCATGCTGGACGACCTCACCACCGCGCCGGCCGTCGTGATCGGCCGAAGGACCAGCATCCTGGGCTGGAACGGGCTCGCCGCCGCCCTGTGGAACGATTTCGGACGCTACCCGGAAGAGGAACGCGTCTTCGTCTGGCTGCTGTTCACCGAACCCTGGATGCGCGAGCGCTATGTGGACTGGGAGGAGGTCGCCCGGCTGACCATCGCACAGGTGCGCATGGAGAGCGCGTCCCGCCCCGACGACCTGCGCCTCACCGCCCTGGTCGAGAAACTGTCCGACCACAACGCGCAGTTCCGGCAATGGTGGACCGAGCACGACGTCGCGAGGCGCGGCAAGGGCGTCAAGAAACTCCGTCACCCGGCGGTCGGGGAACTGACGCTCGACTGGAGCACCCTCACGTGTGCCGCGGACCCCGACCAGCAGATGCTCGTCTGGAACGCCGAACCCGGTAGCCCGTCCCACGACGGGCTGCGCCTCCTGGCCTCCTGGGCCGCGGAGCGGACGGGGACCCAGTCCGACACGGGCGTGTAGGGGCAAGTTCGGCTTCGTGTGGCCCCGACCGCCGTCTCCCCCGGTCTCGTTCTCCGTCCCCGGAGCCTGGAGGACGTCGCCGCGTTGGTGGAGGTGTTCCGGGATCCCGGGCTGCGCCGCTGGACGGGTCACGTCGTGGACCACGAGGGCGACGGAACGAGGTGGGTGCGGGCGCGGCAGCGGCAGTGGGCGGCGGGTGACCGGTTAGCTACTGGACGGCGCCCCCCGCGCGCGGACGGGGTGTGGCTCCCCGCGCTCTGGAGGCGCTCACCGGCTGGGCATCCGACACCTTCGCGGCCGACGGGCTGGAGCGCCTTGAACTTCTGCACCAAGTGGACAACCCGGCATCGTGCAGGGTCACGCAGAAGAGCCGGTACGCCCTGGACAGCGTCCTGCCCGCGGCGCCGCCCGCCTTCCCCAGCGACGGGCACCTGCACGTACGACGGCTTACGGCGGGATTCACCGCGCGGGTGTCAGCCCAGGGCGAGCCAGTGGATGTCGAGTTGTCGGATCCGCGCGGTCTCCGAGGCGTCCAACGGCTCGCGTCCGGTGGCCTTGCGCAGGAAACGTGGTCGGCTCCAGCCCAGTTGGTCGGCGGCCGGCAACTGCTCGGTGCCGAGGAGCAGTTCGAGCACCGCGTCACCGGCCGCCGAGGTGAGCCACGGTTCGCGCCCGAGCGCATCCGCCAAGTCGATGCCGTGGACGGCGACTTCGACGACCCGGGTGAGCAGGAAGTCCGACAGCAGCATGGCGTCACCATGGCGCGTGCGTACGGTACGGCCGACCGGCTGGACCCGGCACAGCCCGTCCACTCGGCGCCATAGTTGGGCGAGATCGCCGGCGAGGGCGGCGCTGTCCGCCGCCTCCGCCGCCCGGTCCTGGGCCAGTGCGATCCGGGCGCTGTTGGTCCGGGGTGAGAAGCGGTCGTCCGGGCGGTAGTAGCGCGCCGCGGACACCGTGGCCGCACCCGGTGCCGGCGCGTCCAGCATGCCCGGGAGCCACGCGATCACGACGCACACATGGCCGAGCAGGTCGCGCACGGTCCAGGGAGCGCAGCGTGTCGGAAGGTCCCACTCCGCCTCGGACAGCCCGGACATGGCCTCTGCGAGCGCCTCGGCTTCCCGGCGGAACGCTTCGAGTACGCGGTCTTGATTCACACGCTCACGTCCTGATCTCACGTCCTAGTGTCTCGTCATCTCTCGCCCTCGTTTCCCAAGGCGGTTGCGGCGGGCCGGTCATGCCGCCTCGGCCTCCAGACGCGCGGGGGCCGGGCGGGGTTGCCGCAGGATGCCGGCGGAGCAGGCGGCGATGACGCAGCATGCCACCGGGAGAAAGAACGTGAGGTTGAGCGGCAGGACCTGGGTCAGCGGGCCGATGACGGCGGGCCCGGCGAGCATGCCGAGGTAGCCGAGTCCGGCGACGCGGGAGACATTGACTCCGGCGGCGTCCTGGTCGGAATGGCCGGCGGCGCTGAGGAGTTGGGGCACGCACCCGGAGAGGCCCGCCCCGAACACGGCCCAGCCGACGAGGGCCGGCAGAACCCAGGGTGAGAGGGCCGCCACGGTCAGGCCGATCGCCGCGACGGACGCGCCGTAGCGGAGGATGGCCACGGGGCCGACACGCGCGCTGACCCGGTCGGCCAGCAGTCGGCCCACGGTCATGGCCGTGGCGAAGGCTCCGTACGCGAGGGCGGCGGTGGCGGCGGGCGCGTCGAGGACCTGGCGCAGATGGAGGGTGCTCCAGTCGTTCGCCACGCCTTCGCACAGCATGATCATCAATGCCAGTGTGGCCAGCATCCAGATGCGTCGGGAGGTTCGCGGACGGGCCTTCGTGGTTGGGGTGGCGTCGTCGCCCGTGGGGTGCACGGAGTGGATGGCGTCGCCCGTGGGGTGCACGGCGTGGGTGACGTCGTCCGTGGGGCGGACGGGCTCCTGGCTCAGCAGCGCGGGCGCCGCGAGCGCCGCCGCGGCCAGGCCTCCGGCGGCGGCGATGCCCAGGGTCACCGCGGGGCTCCAGCCCAGGCTGAGCGTGAGGGAGCCCGCCAGCGCGGCGAGGACCCCGCCGATGGAGAAGGTGGCGTGGAAGGCGGACATGACCGGCCGCCCGTAGCCGCGCTCGACCTGGACGGCGTGGGCGTTCATGCCGACGTCCAGGCAGCCGTTGCCGATGCCGAGCACCAGGAGCGCGGCACCCAGCGTCCAGACGTTCGTCGCCAGGCCGGGCAGGACGACGGCCGCGCTGCACAGTGCCGCGCTGAGCGGGACGACGGCGCGTGCCCCGAAGCGGTCGGTGAGCGGGCCGACGGCCTGCATGCCGACGAAGGCCCCCGCGCCGAGGAGCAGCAGAAGCCAGCCGAGCACGGCGTGGCTGATGCCCGCTCGGTGCTCGATGTTCGGGATGTGGACGACCCACATGCCCATGAGGAAGCCGTTGAGCGTGAAGTAGGCGAAGGTGGCGAGCCGACCGGCCCGTAGAGCTTGTCGCATATATCGAACATACAGAACACCATCCATGTTCGAAAGGTTGCCTTTCTAACATCGAGGGTGTTCACTTTGAGTATGGCTGGCACAGATCGACTCAGGCAGATCACCGACGCCGTACGGGAGGCCGGCAGCGTCGGCGTCGCGGAACTGGCCGGGCTCACCGGAGCCTCGGAGATGACCGTCCGCCGCGACCTCGAAGTCCTGGCCGCGCAGGGAGTGCTCGAACGCTACCGAGGCGGCGCCAAGAGCCTGCTGCTGCGCGGCGAGGAGCCACCCTTCGCGTTGCGGGCCCAGGAGGGGACGGACGTCAAGCGGCGTATCGCGGCCGAGGTCGCCGGGCTCCTCGCCGACGGGGAGTCGGTCGTCCTCGACAGCGGCACCACATGCCTGGAGGTGGCCCGCGCCCTGGAACACCGACGGCTGACCGTGATGCCCCTGTCCCTGCACGCCGTGAACGCGCTGACGGGCGCCCCGCAGCTGACCCTCCTGGTCCCCGGCGGCCGGCCGCGACCGGGCGAGCTGGCGCTGACCGGCCCGCTCACCCTGGCGTCACTGGCCGCCCTGCGGTTCGACACCGCGATCGTCGGCTGCTGCGGGCTGGACGCGGACAACGGCCTGACCGCCTACGACCTCGACGACGCCACCGTCAAACGCGCGGCGATCGCCTCCTCCCGCCGGGTCATCGCCGTCGCGGAAGCCGCCAAGTTCTCGCGTACCGCCCTCGGCTTCGTCGCCCCGGCCTCCGCCCTGCACGCCGTCGTCACGGACGAGTCCGCCCCGGCCGAGCAGACCGACCGGCTGAGCGCGGCGGGCGTGACCGTACGGAAGGTGTGACCTGGTGGCCGACACCGTACTTCCCGGCACCGTTCTTCCCGACACCGTGCTCCCTGACACCGTGCTCCTCTTCGATCTGTTCGGCGTCATCGCGCGCCACCAGTCCGCCGAGGGCAGGGACCGCATCGTCCGGACGGCGGGCGTCGCGGGCGTCCCCGCGGCCGAACTCTGGGACACCTACTGGACGCTGCGTCCGCCCTACGACCGCGGCGAGGTCGACGGCCCCGGCTACTGGGACGGGGTGGCCGGTGCGCTGGGCACCCGCTTCGACGACCGGCTCATCGAGCGCCTCGTCGCGGCGGACATCGCCAGCTGGAGCGGCGTCGACGACACCATGGTCGCCCTCGTCGAGGAACTCGCCGCGCGGGACCGGCGGATCGCCCTGCTGTCCAACATCCCCGCGGAGCTGGCCGACCACTACGAAGCGCGGCACGCATGGCTCGAACACTTCGAGATACGCGCCCTGTCCTGCCGCACCGGCCGGGCCAAGCCCGACCCCGAGGCCTACCGCTGGTGCCAACACGCCCTGCGCGTGCCCCCGGACCGCATCCTCTTCGTCGACGACCGCCAGGACAACATCCGCGCGGCCGAGGCCCTCGGCATCCGGGGACACCTCTTCACCACCCCGGCCCGACTGAGGACACGGCTCGGCTAGAGCGAGAGCGACACGCCGAACCGCATGATCGGCGGCGCTGGAATACTCGGCGAATGACTGCGATGGATCCCTTCCGCGACGAGGCCCGCAACCGCGACTTACCGGAGGACGAGGTCGAGCGGTGGCTCGGTACCGTCCGTGTCTGCGCGACGCTGGGGCCCGTCCGCCAGGCGTCTCCCGGCGGACCGGTGGCCGGTCGGATCGGCGGGCTGCCGCCGATGCCCGAGGGCGAGCCCGTTCCCGAACTGCCGTTCCTCGCCTCGGTCGACCTCGCGGCCGTCCCGCCGGAGGCGACGGACCTCCCGCTGCCGAAGGACGGCACGCTGCTCTTCTTCGCGGACACGGAGGACCCGTGGGGCGACGACGACTGGGCCCAGCTCGTCTACGTTCCGGCGGGCACGCCCGTCTCCGAACGGGCGCCGGACGGCGAGTGGCCGCCGGACGTCCACCCGGTCCAGGAGCTCCGGCTGACGATCGACCCCTCGCTGCCCAACCGCGGTTCGGACAGCGACGAGTTCCCGAACGGCATGGAGCTGGGCTCGGTGTGGTGGGAGACGTGCGACGAGATGCAGTCGGACGGGCCGGTGCAGATCGGGGGCTACCCCTGGGTCTGGAACGCGGACCCGCTCACCGAGCACGACCACGGTCCGGGCGACTGGGTGCTGCTCGCGGAGATCGGGGGCGACGACCTCACCGAAGGCGAACTGGGCATCGTCTACTGGGTGATCCGCCGGGACGACCTGGCCGCCGGCCACTTCACCCGGGCCCGGGCCTGCTTCGACATGGTCTGACAGGCGGATCAGCGCGGTTCCACGAGGAGCGGCTGGGTGCCGGTGCCGAGTGTCCCGGAGAGGTCGTAGAGGTCGGTCACCGTCGCTCCGATGCCGTCCCCGGACAGGGAGGTGCGGGCGTCCAGCAGGATCCACTCCCCCGCGGGATGGCGGTGCAGGTTCAGCTGGAGTGCCGTGGGCACGAACAGGAAGCGCTCCAGCGGGAGTTCGTTGGAGATGCCGTTCGCGGAGTCGGCGACCACGGCCAGCCGCTGCAGCGGAGTGACGGCCTCGCCCTCGACCACCGGAACCCGGACCCGGGTCCAGACCGCGGCGGGCCCCGGCTGCCCGGCGCCACCGTGGACGAACCGCCATTCGATCGCGTCGGGGTAGTGCCAGGAGCCCGGGTACTCGGGGAACGGATCCTTGTCGGGAGCGGCGTCCGGGAGGGCGGGCAGCGGCGACCCGCGGTGTTCGACCTGGCGGTCCGCGCCCGTGCTCGTGGCCATCGTCCAGCACCTGGCCTCCGCCACCACCCGGTCGCGGATCGTCAGCGTGGCCGCGTCCAGCCGGACCCGGCGGCCGGGGCGCAGCGTGCGGACCTCGACCTGTCCGGGCTCGCGCGGGATCACGCCGAGGAAGTCGATCTGGGCCGCCGTGATCCGCCCGGGTCCCGCCACGGCTCGCTCGATCTCACCGAGCAGCAGCGCGGACGGCGGACCGCCGTGCTGCAGCGACTGGTCCCAGGGACTCTCGGTGGCCCGCGTCGGCTCGAACGTGCCGGGTCCGGTCCGGTGGTAGAAGGGCTCGCTCGTCATCCCGGAGACGATACCGACCTGCGCCGGAGCGGCAGCGGGAGCGGGAGCGGGAGCGGTCGGGTAACTGACCGGGGGTCAGAGGAAGTCCGCAAGTCCGTCGAGGAACCGGTCCACGTCGTCGGTGGTGTTGTAGGGGGCCAGGCCCGCGCGCAGGGCGGGGGCGTCGAGTTTGAGCGCGGTGAAGGGCTCGTGCGCGTAGAAGGAGCCCGCCGGTGCCACCACGCCGCGCGCCGCCAGGTGGATCTGGGCCTCGCGGGCGTCGCGGCCTTCGAGGGTCATCAGGAGGGTCGGGGTGCGGTCGGGGGCCTTCGAGTGCACAGTGACGGCCTCGCCCAGGGACTCCAGGGACTCCAGGCCCGCCTGCAGCCGTGCGCGCAGCGTCAGTTCGTGCTGGTGCAGGGCGTCGAAGGAGTGGGTGAGGCGCTCCCTGCGCGACGTTCCCGTACCGGGGTCCAGGTCGGCGAGGAAGTCGACGGCGGCGGTGGCGCCCGCCAGGATCTCGTACGGCAGGGTGCCGAACTCGAAGCGCTCCGGGACCGTGTCGGGAGACGGCACGAGCTTGTCCGGGCGCACGGTTTCGAGGAACTCGGGCTCCGCCGCGAGGACTCCGCAGTGCGGCCCGAGGAACTTGTAGGGCGAGCAGACGAACGCGTCGGCGCCGAGGGCGGGCACGTCCACGAGATGGTGGGCGGCGTAGTGGACGCCGTCCACGTACACCAGGGCGCCGGCCTCGTGCGCGCGGTCGGCGATCCGGCGGAGGGGCGGCTTCGTACCGAGCACGTTCGAGGCGGCGGTGACGGCGACGACCCGGGTGCGGGCGGTCAGGGCCCGTTCGTACGAGTCCAGGTCCAGCTCCGTCGTCTCCGGGTCGATCTCGATCCAGCGGACCGTCGCTCCGGCGCGTTCGGCGGCCTGGATCCAGGGGCGGACGTTGGCGTCGTGGTCGAGGCGGCTGAGGACGATCTCGTCGCCCGGGTTCCAGGTCTTGGCGAGGTGGCGGGAGAAGTCGTACGTCAGCTGGGTGGCGCTGCGGCCGTGGACGACGCCGTTCGGGGGCACGTGGAGGAGGTCGGCGTAGGCGGCGCGGAAGTCGGCGACGGCGCGTTCGGCGTTGGCCTCGGAGGGGCTGACGGTCCCCCGGTTGGAGAGGGGGCCGGTCAGCGTCGCGGTGATGGCGTCGGCGACGGGGCGGGGTGTCTGGGTGCCGCCCGGACCGTCGAAGAAGGCGAGACCCGTGTCGAGGGAGGGGAAGTGGGCGCGCAGGGCGGTGAGATCGATGGCCATGGGCTCGCTTTCTTCGGGCACGGGGTCCGGCTCGGTCGGGTGCTTCGGGCAGGGTGCCGGGCTCGCCCGGGCACGGCGCCCGGCGTCGCGGCGCCTTTACTCTGTCGTCGACCGCGCGACACGTAAAGCGCGTGGTGTGCCGGGGCTCGATGGCCGAGGCCGCCACGGAACACGGCTATGTGCCCTCGGCGGTGTCCCAGCACATCGCCGCGCCCGACGTACCGGCGGTTCAGCGGGCGGTGAGTGGGGTCTCGTGTTCGACGCGGGTCAGTTTTTCGGGGTTGCGGACGTAGTAGAGGCCGGTGACGCGGGCGTTCTCGACGCGGAGGGCCAGGACGCCGTCGATCACGCCGTCCAGGCGCAGGACGAGGCCGGGGTTGCCGTTCACCGTCGTGGGCTCGCCGGCGAGGACGCCGCCGGCCTTGGCGAGGCTGCCGACCATGTAGCGGAGCACCTTGTCGGCGCCGACGACCGGGCGCGGCGCGGCCAGTCTGAGGCCGCCGCCGTCGCTGACGAAGACGACGTCCGGGGCGAGCACGTCGAGCAGCGCCTGCAAGTCGCCGGTCACCAGCGCCTGTTGGAACGAGTGCAGCGCCTCCCGGGTCTCCGCCGGGGAGGCCGCCGTACGCGGTCGGCGGGCGTCCACGTGCCGGCGGGCCCGGTGGGCGATCTGGCGTACGGCGGCGGGGGTCTTGTCGATCGCGGCCGCGATGTCGTCGTAGCCGAAGTCGAAGACCTCGCGCAGGACGAAGACGGCGCGTTCGGTCGGCGAGAGGGTTTCGAGGATGTACATGAGGGCCAGCGACAGGTTCTCGGACAGTTCGACGTCCTCGGCCACGTCCGGCGCGGTGAGCAGGGGCTCGGGGAGCCAGGGGCCCACGTAGGCCTCCTTGCGCCGTTTGAGGGTGCGCAGGCGGTTGAGTGCCTGCCGGGTCGTGATCCGGACCAGGTAGGCGCGCTCGTCCCGCACCTGCTCCAGGTCGACCCGGACCCAGCGCAGCCAGGCCTCCTGGAGGACGTCCTCGGCGTCCGCGGCCGATCCGAGCATCTCGTAGGCGACGGTGAACAGCAGGTCGCGGTGGGCGACGAAGGCCTCGGTCGCGGCGTCGGTGACGTGATCGTCCATGTCGTGCGCTTCGCTCTCTGGTGGTCGGTCCCATGGACCGGAGGCGGGCCATGGGACATGTACCCGCTCCGGTCGCACGGTCGGTGGCCTGTCGCCGGTCAGGCGCTGCGCGGCCGGGTCGCCTCCTCGCGGTCCACGCCGTCGCCGTGGGGGGCGCCGGACTTGGCCTTGCGGGCGCCGGACACCAGCTTGTTGAGGGTGAACACGCAGGCGATCTCCTTGACGACGGCACCCGTGCGTCCGCTGATGCTGAGCGCGTTCACCTTGTCGTTCGGGTAGGAGAACTGGGTGACGCCCGCCTTCCGGCCGAGGCTGAGGCACTGCCCGCCGAAGAACATCCGCACGGGCGTGGGCTTCTTCCCCGCGATACGGCGCAGAATCGTGTCGGCGGCCGCCGGGCCCAGCTGTACGGCCGCCTGGCAGCTCATCCGGAACGGGTGGTCCGGCATCACGCCCGCGTCCCCGGCGGCGACGATGCGCTCGTCGTCCACGCTGGTCAGCGTCGTGTCGGTGACCAGACGGCCGTCGGCGTCGGTGCGCAGCCCGCTGTGCGCGGCCAGGTCCGGGACGCGGAACCCGGCGGTCCAGATCGTCACCGTGCTGGGGACCTCACGGCCGTCGCCGAGCCGTACGGCGTCATGGGTCACCTCCTTCACCTGCGCGCCGGGGCCTTCGAGGACGGTCACCCCCACCTTGGCGAGCCGGCGGGCGACCGGGCGGCGGACCCGGGGGTGCAGGGAGGGGCCGAGCACGTCGCCGCAGACCAGGGTGACCCTGCGGCCCGCTTCGGCCAGCTCGGCCGCGGTCTCCAGGCCGGTGGGTCCGGCGCCGACCACGGTCACCGGGGCCGACGCGGGCGCCGCGTCCAGCGCGGACCGCAGGCGTTCCGCGCCCTCGAAGTCCGACACCCAGTGGGCGAACTCCGCCGCTCCGGGCACCCCGGGATCGGCGGCGCCGCTGCCCACGGCGTAGACGAGGTAGTCGTAGGAGACCGTGCCTCCGCTCTCCAGGGACACCTGGCGTTCGGCGGCGTCGATCCGGGTCGCGGTGTCGACCACCAGCCGGACGTTCCCGCCCATGACCCTGCCGTAGCCCTCGGTGGCGTCGTCGGAGCCGGTCACGCGCTGGTGCAGGCGGATCCGTTCGACGAACTCGGGACGCGGGTTGATCACGGTCACCGTCACACCGGCGCGCCGCGCCAGGGCGTTGGCCGCCGTCACGCCGCCGTAGCCGCCGCCGACGACGACCACCTTCACGTTGCCGCCGCCGCTGCCACTGCCGTTCATCATGTCTCCCTCGGTTCTGGACTCGACATGGAGACACCGGCCACGGGGGGCCTGTGACAGCCTGCGGACGAGACGTGGCTCACACCCGGCGCACGCCCCCACACCGTCCGGCCGGGTCGACCGGCCACGCTGTCGCAGCGACCGGAATCGGCCATCAACACCTCCTGCGGAGGCTGTCGGTGGCGCGAACTATGCTCCCGCCATGAACGAGGACGACAGAGGGTCCGGCAGACGAGTCGTCGACGGACGCTTCGAGTTGGAGACCCGTCTCGGCGGTGGCGGGATGGGGACGGTGTGGCGGGCCAGGGATCTGGTGCTGCACAGGCTCGTGGCCGTGAAGGAGGTCCGGCCGCCCGACCGGGACCTCGCCGAGTACGACCCCGAGGGCGCCCGGACGCTGCGCGAGCGGGTGCTGCGGGAGGCCAGGGCCCTGGCCCGCATCGACCATCCGAACGTGGTCACCATCCACCACATCGTCGACGGCGGCGACGGCACCTACCCGTGGATCGTGATGGAGCTGGTCAGCGGTGGTTCGCTCGCCGACCGGCTGGCCCAGGGGCCGATGCCGCCGGCCGAGGCGGCGCGCATCGGCCGGCAGGTGCTGTCCGGGCTCGGCGCCGCGCACGAGGCCGGGATCCAGCACCGGGACGTCAAGCCCGCCAACGTCCTGCTGCGCCCGGACGGGCGTCCCGTCCTCACGGACTTCGGTATCGCCGCGATCCGCGAGACGACCGGCCTGACCGCCACGGGTTCCGTCATCGGCACCCCCGACTTCATGGCGCCCGAGCGCATCTCGGGCCACGAGGGCGGCTCCGCCTCCGACCTGTGGTCGCTGGCGATGATGCTGTACACGGCGGTGGAGGGCCACCATCCGCTGCGCCGGGGCAACACCCTGGCGACCCTCGCGGCGGTCCTCAGCGACGACGTCGCGCCGCCGGTGCGTGCCGGTGCGCTGGGCGACGTCCTGATGAGCGTGCTCGTACGGGATCCGGCGGCGCGGCCGTCGGCGGCCGACCTGGACCGGCGACTCGCCGAGATCGAGTCGGGTCCGGCGGCCCCTGCGGCTGCGCCGGTGTGGGACGAGCCCACCTCGTACCCGCTGGTTCCGCCGTCGTCCGGCGGCCACCCGGTCCCGCCGCACTCGGGCGGCTTCACCGCGCCGACCACGTTCGGATCGTCCGGCGTCCCCGCCGCGCCGCCCTCCGCCTTCACGGTCGGGGGCGGCGCGAGTGCTTCCGGCCCGACGGGCGCCTACCCGTCCACCGGGTTCGGTCCGCCGCCCGTGACGGCACCGCCGGGGCAGGTTCCGTATCAGCCGGCGACCGCGCCCGTGGCCCCGGTACGGCGACGTACGCCGCGCCGGGGCGCCCTGCTGAGCGTGTCAGGGGCCGCGCTCGCCGGCGTTCTGGTCCTGCTGTGGTGGCTGCTGCCCGCGGGGGCGGACGCCCGCGACTCGGAGGCGAGCGGCTCGTCAACGGCCTCGCCCTCCGCCTCGGCGCCGCAGTCGACCGGCTCGACCCCGAAGTCGACGGCCTCACAGACCGACGGCGACCGGGCGACGGAGGAATCGCAGGACGCCGGGACGGACGCCGGGAAGGGCACCGAGACCGGCGACATGCTGACGCCGGACGGCATCCGCACCGCTATCAAGGCGTTCGAGAAGGAGACCGGCCGGAACATGTTCGGTGACTTCTCCGTCTACCCGGACTTCGTGTCGGCTCAGCTCATGGTGGAGGGCAGTGACACGAAGTACGACACCTACACCTACCGGCCGGGGCAGGGCGTGGAGAAGGGCATCATCAAGGGCACGCTCGCCGGCGGCGAACAGCCCGTCAGCCTCGACGACTTCGACTGGGACAAGGTTCCCGCGCTTCTGAAGGAGGCGGACAAGAAGCTCAACGTCGAGGATCCCGAGAACCGTTACCTGCTGGTGAGACAGCCCAACGACATCTTCGACACCCCGGCCGGCATGGCCGTCTACCTGAGCGACGAGTACAACCAGTCCGGCTATCTGGAGGCCGACACCAACGGCAAGGTGACCCGGGTGATGCCGGCCGAGGGCTGATCCCCCAGATGGTTCGGTGTCCGGTCCGTCAGGTGACGGCGCCCTGGGCGTCGTACATGCCCTTGACCCCGTCGTCGAAGTAGGCGGCCTCGTTCCAGCCGGTCGAGGTGACGGTGCTCATCACGCCGTTGACGGAGCCGAGACCGCCTGAGTCGTTGAACTCACGCAGCCAGGGTCCGCCGCTGGAGCCGCCGCCGAAGTTGCACTGCAGTTCGATGCCGCCGTCACCGGCCGCCCGTGTCGTGCCGGTGCAGGTCCACTGGAGTTCGCCACCGTCGAGGTTCCCGGGGTAGCCGAAGATCGTGACGGGCTGGGTGCGCGAGAAGTTCCAGCTCATGCCGTGGCCGCCGGTGACGTTGACGATCTTGTTGCCGTTGAGCGGCCAGGTGGTCACCATGGCCACGTCGCGCCGGAGGTCGCTGCTGTCGATCCAGGCGTTGAAGGTCCGCATCTGCTTTGCGGCGAAGGTGCCGAAGGGGCGGGCCCCGGAGCGGTAGCGCGGCACGTACACCCAGTTCGTCATCCAGGTGCCGCCGCTGCCGCCGTGCACGCAGTGGCCGGCCGTGACGACCATCTGCTTGGAGTCACTGTTGAGGGCGCTCGCCGAACACGCGTAGGTGCCGCCGTTGGCGGGGTTGGTGAAGAACACCTTGCCCACGGCGGCGGATTCGTTGATGCGCGCCGACGGGGCGTCGGAACGCGCGGGGGCGGACGGGACCGTTCCCGGCTTCCCGGTGGGGCCGGTCCGCTTCGCGGAGTCCGGCCTCGGTGCGGAGGGCGCCTTGTCGAGCGAGACGGCCTTCGCCATCCGCTCCGGCGTCCAGAAGCGCTCCAGCGCGCGGATGTCCTGCGCCGAGTCGACGGGGGCGCCGCTCGACAGCCGCGCGGACCGGCCGACGGTCGTCCCGTCGTTCCCGGCGGTGGAGGTGAGCGCGCCCGCGGCGGTCCGGGTGGCGGCCTCGGCCCGGACGGGTGCGGCCTCGGCGGCCGTTCCCGTACCGATCAGGGCCAGCACGGTGGCCGCGGCCAGCGGGAGTATCGCTTGTCTGAGTCTGCGCACGAACTGCTCCTTCGATGGTCGTGTCGTTGGAGTGCGTGTTCTGGACAGAGCACAGCGAACCTAGGGGGGACGGGGACATGCCAAACAGACAGAGATCGGCCGCTCCGCGCTTTCCTGTGAGTCGCCTATGTATTCGGCCCGTCTGGATTGCCGCTTGCCCGCAGGGGCCGCGGTGCGGTGGGCACCGTCGTGGCGTCGGCCGCGTCCGCTCGCGGATGAACGGCACGCGGACGAGCAGGTTGCGTCCCGGGGCGACCGGGAGCGCGGCACCCCGGCCCACCCTGCTGGACCGCGTCCCCGTCGCACGCCGGACTGCCGTGAACCGGCCGGGCGCGGAGGCGCGTGGGAACGTCCGCGCCGGGCACTTTGGCGGATCTGCGCGCCCGGCGCCTACCCGACGTCGGGCAACTCCAGCTCCACCGGCTCCAGTTCCACAGGCGCCGGCTCCGTGGCCGCCAACCGCTCGGACCTCCGTCCGTTCTCCAGCCGCAGGGACGTGAGCCACGGCCAGAGATCCGGCAGGGCCTGGCCGGAGCACGCCAGACGATGCTCGATGCGGCAACGCTGCGTCGTGTCCGGCGGGCAGACGGCGTACGCCGCCACCTGACCGTCCGACAGTTCGATCCAGCGGTACTCGGCCGGCACCAGATGGGCCAGGACGTCCATGTCCGGCTCCAACAGCACCCAGTCGTGCTCCAGCGTCGGCACCCGCTCCTGTGGCAGCCCGCAGTACGCGCAGGTGAACCGCTGCTCGCCGCCGAGACGCGGCACGCCCTCAAACGCCCCCATAGCCCGAGCGTGACCGCGAGACCGGCCGCGACGCACGACGACAACGAGACGGGACAGGTGCGGCGGGACGGGCGCACGGCGACAGAAGAGCCGACGCTTGTCATCGCTCGGCACTGCGGCCACGGAGGTGACGGCCGAGCGCGGTGGGGCGTTCCCGGTGGCAACCTTTCGGGGCGGTCGGGAGTCGTGTGTGTCGGTACGGTCCGTGGTGGAGGCGGTGGCGGAGGCGGGAGGTCTCATGGGACGGCTTACGCGGGTGTCCCGGATGTGCCTGTCGGCGATGGGTCGCGAGGTCGCCCGGGGGCGCGGCGCGGGGGGCCGGAACGGGTCACCCGCGCTCCGAGCGATGCGAGCGGTGCGGGCGGTGCGGAGTGCCGGCCGGCCGCTGGGGTTCGCCGCCGCGGCCCTCGCGGCCGTGCTGCTGGCGGCGGGATGCAGTGGTGCCGTGCAGCGCCCGGCCGCCGACGAGAGCGGCGCGAGCGGTGACGAGAAGCCGTATCCGGCCAGTCGCCAGGGCGAGCGGCCGGACGCGGGAAAGCCTTCCGCGCATCCGCGACCCGGGGACTTCAACGGTGACGGCTACGACGACTTCGCCGCCGTGGTCGCGGACGGAAACCTGGTGGTGGTCTACGGGTCGGCGAAGGGGCTGGATCCGCGCCGGCACACCGTGGTCCCGTGGTCGGCCTCGGCGGCGGGACCCGAGCAGACACAGCTGTTCCGCGTCGACCTGGACCATGACGGCTTCACCGATCTCGTGTCGGCGCCGCAGCGGGGTGAGCCCGCCGTGCTGTGGGGCGGGCCGCGCGGCGTGGGCGACGCACAACCGCTCACCGGTGCGTCGGCGAGCCCGGCGGCGACCGGGGACTTCGACGGGGACGGCAACGCCGACCTGTTCATCCCGGGTGGCACGAAAGGCCCGGGTGGCACGGCAGGCCCGGAGGGCACGGCAGGCCCGGAGGGCACGGCAGGCCCGGAGGGCACGGCAGGCCCGGAGGGCACGGCAGGCCCGGAGGGCACGGCAGGCCCGGAGGGCGCCGACGGCCCGGGGAGCGCCGAAGGCCCGGGTGACGCCGAAGGCCCGGGTGACGCCGAAGGCCCGGGTGACGCCGAAGGCCCGGGTAGCGCCGAAGGCCCGACCGGCACCGTGTGGTACGGCCCCGTCCGGCGCGGCGGCGCGCCCGCCCGTGTGCAGGAGCTGACCGGCGACCGCCGCCCGAACTCGGTTCCGTACGGCTTCCTGGCCGGTGACTTCGACGGCGACGAGGCCACCGATCTGGCCGTGAGGTTCCACTGGAGCGATCCGGACATGGAGGGCGACGGCGAGGTGGCCCTCGCCGACCTGCTCTATCTGCGTGGCGGCCCCGAGGGGCTGCGGCCGGACGAGCACGGCGATCGGCCCGCCACCGGTCTGGAGGGGCAGGTCGGGGATGTGGACGGCGACGGCGCCGACGACCTGTACACCGCGAGCTTCGTCGCGTTCCGCAAGCAGCTGAGCGCCGGTTACTGGCTCAGCACCCGCTCCGGGCCCGAGAGCGGCGAACATGCCGGGATCAGCACCGATACGCCGCCGGGGCTCAACAACGAGACGCAGTACGGCGGTATGGGCGGCACCGCCCTGGGCGACGTCACCGGTGACGGCCGGGCCGATCTGGTGACCTCGGCGACGGGGGCCAACAACAGCAACGGCGTGGTGTGGCTGGTCCCCGACCTGCGGGCGGCCACGGCCGAGACGGTCCAGGCGGTGAACCTCGACAGCCCCGGCCTCCCCGGCAGCGACACACCCGCCGCCGGCCGCGGGCCCACCCGTAACCGCATCACCGTCGTCGGCCCGCTCCTCGACACCGACGGCGACGATCACCTGGACGTCGTGGTCGGCGCCCCCGGCTTCCTGAACCCGAAGAAGCAGGAACTGGACGCGTTCTGGGTGCTGCGCGGCACGGGTGAGGGGATGACGTACCAACGGCACTTCACCACCGCGGACCTGCTCTGACCGGCCGACCGCGAGTCCTCGGGATTCCGGGTGTCCTCGGGATTCATGGGGTGGGCCGGGTGTGCACGCTGACGGCGTAGCCGCCGCCGGGGTGGTACGGGTCGCCGCTCCAGGTGGCGTGGCGCTCCCGTAGGGCCAGTCCGGCCTCGGCGCACCAGTGGTCGAACTGGGTCAGGGTGACCGGCGGTTCCGGCAGCGGCAGGTGGGCCGCGTCCAGACCCATGCCGGTGACCAGCAGGCCGCCGGGGCGCAGTGCGGCCGCCAGGTGGTGGATGACGGCCGGTTCGGTGCCGGGGGCCAGCAGGGGGATGACGTTCCCGGCGGCGAGCACCAGGTCGAAGCCGGGGGTCAGGCCGAGGGCGTCCAGGTGGGCCAGGTCGCCGAGGAGCCATTCCTGCGCGGGCGCTTCACGGCGGGCGACGGCGAGCATCGAGGGATCGACGTCCACGCCGGTGCAGTGGTGGCCCAGTTCGGCGAGCCGGATCGCGATCCGACCGGTGCCGCAGCCGGCGTCGAGAATCCGGGCCTCGGGCTCCAGCAGCGCGGCACAGAACGTGGCCTCGCCGTGGATGTCGTGGCCCGACGCGGCGAGCCGAGCGAAACGCCGGGCGTACCCCTCCCCGGCTTCCCCGCCGGTCAGTTCCGCCCAACGGTCGCGCTGCCCACCCATGTCCCCATGCCTTCCGTCAGCCCCGCCCTCCGGAGGCGGGAGCGATGTCGTCGCCCTGGCCTGCCCAGCCGCCGGTCCAGGGCTCCTCCAGCATGCCGGACGCGGGGCCCATGACGGCAAAGAACAGCACGTCCGCCGGGAGGGGTGCCCCCGGGCCCCCTCCCCGGACCCTACTTACTTGACGCATGTCAGATTACAGCTAATCTGACATGTGTCAGGCGAGGGGCTCCAGCGCAGCAGCCCTCCCTCCGGCACACAGCCGACCACCCCCGCGTCCCGCCACTCCTGGAGTTCCGTCATGTCCCACACCGCGACCGACACCCCGGACACGCCCGCCGTGTCCGCCTCCCCGCCCACCGACACACCACCTCCGCACCGCTGGTGGATCCTGGTCGTGATCGGTCTGGCCCAGCTGATGGTGGTGCTGGACGCGACGATCGTGAACATCGCACTGCCCTCGGCCCAGCAGGACCTGGGCTTCTCCGACGGCGACCGCCAGTGGGTCGTCACCGCCTACGCACTCGCCTTCGGCAGTCTGCTGCTGCTCGGCGGCCGGATAGCGGACCTCTTCGGCCGCAAGATGACCTTCCTCGTCGGGCTGGTCGGCTTCGCCGGCATGTCCGCCCTGGGCGGCGCCGCCACCAGCTTCGAGATGCTCATCGTCGCCCGCGCCGGCCAGGGCGTGTTCGGCGCGCTCCTCGCACCCGCCGCGCTGTCCCTGCTGACCGTGACGTTCACCGACGCCAAGGAACGCGCCAAGGCCTTCGGCGTGTACGGCGCTATCGCCGGCGCCGGCGGTGCCGTCGGCCTGCTGCTCGGCGGTGTGCTGACCGAGTACCTCGACTGGCGCTGGACCCTCTACGTCAACCTAGTCTTCGCGGCCGCCGCCTTCGTCGGCGGAGTGATCCTGCTCCAGCGCACCACCCGCGACAGGACGGCCAAGATCGACGTCCCCGGTGCCCTCCTCGTCGGCGGCGGACTGTTCTGCCTGGTCTACGGCTTCTCCAACGCCGAGAGCCACGACTGGGGCTCCGTCCGAACCTGGGGCTTCCTGCTCGCCGGAGGCGTCCTGCTGGCCGCCTTCACCTGGTGGCAGACCAAGGCCGCGCACCCGCTGCTGCCGCTGCGGATCCTGCTCCACCGCAACCGCGGGGCCTCCTTCATCTCCGTGCTGATCATCGGTGCCGCGATGTTCGGTGTCTTCCTCTTCCTCACCTACTACCTGCAGCAGACGCTCGGTTACACGCCCATCAAGACCGGCCTCGCCTTCCTGCCGATGATCACCGCACTGATGGTGACCTCGACGCTCGCCACCACCTCACTCGTCCCCCGCTTCGGCCCCAAGCCGGTCGTACCGCTGGGCATGGGCATCGCGGCCGCCGGCATGGTCTGGCTGACGGGTCTCGACCTCACCAGCTCCTACGCCACCCACATCCTGCCCCCGCTGATCGTGGCCGGACTCGGTATGGGCCTGATCATGGCGCCCGCCATGAGCCTGGCCACCGAAGGGGTCGCCGCCGAGGACTCCGGCGTCGCCTCCGCCGCCGTCAACACCATGCAGCAGGTCGGCGGTTCGCTGGGCACCGCACTCCTCAACACCCTCTTCTCCAGCGCCGTCACGAGCTACCTCGACGGCAGGAACCCCAAGGACCCCATGGTCCTCGCCCAGGCGGGCCTGGAGGGCTACTCCACCGCCTACTGGTGGTCCGCCGCGTTCTTCGTCGCCGGCCTCGTCATCAGCGCCCTCCTCTACCGGCGCGGCGCCCCCGTCCACAACCCCGACGCCGCACCCGTCGTCCACATGTAGAACACGTCCCCACGGCCCGCCGGACAACCGGCGGGCCGTGGCGGTGCGTCGCTCGCGTCCCGGTGATCAGGGTCCGCTCATGTCCAGGTCGGCGCGCACCAGATCGTGGTCCGAGTACGCGGACTGCCGCACCCCCTGCCGGAGCGAGGTGACGCCCCGCAGGAAGGTGTAGTCGAACTTGCTCTGCCAGTCGGTGGTCACCTCGCAGTCACCGTCGGCCGGGGGCCGGCACGCGGGGTCCGCGTCCGTGGCCAGGTTCCAGAGCGGGGTGAGTTCGGGGGCGTCCGGCACGGCGTTAAAGTCACCGAGGACGACGGCACGTTCGTACCGGGAGACGGCCGCGGCGAGCACCCGGACCTGGCCCTCCCGAACCGCTTCCTGACGCCGTTGGGCGAGGTGGGTGTTGAAGACCCGCACCGACCGGCCGCCCACCGTGGTCGTGACGGCCAGATAGCCCCGGTCCTCGGAGCCGCCGTCGGGGTACTCCACGCTGACGCGATCCGTCATCGGCGCCGCGGAGAGGACCGCCTGCCCGAAGCCTCCCGGGCTCCACGGTACTCCCCCGCAGCGGCCCCAGTGCCGCAGCACCGAGCCGTACTCGACGTGGTAGACGAGCCCGTGCAGGCTCTCCAGGTACTCCCGGATCCGCTCGACGTCCCGCACGCACGCTTCCTGCAGGCCGATGACCTGGGGCGCGTACGCGGCGATCTCCGCCGCCCGGTCGACGTTGCTCACATCGCAGGGGTTGCAGATGTTCCACGTCATGACCCGGTTCGGTACGACCTCCCGGACGGCGTCGGCGGGAAGCGACCGGGCGAACAGGCCGCCGCCCGGGGCGCTGGGGCCGACGAGCACCACACAGGCGAGGGTGACGGCTCCCGCGAGCCATCGCGTGCCCCATGCCGCCACCGTCGCCTCCTCGCTCGGATCCCCACCCGCGTCGATCCGGTGTGCCCTGGCACGAGACTAAGCGACGCGGCTGTGAGCGACACCCGCTCCCCTCCTTTCACCTCGGTCGCACGGTCACGGGGGCCGGCTTTGCGCGGAACTGCCGCAGGGAGGCGGGCTGTTCGGTGCTGCGGAGGCCGGGGACGAGGTGGGCGTCCCGTACCACCCGGGCCACCGTCCGCCCGACGTGGTCGAAGTGGCCCCGGGTGTACGTCCGGCGCGGAACGGCCAGCCGCAGCAGCTCGTACGGAGCGCTGGTGAGCGGCGCTCCGTGCTCGTCCTCGGTGCCCAGGTGGAGGGAGCCGAGTTCCACGGAACGGATGCCGCCCTTCCAGATACAGCCGACAGGCCAGTGCCTGGCCGGGGAACCGGTGCGGCGGGATGTGCGGCGGCAGCCGCTCGGCGTTGAGGTAGAGAGCGCGTGCAGTCCGGGCGGCTCCACGACGCCGGCGCCCGCCGACCGCACCAGGCCCGCCAGGTACGCGGTGTCCTCGGCCCGTGCGCTCAGATAGCGCGGGTCGGTTGACCTCGTGCAGGCCCCGGGCGACCATGTCGAGGTCACGGCCCGCCGGTCCGCCGTAGGTGGGGAAGCCCTCGGCGGCGATGAGCAACAGTTCGCAGCGGCGGGCGAGTTCGGGGTCGTCCAGGCCCAGGAAGCCGCCGATGTGGGCGATGCCGTCCTTCTTCGCACTCATCACACAGCCGTCGGCGAGCCGGAACGCCTCCTCGACGACCTGCCGGGAACTGCGGTCGCGGTACGCGGGCTCCCGCCGGGTGACCAGCCAGGCGTTCTCCGCGAACCGCGCGGCGTGCGCTCATCCGCTGCTGGCCCCGGCTGGGCCGCCGGCTGAACGAGGACCGGGACCGGCTGCGGCTGCGGCTGCGGCTGCGGCTGCACCAGGCGCTCACCGAGGCCACCGCCGCCTGGGAATCCCTGGGCCGGGGCCCCGACACCCTCTACCTCGGAATGCGTCCGGCCGCCGCGAAGGACCTTCCCGACGAGGCGCTGACCGTCCGGGAACACGCCTTCCTCGACGCCGGCGAGACCGCGGAACGGGCACAGGCCCTGCGCGCCCGCCACCACATCCGCCGGCTGCACCGCCTCGTCGCGGCCCTCGTCGCCCTGGCCACGACAACTTCGTCGACGCCCTCGCCTACAGCCGGGACGGCCGACGGCTCCCGCCCCGCCGAACGGGCCACCCTCACCGGCCTCTCAGGAGGCATCGCGGCCGTCCTCACCCCCGCCCAGTGGACCCGCCACTTCACCGGCCTCGCCCACGACCCCGCGTGCGCCGACCTCGACCAGTGGTACAACGAGGCTGTGTTCGGCAGTGCGCACAGCAGTCCGGAGTCGGGTCCAACGCGGGCCCCGGAAAAGGGAGTTGGGTGTGGCGGCAGAGAACATCGATGACGTCGTGGACGGGCTTGCCGAGGTCGTGCGGAAGGCGGCCCGTGACGGCGACCGGGTCGGCTACTTCGCGGCGCTGTACCGGCAGGTGACCGTCGAGGTCCGTACGGCCATCCATCAGGGGCTGTTCGACGACGGCGCACGGATGGACCGGTTCGACACGCATTTCGGCAACCGCTACTTCGAGGCGTACAACGCCTGGCGCCGTGACGGGAGCGGGCCGCGGTGCTGGCGTGAGACGTTCGGGCTGCTGGACGACACCGACACCGTCATCGTCCAGCACCTGGTGCTCGGCGTGAACGCGCACATCAACCTCGATCTGGCCGTCGCCGCCGCGCGCACCAGTCCGGGCGAGGACATCCAGGCGCTGCGGCGCGACTTCCTGCTGATCAACGACATCCTGGCCCGGGTGGCGCTGGGGGTGCAGGACTCGGTCGGTGCCGTGTCGCCGCTGCTGTCGCTGCTGGACCGGGTCGGCGCCCGCACCGACGAGCGGCTCCTCGACTTCAGTGTCCGCCAGTCCCGCGCGGAGGCCTGGCACAACGCCGTCCTGCTGGCCGGCCAGACCGAGCAGGAGCGCGAGGCGACCATCGAACGCCTCGACGTCCGCGCCGCCGTCCTCGCCCGGCTGATCGCCCGTCCGAGCGGTCTCGTCCGACCGGCCCTGCAACTGATCCGGAGCACCGAGAGCGACGACGTACCGGCCGTCATCGCCCACCTGAACAGCGCCGTCGAGGGAACGGCCTAGGCAGGCGAGACTCTCCATGACTCCCGGTGCCGTACGGCCGGCCGCGGTGAAGTGCCGCTGCCGCGGGTGGGGCCGAGCCACCGCCCACCCGCGGGAGCGGAGCCGTGGGACCCCGGGTGGTCCGGGGCGGGCCCTGGTGGGGATACTGGTGGGCGCACGTGCCCCTGCTTCCCGATGGACTTATGCCGACCTCCCGCACAGCCCGTCCCGTAACTCCCCCGACGGTGTGGCCGGCTCGCGGCCGCCACGTAGGACCCGACGCCGAAGACGTACTTCGTCGCACCCTGCGACAGCTCAAGGACAGCCAGGTCATCGACGACTTCCGGGAGGCGCCCGCCGCGGGCGACTCACCGGAGCGGGTCTTCGAGGCCCGCTGGCGGGTTCCCGACGAGGTGACCGTACGCGCCCGGCTGAGCCTCGCGCCCGACCTCGGCGGCGGGCGGGAGTGGACGCTGCTCGCGGAGGCGGAACAGCCGTGGGACCCGTCCTGGCCCTCCCCGGTCACCCGGTTCTGGCCGGAGTACGGCGACTGGGACCACGACGCCGCCACCGGCCTGTCGCTGAGTAGGATCAACGCCCTGCCCGAGGAGGACAAGGACATACGGCGACTGCTCAGGGAGTCGGGGCGCGGCGGATGGTGCGTCCATGTCGTCGTCCACGAGGCCATGACGACGGACGAACGCGGTCGGCTGCCCCTCGCGCGCTGGCTGTCGCCGGGCCTGCGCCACCGCGTCGTGGAACACCGGGCCGCTCCGCAGCAACTGCGGGTCGTGAACTGGGCGCTGCGGGACTTCGACGCGGAAGTGCCGCGCGGCGGCGCCGTGGTGCTGCCCGGCACGCCGGGCCCGGACGGCTACGACGCGGACGACTTCGCCGTACGGTCGGTGTTCCTGGACGGTTCGGAGCCGGTCGACCTCGTCCGGGCCGTGACGCGGTTCGCCGCGCTGCCCCGACCGCTGCCGGACGGCGCCGACGAGGCCCTGACCGCGCTCCGGGACGACTGGCAGCTGCTCACCATCGAGGAGGAACTCGTCCGGGAGCGGAAGCGGGTGGCCGCGTACGCCGAGGCGCTGGAGGCCATGACGAAGTCCCGGGACCTGTACCGGGAGGCCACCGAGCGCGCCCACGAGGCCCTCGCCGCCTACCGCGAGTCCGCCGAGGCCGCGCCTGCCGGGCCCACCGTGCCCGCGCAACAACCGTCCGGGACACCGGCGGCGACGGTGACGTCCGCGTTCCAGCAGTTCACTCGCACCCTGGAGCGCTGGAAGGGCGGCACCAAGGGCTCGGGGGCGGGAACCGACGCGGGTACGGGTCCGGCCGACCCGGAGCGCTAGGCCGGACACGGCCCAGGTCGTCGGGCACCTCGTTGGTGTCGAGGCGGGGCACGGGGTTGCCGCAGGCCGTGTCCCGGGTGGGGGTGGGTCGTTGAGCGGGCGATTGGATGATCTTGCTGTGTGGTCATCGCAATGGCTGCTCAGCAGGCCTATGAGAGGAGAAAGCGTGTCTCGTGTGGCGAAGTCGGTGACGGTGACCCTGGGGGTGGCGGGGTTCGTGCTCGCCGGTGCCGGAGTGGCGGGGGCCGACGCCGGTGCCCGGGGTGAGGCGCTGGGCTCGCCGGGTGTCGCCGCGGGCAACGCCGTGCAGGTGCCGGTGCACATCCCGGTCAACGTGTGCGGCAACTCGGTGAAGGTGATCGGGGTGCTCAACCCGACGTTCGGCAACGTCTGCAAGAACGACTGACGCTTCCGCGGCCGCACCGCGGCACGATGCCGGTGACCCGAGCCTTCTCGGGCCACCGGCGGGGGCGGAGCCCCACGAAGCCCTCCTGAGGGCTTGTTCTCCGTGGGCGGGTGCCTGGATGATCGTCGATCATGCGGGTCGACGAACTCAACGCCGGTGAGCGTCAGTTGTGGAACTCCTTCGCGCAGGGAGGCGCCGTCGATGTCCGCGACGCCCCGCAGCCGGAGGAACCCACCGTGCGGGCCGAGGTCGTCGCGGCGCTGCTGCTGGGCGTCGGCGCCGATCCCGCCCCGGGTGACCGCCCGGCGCTGCGCCTGACCGGCGCGCGCGTCACCGGCACGCTGGATCTGCGGTTCGCCGAGATCACCGTGCCGGTCGTCCTGGACGAATGCCGCTTCGACGAGGCACCGCTGCTCCGGGGCGCCAGGATCCGCGAACTGGCCCTCACCGGATGCGCCCTGCCGGGCCTCACGGCCGACACGGTCCAGGTCGACGGCCGGCTGGTCCTGTCCCGCTGCCGACTGACCGGCCCCCTCGTCCTCACCCGCGCCCAGATCCACAGCGATCTGGACCTCCGCGGCTCCACGATCACCGCGCCCGGGACCGAGGCGATATCCGCCGTCCATCTGGTCGCGGGCGGAGACCTGCTGTGCACCGACCTGACGGTCCGGGGAACGTTCCGCTGCTCGGGCGCCACCGTCTCCGGCGAGTTCGACCTGGAGGGCGCCTCCCTGCACCATCCCGGCGGCCACGCCCTGGACGCCTACCACGTCCAGATCGCCGAGGACTTCACCTTCCACCCGGGCTTCAGGGCCGAAGGCCGGATCATCCTCTCCGGTGCCACGGTCGCGGCAGCGATCGGCTTCTGCGGGGCCCGGCTGAACAACCCGGGCGACATCGCCCTGGAAGCGGTGGACGTCACCGTCGCCCGCAACTTCGACCTCGGCCGAGGCCTCCGGGTCGACGGCGGCATCACCCTCGACGGCAGCAGCGTCGGCACCCGGCTCAGCTTCCACGACTCCACGCTGGCGAACCCGGACGGGACCGCGCTGTCCTTGCGGCTGACCCAGGCCCGGGTGACCGATCTGCGCACCCGGCAGCCGATCGCCGGCACCGTCGACGCGAGCGGCGCCCGCCTGGGCACCCTGTACGACGCCCCCGACACCTGGCCCGCCGACCTCCGGCTGGCCGACACCACCTACGACGCCCTCGCCACGCCCCTGACGGCCCCCGAACGGCTGGACTGGCTCCGGCACGGCGCCGACACCTACCTGCCGCAGCCGTACGAGCAGCTCGCGGCCACCTATCGACGGCTGGGGCACGAGGGCGAAGCCCGTACGGTGCTCCTCGCCAAGCAGCGCCACCACCGTGCCTCGCTCCCCCTGCCCTCCCGCCTCTGGGGCTACGTCCAGGACGCGACCGTCGGCTACGGCTACCGCCCGCTCCGTGCCGGCCTCTGGCTCGCCGCGCTGCTCGTCTGCGGGGCGGTCTTCTTCGCGGCGCACCCTCCGGAGCCCCTCGAAGCGACGAAGGCACCGCCGTTCAACGCCCTCGTCTACACCCTCGACCTCCTCATCCCGATCCCCGCCTTCGGCCAAGACCTCGCCTTCGCCCCCCACGGCCCCGCCCAATGGCTCGCCCACACCCTCACCGCCACCGGCTGGATCCTCGCCACCACCACCGCCGCCGGAATCTCCCGAGCGATCAACCGCCAGTGACGGCCCAGAAAAGCGGTTGGCCGAGCCGGGGCTCCGCAGTTGAATGCGGCTGTGGAGAACACCTGGACACCGGCCCATCAAGCCGTGGAGGACGAGGACGCGGAAACCCTGGCCCGGCTACTGGCTCAGGGTGTCGATCCCGACGAGGTGTGCGACAACCTGACGCTCCTGACACACGCCATCGACACCGAGGGCGACGGCGCGCTGCAGAGCGGCCACCGGCTCACCGTGCATACCACCGCCGTGCTCCTGGCATTCGGCGCCGACCCACAACTCCCGGACCCTGACGGGCAAACGCCCATGGACATCGCCGTTCACTACGGCCATGACCTCGCAGCCGGGCTGTTGCGGCGCCACATCGGCGAGTGAGCCATGACCGATACTAAGTGAATTCACTTCAATCACACCCCGAGGGCTGGCACTCCCGACCACCATCAGGCAACCTGGTAGACCTGCTAGAGCAAGCGACCTGCGTACGGCCGCCTCGGCACGACATGAAGTCATCTCAGGCGCAGGGAAGGGGCTGGGTGCGGATGTCGGATGAACAGGTGGTCGATCTGCTCGTCATCGGGGCGGGGATGGCGGGGCTGACCGCGGGTGCGAGGGCCGCGCGGGAGGGGCTGTCCGTCGTGGTCACCGAGATCGGCGACGACGTCGGCGGGTCCGCACGCTACGCCGGGTACGCCTGGACCGCGCCGAGCCACGAGGTCATGGAGCGGCACAACCCGCACGGCGAGACCTCCCTCAAACGCGCCCTCGTGGACCGCTTCGCGGACGGCATCGCCTGGATCAGGAGCACGGGGGTCGACGTCAAGGACGCTCAGACCGTCCTCGGCTTCGGCCGCGGGCACCAGTTCGACACGAACCACTACGTGGACACCTGCCGCCGTATCGTCGTCGCGGCGGGGCGCGAGGTCCTGACGAACACCGACGCCGAACGGCTCCTGCTGGAGGACGGGACCGTGACCGGGGCGGAGCTGATCACGGCCGACGGGACGCGACGCGTCGTACGCGCCACCTCCACCCTGCTGGCCACAGGCGGCTTCCAGGGCGACGTAGAGCTCCGCAACAAGTTCGTCCATCCCCACGCCGACCGCATGGACCTGCGCTCCAACCCGCACAGCCGCGGCGCCGGATACCGCCTGGCAGCCTCCGCCGGAGCGGCGACCGGGCACACCGGGGCCGGCTTCTACGGTCATCTCGTCCCGCGCGGCGTCCCGTTCGCGGACCCGTCCGACTTCGTCGACCTGTCGCTCTACTACAGCGAGCACGCACTGCTGCTCAACCTGCGCGGCGAGCGGTTCACCGACGAGACACTGGGCGACCACCTCACGACGATGGCGCTGCTGGAGCAGCCCGAGAGCCGAGGGCTGCTCATCGCCGACGCGCGCGTCTTCCGCGACTGGGTGGTGGGGTCGTACGTGGAGGGCGCGGTCGCCGTCGACAAGTTCGCGCTGGCCACCAAGCGGGGCGGGCGGACCGGCTTCGCGGAGAGCCTCGACGAGCTCGACCACCTGCCCGAGGAATGGGGCTACGACGGACCGGCCGTCCACGCGGCCGTCGCCGAGTTCAACGCGAGGGCGGCAGCGGGCCGGGCCCTGACACCGGACCGGCTGCTGGACCGGGCACCGCTCGACCAGCCGCCCTACTACGTCATCGAGGCGGTGCCCGCCATCACCTTCCCGTTCCACGGGGTGCGCGTCGACGACCGGGCCCGCGTCCTGGGCGAGGACGGACACCCCGTCGCAGGGCTCCTCGCCGCCGGCTCGGACACCGGCGGCCTGTGGCACCGGGCGTACGCCGGCGGCATCGCGTCGGCCCTCGTCTTCGGCCTCACGGCGACCGAGACGGCGACCGAAACGGCGGCAGAGTAGGGGCCCCGCAAGGCCACCCGCAGACAGGCCCGGAGCATCACTTGAACTTTCAAGCATGTCCGGCCAGGATCATGTTTGAGTCAATGCACGTCGCGGTCGCGGCCCTGGCGGTCACCGCCTTCCGCAAGGTCATGCCGCTGAGCTGACGACCTCGCCGCCCTCAGCCGGTGTGCAGGACCCGGAAGCGGTCGGGTCGCGCCGGATCGCGGTCGACGACCTGGATCGGCGGGCCGGCCCACTGCCAGACGCCGATGCCCGGTGTGCGGGAGAACCGGATCCGCCCGCGCGTGCCGTCGACCGCGGCGCGCGGCCAGGACTCGGCGACACGCGCCGGGTCCGTGCCGTACCCACGCAGTGCCTCGGCGAGGACGGCGACCGTGTCGTAGCCCTCGAAGGCGACGAAGGAGGGCGCTGTGCCCAGCCGCTCGCCCAGCGTCTTCTCCACGCGTGCGCCGAGGGGGCTGAGGCGCTCGGGCAGGTAGCGCAGGAACGGGATCCCGGCACCGAGTTCACCCAGCGACGTCGCCCAGGAGTCGAACTCCGGCTGCCCGGCCGGAGCACCGAGCATGACCTCCGCGAGGCGTCGGTCGCGGCGGACGGACTCGACGATCGGCACGGCAGATTCCGGGTGACCGACCAGAAGGAGGAGCGCCGTCGCGCGCTGCTCGACGAGTGCGTCGCACACCGCCGCGGGCGCGAGCGCGCTCATGTCGAGTTCGATGACGGTGGCGCCGCGCGGGGTGAGGTGGTCACGCAGGATGCGGGTCCCGGCGGCCCAGTAGACGCTCGGCTGGGTCGCCACCGCGATACGGCTGTGGCCCGCGCCGAGGAGGAAGTCGGCGTAGGTCCGCCAGCCCCGGGACTGCGGCGGGGAGAGGCGCGCGACCCATTCCGTCGGCTGCTCGGTGAGCGCGTCGAGCACCGCCGACGAGCAGAGGTACGGCAGCCCGAGGGCGTCGGCCTGCGTGGCGGCGGCTCGCGCGACGACGCTGTGGTACTCCCCCGCCAACGCGACCACACCGAGCCGGGACAGCTCGTCCACGGCCGCCGCGGCCTTCTGGGGATCCGCGGCGGTGTCCCGGACCACCAGCTCGACCGGCCTGCCACCGATCCCACCGCTGCCGTTGACATCGCGCACGGCCAACTCCAGCCCGGCGAGCAGGTGTTGACCCGCCTCGACCCAGCCGGGCCGGGTCAACGGCGCGAGGGCGCCGATCCGGACGGGCGACCGGTCGGCCGCCTCGGTCCCGCGGTGGGCGTTCGTCTCGTCCCGCTGGGGCGGGCTCGCGTCGGTGACCATGGCACACATTCTGCCCATGGGCCTCCGTGTCCGTGAGAGCCTTGCGTCGATCATGATCGGCGGGGAGCCCGGAGGACAAGGCATGACCATCAACCGACCTGGCCTGCCCGGGGACTTGCCGTCTGCGGAGGTGCTGTGGGCGCGCTGGGCGCTCGTCGCCGTACTGGAGGCCACCACGGCGGACGAGCGGGAGGGTCATCACCGCAACGGAACCTGGGTGGACGACGAGGGGCTCCATCTGGACGACTCCGGCTGCACCTGGTGGGGCTTCGCCCGGCGGGGCGAGGGCCGGTATGTGCTCTTCGGCGAGGACGAGTCGAGCGGCGTCAAGTGGCACGAGCCGCCGGTCGACATGTTCGCGGGCGCCCCCGACTGGCTTCCCCACGAGCAGCTGCGGGACCTGCTGAGCGGCAGTCAACTGGGCTGCGTCTACTGGTACGAGAACGGCGCCTGGGCCCGGGCCCCGTATCCGACGTCCCTGGACGACGACGGCCTCGACTGCGGAATGAGCCGCTTCGTCGACCGGAAGGACGTGCTGAGGACCGTCGCCGACGAGGACCACGGCGCCATGCCGACCCACGACGCCGAGACCCTGCTCGGCCACGCCGAGACCTACCGGCTGTCCCCGGCCCTCGTGATCTCCCTCGTCAACGAGCCCGACTGGCGAGAGCTGGACCGGCCCGCCATGACCCGGGCGCTGGAACTCGCGGGCCTGAACCGGGCGTTGCCCCACCCGGGGTGACCGGAGCTCTCCGCGCTACTCGTGGCGTTCCCAGGTCTGACCGCCGTCCTCCGAGATCCACAGCCCCTCGCCCTTCACGAGGTCGTACGTCGATGTCGTCGCGTCGGCGATGCCGTAGAGCGTGGTGCCCTCGACGGTCAACGACGTGAAGGGCGCCGGCGTCTCGAACTCGTGGAAGGTCTTGTCGGTGGGGTCGTCGGCGAGCCAGTAGCGGCCGCCTTCCTCACCGACGAGCAGCCGTCCGTCCGCGAGCACCTCCAGGATCAGCAGGTCGGAACCAAGGTTCAGGCTGTCCCAGGGAATGCCGCCGTCGACGACCGTGCTCCAGGACGCGCCGTCGTCCGTCGTCACCAGCAGGCCGCGCACGCCTTCGTCGGTGGCCAGGGACAGCGCCACGGTGCCGTCCCGTGCGGTGAGACCGTCGCCCGAGTACTCCTTCGGGACGGCCTTGGAGCCGAGGGTGCGCCCGTCGCGCCGCCAGACGACACGGTTGGGCTCGTCGCTGAGGGGCTGCTCCAGGCTCCAGACCGTGCCCCGCTCGTCGACGGCGAGGCCGACGGAGTCGTCGGAGACATCGGCCGGGGGCGCGAGGGTGCGCGTGGCGGGGCGGTAGACGAGGGCCGGTTCGCGTTCGGAGAACATGAGGTCACCGGCCCGGACACGCGACGGGGTCTCGGCGACGACGACCTCGTGCCGCTTGCCGCGTTCGTCGAGGCCGGTCCCCTCCTCCGGCGGCAGGCGCACGAAGCCGCCGGGCACCGCCTTGTACGCGGCCCGCACATCCTCCGCGTTCGCGTGTTCCGCGTGCTCGGCGACCGTACGGCCGTCGGGGCCGATGATCCGCCAGGCGGTGGCGGCCGGCCCCTCGTCGTCCTCGACGTTGCCGGCGTCGTACGTCAGCAGGAGCGAGCCGTCGTCCGCGCGGGTCACGCCGGTCGGTGCGCCGGCCATCTCGATGACGTCGGCGGGACTCGGGCGGGCCTCCTCGATGACCCGCTTGTACTTCGCCTCACGGCTCTCGGGGCCTTTCTCGGCGGAGCCCTTCTCGGCGGAGGCGCTCTGGCCGCAGCCGCTCAACGCCACCGCCATCACCACCGCGCCCGCGACGAGCCCGGCCGCCCGCCGCCCCCGCCCTCTCAGCCACCCCATAGCCACCTCATTGCCGCATCGTGCCCCGGAGCGCCGACCGGCCTGGCGGCAGCTCGCACGCCCCGGGCCCTTCGAACTGTGCGGCAGATCATGCCAGTCGCAGGGGCGTCATACGTAAGGCTGCCCGCCGTACTCGCTCATCGCGTCGATGAGCCAGCGGGCCAGGTGGTCGGCGAACGAGGAGCGGGGGAAGAGGCGGTACGTCGGGGTGTCGTCGACCTGCCAGAGCAGGACGGCGACGGGTCCGACCGTGGTGGACACCGCCTGACCGGGAGCGAAGGCCCGGGGGTGGAGGTCGAGCGGGCAGCCCTTCTCCAGGACCTCGCGGGCGGCCGGGCCGGTCAGCTCCAGGGTGGTGCGGTTGGCCGAGATGTCGACGACCGAGCCCGGGGCGTCCGCGAGTGCCTCCCTCAACTCGGCGGCCACGGTGGCCGCTTCGGTGTGGGAGAGCACGAGCCACTCGTCGGGTCCGAGCCACAGGACCGTACGGGTGCCCGAGGTGGTGGTCTGCCCGCACCGCGCCGGGAGCGGCGCGCCCAGGGTCTTCGCGATCCGGTCGGCCGCCTCGGACTCGGGGTCGACCCGGACATTCACCATGGTGAGACACGGCCACTCGGTCAGCTCGACGCCTCGGGCGCCGGTGACGGCGGCGGCCCGCATCCGCTCCTCCAGATGGGCCAGCGGACTGCTGCGCAGGGCCACCGGGCCCGTCCCCGCGCTCCCGCTCGTGTCGATCATCGGCTCAGCCATCTCGCTTGGTCCCTTCGGGGTCGTAGAGGACGAAGTCGGCCACCTCGACCGGCACCAGTCGCTCGCCCACCGGGGCGAGAAGGGTCTCGCCGATCCTGGCCCGCCCGTCGGCGACGAGGGCAAGGGCGAAGGGGCGGCCGAGGGCCGGACTGTGGTAACTGGAGGTGACGTGGCCGAGCATCGGGACCGGCACGGTCTCCAAGGAGACGTCCGGCGCGACCAGTTGGGTGCCTTCCGGCAGCCGGGTCGTACGGTCGGCCGGCAGCAGGCCGACCAGTTGCTTGCGGTCGGTGCGGGAGGTGTCGGCGCGGGCGAAAGACCGCTTCCCGATGAACTCCTTCTGCTTCGACACCACCCAGGACATCCCCGCGTCCTGCGGGGTGACGGTGCCGTCGGTGTCCTGCCCGACGATGATGTACCCCTTCTCGGCCCGCAGGACGTGCATGGTCTCGGTGCCGTACGGGGTGATGTCGTACGGCCGGCCGATCGCGTACACCTCCTCCCAGACCGCCAGGCCGTACCAGGCCGAGACGTTGATCTCGTAGGCGAGTTCGCCGGAGAAGGAGATCCGGCAGATCCGGGCGGGGACGCCGGAGGCGAGGGTGGTCTCGCGGAAGGACATGAACGGGAAGGCGTCGTTCGACAGGTCGACGTCCGGGGCCAGATGGGCCACGACCTCGCGCGACCGCGGGCCGACGACCGCGATGGTCGCCCACTGCTCGGTCACCGAGGTGCAGTGGACGTCGAGTTCTGGCCACTCGGTCTGCAGCCACTCCTCCAGCCAGTCCAGGACGTTCGCGGCACCGCCGGTCGTCGTGGTCATGAAGTAGCGGTCGTCGTCGAGGCGCAGGGTCACACCGTCGTCGAAGATCATGCCGTCGGGCTTGCACATGACGCCGTAGCGGGCGAGGCCCGGCTTGAGCTTCTTGAAGGCGTTGGTGTAGATCCGGTTGAGGAACTCGCCCGCGTCCGCGCCCCAGATCTCGATCTTGCCGAGGGTGGAGGCATCCATGAACGCCACCCCCTCCCGGGCCGCCCGGCACTCGCGGGCCACGGCGGTGTCCATGTCCTCACCGGCCCGGGGGTAGTACCAGGGCCGCTTCCACTGCCCGACGTCCTCGAACTCCGCGCCCTGCGCGACATGCCAGCCGTGGATCGACGTGGTCCGCTCGGGGTCGAACAGGTCGCCGCGCTCCCGTCCGGCGAGGGCGGCGAAGGCCACCGGTGCGTAGGGCGCCCGATAGGCGGTCGTGCCGATCTCTCCCAGTGAACCGCCGAGGGCCTCGGCGATCACCCCGATCGCGTTGACACCGGAGGTCTTGCCCTGGTCGTTGGCGGTGCCGAGCGAGGTGTAGCGCTTGACGTGCTCGACACCGCGCATGCCCGCGCCGGTCGAGCGCCACACGTCGGCGACGGTGACATCGCGCTGCAGGTCGACGAAGTGGGTGTCCCAACCGCCGGGTTCGCCGTCGGGGCCCGGCACCAGCCACAGGGCGCGCACCACCTCGGCCCGCGTCTCCTCGGCCCGCGTCTCCTCGCCCCGCGTCTCCTCGGGCGCGAGCGTGGGCACCGGCACCGGGAACCCGGCGTCCGTGGCGGCCCGCGCGCCCGCGTGCGCCCCCTCGGCCAGGCAGCCGTCGAGGCCGTACGTCCCGCGCGCCGCGCCCACGACCCGCTGGTCCCGGACGGTGCCGTCGGGGACGAAGGCGACCAGGTCGGCGTCCCAGCGCAGCTTGCCCTGGCGCTGGCTGTGCAGATGCACGACCGGGCTCCAGCCGCCGGAGACGGCGAGCAGATCGCAGTCGAACGACTCGGCCTGACCGGTGAGCAGTCCGTCCGCGTCGAGGCCCTGGACGGTGACGCCCGTGAGCCGGACGTCCCCCCGGGTGTCGACCACCGTGCTGCCCGTCAGCACCCGTACCCCGGTCGCCACGGCGATCTCGGCGGCGCGGTGGGACAGTTCGGGGCGCGCGTCCACGACGGTGGCGATGTCGACGCCGGCGGCGTGGAGGTCGGCGACGGTGTCGTAGGCGCTGTCGTTGGTCGTGCTCACTACGGCGCGTGAGCCCGGGGCCACGGCGTACCGGTTGAGGTAGGAGCGCACGGCGGCGGCGAGCAGCACGCCGGGGCGGTCGTTGCCGGCGAAGACCAGCGGGCGTTCGTGCGCGCCGGTCGCCAGGACCACCTGGCGGGCGCGGATGTGCCACAGCCGCTGGCGCGAGACGCCCGAGGACGGCTCGGGGGCGTCGGAGCCGAGGTGGTCGGTGCGCCGCTGGAGGGCCAGCAGGTAGTTGTCGTCGTACGAACCGAAGGCCGTGGTGCGGTGCAGGACCACGGCTTCGGGCGCCGCGTCGAGGGCCGCGCGCACTTCGGCGACCCACTCCAGAGCGCTCTGCCCGCCGACCCGTTCGGTGCGTCCGGAGAGCAGGGAGCCGCCGGGCTCGGGCTGGTCGTCGACGAGGATCACCCGGGCGCCGGAGCCCGCGGCGGCGGCAGCGGCGGCGAGTCCGGCCGGTCCCGCGCCGACGACCAGGACGTCGGTGTGGACGAACTTCTTGTCGTAGACGGCGGGGTCCGGGGTCGGGTCGAGGCGGCCCATCCCGGAGAGCGTGGTGGCGGACAGGCCGTCGTACAGCTCCACGGTGGTGGCCGGGAGCATGCCCTCCGAGCAGGAACCGCCCAGCTGCAGAAGGGCGTTGGGCTCCTCGACACCCGCGGCGACGATGCCGCGCGGGCGGCCCCGGTAGAGCGACGGGGCGACCTCGACGACGCCGTTCGCGAGCATCGCCGAGGCGACGGTGTCGCCGGGGTGGCCGGTCAGTTCCCGTCCGTCGACGGTGAAGCGCAGCACGGTGTCGTGGTCGACGCGTCCGCCCTGCCGGAGCCGGAAGTGCTGGTCGGTCATCGGTTCCCTCCGGCCTGGGGCAGTTCGGGGCGGGGCTCGTCGAGCCGGTAGGTGGACAGGACCTCGTAACTGACGGTGTCGCGCAGCACGTTGAACCAGCGGCGGCAGCCGGTGCCGTGCATCCACCGCTCGGCGAAGGGGCCCTTGGGGTTGTCGCGGTAGAAGACGTACTCGGCCCACTGCTCGTCGGTGAGGTCGGCGGGGTTCTCGGGGTAGGGGACGTGGGCCTGGCCGCCGTAGTGGTACTCGGTCTCGTCCCGCGGCCCGCACCATGGGCAGGTGATCAGCAGCACGGTGTTCTCCTCGTCCGTCAGTGGGCCACGGCCGCGGCGCCGTGTTCGTCGATCAGGGCGCCCGTCGCGAAGCGTTCCAGCACGAAGGGGGCGTTCAGCGGATGCGGTTCACCGGTGGCGATGGTGTGCGCGAAGGCCCAGCCGGCGGCCGGGGTGGCCTTGAAACCGCCGGTCCCCCAGCCGCAGTTGACGTACAGGTTCTCGACCGGGGTGGTGCCGATGATCGGGGAGGCGTCGGGGCTGACGTCGACGATGCCGCCCCAGGTCCGCAGCACATGCGCGCGGGCGAACACGGGGAACAGTTCGACGGCGGCGGCCATCTGCTGCTCGATCACATGGAACGAGCCGCGCTGCCCGTAGCCGTTGTAGGCGTCGACGCCCGCGCCCATCACCAGTTCGCCCTTGTGGGCCTGGGAGACGTAGACGTGCACGTGGTTCGACATGACGACCGTGGGGTGCACCGGCTCGTGCAGTTCGGAGACCAGCGCCTGCAGCGGATGCGACTGCACCGGCAGCCGTACGCCCGCCCGCTCGGCCAGCACGCTGCTGTGCCCGGCGGCGGCGAGACCGACCGCGCCCGCGTGGATACGGCCCCGGTTGGTGTCGACGCCCACGACCCGGTCGCCGTCCTTGAGGAAGCCGGTGACCTCGCAGCCCTGGATCAGGTCCACGCCCATCTCGTCGGCGCGGCGGGCCAGCGCCCAGGCGACGTGGTCGTGCTTGGCGATGCCGGCCCGCGGCTGGTAGGTGCCGCCGAGGACCGGGTACCGGGTGCGGGAGGAGAGGTTGAGGATGGGGCAGACCTTGGCGACCTCGTCCGGTTCGAGCCATTCGGCGTCGACGCCGTTGAGGCGGTTGGCGTTGACCCGGCGTACACCCTCGCGGACGTCCTGGAGGGTGTGCGCGAGGTTGAGGACACCGCGCTGGCTGAACAGGAAGTCGTAGTCCAGCTCCTCGGGCAGCCGCTCCCACAGCTTGAGCGCGTACTCGTAGATCGCCGCGCTCTCGTCCCACAGGTAGTTGGAGCGGATGATCGTGGTGTTGCGGGCCATGTTGCCGCCCGCCAGCCACCCCTTCTCCAGGACGGCGATATTGGTGATGCCGTGGTTCTTGGCGAGGTAGTAGGCGGTGGCCAGGCCGTGGCCGCCCGCGCCGACGATGACGACGTCGTACGAGGAGCGCGGCTCGGGGTTGCGCCACAGCCAGTCCGGGTGCTCCGGCAGCGCGGTGCTGGTCATGCCGCGTCTCCGTTCAGATGGGGCGGGCGGGACAGGTGCGAGAGGTGGGAGTAGAGAGGGAAGGCGGAGGCGAGTTTCCCGACCCGGTCGCGCAGCAGGCCCGCGCGCTCGTCGCCGAGTTCCTCCTCCTTCAGGGCCTGGGCGATGATGTCGGCGACCTCGCGGAACTCCGCGTCGCCGAAGCCCCGGGTGGCCAGGGCGGGCGTACCGATCCGCAGGCCGGAGGAGACCATCGGCGGGCGCGGGTCGAAGGGCACCGCGTTGCGGTTGACGGTGATGCCGACGCGGTGCAGCCGGTCCTCGGCCTGTTTCCCGTCGAGCGCGGACCCGCGCAGGTCGACGAGGACCAGATGGACCTCGGTGCCGCCGGTCAGCACGGTGATCCCGGCCTCGGCGACGTCGTCGGCCAGCAGCCGTCCGGCGAGGATGCGGGCGCCGTTCAGGGTGCGCTGCTGGCGCTCCTTGAAGTCGGGGCTCGCCGCCATCTTGAAGGCGACCGCCTTGGCCGCGATGACATGCTCCAGCGGTCCGCCCTGCTGGCCGGGGAAGACCGCCGAGTTGATCTTCTTGGCGAGTGCGGCGCGGCTGAGAATCACCCCGCCGCGCGGGCCGCCGAGGGTCTTGTGGGTGGTGGTCGTGACGACGTCGGCGTAGGGCACGGGGTTCGGGTGGAGGCCCGCGGCCACCAGCCCGGCGAAGTGGGCCATGTCCACCAGCAGATACGCGCCGACCGCGTCGGCGATCCGCCGGAACTCGGCGAAGTCCAGTCGCCGGGGGTAGGCGGACCAGCCCGCGACGATCATCTTCGGCCGGTGGGCGAGCGCGAGTCGCTCGACCTCGTCCATGTCGACGCGCAGGTCGGACTCGCGCACGTGGTACGGCACGACGTCGTAGAGCCTGCCGGAGTAGTTGACGCGCATGCCGTGGGTCAGATGGCCGCCGTGCGCGAGGTCGAGGCCGAGAATCGTGTCGCCGGGGTCCAGCAGCGCGAACATCGCGGCGGCGTTGGCCTGGGCGCCCGAGTGCGGCTGTACGTTCGCGGCCTCGGCGCCGAAGAGGTCCTTCACCCGGTCGATGGCCAGCCGCTCGACGGCGTCGACGTGCTCGCAGCCGCCGTAGTAGCGGCGGCCCGGGTAGCCCTCGGCGTACTTGTTGGTCAGGACCGAGCCCTGGGCCTCCATGACCGCGGCCGGGGCGAAGTTCTCCGAGGCGATCATTTCGAGCGTGGACCGCTGGCGGCGCAGCTCGGCGTCGACCGCGGTGGCGATCTCCGGGTCGAGCGTGCCGAGCGGGAGGGAGAGGGAGGGGGCGACCGTGGTGGTGGGCGGGGTGGTTGCCATCTGCACACCCTTCTGGGATCCGACTGACAAACGCTAATGAACTACTGATATATCAACCTCAGCGGTAAGGTATGGGAGCTTGCCCGACAGGTCAAGGGGGACGTGTGTCTGGTGAAAGGTCACGATCTTGGGGCACACGGTGGAAACGATCTTTCCGTCGATCCCCTGAGGAGACACCGCGTGACCGCACCCGTACGTCGCACACCGCCAGCGCACCGCAGGCCCGGTTTCGACCTCCGCGCGACCGCCCTGTTCTTCGTCTGCCTCGCCGTGGTCGTGGGTGTCCTGGGCTTCGCGGCCCACACCGTGGCCGGTGCTGTCGAGCGGCGCCCCGCCTGGGTGTTCGTCCTGGTCGTGGTGGGTGTCGCGGCCTGTGCGGGCCTGGGGCGGCGTTTACATGTGGCGAGAGCGGTCCGCCGGGCCACGGCGGCGCTCGACGAGGCGGCCAGGGAAGCGGCCGACGAGCTGGAAGCCGCCACGCTCCCCCGTCCGCGCCCGGCCGCCGAAGCCACCGTCGACTACGGCACCCTGACACCCGGGGAGTTCGAGGAGGCGATCGCCGCCCTGTGCGAACGCGACGGCTGCTCCGCCGTCGATGTCGTGGGAGGGGCCGGGGACCTGGGCGCCGACGTCGTGGCCCTGGCCCCTGACGGGGGCCGGGTCGTCATCCAGTGCAAGCGGTACGACGACTCGCACCGGGTCGGCTCCCAGGATCTGCAGCGCTTCGGCGGCACGTGCTTCACCGTGCACGAGGCCGATGTCGCCGTGCTGGTCACCACGAGCGAGTTCACCGCGCCGGCCGCGGAGTACGCCGACCGGTGCGGGATCGTGTGCGTGGACGGCGAAGCCCTCCGGGCGTGGACGGACGGCACCGGTCCCGGCCCCTGGGTGGCCACCCCTGGTGACTGTCCTGCGCGGTAGCGAAGCGGGCACCGGTCGCGGGCGTGCGGCTCCCCTTGCGAAAGCCCCGTCCGCCTGCCCCGTGCCGGCGAGCCGAGCGAGTGTTCAGAGGGGGAGGTAGAAGCGGACGGTGGTGTCGTCGTCGGTGGTGTGGAGGCGTACGAGGTCGGTGACGTAGTGGACGAGCAGCAGGCCGCGGCCGCCCAGCTGGTCGCGGGCCGGTGGGCGGCGGCCGGCCAGCGGGTCGGTCAGCCGGCCGCGGTCGTGGACCTCGCAGACGACCTGCTCGCCCTCCGCCCAGATCCGCAGCGTGCCCGAACCACCGCCGTGCACCACGCTGTTGGTGGTCAGCTCCGCCACCGCCAGCGTCAGATCCTGCATCCGGTCCTCGGCGAGCCCGAGCCGCCCGGCCTCCCGCACCGCGAACGCGCGGGCCGACGGCAGCGCCTGCGCGTCGAACGGCAGGGAGGCGGCCCCGGGCGGGTGGGCGAGGGGCTGGTTGTAGCGGGCGACGACGTGGTCGGGATCGTAGGCGTCGCTGACCCGTTCGACGCCGGTGTCGATGACGACGGGGTGGGTGGCAAGGGCGTCGGCGAGCACCTCCGGCGCCAGGCCGTCCGCGTCGTACGGGCAGAGGATCGTCACCTCCCGGCCCTGGAAGGCCGCGTTGATGAGGGCCTCGTGCTGGACGCACGCCGGGTACTCCACGGCGGACCGGCCGGCCCAGATCGGTTCCCCGATGATCCTCACCCGCCCGGCCGGGTGGGCGTCGGCGAAGGCCCGCAGCACACCGGGGATGATCCGCCCCGGGTTGCGGCCGACCCGGGTCATGTCGAGGAACTCGACCCCGGCGGCGTCCGCTCCCAGCGCGGCCCTGATCAGTTCGAGGCGGGGGCCGGGGACGGCGACCGCGACGGCCTCACCGGCGGCCAGTCCCTCCGCGAGGAAGGGAACCGTGCCCGCCCGGTACTGCTCGTCGCCCCGGTAGAACAGCGCGGGATGCACAAAGGGTTCACACCCGGTGGCCGTACTCATCGCCCCGCCACCTCGATCGTCGTCAGGCCGGGCCAGAACATGCCCAGGATGCGCGGCAGTTCCGGCGGCGGACGGTCCACGACGATACGGCCGGTGCCGAGGTGCTGCGCGGTGACCGCCAGCGCCGCCGCGCCGCCCACGTCGATGGACCTCAGATCGGACAACTCCACGAAGGAGACGTCTCTGTGGGCGCTCGCCAGTTCCTCCAGTCCCCGTTGCCAGCGGGAGCGGGTGCTCACGTCGATCTCGCCGGCGGCACGGAAGCCGGGGCGGCCGGACAAGGGACGGATCTCCAGCACCGCCCCACCGAGCGCCGACGCCGCAGGGGCCGTCCGCCCCACGCCGTGCGAGACATCCACGGTCCCCTCCCCGCCTCACCCGCCATCGGACGTCATCGTATCGCCTGCCCGCACGAGACCCTCAGTCACCGTCGGGTCAGTCACCGTCGGGTCGTTCGGGACCGGCCTCACGTTTGGCATCGGCCTCACGTTTGGCATCGGCCGCACGTCCGGTAGCGGCCGGACGGAAGCACGCCGACACCGTCTTGCCGTGCCGTTGCCCCTTCATCTCCAGCTCGTCGGCGAGCATCCGCACGATCCCCACCCCACGCCCGGAGACCTCGCCCGCCTGCGGGTGACGCTGGCGCGGCAGGGTCGGATCCTCGTCGTGCACGCTCACATGGAGGCAGACGCCGTCCCAGGTGAGGATCAGACGCGCGTCGCTGTGCGCGTGCACATGCGCGTTTGTGAGCAGTTCGGACACCGCCAGCACGACGGCGTCCACCGTCTGGGGCTCGGCGGCCGTCCAGGGCAGCGACTCCAACTGCCGTCGTGTCCACCGCCGTCCGGCCCGCACCCCACCCGTCACGGGAAACGAGTGCGCCCATCCCATCGCCTTGATCGCCACCGACTTCCCCGTCCTGTCGTCCGTTCCCCCTCGATTTCCTCGTACCCACCGTGTGCCCGCGACGCGGACCGGCAGACGTGCGGGAGGCCGCGCGGTCTCAGCGCCGGGACATGTAGAGGGCGAGGGCCCTGTGCAGCACCTTGTTGAGCGGGTAGTCCCACTCGCCGAGATATTCCACCGCCCGGCCGCCGGTGCCGACCTTGAACCGGAGCAGTCCCAGCAGGTGGTTGTCCTCCTCCAGGGTGTCGGTGATGCCGCGGAAGTCGTAGACGCTCGCCCCGAGTTCGTGGGCGTCGGACATCATCCGCCACTGGATGGCGTTGTTCGGCTGGACCTCGCGCCTGCGGCCGGTCGAGGCGCCGTAGGAGTACCAGACGTGCTCGCCGACGGTGAGCATCGTGGCGGCGGCGAGCACCTCGCCCTCGTGATGGGCGAGGTAGAGGCGCATCCGGTCGTCGTCCTCGGCCCGCAGGGCGGTCCACATGCGCTGGAAGTAGGCCAGGGGGCGGGGGATGAACCTGTCCCGTTCAGCGGTCTCGACGTAGATCTCGTGGAAGGCGGGCAGGTCGTCGTAGCCGCCCTGCACCACCTTGACGCCGGCCTTCTCCGCCTTCTTCACGTTGCGCCGCCACTGCTGGTTGAGGTCGCCGTGGATCTCCTCCAGCGTCCGCCCGGCGAAGGACACCTGGAACACATAGCGCGGCTGCCCCGCGGCGAAGCCGTCCTCACCACCGGGCTCGGTCCGCTGCCAGCCCGTCCGGCGCAGCCGGTCGGCGAGGTCGAGGGCCCCCGGCTCGCTCGCGGTGGCCTCCACCTCGCCCAGCTTCCTGGCATGCGGATCGGCGATCGCGGCCTTCACCGCCTCGGCGCTCCAGCGGCGGGTGACCACGGGAGGCCCCATCTTCACCGAGAAGGCCCCCTGCGCCTTCAGGTACGCGAGCATCGGCCGAAGCCACCGCTCGATGTCGGGGTCGGCCCAGTCGATGACAGGGCCCTCGGGCAGATAGGCGAGGTACCGCCGCAGCTTCGGCAACGGCCGCAGCAGTACCAACCCCGCACCGACGAGGCGGTCGCCCTCGTCGAACCACCCCAGGCTCTCCGCCCGCCAGTCCGGCTTCACGTCGCCCCATGCGGGAACCTGCATATGACTCACCGAGGCCTGGGCCGAGACGAAGCCCAGATGCTCCTCCCGGGTGATCGCCTTCAGGCGAAAGCTCATGCGCAATGCTCCTCTGCTCGACCCAAGGCTCACTCCCGGAGTCATTAAGCCACCCGCACCCCCACCAGGCACGTGTCGTCGTCCGTGTCGGATCTGCTGTGGGTGAGGAGGCGGTCGAGCTGTTGGTCGAGGGTGGGAGGGACGGTGCGGGCGGCGGTGAGGAGCTGGGCGAGGGACTCCTCCATGGAGCGGTCGCGGCGTTCGATGAGGCCGTCGGTGTACATCAGGAGGGTGTCGTCGACGGCCAGTTGGAGTTCGTGTTCCTCGTACGCCGCCTCGGGCAGGGCGCCCAGCAGGAGCCCCTTGATCAAGGGCAGGGACGTGGCCTCGCCGACGCGTACCAGGACGGGTGGGAGGTGGCCGGCCCTGGCCCAGCGCAGGGTGTGCCGGGTGGGGTCGTACAGGCCGCAGACGGCTGTCGCGGTGACGGAGCCGGTGAGGTGGTGGGCCACCATGTTGAGCCAGGACAGCAGTTGCCCCGGGCCGGCGCCGGTCACGGCGAGCCCGCGCAACGCGTTGCGCAGGACGACCATGCTGGTGGCCGCCTCGATACCGTGTCCGGCGACGTCCCCCACGCACAGCAGCACCAGCCCGGACGGCAGCACGACCGCGTCGTACCAGTCGCCGCCCACCAGGTGCTGGGTCTCCGCGGGCCGGTAGCGCACGGCCACCCGCAGCCCGGGGGCCTCCAGCGGGGCCTGCGCCGGGGGCATGATCGCGTGCTGGAGCTGGAGGGTGAGCCGGTCGCGTTCGCTCGCCTGCTGCTCGGTGTGGGCGAGTTGGTCGCGGGTGGCGGCGAGGGCGACCTCGGTCCAGTGGTGGGCGGAGATGTCCTGGTAGGCGCCCCGGACGGCGGACAGCCTGCCGTCGGAGTCGAGGACCGGCTCGGCGACCACGCGGATGTGCCGGGTCACTCCGTCGGGCCGCTGGAGCCGGAAGGCCGCGGACGCGGGGCGGCGGTGGTGCAGCAGGGTGCGCAGGAACCTGCCGATGGCGACGGCGTCGTCGGGGTGGGCGTGGGCGGGCAGGTCCTCCAGCGGGACCGGGCCGCTGACGGCGGGCTTGCCGTACAGGCTGTAGAGCTGGCCGTTCCAGGTGATCTCGCCGGTGACGAGGTTCTCCTCGAAGCCGCCGATACGGCCGAGGCGCTGCGCGTGCTGGAGCAGGCTCGCGAGCCGGGCGGTCTCGTCCTCTATCCGCCAGATCAGCAGCACGCTGCCGCCGTGGCGGCTGATGTTGATGTCGGCGACGGCCGCCAGCGGGACGTCCTCCACGAGGGAGGTGAGCCGCATCCGGCGGGCCCGGAACGCCTCACCCGTGGCGTAGACGCGTTCGACCTGCTCGAACAGTTCGCTCTCGCCCGCGGCCATCGGGTACGTCTCCAGGAGCAGCGCCCCGTTGACGACGCCGCGCGGCCGGCCGGCCGGGTCGAGGAAGCGGCTGTTGACGTGGTGGATACGGAAGTCGGCGAGTTCCCCGGCGCTGTCCAGGTGCGGGACGAGCACCAGCGCGGGGTCGTGCAGGCCGTCGGCCAGGTCGATCAGCTCGGCGACGTCCGGCAGGATCCCGGGCCGCCCGTCCCCGTCGGGGTGGTGCGGGACGTAGGTCTCCAGCGTGTGCGCGCACAGTTCGGCCAGCGCCTCGATCTGGCGGACGATCTGCGGGGGCTGGGTCTCCAGCGGTACGGGCCAGACGATCTCCAGTACGCCGTGGATCCGGCCGCCGGTGCCGGCGGGGACGGCGACCCGGCCGCCGTCGGGGTGGTGGTGCCGCCCGATGGAGGGCAGGCCGGTCTCCGACAGGCAGCCGATCCAGTGGCCCGTCCGCTCGCCGAGTCCGTGGCGGGCCACGGTCACCACGCCGGGCGGCACATACCGCCAGCGGTCGGCTTCCGCGGTGGAGAATCCGGCGCTGCCCGCCAGGGTGAGGGAGCCGTCGGCGCCGAGCGCCCAGATGGCCACGGCTTCCGCGCCGAGCGGCGTCAGGGCGTGTTCCAGCAGGGAGTCGGCGACGGCCTGGGCGTCGTGCGCGGCCAGCGCCGCGCTCTCGGCGGTCCGCAGCCGTACGGCCGGGGAGTCGCTCCCCGGTGGCGGGTCGCCGGCGTCGGCGCGGGCGGCCGTGAGGGCGAGGAAGGCGGTGGTGACCTCGGAGAGCCGGTCGCGGGCGGCCTGGTTGATGACCTCGACGGCGAATTCGAGGGGGGTCGCGCCCGCCTGCTCGGTCAGTTCGGCGAGTTGGCGGGCCGCCTGGGCGGGCCCGCAGCCGAGCCGTTCGACGAGGATGCCCTTGGCCAGTTCGATCAGGGCGCGCCCGTCCGCTTCCGCCTGGGCAGCCTGCACCTCGCGGCGCAGCCGCTCGACGGTCGCCGCGAGTCGGCCGACGGGGGTGGGGCCCTCACTCTCCGCGGGGTGACGGCCCGTCATGCGGAGAGCCAGCGGCGGACGCGGCCGATGAGGTCGTTGGTGTCGACGGGCTTGGTGACGTAGTCGTTGGCGCCTGACGCGAGGCTCTTCTCCTGGTCGCCGGGCATGGCTTTCGCGGTGACGGCGATGATGGGCAGCTCGGTGTACTGGGGCATCGCGCGGATCTCGGCGGTGGCGGTGTAGCCGTCCATCTCCGGCATCATCACGTCCATCAGGACCAGGCAGATGTCCGGGTGGGCGAGCAGCATCTCGATGCCCTTGCGGCCGTTCTCGGCGTGCAGGACGTGGAAGCCGTGGAGTTCCAGCATCCCGCTGAGGGCGAAGAGGTTGCGCGCGTCGTCGTCGACCACGAGCACCTTGCGGCCGGCGAAGGCGCCGTCGACGATCTGTGCGGCCGGGCGCTGGGACTCCTCGGCGCGGACCAGGGACAGTACGTCGCCCGGCTCCTCGGCGGACAGGTGCAGGGTGATCCGTTCGCGCAGTTCGTCCAGGCTGGACAGGAAGTCCAGGGGGCGGCCGTCGGCCCGGGAGCGCAGCGTCCGTTCGTGCGCCAGGTCCACGCGGTGGCCGGTGTGCACGAGGACGGGCACGCTGGCCAGCGCGGAGTCGCCCTCCATGGCCTCCAGCAGGCGTGCGCCCTCGTCGTCGGGCATGCCCAGTTCGAGGACGACGCAGTGGCAGGGTTCGGCGGCCAGGGTGCTCGCCGCCTCCTGCGCCCCGATGGCCGTGATGATGTCGATGGCCCCGAGCGGGTCGCCGTCGGAGGCGAGGTCGGCGACGGCGCGTTCGGCGACGAGGGTCAGCAGTCCGCGCGGACGGTCCTCGACGACGAGCAGCCGCCGCCGGCGCTGCTCGGGCACCGTGGGGGGGCCGGTGTCCGGCCGTGCGGCCGCCGGGAGTTCACGGCCGCCGGAGTGGGGGTGCTCCCCCGCCCGGCCGTCGCCGTCGAGCAGGTCCTCGAAGTCGGCGCGGGCCACGGGGAGGTAGAGGGTGAAGGTGCTGCCCTGGCCGGGGGTGCTGTCGACGGTGACGGCGCCGCCGAGGAGATGGGCGATCTCCCGGGTGATGGACAGGCCGAGGCCGGTGCCGCCGTACTTGCGGCTGGTGGTGCCGTCCGCCTGCTGGAACGCGCCGAAGATCGTCTCCAGCTGCTGCTGGGGGATGCCGATACCGGTGTCCTTCACCCGGAAGGCCACGACGGGCCCGCCGCGGAGGACGCCCACGGGGATCTCCCGGTCCACGGCGGGTTCGATGCGCAGGGCGACGCCGCCCTGCTCGGTGAACTTCACCGCGTTCGACAGCAGGTTGCGCAGGATCTGCCGCAGCCGGGAGTCGTCGGTGAGCAGGTCGGCGGGGGTGCCCGGCGCGGTGGCCACCGTGAAGTCCAGGCTCTTCTGGGTCGTCATCGGCCGGAACGTGGCCTCGACGTATTCGAGGAGCTTGCGCAGCGGGACCCGTTCGGGGGCTACCTCCATCTTGCCCGCCTCGACCTTGGACAGGTCGAGGATGTCGTTGATCAGCTGGAGCAGGTCGGAGCCCGCCGAGTGGATGATGCCCGCGTACTCGACCTGTTTGGGCGTGAGGTTGCGCGAGGGGTTCTGGGCGAGCAACTGGGCGAGGATCAGAAGGCTGTTGAGCGGGGTGCGCAGCTCGTGGCTCATGTTGGCCAGGAACTCCGACTTGTACTTGGACGCCAGCGCCAGCTGCTGGGCGCGGGTCTCCAGTTCCTGCCGGGCCTGTTCGATCTCCAGGTTCTTGGCCTCGATGTCGCTGTTCTGCGAGGCCAGCAGGGAGGCCTTCTCCTCCAGTTCGGCGTTGGAGCGCTGGAGTTCGTCCTGCTGGACCTGCAACTCCTCGGAACGGGCCTGGAGTTCGGCGGTGAGCCGCTGGGACTCACCGAGCAGCTCGTCGGTGCGGGCGTTGGCCACGATGGTGTTGAGGTTGACGCCGATGGACGGCATCAGCTGGGCGAGGAAGTCCTGGTGGATCTGGGTGAAGGGGGTGACGGAGCCCAGTTCGATGACGCCGAGGACCTGGTCCTCGACCACGATGGGCAGCACGATCAGGGCGCTGGGCACGGCCTGGCCGAGGCCGGAGGAGATGGTCACATAGCCCGAAGGCAGCTCCTCCACGGTGATGGGACGGCGGTTGCGCGCGGCCTGCCCGACCAGGGAGCGGCCGACGGGGATGCGGTGCGGCCGGTCGGTGTCGTCGGGATAGCCGTACGAGCCCACGAGCCGCAGTTCGGGGCCGCGCTCGGTGTCCTCGGCGAGGTAGAAGGCGCCGTACTGTGCGGAGGCCAGCGGTGTCAGCTCGTCCATGATGAGTTCGGCGACGACGGGCAGTTCGCGGTGGCCCTGCATCAGGCCGGAGATCCGGGCGAGGTTGGTCTTCAGCCAGTCCTGTTCCTGGTTGGCCCGGGTGGTCTCCCGCAGGGACTCCACCATGGAGTTGATGTTGTCCTTGAGTTCGGCGACCTCGCCGGAGGCGACGACGGTGATGGAGCGGGTCAGGTCGCCTTCGGCGACGGCGCTCGTGACCTCGGCGATCGCGCGGACCTGGCGGGTGAGGTTCCCGGCGAGTTCGTTGACGTTCTCCGTGAGCCGTTTCCAGGTGCCCTCGACGCCCTCCACCTCGGCCTGTCCGCCGAGCCGGCCCTCGCTGCCGACCTCGCGGGCTACGCGGGTGACCTCGGCGGCGAACGACGACAGTTGGTCGACCATCGTGTTGATGGTGGTCTTCAGCTCCAGGATCTCGCCGCGGGCGTCGACGTCGATCTTCTTCGACAGGTCACCGCCCGCGACGGCCGTGGTCACCAGGGCGATGTTGCGGACCTGGCCGGTGAGGTTGTTGGCCATCGAGTTGACGTTGTCGGTGAGGTCCTTCCAGGTGCCCGCGACGTTGGGCACATGGGCCTGGCCCCCGAGGCGTCCTTCGGTGCCGACCTCTCGGGCGACCCGGGTCACCTCGTCGGCGAACGCGGAGAGCGTGTCGACCATGGTGTTGATGACGTCCGCGAGGGCCGCGACCTCGCCCTTGGCCTCGACGGTGATCTTCTGGGAGAGGTCGCCGCGTGCGACGGCGGTGGCGACCTGGGCGATCGAGCGGACCTGGCCGGTCAGGTTCGACGCCATCACGTTGACGTTGTCGGTCAGATCCTTCCAGGTGCCGGACGCGCCCCGGACGATGGCCTGTCCGCCGAGATTCCCTTCCGTGCCGACCTCGCGCGCGACGCGGGTGACCTCGTCGGCGAACCCCGACAACTGATCCACCATCGTGTTGATGGTGTTCTTCAACTCCAGGATCTCACCCCGCGCATCCACGGTGATCTTCTGCGACAGATCACCCTGCGCCACCGCCGTGGCCACCTGCGCGACATTGCGGACCTGCGCGGTGAGATTGCCCGCCATGAAGTTCACGGAGTCGGTGAGATCGCGCCAGGTGCCCTTCACCCCCTGCACATCCGCCTGACCGCCGAGCCGCCCCTCGGTGCCGACCTCGCGCGCGACGCGCGTGACCTCGTCGGCGAACCCCGACAACTGATCCACCATCGTGTTGATGGTGTTCTTCAACTCCAGAATCTCACCCCGCGCGTCCACGGTGATCTTCTGCGACAGATCACCCTGCGCCACCGCCGTGGTCACCTGGGCGACATTGCGGACCTGGGAAGTGAGGTTCCCCGCCATGAAGTTGACCGAATCGGTCAGGTCCCGCCAGACGCCGCCGACGCCCGGCACCTGGGCCTGGCCGCCGAGCCGGCCCTCGCTGCCGACCTCGCGGGCGACGCGGGTCACCTCGTCGGCGAACGCGGAGAGCTGGTCGACCATCGTGTTGACGGTCTCCTTCAGCTGAAGGATCTCGCCCCGCGCGGGCACATCGATCTTCTGCGACAGATCGCCCCGGGCGACGGCGGTCGCCACCTGCGCGATGTCCCGCACCTGGGTGGTCAGATTGCCCGCCATGGCGTTGACCGAGTCGGTCAGGTCGGCCCAGGTGCCCGAGACGCCCGGCACCTCGGCCTGACCGCCGAGGGTGCCCTCGGTGCCCACCTCGCGCGCCACCCGGGTCACTTCCGAGGTGAACACGGACAGTTGGTCGACCATGCCGTTGAAGACGGTGGCGATGTCGCCGAGCAGGCCCTCCCCGTCGGAGGGCAGCCGGGTGCCGAAATCCCCGTCCCGTACGGCGGTCAGTCCGGCCAGCAGCTGCCGTAGCTCCTGCTCACCCGGGGCCCGGTCGGCGGCCTCGATCGTCCTGCTGCTCATGCGCACCCTCGTTCCGCTCCCCAAGAGCCCCCGCGCCGAGGACTCGGAACCCGCGCCGGGCCGCGAACGGCCCGCTCACCGCCCGCGTTTCCGCAGTTCACGGAACGACCGGATGAGAAAATCCGGTGAAGGTTAACGCAGTTGTCGTCCGACAACCAAAGCCCGCTGCGGAGATCGCGGCCGCCCCGAAAAGATACCGCCCGAGGTGGAATAACCGGCCGGAGGAGGGGCACTCGGGAAGGTTCTTGAGGGGGTTACGGGAGGGTTCTTGAGGCGGTTCGAGAGGTTCTCGGGAGGTTCTCGGGAGACGGTTCCGAGACCCTGGCCGTCACCTTCCCCGTCGCCTTCCCCGTCGCCTTCCCCGTTGCCGTCGCGGGCGGCTCTCAGGCCGTCGGCGGCGGCCCGCTTCCCGGTGTTCCCCGGCGGTCCGATGCCTCCGTCAGGGCACGCAGTTCGGTGAGGATCGGCGCGTCCGTGCCGTCCAGGGCGGTCAGCGCGCCCTGCCACCGGGTCATGGCCTCCCGTTCGTCGCCGAGCGCCCGCAGGACGTGTCCGTACTCGTACTCGGCGAGACCCCGCCCGTAGGAGTCACCGCGTTCGGTGGTCTCCCGCAGCAGCGTCCCGCACGCCTCGCGGGCCGGTGCGAGGCGGCCCAGCGCCCGCAGGGCCTGGGCGCGGCCGAGGCGGGTCTCCCGCTCCGCGTTCCAGTGGGCCGCGCCGGACGCCATGACGCGCAGCGCCTCGTCGAAGCTGCGCAGCGCGCGGGCGGGTTCGCCGAGGGCCAGCTGGGTGCGGCCCGTGTTGCAGAGGGCGACCTGCTCGATCACGGCGCTCCCGGCCTCCCGGGCGAGCCCCTGGCTGCGCCGGTGGTACGCCAGGGCCGCGCGCGGGTCGGTGAGTTCGGCGACGTATCCCTGGTGCCCGGCGAGGATCGCTTCCTCGGCGGTGGTCAGGGGGCCGGGGCGCAGGGCGAGGCAGCGGGCCAGGGTGGCGCGTGCGTCGGCGTCCCGGCCGAGCTCCCTGAGCAGCGCGGCCCGGTTGCCGAGGTGCCGCATGCGGGCCACGTCGTCCCCGAGGTGTTCGCTGAGTTCGGCGGCCTCGTCCACGAGGAGCAGCGCCTGGCGCACGTGTCCGGCCGAGTAGTGCGCGGACGCGAGGTGGCCCAACGCCCGCGCTTCGGACGCGGTGTTGCCGCTGGACCGGGCGAGGGCGACGGCGTGCCGGGTCAGCCGTTCGAGGTCCCGCACCCGGCCGCGGTCGTGCAGATAGGGGAACAGCGAGTGGATCAGGTCCAGGGTGCGGGTCGTCCCCAGCGGCCCGTGCGGGGCGGAACCCGCCAGGAAGAGCAGATTCGCCGCCTCCACATCACCCCAAGCGAGCGCCGCCGCCTCGTCGACGAACTCGCGCCCGACGCCGCCCTGTCCGGGAGCGCGGCCCGGCTGCGGCCGGGGCTCCTCGGGTGCGGGGTGTGGGTAGCGGCGGGGCTCATCGAGTGCGGAACCGGGAAAGATGCGGGGCTCATCGAGTGCCTGCCCCGGAGAAGTGTGGGGCTCACCGGATTCCGGATTCGGGCAGGGCCGACACTGCTCGGGTATGGGCCCCGGACAGGGCCGACGCTGCTCGGGTGCGGGACCCGGATAGGGCCGATGCCGGTCGGGTGCGGGACCCGGATAGGGGTGGGGCTCATCGAGTGCGGAACCGGGAGAGATGCGGGGCTCATCGAGTGCCTGCCCCGGAGAGGAGCGGGGCTCACCGGATTCCGGATTCGGGCAGGGCCGACACTGCTCGGGTATGGGCCCCGGACAGGGCCGACGCTGCTCGGGTGCGGGACCCGGATAGG
>NZ_JBVKAY010000011.1:0-27414 GCF_055657445.1 Streptomyces sp. NPDC107538 | reverse complement strand
GGCCGACGCCGGTCGGGTGCGCGGTCCGGGTGGCGCTGGTCCCGCTCGGGTGTGCGGCCCAGGCGAGGGCGCAGGGCCGCGGCGCACCGGGCGAGACTCTGCTCGTACCAGCGCAGACAGCGTTCGACAGCGTCGACTTCGGCGTCGGCCTCCGTGCCCGTGCCCGCGCCCGCGTCGGCGGCGTCGGCCGCCGTCGGTGTCCCCGGCCGCGCGGCGAGTTCGCGGGCGAAGTCGCGGACCAGGTCGTGCGGGACGTAGCGGCCCCAGCCCGTCTCCTGGAGGAGGGCCACCTCCGCCAGCCGGTCGAGGGCGCGTTCGGCGATCCGCTCGTTGCGGTCCATCGCGACGGCCAGGAGCGGTACGCCGTACTCGGGCAGGTCCAGCGCGCCGATGAGCAGCAGGGCCGCGGCGGCGTCACCGTCGCGCGGATCACCCGAGCCGAGGAGGGCCTCGTGGGCCGCCGTCAGGGAGCGGCGGACGCTCAGGTCCTCCAGCTCCAGGTGGTCCAGGCGGTCTTCGGGGCGGGCGAGGCGCTCCACCAGCCGGTCCACCGCGAGGGCGCTGCGGCTCCGCAGTCGGGCCGCGCAGACCCGCAGGGCCAGGGGCAGACGGCCGCACAGGGCCACCAGCCGGGCCACCGGTTCGGCGTCGGAGGCGGCCCAGGCCCGGCCCGAGGCCCGCTCCAGCAGCAGGGCGCCCTCCTCGGGGGTGAGCGGGTCGAGCCGGAGGTGTGTGGAGGCCTCCAGGGTGGCCAACGGCTGTCTGCTGGTCAGCAGGACGGCGCACCCGGCGCCGGCCGGCAGCAGTGGGCGTACCTGGCTCGCCGAGGCCGCGTCGTCGAGCACGAGCAGTGTGCGGGTGGGGGCGAGCGCGGAACGCAGCAGGGCGGAACCGGCCGCCACGTCGCCCGGGATCCGCCGGGCGTCGACCCCCAGGCCGTGCAGGAGGGCAGCCAGGGCCTCGGCAGGCGCGAGCGGCGTCATCCCGGGTGTGGCGCCGTGCAGATTGAGGTAGAGCTGACCGTCCGGGAACGCCCGCCGGAGCCGTTCCGCGACATGCAGGGCGAGCCCCGTCTTGCCCACGCCCGGCATTCCGCTGATCACGGCGAGCGCCGTACGGCCGCGCTCCGCCTCCAGCGCGGCGCGGATCGCGGCGATGTGCTCGGCGCGGCCCACGAACTGGGCGGGCGGTGCGGGGAGTTGCTCCGGTCGCACGGGAGGCGTCAGAAGCAGCTCGGGCGGCGCCAGAAGCTGCTCGGACGGCGCGGGAAGCCGCTCCGGCGGCGCGGGCGGCCCCGAGGCCGCAGCCCAGACCCCGCTACCCGGGGCGGAGGCGACCGGAACGGAGGCAACCAGGCCAGAGCCGAACGGGCCAGAGTCGAACGGGCCAGAGTCGAACGAAGCGGCGGCGACCGGGACAGCGGACCCTTCACGCCCCCCAGCGCCCGCACTGCGCAGCACCTCCCGATGCGCGTCCTGGAGCGCGGGCCCCGGCTCCACGCCCAGTTCCTCGACCAGGGTCCGGCGCAGGGACCGGAAGAGCGCCAGTGCTTCGGCCTGGCGACCCGTGCGGCCGAGGACAAGGATCAGCTGACGATGCAGCGTCTCCCGGAACGGGTGTTCCCCGGCCAGGGTCCCGAGTTCGGCGGCCAGCCCATCAAGGCGGTCGAGCCGCAACAGCGCCTCGAAGCGGCACTCCAGCGCCTGCAGCCGCTGCTCCTGGAGATACGTCACGACTGGGTGTCCGGCGAGTGCGGGCACGTCCGCGAACGGGGTGCCGCGCCACAGCGCGAGCGCCGCCCCCGCGGCCCGCTCCGCCGCCTCCCACTCCCCCTGCTTGCGGGCCTCCTGCGCCCCACGTACCTCCGCCTCGAACACGTCCCGGTCCAACTCACCCCGCTCGACCCGCAGTTCGAGCCCGAGAGCGACCGTACGCAGCCGACCGCCGCCGGTACCGCCGGTGCCGCCCAGAGCGCGCCGCAGCCGGGCGATGTGGTTGTGCAGCGAGGCGGCGGCCGTCGGCGGCGGGTCCTCGCCCCACAGCGCCTCCCTCACCGTGTCCACAGGCACGGCCCGGTTCGGCTCCAGCAGCAGTACCGCCAGCAAGGCGCGCACCTTGGCTCCACGGACGGCCACGGCCGTACCGTCGTCGCCGACCACGCTCAGCGCTCCCAGTACTGCGAATCTCACGGGCACTCCAAGACGACGACCGTCCTCTTTCGACTATCGGTCCCTGATCAAAGCAGGTCACCCGCCCCCGTGTTGGCCGCGCGTTGGACGGCTGTTGGAGACCGCCGCGACGATGCCGCAAGTCCCCACACCCGAGAGAGAGTTGGCACGCATGTCGACACGCCTGGTACGGACGGCGCTGGCCGGAGTGACAGCGCTCGCGGCGGCGAGCACGGCCCTGTTGGTCACCCCGGCCACCCCGGCCGCCGCGGCCGACCGGGAGTTACGCCACCCCACCACCCAGGCGGCCATGGACGCCGCCGTGGCCGCCGGCGTACCCGGAGTCGTGGCGCAGGTACGCGACAACGACGGTGTGTGGAAAGGCACTTCGGGCGTCGCCGACCTCACCACGAGACAGCCACGCGGCGCCGGCGACAGCTTCCGCACGGGAAGTGTCACCAAGTCGCTCGTGGCGACCGTCATGCTCCAGCTCCAGGCGGAGGGCAAGGTCGACCTCGACACCACGGTCGACCACTATCTGCCCGGACTCGTACGGGGCAAGGGCCACGACGGCACGCGGATCACGGTGCGGCAGCTGATGAACCACACCAGCGGCATCTTCAACTTCACCGAGGACGCCACGTTCGCCCGGCAGGTGCTGGGCATCGAGTTCCTCACCACCCGCTACGACGACTGGACCCCGGAGCAGGTCATCGCCCTCGCCCTGCGGAACCCGCCCCAGTTCGAGCCCGGTACCTCCTGGCGCTACTCCAACACCAACTACCTGGTGCTCGGGCTGATCCTCGAAAAGCTCACCGGCAGGCCCTACGCCGAGGAGATCGAGCGCCGCATCACCAAGCCGCTCGGGATGCGATCCACGTACTTCCCCGGCTCCGACCCGCGGGTGCCCGCCCCCACCCGGCACTACTCCACGTTCACCGAGGACCCGGGCAGAACGTACGACGTGACCGAGCTGAACCCGTCCTGGGCCTGGGCGGCGGGCGAGATGATCACCAACGCCGCCGATCTCAACCGGTTCTACACCGCCCTGTTCACCGGCCGGCTGCTGCGCCCCGCCCAGCTGCGGCAGATGACGAGCACGGTCTCGACCGAGGGCAATCTGCCGAGCCAGCGCTACGGCCTGGGCCTCATCGAGTACGAGACGACCTGCGGCGTCCGGGTCTGGGGCCACTCCGGCGGCATCCACGGCTCCTCCACCCAGTCCTTCGGCACCAGGGACGGCCGTCACATGATCACCCTGAACTTCAACGGTGACTGGGTCGGCGGCGGCAAGACCGTGGTCTCCGCGGAATTCTGTCCGCCCCCGGAAAAAATCTCGGCCGCCGATGTCGAGAACCCGCGTCCCGCTCCGTCCCCGGTGTGAACGCGACCAGAATGGGCCGCACCAGCACCGAGGAGAACCGTCATGGCCAAGTACCTGCTCCTGAAGCACTACCGAGGCGCCCCGGCCGCCGTCAACGACGTGCCCATGGACCAGTGGACGCCGGAGGAGATCTCGGCCCACATCCAGTACATGCGGGACTTCGCGGAGCGGCTGGAGAAGACCGGCGAGTACGTCGACGGTCAGGCGCTCGCCCCCGAGGGGTCCTGGGTCCGCTACGACGGTGAGGGGCGCCCGCCGGTGACCGACGGGCCGTTCGCCGAGACCAAGGACCTCATCGCGGGCTGGATGGTGATCGACGTCGACAGCCACGAGCGGGCCGTCGAACTGGCCGGAGAGCTGTCGGCCGCCCCCGGGGCGGGCGGCAGGCCGATCCACGAGTGGCTGGAGCTGCGCCCGTTCCTGACCATGTCGCCCGACGTCACGGACGAGTGCCACCCTTGATGGACGAGTCCCTGCTCAGAAGCCTCACGCCGAGCGTGATCGCCGTCCTCGTCCGCCGCGGAGCCGACTTCGCGGCGGCCGAGGACGCCGTGCAGGACGCGCTGGTCGAGGCGGTCCGGGTGTGGCCCGGCGAGCGGCCCCGGGACCCGAAGGGCTGGCTGGTCACTGCGGCCTGGCGGAAGTTCCTCGACGCGACCCGCGCGGACACCGCGCGCCGTCGCCGTGAGGACCGTGTCGACGAGGAACCGGCACCCGGCCCCACTCCCGCCGTGGACGACACGCTCCAGCTCTACTTCCTGTGCGCGCACCCGTCGCTGACCCCGTCGTCGGCGGTCGCCCTCACCCTGCGCGCCGTCGGCGGCCTCACCACCCGGCAGATCGCCCAGGCCTATCTGGTGCCCGAGGCGACCATGGCGCAGCGCATCAGCCGGGCCAAGCGCACGGTCTCCGGTGTGCGGCTCGACCAGCCGGGCGATGTGGCCACCGTGCTGCGCGTGCTGTATCTGGTCTTCAACGAGGGCTACTCCGGTGATGTCGACCTGTCCGCCGAGGCGATCCGGCTCACCCGGCAGCTCGCGGCCTCCATCGACCATCCCGAGGTGGCGGGGCTGCTCGCCCTGATGCTGCTCCACCACGCCCGGCGCGCCGCCCGGACCGCCCCCGACGGCAGCCTCGTACCGCTGGCCGAGCAGGATCGCGGGCGGTGGGACACGGCGTCGATCGCCGAGGGTGTCGTGATCCTTCAGGCGGCCCTCGCCCGGGACCGCCTCGGTGAGTTCCAGGCCCAGGCCGCCGTCGCCGCCCTGCACGCGGACGCGCCCAGTGCCGAGGAGACCGACTGGGTGCAGATCGTCGAGTGGTACGACGAACTGGTGCGCCTGACCGACAGCCCGGTCGTCCGGTTGAACCGGGCGGTGGCCTTGGGTGAGGCGGACGGACCGCGCGCCGGCCTGGCGGCGCTCGCGGCCCTGAACGACTCCCTGCCCCGGCATACCGCCGTGGCGGCCTACCTCCACGAGCGCGACGGCGATCTGCCGACCGCGGCCCGCCTCTACGCCGAGGCCGCCCGCAAGTCCCCCACACTCGCCGAACGCGCCCACCTGACCCACCAGGCCGCCCGCCTCAACGCCGCCCGACACGGACCCACCGGGTAGCCCCCCACAGGACCGCCCCAAGCGGCGAGTCCCACCACCGGCACCCCATGCACGACAGGCCCAGCCCGCCGGTCCCAGCCCGGCAGCCCCGCCTCAAGCAGATCCAGCACGACACACCGGCCCGGCGGACCGGGCCAGCAGATCCGGCCCGGCAGACCCCGCCCAGCAGACCCGCCTCCATCAGGTCCAGCCCGGCAGACCCCACCCAGCAGACCCCGCCCGGCGGGCCCCCCGCGCGCTCAGCAGATCCGTGGCAGCTGCTCGCCGATCGGCAGATCGATCACCCGTGTCCCGCCCAGACCGGTCCGGGCGACGACCATGCCGGGATGTTCCTCGACGGCCTCGCCGACGATCACGGCGTCCGCGCCGAGCGGGTGGGCGCGCATCGCCTCCAGCACCGCGTCGGCGTGTTCGCGCGGAACGAAGGCCACGAGCTTGCCCTCGTTGGCGATGTACATGGGGTCCAGGCCGAGGATGGCGCAGGCATTGGCCACGGCCGGCGGGACCGGGACGTCACGTTCGCGGATGACGACGCCGGTGCCGGAGGCCGCCGCGATCTCGTTGAGCGAGGCGGCCAGGCCGCCTCGGGTGGGATCGCGCAGCACATGCAGATCGGGGGTGACGGCGAGCATGGTCTCGACGAGACCGCCGAGCGCCGCGCAGTCGCTCTTGATCTCCACGCCGAACTCCAGCCCCTCACGCACGCTCATGATGGCCACACCGTGCACCCCGATGGCGCCGCTGACGATCACCACATCACCCGGGACGACCCGCTGGGGCCGCAGATCGACGCCCGCCGGGACGACGCCGATGCCCGCCGTGTTGATGAAGATCCCGTCGCCGTGTCCGGCCTCCACGACCTTGGTGTCCCCGGTGGCGACCTCCACCCCGGCGGTGCGCGCCGCCGCGCCGAGCGCCTGGGACACCCGGGTGACCACGTCCAGCTCGACGCCCTCCTCCAGGATGAATCCGCAGGAGAGGTAGGCGGCCCGGGCCCCGCTCATGGCGAGGTCGTTGACGGTCCCGTTGACCGCCAGGTCCCCGATGCTGCCGCCGGGGAAAAACAGCGGCCGTACGACGTAGGAGTCGGTGGAGAACGCCAGCCGGGCGCCGCCCAGCGAGAGGACCGCGGCGTCGCCCATCTGGGCCAGCACCTCTCCCCCGAACGCGGGCGCGAAGATCTGCTGGACCAGTTCGGCGGAGAGGACCCCGCCGCCGCCGTGGCCCATGACGACCCGGGGCCGGTCGCGTACGGGCAGCGGGCAGGTCCACGCCTCGACGTCGAGGACGGGCCGTTCGGTGGTGTCAGACAACGGGGCTCGCCTCCCGGACCGTCGTGGTGGCGGGCAGGTCCAGCCGCCGGTAGAGGTAGTACGCCGCGCAGGCCCCCTCACTGGACACCATCGTGGCGCCCAGCGGCGTACGAGGCGTGCACAGGGTGCCGAACGCCTCGCACTCGTGCGGCTTGAGCAGCCCTTGCAGGACCTCGCCGCTGCGGCACTCGGCGGGTTCGGCCGTCCTGATCCCGTCGACCGCGAAGCGGTGCTCGGCGTCGTGGTCGCGGTACTTCGACGCCAGCCGCCAACCGCTGTCGGGGATCACCCCGATCCCGCGCCAGGCCCGGTCGGTGACCTCGAAGACGTCCTCCAGCATGGCGCGGGCGGCCGGATTGCCCTCCGGGCGCACGGCACGGGCGTAGGCGTTGTCGACGGTGTGTTCACCGCGTTCCAGCTGACGGACGGCCCGGCGTACGCCTTCGAGGATGTCCAGGGGCTCGAAGCCGGTCACGACGATCGGCACCCGGTAGCGGTCCGCCAGCTCCGGGTACTCCTCGACGCCCATCACGCTGCACACGTGTCCGGCGGCGAGGAAGCCCTGCACCCGGCAGCTGGGCGAGGACATGATCGCCTCGATGGCGGGGGGTACGCGGACATGGGACACCAGCATGCTGAAGTTCCTGATGCCCAGCTTGCGGGCCTGATGGACCGTCATGGCGTTGGGTGGTGCCGTCGTCTCGAAGCCGATGCCGAAGAACACGACCTCGCGGTCCGGGTTCTGCTGGGCGATCCGCAGTGCGTCGAGCGGTGAGTAGACGACCCGTACGTCTCCGCCCTCGCCCCGGACCTGGAACAGGTCCCGGCCGGTGCCCGGCACCCGCAGCATGTCCCCGAAGGAGCAGAAGATCACCCCCGGCCGGGAGGCGATCTCCAGCGCCTTGTCGATGACCTCCAGCGGGGTCACGCACACCGGACAGCCGGGTCCGTGGATCAACTCGACCTTCTCGGGGAGGAGTTGGTCGATGCCGTGCCGGATGATGCTGTGCGTCTGCCCGCCGCACACCTCCATGAGGGCCCATGGCCTGGTCACCGTGGCGTGGATGTCGTCGAGGAGCCGGCGCGCCAGCTCCGGGTCCTGGAACTCGTCGATGTACTTCACGGGTTGCGCACCTCTTCCAGCGGGTCCACGCCCGCCTCCTTCGCCGCCGTCTCCCAGGGGTCGCCGAACTCCTCCTGCAGCATGCCGAGTTCGGCGAAGAGTTCGAGCGTCTGCCGCGCCGACTCCTCGTCCAGCCGCTGCAGGGCGAAGCCGACGTGGACGATGGCGTACTCGCCGACCCGGAGGTCGGGCAGATACTCCAGGCACACCTCCTTGACCACGCCGCCGAAGTCGACGGTGGCCATCCGCGTGCCGTCCCGTTCCTCGATGTCCAGCACTCTGCCGGGTACCGCCAGGCACATGAGCCTCTCCTCGCTGTCCTCGCTGTGGGTCGCGCGTCGCTCAGTCGGTGGGAGTCGCGGCGGAGGTGGCCCGCCCGGCCACCATCAGCTGGCCCAGGGCCAGTCCGCCGTCGTTGGGTGGCACCAGGTGATGCCGCAGGACCGTGAAGCCGTCCGCGCGCAGGGTGGCGGCGCAGGCGGAGGAGAGCAGCGTGTTCGCGAACACACCCCCGGACAGCACGACCGTCTCCAGTCCGTGCCGCTGCCGCGCCCGCGCGCACATCCGGTGGACCAGGGCGGTCACGCCCTGGTGGAAGCGTGCGGCGATCAGGGTCGGTTCGGCGCCCGCGCGCAGATCGCCGACGATCGCCGCGAGCACGGGCGCCGGATCGGCCCGCACGGCCATGCCCTCCCCCGCCTCCGGGTCGTGCAGCGCGAAGGCGTACGCCGTGGTGTCCCGGGCCGGCGCACAGAGCGCCGCGCCCTCCAGCTCCACGGCGGCCTGTGCCTCGTATCCGGCGTGGTGGCACACACCGGCCAGCGAGGACACGGCATCGAAGAGCCGGCCCATGCTGGAGGTGGGAACGCAGTTCAGGCCGCGCTCCAACTGCTGCTCCAGGACCCGGAGTTCGTCGGGCGGACAGGCGGCCGTGCACGGGAGGTCGCCGGACCAGTCGATCCCGGCCGCCCGCAGATGGGCCAGCGCCATGCGGTACGGGCGGCGCACCGCGGTGTCGCCGCCGGGCAGCGGGACGTAGGCGAGGTGTCCGAACCGGGTGAAGCGGTCGTAGTCGGCGAGCAGGAACTCCCCGCCCCACACGGCGCCGTCGTCGCCGTGGCCCGTGCCGTCGAAGGCGACGCCGAGGACCGGCCGGGTGCCGTCGAGTCCGTGCTCGGCCATCGCGGCGGCGATGTGCGCGTGATGGTGCTGGACGTGCCCGACGGGGCGCCCCACCGCGTTCCGGTCGGCCCATCGGGCGGAGCGATAGCCGGGGTGCCGGTCGGACACCAGGACCTCGGGCCGCACCCCCGTGATGGACTCCAACTGCGCCTCCGCGCGTTCGAAGGCACGCTGGGTGCCGAGGTCGTCCATGTCGCCGATGTGCGCCGACAGCCAGGCCTGTCGCCCCGACCCCAGGCAGAAGGCGTTCTTCAGATCGCCGCCGACGGCGAGGGCCGGCCGCACGGGCAGTGGTAGGGCGACCGGCAGCGGGGCGTGGCCGCGTGAGCGGCGCAGCACCAGGGGCTCGCCGTCGCAGACCCGGACCACGGAGTCGTCGCAGGGCACCTGGATCGGCCGGTCGTGGGTGAGCCAGGCGTCGGCCAGGTGCGCCAGCCGTTCCAGCGCCTCGGTGTCGTCGGTGACGATCGGCTCACCTGAGACATTGCCGCTGGTCATGACGAGCAGCCGGGGGCCGTCCGCGTCACCGGGCAGGCCGAACAGCAGGTGGTGCAGGGGCGTGTAGGGCAGCATCACCCCGAGGTCGGGGCTGCGGGGCGCGACGGCCTCGGCGGGCCGCGGATGACCCAGGGGGCTGGGACGGCGTCTGAGCAGCACGACCGGCCGGGCCCGGCCTTCGAGCAGGGTCCGCTCCTCGGGGCTCAGCCGCACGAGGTGCCGTACGTCTTCCACTGTGCTGGCCATCACGGCGAACGGTTTGTCGCCGCGTGCCTTCCGGTGCCGCAGGAGGGCGACCGCGTCCTCGTTCGTGGCGTCGCAGGCGAGGTGATAGCCGCCCAGACCCTTCACGGCGACGATCGCGCCCCGCGTCAGCAGGGCGCGCGCCTCGACGACCGGATCCGCCCCGCCGACGCTCACGGTCCCCGTGTCCGGTCCGGCGACCAGTCGCAGCCGGGGTCCGCAGGCCGGGCAGGCGACCGGCTGGGCGTGGAAGCGCCGGTCGGCCGGATCGGCGTACTCGCGGGCGCAGTCGGCGCACAGGGCGAAGCCGGCCATGGTGGTGTGGGCCCGGTCGTACGGCACGCCGGTGACGATCGTGAAACGCGGGCCGCAGTGCGTGCAGTTGACGAACGGGTGGCGGTACCGCCGGTCCGCCGGGTCGGCGAGTTCGGTGAGGCAGTCGGCGCAGGTGGCGGAGTCCGGGGAGACCAGGGTGCGGGCCGGGCCGCCGGAGTGGGAGGCGAGGATGGTGAAGGCGGTGTCGCCGACGGGAGGCAGCTCGCGGTGGTCGACGGACTCGACGCGGGCCAGCGGGGGCGCCTGGGCGGCGATCCGGTCGCAGAACCCGGCCACGGCCGTGGCGGGGCCCTCGACCTCCACGACGACGCCCTCCGGGGTGTTGGTCACATGTCCGGCCAGGGCGAGTTCGGTGGCGAGGCCGTACAGGTAGGGCCGGAAGCCCACGCCCTGCACCACTCCCCGGACGGTGACCCGGCGGCGCGACGCGGGCTCCTCGGTGACGGCGGCCCGGGTCTGGGGACCGCTCACGAGTGGGTGTGGGCCATGGCGCCGGTGGCCTCCGGGTGCGCGTGGGTGTGACCGTCGTGGGTGTGGGTGTGCCCGTGGTGGTGGGGCTGCCGGGCCATGACCGGCGTGTGGACGGGGGCGCCGTCCAGGACCGCGATGGCCCGGTCGAGGAGTGCGCCGATCCCCCGACCCGCCCGTGCCGAGGTCACGACGATCTCGACTCCCGGGTTGACCTGCTCGACGTTGGCGCGGAACGCGAAGTCGTCGAACTCGACGGCCTCCGCGAGGTCCGCCTTGGTGACCACGACCAGCTGGGCGAGGCCGAAGGCGGTGGGGTACTTGAGCGGCTTGTCCTCGCCCTCCGTGACGGAGGCGAGCGTGACTCTCAGGGTCTCCCCCAGGTCGTAGGTGGCGGGGCAGACGAGGTTGCCGACGTTCTCCACGAACAGCAGCCGGGTGTCGTCGGGCAGCCATCCGTCGAGGTGTCCGGCGAGCATCCCCGCCTCCAGGTGGCACAGTCCGTCGGTGAGCACCTGTTTGACCGGGACGCCCGAACGCGCCAGGCGGACCGCGTCGTTCTCGGTGGCGAGATCCGCGCTCAGCGCGGCGACGGGAAGGGACCGCTCCCGGGCCCGCAGCAGTTCCTGCTCAAGCAGCGCGGTCTTGCCGCTGCCCGGACTGGACAGCAGATTGACGACGGCGGTGCCCCGCGCGGTGAGGGCGGAGCGCAGCGCGTGGGCGCTCGCGTCGTTCTTCGCCAGTACGGCCTGACGCAGGTCGGCTACACGGCACATGGGTCAGCGCTCCTCGGAGATGGGTTCGCGGGTGGGGGTCGGGGCGGGGCCGCCGTCCTCCCAGCGCACGTCGACGATCTGCAGTTCCCGGCCGGCGAGCAGGTCGGTCCGCGTCCCGCCGCACGCGGGGCAGGTCAGGTGCGGCGGCATGCCGACGGCCCATTCGTGCGCGCAGGGAGTGCAGCGGGCCCGCCCCGGTACGGCTTCGGTGACTAGTTCGGCGCCTTCCAACAGGGTTCCGGCGCAGGCCAGTTCGAAGCAGAAGGTGAGGGAGTCGGGGACGACACCGGCGAGTTCGCCGACCTGGAGCCGTACCGATCGGACCGCCGTGACGTTCCCGGCCCGGTCGGCGGCCTCGGCGACCTGATCGACCACGGCCAGCGCGACGGACATCTCGTGCATGGGTCGTTGCCGTCCTTTCGCCGCCTGTCTCACGCCGGGGTTCATTACAGGCGTGCCCGCCCGGGTCGTCCGGCCCGGCACGCCGTCACCGGCCGGCGGGTACGCCGTTCGACGCAACCGCACGGCCCACCGTTCGCCGCCCGGCGGCTCACCGCCGCGCGGCTCACATCCGGCGGATCCGCAGGTAGCGCTTGATGTCCGGCAGGACCTCGGCGGCCACGGCGACCAGGGCGGCCATGGCCGCTCCTCCGATGACGATCTTCTTCATCCCGTCTCTCCTCATGTCGCGGCCTCAGCGGTTGAGGCCTGTGCCACGGACGGCTCACCGTTCCGCAGCAGCTCTTCGATCAGCCGGACGGCCTCCGGCACGGCCTCGGACACCGGCATGCTGAGCCCGATGCGCTCGTCCACCGAGGCCGGTTCGCAGCCGACGACGAGGACGCGGCGCGGTGGTTCGCCGCCGGTCCCGGCGCAGAGGGTGCCCAGCAGCGCCAGGACGGTGTCGGGGGTCATCCGGTGGCCGTCCAGGGCGGGCGCGGCCGACGACGGGCTCGCGCCGCCGACCTCGTGTTCGATCACATACAGCGTGCCGGGGGCTCCGCCGCGTGCCGTGGCGTCCACGAGGACGAGGGTGTCGTAGCCGTCCAGGAGCTGGTAGGCGAGGTGCACTCCCCGTACTCCGATGTCCACCACCTCGATGTGGGGAGGGAGTTCGCGTTCGCCGAGCAGGCGGACGGTCTCCACGCCGAAGCCGTCGTCGCCGAGGAAGACGTTGCCGATACCGGCGACGAGGGTGCGGGGACCGGGCCGGTCCGTGGGGTTCATGCGGGGTCCTCCAGCGGGGTGATCTCGTCGGGCTGGAAGTACAGGAAGCGGCCCTGTTCGCGGCGGATGTCGGCGCCCGGGTCGCCCTCGACGGTGACGGCGAGGTGCACTCCGCCGTCGACGTCGTGCAGGACGGCCTCGACCGTCGCGGTGCGGCCCCGCAGGAAGATGTCCTGCGCGTCGGTGTGCCGCAGGCCCGGGTGCAGTTCGACGCGGCTGCCCTTGCCCACCGGCCGGCCGCCCACGACGACTCGGTCCTGGGCCGGGTCGAACCCCGCGTCGCTCGCGGGGTCCCACCAGGGGGTGTCCGGCCGCGGCACCCCGTGCTCGTCGGGGAAGCCGTCGGCTCGGGCGGCGGGCCCGGGGCCGGGGCCGGCGGGTTCGGGTCCGGTGACCTCGCGTAGGCTGCGCACCGCTCCGTGCAGCCGTTCCAGGACCTCGGCCGGCATCGAGTCCGCCAGCTCGATGACGGCGGCGGCCCGTTCGTCGGTGCCCCGGGCCTCGCGTTTCTCCTCGTCGGTGAGGGCGGCGGTGCGCAGGGCGAGGATCTCGTCGATCTCGGTGGCGTCGTAGAGCGCACCGGGGCTCTCCGGGGCGATGGCCGGATGGTCCTCCAGGATGATCGGCGAGGACAGCACGAGGTCGGCGCGGCCGGGTTCGCCGGCGAGGACGGGCCAGGTGTGGAGGTTGCGGCAGGCGGCGACCGCGCCCTTGGCCCATTCGGGGGGATCGGTCATGGACAGGAACGAGCCGGCGCTGAGGGCCATGAGGAGGTGGGTGGCCACCAGGGAGTGCGGCAGCGCCGCGTCCCGGTCGGCGGCCCGGCCCTCGGGCGGGGTCCAGCCGCTCGTGTTCTCGACGACGGCGGTCAGCCGCAACACCCGGTAGGGACCGTCGAGTTCGCGGGCGGACAGCCGGACCGTGCCGTTGATCTCCTCGCAGCGCCGGACCAGCCGTCCGACGCCGCGGCCGGCCGCGTCCAGGACGGGTGCGGTGTCCTCCCGGGCGGGGAGGTGGAAGGGACGGGTGACGCCGTCGCCGAGGAGGTCGTCGACGGGCGCGATCACCTCGACGCGTTCCTCGAAACCCTCGTCCCAGGGCACCAGCACCCGGTCGTCGAGGTCGAGTTCGGGGACGGTGTCGTAGCCGCCGTCCGGGCGGAGGCGCTGCACCGTGCGCCGCCGGGCGTGCAGGAACCGCACCTCGACCGAGAGGGTCGCGCCCGCCCTGGGTTCCATCAGGCATTCGGTGTGCTGGAAGTCGTGCTCCTCGCACTCGGCGCCCCAGCCGGGCGGTACGAGGACCCCGAACTGCCAGCGCAGCCGGTTCTTGGCGGCGGAGGCGCGGTACGGGTAGAGCACATAGCCCTCGAAGAGGACGGCGTCGGCCACCTGCCGGGCGAGGGCGAACCGTTCCTCGGTCTCGGCGGCGAACGCGGTGACGGTCACGGCTCGGTCCTTCCGGTGGTGCCGGTGAGGGCGCGGAACGGGTCCCGCACGGGCGCGTCGGCGGCACGGCTCTCGTCGAGCAGGGCGGTGAGGGTCGCCTCCCAGGAGGGCAGCGCGTGCCGGGAGCGGTAGGCGAGAAGGGCGTCCATGGTGTCGCGGGGCAGCCGGATCCAGCCGCAGCCGGGGAAGTGCTGCTCGACCATCTCCCGCCAGGCAGTGACCGGCATCCGGAAGGCCGCCTCCCGGTCCCAGGGGACGGGTTCGACGCGGAAGCCGGCGTCGCCGGTGAACGCGGTGCCGGAGAAGAGCATGAGCAGGGGGACCTCGCCGTCGGTGAGGGCGGTGAGGTAGCGGGTGGCGGCGATCTCCATGTCGTAGGTGCAGGGCACGACGAGGTCGGTCTCGATCTCTCCGGTGAAGCTCGGCACCATGACCGCGACCTGGGCGAACTGCACCGGCTGCAGGGTGCTGCCCCAGCGGGAGCGCTCGCCGAAGAGGTCCGCGAGCCCTTCGGCCTCGGCGGGTTCGTAGCCGCGTCGGGCGGGTTCGATACGGATCTGGCAGCGCAGGGCGAGGGCGTGCACGCGCGCGTTGTCGGCGGCGGTGACGCGGAGCCGGAAGACGAGGGTGGGTCCGGCGGCGTACCGGTCGGCGCGGACGCCGGTGCAGGCGAAGGAGAACTCCGTCACGGGCGCACCGCCTCGGCCGTCACGGATGCCGCCTCTTCCGGCCGGTGAGCCTCCGTGTCCACGGGACGGGCGCGGCGCGCGACGTCCGCGAAGAACGTGTCCAGGGCGGCGCGGGCCTCGGCCCCGCCGTCGAAGCCCTGCCACAACAGGCGCATGCGGCCGACAAGTTCGTAGCAGATGTCGATGGGGACGAGGTGGCATTCGAAGTGGCCGTCGGTGCGGCGCAGCAGCAGCGCCTCGACGTCGGGTTCGAGGAGTGCGGCGAGGCGGCTGCCGCCGAGGACCGCCTCCCAGGTGGCGGGTTCGAGTTCGCTCTCGGTGGCTCCGGCCGGGCTCGGGTAGAGGGCTACGAGCCGGTCGAGCGCCGCGTTGCGGAAGAGGAAGGCGACGCCGACCGGGATCTGCAGGGCCTCCCAGGCGGTGTCGTCGAGGCGGTGTCCGGGGTCGGTGAGGTAGCGGGCCGGGACCGCGCGGAAGCGGCCCGCGGCAGCGCCCGGCTGTTCCATCAACAGGGCGCAGGCGGTGCAGGCGCAGACGAGGGCGCGCTTCTCGGTGTCGACGAGGTGGCGATGGTTCTCGGGCACCGCCACCGCGCACAGTTCGCATCGTTCGGGCTGCGGTGGGCGTTCGGTGACGAACCGGCGCAGGCCGGCTGCGGTGGCGGTCACCGGGTTTTCGTCCCGATCTGCAACAGGGTGGGCGCGGCCTTCAGTTCGACGACCGTGACCTCGGGTGCGAAGCAGGCGAGCGCCGCCTCGGCGGCCTGCCGGGCGTCCTCGCCCGAGCCGCAGCCGCAGCCACCGCCGCTCTCCCGGGCCCGCAGGGTGAGTGTGCCGGTGTCCTCGTCGAAGTCCGCGATGTCCAGGGCGTGTTCGCGGACGCTGTCGAGGGCGCGGGCGATACGGGTGTCGCGGTCCTCGGGGTGCAGGTCGTGCAGGACGAGCAGGCTCGCGACCAGTTCGTCCCCGAGGAGACGGGCCGCCGGGTCGCCGGGTGCGGTGGACAGCAGGTGGAGGACGCGGGCGAGGCCCGCGCCGTAGAAGTCCATGAGGGAGCGCACGAGTTCCTCCGCGGCCGTGGTGACGGCCGGGTCGCCGCTTTCGGCCAGCCGGTCGAGCACCTCCTCGACGCGGCGTCCGGTCTGCTGCGCGTCGACGGGCCGCGCCGTCGTGGTGGCGCTCATCCGCCCAGTCCGCTCAGGCCGGTGGGGACGTGCATCGACTTCACGGTCTTGCCGCCGCCGACGTACATGTGGACGCCGCAGGGCAGACAGGGGTCGAAGCTGCGGACGGCGCGCATGATGTCGATGCCCTTGAAGTTCTCCGGGGTGTTCTCCTCGAAGATGGGCGTGTTCTGCACGGCGTCCTCGTACGGGCCGGGGGTGCCGAAGGTGTCCCTGGTGCTGGCGTTCCAGGGGGTCGGCGGATACGGGTGGTAGTTGGCGATCTTGCCGTCGCGGATGACCATGTGGTGGGAGAGGACACCGCGGACGGCCTCGGTGAAGCCGACGCCGATGCCCTGGTCCGGGACCTCGAACTTCTCCCAGGTCTGGGTGCGTCCGGCGCGGACCTCGGCGAGGCCCTTCTCCGCGCAGTGCAGGGCGACGGCGGCGGCGTACGCCTGGAAGTAGGTGCGGGCGCGGTTGCGTTCCAGGGCGTTGGACCACTGCGGGATCTTCCACTCGAAGGTGGTCTCCGGCTTGGTCATGGTGCGGGGCAGGTTGATGACCACGCTGTGGCCGGTGGCCTTGATGTAGCCGATGTCGACGAGCCCGGACAGGGCGGTGGACCACAGGCGGGCGATGGGGCCGCCGCCGGTGTCCAGGGCGAGGTGGTCCTTGCCGTCGAACCAGCGCGGGGACATGACCCAGCTGTACTTGTCGTCGAAGTTCCGCTTCTGCGGGGCCGGGATCGTGTGCTGGTTCCACGGGTGGCGCGGGTCGACGGGGTTGCCGAGCGGGTCGTGGGTGACGAACTGCTCCTGGCCCTGCCAGTCCTCGTAGTAGGAGCTGCCGAGGAGGATGCGGATGCCGAGGTTGATCTCGGTGAGGTCGTTGGTGACGAGTTTGCCGTCCACGACGACGCCGGGGGTGACGAACATCTTCCGTCCCCAGTCGGTCATGTTGGCGTAGGTGAAGTCGCAGTACTCGGGGTCGTTGAGCGCACCCCAGCAGCCGAGCATGACGCGGCGGCGGCCGACCTCCTCGTAGCCGGGCAGGGCCTCGTAGAAGAAGTCGAACAGGTCGTCGTGCAGGGGGACGACGCGCTTCATGAACTCGACGTACCGCATGAGGCGGCTCATGTAGTCGGTGAAGAGCTGGACGGAGGCGATGGTGCCGACGCCGCCCGGGTAGAGCGTGGAGGGGTGCACATGGCGGCCCTCCATCAGGCAGAACATCTCGCGGGTGTAGCGGCTCACTTGGAGCGCCTCGCGGTAGAACTCGCCCTCCAGCGGGTTGAGCGAGCGCATGATGTCGGCGATGGTGCGGTAGCCGTGCTCGGCGGCGTGCGGGGCCTCGGTGCGTTCGGCGAGTTCGAGGACGCCGGGGTTGGTCTCCTTGACCATTTTCTCGCAGTAGTCGACCCCGACCAGGTTCTCCTGGAAGATGTTGTGGTCGAACATGTACTCCGCCGACTCACCGAGGTTGATGATCCACTCGCCGAGGTGCGGGGGCTTCACGCCGTACGCCATGTTCTGCGCGTACACCGAGCAGGTGGCGTGGTTGTCGCCGCAGATGCCGCAGATGCGGCTGGTGATGAAGTGGGCGTCGCGGGGGTCCTTGCCGCGCATGAAGACGCTGTAGCCGCGGAAGACCGACGAGGTGCTGTAGCACTCGGCGACCCGCTTCTGCTTGAAGTCGATCTTCGTGTGGATGCCGAGGGAGCCCACGATCCGGGTGATCGGGTCCCAGGCCATCTCCACCAGGCCACTGCCGTCGCCGGCCGTCTTCGTCTTCGGTGCCATCTGGGTGCGTGCCCTTCGTTGCGTCATTGCGCGGGAGGTTGGGGTGGGGGGTGCACGAGGCGGGGAGCCGGCTACTCGTGGGGGTCGCTCACCACGGGGGCCGGTACCCGGTGGTGATCTTTTCTCCGGTACGGCGCCACTTGGGCTCCTTGTCCACGGTCCTGGCGGTGATCGACCGCAGCTTGCGGACCACGGCGCCGTACGCCCCGCTGGCGTTGCTCGACAGCTTGGCGCCGGGGGGTTCGTCCATGAACGGCATGAACTTGTCGGGGAACCCGGGCATGGTGCAGGCGATGCAGATGCCGCCGACGTTGGGGCAGCCGCCGATGCCGTTCATCCAGCCGCGCTTGGGGACGTTGCACTTGACGACCGGTCCCCAGCAGCCGAGCTTGACCAGGCAGGTCGGCGAGTCGTACGACGTGGCGAACTGGCCCTGCTCGTAGTAGCCGGCCCGGTCGCAGCCCTCGTGCACGGTGGCCCCGAACAGCCAGGTGGGGCGGAGCTTGTCGTCGAGCGGGATCATCGGCGCGGCGCCGGCCGCCTGGTAGAGCAGGTAGGTGAGCGTCTCGGAGAAGTTGTCGGGCTGGATCGGGCAGCCCGGGACGCACACGATGGGGATGCCGGCCTGGGACTTCCAGTCCCAGCCGAGGTAGTCCGGGACGCCCATCGCGCCGGTCGGGTTGCCGGCCATGGCGTGGATGCCGCCGTACGTGGCGCAGGTGCCGATGGCGACGACCGCGAGGGCCTTCGGGGCGAGCCGGTCGATCCACTCGCTGGTGGTGATCGGCTGGCCGGTCTCCGGGTTGTCGCCGAAGCCGCACCAGTAGCCCTCGGGCTTGATCGCCTCGTTGGGGACGGAGCCCTCGACGACCAGGACGAACGGGTCGATCTCGCCCCGCTCCCCCTTGAAGAACCACTCGATGAACGTGTCCGCGCCGCCGACCGGACCGCACTCGAAGTCGATGAGCGGCCAGTGGACGGCGATCTTCGGCAGCCCCGGCAGCACACCGAGCACGATCTCCTCGATGCTGGGCTGCATGGCCGCCGTCAGCGCGACCGAGTCGCCGTCGCAGCTGAGCCCCGCGTTGATCCAGAGAATGTGGATCGTGGGGGCCTCGTCGGCGGGCGCGCCGCCCGCGTTCGCGGCATCGACTGTTGCCGGCGTCGCCTCAGTCATGGGACCGCCTCCTGGGGAGGTAAGGGATGAAAGCCTTCATTTCGACCATCGCTTCTCTTCGTATCAGCCGATCGGCCGCGACGGGACGCCATCGGGGGCCGTTCCGGTGACGTCGGCGGAGGAGCGGAACCGGCCGGTTCACGCAACCGGGGCGGGCGCGAGGTGCGGCGGGGTGCGCGGTGGCCGCTCCTTGTGCACGAAGGCGCGGCGCAGGGCGTGATAGGGGGCGTCCGGGTCGTCGAAGGTCCGGCGCATCCGGTCCAGCTCCCGCTCACGGAAGCCGGCGAGCGGGGTCGTGCTCTCCAGCCGGTCCAGCTCGGTCTTCTTCGCGGTGATCCGCGCCGAGGTCGCCGGAAGGGCCGCGAGACGCGCCGCGAGATCGCCGACCTCCACGGCGAACGCGCCGGGGCCGCGGTCGACGACCCGGTCGACGAGCCCGAGGCGCAGGGCGCCCGCCGCGCTCACCGGCAGCGCCTCCTCCAGAAGCCGTTCGGCCGTCCCCGGGCCCACCCGGCGCGGCAGCGTGTACGTCCAGTACTCCGAGCCGTACAGACCCATCAGCCGGTAGTGCGGGTTCAGCACGGCGCCCGAGCGGCACCACACCTCGTCGGCGGCCAGGGCGAGCATCACCCCGCCCGCCGCCGCGTTGCCCGGGACCGCGGCGACCACCAGTCGGTCCGTGGTGGTCAGGACCGCCTCGACCAGGTCGTCGATCGCCTCGATGTTCGCCCGGGACTCGGCGGCGGGGTCGGCGGCGGCCTCGATGACGTGGAGATGGATCCCGTTGGAGAAGAAGTCCCGCTCCCCGCCCAGCACCAGCACCGTCGTGGGCCGCGCGCACGCCTCCCGGTAGGCGTCCAGCAGCCGCCGGCACCGGTCCGTGCTCATGGCGCCGCCGGGGAAGGAGAAGCTCAGGAAGCCCACGTTCCCGTCCTCCCGGTAGCGAATGTCCGACCACGTGTCGTACGGCACCTCGGGCAGCGCAGGCAGGGCGTGTTCGGGCAGCGCGGGCAGCCGGTCGCCCAGGGCCCGTACGGCCGGCAGCTTGTAGGTGGGCGGCATCCCGGGCAGGCGCCGGGGCCGCAGCTCGGGGATCCACACGGCGCCGTCCCTGGTGGCCCGGCAGATCGCCCCGGCCCGGGTGGCCAGCAGCTCGCCCGGCCGGCCGCGCAGCACGCTCTCGGGGTGACCGCCGTGCAGATACCACTCGCCGCCGAGCAGGACGTCCAGTACGCCGGGCTGCGAATCCGCCGCCCGCAGCTTGCGCAGGACGTCCCGGGTGGAGTCCTCGGCCCAGTCGATCCGCCGGACGCCCTGGTCGAGGTAGGGACGCGTGCGCAGCCGGGAGTCGGTCACGTCCGCCGCGACCTGCTTGAGCGGTACGTAGGTGCCCTCGGCGAACCGCTCCACCGCGAGCAGGACGGCCTCGATCGCGGCGTCGGCGATCTCGCCCCGGTACAGCTCGCTCTTGGACACGGCCGGGATCCGGCACGGCACGGTGGCCCACACATCACCGGCGTCCATCTCCGCGTCGGCCTGCAGGACGGTGACGCCCCACTCCTCGAAGCCCTCGTGGATCGCCCAGTCCAGGGAGGAGGGGCCCCGGTCGCCGAGGGGGCCGGGGTGGACGACGAGGCAGGTGTGGGCCGACCAGACCTCCTCGGGGATCGCCGTCCGCAGCATCGGAGCCACGATCAGCTCGGGCGCGTGCCGTCGCACGGCTTCCGCCAACGGCGTTTCCGGCAGGGCGAGTTCGACCGCCACGGTGTGGCCGCGGTCGCGCAGCTCGGCGTGGGTGCGCTGGGTGAGGCTGTTGAACGCGCTGGCCAGGATCAGGATGTGCACGGCTGCCTCCGGGCGGACGTACGGCAGGCAGGGATGACCGCCGACCGAGATCCTCGGCCACGGCGGTCCGCCGCCTCCGGCGACAGACGGGCCGGGTCATCCGAAAGCGGGCGCCGCTCCGCCGTACGGCCGTGGGCGGCCCCTCACCGGCACCTCAGCGGCGTCGCAGGCCGCTGGTGATGCGCTCCCAGGGGGTGCGGGTGGCGCCGAAGTGGGTCTCGTGGGCCCAGATGTGGGTGCACGAGCGGCACTGCAGATGGAGCAGGCTGCCGTGGTGGGCGAGGAGATAGCGCCAGTGCTCGGAGCAGGTGCGGCCCTGCTCGCAGGTGTCGCAGCCGCGCCGGTCGTCGCAGTTCGGGCAGGCCACCCAGGCGCGGCGGCCGATGTCGGCCTGCGGGTCAAGCGGCAGCATGGCCGCCGCCTCCGCCCGGCAGCACCCCGGCAGCGACCAGCTCGTCGTACACGCGCTGCTGCTCCGCGCTGAGACCGGAGTACAGCAGCCCGTATGCCGCCTCCTCGTCGCGCAGGGCGGCCACCGGGTCCCAGTCGGGGCCGAGGGCCTCCAGGACATGGGCGCGCCGGAGCATTTCGTGCGAGGTCAGGTCGACGACCAGGTCGACTGTCGCGGAGGCGTCGGGACGGGCCTCGGCGGGGTCGCTCGCCGGGACGGGTTCATCCGGATCGCCGGGAAGGGCGCGGCCATGGTGGGACATACGACCGAACGTAGGGAGGCGTTCGGTGCCCCGGCAAGAGCAGGTGGGGGAAGTCACACCAGGTCAGGGCGTCGGTGATCGATCCGGGAGCCCTGCGTCGGGGCCGCGCCGGGGCTCTGTCGGAGCCCGCGCCGGGGCTACGTCGGGGCCCGCTCACGGGGGCTCACGGGGCTCACAGGCCGGCGAAGAGGTCGTCCAGCGGGGCGGGCACCCGGTCGGGGGTGAGCGCTTCGACGAGGAGGCGGCCGTAGCGGATCTTGCGGCCCTTCTTCGTGCCGAGGAAGCGGCGCAGCTGCTGGTGCCGGGGCCGGCCGTCCTGGGCGGGCTGCCGCAGGAAGGTCTGCCAGGGGCGCAGCTCGTCCTCGGCCTCGATGATCTGCTCGACCCGGGCCGGGCCCAGCGCGCGGATCAGCTCGTCCTCCAGGTCGGCCGTGCAGACGAAGACGCTCGGGCGGGGTGCCGAGGCCGGGTCGAGGCCTCTGTCGAAGAAGGGTTTCTCGCGTACGTCGCACAGACCGACGAGGCGCAGCCCGAGACCGGACGGTCCGAGGAGCCCCGCGTAACGGCCGACGCTCATCGCCCCGCCCATCGACATCACGCACACCCCCTCGGAGGCCAGGTCACGGCCCCGCCGCTCGGCCAGCGCCTCGACGGCCGCGAGGTCGCTGAGCCCTTCCAGCAGGACCGCGGTGTGTACGTCGAGGTGCTCCGCGAGTTCCCTCGCGGGCCCGCCGAAGCCACCGGCCGCCCAGCCGGTGACCTCGTCCCGGAACATCCGTATGTCGCCCATGCCGATGTCGCCCATGCCGGGGAGTCTGCTACGTCCACCGGCATGGGCGCACGCGATATTCGGCTGCGCGGTCGCGCGCCCGCGCAGCCGAACGGTTCACGAGGGAACGAGGTGCCGGATCAGCGGATCTCGGTGGTCCGGGTCTCCTTCAGGGAACCGCAGTTGGAGTTCTCCACCGACACGTACACGTTGTCGATGCTGCCGCCCCAGCTCACGCAGAAGCCCTTGCCGTAGACGTAGGCCGGCCCCGCGTAGGACGAGTAGTCGTCGGCGTCACCGGCGTACTCGTCGGTCGCGGGGACGTAGACCCACGTGGACATGGGCTTGAGCGTGCCCGGGTTGGTGCGGATCGTCGCGACGCAGTTCTCGCCGTTCGACGGGTTGTAGGTCAGGTAGACCTTGCCCAGCGCACCGATCGGCGCCGAGTTGACGGTCTTGTAGGCCTTGCCGCAGACGCCCTGCGGGGTGACGTTGGGAGCCGCGGACGCGGTCGCGCTGAACGCCGTCGCGGAGCCCACCGCCAGAACCGTTAACGCCCCGACGGTCACCGCATTGCGGATGGATCGCATATTTCCCCCTTGGGTCATGAGAGCACCTTTGCTCCCACTTGATGTGACCCGCGAGTGGTGCGGATGGTTGTACCGGGTTCGGAGGTGGTGGGCCGCCGACGGAGCGCGATGAGGCGTCCGTGCCGGTCAGAGGGTGAGCAGCTCCTCGTGAAAACCGCCGAACTCGCTTTCCCGGTCGATGAGATGGATCTCCAGGATCCAGTGGCAGCGGCGACCGGCCTTGTCGGTGCGGCGCATCGGGGTGGCGTTGGCGGGGGTGATGTACGACTCCGCGTCCGCGCCGTCGATCCACTCGTGCGGGAACTCGCCGACCAGGTGCCCGGCGTGCCAGCCGCCCAGCTCCCACCCGGACTCCTTCGCGAGCCGCTCGACCTCGGCGTACAGCTGTGCGCCGGTGATGTCGGGGTCCGCCTCGAAGAAGCTCCGGCCGGCGGCGAAGAGCCGGGGCAGGTCACCGCGCAGCCGGTGTTTGACCGGGTCCCCGCCCAGGACGAAGGTGCGGCCGAAATCGGCCGCGTACTCCTCGAAGATCGGCCCGAAGTCGGCGAACACGATGTCGTCCGCGCCGATCACCCGGTCCGGCGGGTTCTCCTTGTACGGCTTGAGCGTGTTCGGTCCGGAACGCACGATCCGCTTGTGCCAGTGCCGGGTCGTGCCGAACAGTTCGTTCGCCAGGTCCCGCACCCGGTCGCTGACCGCCCGCTCGCCCTCGCCCGGCGCGATCAGCCCGCGCTTCTCGACCTCCGAAAAGAGCCGCACGGCCTTCGCCTGGGCATCCAGCAACCGCGCCGCGCGCGTGGGTTCGTCGTCCGCCATGGGGCGAACGTAGTGACCTGGATCGCTTGCAGCAACAGGGTTCCGGTACGCGTACGGGAAGGCTGTCGCGCCGTCCGGTTCGGTCCTGTCCGCTCCAGGTCCGTGACTGTCGGCGGAACATTCGCGTCGGACCCGGCTACCGTGATCCGCACAGAAGACAGAAGGCAGTAGACCCGACAAACCACCCCTTCCCGGTGAGGCGTTCCCATGAGCCTGAGCATCCGCAACCAGATCCCCGGCACCGTCACCTCCGTCACCCCCGGCGAGGCCATGGCCACCGTCAAGGTCCGTCTCACGGGCGGGCAGGAGATCACCTCGGCGATCACCCTGGACGCCGTCCGAGAACTCGGCCTCGCCGCGGGCTCGCCCGTGAACGCCCTGGTCAAATCCACGGAGGTGTCTCTCGCGACCGGCGCCGTGGAGGGGCTGTCCATTCGCAACCGGCTGCCCGGCAGGGTGAGCGGTATCGCCGCCGGAGCGGCGATGGCCTCCGTCAAGGTCACCGTCGCGGGCGGCGAACTGACCGCCGCCATCACCCAGGACGCCGTCAGCGACCTCGGCCTCACCGTCGGCTCCCCCGTCACGGCGCTCATCAAGTCGACCGAGGTCGCCCTCGCCACCGCGTGACGGTCCGAGGGGACCGGCGTCGGGGCGCGTGCGGCGACGGGCGAGGTTACCTTCGGCGGTATGGACGGTGATCTTGGACGGTGGCGCCGGTGCCTGCTCGCCGGGGCGGTGTTCGCCGTCTGCATGGCGGGCACGACACTGCCGACCCCTCTGTACGGCCTCTACCAGGAGAAGTTCGGCTTCTCCGAGCTGACGGTCACCGTCGTCTACGCCGTCTACGCCTTCGGGGTCATCGGGGTGCTGCTGCTGGCGGGCAACGCCTCGGACGCCGTGGGCCGGCGGCCGGTGCTGCTGTGGGGCCTGGGGTTCGCGGCGGGGAGTGCCGTCTGCTTCCTGTGCGCCACCGCGCTCGGCTGGCTGTATGCGGGACGGCTGCTGTCCGGGCTGTCCGCCGGCCTGTTCACGGGGGCGGCCACGGCGTACGTCATGGAGTTGGCGCCCCGGGGCGGTGCCTCGCGGGCCACGTTCGTGGCGACCGCGGCGAACATGGGCGGGCTCGGCTGCGGTCCACTGCTCGCCGGGGCGCTCGCGCAGTACGCCGACCGGCCGCTGCATCTGCCATTCGCCGTGCATCTGGCTCTGGTGACCTGCTCGGCCGCCGTCGTGCTGTGGCTTCCGGAGACCGTGCGGGAGCGCCGACCGCTGCGCACGGTACGGCCGCGGCGGCCCAGTCTGCCCCCGCGGGTGCGGGTGGTCTTCGGGCCGGCCGCCGCCGCGTCGTTCGTGGGGTTCGCCCTGTTCGGCGTGTTCACCTCGGTCAGCCCGGCCTTCCTCGCACAGTCCCTGGACGTGCGCGACCACGCGGTGAGCGGACTCGTCGTCGCGCTGGCCTTCTTCGCCTCGACCGCCGGGCAACTGGCCGTCGGCCGGGTCGGTATGAGCCGGTCGCTGCCGCTGGGCTGCGCCGGACTGCTGGCCGGGCTGGCGCTGCTGGCCGGCGCACTGCACTGGGAGCTCCTGGCGCTGGTGGTGCTGAGCGCCGTCGTCGGCGGGATCGGGCAGGGGCTCGCCTTCCGTGGCGCGCTGTCCGCGGTGGCCGCCGCGTCCGCCCCGGACGGGCGCGCGGCCGTGATCTCGACTCTCTTCGTCGTCGCCTACACGGGCATCTCGGTCCCCGTCATCGGCGTGGGCCTCCTCGCGGAACCGATCGGCCTGGAGGGCGCCGGGCTCGTCTTCATCGCATGCATGGCCCTCCTGGTGTCGATCGCGGGCGTCTATCTGCTGCGGCGACCGGTACCGGCGCCGAGGCCGGAGCCGGGGAGCGAGAGGGTGCGCTGAGGGCGGGTGGCGGATGGCGGGTGCGCTGAGGGCGGATGGCGGATGGCGGGTGCCGGATGGCGCGGGGTGCCACGGCGTGGCGCCAAGACGGTGCCATGTGGCGCCACGCTGAGCCACCAGGGATGGATGCAGCCGCGTGGCGCCATAGTCGCACCCACGAGTGCCATCGCGTTTAGGCAGGTCAGATCGGTAGCGAGGGATTTCCATCCAGAAAAGCGCCGCCGCCACTTGCACATGGCGCCACCTTGGCGCCATGATGGCGTCATGGACCTCACCCCGTATGTCGACACCCTCCGCCGCGAACTGGCGGTGGCCGCCGAGGCCGGCGGCGAGGAAGCACGCGAGCTGGCGGAGCGGCTCACCGCTCCGCTGGAGTCGGCGACCCGGCTGACCTTGCTCAATGTGCTCTCCGCCGCGATGGACGAGATCACCCGCGAACTCGCCCCCGGCTCGGTCGACGTACGGCTGCGCGGGCTGGACCCCGACTTCGTGGTGGCACTGCCATTCGTTCACGGCGGCGCCCCCGTGGAGCCCGTCGCCGCGCCCGCCGAACCGCTCGCGGCACCGTCACCGTCGCCTACGTATGCCGACGGCGACGAGGGGGGCACCGCCCGCGTCAATCTGCGGCTGCCGGCCCACCTCAAGGCCCGCGCCGAGGAGGCGGCGGCCCGCGAGGGGCTCTCGGTCAACGCGTGGCTGGTGCGCACCGTGTCCGCCGCGGTCGACGGTGGCACCCGGCCGCAGGCGGCGGAGAGAGCCCAGACCATCGGACAGAGCTTCACGGGCTGGGTGCGCTAGCGGCACTCCCGCCCGCGCGACCGCGCTCGCACAACCCAGCCCTGCCCAGCCATACGACTTCACCCACCCACACCACGTCCCACCAGCGGGGACGCCCCAAGGACTCATGAGGACGGGACAGCCATGCCTTCTTTCGACACTCCCGAGCCGATCTCGGTCACCGCTCACGTGTACGCCGGTTCCCTTCACCTCAACGCGGGCGACCGCCACGACACCGTCGTCGAGGTGCGACCCCGCGACGCGGAGAAGGACCAGGATGTGCGGGCGGCCGACCAGACGGAGGTCGCGTACGCGAGCGGCGTCCTGACCGTCACCACACCCAAGGCCGGTCTGCTCGGGCGCGGCGGCACCGTCGACGTGACGGTGGAACTGCCCACGGGCTCGGACATCGACGTGACGGGCGCCGGGGTACGGGTGCTCGGGATGGGCCGGCTCGGCGAGGTCCGGGTGGACACCTCGGCCGGCGATGTCCGCCTCGCGACCACCGGACCCCTGCGGTTGAAGGCGTCGCACGGCCAGAGCACCGTCGACCGGGTCGAGGGCCCGGCCGAGATCACCAGCAGCACCGGCAACGTACGCGTCGGCCTCGTCGACGGCCCCGCAGTCTTCAAGAACTCGCACGGTACGACGACCGTCGGCGCCGTGACCGGCGAGCTGCGGGTGAGTGGCGCCAACGGTGCCATCGACATCGCCCGCGCCGAGGCGTCGGTCACCGGCACCACCACCAACGGCCTCCTCCGGGTCGCCGAAGTCGCCCGTGGCACCGTCCAGTTGGAGACCTCCAACGGCTCGATCGAGGTCGGCATCCGTGAGGGCACCGCCGCCTGGATCGACGTCAGCTCCCACCGCGGGCAGGTCCGCAACATGCTGGCCACCTCCGAGGCCCCCGAGCAGTCCGAGGACACCGTCAAGGTCCGCGCCCGGACCAACTGGGGCAACATCGACATCCTCCGCGCCACGGTCTGAGTCCGCCCTCACCCCCGCATCCGGTCGCCCCAACACTTCAGCCTTCGAAACGGGAGGGCACCATGCCTTCATCTGTCATGCCCACGTCCAATTTGCGTGGCGGCTCGCAGCCGACCGCCGCGATCTCCACGGTCGGTCTGCGCAAGTCCTACGGCGACAAGGTCGTGCTCGACGGCATCGATCTGCGGATCCCGGTCGGGTCCGTGTTCGCGCTGCTCGGGCCGAACGGCGCCGGGAAGACCACCGCCGTCAAGATCCTCTCCACCCTCATCACCGCCGACGGCGGACAGGCCCAGGTCGCGGGCCACGACATCGCCACCGCCCCGCAGGCGGTGCGCGCCGCGATCGGTGTCACCGGCCAGTTCTCCGCCGTCGACGGACTGATCACCGGCGAGGAGAA
>NZ_JBVKAY010000010.1:0-277260 GCF_055657445.1 Streptomyces sp. NPDC107538 | reverse complement strand
GAGGCGACACTCGGGTCCTGGGCCTGCGCAACCTCAGCCCCCGGCACGAAAACGGTCCACCGACTCCGTCGGCGGACCATCAAGAAAGATCGAGGTTAAGGGCAAAGCCTCGCGGCCAAGGAATAAAGAGAAAGGGGAAAAGGGGAAAGAAATGGGGGCTCAGCGGCCGCGTGCGTTGAGTGAGGCGAGATAGGCGTTGTACGCCTCGAGTTCCTTGTCGCCGTCCCGGTCGGCCGCGCGGTCCGAACGCCGGGCCTGCCGCTGCTCGGAGCCGTACCACTGGAAGAGCAGCGCGAGCAGCACGAGCACCGAGGGGATCTCGCTGAACGCCCAGGCGATGCCTCCGGCCGCGTTCTGGTCGGCGAGCGCGTCGATACCGAGGGAGGCGGGCGGGTTCTCGTACGTCTTCACCATCGGCGCGGACGCCATCATCAGCGCGATGCCGAAGAACGCGTGGAACGGCATGCCCGCGAACAGCTCCAGCATCCGCATCAGATAGCCGGGCCGGTGCGGGCCCGGGTCCACGCCCATGATCGGCCAGAAGAAGAACAGTCCGACCAGCAGGAAGTGCGTCATCATCACGATGTGCCCCGGTGTCGACCCCATCAGGAAGTCGAACAACGGCGTGAAGTACAGCCCGTACAGGCTCGCGATGAACATCGGGATCGTGAACGCCGGATGCGTCACGATCTTCATGTACCAGCTGTGCAGGAACATCAGCAGCAGCTCACGCGGCCCCTTCCGTCCCTTCCCCGCCACCGGGAGCGCCCGCAACGCCAGGGTGACCGGCGCCCCGAGCAGCAGCACGATCGGCGCCAGCATGCTGATCACCATGTGCTGCACCATGTGCACGCTGAACATGACCATGCCGTAGTCGTTCAGCCCGGTACACGTCACCAGCATCACCAGCAGCACACCCACGACGAACGCGACGGTCCGCCCCACCGGCCACTTGTCCCCCCGCCGCACGAGCCGCGCGACGCCCCAGGCGTAGAGGGCGAGAGCCGTCAGGCAGGCGACGAGAAAGAACGGGTCGGCCGACCACGCGAGCCCCCGCCCGAGCGTGAAGGGCAGAAGCCCCGTCCCGTGCCCGCTGTGATCCATCCGCCGGCTCCTGTTTCATGGGGGTTGAGCGCTGTACGTCCGCCCCAAGACTAGAACCGCCCCCGGTCACGATCATGACCGGGGGCAGGACAGCGGGCCCCGTAAGGGGCGCGGGGAACTGCGCGACAAGCCACGAACCACCCGCAGCCGACGAACCACCCGACGAACCACCCGCTGAACCGAGCTCCTAGTCGGAACTCACAGCACACACTCCGCCTCGGCGTACCGCTCAGACGGCACCGTCTTCAACGTCTCCACCGCCTCGGCCAGCGGCACCATCACGATGTCGGTCCCCCGAAGCGCGGTCATCCGACCGAACTCCCCCCGGTGCACGGCCTCCACCGCATGCCACCCGAACCGCGTCGCCAGCACCCGGTCGTACGCCGTCGGCGTACCACCCCGCTGCACATGCCCGAGGATCACCGGCCGCGCCTCCTTCCCGAGGCGCTGCTCCAGCTCGATCGACAGCTGCCGCGCGATCCCGGCGAACCGCTCGTGCCCGTAGATGTCCTTGCCGCCCTCGTCGAACTCCATCGACCCGGCCTTCGGCTTGGCCCCCTCCGCCGCGACGACGATCGCGAACCGCTTGCCCGCCTCGAACCGCTCGCCGACCCGCGTGGCCAACTCCTCGATGTCGAAGGGCCGTTCCGGGACGACGATGGCGTGCGCGCCGGCCGCCATGCCGGAGTGGAGGGCGATCCAGCCGGTGTGGCGGCCCATGACCTCCACGACCAGGACCCGCTGATGGGACTCGGCGGTGGTCTTCAGCCGGTCCAGGGCCTCGGTGGCGACGCCCACGGCCGTGTCGAAGCCGAAGGTGACGTCCGTGACCGCGATGTCGTTGTCGATGGTCTTCGGCACGCCCACGACAGGCAGGCCGCTGTCCGACATCAGCCGGGCCGCCTTGAGCGTGCCCTCACCGCCGATGGGGATGATCGCGTCGAGACCCAGTTCCTCGACATGGCCCTTGGCCCGCGCCACCCCGTCGCGCAGATGCGAGGGCTGGACCCGGGAGGAGCCGAGGATCGTGCCGCCGCGGGCCAGGATGCCCGCCACCGCGTCCAGGTCGAGCTTGAGGTAGTCGCCCTCCAGGAGACCCTTCCAGCCGTCCCGGAAGCCGATGACCTCGTCGCCGTGGTCGACGACGGCGCGGTGCACGACGGACCGGATGACGGCGTTCAGTCCCGGGCAGTCGCCGCCGGACGTGAGGACACCAATGCGCATAGCCCGAATACCTTCTCGACGTGGGCCGGGGACCGGACCACGCTGTCCGGCTGGAAACGCCGCCACCCTACCGGCGGCGGGGGTCGGCCCCGTAGCGGGCGTCCGCCTGCTGGACGCCCCCGCACAGGTGAGCGGAGCCCTGGTCAGACGGGCTTTCACACATGAGCGGGGGCGGTGTCGGACGGGCAGAAGGACGGGCGTACGGACGGGCGTACGGACGGGCCTTCGTACGGCAGTGAGGAACCGTTTCTCAGGCTCCCCGGCCCGTCCTCGCGCGGAGCGTTACGCGGGCTGCGTCGCCGACGAGATGCGCTCGTCGCGCAGCGCCTCGAACCAGCGGTCGTCGGTCGGCGGCAGCGCGTTCACATCCAGCGCCAGCTTCAGCAGCAGGTCCGCGATCTGCGGGTTCCGCGCCAGCACCGGCCCGTGCATGTACGTACCGAACACGGTGTCGTTGTACGCGCCCTCCGTGCCGTCGCCCGTGCCGTTGCCCTTGCCGAGCCGCACGTTCGCGAGCGGGCGGGCGGTGGGGCCGAGGTGGGTGACGCCCTGGTGGTTCTCGAACCCGGTCAGCTGGGGCAGCCCGAGGCGCGGGTCGATGTCCGCGAGGACGTCGCCGACACACCGCTCGCCCTCGCCCCGGGTCGTCGTCACGTCGAGCAGACCGAGGCCCGGCTCACGCTGACCGAGGTCGTTGACGAACTCGTGGCCGAGGATCTGGTACCCGGCGCAGACCGCGAAGACGATGGCCCCGTTGTTCACCGCCTGGTACAGATGCCGGTCCCGGCGCAGCCGCTCGGCCGCCAGCCGCTGCGGACGGTCCTCGCCGCCGCCGATCAGATAGATGTCGCCGGAGGTCGGGATCGGCTGGTCGCTGCGCACGTCCAGCCGGGCCACGTCGAGGCCGCGCTGCCGCGCCCGGCGCTCGACGACGAGGACGTTGCCCTGGTCGCCGTAGGTGCTGAGCAGGTCCGGGTAGACCCAGACGACCCGCAGACTGTTGTCGCTCATGAAGTCAGTGCCCCTCAGAGTCGTTCATGGTCGTTCGTGGCCGGGTGCTCAGTTGCCCACGCGGCGGCGCAGGTCCTGGAACGCGGTGTAGTTGGCGATGACCTCGATCCGGCCCGGCGGGCACATCTGCACCGCCTGGTCGAGGGTGTCGCAGACCTGGAAGTGCTGGCCCGCGACCTCCAGCCGCACCGCCAGGTCGAGCTTGCGGTCACCGAGCACGAAGATCGGGTGTCCGGTCAGCCGCGTGTAGTCGACGTCCCACAGCCAGGAGGTGTCGGTGCCGTCGGCGCCGCGCGCGTTCACCGACAGGATCACCGGCGACGGCGGCGGGTCGATCAGCGAGAACGTCTCCAGCCAGCCCGCCGGGTTCTTGGCGAGCAGCAGCCGCAGATCGCGCTGCATGAACTGCACCACGTCGTACCGGCCGGCCACCGCCTGTACCTGGTACATGCGTTCCAGGGCGACCTGCGGCGGTACGCCGAAGACGGCGGCGGTCGCGGCCGACGAGGCGGCGTTGGCCTTGTTGGCGCGGCCCGGCAGCTGGAGGTGGATCGGCCAGGCCGAGCCGTGCGGGTCGAGGACGTGGTCGCCGGAGAGCGCCCAGCTCGGCGTAGGGCGGCGGAACCCGCACTCGCCGCAGAACCAGTCGTCGCCGGGGCGCTGCATCACACCGCCGCAGGACGGGCAGGACCAGGCGTCGTCCTTCCACATCTGGCCGACCGCGACCCAGATCACATTCGGGGACGACGAGGCCGCCCACACGATCAGCGGGTCGTCGCAGTTGGCCACCACGACGGCCTTGGTGCCGGCCAGGCCCTCCCGCCACGCCTCCGCCATCATGCGGGTCTCGGCGGCGCGGTCGAGCTGGTCGCGGGAGAGGTTGAGCAGTGCGATGCACTTGGGGTCGGTGTCCCGCGCGACACCGGCCAGGTACTTCTCGTCGACCTCGATGACCGCGAACTTGGCGTCCGAGTTCCCGGCGAGCGCCGAGGTGATGCCCGCGGGCATGTTGGCGCCGAGCGCGTTGGAGACGACCTCGCCGGCGGCGCGCAGTGCCTCGGCGATCAGCCGGGTCGTGGTGGTCTTGCCGTTGGTGGCCGAGACCAGGACGACGTCCAGGCTCTGTGCGAGCCGGGCGAGGAGGTCGGGGTCGAGTTTCAGTGCCACCCGGCCACCGATCACAGATCCGCTACCGCGCCCCGCGGCACGCGATGCCGCCGCGACCGCCTTGCCCGCCGTCACGGCCAGCTTGGCCCGCGGCGTGAGCGGGTCCGAGTTGCCTGCCATCAGTTCTCGATCCTCCTTGCGTACAGCGCCGCGCCCTGTCCCGGCAACGTGTGGACCAAAGCCTATCGAGATCCACTCACGCGCCCGAATCTCGACGGGTGCGTTGCAGGGGCCGGTCCGGCCAAATCGGGTGGGAACGTACTCTTGCGGCCATGCGAAGTGGCTCGATTCCCGGCGCCCGAGGGCGCGTTCTCCCCATGACACTGCTCGGGGACCCCGTATTGCAGGCGCCTTGTGCAGAGGTGACGGAGTTCGGGCCCGAACTGGTGCGGCTTGTGGAGGACATGTTCGCGACGATGTACGCCGCGCGGGGGGTGGGGCTCGCCGCGAACCAGGTGGGCCGGGGGCTTCGGGTGTTCGTGTACGACTGTCCGGACGACGAGGACGTACGTCATCTCGGGCATCTGGTGAATCCTCGGCTCGTCTCGACCGAGGGGATCGTACTGCGGGGGCCCGAGGGTTGTCTGTCCCTGCCCGGGCTGGAGGCGGGGGTGGAGCGGTACGACGAGGCCGTGGTGGAGGGGTTCACGGTGGACGGGGATCGGGTGCGGGTTTCGGGGAGCGGGTTTTTCGCGCGGTGCCTGCAGCACGAGTGCGATCATGTTGAGGGCCGGGTTTATGTGGACCGGCTGTCGGGGTGGAGACGTTCTCGGGTGATGAGGAAGGTCGCTCGGGCGTCGTGGGGGGTGTGAGTTCGTCGGCGGGTGCGGGTTCGGTGGGGGTTCTCGCGCAGTTCCCCGCGCCCCTTTCAGGGGCGCTGATGACCGACTTCACCGAAAAGGAACCCTAGAAGCCCGGGCTGCCCACCTTGTCGCCCGCCGCTGCCAGGCGGCCCCAGAGGAGGTCTGCGAGGCTGCGGACCAACTCGGCCCTGGTGAGGGGGCGTTCGTTGAGCCACCAGTCGCCCGCCGCGTGCATCATGCCGACGATGCCGTGGCCCCATACACGTGCCAGCAGACGGCTGTCGGGGCCGAGGTCGAGGCGGTCCTCTATGACCTTGCCGAGCTCCTCGCCCATGCGGCGCAGGAGGGGGGCGGAGTGCCTGCCGACGTCGAAGCCCTGGTCGGCGGGCTGGCTGCCCTCCGCCGGGTGCATCAGGAAGCGGTACACCTGGGGGCGGGCCTCGATGGCCGCCAGATAGGTGTCGAGGGTGGCCTCGACGCGCTCGCGGCGCTCCGCCGGGGCGTCCAGCGCGGCCCGCAGGGAGTCGAGGAGGGCGTCGGTGTGGCGCTGGGCGAGGGCGGCGTACAGTCCGCCCTTGTCACCGAAGTGGCGGTAGAGGATCGGTTTGGTGATGCCGGCCTCGGCGGCGATGGCGTTCATCGACGCTCCGGGGCCGTCGCGCAGCACCACCCTGTCCGCGGCCTCCAGCAGCTCGCGCCGACGGCGGTCGGCGGACCGCTCCTGGTCGGTCCGCTGCGTGGTGTCCATGAGTCTCTCCCCCAAATACTGATGACAGTGACGCCCTGCGCAAACTAACACTGATTGGCACGACCCGATCGAACGGGCTACCGAGCCCGCCGCGGGAGTTGACTTTTCCTACCGGCGGGTAACAGACTCGCAGTTACCGCAGGTAACATCTTAGTGCAGTGCTGGAGGCGCGTCATGGCCGAGTTCACCATGGAACTCAACGAGGAACAGCGAGAGGTCCGCGACTGGCTCCACGGGTTCGCCGCCGATGTGATCCGCCCCGCGGCCGCCGAGTGGGACGAGCGCGAGGAGACCCCCTGGCCGGTGATCCAGGAGGCCGCGAAGGTCGGCATCTACTCCCTGGACTTCTACGCCCAGCAGTACTTCGACCCCACCGGCCTCGGCATCCCCATGGCCATGGAGGAGCTGTTCTGGGGTGACGCGGGCATCGCCCTGTCCATCGTCGGCACCGGCCTCGCCGCCGTGGGCGTCCTCGCCAACGGCACCGAGGAGCAGATCGGCACCTGGATCCCCCAGATGTACGGCGACGCCAACGATGTCAAGGTCGCCGCGTTCTGCTCCTCCGAGCCCGACGCCGGTTCCGACGTCGCCTCCATGCGCACCCGCGCGGTGTACGACGAGGCCAAGGACGAGTGGGTCCTCAACGGCACCAAGACCTGGGCGACCAACGGCGGCATCGCCAACGTGCACGTCGTCGTCGCCGTCGTCGACCCCGAGCTGGGCTCCAAGGGCCACGCGTCCTTCATCGTCCCGCCGAACACGCCCGGCCTGTCCCAGGGCCAGAAGTTCAAGAAGCACGGCATCCGCGCCTCCCACACCGCCGAGGTCGTCCTGGAGGACGTACGGATCCCCAGCTCCTGCCTCCTCGGCGGCAAGGAGAAGCTCGACGAGCGCCTGGCGCGGGCCCGTGAGCGGGCCAAGGCCGGCGGTGAGCGGGTCAAGAACGCGGCGATGGCCACGTTCGAGGCGTCCCGCCCGGCCGTGGGCGCCATGGCGGTGGGCACCGCCCGCGCCGCGTACGAGGTCGCCCTCGACTACGCCAAGACCCGTGAGCAGTTCGGCCGGCCCATCATCGACAACCAGGGCGTCGCCTTCCAGCTCGCCGACATGCGGACGTCCGTCGACGCGGCCCGGCTGCTGGTGTGGCGGGCCTCCTGGATGGCGATCAACGGCAAGCAGTTCACGGCGGCCGAAGGCTCCCAGTCGAAACTGTTCGCGAGCGAGACGGCGAAGAAGGTGACCGCGCAGGCCATCCAGATCCTGGGCGGCAACGGGTACACCCGGGAGTACCCGGTCGAGCGGATGCATCGCGACGCGGCCATTTACACCATTTTTGAGGGTACGAGTGAGGTGCAGCGGCTGGTGATCGCCCGGACCTTGTCGGGGATGCCGATCCGGTAGCGCCGAGGGGTGCGATCGTGTCGGTCGGGCTGCGGGTGATTCGTGGTTGCTCGCGCAGTTCCCCGCGCCCCTGAAGGGGCGCGGGCTGCCGTCAGCGGTGACTACACGTGCCCCCTCGACAGGAGTGCTCCATGACGCGTACGGCCGGGGAAGTACTGGAAGACATGACCGCGCGGCTCGCGCCGGAACCCGACGCCAATCCTCTGCTGCCCCTGATCGCCTCCGGTGCGGCCGGTCTCGACACGTTTGCCGCGCTCGCCATGGAGCAGAGGCTGGTGATCGCCGCGGATCTGCGCTCCTTCCGCCACCTGGCCGAGCGGTCGGCCGCCGAGGAGCCGGCCTGCGCGCCCTTCTTCGAGATGCTCGCGGACGGGGAGGCGGTGGCGGCGGGGCGGCTCGGCGCGCTCGCGGAGGCCTGCGGGGTGGACGAGGAGAGGGCGACGGCGTACGAGCCGCTGCCGGGCTGTCAGGCGTACCCGTCGTACGTGGCCCGGCTCGCCCTCGGCGCGTCCCCGGCCGACGTGGTGCTCGCCCTGAGCGCCAACTTCGCTTCCTGGGGCGGTTATTGCGCGACGATCGCCCGGGCCCTCCGCGACCCCTACGGCTTCACCGACGAAGCCTGCGGTTTCTTCGACTTCTTCGCCGAACCGGCACCGGACCTGGAGAAGCGGGCGAGGGCGGCGGTACGGGCGGGGATGGACACGGGGCGGATCGACGAAGAGGCGGCCTACCGATACGGCCGACTGCTGCAGAGCTACGAGTCGATGTTCTGGACCACATTGGCGCGCCCCTGAACGGGGCGCGGGGAACGGCGCGAGCAACCACGAACGACCCGCAGCCGACCCACCACCTGAACACGGCGCCCTAGCCGGAGGCCGCCCCGCTGCTGTGCGCGATGCACGCCACGTCGATCCGGTCCGCCAGCTTCGCCAGTTCGATCGTCAGCGCCGCCACCGTGTCCTCGTCGAGTTCCTCGCCCGCCTCCACCAGGTGCAGCCACCGCCCGCCCACCGTCCGCAGCAGCTTGCTCACATCGGCCGCGGACACCTGCAAGGTCCCGCGGTCGTCGACGATCAGAGGCAGAGTCACTTCGCGGTTCACAACGGGGATGGTAGCCGCGGAACGCTCACGCCCCGTGCCACACGGTGGTGATGTTGCAGAACTCCCGGATTCCGTGTCCGGACAGCTCACGCCCGTAACCGGATCGCTTGACCCCGCCGAACGGGAACGCCGGGTGGGAGGCGGTCATCCCGTTGACGTAGACCGCTCCGGCGTCGAGGTCCCGGACGAAACGGTCGACCTCGGCGGCGTCCCGGGTCCACACGTTGGAGCTGAGCCCGAAGGGCGTGTCGTTGGCGATCGCGATCGCTTCGTCGAGGTCGGCGACCCGGTACAGCGTGGCGACCGGGCCGAAGGCCTCCTCGTGGTGGATGCGCATCTCGGGGGTGATGTCGGCGAGGACGGTCGGCGGGTAGAACCAGCCCGGCCCGTCGGGGCGTTCGGCACCGCACAGGACCGTCGCGCCGCTCTCCACGGCCTCGTCGACGAGTTCCTCCAGATCGGCGCGGCCCCGCTCGCTAGCGAGCGGCCCGATGTCGGTCTTCTCCTTCAGCGGGTCGCCGACCTTGAGCGCCTCCATGCCCGCGACGAACCGTTCGGCGAACGCGTCGTACACGTCGGCGTGCACGATGAACCGCTTGGCGGCGATGCAGGACTGCCCGTTGTTCTGCACGCGGGCCGTCACGGCGATCTCCGCCGCCCGGTCGATGTCGGCGGTCGGCATCACGACGTACGGGTCGCTGCCGCCCAGTTCCAGGACCGTCTTCTTGACCTCGTCCCCGGCGACGGAGGCGACGGCGCGGCCGGCGGGCTCGCTGCCGGTGAGGGTGGCGGCCTTCACGCGCGGGTCGCGCAGGATGTCCTCGACGGCGCCGGAGCCGATGAGCAGGGTCTGGAAGCAGCCCTCGGGGAAGCCCGCCCGGTGGAAGAGGTCCTCCAGGTAGAGGGCGGTCTGCGGGACGTTGGAGGCGTGCTTGAGCAGGCCCACGTTGCCGGCCATGAGGGCGGGCGCGGCGAAGCGGATCACCTGCCAGAGCGGGAAGTTCCACGGCATCACGGCGAGCACCGGGCCGAGCGGCCGGTAGCGCACCAGGGCCCGGGAGGCGCCCGAGTCCTTCACGTCCGCGTCGGACGGCTCCACGTCGGTGAGCAGCACCTCGGCGTGGTCGGCGTACCAGCGCATCGCCTTCGCGCACTTGGCGGCCTCGGCGCGGGCCTGCTTGACCGGCTTGCCCATCTCGGTGGTCATCACCCGCGCGATGTCGTCGGCGTCCGCGTCCAGCAGCTCGGCGGCCCGGTGCATCAGCCGGGCACGTTCCGCGAAGGACGTGGTCCGGTACGTGCGGAAGGTGGTGTCGGCGGTGGCGAGGCGGCGCTCGATCTCCTCCTCGCCCAGGGCGTCGTAGGTCTTGAGTGTCTCGCCGTTCGCCGGGTCGACCGTGGCGATGGGCATGGCTGGCCTCCTGCGTGGGCTGTCCTTCGACCTTCCCGCGCGACGGCGTACGCCGCAACGCGGACTCAGGCCGAGTGCTCCAGGAGACGGTCGAGAAACTCCGCCTGTGCCGGGACGATGACGGCCCGCGCCCGTTCCACGGTCAGCCACTCCACGCGGTCCAGCTCCGGGAACTCCTGGATCTGCCCCGACCTCGGCGGCCACTCCATACGGAAGGTGCCCGGCACGACGGTCGCCGGGTCGAGGTCCGCCTCGATCGCCCAGGCCGTGACGAGCTTGCCGTTCTTCTGCCGCACCTCGCCCAGCGGTACGGCCTCCCCGTCGGGCGGCGCCAGCCCCAGTTCCTCCTGGAACTCCCGGCGGGCCGCGTCCCAGGCGGGCTCGTCCGGCTCGTACTCGCCCTTGGGCACGCTCCACGCGCCCGCTTCCTTGTGCGCGAAGAACGGGCCGCCCATATGGCCGAGCAGCACCTCCACGCCGTGCTCGGTGCGGCGGTGCAGCAGCAGACCGGCACTGCGCTTGGGGGTCGTCAACGCGTCACCTCGGGGTGTGCGGCGAGCAGGGTCTCGACCGTATCGGCTTCGGCGGGGGTCTTGTCCTCCCGATAGCGGATCACGCGGGCGAAGCGGAGGGTGACCCCGGCCGGGTAGCGGGTGGAGCGCTGCAATCCGTCGTAGGCGATCTCGACGACGAGTTCGGGACGTACGGTCACGCCCCAGCCGTGTTCCTCCACGGCCAGTGCGGTGAGCCGTTCGGTCTGCCAGGCCAGCAGGGCGTCCGTCATGCCTTTGAAGGTCTTGCCGAGCATGGCGAACGAGCCGTCGGCCGTACGGGCGCCGAGGTGCAGGTTGGAGAGCTTGCCGGTGCGGCGGCCGTGGCCCCACTCGGCGGCCAGGACCACCAGATCGAGGGTGTGCACGGGCTTGACCTTCAGCCAGGACGCCCCGCGCCGGCCCGCGCTGTAGGGGGCGTCGAGGGCCTTCAGTACGACGCCCTCGTGGCCGCGTTCCAGGGTGTCGGCGAGGAAGCGTTCGGCGGCGGGAAGGTCGTCGGGGCCGGTCACGAGGGTGCGGCGGACCCGCATCGGCTCGGGGACGAGACGGGCCAGCGCGGTGTGGCGGTCGGTGAAGGGCAGGTCCAGGAGGTCCTGGCCGTCCACGGACAGCGCGTCGAAGAACACCGGGGAGACGGGGACCTGCGCGGCGGCCGTCGTCACGTCCAGCCGTGAGCCGACCCGTCCGGCGGTCTCCTGGAAGGACCGCGGCCGTCCGTGCTCGTCGAACGCGATCACCTCTCCGTCGAGGATGAACCGCTCGCCCCGCAACTCCAGCGCGGCGGCGGTGAGTTCGGGCAGCCGGTCGGTGATGTCGTCCAGGGTGCGGGTGTAGAGGCGTACGGTGTCGCCGTCGCGGTGGACCTGGACGCGGATGCCGTCGAGCTTCTCCTCGACCGCGCAGCCGCCCAGTTTCGCCACCGCCTCCGCGACGGAGGTCGCGCTGTGCGCCAGCATCGGCAGCACGGGCCGGCCGACGGTGAGCCGGAACCCCTCCAGGACCGACGGGCCCTCCGCCAGCAGGGCCTGGGCCACGGTCTGGAGGGAGCCGGCCAGCATCACCGCCCGTCGTACGTCGGCGGCGCGCGCGCCGGTGGCCCCGGCCAGCCCCTCCACGGCCACGGCCTCCAGTGCGCCCTGCCGGACCTCGCCGGTGAGCAGGCCGACGAGGTAGCGCTGTTCGTCCTCGGTGGCGGCGGCCAGCAACTCGCCGACCAGGCGCGTGCGTTCGGCGTGGGAGCCGGGGCCGGTGGTGCCGCCGATCGCCGTCAGGCGGGCGTCGACCTCGCGGACGGTGAGGGTGGGCCCGGCGGACGGGGGGATCCGCTGGTTCAGGAGCTTCCAGCCGATGCCGAGTCTGCCCTGGGGGAGGCGGCCGGCGAGGTAGGGGATGACGATCGGTACGTCTTCCGGCTCGGCGTCCCGGAAGAGTTCGGCGAGCAGGGTGGTCTTCCGGGAGCGGGCCGAGGTGGTGGCGATCTCCTGGGATGTGTGGGCCAGCCGGGCTAGCAGCATGGGGCCATGGTCCTACGGAGTTCCGCCGGGCGCCTATTGGGGTGGTGGGTGCCTGTGCGTTGGCGGGCGCGGGTGGGTGGGGCTTCTCGCGCAGTTCCCCGCGCCCCTGAAGGCGATGGCCCTTCGGGCCGATCGCCTCGGGCGCGGCTATGCCTGGGTTGCCGCGTCCAGGTCCGTCATCAACAGGTCTCCGTTGATCGTGGCTCCCGCTCGGTAGCCCGAGGAGGCCGCGTTGATCACCTGTTCCGAGAAGCCCATCGCGTTGCCCGCCGCCCAGACGCCCGGGATCGTGGTCCGGCCGGTGGGGTCGGTCACGGGGTAGGCGCCGAACGGGGTCTCCGTCAGGTCCGCGCCCAGTTTCTCCAGGAGGCTCGTCTGGGGGATCGGGCGAGGGGCCGTGAAGAGGATCGCGCGGGGGTGGGTCGTGCCGTCCGTGAGGTGGACGGCGGTGAGGTGGTCGTCGACGACGATCAGCTTCTCGACCTCCCCGGGGACCACTGGGACCCCGGCCGCCGCCAAGCGGCGCAGGTCGTCGTCCGACAGGGCGGACTTGGGGACCGTGTGCAGGAACAGGGTCACGTCCTTGGACCACTGGGAGACCATCAGGGCCTGGTGGACGCTCATCGGGGTGGTGGCGAGGACGCCGAAGGGCTGGTCGCGGACCTCCCAGCCGTGGCAGTAGGGGCAGTGGAGGACGTCCCGGCCGAAGCGTTCGGCGAGGCCGGGGACGGCCGGGAGTTCGTCCTGCAGACCGGTGGCGACGACCAGGCGTCGGGCGCGGACCGAGGGGGCGTCCGCGAGCGTCACGGTGAAGCCCGCGCCGTCGTCGTCCCGGGTCACGTCCACCACCCGGCCCCGGACCAGTTCCACGCCGTACCGGGCGATCTCCTCCCGGCCGGTCGCCAGGAACTCCGCCGGGGGCATGCCGTCCCGGGACAGGTAGCCCTGCATGTGTGCGGCGGGGGCGTTGCGGGGCTCGCCCGCGTCGACGACCAGGGTGCGGCGCCGGGCCCGGCCGAGGACCAGGGCGGCGGAGAGCCCCGCCGTGCCGCCGCCGACGACGATCACTTCGTACCGCTCGGGCGCTGTGTGCTGCTGGGTCATGGTGACCACCTCCACGGCCGACGGTCGCGCGAGCGCTGCCGCATTGACAAATGCCTTTGCCGAAACTGCAATAGCGGTATGAGCGATACGAGTGACGAGGTGCTCGCCGGGGTCGGGCCGCGGCTGCGGCGGATCCGGAAGGAGCGGGAGGCCACGCTCGCCGGGCTGTCGGAGGCGACCGGTATCTCGGTGAGCACGCTGTCGCGGCTGGAGTCGGGGCTGCGCAAGCCCAGCCTGGAGCTGCTGCTGCCGATCGCGCGTGCCCACCAGGTGCCGCTGGACGAGCTGATCGGGGAGCCGCCGGTCGGTGATCCGCGGGTGCGGTCGAAGCCGATCCAGCGGCACGGGCGGACGTACTGGCCGCTCACCCGGCAGCCGGGCGGCCTCCAGGCCTTCAAGGTGCGTGTCGAACCGCAGGGGCGACAGGAACCGGAACCGCGCACCCATGAGGGCTACGAGTGGCTGTATGTGATGTCCGGCAAGCTGCGGGTCGTGCTCGGCGAGCATGATGTGGTGATGGTCGCCGGGGAGGCCGCCGAGTTCGACACCCGGGTACCGCATTGGTTCGGCGCGGCGGGGGAGGAGCCGGTGGAGTTCCTCAGTCTGTTCGGGCCGCAGGGGGAGCGGATGCACGTGCGGGCCAGGCCGACGCGATCGTGACGTACGCCGTCGTGACGCACGCTACTCGTCCCGGACTGTTCCCCGGAGGGCAAGCGACCGCTTAGTATGCATGCGGCAGTCGGCCCCGGGTCCGACGAAGCAGTCCGAAGCAGTCCGTGGAGGCACCGCATGCAGGCATGGCAAGTGCACGAGAACGGCGAGCCGAGCGAGGTGATGCGGCTCCAGGACGTGGAGCGGCCCACGCCCGGTGACGGCCAGGTCCTGCTGAAGGTGCGCGCCGCGAACATCAACTTCCCCGATGTGCTGATGTGCCGGGGGCACTACCAGGTCCGGCCGCCGCTGCCGTTCACGCCCGGCGTGGAGATCTGCGGCGAGACGGAGGACGGGCGCCGGGTCATCGCCAACCCGGCGCTGCCGTACGGCGGTCTCGCCGAGTACGCGGTCGCCGACGCCGCCGCGCTGCTGCCCGCGCCCGAGTCGCTGGACGACGCCGAGGCCTCGGCCCTGCACATCGGCTATCAGACGGGCTGGTTCGGCCTCCACCGCCGGGCCCGCCTCGAAGCGGGCGAGACCCTGCTCGTCCACGCTGCTGCCGGAGGGGTCGGCAGCGCGGCCGTGCAGCTCGGCAAGGCGGCCGGAGCGACGGTCATCGGCGTCGTCGGCGGCGCCGACAAGGCGGCCGTCGCCCGGGAGCTGGGCTGTGACGTGGTGGTCGACCGGCGGAGCGAGGACGTCGTCTCCGCCGTGAAGGAAGCCACTTCAGGCCGGGGCGCGGACGTGATCTACGACCCCGTGGGCGGCGAGGCCTACACGCAGTCGACCAAGGTCGTCGCCTTCGAGGGACGCATCGTGGTCGTCGGCTTCGCCAGCGGGACGATCCCCAGCCCCGGCCTCAACCACGCCCTCGTCAAGAACTACTCGATCCTCGGCCTGCACTGGGGCCTGTACAACACCAAGAACCCGAAGCTGGTCCAGCACTGCCACGAGCAGCTCACCGAGCTGGCGGCGCGGGGCGTCGTCAAGCCGCTGGTGAGCGAGCGCGCGCCGCTGATCGGGGCCGCGGCCGCCGTGCAGCGCGTCGCGGACGGTGTCACCACCGGCCGGGTCGTCGTGGTGCCCTCGCTGGAGAACGGAGCCGCCGCATGACCGACGCAGCCGACCTCAGGCGCCGCACAGCCGAGTTGCTGGCCGCGTACCCGCCGGCCGAGACCGACCGGCTGGACTTCCTGCGGGCCCGCTTCGACGCCGGGCTCGCCTGGGTGCACTACCCCGAGGGCCTCGGGGGACTCGGCGCCCCGCGCTCCCTCCAGGTGGTCGTGGACGCCGACCTGGAGGCGGAGGGCGCCCCCGACAACGACCCGCGCCGGATCGGCATCGGCCTCGGCATGGCCGCGCCGACGATCCTCGCCTACGGCACCGAGGAGCAGAAGCGGCAGTTCCTGCGCCCGCTGTGGACCGGTGAGGAGGTCTGGTGCCAGCTCTTCAGCGAGCCCGGCGCCGGCTCGGACCTCGCGGCCCTCGGGACGCGGGCCGTCCGGGAGGGCGACGACTGGGTCGTCAACGGGCAGAAGGTGTGGACGTCCAGCGCCCACGTCGCCCGCTGGGCCATCCTCATCGCCCGCACCGACCCGGACGTGCCCAAGCACCGGGGCATCACCTACTTCCTCTGCGACATGACCGACCCGGGCATCGAGGTCCGGCCGCTGCGGCAGGTCACCGGCGAGGCCGAGTTCAACGAGGTGTTCATCACCGACGTACGGATCCCGGACTCACGTCGCCTCGGGGCGGTCGGCGACGGCTGGAAGGTCGCGCAGACCACGCTCAACAACGAGCGCGTCGCCATCGGCGGCATGCGGCTGCCCCGCGAGGGCGGCATGATCGGCCCGGTCGCGAAGACCTGGCGCGAGCGTCCCGAACTGCGCACCCACGACCTCCACCAGCGGCTGCTGAAACTCTGGGTCGAGGCCGAGGCCGCCCGGCTCACCGCCGAGCGGCTGCGGCAGCAGCTCGTCGCCGGACAGCCCGGCCCCGAGGGCGCCGGTATGAAGCTCGCCTTCGCCCGCCTCAACCAGGAGATCAGCGGCCTGGAGGTCGAACTCCGGGGCGAGGAAGGCCTGTTGTACGACGACTGGACCATGCGCCGCCCCGAGCTGGTCGACTTCGTCGGCCGCGACGCGGGCTACCGCTACCTCCGCTCCAAGGGCAACAGCATCGAGGGCGGGACCACCGAGGTCCTGCTGAACATCGTCGCCGAGCGCGTCCTGGGCCTGCCCGGCGAACCGCGCACCGACAAGGACGTCGCGTGGAAGGACCTCGCCCGATGAGCACGCAGCCCGACCTCCTGTACTCGGAGGACGAAGAAGCTCTCCGCGCGGCCGTCCGCGACCTGCTCACCGACCACTGCGACGCGGCGGGCGTCATCGCCCGCGTCGAGACCGACGCCCCGCACGACCGCGAACTGTGGAAGCTGCTCGCCGACGGCATGGGCCTCGCCGGACTGCTGGTCCCCGAGGAGCTGGGCGGTCAGGGCGCCACGCACCGCGAAGTCGCCGTCGTCCTGGAGGAGTTGGGGCGGTTCGTCGCCCCCGTTCCCTACCTCACCAGCGCCGTCGTCGCCACCGAGGCGCTGCTCGCCGGTGACGCGGGCGACCTGCTCGGCGACCTGGCGTCGGGGCGCAGGATCGGCGCACTGGCCGTCGCCCTGAGCGTCTCAGCCGGCAGCGCCTACAAGGTCGTACGGTTCGAGGACGGCGCCCTGCACGGGGAGCTGACCGGGATCGCGGACGCGGCTGTCGCCGATGTGCTGCTGGTGCCCGCCGACGACGGGGGCCTGTACGCGGTCGACGCCTCCGCCGTGACCGTCACCCCGCAGGTGTCGCTGGACCTGACCCGGCCGCTGGCGAAGGTCACGCTCGACGGGGCCCCCGGCCGCCTTCTCGGCGACGCCGAACCGGCCGTACGGCGTGCCCTGCGCGCCGGGGCCGGACTGCTGGCGTCCGAGCAACTCGGGCTCGCGGAGTGGACGTTGACCGAAACGGTCCGCTACCTCAAGGAGCGCAAGCAGTTCAACCGGCCCGTCGGCGGCTTCCAGTCGCTCAAGCACCGCCTCGCGCAGCTGTGGCTGGAGGTCGTCAACCTGCGGGCCACCGCCCGGAACGCGGCCGACCAGCTCGCGGCCGGCGACGACGCCGACCTCGCGGTGGCCATCGCCCAGGCCTTCGCGGCACCCGTGGCCGTCCACACGGCCGAGGAGGCGCTGCAACTGCACGGCGGGATCGGCATGACCTGGGAGCACCCGGTCCACCTGTATCTGAAGCGGGCGAAGGCCGACTCGATCGCGTACGGCACGGCGGGCGCCCACCGGGCGGCGCTGGCCGAACTGGTCGACCTCCAGGCTCCCTGAGGCACCACCGGCGAACAGCGGAGGAAGCCCGCCCCACCAGGGGCGGGCTTTTCCGTGTGCGCGCGGCGGCCATGATGAACGCGGATGAACGGGCGGCGGCGGTCCGGCCAACTCCCCGCACGGGCCTGCTCATCGGCCCCTCCCGGCTCGCATACTCGCTGAGTCCGTAACCGGCCCCACCCGGGAGGCAGAGCATGGCCCTCACCACCCGTCGCAGAGCCCTCACCACCCTCGGCGCCGCCCTCGCGGGCGCGGTCGCCCTGCCCGCCACCAGCGCGCTGGCGGGCGAACAGCGGCACCGCCCGCGCCCGTTGTGGCGTGCCCACGCGCACAACGACTACGAACACCCGCGCCCCCTCCTCGACGCCCTCGACCACCGCTTCGGCAGCGTCGAGGCCGACATCTTCCTCGTGGGCGATCAACTGCTGGTGGCCCATGACGCCGCCGACCTCGACCCCACCCGCACCCTCGAATCCCTCTACCTGGAGCCGCTCGCCGCCCGCGTCCGCGCCAACCGCGGCTCCGTGTACCGGGGGTACCGCAAGCCGCTGCAGCTCCTCATCGACATCAAGACCGAGGGCTCCTCCACCTACCTCGCACTCGACCGCCATCTGCGGCGCCACCGGCATCTGTTCACGACGTACGCGCACGGCCGGGTGTACCCGGGCGCGGTCACGGCCGTGATCTCCGGGGACCGGGCCGCCCGGGTGCCCATGGAGGCGCAGACCGTGCGGCGCGCGTTCTACGACGGCCGGCTCGCCGACCTCGTGAGCACGACGCCCGCGCCGGCCTCCTTCATCCCGCTGATCTCCGACAACTGGTCGCTCAACTTCACGTGGCAGGGCGTCGGTCCGTTCCCCGACGCCGAGCGGGCCAAGCTGCGGCAGATCGTCTTCACGGCGCATAGGCGGGGGCAGACGGTGCGGTTCTGGGCGACGCCGGACCTGGCGGGGCCCGCGCGGGACGCGTTGTGGGGGGAGCTGGTCGCGGCCGGTGTGGATTTCCTCAACACCGATGACCTCGCGGGACTTGAGGCGTTTCTGGACGCCCGGCGGTCGGCGTAGGCGCGACACGGTCGACACCACTCGTTCGGCGGACGGCTCCGCCGCACGGACGAACCCTCCGCTACGCCACACTTGCGGCCGAATGCCGCGAAGTGGGCGTGGCGGAGGAGGTTGACGATGGCCGTATCCATCTCTGTGGTGGTGTTGCTCGTGATCCTGACGGTGGTCTTCCTGCGCAACGGCGCGCTGAAGTTCTCGCACGCGGCGGTGTGTGTACTGCTGGGGTTCTACATGGCGAGCACGAGCTTGGCGCCGACGATCCACAACGGGCTCACGGCGACGGCGGACATCGTGAGCAGCCTCAAGCCTTGACGGTGCGTGGTCGGGTGCGGGTGGGTGGGGGCTGGTCGCGCAGTTCCCCGCGCCCCTAAAAGACGGCGCGCACCCCGTGCTTTTAAGGGGCGCGGGGAACTGCGCGAGAAGCCCCACCGGACCCGCAGCCGACAACGCACCCTCACGGCGTCACGGCGTCACGGCTTGGCGAAGATGCCGATGCCGTTCGGGACGGCGCGCTCCGTGCCGTCGCTGGGGTGGTTGCGGACGGTGACCGAGGCGGTGCCCGGGGCGCGGGCGACCAGCGTGGAGGAGCCGCCTCCGTCCAGGCTGAAGGCGTCGACCGCGCCCAACCCCCGCATCGCGGCGGCGACTTCGGCGATGGTGAGCCCCGTGCGGTAGGCCGCCGCGCCGTCCAGGGCGAGGAGCAGCAGACGGTGGCCGCTGTCGGCGATGCCCGCGGCGGTGCGTACCGCCGAGGTGGTGTCGTCGAGGCCGGGGAGCGGCTGGCCGCCCCGCAGGACCGGGTAGCCGCCGAGCGCGAAGGCGTACGGCGTGCCGGTCGAGGCGACGAGGAGGTGCCGTACCTCCACCGTGTCTCCGGGGGCGAGCTTGCGCAGCTGCTGGGCGCCGGCCTCGCGGCCGACCAGGACGGTGGCACCGGCGGCGATCGCACCGCTGCCGGGGGTGCCCGCCGAACCGACCACCCGGCCGTCCTCGACGAGCACCTCGTGCGTGTCGGTGCTGCACGGCGCGGCCCGGTCGGTGTCCGTGCCGCAGACGGCGCGCATCCGGGAGACGCTGCCCCAGTCCGCGGTGAACGCCCCGACGGAACCCACGGGCAGGGCGTACTGGTTGAGGCCGCGCAGCGGGAGATCGCCCTCGGCGGTGGTGACGGAACCGTCGAGGGCGATGCTGTCGAGGCGGGCCGTGCCGTCGGTCGTGACGCCGAGCACGTCCCTGGTGGTCGTGCCGGGCGGCAGGGCGGGGCCGAAGCGCTGGCCCTTCGGCACGGCGGCCTTGAGCGGGTGCCCGTCGGCGATCGCAGGGCCGACCGGCGCTCCCGTGGCCGCGACCCCGGGGTGCTGGGTCTCGGTGATGTTGAAGAAGTCGCCGTTGACCCCGGCCACCGCGCCCGCCGACGTGGCCAGCCGGGACACGGTCGCCCGCGCCGCCACCTTGCCCGGGTACAGCAGCCCGACCGCCACCTTGGGGTTGCGCAGGTCGACGGTCAGCACATGCGCGTGGGTCGTGCCCTTGGCCGCCTTGATGTCGAAGTGGGTGTACTCGATACCGGGCGCGATGACGACGGCCCTGGGCGCGCCACTGGCCGGGGCCGCCCCCACGAGGGCCGCACCGGCCAGCACACTCCACGCCGAGAGAACCGTCAGTACCGTTCTGAGCCGTCCGGCACGACGTGCCACGGTGCCCCCTGATGTCTCGTCAACTGTCCCAGGACTCAGGGGAAGTGCACCAGACGACTACCGGCCCGGCGGTTGCCCGGCCTCGACGACGCGGGAACGGATCAGAAAACGCACTCCTTCGGGTGCCTCCAGGGAGAAGCCGCTGCCCCGGCCCGGGACGACGTCCACGATCAGCCGGGTGTGCCGCCATGCCTCGTACTGGCTGCGGGACATCCAGAATCCGACGGTCTCGTCGACGCCGTCGACGGTCAGCTCCGCGAGGAGGACGTCGGAGTTCCCGGTACGGAACTCGCCGTCGGGGTAGCACATGGGGGCGCTGCCGTCGCAGCAGCCGCCCGACTGGTGGAACATCAACGGGCCGTGGTCCGCCCGCAGCCGCCGGACGAGATCGGCGGCCGCGGGGGTCAGTTCTACGCGCGGGACGACATCCATGGGCGCAGTGAACGCCTCGCCAGGTTGCGAGGACGTTGCGTGTCCGTCAGCTCTGCCGCCCGTCGGCGGAGCCGGAGTCGGCGGCGGTGGCCCGGTTGCGGCGGCGCAGCAGGAGGAGGCCGCCCGCGAGGGCCGCGACGCCGCCCGCGGCGGTCCAGGCCGGGATGTCGGAGGTGCCCGTCGCGGCCAGGTCCTCGCCCCGGCCGCCCTGGGCGCTCGCGGAGGCGGAGGGGGAGGCCGAGGTGGCGCCCTTCTTCGAGGTGCTTCCCGCACCGGTGTCCGAGCCCGACGCGCCCTTGGACGCCGACGGGGCCGCGCTCGCCTCCGCCGCCGTGGCCCTGTCCCGGGTGAACGCCAGGGTGCCGAAGCCCAGCTGGTCGAAGCCGCCGCTGTTGGGGCCGTAGTCGCCGCCACCGCCCTCGGGGGCCGACTTGGCCGCGATCCGGGTGACATGGGAGGCGTCGAGGCCCCGGCGCTTGGTGTAGTGGTTGGCGATCATGGCCCAGATGGGACGGATCATGTTCGGGTCGACACCGGCCGCGGCGGACGCGGTCTCCCGGCCCGACCAGCCGTTGATCGCGCCCTTCGCGCGGGTGTTCTCCGTGTAGGAGACCCGGCCGCCCAAGCTCCACTTGGCCACGTACTGGGCGCCCTTGAGGAAGCGGTTGTCGTCGTAGCCGTACAGGTCGATGCCCTGGTTCCAGGCCATCTCGCAGAAGGTGCCCATCAGGCCGACGCCCAGCAGCGCGTGGCCCTGGTCGCGGCCGGCCTCCAGCCACTCGGCGAGACCGGCGTCGTGGACGACCGGGATGGCCTTCCTGACCGCGCCGAGGCCCTCGCCGTTCTTGAAGTAGTCGACGGCGCGGGTGACCTGGGCCCGGTCGTCGCAGAAGATGCCGGTGGCCAGGACGCACGCCATGTTGGCGAGGTCCCAGTTGGGCCAGTAGTTGGTGATCACCGCGCCGTTGTGCCGGGCCAGGAAGTCGTCGCTGAGCGGGGCGAAGACCTCGCTGAGCATGGTCTGGAAGCGGTCCAGCTCGAAGCCGTCGTGGTCGCGGACGAGTTCGGCGGCGTTGGCGACCTGGTAGCCGTACAGACCGGCGGCCAGGAAGCGGTCGGCGTTGCCCGCCAGGGAAGTGAGCTTCGCCGACCAGTCGTTGAGGATCGCCACGGCGGTGTCGGCGTAGGCGTCCTCGCCGGTGATGTGGTGGCGCAGGCCGTTCTGGTAGGCGGCGTGGATGTCGTTGTAGAGGGTCACGTAGTTCTGGCCGGTGCCGCCGCGGACCACGGTCGGCTGCGGGTTGGCCTTCCAGCCGCTCTGCGCGTGCCGGTTGGCGGTCAGCCGGGCGAAGCCCGCCGTGTACGGCTGGGCACCCGCCTTCACCTTGGCCGCCATCCGGGCCAGGTCCGCCCGGGTGTGGAGCAGCCCGGGGTGCGCGAAGGCGCCGCCCGCCGCCGAGGCGGGGGTCGCCGTCAGTCCCGTACCGACTCCCAGGCCCGCCGCGCCCGCGGCGATACCGGCGATCTTCAGCGTGCTGCGGCGGCTGATCTCTGCTGTCACGTGGGGGTCCTCGGGTCTCGGGTACGGCTGCCTGCGGCGGGCATGCGCCTGGTGTGAGCACATGCGCATGCCCGCGAACAGGAGACGCACCGGCCCCGGCGCGATAACAGAAACCGGGGCGGTGCGTCGTCGTGGTGCCGTCGCGCGAGGTCACGCGCCCGGCGTCCAGCCGCCCAGCCAGTCCGCGACCTCCTGGTCGGCGGCCTGGGCGTCGGTCAGCTGGGGCCGGTCGGCGCTCGCGCTCCCCGAGCCCGCGCCGGTGTTCTTGTACTCGGCGAAGCGGTCGTCCTTCCAGGAGAAGCCGCCCATGTCGGACCAGGGCTTGGACTTGATCGCGGCGCTGAGCGTGGAGTTGCGGACCGTGGTCTGCGGGTCGACGGTGGTGTCGCCGCCCGGGTGCCAGTTGCGGCCGAGGAAGAAGCTCGCGGCGGACACGTCACCGTTGACGGTGGAGCGGTTGATCAGGATGCCCTTGCGGTTGGCGGGTGTGCTGGGGGCGGTGATGTACCCGGCGGAGGTGCCGTCCCAGCGCTTCTTGAGGGTGATGACCGACTGGTCGACGACGACGGTGGCCCGGCCGAAGATGAAGTCGACATTGCCCGTGACGTACGAGTTGGTGACGTACACCCGGCCCAGCTTGTCCTTGGCGGCGGTCTCCAGCTCCAGGGTGTCCTGGTCGCCGTTGACGATGAGGCTGTCGAGGACGATCCGGTCGGCCTGGGTCAGCAGCGCCACGGCCTGGTGCCCGGAGAGGCTCTGGTTGGCCTTCTCGTCGAAGTCGTTGGTGACGGTCAGGTTGCGGACCTGGGAGTCGTCGGACTGGACGGACAGGGTGGCGCTGCCGGGGGTGCCGTAGGTGCCGGAGCCGTCCGGCTTCTGCATGCCGGAGGCGTTGCCGTAGACGATCGTGGTGTCCTTGCGGCTGCCGCCCGAGCCCTGGATGGTGACGTGCGGCTTGTTGGACGGGACCTTGACGACCTCGCGGTAGGTGCCCGGCTTGACCGAGATCACCACGCGCGCGGTGTTGTTCGCGGGTACCGCGTCGACGGCCTTCTGGACGCTGGTGAACTGGCCGCTGCCGTCCTTGGCGACGGTGAGCGTGGTCGCCGCGGCGGCCTTGGTGGTGGCCGTCGTCCCGATCGAACCACGCGGTCCCGCACCGGACTTGAGGAGGGCGGGTACGTCGGCCGCCTTGTCGAGGGTGTAGGCGTAGTACGTCTTCGGGTCGAAGGCCGTGCCGCCGCTCTCGTTGCGTCCCGAGGTGCCGGAGAAGACGTTGCCGCGCTGGACCAGGGCGGCCGTGGAGTCCTTGGTGACCGGGTTGTTCATGCCCTGGAAGTAGCTGTTCTCCAGGACCATCCTGGTGTTGCCGCGCGCGTAGTTGCCGTAGGACGACTTGATGTCCGTGCCGGACACGTCCTCCAGGAAGTTGTTGTACAGGTGCGCGTGAGCCACGTTGTCGGTGGACGGGTTGCGCTGCTCGGTCTCGCGGAACCAGTTGTGGTGGATCGTCAGATCGGCGGTGGTGTTGGTGGTCCAGCCGATGCCGAAGGTCTTGTTGTTCTGGCTCAGCTTGTTCCAGGACACCGTGACATAGGTGGTGTCCTTGCGGCTGTCGATGAGGCCGTCCGCCATGTGTCGCAGATCGTTGTGGTCGATCCAGACGTGGTGGGCGCCGTCCATCTGGATCGCGTCGAAGTCGTGGTCCTTGTCGTTCCAGGTGCCCTGGTAGGAGTCACGGATCGTCAGATTGCGGATGATGACGTTGTGGACGCCCGCGCCGAGGAAGAAGCCGCCGCCCACGATGTGGCCCGAGGTGCCGGAGCCGACGATCGTCTTGTCGGAGGCGACCTTGATCTCCTTGCCCACCGGGTTCATGTTGATCGTCGCGGCCACGACGATGACGTACGGCTCGGCGGCGGTGGCGTACTTCTCCAGGTCGGCCAGGGTCTTCACGGTGACCGTCCTGCCGTCCCGGCCGCCGTAGGTCCCGTTCTGGCCCAGGGCGTTCACCGAGGCGAATCCGTCGGCGGTGTCGGCGGCCCAGCCGGTGGTGGCCGCCGCGGCCCGGGGCTGGGCCGCCTCGCCGAAGACGCCGAAGACCGTGCCGTAGGCCAGGGTCCCGGCGGCGGCCAGGGTCAGGGGGACGCCGGCCACCAGCGCCGTCTTCCTTCTGCGGTGGCGGGCCTTGCCGTGGTTGTCGCTCACGCGTCGCTTCCGTTCCGTGCGGGGGGATGGTCGTCAGCCGAGCAGTCGCCGCCGGAGGTGCGGAGGTTGCCGCCTGCGGGTACGAATTTCGGCCAGTCGGCCGGGACTTCGCACCGGGGCCGGAAGTGGCCGGGAATCGACCCTCGGGCGGTGGGTGGAACGGTCCAGGTTCCTCCGGCGGGGCCGGGAGCGGCAGTTGACACGTGTGTGCAGGTCAGCGCCGGGTCGTCACAGCACCACATCGATTTCGTTGTTCACTTGACTACCGGGCGTCACACGCGATTGGCTCCGCCCAGCGAAAGTCAGCCAGTCGCCGCACGTCATCGCGGTGATGACGGCTCCTTCGCACTCCCCAGACCTCCCACCCCGGTCGCACAGCGAGGTGCCGCACCCCCATGAACCCACCCCCCGCACCCCATGGGATCTTCACAGCCGTCCGGGCCGCGGCGCTCGCCGCCGCCGTCTGCCTGACCGTCACCGGCTGCTCGGTGTTCGGCGGTGCGGAGAGCGATGCGGACACGGACACCTCGGGGGCCCCGGGCGGCGGGATGAAGATCGCGCTGATCACGCACAGCGCCGAGGGGGACGCCTTCTGGGACCTGGTCCGCCGGGGCGCGGAGGTCGCGGCGGCAAAGGACGGCGTCGAGCTGACCTTCGTGAGCGACCCCGACGCCGACGGGCAGGCCCAGCTGGTGCGGGACGCGATCGCCGACAAGGTCGACGGCATCGCGGTGACCCTGGCCAAGCCGCAGGCGATGCGCGGCGCGGTCGCCGAGGCCCGCGCCGCCGGCATACCCGTGGTGGGCCTCAACTCCGGTATCGACGCCTGGAAGGCGCAGGGGCTGCTGGCCTTCTTCGGCCAGGACGAGAGCGTCGCGGGCCGCGCGCTCGGCGACGAACTCGACGCCCGCTCCGCCGCCCACGCCCTGTGCGTCATCCACGAGCGTGGCAACGTGGCCATGGAGGCCCGCTGCGCCGGCGTACGCAAGACCTTCGGCGGGCGGACCGAGAACCTCTACGTCGACGGCACCGATCTGGACGACGTGACCGACGCGATCGCCGCGCGGCTCCGCCAGGACCCGACCATCGACGAGGTCGTCACCCTCGGGGCGCAGTTCGCGCTCGCCGCCGTGGACTCCGTGGACGACGCGCGCAGCAAGGCCCAGGTCGCCACCTTCGACCTCAACAAGGACCTGGTCAAGGCCGTGAAGAGCGGCGACATCCAGTTCGCCGTGGACCAGCAGCCCTACCTCCAGGGCTATCTCGCGGTCGACGGGCTCTGGCTCCACCGGACCAACGGCAACACCAGCGGGGGAGGCGTCGCGCCCGTGCTCACCGGACCCGCGTTCGTCACGAGGAAGAACATCGCGGGAGTCGCCGAGTTCGCGGCGAACGGCACCCGTTGACATGAACCGCACAGGAAAACGGAACATTCCGTTCGGACATGACCGCGCCACGGAACCCAAGCATCCGGAACGGTCGTGTAACGGCGACGCCAAACTTCCGACCACCCCTGCGACGTGCGTTCACTTGTGCGGATAACATCCTGCGCATCCCCTGTGCGCCGTACTGACAGGTGTCCACCCACCACCCCCTGACCCCTGTCGCCCCAGTCCCGATTCCTTCCGCTCCCCGCCAACCGCCCAAGGACGACGATGCCCCCACGGACCGGCGCCCGGCGCCGTCTCGGCTCCATACGTCTCTCGCTGATCCTCCTGGCTCTGATCCCCAGCGTCACACTGGCCGTGAGTTGGGGTGTGACGACGACCCAGATGTTCTCGGAGGGACTGCGGCTGCGGACGCAGACCGGGCTGAGCAAGTCCACCGGCGCGATGGGCACCGACGCGGCCCTCGCCCTGCAGCGCGAACGCGCCCTGTCCGCCGCCTACATGGCGACCCCCGGCAGCTCCATGGACGCCCTCGACCAGCAGCGCCGGGAGACCGACAAGGCGGTCGCCAAACTGGACCGCCGCGCGAGCGAGATCGACGACGCCCCCGCCCGCATCGGCGACCAGCTGTACGCGGTCATGGGCGCGTCGAACAGCCTGGAGTACTACCGCGACCAGGTGGACACCCCCACCGACATCACGCCCGAGCAGATCCTGGACCACTACAGCTCGATCATCGACGGCCAGATCCACGCCTTCCAGGCGCTCTCCCAGGTCGACGACGGCGACCTCACCTCCGAGGCCGGTCCGCTCGTCACCCTCGCGCAGGCCGCCGAGCTGGTCTCCCAGGAGGACGCGCTCCTCACCCTCAACTGGCCCTCGGGCCGCCTCGACGAGCCGACCCGGGAGCGCTTCGCCCAGCTGGTCAGCGCCCGCCGCTGGCTCGTCGACAACCAGCTCGTGCCCTCGCTGGACGGCGAGGTGAAGATCCAGGTCGAGCGGATCGTCCAGGGCCCGGACTGGCAGGGGCTCCAGGCCGTGGAGGACCAGGTCCTCGCGGCCCGCACCACGGGCGCCGGGGACGCGCGGAAGAGCGAACTGCCCGACGCCCAGGCCCGCTGGGACGCCTCGATGACGAAACTGTCCGCCCAGTACGAGCAGTTGATCCGCGCCCAGACCACGGCCCTGCTGGACCGCAGCGGCGCGGAGGCCCGCGAACTGCTGATCACGGCCGGCTCGCTGAGCGCCGGCGGGCTCGCCGCGCTGCTGCTGTGCGTCGTGATGTCCTGGCGCATCACCCGCTCGCTGTCCCGCCGGCTCACCGGGCTGCGCACGGCCACCCTCAGCCTCGCCGAACACCGGCTGCCCGACGTCGTCGCCCGCCTCGACCGGGGCGAGAAGATCGACGTGGACGAGGCCGCCGCCCCGCTGGACTACGGCACCGACGAACTCGGCCAGGTCGCCAAGGCGTTCAACGCCGCCCAGCGCACCGCCGTGCACACCGCCGTCGAACTCGCCGACACCCGCCGCGGCTTCCAGCGCGTCATCCTCGGCATCGCCCGGCAGAGCCAGAACCTCGTCAACCTCCAGCTCACCAAGCTCGACAAGCTGGAACGCCAGCACCAGGACCCGGAGATCCTCAAGGGCCTGTACGAACTGGACTCCACCGCGAGCCAGTTGCGCCGCTACGAGGAGAACCTGGTCATCATCAGCGGCGAGCGCCCCGGCCGCAGCTGGACCGAGCCCGTCGCGCTGATCGACATCCTGCGCAGCGCCGTGGGCGAGGTCGCCGAGTACCAGCGGGTCGAGGTGCACGCCGACGACGACGTGTGGATCGCCCCGCCCGCCGTGGCCGACGTCATCCACCTCCTCGCCGAGCTGATCGACAACGCCACCACCTACTCGCCCGCGCCCAGCCCGGTCAGCGTCCGCGCCGCGACCGTCGCCAAGGGGCTCGCCCTGGAGGTGGAGGACCGCGGACTCGGCATGTCCGAGGAGGACTACGCCGCGTTCAACTCCCAGCTGGCGACGCCCCCGCAGTTCGACGTGGTCGCCCTCGCCGACGACCTCCGGCTCGGCATGTTCGTCATCGCCCGCCTCGCCACCCGGCACGGCATCACCGTGACCCTGCGCGCCTCGCCGTACGGCGGCACCACCGCGATCGTGCTCATCCCGGACGAGATCGTGGTCCGCGAGGCGCCCGACCCCGACCTCGCCGCGGACGCCACCGACACGGCCGAACCGCCGTCGCGCGCCTCGCTCGTGGCCGCCCGGGTCGCCGCCGCGACGGAGCCGGAGCCCGCACCCGTACGACCGGAACCGGACGGTACGCCCCAGGAGCGGCCCGCCGCGCACGCGCGGACCGCCGACTCCGTCACCGCCGATGTCGAGGACGCGAACGGGACCCGGCCGGCCGCCGTCAGGAAACCCAAGGCCGCGAAGAAGGGCGGCCTGATGCCGCTGCCCCGCCGGATCCCGCAGACCAGTCTGGCCGCCGAGCTGAAGGAGGAGTCGGAACCCTGCCCGGACGGCGACAGCGACGACTTCACGGCCGAACGCGCCGCCTCCTCGCTCGCCGGATTCCAGCGCGGAACCCTCCAGGCACGTGACGACGACGCGGAACCCGAGTACGCATCAGGGGAGGAATCCGCGTCCCCCGACCCAGGAGACCGGATCCCCGCCTCCGGCACCTGACGTCCCACCGACTCCCCACGCAGACCGCTCATTGAAGGACACACAGATGACACGCCCCATCCCCGCCACGCACAGTCAGCTCGACCAGCTGCTCACCGGACTGGTGGACCGGGTCGCCGAGGTGGACCACGCCGTCGTGCTCTCCGAGGACGGACTGGTCGTCAGCAAATCCACCGCGTTCCTGCGCGACGACGCCGAGCGGCTCGCGGCCACCGCCTCGGGCCTGATGAGCCTCAGCAAGGGCGTCAGCATGGACTTCCGCGGTGGCCCCGTCCGCCAGCTGCTCATCGAGATGGGCAACGCCTTCCTGATCCTCACCAACGCCGGACCCGGCGCCAACCTCGCCGTGCTGACCCGGCAGGGCGCGGACGTCGGCGTGGTCGCGTACCAGATGAACATGCTGGTGAAGAAGATCGGCGAGCACCTCAGCGCGGCCCCACGCGCCGGTGTCGTCGCGGCCGACAGCGGCGAGTGAGGTGAACGGAGGCGACGCGGCGGGCCGGCTGGTTCGCCCGTTCACCCTGACGGGCGGCCGCACCCGGCCCGCCCGTGGCGACTTCACCCTCATCACCATGGTGTCCGCCGTGGATCCGCAGCCGGCCGGGGGCACCCGGCCACAGCCGGAGCACGCGCGGATCCTGAAGCTGTGCGCCAAGCCGATCGTGGTGGCGGAGCTGGCCACCGGCCTCGACCTCCCGGTCAGCGTGGTCGCCATCATGCTCTGCGACCTGCTGGAAGCGGGCCGGATCAGCGTGCGCCAGCCACGCCTGATCTCCCGCACCCCCGATCTGGACCTGCTGAAGAAAGTGAGGGACGGCCTTGGCCGGCTCTGACCCCACCCCCCAGGGGATTTCGGCTCCCGACACGGTGAAGATCCTCATCGCCGGCGGTTTCGGCGTGGGGAAGACGACCATGGTCGGGTCGGTCAGCGAGATCGTCCCGCTGCGCACCGAGGAACCCCTCACCACCGCCGGACTCGGGGTCGACGACCTCGACGGGATCCCCGAGAAGAGCGCCACCACGGTGGCCCTCGACTTCGGCCGGATCAGCATCGGCCAGGACCTCGTGCTCTATCTGTTCGGCACACCCGGACAGCAGCGGTTCTGGTTCATGTGGAACGACCTCGCGATCGGCGCCCTCGGCGCCGTCGTCCTGATCGACGTCCGCCGCCCCGAGTCCAGCTTCGCCGCCATCGACTTCTTCGAACGCCGCAAGATCCCCTTCGTCATCGGGGTCAACGGCTTCCACGGCGAACACCCCTACGAACCCGACGACATCCGCGACTCCCTGGCCCTCCCCGAGAACACCCCCGTCATCCTCTTCGACGCCCGCGAACGCACCTCGTCCCGCGACGTCCTCATCGCCCTCCTGGACCAGCTGATCGCGGCGTCGGCCCGCTGAGGCCGGGGCCGGGACCCTACGGACGGACCTCCTCGCGCACCAGGCCGGCCACGTGGTCGGTGATGGTGTCGAGGATGTCCGTCCAGGTGGTGTCGTCGCCGAGGACCAGGAAGTTGAGGGTGAGGCCGTCGGTCATGGCGGCGAGGTAGCGGGCCAGGACCGGGACGGGGACGGTCAGTTCGAAGCCCATCGTGTGGCGCAGCTGCTCGATGAGGTCGGCGTAGGTGACGCAGTACATCTCGTACTGGCGCCGGGCCAGATGCTCGAAGCCGGGCTCGCGCAGGGCGTACTGGGTCAGTTCGTAGGTGAGCATGTGTTCGCCCGGGTGGGCGGAGACATGGTCCCAGTACGCCTGGAAACCGGCCCGGACGGTCTCCCTGAGCGTCTCCCGGGGGCGGATCGCCTCCCGCACCAGGGAGACGTAGTGCCCGGTGATGGTGGTGATGACGGATTCGAGCAGCTCCTGCTTCGATTCGAAGCAGTAGTGGAAGACGCTCAGGGACACGCCCGCCTCGGCCGCGATGGACCGGGTCGTCGTCCTGGGGACGCCGTCCCGGGTCATCGCGCGGATCGCCGCTTCGGTCAGCTGTCTGCGTCGCTCGGCCGACGGCAGGCGTGCCATGTGGTTCCCTCTTCCCCCGTGGTGGTGCGGTCAGCCGCTGTACACGCCGACCTCGTAGAGGGAGTAACCCCAGTCCGTGCCGCGGTCGGTCCCCAGCATCCGAACATATCTCGCCGTCACGGCCGAGAACGACGCCGTGTCCAGACCGCCGTCACCCGAGGTCGTGGACCACACGGTCTTCCAGGTCGAGCCGTCGGTCGAGACATCGATCTGGTACGCCTTGCCGTACGCCCGCTCCCAGTCGAGGGTGACCTTCTTGACGGTGCGCGAGGTGCCGAGGTCCACCTTCCACCACTGGGAGTCGCTCCAGTCGCTCGCCCAGCGGCTGCCGCCGTCACCGTCCACGGCCCGGCCGGGCTGGTAGCTGGTGACCGGGTTCGACTCGGACGAACCGGCCGTCGCCGTCTTCCCCTTGGCGAGGTTCACCCCCGCCTGGTGGGCCTCGGAGGAGCCCCAGGTGTCGAGGTAGGACTCGGCGCCCTTGAAGAGGTCGTCCACGACGCCCTGCCCGCCGACCAGCCGGATGTCCTCGATCCAGTCCGGGATCATGCCGACATGGGCCGCGCCGTCGGTGTTGTAGTTCCAGGTGCGCTGACCGGTGGTCTGCTTGTCGATGGTCGAGCCGCCGTCGGCGCTCTTGAAGGGGTACGTCACCGGGTTGGAGGTGTCGGCGCCGCGCGGGGCGGGGTGGTCGCCGATGCCGTTGAAGTCGGTGCCGTAGCCGTAGCCCACGCCGTACTTGGTCCGCAGCGCGTCGGTCCGCTCGGCCTCCTCGCTGAACTCCTCGGAGCCGTGCATGTACTGGGCGACGAAACCGCCGAGGGAGTAGACCCGCTCGGTCCAGTTCAGGTCCATCCAGCTGTGCGAGGACAGGACACCCGGGTAGGACGCGGCCTCGAACATGTCCAGGACCTGGCCGGTGGCCTTGACGCTCATGTGGTCGATCTCGAGCATCATCTTGCGCTGCATCATGCCCTGCACGGCGTACTCGCCGAGGTCGGTGAGCCCCCGTACGTTGCACTGGGCGTTCTCGTCGTACTCCGGCACCTCGGTGCCCGCCGGCAGGTCCTCCTCGGCCTCCGTCGACGCGTCACCGATCGGGTTGTCCTTCTGCGGGCCCTTGCACGTCTCGGTCTGCCAGAAGGTGCCCGTCGACAGGAACTGGCCGACGTTGATCGCCGTACCGAGACCGTGCTCGTCGAACCGGACGCCGCACAGCGCGTTGTCGAACTTGTGGCACAGGAACATGCTGCGCACACCCAGGTCGTACAGCTCGTCGAGGCCCTCGTCGATGTCCTCCTTGCTGCACTGCGGGACGTCGAGGATCTGCTTGCAGCCGAACGGCTCGGAGGTCTCCACGCCCAGGACGACGGCGAGTTTGCCCGCCGCGATCACCTGACGTGCCTGCGCGCTGTCCGTGACGATCCGGAACCAGCCCTTGCCCGTACCGCCGTACTGCGCGTCGATGTAGTCCTGGAGGTCGTACGTCAGCTTCGCCTGCAGCCGGATCGACGTCATCTCGTCGCAGCTACGGTCCTTGAACGGGTAGATCGAGCAGATCATCCCGTTGGTGACCAGGTCGTTGACCAGCACCCGCTGACCACCGCGCCAGGCGCGCTCGATCCAGGCGTAGTAGTTGGCCTGGTGCGTCATCGAGTCGTACGCCGGCCAGTCCTTGAACGTCGGGTAGCCGACCGGGTCGTGCTTGCCGTCGCCGCCGTGGGTGATGTAGTCGAAGATCGCGAGGGAGCCGTCCGGGTAGTGCTCCGGACAGTCCTTCAGCGCGTCCGCGATGCCGGACGTCGAGAACACCTTGCCGCAGATGAGCCGGCCGCCGAACGCCTCGTTGGAGAACAGGTGGTTGTGCGCGTCGATGAAGCCGCGCACGTCGCCCCCAGAGGTGGTCCCCTTGAACGGCTCGCCCGTCACATTGATCTGCGAGTCGGGCGACGGCCGGTTGGTGGGCAGCCACCACTCACCGGTCGCGGCCGAACTGGACGACGGGCTGAGCAGCATGCCCATCGCGGTGAGGAACAGCGCCAGCACCATGAGGGGTCTGCGTCTGCGGTGGGCGCGTGGAGTTGTGGTCATCACTCACGTCCTCGGTCGGGGGGATGCGCGGTCGATGGGCCAGACCGTTCCGGGACGCGTTGAACACCCACGACGCCATAGTCCGTTTGTCATGGCTGGCACAAGCGATGTGACGAGAATCGCTACTGAGGTGATCCGAGTCAATAGTCCGGGACGGTTGACCTGATGGAGTCCGCCGCCCCACGGCTCGCCCTACGCCGGGTTGACGCTGCGTCAAGATCCCGTGAAGAGGCGGCGGTTGTGCCGCCGCCTCGCCTTCACCAACCGGTACGTACGCTCACGAAAGCGTGCGTACCGACTGGCGGATCACCAGCTGGGTGCCGAGCACCACATGGTCGTCGCCCCCGAGCCGCTCCTCGCGCTCCAGCGCCAGCCGGACGGCCGTGCGCCCCAGATCCTCGTACGGCACCCGGACCGTGGTGAGCGCCGGGGAGAGGTCGGCGGCGAAGGGGACGTCGTCGAAACCGACGAGGGAGACATCACCGGGGACGTCGAGACCGGCCTCGCGCAGCGCGGCGAGCGCCCCCGTGGCGACCATGTCGGTGCCCGCGAACACCGCCGTGAACTCCAGACCGGCGGCCAGCGCCTCGCGGGTGCGCTGGTACCCCGAGACACGGGTGTACGGACCCGGCAGCTCCAACTCCTCGGCGTGCGCGACCCCGTGGGCGCGCAGCGCGTGCAGGAAGCCGTCCCGGCGCTGGTCGGCGGTGCTGAGCCCGGGGTCGCCGCCCAGGAAGAGGACGCGCCGGTGCCCGGCGGTCAGGAGATGGTCGGTGGCCTGGAAGGCGCCGCCCCGGTTGTCGTACTGCACCACCGTGACCGGGAGATCGCCGGCCAGCGGCGGGCGGCCCACGAGCACCAGCCGGGAGCCCGCCGCGTCCAGCGCCGTCGCGTACTCGGCCATCCGCCGCCGGTACGCCTCGTCCTGCCGGGCCCCGCCGACGAGCAGAACGGCGGCCGCGTGCTGCTCGCGCATCAGCTGGACCAGGTCGTCCTCGCGGGCCGAGTCGTCGTGCGTGGCGCACACCAGGCTCAGCCGGCCCCGGTCGGCGGCCTCCTGCTCCACCCCCGCCGCGACATGGGCGAGGGAGGGGCCGGTGATGTCCTTGATGACCAGCGCGACCGGGCCCGCGACCCGGCCGGAGAGCGCCTTGGCGTGCACGTTCACCACATAGTGCAGCGACTCGACCGCCGCCATGACCCGGGCCCTGGTCTCCGTGGACACCGGGTAGTTGCCGGCCAGGGTGCGGGAAACGGTTGCTACGGAGACTCCCGCCTGCGCGGCGACATCCCGGATCGTGCTGGGCCGCTCGCCGCCCGACGCGCTGTTCCGCCGACGCCTGGCCCCACTGGCTCCGGCGCTGCTCCGGCGACCGTTTTCATTGACCGTCACGGTTAGACGTTACTGCATGGAAGGCTCGTCGCGGGGCGCAGTCCCGGAACTGGGGCCCGTCAGGCGGTAAGCGTTTACTGTCCTCGGCTGGTGCCGATGTCGCTCAGGGTGCCGTGTCGCCCGCCGGGACGGGGGCGAGCGGGGTGCCGGTGCCTTCGAGCGGGGCGGCCGGGCCGGGGGCGGTCGTCGGGAGCGGGGACGGGGTGCGGCGGCGGCCGGCCAGGCGGCAGCCGAGGCAGTCGGCGTGGCCGCCGCGGGCGGAGCGGTCGCGGGCCGTGAGGCGCCACTGCTCCCGGGGGCGGGGGCCCGGCGGCTTGCCCCAGCCGCCGAGGTGGAGGCCCCAGGTGACCAGGAGCGCCAGCACGCAGAGAACGGTGCCCAGGACGAATCCCGGGGTCCAGCCGATGACGCCCAGGCCCAGCCCCGTGGACCCGAGGGTGCCGATGGCGGTGCCGGTCCAGCCGGCGACGGTGTGGCCCTCGTCGTAGAGACTCACGTGTCTGCTCCCCTCGCGCGCCGCGGCGCGCCACGGCGTGCCGCGGCCACGCCCACGGCGCCGGACTATGATGTCTTAGTAAGTAAGGAATCTAGCCTGCCCCGGAGGCGATATCAATGGAGGCCGAACGCCGCCCCACCGTTCCGGACGCGATCGGTGCGATGGACGGCCTGATCGCGACGATGATCGTCGGGCAGCAGGAGTTCGCCCGGAAGCTCGGGCTGAGCGTCACGGACCTCGTCTGTTTCGCGTACGTCCTGGAGGCTGCGGACGAACCGGTCAGCGCCGGTGATCTGGCCGAACGGGCGCATGTCACCACGGGCGCGGTGACGGGTGTCCTCAACCGGCTGGAACGCGGGGGGTTCGTGACCCGGCAGCCGGACCCGGCCGACGGACGCCGGGTCCGAGTGGTCGCGGTCCCGGACGCCGCCGAGCGGGTGGTGGCGGTCTACGGGCCGTTCTACACCCGGCTCGCCGAGCTGTTCGGCCGGTACTCGGCGGACGAACTGGCCCTGCTGGTCGACTGGTTCGCGCGGGCGGAGGAGCTGGCGCGGGGGTATCTGGACGAGAGTCGTTAAGGAGGGTTCGGCTGCCCGGCGGGGAGGTTCACGGGAGGGTGGGCAGGCGCGACACCTGGCGTGCGCGCCTGCCGCATGACGGCCCTTCAGCCCCGCGGTGCGACGCGGATACGGTTCCCGTCGGGATCGGCCGCGAGGAAGGTCGGCCCGAACCCCGCGTCATGAGGCTCGCGCAAGATCGTGACCCCCTTGGACTTCCACTGCTCGAAGGTCGCGGTGACCTCGTCCGGTCCACCGTCGGTGGCCAGGCACAGCTCACCGGTGCGCGGGACGTCCGGTGACAGATCCTCGAACTGGCCGGACCACAAGCCGAGGTCGGCGCCCGGCCCGAGGTCGAAGGTGATGTATCCCGGAGTCTCGAACGAGGGGCTCAGGCCAAGGAGGTCGCCGTAGAAACGAGCTGCGGCGGGAGCGTCGTTCACGTAGACGACGGACACGACGGATGTGGTCATGGCTGTTCCTTCTCGCAGGTGGTAGGTGCGTATCCACCAGCCTGACCGGGATATGCGCCGCATCGTGTCGCAATTTCCTGAACTAATGGGGGCGTGACCCCGGACCGCTTCTTCAACCTGATGCTGCTCCTCGCATCGAGGGATGCCGTGACCACCCAGGAACTCGCCTCGGCGCTCGGGGTGTCCCTTCGCACCATCACCCGGGATCTGAACTGGCTCCGCGACGCCGGTCTGCCGGTGACCGCACACCGGGGCCGCCTCGGAGGCGTGACCATGCTGCCCGGGTCAGGGCCCGACCTCACGCGACTCACACCCGGTGAGCGTGATCATCTGTCGCTCATCGGGCTGGATGAGAAGCAACGTGAGGAGCTCGACGCATCGGTCGAAAGCCGGCACGCACTCTCCAAGATCGCCGCTGCAGTGCCACGTCGGGTTCATGAGCTCCTGCCGCTCACCGACGTGGTGCACGTGGACAGCCGTCCCTGGCGTCAGGCACGGGTTTCCGGCACGAGTCCGGCTTCGCTGATCGGCGCGGTGCGGCGAGGTCGCCGGCTGCGGATCGAGTACGACAGCACGCGCGAGTCAGGCCCGCGCGACCTGGTCGTGGATCCCTACGGGCTGTTCGCCAAGGTCGGCGTCTGGTACCTCGTCGCCGACCGTGCCCGAGTGCCACGGATGTACCGACTCGAACGGATCAGGACGTGGGAAGAAGTCGACCAGCTACGACGGATCCGCGAGAGCCAGACCCTGGCCACCGTTGCCGCAGCACTCATTGACCAGTGGGAACACCACCACGCGATAGAGGTCAGCGCCACCATCGACCACACCCAGATCGACCGGGCGCAACGGATCTTCGGCCTGCGACTCGTCCGGGACGACCATGAAGCATCCGCTGCCGGCCACAAGGTGACCATCCGCTTCCTGCACCTGGAGGACGTGCGAGCACTCCTGCCGTTCGGGAGCGCCGTCACTGTGCACGGTCCCGCCGAAGCCAGGGCTCACCTCCGCGACCTCGCCACCGGACTTGCCCACCACTACGCGCCGTCACCGATGTCCTGATCCGCGACAACAGACCCTGGGGAGTCCATGAGGAACTGGGCCCTCCTGGCACTCCCCGTACCCCACCACCCCGACCGGATGGCGGTCGTCCCCGCGGAAGCGGTGGCCCGGGGGCCGCGGACGGCTGACCCGCCCAGGGCCGTGGCCCCCGCGCCGGCGGCCGACATCACGACAGCGGTGCCGTGGACCCCCGGATCACCACCTTGCAGGGAAGGGTCTCCACCCCCGTGTGCGCGGTGCCGGAGATGGCGGTGAAGAGGGCGTGGGCGGCGACACGGCCCACCTGTTCGAGGTTCATGTCGACGCTGGTCAGGGGTGGACGGGAGCCGGTGGTCATGATCTGCCAGTTGTCGAAGCCCATGACCGCGATGTCCTCGGGGACGCGGTGGCCGCGTTCGCGCAGGACCTCCATGACGCCGCGGGCGATCTGGTCGCTGCCGCAGAGGACGGCGTCGATGTCGGGGTGGCGGTCGAGGAGCATCGCGGTGGCGGCCCGCCCCCATCCCTCCGACCAGGCCCCGAACCGCGGTTCGCCGATCAGGGAGAGGCCGGCGTCGGCGAGCGCGGCCCGCGCCCCCTGGGCCCGGTCCTGTGCGGCGAGATAACCGGGGTCGCCGGTGATGTGGGCGATCCGGGTGCGGCCGCAGGCGAGGAGATGCTCCACCGCGATGCGGCCGGCGCCGACGCTGTCCGGGACGACGGAGAAGTCCTCCGGGTCGTCGGAGGGGGCGTAGGCGTAGACGACCGGGACCGGTAGTTCGCGGCCCAGGGAGGGGCGGGGGTCGGTGCGGCTGCCGACCACGATGAGGCCGTCGACGCGGCGGCCCAACAGGGCCCGCAGATGGTGCTGTTCACGGATCGCGTCGCCGCGCGCGTCGCACAGGAACACGGCGACCTCGCCCGCGCCGAAGGCGTCCTCGGCGCCCATCAGGATCGGTATGCCGAATCTGCCCTCCAGGTCGCTGGTGAGCAGCCCGACCGTGCCGGTGCGCCCGGCGAGCAGCCCGCGCGCCACCTGGTTGGGGCGGAACGACAGCCGCTCGGCGGCCTCGACGACCCGCTGCCTGGTCTCCGCGCGGACCTGACTGCGGCCGTTGAGCGCCTTGGACGCCGTGGCGATCGAGACGCCCGCCAGCCGGGCCACGTCGCCGAGCGTGGCGGGCTGCGAACGAGAGGGGCCGGTGGCCTGTGCCATGGGTGATCTCCTGTCTCGCCACACGTGCCGACCTCGCCGAGGATGACACGCGCCACCCCGCACCTTACGGGAAACGTTTCGGTCAAGATGCTGCCACGCGTTTCTGTGCGGCACCGGCAAAGCCACCGACAACCGCTCTCTGCAAGGGGATTGACGGGTGTTCGGGCGGGTCCTAGCGTCTCAGAAAGCCTTTTCGGTTTCTTTTCGTTCCCGTCACTCGGTTCAGTGCCACCACCTCACCGGCCCGACCGGCGGGCCCCGCACGGCCTGCCGCGAAACAAGGGGGATCGAACATGGGGAGCACGGTCGGACCACGTGGCCGCGCGGGCCGCCTCGCCACCGGGGCCGTCGCCCTGCTCGCCGCCGCGAGCCTGGTCACCGCCTGCGGGTCGGGCGACGGCGGCTCGGACGGCGGCGGAGGCGGCGGCGCGGCGAACGCCACCGGCACCGACGACGGCGCCACGCTCACGATGTGGACCCGCGCCGCGACCCGGCCGCAGAGCGAGGCCCTGGTCAAGGCGTACAACGCGAGCCACAAGAACAAGGTCGAGCTGACCGTCGTCCCCACCGACGACTACCAGGCCAAGGTCGGCGCCGCCGCCGGTTCCCAGGACCTGCCCGACCTGTTCGCCTCCGACGTGGTCTTCGTCCCCAACTACACCTCCAGCAACCTCTTCGCCGACCTCACCGAACGCATCGACGCCCTGCCCTTCGCCGGGAAGCTGGCCCAGTCGCACATCAAGGCCGGTACGTACGAGGACAGGAAGTACGTGGTGCCGCACACCCTCGACCTGTCGGTGCTCTTCTACAACAAGGACCTCTACCGCGAGGCGAAGCTCGACCCCGGGAAGCCGCCCACGACCCTGGCCGAGTGGGACGAGCAGGCCCGCGCGGTGGACGCGCTCGGCGGGGACGTCAACGGCACCTTCTTCGGCGGCAACTGCGGTGGCTGCGGTGTCTTCACCTGGTGGCCGTCCATCTGGGCCGCGGGCGAGGAGGTCCTCAACGACGACGGCACCGAGGCGGAACTGGCCTCCGCCACCGCCAAGAAGGTGTACGACACCTACCGGGGCTGGGTGGACGACGACATCGTGGCGCCCGGCGCGAAGGACGAGACGGGGACGACCTGGACCGGGGTGTTCCCCAAGGGCAAGGTCGGCGTCATGCCCATGCCGTCCACCACGCTCGGGCTGATGCCGAAGGACCTCGACCTCGGCGTCGCCCCCATCCCCGGCCCGGACGGCGGCAAATCCACCTTCGTCGGCGGCGACGCCATCGGTATCGCCGCGACCAGCGAGAAGGCCGACCAGGCCTGGAACTTCCTCGCCTGGACCCTCGGCGACAAGGCCCAGGTCGATGTCGTCGCCGCGCACAAGGACGTCGTGGCCCGCACCGACCTGGCGTCCAACAAGCACTCCGACGCCGACCCCCGGCTCGTCACCATCAACGAACTCGTCGCCGACGGGCGGACCCCGTACGCGCTGAAGTTCGGCCAGACCTTCAACGACCCCAACGGGCCCTGGCTGACGCTGATGCGCGACGCGGTCTTCGGCGACGGGACGTCCGTGGACAAGGACAACGAGGCCGTCAGCAAGTCCCTCGCCGACTGAGCACGACACCCGGGGCACCGCCACGACCGGATGACCACGACACCCCGGCCGGCGCCGCGACCGTCAACGGAGGAGAGGCATGCAGGTGAAGGTGGCCGAGTCCGCGCCGACCGCGCACCGGGCCCGGCCGGAACACCGGGGCCGTCCGCCACGCGCGGCGGCGCCCCGGTGGCGGTCCCGCAAGGCCCAGGGGCTCGCCTACGCCGCCCCCACCGCCGTGTTCGTCCTCGTCTTCTTCGTCCTGCCTCTCCTCCTCGTCGGACAGATGTCGCTCAACGACTGGCCCCTGCTCACCGGCGACCGGGGCGTCAACGCCCCCGAGAACTACACCGACATCACCGACGCCCCGCTGTTCTGGCCCGCCGTCCGCTTCACGCTCCTCTACACCGGTGTCGTCACCGTCGTCCTCCTCGGCCTGGCGCTGCTGCTCGCCCTGCTCGTCCAGGAGTCACGGCCGGCCGCCGGTTTCTACCGCACGGTGTACTTCCTGCCCGGCGCCCTCGGACTGGCCTCCGCCTCGCTGCTCTTCTGGGGCCTGTACAGCCCGACCACCGGGCCGCTGAGCGACATCCTGCGAGGGCTCGGTCTCGCCGACGACGAGGTGTCGTTCCTCGGTACGCCGACCGCCGCGCTGCTCTCCACGGTGTTCCTCATCGTGTGGAAGTTCGCCGGGTTCTACATGCTGATCCTGCTCGTGGGCCTGCAACGCGTCCCGCACGAGGTGTACGAGGCGGCGCGCATGGACGGCGCGAGCCGAGCCCAGATCTTCCGCTCGATCACGCTGCCCCTGCTGCGTCCGTCCCTCGCGCTCACCCTGCTCCTGTGCGTGACCGGATCGCTGCTCGCCTTCGACCAGTTCTTCATCCTCACCAAGGGCGGCCCCGACAACAGCACCGTCACCGTCGTGCAGTTGATCTACCGCGAGGCCTTCCAGCGCCTGGACCTCGGCACCGCCGCCGCCCTGTCGATCCTCGTGCTGGCCGTGCTGCTCCTGCTCAACGCCCTCCAGTTCCGCGGTCTGCGCCGCGCCGACGAGCAATGAGACCTCAGGAGAGGGGATCCGTCGTGCTGTCCCGCGCCCTCGGCCGTACGCCGTACCACGTCGTCGCCGGCGGACTGGCCGTCATCTTCCTCTTCCCGCTGCTGTGGAACACCTGGGCGTCGGTCAGCCCCCAGCCCGGCACCGCGCAGGAATCGGGGTACGGACTCGGCAACTACCGGACACTGCTGGAGTACGACGCGGGCCTGTGGCAGTACCTGCTCAACAGCACGCTCGTGTCGGCACTGACCGTCGCCCTCACCCTCGGGGTGTCCCTGCTCGGCGGCTACGCCTTCGCCCGCTTCGACTTCCCCGGCAAGAACCTGCTGTTCCTGCTGACCCTGGCCATCCTGATGGTCCCGTACGCCACCCTGCTCATCCCGCTCTATGTGCTGCTCGGCAGGCTGCAGCTGCAGAACTCGCTGATCGGGCTGAGTCTGGTGCTCGCGATGTTCCAACTGCCGTTCGCCACCTTTATGATGCGGATCTCCTTCGAGGCGGTACCGCGTGAACTGGAGGAGTCGGCGCTCGTCGACGGCTGCGGCACGGCGGGCGCGCTGCGCCGGGTGCTGCTTCCGGCGGTACGGCCGGGGCTGATCACCGTGGGGCTGTTCGCGTTCCTCGCGGCCTGGAACGACTTCATCGCGCCCCTGATCCTCATCTCCGACAGCGAGAAGGCGCCGCTGCCGCTGGCCGTCGCCAATCTGCGGCAGCAGAGCATGGGCGCCGTCGACTACGGCGCGACCGAGGCGGGCGTGGTGGTCCTCGCCGTGCCCTGTCTGCTCCTCTTCCTCCTGCTGCAACGGCACTACGTACGGGGCTTCATGTCGGGTGCGCTGAAGGGCTGACGATCCCAAGGAGAGGCATCAATTGGTGAGCGAGAACCGAGAGTTGTCGACCGTGCTGCCCGTGGCCCCGACCCAGGGACGGCTGCGTCCCCTGGGTCTGGACGAGGTCAGGATCACCGGCGGTTTCTGGGCCCGGCGCCGGGAGGTCAACGCCACGGCCACCCTCGCGCACTGCCGTGACTGGATGGAACGCGTCGGCTGGACGGGCAACTTCCGGGCCGTCGCCGAAGGGCGCATCGAACGCGACCGGCGCGGCAGGGAGTTCGCGGACTCCGAGATCTACAAACTCCTCGAAGCGATGGCCTGGCAGTCCGGCACCGGCACCGGCACCGGCACCGACGCCGCGCTCGACCAGGACATCGCCGCCCTCACCGAGGCCGTCGCATCCGCCCAGGAAGGGGACGGCTACCTCAACACCGCCTTCGGCCACCCCGGACAGCCGCCCCGCTACAGCGACCTCGAATGGGGTCACGAACTGTACTGCTACGGGTTCCTGATCCAGGCGGGCATCGCCCAGGCCCGCACCCGTGGCGAGGGAGAGCTGACGAAGGTCGCCCGACGCGCCGCCGACCATGTCTGCGCCACGTTCGGCCGGGGCGGGATCGAGAGCGTCTGCGGCCATGCGGAGATCGAGACGGCCCTGGTGGAACTGGCGCGTCTGACGGGCGAGCAGCGCTACCTCGACCAGGCCGCGCTGTTCATCGACCGCCGAGGCCGAGGCACCCTCGCCGACGGCGAGTTCGGCCGCGTCTACCACCAGGACGACACACCCGTACGCGAGGCCACCGTCCTGCGCGGCCACGCCGTCCGCGCCCTCTACCTGGCCGCCGGGGCGGTCGACGTGGCCGTGGAGACCGGCGACGAGGAGCTGCTCGCCGCCGTCGTACGGCAGTGGGAGGCCACCGTCGCCCGCCGCACCTACCTCACCGGCGGCATGGGCTCGCACCACCGCGACGAGGCCTTCGGCGACGACTTCGTCCTCCCGCCCGACCGCGCCTACTCGGAGACCTGCGCCGGGGTCGCCTCCGTGATGCTCGCCTGGCGGCTGCTGCTCGCCACCGGCGAACCCCGCTTCGCCGACCTCGTCGAACGGACCCTGTTCAACGTGGTCGCCACCTCCCCGGCCGGGGACGGCAGGTCCTTCTTCTACGCCAACACCCTGCACCGGCGGCACCGGGGCGTCGCACCCCCGGCGGACGTCGACAGCCCCCGCGCCGACTCGGGCCTGCGCGCCCCGTGGTTCGCCGTGTCCTGCTGCCCGACCAACGTGGCCCGGACCCTGGCCCAGCTCCCGGCCTACCTCGCGACGGCGGACGACAACGGTGTCCAACTCCACCAGTACGCCGACGCCGACCTCGCCACCACCCTCACCGGCGGCCGGGGCGTCGCCCTGCGGGTCCGCACCGACTACCCCTCCGGCGGGAGCGTGACCGTCCGGATCGTCCGCGCCCCGGCCGCCCCCTGGACCCTGTCCCTGCGGGTGCCCGCCTGGGCCACGGGCGCCCCCGCCCTGCTGGTCGACCCCGACGGCACCCGCCGCCCGGCAGCCCCGGGCACGGCGGCCCTCACCCGGGTCTTCCGGCCCGGTGACGAGGTACGCCTCGACCTCCCGGTCGCCCCGCGCTGGATCCACGCCGACCCCCGCGTCGACGCCGTACGCGGCACGGTCGCCGTCCAGCGCGGCCCGCTCGTGTACTGCGCAGAGTCCGTCGACCTCCCGGCGGGGCACGAGGTCGACGCGGTACGGGTGGACACGTCCGTCGAGCCCCAGGACGGGCCGGACGGTGCCGAGGGCATGGGCGGCACGGTCGTCGTCGCCGGAGAGATCGCCGTACGCGCGGAACGGGACGAGGCGGCCTGGCCGTACGAGCCGCTGGGCCACCCCGGCGAACAGCGGCCCGCCGAGCCCGCTGAGCCCGCTGAGCCCGCTGAGCCCGCCGCGATCGTCCTCGTGCCCTATCACTCCTGGGCCGACCGGGGTCCGTCGACCATGCGGGTGTGGCTGCCGACGGGGGAGGCGAGGTAGGTATGCGCGGACCACGAAGACCTCGGCGGTCATGGGGACGGCGGCAGCGCGGCGCCCTGGCCGGAGCGCTGGCCGTCGGGCTGCTCGTCACGCTCGCCGCCGCCGTACCGGCCGAGGCGGACAACTCGGCGGTCGGGTACCCGGTCTACACCGGATCGGCGGACCCCGTACCGGAGTTGCCCGCCGGCTTCACGGTCCGCCGCACGATGCGCGCCCAGTACGACGCGGACCGCCGGGCCGGGAACGGCACCGACTTCTGGATGGACCGGATGCTGGCCCGCAAGGGCGACGACCCGGCGGGGGACTGGCTGTTCACCCGGGGCCGGGCGGTGTTCATGAAGGAGCACGACCCGGCGCCGCTCGGCTTCGGCGGCAAGGTCGCGTACTGGGAGAGCATCGACAACCGGTCCGCGTACACGGTCGACCTGGTCGTGGACGGGGAACGGCTCACCCTCAGCGAGGACATCGACTCCCGTACGCAGACGCCCAGTCACTGGCGCAGCGAGTTCACCCACGCGGCGACCGGGCTGAAGGTCGCGCAGACCAAGTTCATCACCGACGCCAATGTCGCCGTGACGAACCTGGCCCTCACCAACACGGGCTCCGCGAGCCGCGCGCTCACCCTGCGCGCCTCCTCCCCGTACACCGCGACTCCGGAGGGACGCGAACTCACCGGCGCGGTGCCCGCGAAGAACAACCTCACGACCCTCTTCCCCCGGCTGAGCGGCGACGGCTTCGCCCCCGAGGGGGCCGGGGGCGAGGCGCTCACCCGCACCCTCACCGTCCCGGCGGGCCGCACCCTCACCACCAAGGTCCAACTCGGCTTCGTCACCGAGGAGATCACCGAATCCCGGACCGCGTACGACTCCGTGCGGAAGGAGTCCCCGGGTGCCGCGTTCCGCCGGCACGTCCAGGCCTACAACCGCTGGTGGGCCGAGAACCTGCCGTTCATGGACCTCCCGGACGACAACATCGAGAAGACGCTCTACTACCGCTGGTGGCTGCTGCGGTACAACTACCTCGACGCCGACATCCCGGGCAGCGACTACCAGTTCCCCACCTCCATGGAGGGCGTGCTCGGCTACAACAACGCCATCGCGCTGACCGTCGGCATGTTCGTCGACGACCTCAAGTACCTGCGCGATCCGAGCTACGCGTACGGGCCCTGGGTGTCGGCCGGAGAGGTGTCGAAGAGCGGCAAGTACTCCGACAATCCCGGCGACCCCGAGAACTGGTCCAACAGCTACACCCAGTACATCTCCGAGGCCGCCTGGCGCTCCTACCAGGTGCACGGCGGCCCGGACGGCATCCCGCGCAACCTCGCCCGGTACGCGGAGAAGGACGTCAAGGGCCAGCTGGCGGCCTACGACCACGACGGCAACGGGCTGATCGAGTACGACTGGGGCGCCATGACCGGCAACGACGCCGACGCGGTGTCGTTCGACTGGAAACCGGGGAACCTGGACCGCGCCGAGTCGGCGTACGTCTACAGCAACGCCACGGCGGCGGCCCGCGCGTACGACGTGCTCGGTGAGGACGCCAAGGCCGAGGAGATGCGGGGCATCGCGCGGCGGGTCAAGGACGCGGTCCTCGAACACCTCTGGGACCCGGACGACAAGCTGCTCAAGCACCGGCATGTGGCCAGTGACAGCCTGGTGCCGTGGAAGGAGATCAACAACTACTACCCGTACAGCGTGGGCCTGATGCCCACACCGGACGAGGACCCGCAGTACCTCGAAGCGCTGCGGCTGTGGGCGGACGCCGAGCAGTACCCCGTCTTCCCGTTCTTCACCGCCAACCAGGCCGACAAGGCGGAGGCGGCCGAGCAGGGGCATCCGGGCAGCAACAACTTCTCCGTCATCAACTCCACGGTCACCTTCCGTTTCCTCTCCTCGGTGCTGCGGAAGTACCCCAACCGGTACATCGACCGCACCTGGTACAAGAAACTGCTCTCCTGGAACGCCTGGGCCCACTACGTCGACGGTGACAACCGGTGGCCCGACCAGAACGAGTTCTGGGCCGACGGCAGTGCCGACCCGCAGAAGATCGGCTACCGCTCCTGGATCCACCACACCATCCTCGGCACCACCAACTGGACCGTGATCGAGGACGCGATGGGCTTCCGGCCACGCGACGACCGGAAGATCGAGCTGTCCCCGATCGACGTCGACTGGCCGCACTTCGCCGTCACGGACATCAACTACCGGGGCACCGACGTGGCGGTGATCTGGGACGAGCCGGGCGACGGGAAGCGGCCCTACGGACGGCAGGTCCCCGAGGGCTACTCCCTCTATCTCGACGGCCGCCTCGCCCTCACCGCCGACCGGCTCACCCGTCTCGTCTACGACCCCGTCACACGGAAGGTGACCTTCCCGGACGGGGGAGGGGCCAAGGCCCGGACCACCGGGCTGCGGACGGCCGTCGCGGCACCGCAGGACGTCGGGTACGGCCGGAAGGACCGGGTCACCGACCTGTTCGCCAAGGCCGGCCGTGACCTGACCGGCACGGCCACGGAGAACCTCGCCGCCGGTGCCACCGCCCGCGCCTCCCACGAGGCCGACGGGCGGGGCGTGGCCGGGGCGGTCGACGGATTCACCGTCAACGAACCCCACTGGGGCGCGCGCGGCTCGGGGAATGCCGAGGACTGGTACGAGGTCGACTTCGGGCGGGAGCGGCGGGTCGACGACGTCCGGCTGTACTTCTCCAGCGACAAACGGCCGGGCGGCTACGCCGAACCAGCCCTCTACACCGTGCAGTACGAGGACGGCGACGGGCGGTGGAAGGACGTCTCCCGGCCCGCGAAGACCCCCGTCTACCCCCGGGCCAATCTCAACCAGGTGCGCTTCAAGAAGGTGACGACGCGCAAACTCCGGGTGCTGATGCGGCACCGGGACGGGCACACCAGCGGGCTGAAGGAGTTCCAGGCGTTCGACACGGGTGTCCGGCCGCCGGCGTCCCGCAACCACGCGCCCTACGTCGAGGCATGGCGGGACACCACGTACAGCCGTCCCGGACAGGTGCGGCTCACGGGCATCGTCGAGGACGACGGTCTCCCGGAGCGGAAGCTGTCCGCCGGGTGGAGGGCGACGGACGGCCCGGACGGCGGGACGGTCATCTTCGACGACCCGAGCGCGTCCTCGACCGTCGCGCGCTTCACCGCGGCCGGTACCTACACCCTCGAACTCACCGCCACCGACGGCTCGTCGACGACGTCGAAGAAGGTCGTGGTCGAGGCGGAGGGGCTGTCCGGCGGGCAGGTGAACGTGGCGCCCTTCGCGACCCCCACCGCCTCCTACACCTCCGGCTGGGAGTCCGTGGCCGCGATCAACGACGGCCGCGAACCCGCCTCGTCCTCCGACGCCCCGCGCTGGGGAAGCTGGCCGCAGAAGGGCACCCAGTGGGTCCAGTACACCTGGGCGGACCCGGTCCGCGTGGACGGTTCCGACCTGTACTTCTTCCGCGACGCCCAGCCCGGCGCGGGCGACGGGGTCGGGGTCCCGGCGTCCTGGGTCATCGAGTACCGCGACGGCGACACCTGGCGGGAGGTCGCCTCACCCAGCGGCTACGGCACCGCCGAGGACGCCTACAACCGGACCACCTTCACCCCCGTCACCACGACCGCCCTGCGCGCCCGGCTCACCGGGCATCCGAACCTCGCCCTCGGCGTCCAGGAGTGGAAGGTGTACGCGGAGACACCGGAGGCCGTGCGCGAGGTCCACGTCCCCACCCCGCGCGGCACGGTCCCGGAACTCCCCGGCGAGGTCACGCTCGTGTACGCGGACGGCACCACGGCCCGCTCGCCCGTCGTCTGGCCCGCCCTCACCGAGGAGCAGGTCGCCGAGGGCGGCACGAGTCTGCGCGTCACCGGGATCGCCGAACGCGCCGCGCGACCCGTCACCGCGACCGTGTGGGTACGCCAGACGGACGCCGTGGAGATCACCAGCGTGGCCGAGGAACGGGTCACCACCCCGGCCGGGCGGCCGCCCACCCTCCCGGCGACCGTCGTCGCCACCTTCAACGACGGCTCCAAGGACAGCCGGGTCGAGGTCGACTGGGACCCGGTGGAACCGGAACGGTACGCCGAACCCGGCACGTTCGAGGTCACGGGGGCCGTGGCGGGCACGACCTACCGGGCCACCGCCACGGTCACCGTGACGGGGCTGGCTCATGCAGGGGCGAAGCCCCTGCTTTGAGGGGCGCGGGGAACTGCGCGACCAGCCACACACCAGCCGCACCCGACGACACACGTCTCCCCCCACCCACCCGACAACCCACGATCGGAGTCCACGGCATGTCTCAACCCCCCACCCGACGAACGCTGTTGACCCTCGCGGCCGGAGCGGCGGCAGCCACCCCGCTCGTCCAGACCGCCTCCCTCGCCCACGCCACCCCGGCCGCCCAAGAAACCGCCCAAGCCGCCGCACGGCCCCTCGCGGCCCCGTCACCCACCCCCACCACCTGGTCCGTCCACCCCTTCCCCCTGGACCAAGTCACCCTCGGCGAGGGCGTGTTCCGCGCCAAGCGCGACCTGATGCTGAACTACGCCCGCTCCTACCCCGCCGACCGCATCCTGGCGGTGTTCCGCGCCAACGCCGGTCTCGACACCCGTGGCGCCCGGCCGCCCGGCGGCTGGGAGACCGCCGACGGCAATCTGCGCGGCCACTACGGCGGCCACTTCCTCACCCTCATAGCCCAGGCGTACGCGGACACCCGGGAGGCGGCCCTCAAGACCAAGCTGGACTACCTGGTCGGCACGCTGGGCGAGTGCCAGACGGCGCTGGCGGAGCGCGGCAACCCGAGACCGAGTCACCCCGGCTTCCTGGCGGCGTACCCGGAGACGCAGTTCATCCTGCTGGAGAGCTACACGACGTACCCCACCATCTGGGCGCCCTACTACACCTGCCACAAGATCATGCGGGGCCTCCTCGACGCCCACACCCTGGCGGGCAACGCCCAGGCCCTCACCGTCGCCGCGAAGATGGGCGACTGGGTGCACAGCAGGCTCGGCGGGCTGCCCAAGGCGCAGCTGGACCGCATGTGGTCGATCTACATCGCCGGTGAGTACGGCGGGATGAACGAGGTGATGGCGGACCTCCACGCCCTGACCGGCAAGGCGGAACACCTCGCCGCCGCCCGCTGCTTCGACAACACCGCGCTGCTCGACGCCTGCGCCCAGGACCGCGACATCCTCGACGGGCGGCACGCCAACCAGCACATCCCGCAGTTCACCGGCTATCTGCGGCTGTACGACGAGACGGGGGAGGAGCGGTACGCCGAGGCCGCGCGGAACTTCTGGGGCATGGTCGTCGGGCCCCGGACGTACAGCCTGGGCGGCACGGGACAGGGCGAGATGTTCAAGGCGCGGGGCGCGATCGCGGCCACGCTGGACGACAAGAACGCCGAGACCTGCGCGACGTACAACATGCTGAAGCTGAGCCGGCAGCTGTTCTTCCGGGAGCCGGACGCAGCGCACATGGACTACTACGAGCGGGGGCTGACCAACCACATCCTCGCCTCCCGCCGGGACACGGCGAGCACGGGCAGCCCGGAGGTCACCTACTTCGTGGGGATGGGCCCGGGGGTGGTGCGCGAGTACGGCAACACCGGCACCTGCTGCGGCGGCACGGGCATGGAGAACCACACCAAGTACCAGGACTCGGTGTACTTCCGCTCCGCCGACGGCGGCGCGCTGTATGTGAACCTCTACCTCGCCTCGACCCTGCGGTGGCCGGAGCGCGGGCTCGTGCTCGACCAGACCAGCGCCTATCCGGCCGAGGGGGTGCGCACCCTGACGTTCCGGGAGGGCGGGGGCACGTTCGAGCTGCGGTTGCGGGTGCCGTCCTGGGCCACGGCCGGCTTCACCGTGACGGTCAACGGGGTGCGGCAGCGGGTCGAGGCGGTGCCCGGGTCGTACCTCACGCTCAGCCGGACCTGGCGGCGCGGCGACCGGGTCGGGATCTCCGCGCCGTACCGGCTGCGGGTGGAGCGGGCGTCGGACGATCCCACGGTCCAGTCGGTGTTCTTCGGACCGCTGCTGCTGGTCGCGCAGAGCGCGGAGGCCGGGTTCCGGAGCTTCTCCTTCTACAAGGACTTCACCCTGCGCGGCGACCTCGCGGACGTGATCCGCCCCGAGGGCAGACCGCTGCACTTCACCACGCACGGGCTGACCCTCGCACCGTTCTTCGCGGGCAACGACCTCCGGTACCACGCCTACTTCAGACGGTCCGAGCCCGTCGTCGTGTTCGGTACGGCGGCCTCCGGGGTCCCGAACCGGACCCGGGGCGACGGTCTGACGTTCCTCGACGTGCTCTGGGCGCAGGCGCCCTTCGCGACGTCCGAGGCCTTCGTGCGGGCGGTGCGCGCCCTCGCCGACGCGTGGGTGGCCGAGGGACGGTTCACCGCCGCCGAGCGGGACGCCGTGGTCGCGGCGGCGGTGCGGGCGGGCCTGAGGCGCTGACCCTGCGCGAAGGGTTGACGTGTACGGGACGAGATGGGTTTATGGGAGCGCTCCCATAGTGCTCCCAAAGTGCTCCCATGGGGCTTTTACGCTCCATGGCCGCAGCACTCCCACACCTTTCCATGCCTGACCTTCTCGGCGCCCACCCCCACTTGGAGTCGCAGTGAGAACTGGAAGAAGCCCCCTGGGCACCCTCCTGGCCGCCCTCGCGAGCCTGATCGCGCTCACCCTCCTCGGCGTCCTCGCCCCGGCCGTCGCCCTGGCCCAGTCCGCGCCCGAGGTCCGGGCCACCGGACTGCACATCGCCGACGGCCGGTTGCTGGAGGCCAACGGCAACGACTTCGTGATGCGCGGCGTCAACCACGCCCACACCTGGTACCCGGGCGAGACCCAGTCGCTGGCCGACATCAAGGCACTGGGCGCCAACACCGTCCGCGTCGTCCTCTCCGACGGGCACCGCTGGACGAGGAACAGCCCCGCCGACGTGGCGAACGTCGTCGCCCAGTGCAAGGCCAACCGGCTCATCTGCGTCCTGGAGGTGCACGACACCACCGGATACGGCGAGGAGGCCGCCGCCGGGACCCTCGACCACGCCGCCGACTACTGGATCAGCCTCAAGGACGTCCTCGCCGGCGAGGAGAACTACGTCATCGTCAACATCGGCAACGAGCCCTGGGGCAACACCAACCCCGAGGGCTGGACCGCCCCCACCAAGGCCGCCGTGCAGAAGCTGCGGGCCGCGGGCTTCGAGCACACGATCATGGTGGACGCGCCCAACTGGGGCCAGGACTGGCAGGGCGTCATGCGCGCCAACGCCCAGTCCGTGTACGACGCCGACACCACCGGCAACCTGATCTTCTCGATCCACATGTACAGCGTCTTCGACACGGCCGCGGAGATCACCGACTATCTGGGCGCCTTCGTGAACGCGCAACTCCCCATTCTCATCGGCGAGTTCGGCGGACCCGCCGACCAGTGGGGCGATCCGGACGAGGACACCATGATGGCCACCGCCGAGCAACTGGACCTCGGCTACCTCGCGTGGTCGTGGAGCGGCAACACCGACCCGATCCTCGACCTGTCGATCGGCTTCGACCCCACGCAGTTGAGCGCCTGGGGCCGGCGCATCTTCAACGGCGCCAACGGCATCGCGCAGACCGCGAAGGAGGCCACGGTCTTCGGTGGCGGCACCCCGGGCGACACCCAGGCCCCGACCGCCCCCGGCACCCCCACCGCCTCGGCGGTGACGGCGACCTCGGCCACGCTCTCCTGGACGGCCGCCACCGACAACGTCGGCGTCACCGGCTACGACGTCGTCCGGGTCAGCGGCTCCACCGAGACCAGGCTCGCGGCCTCCACCACCAACTCCGCCACCCTGACCGGCCTCACCGCCGACACGGCGTACACCTTCGCCGTCTACGCCCGCGACGCCGCCGGGAACCGGTCGAACCGCTCGGCCACGGTGAACGTCACCACGGACGAGGGCGGCTCCACCCCCACCGGGAACTGCGCGGTCACCTACCGGGCCACCAACGAATGGCAGGGCGGCTTCCAGGGCGAGATCGTCATCCGCAACACCGGCACCACCGCCGTCAGCGGCTGGACCCTGGCCTTCACCTTCGCGGGCGGCCAGACCGTCACCAACATGTGGGGCGGGACCGCCACCCAGAGCGGTGGCGCGGTGAGCGTGAAGCCCGTCTCGTACACCAACACCATCCCGGCCGCCGGTTCCGTGACGGTCGGGTTCATCGGCAGCAAGGGAGCGACCAACCCCGCACCGGCCGCCTTCACCCTCAACGGGGCGTCCTGCGCGAGCAGTTGACCGCCCCGGAAGGGCAAGTGACCGGCGGGGGCCCGCTCGTGGCCCCCGCCGGTCAGGTCAGCGTCGTACCAGGGTGATCCGGTACGTCCGGGTCCGCGAGCCGTCCTCACTCGTCACGGTGACGACGGCGGAGGTCCGGCCGCTCCGCTCCACGGTGACCGTCGCGTACGGGTCGCGGGCCGTCGCCGTGACCTCCGCGCCCCTCGGGTCGTCCGTGGCCACCCGGTAGGCGGTGGTGTCGGGATCGAAGGAGCTGATGGGCTTCCCGGCCACCTCGACGGCGGTGGCGGCCGCGTCCGAGGAGGTGCCGGGGGCCTTGGCGTACACCTCGATCTCGCCCAGGGTGATGTAGCCGCCCTGCCGTGCGGTCATGACCACGCGGACGCCGGTCACGGGGCCCGCGTCGAGTGGGACGTCGATGACCGGGGTGCCCTCGGTGCCGACCGGGACCGAGCCGCTCGCGTCGGTCCACGGACCGTTCTCGGCGGCCTGCACCTGCACCTTCAGGCTTTCGGGGAAGGAGACGTTGGTCCCGTCCCGGTGGAAGTGGGCGACGACCCGGGTGAGGTCGCGGGCCTCGGGAAGGCCGAAGGTGAGGGTGTCGGACGGGTTCTTGGTGCCCGACCGCCAGTTGGACCAGGCCTTCTCGGCGGTGGTGCCGTTGCGCAGCCGCTCGGCGGAGTAGCCGCTCTCGGTGTAGGTGGCGCCGACGGAGACGGCCGGATCGGTCGCGATGTTGGACTCCGAGGCCTCGGTGACCTGGACGCGTACGGTCGCCTCGGCCGTGGTGCCGCCGACGACCTCCGCCGTGCCGGACAGCGTGACGACCCCGGTCTCGTCGAACGCCCCCTCGGGCGCCGCCTCCCAGGCCACCGGGAGGGCCGTCCGGCCGCCGTGGGCGCCGATGCCGACGACCGTTGTCGGCAGTTCCGGAGCGCCGCCCACGAACGTCTTGGCACGCCCGGGGACGGTCGACGCGATGGTGTCGACGGTGACGAGGGCCTGCGCGGAGACCTTCCGGCCGAGGGCGTCCGTCGCCTCACCCGTGACGCGAACGGTCCCGGGCTTGCGCCACTTCCGGTCCGACGGCAGCTCCCACACCACGGGCAGCGAGCCGCGGGCACCGTCCGGGAACACCGGGGTCACCGTCTCCGGCAGCTTCGGCCGCAGCCCCGGGACGGTGAAGGCCTCGGCCCGCTCGGTGCGCAGCACGGTCTCGTCGGCCACCGTCCAGCGCTGGTTGGCGGCCGAGGTCGGGGTGTACGTCGACACCTTGGCGCCGTCCGCCGAGGACTGCCCGGCGACATCGACGAGGCGGCCGGTGGCGGCGTTCACGAAGGTCCAACTGCCGTCGCCCGTGGTGGACATGACCCACTGGGCGGCCTCGGGGACCTCGCCGTCGGCCGGGTCCTCCAGGACGGCCTGGTTGTCGCGTACGGCCAGCCGGCGGCCCGTGTCCGCGTTGGTGAGGGCGTAGCGCTCGCGGTTGCCGGTGCCGGAGGTCAGCTTCTCCACCGACCACAGCTGACGGGCGCTGCTCGCGTCGGTGGTGCGGATGACGACACCGGTGCCGTCCTCCGACGGGGTCAGCGACCTGCCGCTCTGCGCGCCCTGGAGGCGGTAGACGTGGTCGGGCTGGACGAGGGCGGCGTCCTTCGCCACTCCCCTGACGCCTTCGACCAGGAAGGTGGTGACGGACTTGGCGGGCACGTCGAGCGTGGCCGTACGGTCCTTCACCCGGACCGGGGTTCCCTCGACGAGGGCACCGGCGTCGCTCGTCACCACGGGCGTGACGGTGGCGCGGGAGGAGACCTTGCCGAAGCGCGACAGGTCGAGCGTGACGGAACGCGCGGTCGTACCGCTGTTGACGTGGACCACGCTGGCCGCACTGCCGGACTTCTTCACGGCGGCGACGGTGGACGGATCGTCGACCTTCACGAAGTGGTCGCCGGGACGGATGTGATGGGTGAAGTTCCGGATGGTGTGGAACTTGGAGTTGGCCCGGATCGGGCACGTCTCCAGGGTGTCCGTGGCCGTGCAGTTGAACGGGACGTGGATGCTGCCCCAGTTCTTGCCGGCCGCGGCCTGCGGGATCGAGTCCTCGATCGGCTGCCAGAACACCCAGGCGGAGGGCTCCAGTTCCCGCATGTCGTCGACCATGCGGGTGGCGATGCCGAGGCCCGGCTCCATGCCGGTGAAGTCGGTGCCGGTGCCCCAGGTGCCCTCGACCTCGCTCATCCAGAGCTTCTTGTCGGCGCCCTTGGCGATGTCCCGGGCGCTGGTGCGCATACCGGTGCCGTAGGTGTGCACATTGAGCTGGGGGACCGCGGCCCGTGCGGAGACGTCGTAGGCGTTCCAGTTCTGGGTGAAGATCGTGGGGTTGGTCTCGTCCATCGCCGAGATCTCGGCGTCGGTCTTCGCCCCTTCGAGCGCCTTGTCGAGGGCGAGGACCACCTTCTGCTGGAGCGCCGGGCCCGCGTGCGCGCCCTCCTGACGGCCGCCGGTGGGCTGGCCGTTCGCGCCGATCTGGGTGCCCCAGTAGTTGGTGTTGGGCTCGTTCAGCGGGGCGATGGTGTCGAAGTCGATGCCGTGCTCCTCTTCGAGGCGCTCGGCGACCTTCACCAGATACGTGGCGAACTCGTCGACGCGGTCCGCACGGATCTGGTCCGTGTTCGCGTCGAAGCCGCCGGAGACATAGCCGCTGACGGTCTGGAACCAGGGCGGCGAGTTGCTGAACGCCTCCCAGGTGTCGACCTTGTCCTTGCTCTGGTCCACCCACCAGCGCTGGCCCGCGTCGGCGTCCCAGTTCCAGTGGTCCGGGTCGTTCGGGTCCCACCACTCCATGTCCTGCCGGGTGGTGCCCTCCGGCGCCTTCCAGAAGCCGTCCATCGTCGCGCCGGCCTTCATGTAGTCCTTGCGGACGTCGGGGGCGTTGCCGCCGCCGATGTTGTAGCGCGCGATGGTCAGACCGAGCCCGTCCTCGCCGAACAGCATGTCGACGAGCTGTCTTCGGACGGGCTCCGGGTACGTGCCGGTGGCGTTGGCGAACCAGACCAGGCTGGTGCCCCAGCCCTCGAACTCCTGCTGCCGGTACGACGGGTCGATGCGGACGGTGACCGCGTTCGGTGCCGCGGCGGAGGCGGAGGCCGAGGCCCCGTCCGTCGCGTCCGCGCTCGCGGTGGGCGCGGCCATGAGGCTCGCGCCGAGGACCCAGGGGGCCATGGACGCCAGAGTCCGGACGATGCGGTGTCGTGAGGTCACGACACTCCTTTCCCCACCACGGAGGCGGCGCGATTTCGTTGACATGCCCAAAACACGTCCTTAGCATTCAGGAAACCGAAAGCGCTTTCTAGTCCTTGTGTGACGGGATTCCCCCCCAACCTCCTCCTCCCCCCACGAAAACCGGAGGCATTCCCATGAACTCACCGCGCAGGAAGGTGGTCGTCGCCGCGCTGGCGGCCGCGCTGCTCGCCGGACCCGGTGTCGCGCAGGCCGCCCCGCAGGCCGCGCCCGTGCCCGCGCAGCGGGCCGCGGCGGCCACCATCACCTGGACCCTCGTCCGGGCGAGCAACCCGACGGCGGATCAGCAGTCGGCGTACAACAGCATCACGGCCGCCATGAACGCGGCCGTCGCCCGCTACAACAACCTCAGCGACCTCGGCAAGACCCTCACCGTCCGCTACGAGCCGGGCGTCCCGACCGCCGACGGCAACATCAACGGAACCATCCGCTTCGGCTCCAACCGCAGCTACATGAACGAGCGGACCGCGCTGCACGAGATCGCGCACACCATCGGCGTGGGCACCAGCGCGGGCTGGTCGAGGCTGGGCGGCAGCGGCACCTGGACCGGTGCGCAGGCCACGGCACTGGTCCGGCAGTACGACGGGTCGAGCGCGAAGATCTCCACCGGGGGAGGCCACTTCTGGCCGTACGGGCTGAACTACGACAACGAGTTCTCCGGTACGGCCGCCGACCGGCATGTGCGGATCGTGTCCGCGATGGTGAGCGACGGGCTGTGACCCCCTTGGTGGCGGCGGTGGTTGGTGCCTGATGACAAAGGGCCCGACGGTAGCTGCGAAGTTGTGAGCATGGGGCGGTGGGGCCGCTCGCGCGGTCCTACCGTCCCCGCATGAACACGAGTCGTAGCAAGGGAAGAACGTGGCGTGGTGTCGCGCTGGCGGTGCTGCTGACCGTCGGGGCGGTCACCGGGGCCGCCCCGGACGCCCGGGGCCAGGACGCGCGGACCGAGACGGCCGTGGCGTCGACGAACCCGGTCGGCGGGGTCACCGAGACGCTGGTGCGGGTGCGAGCGCCGCTGCCGGCGTCCTTCGGGGCACGGCCGGCGGCGTGCGACTGGCTGTCGTATCTGCGCTACCGGTCCGCGGACGGACCGGCGGCCTCGGCCGACGCCGACCGGATCCTCGTCGCCCAGCCCGGCATCCTGGAGGGCGCCGGAGCCTTCGACAGCGTCGCCCGCAACACCGTCGCCCGCGCCGCCGAACAGGGACGGCACATCGAGTTCTGGGCCCTGGACCGGCGCTCCAACTGCCTGGAGGACCGCACCGGAGTGGCCTCCGGCGACCAGCACACGGCCGTCGACTACTACTACCGCGACAAACAGGTCGCGGGCCGCACCTTCGACGGGTACGTCGGCAACGGCGACCTGGGCTGGATGGCGGGGCTCGGGATCGAGCGGACCGTCCGCGACCAGTACGACCTGCTCACCGCCGAACTCCCCGACCAGCGCGTCCGCAAGGAGAAGGTGCTGTGCGGCGGGCACTCGCTGGGCGGTGTCATCACCGGGTACTTCGCGACCGCCGACTTCGACGGCGACCCCACCACCACGGCGGACGCCGGACACCGGCAGTGCGCCGGCTACTTCGCCCTCGACACGACCGTCTCCACCTCGCTCGCCGATCTCAGCGGCAGCATCCCGGACGACACCAACCTGCCCGACATCGGCCTCGGTTACGGCGCCGTGCAGGCCGGGCTCGACAGCGGACTGCTGTCGCGCACCCTGTCCGCCCCCGTGCTCCTCAACCCGGAGATGATGACGCTGCTCGCCATCGCCGGCGTGGGCGCGCTGCAGGACCCGGACGGCGAGGCCACCCTGCCGAACTATCTGCCCCTCAACACCAACATCGAGGTCACCAACCGCTTCCTGTTCTCCGAGGACACCGCCACCTTCCTCTCCGGCACCCCGGCGGTACGGGACTTCCGGCTCAGCAACGAGGCGATCCTCGGCGCCCTGATGGACGACCACTCCGTACCGCTGGCGTTCCTGCAGAGCAGCGTGGGCTTCTTCGACGGCGGACCGATCGCCGACAAGAACTTCCCCGTCGCCAACGGGAGCGCCGCGCAACCCGCCCTGTTCGGCAGCGAGTACAAGGCCATCCCCGACCGGCCGGGCGGCCCGCTCTACACCTGGCGGAACTACGACCGGGTGGGCGACGCCGACGACCCCGGGTACCGGTCGGCGGACGGCACCCCGTTCACCGCCGCGGGCAAGGAGGTCACCGACATCCAGGAGCTGGCCCGCAGCATGGCCCAGCAGCCGCTGGACTTCACCGAGCAGTACTTCCCGACCAAGCTGGTCACCGATCTGCAGCTCGCCACCTCTCCCCAGGTCAAGAGGCTGGTCGTCCACCCGGACGGGCTCACTGCCAACCCGACGCTCACCGTGCTCGCGGGCGACGGGCTGCTGGCGGGCCGGGTCCCGGCCGACCTGGACCCGGTGGTCGCCGACGGCTACCAGCACCTCGACGTGCTCACCGCCGCGCCGGTCCAGAACAACGGCCGTCCCGAGCCGGTCTCCACGAGCCTGACGGGCTTCGCGCGGGACCCCCGGTAGCGGGACCCCGGTAGTCGACTCCCCCTGAACCGTCGCCCCATGGAAGAAGGGCCCGGGAGGATCTCTCCTCCCGGGCCCTTCGCCGTCGCCCCGGCCGGCTCAGACCTTCGTCGCGGCGAAGGCCGCCGCCGCGTCGGCGTTGGCGGTGTAGCCGAGGTGGGCGCCCACGTCCGTGCCGCCGTTCTGGCAGATCGGGTCACCGGTCGCGCAGAAGTCGATGGTGCGGCTCTGGTAGACGCCGGTGACGCTCTTGCCGATGGCCCGGATCGGGTTGCCGAACAACAGCACCGCCGACACCTTCGGTTCGAGCGCGGCGGGGATGGTCGCCACGATGGGGCTGCCGACCACCGCGCCGTCGCTGCTGATGCCGATGGAGTTGTCGACGACGTTCGCGCCCTGCGAATAACCGACCAGAACGAAACGCTGGTTCGGACAGGAGGCGGCCTGGCTCCGGACATGGTTCACCAGGTCCGCGTTGCCCTGTGCGGCCGAGGTGAGCGACAGGTCCGCGGGATAGTTCACCTTGTAGCTGGACAGGGATTTGCCCGTGATTTTCTTCTGCAGCGCGGAATACACGGGGTCGCCGACGATGAAGCCGAGCGTGCCCGGCTCGAACGTGCCGCGAGCCGCGACGACGTCGATGTCCGTGCAGGCCGCGGCCATGGCCGTGGGTGCCGAGACGGTGACCAGTCCGGCCCCGCCGACCAGCGAGAGCGCGGCGAGACACAAGCGGATGCGCATGGGGAATCCTTTGAGGGTGGGGCGCTCGTCGAGCGCCTGTGGAAAGGACGTCCCGAAACTATTCGCTGCGTCAGGCCGAGTGTTATGGACAGGAATTCAGGAATCGCTTTTCTTTTTGCGCCGAGGTGAGTCCACCCCGGTATTCCTAGCCGCCGAAGGAGTCGTCGTCCCGCAATGCCTCCGCGCGCAGGGCGAGGATGAGGTCGAGCCGGGTGCCGGGGTCGTGCAGGGCGTCGCCGAAGAGCTTCTCCAGCTGGCGCAGGCGGTAGCGGACCGTCTGCGGGTGGATGTGGAGGCGGGCGGCGACATCGGGCACATTGCTGCCGCCGAGCAACCAGGCGAGGAGGGTCTCGGCGAGCCGGCCGCGCGGCCCCTCCGCGACCGTGTCCAGCGGGGCCAGCACCTGGGACCGCAGCTGGGCGAGCATGGGTTCGTCGCTGTGCAGCAGCAGCGTCGACAGATGGTCGGCGCAGCGCACCACACCCTGCCGGGGCAGGATGCCGCGCCCCATCAGCCCGAGCGCGCGGCTGGCCCAGCGCAGCGAACGCGCCGCCTCGGTGAGCGGCACGCTCGGGCCGATCGCGGCGGGCCGGCCGCGCAGCGCCAGCGTGAACGCCCGGCCGAAGCGGCCGGAACCGTCCGGGTCGGGCACCAGCATCCGCGGCGGCCGGGACTCCATGTCCACCAGCGCCCCCGCCGCCGCGAGCGGCCGGTCCGCCTCCCGCCGGTCCGTGGTCGCCGCCAGCGCCACGACCGCGACCTGCCGCGGCACCGACCAGCGGGCGCCGTGCGCCAGGTCCTGTACCGCCTCCGGGGCCACCGGCCCCTCGCCCAGCAGCAGATCGAGCAGCCGCCGGCGCCGCCGCTCCAACTCGTCCGTGCTGCGCAGCTGGGCCTCCGAGTATCCGGCGGCCGCCGCCTCGGCGACCTCGTGCACGGTCCGGAACGCCAGCTCGCCCAGCGCCGCCACCACGGCGGAGTCCAGGCCGAGCCGCTCCGCCGAACGGCCCATCAGACGCCAGGCGTGCAGGCCCCCGACCCGCAGCGCCGACTGCAACGAGTCCAGGCCACGGCCCTCCAGCGCCACGCCGCGCCCCAGCTCGTAGTACGTCGCGGTGATGGCCGCACTCGGGCCGCGCGGATCGGCGATGTGGTCGACGAACAGCGTCAGCGCCTGCACGACCCCCGATCGGAGATGCGCGCCGAACGCCTCGTCGGACGGCTGGGCGTACTCCGGGACCTGTCTGCGCACCTCCTGCTCCACCTCGTCGGCGACGGCCTCCAACTGGTCGCGCAGCAGTTTGGCCAGTTCGGGAGGTAACGGGACGGCGCCGGGACCGTCCGGTACGCCGTGCGGCGGGGTGGGGGCAGCCACGGCGGACCCTCCTTTCACCCGGAAGCGGCTCACCCGCGGGGCGGTGCCCGTGGGGCGAGGGACAACTCCTGGGTTGGACGGACGTCCCCTGCGCTCCGTTCCGTGCCCCGACGGCACCGGCCTCACGCCGGCACCCCCAGCGCACCGGCGAGCATCGGCCACGACGCGGTGAACTCCCGTTTCCAGTAGGCCCAGCTGTGCCCGCCGCCCGCGTAGAAATGGGTGGTCACCGGGACCCGCAGCAGCGCCAGTGTGTCGGTGAACGCGTGCGCGGACGGCCACAGCGCGCTCTCCAGCGCCTCGGGCAGCCAGTCGCCGATGCCGCCGACCACCCCGCTGCCGCTCGACACGTACAGCGCGGTGCCACGCAGCCCCGCCGCCCGGGAACGCGGGTTGAAGTCCCGCCAGGTGAGCACGTTCAGGATCGGGTTGCCCCACAGCGACAGGGGCGCCAGGTTCTCGCGGGCCACGATGGCGTCCATCAGGGTCGGCACGCCGGGCGCGGTCGTGTCGAGGATGCCGCTGTACGAGGCCGCCGCCCTGTAGGTCCCCGGGTGCCGGGCCGCGTGCGCCATCGCGCCGTAGCCGCCGGTCGAGACCCCGGCGACCACCCGGACCCCGGACGCCCGGTAGTCGCGGGCGAGCAGCGCCGGTACCTCGTCGACCTGGAACCTCTCGTAGTCCGGGCCGCCGCGCCAGACGCTGGGAATGCCGGTCGGCCCCGCGTCCGGCATCGCCACGATCAGCTCCCGGCCCGCCGTGAACGCCTCGATGTCCGTCTCCCGGGTCCATGACGTGTAGTCGTCGTGCGCGCCGTGCAGGAGATACAGCACCGGGTACGTCCGGGTGGGCTGCGTGCCGTAGGACGACGGAAGGATCAACCGGACCGGGGCGCTGCGGCCCAGTGCGGCGGACGGGAGGGAGACATCGAGGGTGCGGGGACCGAGGGGGGTGACGGAACCTGCTTCGACGGATCCGGTGGCGACGGATCGAGCGGTGGTGGATCGGGTGGTGGCCGCAGCGTTGCCCGTGGCCGTCGCGCCGAAGAGGGCGGCCAGGCCCGTGGCGGCGGCGGCTCTGGTGACGGCGCGACGGGACGGCGCGGGGGTGCGGCCGACGGGGTCGGCGGGGTCGACGCGGTGGGGGCGATGGGTGCGGTCGGGCATGGCGGCTCTCCTCGGCTCGGGTTCAGCGGTGGTCCTCGGCGGGCTCCCGCCGCAGCTGGGCGGCGATCTCGTCGACGTACGGCGGGTCGAGCAGCGACAGATGGTGCCCCGGGACCCGGACGACGGTCAGCCGCGGGCACACCTCGTCCCAGCCGAGCGCCTCGTCGTCCCGCTCGTACGCCGGGTCGCGCACGGTGTGCGGGGCGGGCTCCGTGGCCCGGTACAGCACCACCGGCCCGTCGTACCGGCCCGGCCGGTGGGCCTCGCCGATCCGCAGGTCCAGATAGGACGACCGCTGGTGTTCGAGGGCCGCCCGCGGCACGTCCGCCGCCTCGCGCAACGCCCGCAGCACGGTGTCGACGCGCTCGCCGTCGTCCTCCGTCGCGGCCAACTCGTCGTACGACAGGTCCAGTTCGACCCCGTAAGCCTCGGCGACATGGCGCGCGAAGCCGGTGAAGTGGGCGCGGATCCGGTCGGCCGGTGTGGCCTCGGGGCGGGGGAGCGGCCGGACGGAGTCGATGAGCACCACCTGGCACACGTCCCGTCCGGCGGCCGTGAGCTGCCGGGCCGCCTCCTGCGCGACGAAGCCGCCGAACGACCAACCGCCCAGCAGACAGGGTCCGTCGGGGTGCACGGCCGCCACCGCCTCGGCGTACCGCCGCGCCTTCTCGACGACCGTACGGTCCTCCGCGACCCGCTCCAGCCCGTACACCGGCCGCTCCCCGCCGAGCCGTTCGACGAGGGCCCGGTAGACGTCGGTGGTGCCACCGGCGGCGTGGACGAGGAAGAGCGGGGGGCGGGGGCCGGAGGGGTGGAGGGGGCGGAGGAAGGGGTGGTGGGAGCCGGAGACGGGGAGCATCCGCGGCCGGGGTGTGTTGTCGGCCGGGGCGGGTTCGCCCGCCAGCGCTCTCTGGATGCGCGACGCCGTGTCCTCCACCGTGGCGGCGCCCAGCAGGTCGCGTAGGGGGAGTTCGATGCCGAACTCGTGCTCGAGGGCGGTGCGGATACGGACGGCCATCAGGGAGTCCAGGCCCAGGTCGGCGAAAGCGGTGGCCGGGCCGATGCGGGCCGGCGGGTGCCCGGTGACGGCGGCGACATGGTGACAGAGGCGGGCGGAGACAGAGGGGGCGTGCGGGGTGGCACTCGCGGGCGAGGCGGGGGTCCCGCTCTGCTCGTAGGTCCCGCTCCGCTCGTGGGTCCGGCTCTGCTCGTGGGTCCGGCTCTGCTCGTGGGTCCGGCTCCGCTCGTGGGGCCTGTCGGTCGTGTGCCCCCCTTCGAGGACTGCCCCCGCCCGCCCGTCCGTCCACCAGTGCCGCACATGCCGCCAGCGGGGTCCGGGCAGGTCGATGACGCGGCCCGGCGGTGGTGGGAGCCGCAGCCCGGCGGTGTGCAGGGTGCCCAGCCGCGCCAGGAAGTCGGCGGAGGTGTCGGCGTCGCGGTGGAGGGTGCCCAGGGCGAGGACGCCGGGAGCGGTGTCCGTGATCGCCCGGGTGAGCACCGGGTGCGGGGAGAGTTCCAGGAAGGCGGCGTGCCCGTCGGCTGCCGCCGCGGCGACGGCCCGGTCCAGACGCACGGGCCGCCGCAGGTTGGCCGCCCAGTGCCCGGCGTCGAACACGCAGTCGCCGCGCGGGTCGTCCAGCACGGTGGAGTAGACGGGGATCTCGGGCCGCCCGCCCCGGATGTCGTCCAGCTCCGCCGTCAACTCCGCGAGAAGGGGCTCCACTTGCGGGGAGTGCCCCGCCCCGACCACGCGCATCGCCCGCGCCCCCCGCCCCTCCGCCTCCAGCCGGCGCACCAGACGGCCCACCCCCTCCTCGTCCCCGGTGACCACCTTCTGGCCGGGGGAGGAGTGCACGGCGACATGAACGCCCGGGAAGTCGCGCTCCAGCATGGCGAGTTCGGAGTCGTCGAGGTCCACCACCGCCATCGCGCCGCCCCGCAGTCCGCTGAGCAGCCGGGCCCGGACGGCGACCACGCGGGCCGCGTCCGCCACCTCCAGCGCACCCGCGCACACCGCGGCGGCCACCTCGCCCAGGGAGTGGCCGATGACCGCGGCGGGTTCGACCCCGTGCGCGCGCCACAGCTCGGCGAGCGCCAACTGGACGCCGAACAGCACGGGTTGGGCGATCTCCAGGCGGTCCAGGGAGCCACCGGACGAGAGTTGGTCGTAGAGGGAGATCCCGCACTCGGGGGCGAGTTGCGCGTCGAGTTTCTCGACAGCCGCGGCGAAGGCGGGTTCCTCGGTGAGCAGTCGGCGTCCCATGCCGGCCCACTGGCTGCCGTACCCGGAGAAGACCCACACCGGGCCGCGCCCGACGAGATCCCGGTCGTCCACCATGACCCGTGCGTGGGGTCTCGTCTCCGCCAACGCGCGCAGCCCGTCGGCGAGTTCGGCCCGGTCACCGGCCAGGACGGCGGCGCGCACCGGCCCTCGTCCCGTACGTCCGGCGAGCGTGCGCGCCACGTCGGCGGGGTGCGCGGCGCTTCCCTCGGGCGTGCCGAGCCAGTCGGCCAGCCGGCCGGCGGTGTCGCGGACGCGGGCGGCGTCGGTGTCGGAGAGGAGATGGAGGCGGGCCGGGGGTTCCTCGGCCGGGAGCGGCAGCAGGGCGCCGGGCCGCCACTCCTCCAGGACCGCGTGGGCGTTGGTGCCGCCGAACCCGAACCCGGAGACCCCGGCGGTGGCCGTACCGCCGTACCGGGGCCACGGCTCGGCCTCCGTCACGACCCGCAGCCGTCCGTCGTCCGGGAGGGAACTGCCCTCGGCGCAGTGCAGCGAGGGCGGGATCAGATCGTGGTGGAGGGCCAGGACCGTCTTCACCAGGCCGGCGACGCCCGCGGCGGACTCCAGATGGCCCAGGTTGCCCTTGACCGAGCCCAGCAGCAGCGGCTGGTCGGGGTCGCGGCCCGTACCGAGGACGGCGCCGAGCGCGCCCGCCTCGATCGGGTCGCCGAGCGGGGTGCCCGTGCCGTGCGCCTCGACGTGGTCGATGTGGGCGGGGGAGAGACCGGCCCGCGCGTAGGCGGTCGTCAACAGGGCTTGCTGGGCGGCCGGGTTGGGGGCGAGCAGGCCGTTGGAGCGGCCGTCGGAGTTGACGGCGGTGGCCCGGACGACGGCGAGGATCCGGTCGCCGTCCCGTTCCGCGTCGGACAGCCGCTTCAGCAGGACCGCCGCGCAGCCCTCGCCCCGCCCGATGCCGTCGGCCGCCGCCGAGAACGGCTTGCACCGGCCGTCCGGCGCGAGCGCGCCCGCCCGCCGGAACGCCACCGTGACGGTCGGGGAGAGCAGCAGATTGACCCCGGCGGCGATCGCGAGATCACTCTCGCCGGTGCGCAGACTGACACACGCGTGGTGCACCGCCACCAGCGACGACGAACACGCCGTGTCCACGGCCATGCTCGGCCCCCGGGTGTCCAGGACGTACGCCACCCGGCCGGCCGCCACGCTCAGCGCCCCGCCGGCCGGCGCCCAGGGATCGACTGCGTCCGGGGCGGCGCCGGTGAGCTGTCCGTACTCGGGCGCGGAGATCCCGACGAAGACACCGGTGGCGCTGCCCGCGAGGGACCCGGCCGGGACGGCCGCGTGGTCGAGGGTCTCCCGTACCACCTCCAGGAGGATCCGCTGCTGCGGGTCCATCACCGCCGCCTCGCGCGGGGTGATGTGGAAGAAGTCCGCGTCGAACCCGGCGACATCGTCCAGATAACCGCCGTACGGGAGCGCGTCGGTGGGCGGATACGGCGTGAAGTCCCGCCACCGGTCCTCCGGGACGCGCCGGATCGCGTCCACGCCGGCGAGCAGCGACCGCCAGTAGTCGGCCGGGCCGTGCACCCCGCCGGGCAGCCTGCAGCCGACGCCGACGACCGCGACCGGCTCACCCAACGTCATGGGCGCCACGGGGGCCGTGGGCTCCACGGATGGCATGGGGCCCACGGATGCCACGGGTGTCCTTGGCGCGGTCGCCGGGATGTCGTGCGCCGACGGACCGCGCAGCCGCGCCACCAGCGCGTCCCCCGTCGACGCCTCCCACAGCAGCGTCGGCGGCAGCTCACGCCCCGTCGCCCGCGACAACTCCCCGGCCAGCACGACCGCGTCCCGCGAGGACATCCCGAGATCCGTGAACGGCCGGTCCATGGGCACGTCCTCGGCGGCCGTACCGCTCCACCCGGCGACCCGCTCGGCGATCAGCCGCCGCAACGCGCCCTCGTCCCCGTCGGCCACCGGCCGCGACGGGGCGCCCTCGTCGTCCCCCACGATCCTCATCCCACGACCCCCATCGCGTAGGCGCCCGCCAGGTACCGTTCGCGGGTCAGCGCCCGTGCGACCTTGCCGCTGGACGTCCGGGGCACCGTGCCCGGCGGCACGAGGACCACGTCGGACAGCCGCAGCCCGTGCCGGGCGGAGACGGCCGCTCGCACGGTCCGTACCAGGTCGGGTACCTCGATGTCGGCGAGCGGCACGTTCCGCGGGTGCTCGGCGACGACGACCACCCGCTCCCCGCCGCCGCCCGGCACCCCGAACGCGGCCAGCCGGTCCCGCCGTACGGCCGCGTGCGCGTCCTGGACCGTGGCCTCCACGTCCTGCGGATAGTGGTTGCGCCCGTCCACGACGATGAGGTCCTTCAGCCGCCCGGTGACGATCAACTGCCCTTCCAGGACCGTCCCCAGGTCACCGGTCCGCAGCCACTCGCCCGGCCCCGCCGTGCCCTCCGCGAGGACGGCTCCGAAGACCCGCCGCGTCTGCTGCTCCTGGTTCCGGTAGCCGCGCCCCACGTTGGGGCCCTGCACCCAGATCTCGCCGACCTCGCCCTCCGCGAGCGCGGCCCGCGACACCGGGTCGGCGATCCGCACCCGCTGACCGGCCGGTGCGCCGCAGCCGGCCAGCAGCACGGCCCGTGGATCGTCGGGCCGCGCGGGCAGCGCCTTCCCGCTGGCCAGCGCGTCACGGTCGAGCGCGAACCCGCGCATCGGCCGCCCGGGGCGGGCGGCACTGACGAAGACGGTCGCCTCGGCCAGCCCGTACGACGGACAGTGCGTCTCCGGGGCCAGTCCCTGCGCGGCGAACGCGGCGTGGAAACGGTCGGCCGTGCCGGGGCGGACCGGCTCGCTGCCGTTGATCAGCGCGGCGACGTCGTCCAGCCGCAGCCCGGCCTTCTGCTCCTCGGTGACCGTGGCGACGCAGTAGTCGTAGGCGAAGTTGGGCGCCGCGCTCAGCGCACGCGGGTGCGCGGCCAGCAGCCGCAGCCAGCGCACCGGCTCGTGCAGGAACGCCACCGGGTCCATGAGCACCGACAACAGCCCCCGCACCACCGGCGCCGCGACACTCAGCACCAGCCCCATGTCGTGGTACAGCGGCAGCCAGCCCACGAAGGTCACCGGGTCCGCGTCGGCACCGTAGGCGGACAGCGCCTGGCGGGCGTTGGCGACGACGTTGGCGTGGGTGATCTCCACACCCGCCGGGGTGCGGGTCGAGCCGGAGGTGTACTGGAGGTACGCGACAGCGGTGGCGTCGTCGGTCGCGGACGGCGGCCGGTGGTCTTCGGCGGCGGTGTCGGGGATGTGGTCCACGGCGACGACGCGCACCGCCCGGCCCGCGCACACCTCCTGCACCTCGGCGAGGGCGTGGCCCGTGGTGACGACGACCGCCGGGCTCGCGTCGGCCAGTACCGCCGCCAGCCGGTCGTCCTGCCCCGGCAGACCCGGCGGATACAGCGGCACGGCCACCAGTCCCGCGGCCAGCGCCCCGAGGAACGCGGTGACGTACTCCGTCCCCTGCGGGCACAGCACCGCGACCCGCGCCCCCGGCTCGGCCTCCGCCGCCAGCCGGGCGGCCACGGCCCGCATCCGCAGGTCCAGCCTGCGCCAGGTCAACGTGCGGTGGACGCCCCGCGAGTGCGGCGCGGGATGATCGACGTAGGTGAACGCCCGGCGGTCGGGAACGGTCTCGGCCCAGTGCCGCACATACTCCGGCAGACTGCGGAACTCGGGCGCGAGCGGGGGGCGGCGGTTGTCCATCGGGCATGGCTCCTCACGTCGCGGGGACGGCTTGCGGGCGGAGAGGGGGCGGAGAGGGGGCGGGGGCGGGGCGGGTGGCAACGGCCGCGCGGGGCACGGCAGCCGGACCGGACGCGGCCGGTGCGACGGCAGGGCGCGGGGCCGGTCAGAGGGGGATGTTGCCGTGGCGGCGTTCCGGCATCGGGGCGCGCTTGCCGTGCAGGGCGCGCAGGGCACGGCAGATGTGGGCGCGGGTGTCGCGCGGGGCGATGACGGCGTCGACATAGCCGCGTTCGGCGGCGAGATACGGGGTGCCGTACGTCCCCTCGTACGCGGTGACGAGGTCGGCCCGCAGCGCCTCGGGGTCGGCCGCGGCGGCGAGTTCACGGCGGTGCAGGAGCCCCACCGCGCCCTCGGCGCCCATGACGGCGATACGGGCGGTGGGCCAGGCCAGGTTGATGTCGGCGCCGAGATGCTTGGAGCCCATCACCGCGTAGCCGCCGCCGTACGCCTTGCGCACCACCACCGTGACCTTGGGGACGGTCGCCTCGGCGTACGCGTACAGGAGTTTCGCGCCGCGCCGGATGATGCCGGCCTGCTCCTGGCGGACGCCGGAGAGATAGCCGGGGACGTCGGCGAAGGTCAGCAGTGGAATGCCGAACGCGTCGCAGAACCGCACGAACCGCGCGGCCTTCTCCGAGGCGTCGATGTCGAGGACCCCGGCGGAGTGCAGCGGCTGGTTGGCGACGACGCCGACGGAGGCACCCTCGACGAGCGCGAACGCGCAGATGATGTTCGGCGCGAACAGCTCCTGCACCTCCAGCAGTTCACCGTTGTCGACCACCGCGCGCAGCACGTCCCGCATGTCGTAGACCTGCCCGAGCCGGTCCGGCACCACGGTGTCCAGACACAGCCCCGAGGGCGCGGCCCCCGGCGCGTATCGCGGGGGCCGCTCCAGATTGTTGGCGGGCAGGTACGACAGCAGGTCCCGTACGGTGTCGAGGGCGTCCACCTCGTCGGCGGCGAGGAAGTGGGCGTTGCCGTTGACGGTGTTGCTGGTGCGGGCGCCGCCCAGCTCCTCGGCGCTGGTGCGCTCCCCGGTGACCGTCTCGATGACGTCGGGGCCGGTGACGAACATGTGCGAGGCGCCGTCCACCATCACGGTGAAGTCGGTGATGGCCGGCGAGTACGCGGCCCCGCCGGCGCACGGGCCGAGCACGACCGAGATCTGCGGGATCACCCCGGACGCCCGCACATTGCGGCGCACCAGCTCGGCGTAGAGGGCGAGCGAGGTGACGCCCTCCTGGATACGGGCGCCGCCGCCGTCGTTGAGCCCGATGACCGGACAGCCCGTCTTCAGGGCGAGGTCCATCAACGCGATCGTCTTCTCGCCGAACGCCTCGCCCATGCTGCCGCCGAAGACCGTGGAGTCCTGGGCGAAGACACAGACCTGACGGCCGTCGATCGTGCCGTGCCCGGTGGCCACGCCGTCGCCGTACGGCCGCCGGGCGGTGTCCCCGGTGGGCCGGGCCCGCACGAACAGGCCCGTCTCCATGAACGAGCCCGCGTCCAGCAGCAGATCGATCCGCTCCCGGGCGCCGTACTCCCCACGGCGTCTGGGCCCGCCCGACGCGACCGCCCGCGTCCGGCGGCCCTCCAACTCGGCGATACGGTCGGCGGTCCCGTCATCGGGTCGGCCGGTCGTCCGGTCGGCGGGTCGTTCAGGAACCGGCTCGGGGACACGGCTCGCCGTACGCTCCGCCACCTGCCTCGCCCGGGATGTCGTCACCTCTAGCGTCACAGCCACCTCCGAAGTGGCTTTCGAATATGGCAGCGCAGGAGGGCCGGACCGGGTCGATTCCCGTTCTCTGTGCGGGAGATGAGTCCCCAGAGGCCGCGGTTAGTCCGTGGGTGACAAGGGCCCGCGTGGTACCGGAACGGTTCCGGACGGATGGCTGTCATCATGCTTCACTTGAGGTTTCAATCATGCCAGGATCTCGGCGCCCGAGCACGCCCCACCGTCCTCGAAAGGCATCGACATGCGCCGCCGACCCGCCCTCCTCGTCACCGTCACGGCCCTCCTGACCATGGCCCCGTCACCGGCGTCCGCCGCCGTCCAGCCCGGCGTCACCTACTCCGGCGAGGGCACCTTCTACGGCGCGACCGGCGCCGGGAACTGTCTCTACGACCCCACCACCGACATCGCCGTCGCGGCCCTCAACCACACCGACTACGAGGGCTCCCGCATGTGCGGCGCCTTCCTCCGGGTCAAGGGCCCCCGCGGCGAGCTGACGGTACGGATCGTCGACCGCTGCCCGGAGTGCGCCCCCGGCGACATCGATCTCGGCCAACAGGCCTTCGCCCGGATCGCCGACCCCGTGGCCGGGCGGGTGCCGATCACCTGGACCCTGGTCAGCCCCGACCTCGCCGGCCCGGTCTCCTACCGCTACAAGGAGGGGTCCACCCAGTGGTGGTGCGGCATCCAGGTCCGCAACCACCGCAACCCCGTCGCCCGCCTGGAGGTCCGCACCGGCTCGACCTGGCGCCAACTGCCCCGCCAGGAATACAACTACTTCGTCTCGGCGGACGGCACCGGCTGCGGCTCCGACGTCCGTGTCACCGACATCCACGGCCAGACCCTCACCGACACCGGCATCACCCTCACCCCGAACACCGACCAACCGGGCCGCGCCCAGTTCACCAAACACTGACCCGTGGGAAGGGTGAGGGCATGGACACCGATCTGGACACCGACCTGGACATCGACGCCCTGCGCCGGGACACCCCCGGCACCGACCATCGTGTGCACCTCAACAACGCCGGAGCGGCCCTGCTCTCCCGCCGGACCCTGGACGCCATCACCTCCCACCTGGAACTCGAAGCCACCATCGGCGGCTACGAGGCGGCCGGCCAGGAACGCGACCGTATCGACGCCACCTACACGAACCTCGCCCGGCTGGTCGGCGGACGGCCCGACGAGATCGCCCTGTTCGACAACTCCACCCACGCCTGGAACGCCGCGTTCTACGCACTCCCCTTCAAGCCCGGCGACCGTATTCTCACCGGCCGCGCCGAGTACGGCAGCAACGTCCTCGCCTACCTCCAGGTCGCCCGCCGCACCGGCGCGGAGATCGTGGTCGTCCCCGACGACGCCTCCGGACAGCTCGACACCACCGCCCTCGCCGGCCTGATCGACGAACGCACCCGGCTGGTCGGCGTCTCCCACATCCCCACCAGCGGCGGCCTCGTCAACCCGGCGGCCGAGATCGGCCGGATCACCCGGGCCGCCGGTGTCCCCTTCCTCCTCGACGCCACCCAGTCCGTCGGCCAGTTCCCCGTGGACGTCGAGACCATCGGCTGCGACATGCTCACCGCCACCGGCCGCAAGTTCCTGCGCGGCCCGCGCGGCACCGGTTTCCTCTGGGTGCGCTCCGAGGCGCTGGCGTACCTCGACCCCCACGTCACCGAGATCCGCGCGGCCACCTGGGACGGCGGACGCGGCTTCACCTGGCGGCCCGGCGCCCGCCGCTTCGAGACCTGGGAGGTCTCCTACGCCAATGTCCTGGGCCTCGACGCGGCCGTACGGCAGGCCCTGGACCTGGGCCTGGACCGCGTCGGCGCACGGGCCGTCGCCCTGGGCGCCCATCTGCGCGACCGGCTCGACGCCCTCCCCGGTGTCACCACCCACGATCTCGGCGAGCACCGCTGCGCCATCGTGACCGCCAAGGTCGCCGGCCTGCCCGCCGCCGAGGTCGCCGCCGCCCTCGCCCGGCAGCGGATCAACGTCACCACCACCGTCCCCGAACACACCCAGTTCGACACCGAACACCGAGGCGTCCACCCCCTGGTCCGGCTCTCCCCGCACTACTACAACACCGAGGCCGAACTCGACCGTACGGTCCAGGCTTTGGCCGACCTGGCGCACACGGCGCGCTGACCGTCGGGATCGCTGCCCCGGGCGCGGGCGGACGTCGGGGCATGTGGCCCAGGACACGTGCGGTCCGTGGTCTGCGCCATTTTCGGGGCGGCGGTCCTCGGCTACGTTGTGCCGCGTCCCCCCGTACCCATGGACGGCTCAGTGTGCTCGCAGACCTCTCCCCCCTCATAGCGGCGACCACCCAGTGGCTGACGCGCGCCTACCCGGCGAGCGGTGGCGCGCTGGACGGTGCGCTCTGCGAGGCGCAGGCCCGGCAGGCCGTCACCGTGGCCGCCCGGCTCCGCTACCCGACGCCGACGGACGCCGCGCTCGTCGGCATGGCGGGACCGGGCGGCACCACCCGGCTCGACTGGATCACCGGTTTCGACGAGGACCTGACACCCGACGAGTACGCCTGGCGGACCTGGGTGGACGAGGTCGTGGCCAGCTGGGCGGCCTGTCTGCTCGCCGACCCGGAGCTGGCCCGCACCGCCGTGGCCGCCCTCGACGACTCCCCGCACACGGCCGGGTCACCCGCCGCCTTCCGCCGCCTCCTCACCCCGGACGACCTGGACCGACGGGCCGCCGTCCTGCTGCGCCACCCCGATCTCCTCGCGCCCGTCGCGTCCCTGCACCACGCCGGCTTGCTCGACGCGCTGAAGCCGGGGCAACCCCTGTCCGCCCCGTTGACCTGAGCCCGCGTGGCCCACGGCCGATCCCCGGCTACCAGCGCAGCGGCAGCGTCGCGAGGTGCGCGTCGAGCAGTCCGGAGATGATCCGGTGGTCGTGCAGCGAGGGGTGCCAGTCGCAGCCCAGATAATCGAGCCCGGGGTCGTCGTAGTACCAGTGGCTGACCCGGCCGTCGCCCCGCCGCCCCCGCTCCGCCACGATCCGCCGGGTGGCCTCCTCGAACGCGGTGGTGTTCCCGAGACGGGCGGCGGCCACCACCAGGAACGTCCTCGCCCCGTACCGGGCGCGCAGTTTGTCGAGGAAGCCGTGATAGGCGCTCTCGTAGGCGGCGACCAGCTCGGCCGCCGTGCTCCAGCGTTCCCCGGGGTTCAGGGGTGTCGAGAAGTCGTTGATGCCGAGCCCGATCACGACGACCCGCGGACGCCAGCTGTCCGGCTTCCGCCAGACATCGCCCTCGACGTTCAGCAGGGCCCGGTCGTAGTACGTACGAAAGTCCGTGCCGGGGTCGCCGCCGTTGTAGTTGCGGACCATTCCACGGCCGGAGAAGGCGTTGATCTGGCAGTCGGCGTCCAGCTTCCGGGCGGTGAGCGCGCCGAAGGCGAGATCGGCGTTGCTGTTCCGGTTGACCCCGCCGTTGGCGGAACAGTCCCGGCTGTCGGAGACATTGCCGTACCCGGCGGTGAACGAGTCGCCGATGAACTCGATCTGCCTGCTCCGCGCCCGGGGTCTCGCGAGGATCGCGCCACCGGGTGCCGCGACGAACCCGCCGAACCGGCCGGCCGCCCACGGACTCTCCGTCCGCTTCACCACCCGCACACGGTGCGCGCCGTCGCCGAGGCCGTCGATCCAGGAGACGGTCCGGCCCGGGGTGACGAGCGTGGCCACGGTCGTTCCGTCGATCTGGACGTCGTAGTCGTTGTCGGCGTCGTCGAGGACCACCCCGACCCCGGTCCCGCGGAACCTCCCCTCGAAAGAGACACCCGGCCAGCTGTACCGCACGGTTCCGTCGGCGGCCTTCTTGACCCGGCCCACGGTGTGGAACCGGGTGGACGACCGTCCTTCGGCTTCGGCGGCCCGGGAGGGGGATACGACGGTGGTGACGAGCCCTGCGGCAGCGGCGGTGATCATCGTTCGTCGGGGTAACCGGCTGGGCGTGTGCATGTGACCGTCCCTTCGGCGCGTGGAGGATGGGAGCGCTCCCATAGTGGCGTGCGCTTTCGAAGGTGGCTGTCACCCGTGCCGCCGTCAACCCCTCGCTGGGAGGTCCTTGTGCGCCGGGCCGTGATGCGCGGCGCCGGCGAACGGTCAGGGCCGCCATCGCCGCCATGCTGACGGTCTCAGTCATGCCAGCCATGCCAGCCATGCCGGTCATGCCAGCCGTCCCAGCCGTCTCAGCCGTCCCTGCCGTCCCTGCCGTCTACATCGCCCCGTGCTCCTCGTAGCCCCCGTCACTCCGCAGCCCGTGGCATCCCGGCGTCGTCAGGGCGCCGTCAACTCCGTCAGATCGGCCAGCAGTTCCGACACCGCCACCGGGTCGATCTCCTCGAAGCGGACGCTGTGGGGGTCCTTCGGCCAGTAGTCGCTGGGCCGGGTGGCGAGCCAGAGGTACTCCACCTTCTGCTGCTCGGCCGGATCGAAGAAGCCGACGGAGATGCCGTGGTCCGGTATGAGCACCGCGTAGCGGTTCGGGGCGAGCCGCTTGGAGATCCAGCGTTCGACACCGGCGTCCAGCGGCTGCCCGCGCCGCCACCCGCGCCGCTCCAGACCGACGAGCCGGCCCGTCGTCACCGTCAGTCCCTCGAAGCGCTCCAGGCGCCACCCGGCGGCGTCCTCCGCCGTCAGCTCGAACACCTGCCGCCCCAGCTGTGGGAACGGCTGGGTGATCTCGTGGGCCGCGAACAGCTCCGCCCAGGTGTCCAGTTCACCCCGCAGCAGCAGCGGGTGCGCGATCCGTACGGTCGTCGTGTCCGGCAGCGTGAACACACTGTCCTCGACATCCGCGAACGTACGGTCCTCGGCCACCCGGAAGGCGGTCGTCGTGCCGTCCGTGTCGCTCAGCCACACCAGCCGCCGGACCAGATGCCACAGCAGCGGATGCCCGACGAACAGTTCGCGGAACTCGGCCGCCGACCACGAACGGCCCTCCACCATGGCCGACTCCAGCCGCCGCACCTGGTCGGCGGCGATGGTCCGTACGTCCTTCTTCAGCGCCATGAACCGCTTGCGCTCGGCGGGCGCCAGCTCGGCGTCGTCCCGCGCGCCCGGCTGCGGCAGGTCCTTGCGGCGGTTGCCGTCGGGGTCCTGGACGAAGGGGCGCAGCTGTTCGTCGAAGCCGACCGTGAACGTACGGCCGCCGTAGTCGATGACCGTGGTGCCCCGCGCGTCCAGGCCGAAGTCGGGCACCAGCCGGTCGGCGAGTTGCTTACCGGTCAGCCCCAGATCCTGCGCCAGCTCGGCGATCTTCTCCTGCGCGCGGGCCTTGAGCCCCTTGAACTTCACCCGCTGCGCCACGCTGTGCAGATGCATCAGCGCCACGTCCGTGCCGATCGCCGCCAGCACACCGAGCCCGTCCACCGCCCGCTGGTGGCCGCCCTCGCCGGGCCAGGTCCGGACCAGCGGGGTGAGTCGGCGTACCGTCCCGTCGTCGCCCAGCAGCCCCAGCGCGGTCAGCGCCCAGCCCGCCTCGCTCGGCATCCCGGCGAGCCGCCACTGCTCGAACAGCGCCCAGACGACCTCGGCGAGCGACTCCGGCGCGCAGACCTCCCGGACCGCGGCCAGCCCCGGATACGGCTCGCCCGGCCTGGACAGCGCGAGCATGGTCACCACATGCCGGGTGGCGTCGGCGGGCAGCGCGCCACCGGAGCGCACCAGGATCTGCGGCAGCAGCAACGGCTCCGCCCACTCGACGGGCTCGGGCAGCTTCTCCGGCAGGGCCGTCGCCAGCGGATCGGCGGACAGCAGCTCCTCGATCGCCGCCACGGCCTCGGCGCCGTACCGCTCGGCGGCCGACCGCACGACCTGCTGGCCGTGCAGGGCCACGATGGTGTGCAGCGCCTGCTCGGCGTACCGGCGCGCGGTGCCCGCCCGGCCCAGGGCGTCCGGCACCAGCAGCGGCGCGGCGGCCTCGCCGTGCCGCCGGAACCAGGAACGGGCCGTCCCCCGCGCCGACTTCAGCCGCACCGCCCACTCGGCGGCCAGCCGGGCCGTCCCCACGCTCGCATACGGCAGTATCAGCGGCGCGAGCGACGCCGGCCACTGCGGGACGGTCCGCAGCACCACGCCGAGGGCGTCCGTGCCGAACCGGGCGACGACCGGCTTGAGCGCGGCGGCGTCGTCCAGGCTCCTCGGATTCCACTCGTCCAGCAGCGGCCGGACCAGCTCCTCGGGTTTGCCGAGGAAGATCCCCAGCAGACCGACCTTGTCCGCGCGGACCGCGCTCAGCAGCGCGTCCGGATCGTCCGGCCACTCGGTCCGTGCGGCCCAGTCCCGCTCCCACGACTGCGCGTCCGCCCACTCCTGCCGCTCACCCGGCAGCCAGACGATCCCGGGCACATCCTCGGCGACCAGTCCGGCGACCGTGCGGACCTTGACGGCCTTGCGCGGCCGGAGCCACGGCGGACCGGTCAGCACCTCGGGCAGGGAGGCGGCCGGGGCGTCCGGCACCCGGTCCTTCGGACTCAGCAGCGGTGCGACGGCACCCGCCGCCTCCGGCGGGAGGGAGGCGAGGACCTCCTCGGCCAGGTCCGGGTGGCCCGAGACATGGACCAGCAGCGCGTACCGCAGGGCGTCCGTGTTCGGTCCGCCCGCAGCCACCGCCTCGGCGAGCATGCGCAGGCCACGCCGGGGGTAGCGGCGAGCCGCCTTCGCCACGAAGGGCTGCGCCCGCTTGTCGTCGAGCTGTCCCAGCAGCAGCGCGAACGCCTCGTCCGACGGCAGCTCGACCAGGATCGCGTTGACCTTCTTGAAGGTGTCCGCCGTGACGTGGTAACCCTTGAGCGCTTCCGCCACCAGAGGCGCCACCGCCGTGCCGACGCCCTCGGCGACGGTGGCGACCGTCGACATCGGCCAACCGTTGTAGCCCAGCGAGGCGGTGCCGCCCAACCGCCGGACCTGCTCGGGGTCGTTCAGCGAACACAGCAGCATCGAGCGCAGCACCTGGTCGCGGGGACGGTCGGCCTCGGGGGCGTCCACGCACTCGTCGACCCATGCCGTCTCACCGGGGACGAGATACGAGACGACGACGCGCTCGCGTGCCCCGCCCCGCACCCCCGCGAGCGCCGCGACCACGGCCCGGTACGTGTCCTCGTCGGTGTCGGCGAGCAGCGCCCGCAACCGGTCCAGCACACCGCGCACCCGTGCCACGTGGCCCGCGTAGGCGTTGTCCGCCGGGCGCTCGACGTGCGCGTCCGAGCGGTGGGTCCCGCTCTGTCTGAAGTACACCTGGATGCCGCAGAGTTCGATGGCCGCGAGGGCGGCGAAGACCGTCCCGTGGGCCTCGACCCAGGCGTCGGCACAGGCCGCGCCCGACCAGGCGAGGTCGGAGGTGAGGGCCAGCACCGCCGCGCCCAACGGATCGGCCGTACCCGCGAGTCGGGCCTCGGCGGCCCGCACCAGGTCCGCGTCGCTCCGCGGACTGTCCAGATACTGCCGCACCCAGGTCTCCGCACCCCGCAACCGCCGCTCGGCCTGTTCCGCCGCCCCCTTGCGCGGGGGCGTCGGCCTGCGACGGACACCACCCCGCCTCGGGTGGAGATGACGGTGCCAGGCGGCGGGCAGGACGAAGGTGTCCTCGTCGGGCGGTACGGAGGCATCCCCGTCAGGCGCCACGGAGTTGTCCTCGCCGGCCGCCGGGGTGTCCGGAACGGAGGAGCCGGAAACAGCGCTGCCCGGAGCGGTGCTGTCCGTAACGGCGCCGCCGCCCCCCTCACCGATGCCGCCCGCGACCGCCCCGCCGACCTCCCGATACCCCTTGCGTTCCTTGGCCGCGACGCTCTTCCGCAGATACTCGGCGGCCTCCTCCGGGGAAGCGCACTCCTTGACCTGGGTACGCCCGTCCGTACCGCAACGCCCGTACCGGACGGTGACCGTGCCCCCGTCCGCCTCGGCTTCCCAGAACTTCGACGAGTTCCCTTCGGCATACTCCCAGCGGCGCACGCCCCCACCCCTTCCGACCGTGCCGGCTCCCCGGCCCCACCCCACGCGGATCCAGCCGCCGACCGGCGGAAAACGCCAGGCCCAGCGACGATCACCACAGTAGGGGGAGCCACTGACAACGCGCCGGTCGGCCGATGACGGTGGCCGCCCCGGGCCGGTTCAGCGCCCTCGGCGCTCGGCTCCCGCCCGCAGTTCGCCGCGCAGCCGCTCCGGGGTCCACTCCTCGCCGACGGCCCGCCAGAGCAGGTCGGCCTGGGAGGGCGGGGCGAGGCCGTCGACCGGCGGGTCGAGGTCGAGGTTCGTGGGGAAGGGGTAGCCCTCGGCCGTGGCCGCGACGACACGGCGCAGCCAGTCCTCCGTGGCGCCCTCGGACCTGCGGCGCGACAGGTGCGCGGGGTTGAAGAAGGCCGCGTCGCCCTTGTCCAGCGGGAGTTGGACGTTATGGGCGTCGAAGTACCCGACGAATTCGGGCAGTCGCCAGGCGAGGTAGCCGGGCTCGTACTTCTGCGAGTGCGGCAGATAGAGGGTCGGGCCGGACTCGACGGGCATGTCGCAGTGGGCGACCGCGCCCTGGAGGGTGAGCACGGGGGAGAGCCGGTGGACGTGCGCGGGGTAGGCGGCGGCCTGCCGCTGGGAGAGGAAACCGAGGTGGTAGTCGCGGTGCGGACTCTGGGCCGCGCCACCGGGGTTGACCACGTTGACCTGGGAGGTCACCTGGTAGGCGGGGCCGAGCCAGGCCTCGGCGATCAGCGCCAGCATGTCGTTGGCGTAGTAGTCGGCGAACACGTCCGGCGCCCGTACGGCCATCTTGTCCAGGGCGTTCCAGACGCGGTCGTTGGCGCCGGGCTTCGCGAAGTGGTCGCCCCGGGCCGTTCCGGCGGCACGCTCCTCCTCGATCAGCTCCCGGAACGCGGCGGACGCCCGGTCCACGACCGCCGGGTCCGTGAACGCGCCCTTGAGCACGACGATGCCGGGGCCGTCCAGCAGAGTCCGGACCAACTCGGTCTGCACGTTCCGACGGCCCTCCGGGGTGGCTGTCAGAGCCCGGAGCCGCTCGCTGTCGTAGAGGGGCACGTTCTGCTCGACCCGCTCGGCCGAGGGATGCTCGGCGGGGTCGGTGCGCTGCTCGACGAGCGCGCGGAAGGTGTCGAGATCGCAGTCCGCCTCGGTCAGCCAGGTCCGTGACACCGCAGCGATGAAGGACATCGCGGCTCCTTTCGCAGGCCTCGTGTTCCTGCCAGTCTGCGCACCGGAAACCCCTCATTCAATGCGCGGAAACCCATCAAAAACACCTCACGGAGGCTCAGGCGACACCGGCCCACAGGCCCCAGGTGCACCCAGGTGTCCTGTCGCCCGTGTCTCCCGTGTCGCCCGCGAACGGTCGCCGGATGCGGCATAGCGTGGCCCGGGCAGATGACGGCCGACCCCGGGTGGCGCGATGTGCTGGAGTGCGACGGCCGATCTCGTGGCGGGTGCCGGTGTCGCGGCTGTCGGGGCGGCCAGTGTGGCGCTGGTGCGCGACCGGCGTGATCTGCCGCTCGCCGCGCTGCCGTTGCTGCTCGGGGCGCATCAGATCGTGGAGGCGGCGGTCTGGTCCTCGCACGGCGGCAGCGGGCCCGCCACCGTCGCCTGGGCCGTCATCGCCCTGCCGCTGCTGGCCGTGTGGGTCCCGGCGGGCGTGTGGTGCGCGGCCCCGCGAGCCGCCCGGACCCGGCTCACCGTGCTCCTCGCCATCGGCGTCGCGACCGCCGCCGCGCTCGCCCACGGCTTGGCCACCGGCCCGGTGACGGCCGAGATCCGCGGCCGCACCGTCGGCTACACGGTCGACCTCTCCCACCCGGCCCTCCTCATCGCGGGCTATCTCCTCGCCACCGTCGGCTCCCTGCTCCTCTCCGGCGACCGGCGGCTCCTGGTGCTCGGCGTCCTGGCCGCCGTGGGCGCCGCGATCTGCTGGGCCCTGTGGCGACTGGAGTTCATCTCGACCTGGTGCGCCTTCGCCGCCGTCTGCTCGGTCGTGCTGCTCGGCTGGGTGCGCGCACGACGCCGGTCGCATCTCCGGGGCGCCGCCGATCCTTGGTGAATCAATCATCCACCGAGCTGTTGACTTTCGGCTTGACCAGCCAGAGGATTTCGGAGGTGACACACTCCGCCGCCGGGCCACCCGGCCCGGTCCTCCCCGCGGCCCTCGACGAGGCAGCCCACCGCTGCCTCGTCGCGGGCTTCGACGGTACGACGACCGTCCCCGACACCCTGAAACGGCTGATCGACCGCGGTCTGGGCGGGGTCATCCTGTTCACCCGCAACATCCGCGACGCCGACCAGGTCCGCGAACTCACCGGCACCCTGCGGACGCTGCGCCCCGACCTGCTGGTCGCCATCGACAACGAGGGCGGCGGCATCGGCCATCTGGTCGCCGCGGGCGCCCCCGAGGTGCCCGGCTCCTGGGCGCTCGGCGCCGCCGACGACCCGGGCCTCACCGCCGCGTGCGCCGACGCCCTCGCCGGACATCTGCTCACGCTCGGCATCACCGCCTCCTACGCCCCCGTCGCCGACGTCCAGAGCCGCCCCGAGAACCCGATCGTGCGCACCCGCGCCTTCGGCGGCGACCCCGAGCTGGTCTCCCGGCATCTGCGGGCCTGGATCGAGGCCACCGAGGCACGGGGCGTCGCCTCCTGCGCCAAGCACTTCCCCGGCCACGGCGGCACCGTCACCGACAGCCACCACGACCTGGCGGTCGACCCGCGGCCGTACGAGGCCCTCGACCTCGCGCCGTTCCGGGCCGCCGTCGACGCGGGCGTGCCCATGCTGATGAGCGCCCATGTCGTCTTCCCGGCCCTCGACCCCGATCTGCCCGCCACCCTCAGCCCGCGCATCCTCTCCGACCTGCTGCGCGGCGAACTCGGCTTCGACGGCGTCCTCGTCAGCGACGCGCTGGAGATGAAGGCCATCGCCGACCGTTACGGCGAGGCGGCCGGTGCCCGGCTCGCGCTCGCCGCCGGGGCGGACCAGGTCATCGTCGCCGTACCGGATCTGGAGGTCACCCTCGCCTGCCGGGACGCCGTGCTCGACGCGCTACGGACGGGCGACCTCGCCGAGGAGCGGGTGACCGAGGCCGCCGAACGGGTACGACGGCTCGCGCTGCGGTACGCGGTGCCGTACCGGCCGGGTGCCGTGGCCGCGTGGGACGCGGAGGCCGGGCTGACGGCGGCGCGGCGGGCGCTACGGAGCGGGGGGCCGTTGCCGGAACCGGTGCCCGGCGCCCATGTCGTCGACTGTTTCCCGCCGCCGCACCCCGCGCTCAACTGGGGCGGGGAGGGCCTTCTGACCGAGATTCGCGCGCTCGATCCCACGGCCACGGGGGCGACTGTCGCCGGGGAGCCGGACGATCTCGGGGCCGTCGTGGGGGAGGCGGTGCGGGCCTCCGAGGGGCGCCCGCTGGTCCTCGCCTTGTGCGACGCGGAGCTGTACCCGTGGCAGGGTCGCCTCCGGGATGCCGTGCTGGCGGTCCGACCGGATGTGCTGGTGGTCTCGACCGGCCTGCCGGAGGTGGGCGATGCGGTTGCCGCGCACGGGCGGGGGCGGGTGAATCTGCGGGCCCTTGCCGAGGTCTTGGTGGGGCGGAGGTTCTGAGGGAGGCCGGTCCCCGGCGGGGGGTGGTTTCCGCCGTGGACCGGCCTCCGGTCCGTGGGGCTTCTCGCGCAGTTCCCCGCGCCCCTGAAAGGCAGGGGCTGCGCCCGCTGCCTTTCAGCCCGCAAGGCGGGGCTGAGCCCGCTGCCTTTCAGCCCGCAAGGCAGGGGTCGCGCCCGCTCTCTTTCAGCCCGCAAGGCAGGGGCTGCGCCCGCTGCCTTTCAGGCCCGCCCCTCACTTCCCCTCGATCAGCTCCGTGATCCCTCGCGCCGCGAGATAGGTCGTGTCTTCCGTGTGCTCCGCCAGGACCACTGCCGGGCGGACGCCCTCCTGGCGCAGGCGCATCCAGGTGTCGAAGAAGGCGCCTCCGGGGCCCGAGACGGAACGGGTGGCCGGGGTGCAGTCGAGGACCAGGGCCGTCGTACGGGGCGTGGGCGGGACGGCGGCGGTGCGGAGCTCGGCGGCCGTTGTCGACAGGGCCTCCGCGATCGGCTTCGGCCGGCCCGCGGAGTCGAACAGGCCCAGCGTGTACTCCAGTTCGGGGAAGTCGGCCAGGGAGCGGTCGACGTCGTGGGAGCACCACCAGGTCACGCCCCATAGACGGTCGCAGCCGGCCGCGTTCAGCAGGGTCGCGCGGGCGAAGTCGGGGGCGTCGGCCGCCGGGATGTGCGGCTCGGGGGCGCCGGTCTCCTGGACCCAGACCGGGCGGGCCGGGTCGGTGGCGTAGGCGGCGGCCAGCTCCGTGCCGTACTCGGCGAGGTGGTGCACCTGCGGTGAGCGTGGGCCGTAGCGGCCGGCGCAGTTCGCGGAGAAGACCCAGGGGTGGACGGTGGTCAGGTCGCCCTTGCGGGCCGAGGCCTCGGGGGTGAAGGGGTGGTCGTCGCCGTACCAGGCGGCGTCGTACGCCGAGTGGGTGACCAGGCCGCGCCCCTCGCCGAGCCCGTCCCGGGCGGCGGCCAGCAGGGTGTCGAGGTAGTGGTCGACCTCGGCCACGGAGACCGGGTTGTGTTCGACCAGGTTGTTGAGCTCGTTGCCGAGCTGGAGGCCGATGAGGTGGGGGTGGCCGGAGAGGGCGCGGCCGAGGGTGCGCAGCAGCAGGGCCTGGGCCTCGATGGCCTCCGGGTCGGTGAAGACATTGCGGTGGTGCCAGCTGCGGGTCCACTCCGGGTAGAAGTCGAAGCTCGACAGATGGCCCTGGACGCCGTCCACCAGCACGTCGAGACCGCACTCGGCGGCCAGGTCCACCAGGCGGACCAACTGGTCCACGGCCGACGCCCGGACCAGCGTGCGGTTGGGCTGGAGCAGCGGCCAGAGATGGAAGACCCGGACGTGGTCCAGGCCCAGCCCGGCGATCTGGGCCAGGTCCTCCCGCGCGAGCCCGGGATCGAAGTCGTGCCAGGCGTGGAACCAGCCCCGGCGTGGGGTGTAGTTGACGCCGAAGCGGAGTGCGGGTGCGGGCGAGGGCGGCGTGCTGATGGCGTCCTCCTCAAGAGACGGACCTTGTCTCCGGCGAATGTATCAACCACCATGGACGGCAATGAATAGTGATTTGAACCAAGCTTCGTCCCGGGCTTCCGCGACGGGGCCCGCCTATGTCGTCGGTATCGACGCCGGCGGCACCCGTACCCGTGCCGTCCTCGCCGACCTGGCCGACGGCCGCACCCGGGGCGAGGGCACGGCCGGGCCCGGCAACTCGCTCACCGTTCCCGGCCCGGCCCTCGCCGACCATCTCGCCGAGGCCGTCGCGCGGGCCGTGCCCGAGGGGCTGCGCGGGCGGGTGGTCGCGGTGGCGGGCGGCTTCGCGGGGGCCGGTCACCAGGCCCAGGGCGCCGACGAGCCCGGCCGGCTGCGGGCCCGGGCCGCCCTGACCGCCGCGCTCGCCCGGCTCGGCATCGAGGCGTCCGAGGCCGACGGACATGCCGGCGTCCAACCCGGTGTGCAGATCAGCGTGCACAGCGACATCGAGACGACGTTCGCCGCGGCCCCCGGCCATCCCACCGACGGGCTGGTCCTCGTGGCCGGGACCGGCGCGGTCGCGGCCCGGATCGCCGGACGGGTGCCGACCGCGACCTCCGGCGGCGACGGCTGGCTCCTCGGGGACGACGGCGGCGGCTTCTGGATCGGCCGGGCCGCCGTACGGGCGGCCCTGCGCGCGGCGGACGGCCGCGGCGTCCCCACCGCGCTCGTCCGCTCCGTCGCCCGCGACCTCGGCCTGCCGGAGGAGGTCCTGCCCCCGGAGGGATACGGCCTCACCGGCACCGACATCGGTACGAGAACCGGCACCGGCACCGGCGCGAGCACGGGCTCCGGCGCAAGCCCGGGCTCCGGTCCCGTCGCGTGGAGCGCCGAGCAGCGGACCGCCTACCGCGCCCGGCTGCTGCCCGCCGTCATGGACCGGTCGCCCGTCCGGCTGGCCGACCACGCGCCCGGGGTGGTGCGGACCGCCGAGGACAAGGACGCCGTGGCCGTACAGATCCTCCAGGAGGCTGCCCGCCGCCTTGCCGAGACCGTCGCCGCCCTCGCACCCCGCACCGGCGAACCCCTCGTCGCCACCGGCGGCCTGCTCGCCCCGCACGGCCCCCTGCTGCCCTCGCTGTCCGAACGCCTGGCCCCGCACCACCTCGCCGTCACCCCGGTCTCGGACGGCTCCCCGGGCGCCGTCGCCCTGGCCCGCCTCGCCCACGCCCACGCCTCCGGCGCCTGACCCGGCAACTCCCCCCGGCCTCAGCTCCTCCCTCGCCGACAAGGACGACCATGCCCCCGCAGAACCAGCCGCTCACCCCGGCCACCACGTCCCCCACGTCGGCCACCACCCCCGCGCGGCCCCCGTACCTCGACCCGGCCGCCCCCCTCGGCACCCGCGTCGCCGACCTCCTCTCCCGCATGACCCTCCGGGAGAAGGTGGGCCAGCTCAACCAGCGGATGTACGGCTGGGACGCCTACCGCCGCACCCCGGCCGGGGAGTTCGAACTCACCGAGGCCCTGCACGCCGAGACCGAGCGCTTCGCGGGCCTCGGCGCCCTCTACGGCCTGATGCGCGCCGACGCCTGGTCCGGCGTCGACCACGGCGACGGCCCCGGCGCCGCCGACAGCGCCGACCTCGCCGACCTGGTCCAGCGCCACGTCCTGGAACGCAGCCGCCTGCGCATCCCCGCCCTGTTCGTCGAGGAGGTCCCGCACGGCCACATGGCCCTCGACGGCACCGTCCTGCCCGTCAACCTGGCCGTCGGCGCCACCTGGGACCCGGCCCTGTACGAGCGGGCCGCCGCGCACGCCGCCGCCGAACTCCGCGCCCGGGGCGGCCACCTGGCCCTCGTCTCCGCGCTGGACATCGTCCGGGACCCGCGCTGGGGCCGTACCGAGGAGTGCTTCGGCGAGGACCCGTACCTCGCGGCCCGCCTGACGGAGGCACTGGTACGCGGTATGCAGGGCACGGGGGACGTCTTCGCCGCCGACAAGGCCCCCGTCGTCCTCAAGCACTTCGCCGGTCAGGGCGCGACGGTCGGCGGCCGCAACTCCGCCGAATCGGAACTCGGCCCACGCGAGTTGCACGAGATCCACCTGCCCGCCGCCTGTGCCGGCGTCCGCGCGGGCGCCGCCGCCGTGATGGCCGCCTACAACGAGGTCGACGGCGTCCCCTGCTCCGGCAACCGCGCCCTCCTCACCGAACTGCTCCGCGACCGCTGGGGCTTCCAGGGCCTGGTCATGGCCGACGGCCTCGCCGTGGACCGCCTCGCCCGCATCACCGGCGACAAGGTCTCCGCGGGCGCGCTCGCGCTCGACGCCGGTGTCGACCTCAGCCTCTGGGACGAGGGCTTCACGCATCTGGACGAGGCCGTCGAGCGGGGTCTGGTGAGCGAGGCAGCGCTGGACACCGCCGTCGCCCGCGTCCTGCGCCTGAAGTTCCGGCTGGGACTCTTCGAGGATCCGTACACGCGTCGCGCGCCGGTCCCCACGGGACGCGCCCTGAGCACCGACCTGGCTCGCGCCTGCGTCACCCTCCTCCACAACCGGGCCGACACCCTGCCCGTCGCCCCCTCGGTGCGCCGGATCGCCGTGCTCGGCCCGCACGCGGCCACCACCGCCCACCAACTCGGCGACTACACCGCCCCACAGCGCCCCGGCACCGGAGTGAGCGTCCTCGACGCCCTGCGCGAGCTGGCCCCGCCCGGCATGGACATCCGCCACACCCGGGGCGCGGCCCTCACCGGCGCCGACCGCTCCGGCATCCCGGCCGCGATCGCCGAGGCGGCGGCGGCCGACCTGGCCGTGCTCGTGCTGGGCGGCAGCAGCGCCCGTACCCCCGACACGGAGTTCGACGCCAACGGCGCCGCGCGGACCGTCGTGTCGGAGATGACCTGCGGCGAGGGCGTCGACCTCGCGGGCCTGCGACTCGGCACAGCGCAGGAGGCCCTGCTGGACGCCGTCGTCGCCACGGGCACGCCCACCGCGGTCGTCCTGATCCAGGGCCGCCCGCACACGGTCCCCGACACGGCGGACGCCCTGCTCACCGCGTGGTATCCGGGCCCCTGGGGCGGCACCGCGATCGCCGAGGTGCTGCTCGGACTCACGGAACCCACCGGCCGCCTGCCCGTCTCGATCCCGCGCTCGGCGGCCCAACTCCCGGTCTACTACAACCACAAGGACACCGAGTACGGCGCCTACGTGGACGAGAGCGCGGAGCCCCTCCACTCCTTCGGGCACGGCCTGTCGTACACGAGCTTCGCGTACGGCACACCGCGCCTCGCGGGCACCGGCGTCGAGGTCGACGTCACCAACACGGGGGAACGGCACGGGCGTACGGTCGTCCAGGTCTATCTGCGGCGGCTGATCGCGCCCGTATGGCCGCGCACCCTCGAACTGTGCGCGTTCGAGGGTGTCGGCCTGGCGCCCGGTGAACGCCGTACGGTCTCCCTGTCCTTCGAGGTGCCCGACGGCGTCGGCGCCGTCGAGATCCGTGTCGCCGGGTCGGCGCGGGCGGCGCTTGACGCCGAACCCGTAGTCCTGGACTTCAGAGCTTGACGGCCCCGGAGGACACCCCCTTGTAGAACCACCGCTGCGTGATCACGAACAGCACCAGTACCGGGACCACGGAGATCACCGAGCCCGCCATCACCATCCGCTGGTCGTAGCCGAAGGAGGACGACTGGAGGCGGGCGAGGCCGAGCGTCAGGGTGAAGTGGTCCTCGGAGCGCAGCACGATCAGGGGCCAGAGGAAGTCGTCCCAGGCGCTGATGAAGGTGTTGATGGTGACGACGAGGATGGCACCCCACGCGGACGGCAGATACAGATACCGGAACCGCTTCCACTCGCCCGCCCCGTCGAGCATCGCCGCGTCCTCGATCTCGCGCGGCACGGCGAGGAACGCGGCCCGCATGATGAGGACATTGATGGCGGCGACGAAGCCGGGCAGCCAGACCCCCACCAGGTTGTCGACCAGACCGAGGTCACGGACGCTCAGGAACAGCGAGACCATGATCGACTCGAAGGGGAACATCATGGACGCCATCAGCAGCACCCACACCAGCTTGCGGCCCTTCCAGCTGGGCTTGGAGAGCATGTAGCCGGCGAGCGTGGAGAAGACCAGCTGGCTGGTGACCGACAGCGCGACGACCACCATGCTGTTGCGGATGTACGACCACACCGGGACCTGGGCGAACACCTCGCGGTAGGCGCGCAGGGTCGGATCGCGCGGGAAGAGGGAGGCGTTCGAGCCGAACACGTCCTCGCCGACGCCCTTCAGCGACGACAGCAGCTGCCACAGCAGCGGGCCGACGGTGATACCGAGGACAAACAGCAACAGCAGGTAGCGGACGATCAGTTCACGCGGCCGGCCGTAGTCCCGCCAGCGCGGCATCAGCCGCCGCCGCTTCTCCACCGGAGCCACGGCCGCCGCCGCCGTCGTCCGCTCCTTCACGGCGGTGGTCATGACTCGTCCTCCTTCGTCAGCCGCTGTGCGAGCAGCGTGAGGCCCAGGGTGAGTACGAAGAGGGCGACGCTGACGGCCGAGCCGTAGCCGGCGTTGCCGGTGAGCGGGTCGAGGGCGACGTCGCGGATGTAGAAGGGGAGCGTGCGGTCGGCGCCGCCGGGGCCGCCGGTCGCGCCGCCGAGCATGTAGATCTCGGTGAACACCCGCAGCGAGCCGATACCGGTGAGGGTGCCGACCAGCATCATCGAGGTGCGCACACCCGGCATGGTGACGTGCCAGAAGCGGCGGATCGCGCCCGCGCCGTCCACGGCGGCGGCCTCGTGCAGCTCCTTCGGCACGTTCCCCAGCGCGGCCAGGTAGAAGATCATGTACCAGCCGAGGCCCTTCCACAGGGTGAGCCCCATCGCGCAGAGCAGGATCAGCCAGGAGTCGGACAGGAACGGGATCGCCGACCGGATGATGTGGGCCTTCTGCAGCCAGGTGTTGACCAGGCCCTGGTCACTGAGCAGCCACTGCCAGCTGAGGCCCACGACCACGCTGGAGGCGAGGACCGGGGTGTAGAAGGCGGAGCGGAAGAAGCCGATGCCCGGCAGGTTCTTCTCCACCAGGACGGCCAGCATCAGCGGCAGCAGCACCATCAGCGGGACCACGATCAGCGCGTACAGCACACTGTTGCGGGTGGCGAGCCAGAAGTCGGAGTCGCCGAGCATACGGGTGTAGTTGTCCAGGCCCACGAACGAGGCGGCGCCGCCGAGCGGTTTGGCGTCGGTGAACGACAGCAGGAGCGTGTTCAGGAACGGGTACAGACCGAAGACGGTGATCCCGATGATCGCCGGGGACATCCACAGCCACGGCAGCCACCAGCGGCGGTACAGCGCGGCGCCGCCTGCATCGGCGGACGGGCCCGGCTTGAGGGCCCGCAACAGGCGGCGCCGGCCGCTCGGTTCCCCGGGGCGGGGGACGCGGGAGGAGACCGCGACCCCCGATCCCTTGGTGGGGGGAGAGAGGGTGGTCATACTCAGCTGCCCTGCTCGATCAGCTCGTTGGCCTTCTTCTGGGCCTCGTCCAGCGCGTCCTGGGCACTCTTCTTGCCCTGCATGGCCAGCTGGATCTGGGCCGTGATGGCGTTCAACTCACCGGGTGTGAGGGCTATTTCGTCGGCGGTCGAGGTCTTGCGGTCGCTCGCGACGATCTTGCGGGCCTCGGCGAACGGGTCGTCGCCCTTGACCGACTGGAAGAACGGGTCGTCCAGGGAGGCCGTGGTGGAGGGGAAGATGACGACGTTCGGGTCCTTCGCCCACTCCAGCTGGTTCTGCGCGTTGGTCAGGAACTGCGCGAAGGACAGCGCGGTCGCCGCGTTCTTGCTGGTGGACGCGACCCCGATGTACTGCGGGGCGCCGACGGTGTGGCCGAGGTCGTCCAGCATGAAGCGGGCGACACCGGTCTTCTTGTAGACGCTCGGGTTGTTCTGCTGGATGAAGCGCAGGAAGTTGGGGTTGGTCGGGCCGTAGACCAGCTTGCCCTGGCCGTAGACGTTGGCCGGGTCCTGGGTGGAGGAGAGCGAGTCCCTCGGCATGCCGCCGGCCTTGTAGAGCTTCGTCATCGCGTCGACCCACTGGGCGGTCTTCGGGTCGTCGGCGAAGGTGAACTTCTTGCCGTCGGAGGACAGCACCTTGATGTCCATCTGCTGCCAGTCGGCGGGGATGCGCAGCTGCGGGTTGGCGAGGAAGGCGTAGTACTTGCCGTCCGAGACCTCGGCGATCTTCTGCGCGTCCTCGAACAGACCGAGCACGGTCGTCGGAGGTTTGGCCGGATCGAGGCCCGCCTTCTCCATCAGCTCGGTGTTGAAGGTCTGCACGATGCCGCCGGAGTACCAGGGCAGGACGCTGTGCACCTTGGCGCCGGAAGCGTCCGCGTACATGCTCGACTTCCAGAGGTTGGGCACGAACGGTTCGCCCGCGTCCGGGGCCTTCTTGTCCAGATCGAGGAGGTAGCCGTTCTTGGTGAGCGCGATCGCCGTGTTGACGTTGATGTTCACCACGTCCGGCAGGGTGCAGCCCTGCGCGTCCGCGACCAGGCGCTGGGTGAACGTGGCGTCGCCCGGGTCGTCGACCCACTTCACGGTGGTGTCCGGGTGAGCCTTCTCGAAGGTCTTGATGACACCGTTGAAGTAGTCGCCGAAGTCCTTCTTCAGGTTCGTCGTCTGGAAGGTGATCGTGCCCTTGACGTCCCCGGCGAGCTTCCCGGAGCCGACGTTGCCCTTGTCGACCTCGCAGCCGCCGGCGGTGGCGTCCCCGCTGTCGGAGCCCCCGCCCGACAGGCCGCAGCCCGCGGCGGTCAGGGTGAGGGCGATGACGCCCACCACACATCCGGTCAGTCGTCTCGCGTGCATGTCGCCTCCTGCGATCAGTCAGCCGCTGGGTCGGGTCGCTGGTTCAAATCACCAACTTGGACTCCGATTGATGAAAAGGTGGACCAGAATTCATCGGAGGTCAATGCCTGGCCGTGTTGCTTTTCGGTTCCGAGAGGTTTGCCGGGCGTTCAGTGCCGGTGTTCGTGGTCGGGGTGCGAGGGGTCGCCCGGGTGCTCGTGCCCCGGCGTGTACTCCACGTCGGCCCGCGCCCGGTCCAGCCAGTCGAAGAAGGCCTGCCGGCCCATCGCCCGCCGCAACTCCCGTACGACGTCGTCGTGCACCTCGTCGTACGGCACGAAGTCCCCCGGTGCCGCCCCGCCGTACGGGTCGACTCCGCGCCGCAGCGCCTCCGAGGTGAGGAAACGGTCCGGATTGCGCTCGTAGTAGCCGCGTACAGCCTTCTCCGGCACCCGCTGCTCGGCCTCCAGCGCCGCCAGCAGGGCGCGCGCGGCGGGGGAGTGGGCGAGCGCCACCGCGATGATGCTGCCCAGGTCGGCCACCTCGGCCCCGCTCACCGCGAGCGCACGCGCCGGCCCCGCCTCGGCCGGCGGCGCCAGCCCCCGCGCGGCACAGGCCCGCCGCGCCAGCTCATCGGCGACCACGACCTGCGTCGCCCACCGCCGCCGCTGCCGCTCCGCCCGCACCTGCCCCTCGGGCCGCGCCTCCGGGTCCCGCGCGGGCACGGCGTCCAGCACGGCGTCCACCCGCCCCGGGGGGACGGGCTCCCCCCGGACGAGCGCGGCGGGCTCGGTGGGGGCCGGGTGACTGTGCGGCGGGGAGGGCCGTTGCCGCGTCGTGTGCCCGCCCGGCGCCCCGCTCCCGTCCGGTGTCGTCTGCCCGCCGCGTCCCGAGGGTTCGTCCGGAGCGGGATGCCCCTGTGTGCCCATGTGGTCGGTCGGAGCCGGTGCGCCCGTGCGAGCGGTAGGAGCCGCATGCCCCTGCGTGGCCGGGCGTCCGGTCGGCGCGGAGTGGCCGACCGGCCCGGCCCGGCCGGTGTGCGACGAGGGCCCGAGCGGCGGGGCGGGCTCGACCGGCGCGGCGCGGTTGCCGTGCGGCAGGGGACCGCTCATGGCGTCACCTCCAGGACGACCGCCTCCGTGTACGCCACGCAGCCGTGCCACCCGGCCTTCGCCATCAGCCAGTACGAACCCGGGGGCACCGCCGAGCCGTCCACCTCGACCACGCACTCCGTGCTCTCCCCGGCGGCCAGGGCGAACCCCTGGAGGCCGGGGCCGACGCCCGCCCAGGTGCCCCAGGACGACAGTGCCCACAACTGCCCGGTCACCGGCCCCCGGGTCGGGTTCCGCAGACGGACCGGCACTTGTACCCGTTCGCCCCGGCGCACCTCGACCCGGTCGGCGCCCAGCTCCATCACGAGACTCGGCCCGGTCCGCCCGTCGGGCTCGCCCTCCGCCGACTCGCCGGGCACGTCGAGGGAGACGACGTCCTCGAACGTCTGCCCGCCGTACGTCAGCCGCGCGGTCAGCGCGTACCGGCCGGGCACCGGGTCCGGCGGGGGCGTCACGGTGACCTCGCTGAGCGAGAAGCCGCCGGGGCCGAGCGCGTACGGCAGTTCGGCGGGCTCGGCGCGCCAGCCGGGCGGCACCTCCAGGGCGACCGTGCCCGACACGGGCGCGTCGGTCAGCTCGGAGGAGACCCGGACCGTCGCGGTGACGGGGCCGTCGGCGGTCAGCGCGGTCGGTGACAGATACACGGCCAGGGGCATGTTCCCCCGGGGCGCGGGACCGGAGTTGTGCAGCCAGTACCGGGTCTGCACCGGCTGCGCGGGTTCGTACGCGGCCACACCCGGATCCACGGCGGCACCGGGATCCGCGGAGTCCGCCCGGTCCACGGCGTCCACGGGGCAGCCGTTCGGCGACGGGGCGTCGGCGGCGGGCCCACCGGAACGCACGGCCCGTGCCGCGGCGGTGACCGGGGAGGCCAGCACGGTGGCCACCTCGAACCCCGTCAGGTCCAGCTCCAACGCCCCGTCCGCGCCGGGCGCCAGCGCCTCACCGGGCCGCTCCAGCACGTCCACCCGGCCGCCCTCGGCCCACGCCGAGGGCCCCGTCACCCGCGCCCGCACCGGCCGCCCGTCCACCTCGTGCGCCCGGACGACGACCCCGCGCGCCGGATCCGCCGGCGCCGTACCACCCCTGGCCAGCGGCGACCCGGCCGGCTTCAGCGCGTCCAGCAGCACCCGGCCCTCCGGCTCCAGCGCCAGCAGGGCCACGGTCCTCGGCAGCCCGGCCGGTGTCCCGGCGGGCTCCCGCAGCCGTGCCGTGAGCGGATGGTCGGGCTCCCGGAGCCGCCCCGTCAGCGGACGGTTGAACGCGTGCCCCGCGCGCGGCCAGCCCAGGTGGCGCCAGTCGCCTTCGCCCGCGACGACCGCGTACGCGAAGGTGTGGGACCAGCGCTGGAGCTGGAAGCCGGAGCCGTCGGGGGCGGTGCGCCGGGGCGGGTCGACCCAGATGCCGGAGGGCCAGCCGGTACAGGACCGCATCAACGACATGTAGAGGTCGCCGGACGAGGTGACCACACAGCCCGGCGTGCCCCGGTTGAGGATCGCGAAGCCCCGCCCGTCCCAGGCGTCGCCCGGCGGCAGCGCCTCGCCGCCCCCGGCCGCGGTGGCCCGTACGGTCGCGTCGTCCAGGTCGGCGATCAGCGCGTCCACGGCCTTCGCGTCGTCCTCGGGGCGGGCGCCCGCCACCACGAGCAGCGGCAGCCGCTCCAGGTCGCGCAGGTCGGCGCCGGGCACCCACTCCTCGCGCAGCGAGGCACGCGGCGCCACCCACACCGCCGCGAGACCGTCCTCGGCGAGCCGGCGGCGCAGTTCGCGGGCCGCCGCCGGGTCCCAGCCGAGGGCCTCGGCGACCAGGGAGTTGCGCTCCGGGCCACCGACCGCGATCCGGATGTCCGGCAGATTGGAGTCGACCTCCAGATCGCCGTAGCGGGGACCGCCCGCGATGGTCGAGGTGGCCGTGACACCCGTGCGCACCAGGGCCGCCGCGAGCGGGGTGCCCAGCTCACCGGCGGTGTCCCAGTCGCTGAAGATCAGCTCGGCGACGCCGATCGAGCGGTGTCCCAGCAGCGTGCCCATGTCGTCGTGGACGGCGACCCGGGCGGTGGAGCCGAGCCCGAACCAGGTGTTGGCCGGGTTGTCCAGCGTCCACGGGAACTCCTCGCTGTCCACCTCCACGAACCCGAAACCGCGCCCGATGACCGCGTCCGCGACCTCGTGCACCGGCAGCCCGCCGCGCACGTCCGAGGGCCAGCGCACCCGGATCAGCCGGTCGGCGCCGTCATAGCCGTCGACGGTCGTCGTCACGTCCAGCCGGTCGACGCCCGCCCAGAGCGTGAGCCGCTGGGTGTAGCGGAAAAGGCCCAGGTCGGCGCGGACGGTGATACGGGAACCGGCGGACGAGTGTTCGACATCGATGTCAGCCGTGACGTCCCGGCCGCGGGCGGCGGTGGTGCCGGTCGGGGTCAGATGCCAGGGCCCTTCGCCGAAGCGCGGGTGCCTCGGATACTCCTCCTGCACCACCAGCTCGTTGCCGATGTCCCCGGACCGCAGCAGCTCCCGGCCGCCCTCGGCGAGCGCCCGCAGGCTGCTGACACCGCCGCCCCGCGCGGGGTCGACGGTCACCTCGTAGAACTCGTTGCGGATCGTCGTCCCCTCGCCGGCCGTCCAGCCGGACACCGAACCCTCGGCCAGGGAGAGCGCCTTGAGACCCATGCCGGGCACCTCGGGCACGACGACCGTCAGTTCGCCGTCCTCGGACACGGCCGGCAGCGGCAGCCCGGTGTGGTCCAGCGGGACCATGCCCGGGTCGGCGACGGTCAGCACGTCCCCCCGCTGCCAGGTCGCGGAGTTGAAGACGACCAGGTCGGTGCCGTCGCCCGGCAGCGGCACGACCCGGTCGGCGAGCGCCTGGGTGGCGTCCGCGTGCACCTCCTCGGCCAGGTCGTACAGCTCCCGCCAGCCGGTGAGCAGGTCGATGTACACCTGGTCGGACTCGGAGCCGGTGATGGCGTCGTGGTGGGCGCCGTAGATCAGCTGCCGCCAGGCCTTGTCGAGGGCCGCGTCCGGATAGGGCTGCCCGGTGGTGAGGGAGGCGAGGGTCGCCCACGCCTCGGCGTCGGCGAGCAGCGCCTCCCCGTACCGCTGGGCCTGCTTGGTGTCGATGTAGGAGACGTCCTTGCCGGTGTAGACCGGGTTCATGTCCCGCGTCTGCGGGGACGCGACCCGCCCCTCCCGCTCCAGCTCGGCCCGTACGGCCGCGAAGAAGTCCCGAGGAACGCCGCTGATGAACCGGGGCCACACATACCGCTCGTTCCAGTCCCGGTGGATGCCCATCACCCAGCGGCACGGCGGGGCGTAGTCGCCGCCGACCGGCAGCAGCACGTTGCGGGTGAGCGCCATCTTCTTCAGCCCCCGGAAGAGCTTGAGTGCGGCGGCCTCGGCCTCGGGGAGGGTGGGCGCGTTGTCGATGGCCCAGCCCGCGCCGTAGTGGTTGACCATGTACGCGGTCAGCAGTCCGCGTCCGCTGGGGGCGATCCAGCTGAACTCCGCCGGGAACTGCATCCGTCGGGGGTCGCGCGGTTCCTCGCCGAACACCGACAGGGTCGGCCCCCACTGGTGGAAGGGCCCGCGCGCCCACGAGCTGGAGGTGACCCCGGCGTCCGCCATCAGCCCGGGGAACTGCGGGTCGTGCCCGAACGCGTCCAGCTGCCAGGCCGTCTCCGGCGACGCCCCGATGATCCCGCGCTGGAAGCCGTCGCCGTACAGCGCGTTCCGGATGGTCGCCTCGGCGCCGGTGAGGTTGGTGTTCGGCTCGTTGTAGGTGCCACCCATGATCTCGACCCGGCCGGTCCGGATCAGCTGCCGCAGGAAGGACCGCTCTTCGGGGAAGGCGTCCCAGTACGGCTTGAGGTAGTCGACCTCGGCGAGCACGAACGTGTACGCCGGGTCCCGCCGGGCCAGGTCGCAGTGAGCGCGGACCAGGCTCATGCCGCTCTGGCCGCGCGAGTCGAAGGTCCGGGCGGGCAGTCCGCTGCGGCCGGGGTCGTCGGCGACGTCCCAGGTCTCGGTGTAGGCGGCCTGGGTGTTCCACCAGACGGGGTCGTAGTGGAAGTGGCTGACCATGAACATGGTCCAGCCGGGCTCGGCGACCGTGAACTCGGCCGTGTGCCGGGCCACTTCGTCCCCGTCGGCGGCGGTCACGGTGATCTCGCGGCGGTCCCCGGGGGAGAGACCGTCCACGGCCACGGGTATCTCGGCGCGTACGGTGCCGTCCTCGCCGGCGGTGACCACGGTCTCCCCGACTGCGCTGACGTCGGGGCCCGTCAGGGTCAGCCGGACCGGCCGGCCCGAGTCGTGCGCGAGGGTCACGGCGACCACCTGGTGCGGCTGGTCCTCCGTCCCGACGAAAAGGTCGGTCGACTCGACAGAGATGACGCGCATGAGGCTCCTACGAGTGCTCGGCGGAGCCCCATCCTGGCAGCGTGGGGTGGTTCAATCAACCATGCATCGGAATATTGGTTGATTCATCCATGCACAGTCGCCTGGTCCGGTTCCGGCGGGCGGTGCCCGCCCGGTCCCTCGTCAGCGAGGGCGCCGCGACTTCACCGCGTGTGCCCCCGCGATGTGGTCGGTCAGCGCCAGGGAGGCGCTCGCCCGCTGGTAGGAGAGCTGGCCGACCCGGACGTACAGACAGTCGATGAGCATCAGCACGGAGTGGCGGGCGCCGATGCTGCCGGTGCGGAAGCTGGTCTCCGAGGAGGACGAGATCAGCCGGATGTCGGCGGCGCGGGCCAGCGGCGAGCGCGGGTCGGCGGTCAGCGCGACGGTCGTGGCGCCGCGCTCCTTGGCCAGCTCGAACGGCTCGATCACCTCCCGGGTGGCGCCCGAGTGGGAGATGCCGATCGCCACGTCCGCCGGGGTGAGCAGGGCGGCCGAGGTGGTCGCGGCGTGCACCTCGGTCCAGCCGCGCACCGCGCAGCCGATGCGGAACAGCCGGGTCTCCGTCTCCTGCGCGACCGCGCCGCTGCCGCCGACGCCGTACACGTCCACGCGCCGCGCGCGGGCCACGGCCTGCGCCGCGCGCTCGACGGAGTCCAGGTCGATCCGGTCGATGGTCTGCTGGATGGCCCGCAGGTCGGCGGTGCCGACGACCTGCACGACCCGCTCCAGGCTGTCGTCGGGGGAGATGTCCGGCCCGATCTCGGTGTTGCCCCACTCGGAGGACTCGCCCCGGCCGCGCTCCTGGGCCAGCTCGATCAGCAGATGCTGGTACGAGTCGAGGCCGATGGCCCGGCAGAACCGGGTGACCGTGGCCTGGGAGGTGCCGGTGCGGCGGCCCAGCTCCGCGGCCGAGCAGTGGGTGACGGCGGCCGGATCCTCCAGGATCAGCTCGCCGACCTTCCGCAGGGAGCCGGCCAGCCGGGGCAGCTCGGTGCGGATCAGGGTGGTGACATCGGTCGAGGGCATGCAGAGAAGGTATCAGCCACCCGTTGGCGCCATGGCTGAATACCAGGACCGGCATTTGCTGCCGTACCCGGGGGCGTCCCGGGGGTGAACTGCGCCATTGCCCTCGATGCGCAGCCTGTGATTCAGTGATTCACTGATAGGTGTGTATGGGGTGGTTCAATCCACCAGTGGGGAGTCTCAGGTGTCTGTCGAGTCCGCCGACGAGTCCGTGGCCGAGTCCGTGACCGAGCCCGTGAGCGCCGACCGTTTCGCGCGCGAGGGCCTGGCCGTCCTGCACCGCCTCACCGAGTCCGCGCGCGCCGACGTGAGCGCCGCCGCCGCGCTCCTCGCCGACTGTGTCCGCGAGGACGGCGTCGTCCAGGCCTTCGGCACCGGCCACTCCCAGGCCATGGTCCTGGAACTCGCGGGCCGCGCCGGCGGCTTCGTGCCCACCAACCGGATCCAGATGGCCGATCTCGTCCTCTTCGGCGGCGACCACCCCAGCGGCCTCGACGACCCGCTCCTGGAGCGCGAGCCCGGCATCGCGGTCCGCCTCTACGAGCTGGCCGACCCCCGCCCCCAGGACCTCTTCGTCGTCATCTCCAACTCCGGCGTCAACAACGTCATCGTCGAGATGGCCCTGCACGTCAAGGAGCGCGGCCACCGCCTCCTCGCGATCACCTCCCTCGCCCACACCCACTCCGTGCCCGCCACCCACCCCAGCGGCAAGAAGCTCGCCGACCTAGCCGACGTCGTCCTCGACAACGCGGCCCCGCGCGGCGACGCCCTGCTGGAGCTGCCCGGCGGCGGCGCGGTCTGCGCCCTGTCCACCCTGACCGGCGTCATGCTCGTGCAGATGACCGTCGCAGAGGCCGGCGCCCAGCTCCTCGCCTCCGGCGACCGCCCCCCGGTCTACGTCTCCGCCAACGTCCCCGGCGGCTTCGAGGGCAACCTGGACCTGGAGAAGCGGTACGCCGGACGCATCCGACGCACCGCCAGCTGATCACCCCCGCGCCCCGTCAGGGGCGCGGGGAACTGCGCGACCAGCCCCCACCGGACCCGCGGACGAACCCCCGCCCTCCCGCCGGCGCACCACGGTGCCCCACGCCGAATCACCAGGCGCCCGCGCGACCCCCCCGCCCCCAGCGGAGCGCTACGGCACCGGTACGGGCGTCAGCGCGACCGCCAGCGGATAGGCACCGGTCGTCAACGGCGCCCCGGCGGTGCCGGACGCGGTGTCGACCGGCACCAGCCGGTTCCCGTCCGCCGTGGTGACATAGGCCGTGCCGCCGTCCCAGTCCAGGCCGACATCGAAGGCGGACCTCCCGACGGTGATCTGCTCACCGGGCGCGCCCGTCACGGTGTCGACCGGTGTGACGTAGTCCCCGGTGCTGGGGCTCACCCACAGGGTCCGCCCGTCCGGTGACAGTCCGAGCCCGTACGCCTGGCCGGAGACCAGGAACGTCGGCTCGGTGTCGTTGGTCGCCGTGTCGATCGGAGTCACGGTCGAGCCACCGGAGTTGGACACGTACACCGTCTTCCCGTCCGGCGCGGCGACGACGTTGAACGGGCGGGGGCCGACGGGGATCGCCGCCCCGGCCTTCCCGGAGCCGAGATCGACCGGCGAGACGGTGTTGTCGTGGATGTTCGCCACGTACAGCGTCCGGCCGTCCGGGGTGACCGCCATGTTCTCCGGCCCCGCCCCGACCGTGACGGCCGCGCCCGCCTTCAGCGTGCCGGTGTCCACCGGCTGCACCGTGCCGTCCGTGTAGTTGGCGACCCACAGCGTGCCCCCGTCCGGCGTCAGCGCGAGCCCGGCGGGCACCCGACCCACGCCGACCGTGGCGGTGACCTCCCCGCTCGCCACGTCGAGGACGCTGACCGAGTTGGAGCCCTGGTTCGCGGCGTAGGCGGTACGCCCGTCGGCGCTCACGACCACTTCCCCGGGGTTGGCGCCCACGGCGATGTCCGTGCTCTTCCCGGACGAGAGATCGATCGAACTGACCGACGCCCCGCTGAAGTTGGCCGTCAGTGCCCTCGACGCCCCCTTCCCCTCGGTGACCTGGACCGGGATCGCCCGGTCGAGGACGCCCGAGCCGGACACCACGACGGAGTGGACGCCCTCGGTGACCCCGGTGAGGGTCACGTCGGCCGAGGCGCCGCCCCCGGCCGGGACGGTCACCGTTCCCTCGCTCGGCGAGGCGGTGACCCCGTCCGGCACATCGAGTTTCCAGGTGACCGTCCGTGCCTCGGTGGCCGAGGAGAACCGCAGGGTCACCGCCCCGGAGGCCCCGGGCTTCAAGGAGAGCGAGCCGGGTGCGAAGGCGGCGTCGACCCCGGGATCGGGGGCGTGCTGGAGCATCGCCGTGTACAGGAACTGGTCCATCACCCCGGGCGACACCTGCTGCGGAATCGCGTCCAGCGCCTTCCGTTCGCCCCGCAGCCGGTTCCAGTACGTCGACACGGCCTCGGCGTCACCCCGCTTGCCCGCCAGCAGCAGATCCACCGCGGTCAGCCCGGCGGTGCCGTACGCGCCGACCTTGTCCAGCCAGGGCGAAGTCTCCTTCAGGAACCCGGGGTTGGCGAGACGGGCCCGCAGTTCGGCCGGGGTGGCGGCCATGTCGGTGAAGTACGACCGCAGCGCGGCGGCCGCCCGGTCGAGCCCGCTGTCCTCCTCGTACGCCGTGCGGAACGCGGCGATGAGCTGGGTGAGCGTCGGGGACTCGGTGGCGTCGAGCTGCGAGGAGTAGCTGTTCTCGGCGAAGATCCGCAGCCATTTCGCGGCGCCCCGCCCCGCCGCCAGATCCCGGACGGAGGCGAGGAAGGCGGCCCGGGGGTCGTAGGCGTCCGCGTTCCACAGATAGGCCGCCGAGGTGAACAGCGCGAGTTTGCTCGCCTCGGCCTGGACCATCGGGTTGGCGGTGACCCCGACCGACTCACGCGCCACCCCGGCCTCCCGGCCCGTGTAGGGGCCGAGCAGCAGCCGGCTGGTGACGTAGTCGTTGACCGGGTAGTTGTCCCACACCAGGATCGGATGCCCGTACACCTCACGCGCCTGCCGCAGCTGCGCGGCGGTGATCGTCGGCGCGATCACCCCGACACCGGTCCACTCGACGACGACGTCCGGGTCCAACTCCTCCCGCAGCGCCTTCTTGTACGGGGTGTCCGCGAGGTCGGAGTACTCGGTGGGGACCATCTCCAGCGGGTCGAGCCCGGTGCGGCCGGCGGAGAACTCCTCCCACACCCGGTTCAGCAGATGTGCCTGAGCGGCCCCGGCCGCCCCGCCCCCGGTGCCGAACTTCTCCTCGTCCGCCGCGCAGTTCCACTTCGTGTAGCTGATGTCGTCCAGCGGGATCGCGAAGGAACGCACCCCGATGTCGTACAGCGAGGCGACCTTGCGCACCAGCGCGCTGATGTCGCTGTCGGAGGAGTAGCAGACCGACAGGCCGGGGGAGAGGGCGTAGGTGAAGCGGACGTGGTTGGCGGCGGCCCGGTCGACCAGTTCGCGCAACTGCCCCAGTTCGGCGGCCGGGTACTCCTCGCGCCACCGCTCCCGCAGATAGGGGTCGTCCTTGGGCGAGTAGACGTACACGTTCTGCTTGGTGCGGCCGTAGAAGTCGAGCTGGCTCAGCCGCTCGGCGTGCGTCCACGGGGTGCCGTAGAAGCCCTCGATGACGCCGCGCAGCTTCGCCGTGGGCCAGTCGCGGACGGTCACCTGGGGCAGGCGCTTGCCGGTGAGGAGCTGGCGGAGGGTCTGGGCGGCGTAGAAGGTACCGGTGGTGTCGACGCCGGAGAGGGCGAGCAGGGCGCGCCCGGAGTGTCCCGCCTGCCGTCCGGAGGCCAGGACGTACCCCTCAGCGGGCAGCCCGGCCGGTGACTTGACGCCCAGCTTCCGCAACGCGCCCTCGGTGGCCGGGTTCTCACCGGGCCCGCCGACGTACACGGTGAGTCCGGCGGCGGGTGGACGCTTCCCGGCCGGCACGGTCACGATCCGCTCGGCCCCGGCCGCCCGCAGCGCGGCCTCGACGACCCGGCGTGCGGCGGGGTCGGTCTTCGGCCCGACCACCTCCACCACCCGGTCGGGAACGGCGAGTTGACGCCCTTCGCTCTCGATCTGCCGGGGCGTGGGCCACACCTCCGGGACGGCGGGGGCGGCCGGCGCGGCGGCGGCCGACGGGAGAGACGGGAGAGAAGGGAGGCTCAGGGTCAGGGTCAGCAACAGGGCCCAGCGCAGTGGGCTGCGTCTGCGGCCCCGGGAAAAGGGGGTGATTGAAGCCATCGGATGAGGCTAGAACTGCTGAATCAAGCATTCAATAGGGTCGGCCTCGGGTCTGTCGCGGGGCGGCGGGATGAGGTAAACGTTTGCGTGAGGAGCGGCAGGGCTGCCCGACGCCCGAGCGGGAGTCCGACCGGGTCCCGGGTCGAGAACACGGGCGGTTTCCTGGGCGCCCTGGAATACGTTTCCTCCCGACCTCGACGGGCCCCCGGTGCCGTTCGGTCATGAGGAGGGAAAATCTGTACGGATCCGCCGACTGCCGGGAGGACGCGGCGGGATAGAAAGGGACCATGACTGAACGCGATGGTCTGGCAAGTGACGTGGACGACGTCGATGAGGTGACGCGCGCGGTGCTCACCGCGTCGCGGCTGTTGGTCGCGATCTCCGCACGGTCACTCGCCGCCGTCGAGGAGCGGGTGACGCTGCCGCAGTTCCGGATGCTGGTGGTGCTGTCCATGCGGGGCGCCACGAAGCTCGTCGTGCTCGCCGACGAGCTCCAGGTCGCCCCGTCCACCGCGATGCGCATGGTCGACCGGCTGATCGCGGCCGGGCTCGCCGACCGGCAGACCAACCCCGACAACCGCCGCGAGACCCTGCTGCGGCTCACCGACGAGGGCTGGCGCGCGGTCGAGGAGGTCACGGCCCGGCGGCGCACCGAACTCGCCACGGTCGTCGAACGCCTCGCTCCGCACCAACGCGCGGCGCTCATCGACGCGTTGACGGCGTTCAACACGGCGGGCGGCGAGCCCGTGGCCCCGGCCCCGGACGACACGCACACATACCCGCTCGGCTGGGTCGACACCTGGGTGGACCGGGGCGCCTGAGGCCACCGGTTGATTTCGCCCCGTGCGCCTCCGCCCGAGGCGCACGGCGGCGCACTGGTCTTGATGGCCATCTCGTCGGGGGCGCCGGAGCAACCGGCGCCGTAAGGTTTTTTTCGGGCACTTCTCCCCGCCCCGATGTCGCACCGAGCGCGAACGTGAGTGGTGAGAACGTGAGTGGTGAGCACGGATGAACGCGCATCCCGCAGATGTCCCACCCCCCGATGCCGACAACGGGCCCCCCGTCTCCCGGCCGGAGTTCGACGCGCTGTTCGAGGCGGTCCGTACGTGGGGGCGCTGGGACCCGGCGGTGGCCGATCGCGGGGCCTGGAACCGGGTCACCGCCGAGCATGTGCGGCGGGCCGTGGGGAGCGTGCGGTCGGGGACGGTCGTACCGATGGCGCTGCCGTGGAACACCCGGCCGGGCCCGGACAACCGCAAGCCCGCCCTGCACCACATGACCGACCTCGGGGACGTGGAGAGCCCGGAGCCCACGACCCACAAGGACTTCATCGCCGCTGACTACCACGGCAAGGGCGTCACCCACCTCGACGCCCTCAGTCACATCGCCTACCGGGGGCTGCTCTACGACGGCCGCCCGGCCCGTGACGTCGTGGGCGCCGCCGGGGCCCGGTTCGGCGCGGTCTCCGCCCTCGGCCCCCTCGTCACCAGGGGCGTGCTCCTCGACCTGCCCGCCGTCCTCGGCGTCCCCTGGCTGGAGCCGGGGCGCGCGGTGCGGGCCGGGGACGTCCTCGCCGCCGAGGAGGCGCTCGGCGTGACGATCGGCGAGGGCGACGCGGTGCTGCTGCGCTCCGGGCACGTCCGCCGCCGCCGGGAACTCGGCGCCTGGGACCCCGACGCGGCGAGCGCCGGCTTCCATGTGGACGCCGTGCCTCTCCTGGCCGAACGGGGTATCGCGCTGCTCGGCGGCGACGGCGACAGCGATGTGCGGCCCTCGCCCGTGGAGGGCGTGCACTCCCCGGTGCACGCGCTGGCGGTGACCGCGATGGGGGTGCCGCTACTCGACAACCTCGACCTGGAGGCGCTCGCCGCCGCGACCGCCAAGGCGGGCCGGTATGCCTTCCTGCTCGTCGTGGCCCCGCTGAACGTTCCGGGCGGCACGGGGTCGCCCGTTAACCCGGTCGCGGTTCTGTGAGGGCCGGGTAGTTCTTCGCCTGCGGGTGGGTGGGGGTTGCTCGCGCAGTTCCCCGCGCCCCTCAAAAAATCGGGGGCGCCCCCAGGATCCTTCTGCCCGCCCAGTTACCGCGCGTGACGAAACACTTGAACCGTGACTCATGTTGCTTATGCCCGTATCCTCGTCAATGCCAGATATTTCCGATAAGCGGATTGTCGAGGGCGCGAGTGAGGCCAGCGTGGTGCGGTCCGACGACGAGCCGATACTCATGGGACGTGCGACAGACGGCACGGGCCCCACACTTTTCCGTGAGCGGTTTCTGCAGGGTGAGCCGTTGGAGACGGGCGTGCGCACGTCGATCCTCAGCTCCTGGCGGCGCTGCCGGACCCTGGGGCTGTCGCCGGATCGGTCCGACCTCCCTTTCCGCGAGGACTTCGACCGGGAGGACCGGATCGCCCGCGCGGCCGCGCCGGTCCTCGACCGCCTGGAGTCCAGGTTCGCCGGCAGCGCCATGAACATCTCCGTCGCCGACGCGGGCGGCACCGTACTGCTGCGCCGCTTCGGTGAGGCGTCGCTGGCCAGAGGGCTCCCCGACATCCAGACCGTCCCCGGGTTCGTGTTCGCCGAGCGGTTCGCCGGCACCAACGGCATCGGTCTCGCCCTCGCGGAACGCCGGCCGATCCGGGTCTACGGCGCCGAGCACTTCGCCGAACGCTCCCAGGCCAGCGCCTGCCGGGCGCTCCCCGTGCGCGATCCGCTCAGCGGCCGTATCGAAGGGGTCCTGTGCTTCGGCTATCCGCGCGGCTTCGAACACCCGGCCCTCGACGCGGTGATCCGCAAGGCGGGCGCGGCCATCGAGCGGCGGCTGCTGGGCCAGAGCTCCGTACGGGAACGTTCCCTGCTGCGGGCGTACCTGGACGCCGGGGTCGAGGCCGGTGCGGCCCCGCACCACAGCGTCGGCGTCGACGAACTGGCCCTCGGACTGCGCCCCGTCGACCGGGCCACCCTCCTGGAGAAGGCCGCCGAGCTGATCTCCCGCGCACAGCGCTCCGCCGTCGACGTCCCCCTGACCGACGGCCGCCGGGTCACCCTGGTGAGCCGCCCGATGACCAGCGCCTCCGGGGTGGAGGGCATCGCAGTCGAGGCCGTGCTGCCCGGCCTGACGCGGCACGAACCCCTCGCCGCCCCCCAGCCCGCCGGGCAGCCGCTGGGCCTCCCGGCCGAGCCGGCGCTGCTCACCGGAGCCACCGACACCCGGGTCGCCCGGCACTTCCGCGGCAGCCCCCTCGCCGTGGCCGCCGGTCCGCTCCCCGCCGTCCCGGCCCCGCATCACCCGCACGGCGCCGCGTCCCCCGCCAGGATCACCGCGGGCGTCGACGGCGCCGCGACCGGTGCCCTCACCGCTGACAGCGCCGTCACCACCGACGGCGTCCCGCCGCACGCCAAAGGCCCGCTGCCCGTCGAAGGCCCGTTGCCCGCCGAAGGCCCGCTGCCCGCCCCCCACGGCGGCCCGCCGACCGGCCCTCCGGGCTCCGTGCCCCCGGAGAGAGGCCTCCTGATGGTGGGGGAGCCCCATGTCGGCACCTACGCCCTGGCCGCACGCCGCCGGCTGGAGCTGCTGTCCGAGGCCAGCGCCCGGATCGGCACCACCCTCGACGTGCGCCGCACCGCGCAGGAACTCGCCGAGACGGCCGTTCCGCGCCTCGCCGACTACGTCACCATCGACCTCGCCGAGCCCGTGCTGCGCGGCGAGGAGGCCGCCGACCCGCGCAGCGATCTGCGCCGCACGGTCGTCCACGGCATCCGTGACGACCTCCCCTTCAGCCCGGTCGGCAAGCAGGTCGACTACGGCCCGAACGTCCCCCAGCTGCGCTCTCTGACGAGCGGGGAAGCGGTGCTCGAACCCGACCTCAGGACGGCGGCGGGCTGGCTCGCCCAGGACCCCGAGCACACCGACCGGTTGCTCAGCCACGTCCACTCCCTCATCGCGGTCCCCCTGGTCGCCCGCGGTGTCGTCCTCGGCGTCGCCGCCTTCTACCGCGCCCAGGACCCCGCCCCCTTCGGCGACGACGACCGCTCGCTGGCCCGGGAACTCGCCAGCCGGGCCGCCCTGTCCATCGACAACGCCCGCCGCTACACCCGCGAACGCACCATGGTCCTCGCCCTCCAGCGCAGCCTGCTCCCGCAAGGACTCCCCGACCAGGACTCCGTCGAGGTCGCCCACCGCTATCTGCCCGCCGAGTCCGACGTCGGCGGCGACTGGTACGACGTCATCCCGCTCTCCGGCACCCGCGTCGGCCTCTTCGTCGGCGACGTCGTCGGCCACGGCATGCTCTCCGCCGCCACCATGGGCCGGGTCCGCACGGCCGCCCGCAGCTTCGCCGAACTCGACTTCCCGCCCGACGAGGTCCTCACCCATCTCGACAACCTCGTGGGACGGCTGGACCGGGAGGACCCCGTCTCCGACGGCGGCGGCATCATCGGCGCGACCTGCCTGTACGCCGTCTACGACCCGACCTCGCAGCAGTGCACCCTGGCCCGCGCCGGCCATCCGCCGCCCGCCCTGGTCCACCCCGACGGCACGGTGTCGTTCCCCGAACTGCCCGCCGGACCCCCGCTCGGACTCGGCGGCCTGCCCTTCGAGTCCGTCGACATCCATCTGCCCGAGGGCAGCCGGCTGGTCCTCTACACCGACGGACTCATCGAGGACCGCGACCGGGACGTCGACGTCGTCCTCGACCAGCTGCGCTCGGCCCTCGCCCACCCCGAGCACACCCCCGAAGAGACCTGCCGGGTCGTCCTGGACACCGTGGCGTCCGCCCACCCCTGCGACGACATCGCCCTGCTCGTCGCCCGCACCCACGCCCTCGACCCGGGACGCGTCGCCACCTGGGAACTGCCCGCCGACCCGGCCCGCGTCAGCGAGGTCCGCGCCGCCGCCATGCGGCAACTGGCCGACTGGGGCCTCGACGAGGCCGCGTTCGCCGCCGAACTGATGCTCAGCGAACTGGTCACCAACGCCGTCCGGCACGGCACCGGACCCATCCGGGTACGGCTGCTCCGCGACCGCTCCCTGATCTGCGAGGTCGCCGACACCAGCAGCACCGCCCCGCATCTGCGGCGGGCGGCCACCACCGACGAGGGCGGCCGCGGGCTGTTCCTCGTCGCCCAGCTCTCCCAGAGCTGGGGCACCCGCTACACCCCGGAGGGCAAGGTCATCTGGGCCGAGTGCGGGCTCGACGGCGGCTGACGGATCCGACGCCCCCGGTCCGGACACTGACCCGTTGGGGTCACAACCGGTGGCTAAATGCCGTAAATGAAGTGATATGAGCGATTAGCATCGCTGGCGCAAGTCGAAGTCCGGAAGTACTCGCCAGGCCGACCCCCGGAGCCGTCCGTGCACGACGCTCACGACACCTCGGCGCGGCCGGTCCCGCCCAGCGGGCCGGAACCGCTGGTCCGTGTCCGCGGCCTCACCAAACGCTTCGGCGGCACCCTCGCCCTGGCCGGTGTCGACCTCGACGTCCGGGCGGGCAGCGTGCTCGCGCTCCTCGGCCCCAACGGAGCCGGAAAGTCCACCCTCATCAAGATCCTCGCCGGTGTCCACCACGCCGACGCGGGCCTGATCACCGTCGGCGGGCACCCGCTCGGAAGCCGTCCGGCCGCGCAGCTCATGTCCTTCATCCACCAGGACCTCGGGCTCGTGGAGTGGATGACGGTCGCCGAGAACATCGCCCTGGGCACCGGGTACGCGCGCCGGGCCGGACTGATCTCCTGGGGGCGCACCCGGGACCGCTGCACCGAGGCCCTGGCGCTCGTCGGCGGCCGACTCGATCCCGACGCCCCGATCGCCCGGCTCGCCCCCGCCGAACGGTCCCTCGTCGCGATCGCCCGCGCCCTGGCCACCCGGGCGCGGCTCATCGTCCTCGACGAACCGACCGCCCGCCTCCCCGCCGCCGACTGCGCCCGCCTCTTCCGCGTCCTGCACACCCTGCGCGACCGCGGCCACGGCATCCTCTACGTCAGTCACCGCCTCGACGAGGTGTACGAGGTCGCCGACACCTTCGCCGTCCTGCGCGACGGCCGTCTCGTCAGCCACGGCTCGACAGCCGGCCACCACCCCCTCCGCCTGGTGCGCGACATCACCGGCGAGGATCCGGCCGGCCCCGGCCCCGGCCCCGGCCCCGGTCCCGCCACCGCCGGGCAGCCGGGCCGCTGCCCCGCCGTCGTACGGTCCGGCGGCCCGGCGGTCCTGGCCCTCGACGGCGTACGGACCTCCGGCGCGGGACCCGTAGACCTGGAGCTGCGGGCCGGGGAGGCCCTCGGCCTGGTCGGGCTCTCGGGTGCCGGACACACGGAGCTGGGCCGGGCCCTCGCCGGTGCCCGGCCCCTGCTCGGCGGACGGGTCCTCCTCGACGGCGGCCCGTACCGCCCCCGTACCGTCGCCGACGCCGTCGCCCACGGTGTCGCCCTCGTCCCCGGCGACCGGCAGCGGGAGAGCTGCCTGGCCGAACTGACCGTCCGGGAGAACCTGCTGGCCAACCCCCGTGCCGGTGACGGCCCCCCACCACGCTGGATCGGCACCCGCCGGGAACGCGCCCAGGCGACCGCCCTGATCGAACGGTTCTCGGTCCGGCCCCCCGACAGCGAGGCCACCCTCGCCACCCTGTCCGGCGGCAACCAGCAGAAGGTCGTGATCGGCCGCTGGCTGCGGACCGGCCTGCGGCTGCTGATCCTGGAGGAACCGACGGCGAGCGTGGACATCGGCGCCAAGGCGGCCGTCCACCGGCTGCTCGACGAGGCGATGGCCCGAGGCCTCGCGGTCCTCCTCGTCTCCACCGACTTCGAGGAGGTCGCGGGGGTGTGCGGACGCGCCCTGGTCTTCGTCCGGGGAACCGTGGCGTCCGAGCTGAGCGGCCCGGCTCTCACGGTCGCGGGACTGACCCGGGCGGCCTCGGCCCTGCCCCCCGCCGGCACCGCGACGACCCCATGACGGCCCCGCCCGCCCCGCCCCGACGCCGCCACCGGAACAGGTCCGTCCTCCGCCCCGGCTCCGGCGGCCACTTCATCGGCGCCTACGGCCTCCTCGTCCTGACCGCCCTGCTCGTCCTGGTCTTCTCCCTCGCCCTGCCGCGCACCTTCCCCACCCTGGACACCCTCGACTCGATCCTCTCCACCCAGTCGATCCCGGCCGTCCTCGCGCTCGCCGCCATGGTCCCCATCGTGACCGGCGCGTTCGACCTGTCCATCGGCTACGGCCTCGGTCTCGCGCACGTCATGGTGCTGTACCTCGTCGTCGAGGAGGGCTGGCCCTGGCCGTTCGCCTGTCTCGTGGTGATCGCCGGCGGCCTGGTCGTCGGCGTCCTCAACGGGGTCGTCGTGGAGTTCGGCCGGATCGACTCCTTCATCGCCACCCTCGGCACCGGCAGCATGATGTTCGCCATGACCGGCTGGATCACCGACGGCGGCCGGATCGTCCCCGGCCCGCAGGGCCTGCCGCCCGCCTTCACCGACCTCTACACCTCCACGTTCCTCGGCCTGCCGGTCCCCGCCTTCTACGTCCTGGCGCTCGCCGTCGCCCTCTGGCTGGTGCTGGAACGGCTGCCGATCGGCCGCTGCCTGTACGTCGTCGGCTCGAACCCGCGCGCCGCCGACCTGGTCGGCATCCCCGTCCGCAGATACACGGTCTGCGCGTTCGCCGCGTCGGGCCTGATCGTCGGCTTCGCCGGGGTGCTGCTCGCCGCCCAGCAGCAGATCGGCAATCCGAGCGTCGGCCTCGACTATCTGCTGCCCGCCTTCGTCGGCGCCCTCCTCGGCTCCACCGCCATCAAACCCGGCCGCCCCAACGCCCTGGGCACGCTCGTCGCCGTGGCCGTCCTCGCCGTCGGCCTCACCGGCATCGCCCAGCTGGGCGCCGACTTCTGGACCGTGCCCCTGTTCCACGGCGGCACCCTGCTCCTCGCCGTGGGCCTGGCAGGCTGGGCCGCCCGCCGCCGTATGCACACCGGCGCCTTCTCGGCCCGTGACACGCCCACCGGACCGTCGGAGCCACCGCCCGACCGGCCGCCACCGGCGGGAGCCAGCGCGTGACCCGCACCTATCGGCGGGAGCCACCGCATGACCTCGACATGACCTCGACATGACCTCGACCGGGTGCACCACAGCCGTGTCCCGGCCGCGTTCTCCCGCTCGTCCCTCCGCGAGGAGCCATCCGTGCACCACCCCCGCAAGGCCCACTCCGGCGCGTCCCCGGCCCGGTGCGCGGCGACCGCCCTGCTGCAGCTGACCCTGGCCCTGACCCTGACCACCGCCCTGCTCGCCGGCTGCGAACGCGGGTCGTCGAGCGACCCGGACCCCACCGGCACGGGCACGAGCGGCTGCCCCGAGACCTACGCCGAGGCCAGGGCCGCCGTCGGCCGGGCCCAGCGGACCGACGTCCCCTGGAACGGCCCCACCACCGGCCCCGAGGCCGTGACCGGCCGGACCATCGTCTACGTCGCCCAGACCATGACCAACCCCGGCGTCGCGGGCGCCGCCGAGGGCGTCCGGGAGGCCGCGCGGGTCATCGGCTGGAACGTCCGGGTGATCGACGGCGGCGGCACCCCCGCCGGTATCCAGGCGGCGATGAGCGAGGCCGTGACCCTGCGGCCCTCGGGCATCGTCATCGGCGGCTTCGACCCGGGCGCGGTCTCGCAGCAACTCGCCCGCGCCGAGCGGGCGGACATCCCCCTCATCGGCTGGCACGCGGTCGCCGCCCCCGGCCCCAGCAGGCGCCCCGCCCTCTTCACCAACGTCACCACCCAGGTCGAGGACGTGGCCAGGATCAGCGCCCAATGGGTCATCTCGACCTCGGCCGGCGCCGCCGGCGTCGTGATCTTCACCGACGCCTCGATCCCCTTCGCCAAGAACAAGTCCGACCTGATCAGAAAGGAACTCGCCACCTGCGCGGGCGTGAACCTCCTGTCGTACGAGAACATCCCGATCTCCGACGCGAGCAGCCGCACCCCCCGCGAGGTCTCCTCGCTGCTCTCCCGCTTCCGGAGCCGCTGGACACACTCCGTCGCCATCAACGACCTGTACTTCGCCGACGCCGCGCCCGCCTTCCGCGCGGCAGGGGAGGACGGCGCCGGACCGCCCTTCAACATCGGTGCCGGGGACGGCGACCCCTCCGCCTTCCAGCGCGTCAACAGCGACCAGTACCAGGCGGCCACCGTCCCCGAACCGCTCGCCCTGCAGGGCTGGCAGATCATCGACGAGTTCAACCGCGCCTTCTCCGACCGCCCCGCCAGCGGCTATGTGGCCCCCGTCCACATCAGCACGGCCGACAACAGCGACGGCGCGACGAGCTGGGACCCGTCGGGCTACGAGGAGGGGTACCGGAAGATCTGGGGCAAGTGAGTCCCGTACGGGCCCGCACCGGCCGGCGGGCCCCGCAGGTCACAGCCGCAGGACGATCAGCGCGGTGTCGTCGGTGTTCCCGGCGGGCGGCAGCAGATCGGCGAGGAGGGCGTCGGCCAGGCTCTCGGGGTCCTGCTTGCGGTGGTGGGCGAGGGAGTCCGCGAGGCGCTCCAGACCGGTGTCGATGCCCTCGGTACGGCGCTCGATCAGACCGTCCGTGTACAGCACCAGGGTGGAGTCCTCGGCGAAGGGCGTCCGGGCCTGCGGGCGGGCCACCTCGACGGGGCGGGCGGCGAGCGGCGGGTCGGTGGCGCCGTCGAGGAAGGTGACGGTGCCGTCGGGGTGCACCAGCGCGGGCGGCGGATGGCCCGCGCAGCTGTAGGTGATGGTGTGGCTGTCCCAGTCGATGAAGGTCGTCACACAGGTGGTCGACTCGGCGCCCTCCACAGAGCGGGCGTAGCGGTCGAGGGCCTCCAGGGCCTGGGCCGGACCGTCCGCGACACGGGTCGCCCCGCTGAGTGCGCTGCGCAGCTGCCCCATGGCACAGGCCGCTGCCAGCCCGTGGCCCACGACGTCGCCCACGGCCACCGCGAGACCCTCGCCGGGCAGACCGACCAGGTCGTACCAGTCGCCGCACACGTTCAGCGCGCCGATGGCCGGGCGGTACCGCACCGCCGCGTCGTGCGGTCCGGTCGGGCCGGGCGGGGGCAGCATCGCCGCCTGCAGCGCCAGGGCCACCTCGCGCTCATGGGCGTGGGCGGTGCGCAGCCGTTCGTTGACCTCCTGCAGTTCCCGGGCGCGGGTGTACAGCTCGGCCTCCAGCACCCGGGCCCTGCTCTCGCTCTCCGAGCCGCTCTCGGTGTCCGCGCCAGGGCCGCCCCGGGCGCGGATGAGTTCGGTGACCTCCTCCACCCGGTGGATGATCAGGGCGACCTTGCCGTCCGGGCCGAGGACGGGGGCGTTCACCGGGCTCCAGTAGTGCTCCTGCCAGAGGCCGGGGCGCTGCGGGTCCTCGATGTCGTAGCGGAGGAGAGCCATCGTGTCGCGCTCGCCGGTGGCCACCGCGCGCAGCATCGACTCCCGGGTCTCCCGCATGCCGGCCGCGGCCGGTTCGTTCGGGTTCTCGGGGAAGACGTCGAAGATGTACCGGCCCAGCAGCTGCTCGCGGCTGCGCCCGGCCAGCCGCGCGAAGTCGTCGTTGGCGTCGACATAGACCAGCTCGGGCGTGAGCAGCGCCACCATGCCGGGCAGCGCCCGGAACACCTCCGCATAGTCGATATGCGGTTCCCTCATGTCCAGCCTGCCTTGGCGCCGAGCGTCGGTGTGCCGTTCCACGATAGGCGCGAACCGGCCGGGGGACCCGGTGGATCCGCAGCATCGGTGCGGAGGTTCCGGGGAGCCGCCGCTCCCGGCGTCTCGTGCCCCTCCTGCCCCACCTGCCATCGGCCGCCTTCCGCACCCCTCTCCGGCCGGGTGGGTCCGGCCGGAGAGAGGGACCGAAAGAGTGAAGCCGTGTGCCCCCGGGCCGCGGACCTGCGGCGTGGCGCGGGGACCGGCGGGTCGGAAGATGCCCGGCCCTGGGGCCGGTGGATCAGAAGATGCCCGGCCCAGGCGTCAGGATGCCGCACGGGTCGTACTGGGTCTTCCAGGAGCGGAACCGCGGCCACATGGAGCCGTAGTGCGCCTGCCAGTCGGCTGCCGTGAAGGGGCACGGGCCGTGCGGGTAGCGGACGCCGCCGACCGCGGCGGCCTCCTGGTAGTAGCGGTAGTTGCGGGCCGTCATACGGGCCGCGAAGTCGGGGTCGGGGCCGGATGCCGCCGAGTCGGTCAGCACGCTGACGAGCCAGACCCAGGGGCCGGTGGTGTCGTCGGGCAGCCTGAGCAGTGGTCGGCCGTAGCTGGACCGCAGCATCGGGAAGACCAGTCCGAAGCCGGTCGGTCCGAGGTCCTCGGCGGTCAGCGACGAGAACACCGACTCGACGTACTCCTCGACCGCGCCGTCCGGCAGGAACAGGTCCGACCAGGGCTTGACCTTCGCGTCCCAGTCCAGGTTCGCCGCGAAGGAGTCGTACATGTTCGTGACGAGGGAGATGTAGTCGAGATAGGTGGCGTCCTCGTAGGCCGCCGAGCCCGCCGCCGGGCTGAGCCCGCGGAGCAGGTGTGAACCGTCGGGCGTCTCGCCGGGGTTGTGGAAGACGGTGGCCCACAGGGTCAGGGGCTGTGCGGTGCCCGGCTGGGGGATGCTGCCGAGCGAGTCGAACTCGCCCCGGTTCGCCAGGACGCGGATGTCCTGGAAGAACGTGGGGATGTCCGTGTACCCGATCCGGTAGGTGCGGGCCAGCTGCTTGGCCGGGACCAGGTCGACGGTCGCGCGGGTGATGACACCGCACTGTCCGAGTCCGGCGAGCGCCGCCTCGAACAGGTCGCTGTTCTGGCTGTCGGAGCACCACTTCACGCGGCCCTCGCCCGTGACGACCTGGAGCCGGCGGGCATGGTCGACCTGGGCGCCGACACGATAGGCGGACATCATGCCGATGCCGCCGATGGACAGGGTTCCGCCGACCGTGGTCCCCAGGTAGCTCGTGATGGACGCCGGGGTGAGGCCCTGCTCGTACGCGGCGACGACGAGGTCCTTCCACAGCACGCCCGCGTCGACGTCGGCGCCGTCCGCGCCGATCGCGTGGATGGTGTCCAGCGACCGCATCTCGATGACGAGGCCGCCGCCGACGAGCGGCTGGCCGTACATCGCGTGGTGCGCGCCGGCGGGTGCGACCTCGATGCCGTGGTCGGCGCAGAAGCCGACCATCTTTCTGATGTCCTGGACCGAACCGGGCCGGAGCACCGCGCAGGGTCTTCTGAACACGATGTTGCCCTGGTCGTGCGCGTTCGCCGTGAGGGACTCCGCGTCGAAGACGAGGGTGCCGTCGAGCGAGGGCGCCGTGGCGAAGGACGTGCTGTCCGCAGCCGCGGCCTCGGTCACCCACTGCCGGGTGACGAGGTCGAAGCCGGCGACGACGGCGATGGTCCCGGCCGCGAACCGGGTGAGGAACTGACGCCTGTTGACGGCTCCGTGCGCTTGGTGTGACATGCCAGTCTCCGTGGTGTGGACGCGGCGGAGCGTCGGCGCGCCGCCGCTGGTTCGTCTTGCCCGTGGAGCGAAATCAGCTGAGCGAGCCGTGCGGGCCGACGTCGACCGTCAGTGGTGCGTCGACCGTCAGTGGTGCGTGCGCGCACGAATGCCCTGCCCCGAGTCCGGAGCAGGGTCGGTGGTCCCCTCCCACAGCGTTCTCCCCCCGAAGTTCCGCTTACGGCCCATCATGGCTCGCGGAACGCCGACGCGCGACGGTTCGGACCGCCAACTGTGGCTGGAATCAGGGCCGATGAGCGCGGACAGCCGGGCCGGTGGCGGATACCTGTCGGTCGGTCGGATTCGGCCATGGCCGGCGGCCGCGTACGGGATGTTCCGGTTCGGCTCAACTGTCGCGATGACCACCCCTGTTGACGACCCGTCATCCGGTTGAGTGATGATACGATCACCGCACTTACCGAGTGGACGGATGGGTGCAAAAGAGGCATCCATCGTCTTTGGTGAATTCCTCGTGGCAACCCTGGAATGGCTGACCTTCGGTATGTGTGAATTGACAGGAATTCAGTAGCTGGCTTTCAGCCGCCTGAAGAGGGTCTCATGACGCAATACATACAAAATCCGGCGCTCTGGGCACTCCTTGTCGTAACCCTTGTCGCCGTCGCCCTCATTGTTCGTCAGCGACGGGCGGCGCGCAGATTACGGCAGGAGATCGCAGGGCTTCGAAACCACTACGGTGAGTTGGAGAGCCAATACTCGGAGTCCGTTCGCTCGGCCCAGCAGGAGGCCGAGGGGGAGACGAGGACCGCCCTGAAGTCCGCCATGCGGACCCTCCAGGGTCTCGCCGCGGAGCAGCAGCGCATCATCTCGGGGCTGCAGCGCAAGTACGGCGATTCCGTCATGCTCCAGGACCTCCTGGAGATCGACCACATGAACGCGCAGTTCGGCCGGCGTGCCCAGTCCATCGCCGTGCTGTGCGAGGGCTGGCTCGGCCGGCACCGTGACGTGGCCTCGGTCTACGACGTGGTCCGCAGCGCCCAGGGCAGGATCCGCCACTTCCAGCGGGCCCACATCCTGTCCAAGGTCGACTTCGGCGTCACCAGCCGGGCCGTCGAACCGGTGGCACTGGCCCTCGCGGAACTCCTCGACAACGCGACCAGCTACTCCAGCCCGGACACCGTCGTCGAGATCAACGTCCGTTCCGTACCCAAGGGCGTCTGCATCATCGTCGACGACGCCGGCGTCGGGATGAACGAGGAGGAGAAGGCCAGGGCCGAGAAGCTGCTCACGAGCGAGCGGGCCACGGGCGTCTCCGGCCTCGGCAACCCGCCGCAGTTCGGCTTCGCGGTGATCGGTGTCCTCTGCGAGCGGTTCGGCTTCACGGTGTCGGTGGACTCCACCTCCCCCTACGGAGGTGTGCGGGCGGTCGTGCTGCTGCCCGACGAACTGCTCACCAGCATGCCGGAGCCCAAGCGGCCCGAGGCGTCGACGGAACCCATCCCGTCCCGGCAGGAGCCGGCGGCCGTGGAGACGGGCCTGTTGCCGCACGCGACCGACGCCGAGCCCTCGCTGCCCGTCGGCACCACCGAGGACGGTCTGCCCAAGCGGCGCCGCAAGCGCCCGATGGCCCTGGTCTCGACCGGCCCCTCCGCCGCGCCCGCACCCAAGCGGCGCAGCGAGGACACGGCCGCGATCATGGCCGCCTTCAAGCAGGGCACGGACGCGGGCCGCGCCACCCATCCCGAGGCGGGGGAGCGTCCGGGCGGTGCCCGTGACGCAAGCAGCGAAGGACACGACGTCCCATGAACGATCTTTCCTGGATGCTCGACAGCGCCCTGGAGATCCCCGGAGCGCTCCACGCCGTCCTCGTCTCCTCCGACGGGCTGCTGAGGGCCCGTTCGAAGGACGTGGACAAGGACGACGCGGACAAGGCCGCCGCCGCGATGAGCGGGATGCAGTCCCTCAGCCGGTCGCTGGCGTTCTTCTGCTCCCGGTCGGACCTGCGCTGGCAGCAGACGCTGGTCGAGTTCGACGGTGGCTGGATCTTCCTCATCTCGGCCGGTGACGGCGCCTACCTCGCGGTGTCGGCCTCCTCCGACGTCGACATGGCGGACATCACCTTCCGGATGCAGCAACTCGTCGGCCAGCTGGGCAAGGTCATGACCGCTCCACCCCGGGAGAGCAGCGTGGTAGGGCCATGACCGATTCCGACAAGCAGGAGCACGAAGCCGCCGAATTAGTGCGGCCGTACGTCATCACCGGTGGCCGCAGCCTGCCCGGCGAGAGTCAGTTCTCCCTGATCACGCTGGTCACGGCCGTGGCCGATCAGCAGCAGCGGCCCGCCCGCCTCTCACCCGAGGAACAGAACCTGCTGCGGATGTGCGTCGGCGGCTATCTCTCCGTCGCCGAGATCGCCGGACACATCCAACTGCCGGTGGGCGTGGTGAAGATCCTGCTGGCCGCCCTCTCCGAGGCCGGCTATCTCGTCACCCGCTCACCGGAGACGCGTGCGCCCGTCGCCAACCTGAAGATTCTCGAGGAGGTGCTCAATGGTCTCCAGTCCAAGTTTGGATGAGCGGGCGTACGTCCCCGGCGGAGAGACGCAGACCGCCGTGAAGATCCTGGTCGTCGGGCACTTCGCGGTGGGCAAGACCACGTTCATCGGGTCGATCTCCGAGATCTCGCCGCTCTCCACCGAGGAGACGATGACGCAGGCCGGCGAGGCGATCGACGACCTCAAGGGCGTCCAGGGCAAGACCACCACCACGGTCGCCATGGACTTCGGCCGCCTCACCGTCAGCGACCGCGTCGTCCTGTACCTCTTCGGCACCCCCGGCCAGCAGCGCTTCGTACAGATGTGGGAGGACATGGCACGCGGCGCCCTCGGGGCGCTCGTGCTGGTCGACCCCGAGCGCCTGGCCGACTCGTTCGCCGTGATCGACCTGATCGAGCAGTACGGGCTCGACTACGCGATCGCGGTCAACCATTTCGACGGTACGTCGATACGTGACGCGAGGGCGCTGCGCGAAGCGCTTGATCTGCTGGACGACACCCCCATCGTGACCTGCGACGCGCGGGACGAACGGTCGTCGGCCGAAGCACTGATCACGCTCGTCCGCTACTTGATGGACCGCGCCCGTTAGGAGCAGAGCAGACATGACATCGGATTCCGCCTTTCCCGCCCCACCACCCGGCTGCCCGGCCCACGACAGCGGACTCCGAGTCCCGCTGTACGGCTCCGAGTTCGCCGCCGACCCGCAGGCCTACTACGCCCACATGCGGCACTACGGCCCCACCGCCCCGGTCGAGATCGCGCCCGGTGTGGACGCGACCCTCGTCACCGACCACGCCACCGCCCTGAAGCTGCTCCAGGACTCCGGCAACTTCCGCAAGGACGCCCGCCGTTGGCGCGACGTCGCCGAGGGCAAGGTCGGCCCGGACAGCCCCGTCGTCCCCATGCTGGGCTACCGGCCCAACGCCATGTTCACCGACGGCGCCGAGCACGCGCGGCTGCGCCAGGCCATCACCGACAGCCTCGCCAAGGTCGACTCCCGCCGACTGAGCGACATGACCAAGCGGGCCTCCGACTACCTCATCGCCCAGGTCGCGGCCCGCGGTTCGGTCGACCTGATGAACGACTACGTCAAGCAGCTGCCGCTGCTCGTCTTCAACGAGCTCTTCGGCTGCCCGGCGGACGTCGGCGACCGGGTCGTCTTCGGCATCTCCGGAGTCTTCGAGGGCGTCAACGCCGAGAAGGCCAACGCGGTGCTCGGCCAGGCCGTGTTCGAGCTGGTGGCGCTCAAGCGGGCCCGGCCCGCCGACGACGTCACCTCGTACCTGATGCGGCACGAGGCACGGCTGACCGACGAGGAACTCGTCCACCAGCTGATCCTGCTCCTCGGCGCGGGCGCCGAACCGCTGCGCAACCTCATCGGCAACACCCTGCACCGGCTGCTCCTGGAGGACCGGTACGCCGACGGCGGCCTGATCGAGGAGGCCATCGACGACACGCTGTGGGACAACCCGCCCATGGCGAACTACGCGCCGCACTACCCCGCGGCCGACATGGAGTTCGGCGGGACGAAGCTGCGGGCCGGTGACCTGGTCCTGGTCAGCATGACGGCCGCGAACACCGACCCGGCACTGGCTGCCGCCCGCCGGGCCGGCGGCGGACGCGCCCACCTGTCCTGGAGCGCCGGCCCGCACGCCTGCCCCTCCAAGGAACTCGCCCGGCTCGTCACCATGGTGGCCATCGAGAACCTACTCAACCGGCTGCACGACATCGAACTCGCGGTGCCCGAGGACAGCCTGACCTGGCGTCCGGGCCCCTTCCACCGCGCGCTGGCCGCGCTGCCCTGCCGCTTCACCCCGCAGGTCGTCCAGCGGCCGAACGTGCCCCGCACCACGGAGCCGTCCGGACGCGGCGAGAGCGCCCCGGCGGGCCGCAAGACGGAGCGAGGTGTGTGGGGCTCCTTCCTGTCCTGGTTGAAGGGGTGACGCACGCAACAGCCTGTAACAGAACGCACTGCATGAGTATTCAACCAAAGGGGTAGTAACGCGGCGGCATTCGTGGTGACCAACGAACAAAGGGAGGTGTCGTGGACCACATATCCACCGGCGCCGCTTCTGCTCGACATCCGGACATTTCCCGCCGCTCCCGACGACACACCGCCTTACCCCACGCGGAGGCCACGAGGGGCGTGACCCGCCATCAGTCGCCGCGAGACGAGATACCCGCCGAGGTCGGCGGGTATCTTTCTGTGTCCTCTCGCACGCTGGGTGTCCGCTGTGAAGGCTCTTCGCCCCCGGCCCCGCCCCCCGTCCCGCCCTCGCACCGCGAGCAGCGGCGGGAGCACCGGTGAGCGCCACCGGGTCCGGCACCGGGAGGACCCGGGAGGACCGGACGCTCGGCGACCTCGTCAGCGGCCAACTGCTGCGGCTCTGCCAGGAGTCGGGACTCACCCGCTCCGACGCCGAGACCTACGCGCGTCTACTGACCGACTCCCTGGGCGCGGTGGCCGAGCGGCCCCTCGAACTGCCGCCCCCCTCAAGGACCTTCCTCTCGGACGACTCCACCCCGGTGGAGTTCTCGCTCTCCTTCACCCCGGACGCGCCACCGGCGGTGCGGGTGCTGCTGGAACCGGGATGCGGTACCGGCGGTCTCCGGGAGAACGGCCTCGCGGGACTGGAGGCCGTACGGTCGATGGCCCGGCGCTGGGGCTTCGCCACCGATCGACTCGACGCCCTGGAGGACCTGTTCTTCCCTCCGGACCCCCAGGGCCCGCTGGCCCTGTGGATCGCGCTGGAGCTGCGCCCCGGCGGTGTCCCCAAGATCAAGGTGTATCTGAACCCGGCCGCGGCCGGCGCTTCGAGAGCCGCCGAAACGATCCGGGAGGCACTGGACCGGCTCGGCCACCGGCACGCCTTCGACGCGCTGCCGCCGGCCGACGCCTATCCGTTCTTCGCACTCGACCTGGGCGACTGGGCGGCGCCCCGGGTGAAGATCTACGCCACGCACCACGGGCTCCCGGTGACGGCCGCCGGGGATCTGTGCCGGACGGAGAACCGCCCCGACAGCGCGCTGTTGGAGGAGTTCCTCCGGACCGTGGGCGGCTTCGACGGTGCGGCGGGACACCCACCGGACCCTGCGGCCCGGTTCGACCGGCGCCCCGTCCTCACCTGTCACTCCTTCACCCGGACCACCGGTGGTCCCACCGGGTTCACCCTCCACGTCCCGGTCAGGGACTACGCCCGGGACGACGAGGAGGCGCTCCGGCGGGCCCGGACCGTCCTCGGCCGCCACGGGCTGGCCACCGGTTCACTGGGCCGGTCACTGGCGGCCGTCACCTCACGGCCACCGCGGGACGGCGTCGGGCTCATCGCGTACGTGGCACTGGTCCACGAACTCGACCGGCCGCCCCGGGTGACCACGTACCTCTCGTCGGAGGCCTACGAGGTCAGGCCCCCGAACACCCCGCCGACCACCTCCACCTCCACCTCATCGAACATCCCGCCGACCGGCGGCGGAACGATCCGCAGTACGTCAGGAGCAAGGATCTGTATGGAGCCCTACCGCATCAAGGTCGTCGAGCCCATCGCGCTCACCACCCGGGAACAGCGCGAGGCCGCGCTGGAGCGGGTGCACTACAACCTCTTCGACCTGCGCGCCGAGGAGGTGACCATCGATCTGCTCAGCGACTCGGGCACCGGCGCCATCTCGGCCGCGCAACTCGCGGCGGGCATGGAGGGCGACGAGTCCTACGCGGGCTCGCGCTCCTTCTACCGCTTCCACGAGACCGTGACCGAACTGACCGGCTACAAGCACATCTTGCCGGCCCATCAGGGACGCGCCGCCGAGCGCATCCTGTTCAACACGCTCCTCGAACCGGGCGGCATCGTCCTGGCCAACACCCACTTCGACACCACGCGGGCGAACGTGGAGCTTTCCGGATGTCAGGCGCATGACATCCCGTGCGCCGAGGCCCGGGATCTCGACAGCGAACTGCCCTTCAAGGGCAACATCGACCTGGACAGACTCCGCGCCACGCTCGAAGGGCCGGACGGTTCCCGTGTGCGCGTGGTGATCATGACGATCACCAACAACGGCGGCGGCGGCCAGCCCGTCTCCATGGAGAACCTGAAACAGACCGCTGAGATCTGCCGCCGTCACGGCGTCCCGATGATCCTGGACGCCGCCCGGTTCGCCGAGAACGCCTGGCTCGTGACCCGCCACGAGGCGGCCTACCGCGACCGCACCCCGCGCCAGGTCGCCGAAGAAGCGTTCCGTCTCGCCGACGGCTGTGTCATGAGCGCCAAGAAGGACGGCATCGTCCACATCGGCGGCTTCATCGGCCTCAACGACCCCGAACTCGCCGAGAAGTGCGAACGGCTCCTCATCGCCACCGAGGGCTTCGCCACCTACGGCGGACTCGCGGGCCGCGACCTCGACATGATGGCCACCGGTCTGCTTGAGGTCACCGAGCCCGCGTATCTCGCGGAGCGGGCCGACGTCGCCTCCCACCTCGCCGACCGCGTCCGCTCGGCGGGCGTCGACATCCTCGAACCCCCGGGCCTGCACGCCCTCTACCTGAACGCGGGCCGTCTGCTCCCGCACATACCGCCCCACCACTACCCGGGTCACGCCCTCGCCTGCCGCCTCTACCTCGAAGGCGGGATCCGATCGGCCGAACTCGGTTCCCTGTATCTCGGCGAGGAGGACGAGGACGGCAACCCGGTCAAGAGCGCGCCCTACGAACTGGTCCGGCTCGCCCTCCCGCGCCGCGTCTACACCCGCAGCCACTACGACCACGTCGGAAGGACCCTGGAGAAGATCGCCAAGAACGCGGACTCCGTCCACGGCTACCGCATCTTCGAGCAGTCGCCGATCCTGCGGCACTTCCGCGCCAAACTCCAGCCCGTGACCGGCTGACCCCCACCGGTAGGCCGTGAAGGGCGCCTGGCCCGGGTATCCCCCGGCCAGGTGCCCTTCTCGCGTTCCTCGCGTTCCTCGCGTTCCTCGCCTTCCTCGCGTTTCGCGCGTTTCGCGCAGGGGCGGCTCGATGTCACCGACGGTCACCGTCGGTCACGTGGCGAAGTGCCCGATGGCACTCCCGGAGCTGAAGTGATCTGCGACATATGACCATCTCGCCCGTTATGGGTAGCTTGAGGTGCTCACCCCGCCCGTGCGGCGCCGCGTCGTCGAACGCACCGCCCACCGATCCCCGGCCCGGGAGACCCATGCGCCCTCGAATAGCCTCCGTGCGACCCCTTGCCCTGACGGGCGGTGCGCTGACCGTCGGCCTCGGCGGCCTCTATCTGACGGGGCTGCTCGTCACGGGCGGTGAGATCGAAGCGGGGACGACCGTGCGCGGGGTGGACATCGGGGGCCTCAGCCGCACCGAAGCCATCCGGAAGCTGGACGAGCGCCTGGCGGCGGCCGGCTCGCGGGAGCTGACCGTGAAGGTCGGCGACCGCGACGCGACCGTCGACCCGCGGCAGGCCGGACTCGCCTTCGACGCCGAGCGGACCGTCGACCGGGCGACGCGCACCTCCTCCGATCCGGCCGGCGTGCTCGGCGCGTTCTTCCGCTCGGGCGGTGCCATCGAGCCGGTCGTCACCGTCGACGAGGACAAGGCCCACACCGTGCTCGGAAAACTGGCGAGCGACCTCGACCAGAAGGTCCGTGAGGGGGCCGTGACCTTCGAGGACGGCCACGTCGAGCAGGTCGCGCCGCGCAAGGGCTACGCACTGGACGTGGACGCCGCGGTCGACACCCTCCGGACCTCCTTCCTGCACACCGCCGCGGACACGGTCACGGCCCTGCCCACCCGCGAGGCCGAGCCGAAGGTGGCGGCCGAGGAGGTACGGCGGGCGGTGCGCGAGTTCGCGCGGCCGGCCATGTCGGCCCCCGTCACCCTCACCGCCGACGGCAGACGGTTCACGGTCGGCCCGGACGTGGTGGGCGACCACCTGACCATGCGGCCGGACGCCTCCGGCAGACTGACCCCGAAGCTGGACGGCAAGGGCCTGCGCTCCGCCCCCGCGGTGGCCCGTCCCCTGGCCGACATCACCACCACGGCCGAGAACGCCGCACTCCGGCTGGACGGCGACCGGGCCGTGGTGACCGGCGACGCCCGGACCGGCGTCCAGGTCACCGACACGGCACTGAGCGAGGCCGTACTCCCGCTGCTCACCAAGACGGACGCCGCCCGCACCGGGGACGTGGCCGTGCGACGGATCCAGCCCGAGGTGACCCGCGAGAACGCGGCGCGCCTGGGACTGACGGAGAAGATGTCCTCCTTCACCGTCAACTTCGAACCGGCCGCCTACCGCACGAAGAACATCGGGCGGGCCGCGCAGCTCATCAACGGCTCCGTCGTCATGCCCGACAAGACCTGGAGCTTCAACCGGACCGTGGGGGAGCGCACCGAGGCCAACGGCTTCGTCGAGGGCATCATGATCCTCGACGACCAGTTCACCAAGGCGGCCGGTGGCGGGGTCTCCGCCCTGGCCACGACCGTGTACAACGCGATGTTCTTCGCCGGGGTCAAGCCCGTCGAACACGGCGCCCACTCCTTCTACATCGAGCGCTACCCCGAGGGCCGCGAGGCGACGGTCGCCTGGGGCAGCCTCGACCTCAGGTTCACCAACGACTCCGGCAAGGCCATGTACATCCAGGCCGAGTCCACCGACACCTCGGTGACCGTCACCTTCATCGGCACCAAGCACTACGACGACGTCAAGTCGGTGAAGGGCCCCCGCACCCACGTCGAGCCCCCGGCGAAGAAGGTGAACACCGACGAGAAGTGCGTACCCCAGACCCCGCTGGAGGGCTTCGACGTCACCGTGGAGCGGGTCTTCTACAACGACGGCAGGGAAGTGAAGCGGGAGCCGTTCCACACCCACTACACCCCCCGCGACGAAATCACCTGCGAGACTCCCACAGACCCCGAGACCGACCGCCCTGCCAAGGGGGAGGCGGGTAGGGGGTAGTTCGGTGTGAGTGACCGGCCCTACGCCGTGCTCGACGGGTCGGGCGCGGTGGGCAGTGCGAAACACCCCCGGAAGTGGGGCGAGTTGCTGCGCTGCCGGAGCCGCACGGACGCCTCCGCAGCGGTCCGGGCCGTGCTGCCGGACGGCACGGCCCTCCCGGTGGACGACCCCGACCTGGACGGACGGCTGTCGAAGCCGCTGGGCCGTCAGGTGTTCCTCTCGGCGGAAGCGCCGGAACACAGCAGGCTCGAACGTGCCGTGCCGGACTACGAGGGCGCTGCCCCGGAGGCCGTAGGGGCCTCGGCCTCCGTCGATGTCACCGGCGAGACGATCACGACGGGCGACGTCGCCGCCGGTACGTTCTTCGACTACCGGAGAGTTCCGGGTTCCGGTGTTCGCCCTGGGCCGGCCGGCGTGCCTCGGTGTGTACCTGGACGTTCTGGAAGCCGGGAAGGTCCGGGTGGGAGACCCGGCCACCCTGGAGGAGACCGGCTGACCACCACGGGCGCGGGCGCAACGTCGTTGCAACATTCCGGTTTCTAGCCTGCCTGCGAGAGCCGCCCAACGGCGGGTGGCGCTTCTGGGGAGGCAGGTATTCATGACCCGTTTCGCAGCGCCCGGCACGGACGGCGCGGTCGTCTCCTACGAGGCGCGTTACGACCACTTCATCGGAGGCGAGTACGTGCCGCCGGCGCGCGGGCTGTACTTCGAGAACCCGAGTCCGGTGAACGGGCTGCCGTTCACGGAGATCGCGCGCGGTACGAGCGAGGACGTGGAGCGCGCGCTGGACGCGGCGCACGCGGCCGCGCCCGGCTGGGGGCGTACGTCCGTGACCGAGCGCTCCGACGTCCTGCGGAAGATCGCCGACCGGATGGAGGCGAATCTGGAGAAGCTGGCGGTCGCGGAGAGCTGGGAGAACGGCAAGCCGGTACGGGAGACCCTGGCCGCCGACATCCCGCTCGCCATCGACCACTTCCGGTACTTCGCGGGGGCGATCCGCGCGCAGGAGGGTTCGCTGGCCGAACTGGACGACGACACGGTCGCTTACCACTTCCACGAGCCGTTGGGCGTGGTCGCCCAGATCATCCCGTGGAACTTCCCGATCCTCATGGCGACCTGGAAGCTGGCGCCCGCGCTGGCGGCGGGCAACGCGGTCGTGCTCAAGCCGGCCGAGCAGACCCCGGCGTCCATCCATGTCTGGATGAGCCTGGTGGCGGACCTGCTGCCGCCGGGCGTGGTGAACATCGTCAACGGCTTCGGGGTGGAGGCCGGCAAGCCGCTGGCGTCGAGCCCGCGGGTCGCGAAAGTGGCGTTCACCGGCGAGACGACGACCGGGCGGCTGATCATGCAGTACGCCTCGGAGAACATCACGCCGGTGACCCTCGAACTCGGCGGCAAGTCGCCCAACATCTTCTTCGACGACGTGTGGTCGGCGAACGACGACTTCCGTGACAAGGCCCTCGAAGGCTTCACCATGTTCGCGCTCAATCAGGGCGAGGTGTGCACCTGTCCGTCGCGGGCGCTGGTGCAGCGCGGCAACTACGCCGAGTTCATGGAGGCGGCCGTCGCCCGCACCGAGCAGATCAAGACCGGGCACCCGCTGGACACCGACACCATGATCGGCGCCCAGGCCTCCAACGACCAGCTGGAGAAGATCCTCTCCTACCTGGACATCGGCCGCCAGGAGGGCGCGAAGATCCTCACCGGCGGTGAACGCATCGAGCACGACGGCGAGTTGAAGGGCGGCTACTACGTCCAGCCGACGATCTTCGAGGGCGACAACCGGATGCGGATCTTCCAGGAGGAGATCTTCGGACCCGTCGTCTCCGTGACCTCGTTCAACGACTTCGACGACGCCATCAAGATCGCCAACGACACGCTGTACGGTCTGGGCGCCGGCGTCTGGACGCGGGACACCAACACCGCCTACCGCGCGGGCCGTTCCATCCAGGCGGGCCGCGTCTGGACCAACTGCTACCACGCCTACCCGGCCCACGCCGCGTTCGGCGGCTACAAGGGCTCGGGCATCGGCCGCGAGACCCACAAGATGATGCTGGACCACTACCAACAGACCAAGAACCTCCTCGTGTCGTACTCGCCGAAGAAGCTCGGCTTCTTCTAGACGCAGACGCAGACGCAGACGCAGACGCGGACAACGGCGCGCGCCCGGACCGGGGAGGACCCCGGGTCGGGCGCCCTCCGCTGTCGGCGGCCCCAGGGGCACCGTCACGGACTCCGAAGGCGCCCCCACCCCGGTGGCGCCGACAGCTCCGCCTCCAGCTCGCGCAGCCGTGACCGTACGGCCGGAGCGGGGCGTACGGTCGCGAGCGCTCGCCACACCTCCAGGTCGTCCTCGCCCCAGGGAGTGTGCGCCCAGTCCGCCAGGAGATCGGGGTCGCGGCGGGCTATCAGGGCGCTGCGCAACCCGTCGGCGAGCCGGAGCCGCAGCCGTACGACGGCCGGAGCCCGGGAACCCGGCAGCAGCGGACCCGCGTACGCCGACGCGGCAGCCGTCACCGCACCCGTCTCCAACCACCGTTCCACGACCGCGACATCGGACTCGACCGGAACCGTCAGCCGGTACGGCCGCGACCCCAGCAGCCCCGGCCCGAGCAGCCGGCGCAACCGGGCCAGCTCGGCCCGCAGCGTCACCGGTGTCACCGACTCGTCCTCGTACAGCGCGCAGAGCAGTTCGTCGCCGGAGAGTCCCTCCGGGTGCCGGGCGAGCAGCACCAGGATCTCGCTGTGCCGGCGGCTCAGCCTGATCTTCCTTCCCCCGACGACGAGTTGGGCCTCGTCACGGCCCAGAGCCGCCAGGTCGAGCGCGTCGGCCGCGGCCCCGGGCGGGCTGAGCAGGGCGAGCTGGGACTCGGCCGCCCGGGCCACCGCCTGGACGAAGCCGAGGCTGTGCGGATGCGCCAGACCGTCGCCGCCGGTGATGTCGATCGCGCCGAGCACCCGCCCGGTGCGCGGATCGTGCACCGGCGCCGCCGCGCACGTCCACGGCTGCACCCGCCGTATGAAGTGCTCGGCCGCGAACACCTGCACCGGCCGGTCCACGGCGACCGCCGTACCCGGCGCGTTCGTCCCGACCGCGGACTCCGCCCAACGCGCCCCCGGCACGAAGTTCATCCGGTCCGCCCGCCGTCTGGTCGCCGCGTCCCCCTCCACCCACAGCAGTCTGCCCTGCGCGTCGCACACGGCCAGCAGATGCTCGCCGTCCGACGCGAACGTGCCCAGCAACTCCCGGACCAGCGGCATCACCCGGGCCAGCGGGTGCTCCGCGCGATAGGAACCGAGGTCGCCGTCCGTCAGCTCCACCCGCGCGGTGCCCTCCGGTCCGACACCCGCCCTCGCCGAGCGCCGCCACGAGTCCGCGACCACGGAACGCACCGGCCGCGCCACCGTGCCCTGCTGCGTGAACGCCTCATGGGCGCGGCGCAGCACCCGAACCCGCTCGACGGGGTCGGCTCCCGGCCCCAGAGCCACCCATGGATCGGTCAACTCGGCCTCCCGGAAAAGCGCTCACGGCTGGAACCATCGTCACCGCAGGACCCACACCCCGACAAGCCGCGCGCCCGCGACAACCTCAGCCGGTGTTCACCAGGCGTATGTACCGGTCCCAGTCCCAGTGCGGCCCAGGGTCGGTGTGGTCGGTGCCCGGCACCTCGTGGTGGCCGATGATGTGGGTGCGGTCCTTCGGTATGCCGTATCTGTCACAGACCGCCGAGGTGAGGGCCGCCGACTGCTCGTACATGGCGTCGGTGAAGTACTCGGGCCGGTCCACCCAGCCCTCGTGCTCGATACCTATGCTCCGCGCGTTGTAGTCCCAGTTGCCCGCGTGCCAGGCGATGTCACGCTCACGCACACACTGGGTGACCCGCCCGTCGGCCGACCGGAGCACATAGTGCGCGGAGACCTGCTTCGCCGGGTTCCAGAAGACGGGCAGGGTGTTCTTGTACGTCGTCTGCGTCACATGAATGATCACCAGATCGATCGGCCGGCCGGCCGGGCGGTCGGCCGCGGTGTAGTTGGCCGGGCTCGCCGGATCCCAGCGCGCGGGCCTGTGGTCGAGGGGCGGTGACTTGGCGTCGGCCCGGGGGCTCGGGAGCAACGCGTAGGGGATCGCGGCGAGGGCGGTGCCCTGTAGCAGCAGCCGCCTGCTCGGCAACGGCCTGGCTCGCTCCATCTGTGTCCGCCTCTCAGGGTGTGTGGTCGAAGACGCGTCCGCGGGTCGAATGGCTGCGCCTCGCGTGATCACGGTACGGCGACTTGGGCCGGAGCCGCCCGAGCGTGTGGAAAGCGGTGGAAAACCGGCGAGTTGTGGATAACTTCGTCACTCACACGAGGGAGGCGGCCACCCGACAGGCCCGTAAATGGCGAGTCGACGGGGCGGGGTGGGACGACGGGGCGGGGTGGGACGACGGGGCGGGGGCGACGGGGCGGGGTGGGGCGCGCCGACCGCGTTACGACCGCACCCCCGCCGTCGCCGGATCGTCCAGCACACTCCGCACCACCGAGTGAGCCGCACCCAGCAGCGGTCCCTCGGAGCCCAGGCGGGACACGGTCACGGCACAGGCCGGACCGGCCGTCCGCCGCGCCAACTCCCGCTCCAGCGAAGGCAGCAGCCAGGGCGCGAGCGCGGCCAGGGCGCCGCCCAGCACCACGGTCTCCGGGTCCAGCAGATTGACGGCGCCGGTCAGCGCGATGCCGAGTGCCGTACCGGCGCCGCGCAGGGCCCGGTGCACATCCTTGTCACCGGCGGCGGCCCGCTCGGCGAGGAACTCGACACGGTGCTCTCCCGGTTCCAGCCCGGCCGCCCGCAGTACGGCCTCCTCACCGGCGTACTGCTCCAGGCAGCCGCGGCCCCCGCAGGCGCAGTCGGGGCCCTCGGGGCGCACGGGGACATGCCCCAGCTCGCCCGCGAAACCCCGGGTGCCGCGGAGCAACCGGCCGTCCACGACGACCGCGCCGCCGATGCCGATCTCCGCCGAGACGTGCAGGAAGTCGGACGGGGTGCCCTCGCCGAGCCAGAGTTCGGCGAGACCACCGAAGTTGGCCTCGTTGTCCACGGCCACCGGCAGACCGCCCGGCAACAGGGCGCCCAGGTCGGTGTCGTGCCAGTCGAGGTTCGGGGCGCGGACCACGGTCCGGGCGTCCCCGGCCACCAGTCCGGGCACGGCGACCGCCAGCCCCGCCGGCCACAGGCCCTCGCCCTCCGCCTGCGCGACGACCTGCCGGACGAGTTCGGTCAACTCGTCGATGACCGGCTCGGGCGCCCGGCCGCGGTTGGTGCCCTGCCGCACCGCCCTGGCCCGTACCTCACCGCGCAGGTCCACGGCGCAGACCGCGAGATGGTCGACACCGATCTCCGCGCCGATCCCGGCGGGTCCGCGCCCGCTGAGGGCGAGCGCCGAACCGGGCCGCCCGACCCGGCCGGGCCGCTCGGGGCCCAGTTCCTCCAGGAGCCCGGAGCGGATCAGCTCGTCCACCAGCGTCGACACGGCGGCCCGGGTCAGGCCGATGTGCGAGGCGACGGCGGCCCGGGACAGCGGCCCCTCGGCGTTGACGCTGTGCATGACCCGGGAGAGGTTGCGGCGGCGCATGCCCTGCTGGTTGTCGGGCACACGACGGCCGGAGCCGCCCGCGTGGGACTCGTGCAGTGGTGCGGTCATGCCTCCCTCGGCTTCCGTCGATGTGTCCTGGTGAGCTTCTTGGTGGGCGTCCCGTGTCCGCGACGCGTGTCCCCTGACCCGTGTCCCCTGACCCGTGTCCCGGACCCGTGACTGCGTCCCATGACCCGTGTAGATCATGCCGCAATCGGATTTTCCCACGTCGGACACCCTGGCCGGATCCGCTGCCCGATCCGCAGCCCCGGCCGCCTGCGGTCGGCTGCCCCGGTTCGGCCGCCCCGCCTCAGTTTCCGCCCGGTCCGCGCTCCAGCAGCGGTGCCGCGTCGGCCAGTACCTCCGAGATTCTGGTGAGTGTCTCCTCGTCCCGTTCCACGGCCTCCAGCACCGGCCCCCGGGTGGTGTCCCAGCGGCGGGCGACCGCGGCCGGGTCCTCGCCGGTGAGCAGCCCGGCGGCCTGCGCGGCGGCGCCCAGCGCGACCAGTTCCTTCGCCTCGGGGACCTGCACGGCCCGTCCCGACAGCCGGCGCACGGTCTCCTGCCAGGCCGTGCCCCGCGCGCCCCCGCCGATGAGCAGCAGCGGCGCCGAGGTGTCCGCGTCCGCGTCGAGCACCAGATCGAGGGCACCGAGCAGCGAGTGGACGGCGCCGTCGTACGCGGCCTGGAGCAGCTGTCCGCCGGTCGTGTCGTGACGCAGTCCGTGCAGCAGGCCCGAGGCATGCGGCAGGGCCGGGGTGCGCTCGCCGTCCAGATAGGGGAGGAGGGTGACGCTCGTGCCGGGCTCCACGGCCTCGCGGTCCAGGCCCAGCAGGGCGGCGACCCGGTCGACGGCCTGGGTGCAGTTCAGGGTGCAGGCCAGCGGCAGCCAGTCCCCGTGCGCGTCGGCGAAGCCCGCCACCGTGCCGGTCGGGTCCGCGGGGCGGTGCCGGGAGACCGCGTACACCGTGCCGGAGGTGCCGAGGCTGAGCACCGGGGTGCCGGGACGCAGGCCGAGTCCCAGGGCGGCGGCCGCGTTGTCCCCCGTACCGGCGGCGACCAGGGTTCCCTTGGCGAACGGCAGCTCGTGGGCGTCCCGCACGGTCCCGGCGACCTCGCCCGGCCGGACCACACGGGGCAGCAGCGCCGGGTCCAGCCCCACATGGGAGAGGACATCCGTGTCGTACGCCTCGGTGGCCGACGCCCACCACCCGGTGCCGGAGGCGTCGCCGCGGTCGGTCGTGCCCTGACCGGTGAGGCGCTCGGTCAGGTAGTCGTGCGGCAGCCGTACGGCTGCCGTGGCGCGGACGGCCTCGGGCTCGTTCTCGGCCAGCCAGGCCCACTTCGTGACGGTGAAGGACGGGCCCGGCACACTGCCGGCGCGCTCCGCCCACGCCTTCGGGCCGCCCAGCTCCTCCACCAGACGGGCGGCCTGCGGCGCCGAGCGCACGTCGTTCCACAACAGCGCCGGGCGGACCGGCTCGCCCCGGGCGTCGAGCGTGACGAGTCCGTGCTGCTGGCCGCCGATCGAGACCGCCGAGGCCTCGCGTGCCGCCTCCCCGCACTGGTGCAGGGCCTCGCACAGCGCGTCCCACCACTGGCGGGGATCGCTCTCCCGCCCGGCACCGGAGGACACGGTGTGCGACGCCTGCCCGCTCGCCACCACCCGTCCGGTCGACGCGTCGACGACCAGGGCCTTGGTGGACTGTGTGGACGAGTCCACACCGACGACGAGCGGACCCTCGGCTGCTGACATCGGGCTCTTCCTCTCACACGGCTCGTGGCTGCCGCTGGCGCGGCCGACGTCTCCGTCGGGCGACATCTTGTCTTCCCAGAGACGCGTCCGCATACTAATTTGTAAATCGCCATGACGAAATAGTCGGAGCGCAAGGAGCCGCGGCATGAACTACCAGCCCACCCCCGACGACAGGTTCACCTTCGGCCTGTGGACCGTCGGCTGGCAGGGAAGGGACCCGTTCGGCGACGCCACCCGGCGCGCCCTCGACCCGGTCGAGTCGGTGCAGCGTCTGGCGGAGCTCGGCGCCTACGGGGTGACCTTCCACGACGACGACCTGATCCCCTTCGGGTCCTCGGACAGCGAGCGCGAGGAGCACGTCAAGCGGTTCCGTGCCGCCCTGGACGCGACCGGCATGACCGTGCCGATGGCCACCACCAACCTCTTCACGCACCCCGTCTTCAAGGACGGCGCGTTCACCGCCAACGACCGCGACGTCCGTCGGTACGCGCTGCGCAAGACGATCCGCAACATCGACCTGGCGGTCGAGCTGGGCGCCAAGATCTACGTCGCCTGGGGCGGCCGGGAGGGTGCCGAGTCCGGCGCCGCCAAGGACGTCCGGGACGCCCTCGACCGCATGAAGGAGGCCTTCGACCTCCTCGGCGAGTACGTGACCTCGCAGGGCTACGACCTGAAGTTCGCGATCGAGCCCAAGCCGAACGAGCCGCGGGGCGACATCCTGCTCCCCACGGTCGGCCACGCCCTGGCCTTCATCGAGCGCCTGGAGCGCCCGGAGCTGTACGGCGTCAACCCCGAGGTCGGCCACGAGCAGATGGCCGGGCTGAACTTCCCGCACGGCATCGCCCAGGCCCTGTGGGCGGGCAAGCTCTTCCACATCGACCTCAACGGCCAGTCCGGCATCAAGTACGACCAGGACCTCCGCTTCGGCGCGGGCGACCTGCGCTCGGCGTTCTGGCTGGTCGACCTGCTGGAGAGTGCCGGTTACGCGGGCCCGAAGCACTTCGACTTCAAGCCGCCGCGCACCGAGGACTTCGACGGCGTCTGGGCGTCGGCCGCGGGCTGCATGCGGAACTACCTCATCCTCAAGGAGCGCGCGGCCGCCTTCCGTGCGGACCCGGCGGTCCAGGAGGCGCTGCGCGCGGCACGGCTGGACCAGCTGGCCCAGCCCACGGCCGCCGACGGCCTGGAGGCCCTGCTCGCGGACCGTACGGCCTTCGAGGAGTTCGACGCCGAGGTCGCCGCCGCTCGCGGCATGGCCTTCGAGCAGCTCGACCAGCTGGCGATGGACCACCTGCTGGGCGCGCGCGGCTGATCACGCGCGCGTGGGAGGCCCTTTCCGCCCGAGGGCGGTGGGGGCTTCCCCCGTCCGGCCGAGATCCGTCCCGGCCGACTCTTTCGCCTCTTCCGATCGATCCCTGCGCGGAGTTCTCCGGAATCGTGCGATCCATGGCATGAGTCCGTATCAACTCCCGCGCGGGGCTCGCGCCCTGGCCGTTTCACGGCGACTCTGGACGGTATGGGCATGCCGCCGCCACCGTCCCAGCCGCCCCGGCTCCCGGACGGCACACCGCCGTCGAACGGCTCGGGGTTCGGTCCCCCTCCAGGGGGTTATGGCCCTCCTCCGGGCGATCCGACCGGGGGAGGCGGTGGCTACCAGCCCCCGGGTCAGGGCGGGGGCTGGCAGCCACCCGATCCGCCGCCCGGTGGACCACCTCCGGGCGGGCGCCGCAACGTCGCCCTCATCGCGCTCGCCGTGCTCGTCGTCCTCGGGGCCGTCCTCGCCGTGGTGCTGGTGACCACCGGCGACGGGGGATCGCCGGACGAGACGCCGTCGGGCGGGACGAGCGGCGCCACGAGTCCCTCGCCCACCCCGTCGCTGAGTCTCCCTTCCCGGTTGCCCAGCGACCTTCCGACGCTGCCCTCGGGCTTCCCCAGCGACCTGCCCAGCGGCTTCCCGAGCGAACTCCCCAGCGGCTTTCCCAGCGACCTGGACTCGCTCTTTCCGGCCCCGGCCGGCGACACCGGGTGAGGAAGGCCGCCCGGCCGTAGACCTCAGACGCCGGGCTCGGCGCCGACCGAAGCCAGGGCCGTCGCCGGGTCGTGGGCCGCCGGGCCCGCGGGCGCCCAGCGGCCCCGCTCCTTGCGATAGGGCCACCAGCGGCCGTCCCGCCCCAATCGCAGCTGGGCCGAGCCGCCGACCACCGTCCAACGGTTGTGCGCGGCGCGCAGTGCCGGCCGCTCGTCCGCGTCCCAGGCCGTCTCCAGAGCGGCACGCGCGCGGGCGAGCATCTCCGCCCGCACGTGCCACTCCTCGTCGAGTACGGCGAGAGCGGCCACCCCGCCGTACCGCCAGGCTCGGACGGCGAGGGCCAGCCCCTCCCGGCCCCGCTCGGAACCCTGCCCCAGTCGTGCCCCGATGCCGGGCTCCGGATCGCCCGAGGCCAATCGCACCGCGTCCTGATCGAACGTCAACTCCTCGTCCAGCGGCTGCCGCTCGTGCCCCGGACGGAGAGCTTCGGCCAGCATCCGATGCGCCTCCCGGGCCGTCTGTGCCGCCAGGAACTCCAGCGCGCTCGGGTCCACCCCGGGCGCGGGCGGGACCTCGGTGTCCAGGGAGGCCGGCAGACCGGGCTCCACCGGCGGCAGGGGCGGCTCGCGGAGCGGGGGAAGGATCTCGCCCGCCGCGAACGCCTCGGCGGCGTCCAGACCCCCCTGGCGGCCGTCCTGGGGGCCTTCCGGCGTCGACTCCGCCTCCGCCGCGGGCGCGACACTGCGGACCTGGAGTTCGTCCAGGAGGGCGCGCTCGGTGCGGCCCCGCATCAGCAGCAGCACGAAAGGGTCCTCGTCCAGGAGCCGGGCCACCTGGTAGCAGAGGGCCGCGGTGTGCCCGCAGTGGTCCCAGGCGCCGCAGTCGCAGCGCGCCTCCAGATCGCCGAGGCCGGGCAACAGCTCGACTCCGTAGGTCGCGGCGTCCTCGACCAGATGCGTGGGCATCTCACGGTCCAGCAGGGCGGCGATGTGCCCTGCCCGCTCGACCGTCATGTCCAGGAAGCGGTTCCAGTGGTCTCCGGACAACTCCTGGAGCAGCACATCGGCACGGTGGGCGGTGCCGTCGCGGTCCTGGACGACAGCGGTGACGCGCCCGGGGCGCACCGACACCGCGCCGACGGCCCCCGCGCGCGCGAGCCTGCGCCCCGCCTTCACCTGCTGTCCGTCCAGAGCCGCGTCCTCCAGCGCCTTCAGCCAGGCCCGGCCCCACCACGTCCGCGCGAAGCCCCGCCCCTGTGCGGGCGCCGCCGTCGCGAACGTACGTTCCTCGTCGTGTCCTGTGCGGTCCGTCATCACGCGCCCCCTCGAAGTTCCACCAGGTCCGCCAGGTCGGCGTCGGACAACTCGGTGAGCGCCGTGTCGCCCGCGCCCAGCACCGCGTCGGCCAGCTCCCGCTTGCGCAGCAGCATGTCCGCGATGCGGTCCTCGATCGTGCCCTCCGCGATCAGCCGGTGCACCTGCACCGGCCGTGTCTGACCGATGCGGTACGCACGGTCCGTGGCCTGTGCCTCGACGGCCGGGTTCCACCAGCGGTCGTAGTGCACGACATGCTCGGCACGGGTCAGGTTCAGCCCCGTGCCGGCGGCCTTCAACGACAGCAGGAAGACGGGCACTTCGCCCTCCTGGAAGCGTTCGACCATCGCCTCCCGCTCGGGGACCGGTGTTCCGCCGTGCAGGAACCGGGTGGGCACGCCGCGTGCGGCCAGGTGGCGTTCCAGAAGCCGTGCCATCCGGACGTACTGGGTGAACACCAGAACGCTCGCGCCCTCGGCGAGGATGGTGTCCAGCAGTTCGTCCAGCAGTTCCAACTTGCCCGATCTGCCCGTGATCCGGGGCCGTTCCTCCTTGAGGAACTGGGCGGGGTGGTTGCAGATCTGCTTGAGCCCGGTCAGCAGCTTCACGATCAGTCCGCGCCGTTCCATGCCGTCGGCGGCGGCGATCTCCGCCATGGTCTCGCGGACCAACGCCTCGTAGAGCCCGACCTGTTCCCTGGTGAGCGACACGGCACGGTCGGTCTCGGTCTTCGGCGGGAGCTCCGGTGCGATGCCCGGGTCCGACTTGCGGCGGCGCAGCAGGAACGGCCGTACGAGACGGGACAGCCGCTCCGCCGCGACCGGGTCGCGGCTGCCCTCGACCGCCTGTGCGTACCTGGTGCGGAAGGTGCCGAGCCCGCCCAGGAGACCCGGAGTGGTCCAGTCGAGGATCGCCCACAGTTCGGACAGGTTGTTCTCCACCGGAGTGCCGGTGAGCGCCACGCGCGCGCGTGCGCCGATCGTCCGGAGTTCCTTGGCCGTGGCCGAGTAGGGGTTTTTCACGTGCTGCGCCTCGTCCGCCACGACCAGGCCCCAGGGCACGTCCCCGAGCCGCGGCGCGTCGAGCCGCATCGTGCCGTACGTGGTCAGGACGAACTCCCCGTCGGCGAGGACGTCGAGGCCGCGCCGGGACCCGTGGAAGCGGCGCACCGGCACACCCGGCGCGAACTTCTCGATCTCCCGCTGCCAGTTGCCCATCAGCGAGGCCGGACAGACGACGAGGGTGGGGCCCGCCGACGCGGCGTCCGTCTGCCGGTGCAGATGCAGGGCGATCAGGGTGATCGTCTTGCCGAGGCCCATGTCGTCGGCGAGACAGCCGCCGAGCCCCAGGGAGGTCATCCGGGCCAGCCAGTCGAGGCCGCGCAGCTGATAGTCCCGCAGGGTCGCGGCGAGCGCGGCCGGTTGACCGACCGGCTCCTGTCCCTCGGGGTCCGACAGGCGCTCCCGCAGCGTCGCCAGCCACCCCGTCGGCCGCACCTCGACCGTCCGGCCGCCGACCTCCGTCGAGCCCGTCAGCGCGGCGCTGAGCGCGTCCACCGGCGACACCTTGCGGTCCCGCTGCGCACGGGCGTGGCGGATCTCCTCCGGGTCCACCAGCACCCACTGGTCGCGCAGCCGCACCATGGGCCGGTTCGCCTCCGCGAGCAGGTCCAGCTCCTGCCGGGTGAGCCGCTGGTCGCCCAGGGCGAACCACCAGTCGAAGGCGAGCAGCGAGTCCGAGGAGAGGTAGGAGGGAGTGTCCGACGGGGCTCTGCCGGGGCCCTGTTCTCCGCCGGGGCCCTGGTCGTCGTCGGGTGGGCCGATCACCGCGCGGGCGGTCAGCTTGCGGGCCAGTTCCTTCGGCCAGTGGACGTCGACGCCGGCCGCCGCCAGCAGCCGGGCACCCTCGCCGAGCAGCTCGGTGACCTCGTCGTCGGCGAGTTCCACGGCGTCCGGCACGGCCGCAGAGAGCAGCGGGGTGAGCGGGGCCCAGGCGCGGGCCGCGCGGCGCAGCGCCACCAGGGCGTCCATTCGCGCGCGTGGGCCGAACGCCTCGGCACCGGCCCACACGGTGGCCGCGTCCGCGACGAGCGTGGGGTCGCTCACGCTGTGCACCTGGGGGACGGCACGGAACCGCAGCTTCGTCCCGTCCTCCCCGTCGGCCCGGACGGAGGCGAGCCCGGGAATCTCGATCCGCAGCGACACACGGACGCCCGCGTCGTGTCCGGCGGCGACATCGGCGGCCCAGGCCCGCTGCTCGGGCACGTACTGCGGTTCCCTTACCGCGAAGGCCTGCCCGCCCGCAGCGACGCCCGCGGCGGGGGAGCGGGGCAACGCGTCCATGACGGCGTCGAGGAAGTCGCGCAGCAGCCGCTCCGGATCGGGCAGCCGCAACGGCTCGTCGTGGTCCACCGGCACCGCGTGTGCCTCGGGCGGCATCGCGGCGGCCAGTTCCCTGACCCGGTCCAGGTCCTCCGCCCGCAGCGGCCCGGCCCGCCAGGCGTCGTGGCCGCTCGCGGTCACGCCGGGCAGCAGCAGCCCGCGCGCGGCGAACCGGAGCGCCAGCACGGCGGCCGCGCCCCAGAACGCCGTCGACCGGTGGGCGCCCGTGGTCGTACGCGCGCGTGTGAGCACCGGAAGCGCGGCGTGCACCGGCAGCGATACGGCGGACACCGTCACGGGCTCGACGCCCGCTTCGCCGGGCAGTACGACCGTCAGCTTCCCGGGCAGGCCGTGCGTGACCACAGGAGGTGACGCACCATCTTCCCGCCAGAAGGCGACGCGGCCGACGCGTGCGGGGTCCGCGGCCAGGAAGACGGCACGGCAATCGGCGAGCCGGGAGACTTCGGAAGGGACCGCCACGGGGTCGGAGGGGGTTGCCACGGGGTTCGTCGGCACTGGGATGCTAGACTCCTCAAATTTGACTACCGTAGCCAGAATCGCCGAGGTTACCTCACTTCAAACATCCGGGTGGCATGCTGCGAAGTGATGTGGGTCACTTTTCCCGCTCGGTGGCGGGGGCATCTCAGGGTTGTACGGGGGTTCGACTCAGGGACGCGTCAGGGTCGTGGTCCGGAACTGCGGGCGGTCCGCTCCCGTTTTTCAGGACAGAGAGCGGCAGTGGCCGCGAAGGAGGCGACGGAGATGTCGAAGAGCACGAAGATCGCCGCGGGGGGTGCGGCCATCGGGATCGTCCTGCTGATCCTGCTGCCGTTCCCCTTCTGGGCCAATCTCCTGATAGTCCTGGGGATCCCCACGGCCGCGTACCTCGCACTGGACCCCTCGCAGCGGCGCAGGCTGCGTCGGGCCGGCCGCAAGGAGCTCGGCCGCTGAACCGCCACCGGCCCGCGAGTGCGGGCCGGTGGGGCACATACGGCTCGGGGCGAGGGATCAGTTCGGGCGTACGGCGATCTTGTCGAGGGACTCCAGGAGGCCGGGCAGTTCCGGTCCCCGGCCCACCGGCAGCACCTCGCCGGGTTCCTCGTCGAGAAGGACGAACGCGATGTCGTCGGTCCTGGCCACCATCGACCAGCCGGGACCGTCGGCACGCAGGGTCCGGGCGCCGCCCGGCGCGAACGAGGAGCGGACCCGGCCCAGGGGCGGCGGGGAGTCCACGTACGCGCGTGCCTCCGCGAGCACGCGGCGGATGCCCGTACGGGGAGTGCCCTCGTCCTGGCCGGAGCCGGTGGCCCTCCCGGCCTCCGCGGCGTCACCGGCCGCGGGCAGGCCGGAGTCGCCCTGCCCGGCGAAGGCGGCGTCGTCGATCTGCTCCCGCCACATCGCCCACTGCAGCGCGATCTCGTCGGCGCCCAGGCGCCGCTGGGCGGGCCCCCAGATGCCGGTGTCCGGCGGGCTCAGCGGTGGCAGGTCCGAGACCTCGGGATCGGGGTCGTGCGGAGCGGGCACCCCCGGGGCCGCGACGGCGACCGCGAGCGGCCAGCCCGGCAGCGCGGCCACGACCGAGTCCTCGTCGGGCGACAGGTCGTACTCCATACCGCAGTCCCACGATGCGATGGCCACGGCGACCAGCGACACGTCGTCCACCGCCACCGTCCACCGGGCGCCCTCGCCGTCCTGTCCCAGGACGATGCCGTACCCGTCGGCGAGCGGAGCGAGGCCGAGGGCCGCGCAGGCCTCCGGATAGTCGTCGCCCAGCACACTGGGGAAGTTCGCGGGCGTGAGCAGTACCGCCGTCAGCACATACAGCGCGTCGTCGTCCCCGGCGGTGACGGCGTCGTCGTCCGTCCCGGCCATGCCGGCCTCCCATTGCTCTCGCTCGTCCGTCGGCGCACCCTAATGCGCCCGGCGGGCCCTTGTCACGAGCGTGAACCCCGTGCGGAGCTGCGGGTGTCCGGGCGGACAGGGCGAATCGACCGGTGCCCCTCACTCGTTCAGGCGGCGGGCAGCCCCAGAAGTGACCGCGCGACCGTCTGCGGCGACTCGTCCCGCTCCCGTGCGAGGGCGATGACCGCCCGGCACGCCAGCTCGCTGACCCCGAACGACAGCGCCTCGGGCGACACCCAGGTCACCGCCTCGTCGATCTGCTCCTGGTCGTCCTCGGCGCACGCCGAGATGTAGACGGCGGCCGCCTCGAACAGGTTGTGTGTGCGCTTGGCCTCCTGCGAGGTGGTCTCCGTGCGCAACGAGTCGAGGAATCTGCCGAAGGACTTGCGAACGTTGCCGAACATATGGGCTACCTACCCCCGTGTCGGTGTCACAGCTCGTTCTCCTCAACGTAGAGACGGAGGTGCGGCCACAGAAGGGGGAGTGCGGGGTGAAGCGCGGCGAACGGCACATTCAGGACTCGGGTGACGTGCCCCTGCCGGTGCCGGGGATCAGCCGACGCGCGCGGCGAGCGCGAGGAAGCGGGCGTCCTCGTCGGCGTACGACGTCATGTGCCAGCCCGCACCGGCCAGCAGCGGACCGAGGTTCGCCTCGGCGCGCAGGTCCTGCGGGGTGAGGTGCCGCCCCTGGCGCGCGGCGAGCGCGGCCCGGCCGATGGGGTGGAAGAGCGCCAGTGTGCCGCCCGGCCGGACCACCCGCGCCAGCTCCCGCAGGTTCTCGGTGGGGTTCGGGAGGTGTGCGACGAGGCCTGCGGCGAACACCGCGTCGAGCGACTCCGTCCGCAACGGCAGCGCGGCCACGTCGGCGACCAGCAACTGCCCGTCGCCGTCCCGCCCGGCCCGTACGGCCGCCTCCAGCATGGCGGGAGTCAGATCGGCTCCCAGCACCACCCCGGAGGGCCCCACGGCGGCGCGCAACGGCGTCAGGGCCCGCCCCGTGCCGCACCCCGCGTCGAGCACCCGGTCGCCCGCGCCCAGACCGAGTTCGGCGACCGCGGCGGCGTGGGCGGGCCCGTCGTCGGGGAACCGGGCGTCCCAGTGCGCGGCCCGCGCCGTGAAGAACTCCAGGACGTGTGTGTGGTCGTCGCTCATGCTCCGCATGATCCCTCACCGCAACGGCGGACGGGTCGACGCGCATGTTCGGGCGGCAGGCGATCGTTCCAGTGCATATATGCGCCACATTCCAGCACCTTTCGAAATGCGCCCCCTGTGTGCTCCTGTGCTCCCACTAGCGTCCCGGAGCCATGGGACACCTGGACCACGCCACCTTCGGCTGGCTGACCCCCGTGCTGTCGTACGTCATGGCCGCCATCGGCGCCGCGCTCGGACTTCGCTGTACGGTCCGCGCGCTCGGCACCACCGGCAGGTCCCGCCGCAACTGGCTCGTCACCGCGGCCTCGGCCATCGGCACCGGCATCTGGACCATGCACTTCGTGGCGATGCTCGGCTTCGGCGTCAGCGGCACCGAGATCCGCTACGACGTGCCGCTGACCGTCCTGAGCCTCCTCGTCGCCATGATCGTGGTCTGCGCCGGGGTCTTCGCCGTCGGCTACAGCCCGAGCCGCGCCCGTGCGCTGCTGATCGGCGGGCTCACCACCGGTCTGGGCGTCGCCAGCATGCACTACCTGGGCATGGCGGCCGTGCGGCTGCACGGCGACGTGAGCTACGACCCGGCGCTCGTCGCGCTCTCCGTCGTGATCGCCGTGGTCGCGGCGACCGCCGCCCTCTGGGCGGCACTCAACATCGAGTCGCCCCTCGCGGTCACCGCCGCCTCCCTGGTCATGGGCGGAGCGGTGAGCAGCATGCACTACACCGCGATGTGGGCGGTCCGTGTGGAGGTCGCCCCGTCCGGGGCGGTGCTGCCCGGGGCCACGGCGATGCAGTTCATCTTCCCCCTCGCCGTCGGCCTCGGGTCCTACCTCTTCCTCACCTCGGCGTTCGTCGCACTGTCGCCCACGGCCGGGGAGCGCGAGGCGTCCGCGTCGGCCCAGCGGCCCGTCGAGAACGCCGCCGCCCACTAGCCGCGCGGCGCTTCTCGAGGTCTGCCGACCAGCCGCGCGCGGCGTCCTTCGAGGCCCGCCCTCCGAACCACTCCGATCGAGGAGGCCATGCGTACACCCCGCAGGACCCCGACAGCCGGCGCCGAGGCGCCGCCCCAGCCCGCGATACGCGGCCGCCGCGCCCACGCGGGACCCCCGGCCGACGAACGCCTCGACCCCGACGAGACCGGCGCCCCGACGTTCGGTGCGCCCACGCGCGCGGGGCGACGGCACCTGCGCCCCCGCACCGTCCGCGCCAAGATCGTCTGCCTGCTGATGGTGCCCGTCGTCTCCCTGCTCGCCCTGTGGGCGTACGCCACCGTCACCACCGCCCAGGACGTCGCCCGCTTCCGGCAGACACAGCGCGTCGACGCCTCGGTGCGCGGCCCGGTCGCCGACGCCGTCGAAGCGCTCCAGGCCGAGCGCGTGGCCGCCGTACGGTACGCCACCGCCCCCTCCGCGGAACGGGAGCGCGCCCTGCGCAGGCTGTCGCAGCGCACCGAACAGGCGGTCGACGCACTGCGCCTCGGCGACCGGCACACCATCGCCGACGGCACCGACCTGCCCCCGGCGGTGGCCGAACGCCTCACCGCCTTCGTGACCGGCGCCGAACAACTGCGCGCGCTGCGGACCTCGGTGCTCGACCGCCGCAGCGGCTGGACCGAGACCTACGAGCGGTACACCACGACCGTCTCCACGGCCTTCGGCGTGGGAGGCGCGCTCACCGGCGTCCAGGACGCCGGCGCCGGCTCCGACGCGCGCGTGCTGCTGGAGTTCTCCCGCGCGGGCGAGGCCCTGGCCCAGGAGGACACGCTCCTGGCCGGCGCCCGGCTGGCCGGAACCCTCGACCGCGAGCGGCTGCGCCTGTTCACCGGCGCCGTCGACACCCGCCGCACCCTGACCGAGGCCGCCGGCGCGGATCTGCGCGGCCCCGAACGTGCCGCCTGGCAGGAACTCGCCGGCCTGAGCGCCTACGCCGACCTGCGCGCCGTCGAGGACGAGGTGCTCGCGAGCCACCCCGGGGCCCAGGCGCTCCGCGCCGCTCCCGAGGCGGCCTGGACGTCCGCCCACGCGCGCGTACGGGACGACATGCGCGGCATCGAGGCCGCCGCCGGACACCAGGCAGCCGACCGGGCCGACCCGTTCACCCGCGCCCTGCTCACCCCGGCGGGCGCGGCCGTGCTCCTCGGTCTCGCCGCGGTCGTCGCCTCGCTCGTCATCTCCGTCCGCATCGGACGCGGCCTGGTCGTCGAGCTGGTGAGCCTGCGCAACGGCGCCCTGGAGATCGCCCGCCGCAAACTGCCCCACGCCATGCGGAGACTGCGGGCCGGGGAGGAGATCGACGTCGACACCGAGGCCCCGCCCGGACCGCCCGCAGAGGACGAGACCGGTCAGGTCGCCGAGGCCCTCGCCACCGTGCACCGGGCGGCCCTCCGCGCGGCCGTCGAACGCGCCGAACTCGCCGGCGGCATCTCCGGTGTCTTCGTGAACCTCGCCCGCCGCAGCCAGGTCCTCGTGCACCGCCAACTGAGCCTGCTCGACAGCATGGAACGCCGCTCCGACGACCCCGACGAACTCAGCGACCTCTTCCGCCTCGACCACCTCACCACGCGGATGCGCCGCCACGCGGAGAGCCTGATCATCCTCTCCGGAGCCGCGCCGGGCCGGGCGTGGCGCATGCCCGTCTCCCTGACGAACGTGGTCCGCGCGGCCGTCTCCGAGATCGAGGACTACGCGCGCGTGGAGGTACGGCAGCTCCCCGAGGCGAAGATCGTCGGTACGGCGGTCGCCGACCTCACGCACCTCCTGGCGGAACTGGTGGAGAACGCGGCCCAGTTCTCGCCGCCCCACACGCGTGTGCGGATCACCGGTGAACCGGTCGGCAACGGATACGCCGTGGAGGTCGAGGACCGGGGGCTCGGCATGGGCAAGGAGACCCTCACCGAGGCCAACCGCCGCATCGAACAGTCCGAGGCCCTGGATCTGTTCGACAGTGATCGCCTCGGCCTGTTCGTGGTGAGCCGGCTCTCCGCCCGTCACGGCATCAAGGTCCACCTGCGGACCTCGCCCTACGGCGGCACCACCGCAGTGGTCCTCCTCCCCACCGCCCTGCTGCACAGCGGCGTGCCGGAACGTTCCCCCCGCGCCACCGCCGAGGCGTCTCCACCGAACGAGGAACGCGAGTACGCGCGCGTGGCCGCCGCCCCGCACCAGGAACCCGTCGCACAGGCCGCCGACCGGCGCGCCCTCATGGCCCCCGTCGTCTCCACCGGGCACGGGCGGACCGCGGCGGACGGCCCGTCCGAGCCGCCGGCCGGCGTCACCACCCTGCGGCCCCACCGCCACCGGCCCGAACCCGAACACCCCGACGAACTGCCGCGCCGCGTACGCCAGGCGCACCTCGCCCCGCAGCTGCGCGAACAGCGCACCGGGCAACCCGCCCAGGCCGCCACCACCCCGACGGACGACGAACGCACCCCGGAACTCGTACGCGACCGCATGACGGCCTACCGCGACGGCTGGACCCGAGGCGGCGGCAGGGCACCCGGCCAAGGCGCCACCCCCGGCCCCGCGACGGGCAGCGACAGCAGCGAAGGAGACCCCGCATGATCCAGGACCCGAGCACCAGGGCCACCGACCGGTCCGGTGAACTCGACTGGCTGCTGGACGACTTGGTACTGCGCGTGCACGAGGTACGGCACGCCGTGGTGCTGTCCAACGACGGGCTCGCGGTCGGCGCCTCCAGCGACCTCACCCGCGAGGACGCCGAGCACCTCGCCGCCGTCGCCTCCGGCTTCCACAGCCTCGCCAAGGGCACGGGCCGCCACTTCGGGGCCGGCGGCGTCCGCCAGACCATGGTGGAGATGGACGACGGCTTCCTCTTCGTCGCCGCCGCCGGAGACGGCTCCTGCCTCGCCCTCCTCACCTCCGTCACGGCCGACATCGGACTGGTCGCCTACGAGATGGCGCGGCTGGTGAAGCGCGTCGGAGAGCACTTGTTCACCCCGACCCGCAGCGGCGCGCGCCCGCCCGCGGCCGGATGAACCAGGGACGGGCCGTGCTCATGACCGAGGGCAGCACAGGCGCTTCGCACGAGCCGCCGGGCAGCCGGTGGTACGACAACGAGGCCGGGCCCCTCGTCCGCCCCTACGCGATGACGGGCGGACGCACCAGGCCCGGCCCGGGCGGCGCCCGCTTCGACCTGATCGCACTCGTCTCCCTCGACACCGGCGCCCCCGGGGCCGACGACGACACCTCGCTCGGCCCGGAACACCGCGCGCTCGTCGACCTGTGCCGGACCGAGACCCAGTCGGTCGCCGAACTCGCCGCCGGTGCCGACCTGCCCGTCGGCGTGGTGCGGGTACTCCTCGGCGACCTCCTGGAGGGGGGCCGCGTCACCGTCAGCCGCCCCGTTCCGCCCGCGCACCTGCCGGACGAACGGATCCTGCGCGAGGTGATCGAGGGGCTGAGGGCGCTGTAGATGAACCAGCACAGGGGGCCGACCGTATCGACTTGTGCATCCAATCCGGCACCGAATGTACGCAAAGCAGTCAGCGACATGAAAAACCGGTCCAACGCCACACGGACGAGTGGCAGTTGCCATGATGCTGACTTCTCACCGCCGAACCCCTGTCGACCGCGGCCGACACTCCCGAGAGAAGTGATCGATGGTCTCCGAGCACTCCGATGAGACAGAGGGCGACACGGGCGCCCTGGCACTGAAGATCCTCGTCGCCGGTGGATTCGGCGTGGGCAAGACCACGCTGGTCGGCGCCGTCAGCGAGATCAGGCCGCTGCGCACCGAGGAACTCCTGAGCGAGGTGGGCCAGTCCGTGGACGACACCGACGGGGTGGACCAGAAGGTCACCACCACCGTCGCCATGGACTTCGGGCGCATCACCATCAGGTCCGGGCTCTCGCTCTACCTGTTCGGCACCCCGGGCCAGGACCGGTTCTGGTTCCTGTGGGACGAGTTGGCGCAAGGGGCGTTAGGCGCTGTCGTCCTCGCGGACACCAGGCGCCTGCAGGACTGCTTCCCGGCCGTCGACTACTTCGAGCACCGCCACATCCCGTTCGTGGTCGCCGTCAATTGCTTCTCCGGCGCCCGCGCGTACGGCGCTCCCGACGTCTCCCGTGCGCTCGACCTCGACCAGGGCACCCCTGTGGTCCTCTGCGACGCCCGGGACCGCGACTCCGGGAAGGAAGTGCTCATACGGCTCGTCGAATACGCCGGACGGATGCACACCGCCCGACTGCTCGACTCCGTGGGCTGAATCGGCGTCAACCTGCCTCTCCCTGGCCGGTTTCCGTCCGTTGACAGCGTTGTTTCGGGTGGGGAAGCCCCCGTTGTCGCCCTTCGCGAAGAAGGCCCGCCATTCCTTGTCGGTCATCTTCCTTGCCATGTCCCCCTCCTGCTTGCTCCGGCGGCAGCAGTGGGGAAGGCTGAATCGTCGGATCCTCCTTGCCAGGGAGAACGACACACGGGGAGTACGAGCGATGGCGCAGAACGCGGGACTCGGCTGGCTGCTGGACGACCTGACCGAGCGCGTGGAACCCATACGGCACGCCTTGGTGCTGTCCAACGACGGACTCGTCACCGCGGCGAGTACGGGTCTGCGGCGCGAGGACTCCGAACACCTCGCCGCGGTCTCGTCGGGACTGCACAGCCTGGCCAAGGGCTCGGGCCGCCACTTCGGCGCCGGTGACGTACGGCAGACGATGATCGAGTTCGACGACGCGGTGCTCTTCGTCACCGCGGCCGGACCGGGCAGCTGTCTGTGTGTGCTCAGCGCCGCGGAGGCGGACATCGGTCAGATCGCCTACGAGATGACGCTGCTGGTGAATCGCGTCGGCGAACACCTCGGGGTCGATGTCCGCCGGCCCGAACGCTCGGCAGCGATGGACCGCTGACCTGCTGTTCTTCCGGTCGCGGGCAGAGTTATCCACAGGCCCGCCACGATTTCCGGCGAACGGGCTACGGTTTTTCCCGAGGCGAGCGCGAGTCCGGCGCGAGCACCGCACCACACGGGGGAGAACCACCATGTCCGGCAACACCGTCACACGATCCGCCACCCGCCGTACGACCACCCGTCCCGGCACGCTCACCACCCCGAGCGGCGCGGCCCCGGTGCCCGCCGGGGTGACCGGCCGCACGCTCGCACTCGGCCGTGCCGCCCGGGAACTGGGCCTGAAACGAAGCGAACTCGACCTCGCCGTCCAACTGGGCTGCCTGCGGACAGTGGTCGACGACGGCGGAGGAGGCCGTCGGGTCGCCCAGGCGGAGATCGACCGGCTCCGCGCCGAGGAGCGCTTCCCGGAGGCACTGCGCGAACGCGTCGAGGCCTTGGGCTCCGCGGACAGCGCCGAGATCCTGGGCGTGCCGGTCTCACGGTTCATGCGGCTCGCACGGCTGGGCGTGGTCACGCCCGTCACGTTCTACCTGAACCGCTATCGCGCCGTGGTCTGGCTCTATCTGGCCGCCGAGCTACGGCAGTTCGCCGCCGACGAGCAGAACGCACCCTGGCTGACCGGCCGTGCTCCGGCAGAGCTGAGGCGCCGACTGGAAGCCGGGCTGGACCTGCGCCCCCGGAACTGGCGGGGACGCCGACTCGGACTCCTGCTGCGACAGGCCGACGACCCCTGGCAGCGGGTCGCCGCCCCGGCCTCGCTGCTCGACCCGATCCAGGTCGCCGAGATCGTCCAGGACCCCTACGAGCGCGCCCACCTGAACCGCCACCTGCCCGTGCGGGCCGACCACGGCCCGCCCGACGCCCCCGCCGCACGGATCACCGCGCGGATCATGACGGCGGACGACCCCGATGAGATCGAATGGCTGCGGACGAACCTCCGGCAGTCCCTCGCCGAGGCCCGCGCCCACCGGCTCGCCCCGCGGCCCCGGCGCACCCTGCCGACAGCGACCGCCGTCGAGCGGCCGGGGACCCGAGCCGAGGCGGCGCGACCGGCGCCGCCCTCACCCCCGGGCCGACGGCGCCCCAAGAAGGCACCGCCGGCGGCCGGCACGGCACCCGAGGGACGACGCGGCCTGCTGGGCTGGCTCCGGCGCGAAAACCCCTGACCGACGGTCAGGCCCCGAGCTTGCGGAACAGCCCCTCCTGGACGACCGACACGAGCAGACGCCCCTCCAGGTCGTAGATGCGACCGCGGGCCAGTCCGCGACCGCCCACCGCGATCGGGGACTCCTGGTCGTACAGGAACCACTCGTCCGCGCGGAACGGCCGGTGGAACCACATGGCGTGGTCCAGCGACGCCATGTCGAAGCCACGCGGTCCCCACAGGGGCTCGACCGGGATACGGACGGCGTCCAGCAGCGTCATGTCGCTGGCGTACGTCAACGCGCAGGTGTGCACGAGCGGGTCGTCCCCCAGCGGTCCCACGGCCCGCATCCACACCGCGCTGCGTGGCTCGGCGTGCTCGACCTCCTCGGGGGTCCAGCGCAGCCGGTCGACATACCGGATGTCGAAGGGCTGACGCCGGGCCATGCGCTCCAACTGCTCGGGAAGCGCGCCCAGATGCTCGATGATCTCCTGCGACACCGTCGGCAGCGACTCGGGGTCCGGCACCTTCCGGGTCGGCGGCAGCTGATGCTCGAAGCTCCCCTCTTCAGGCTTGTGAAAGGAGGCGGTCAGATTGAAGATCGTGCGGCCCTGCTGCACGGCGGTGACCCGGCGCGTGGTGAACGACCGCCCGTCGCGGACCCGTTCGACCTGGTACACGATCGGCACGCCCGGACGGCCCGGGCGCAGGAAGTACGCGTGCAGCGAGTGCACCGGCCGGTCGCCCTCCGTGGTGCGCCCGGCGGCGACCAGCGCCTGGCCGGCGACCTGGCCGCCGAAGACCCGCTGCAGGGACTCCTGCGGGCTGCGGCCGCGGAAGATGTTGACCTCGATCTGCTCCAGGTCGAGCAGGTCGACGAGCCGCTCGGCGGGGTTGGTCGTCATGTGCTGGCCTCTCCTGTGCTCACAGCTGGCCGACGTCGGTGACCTTGACGACGGCGCGTCCCTCGGCGTCGGAGGCCGCCAGGTCGATCTCCGCGCTGATGCCCCAGTCATGATCGCCGTTCGGGTCGGCGAAGGTCTGCCGGACGCGCCACAGCCCGTTCTGCGGCTCCTCCTCGATCATCAGCAACCGGGGGCCACGAGCGTCGGGGCCGGTACCGAGGTCCTCGTACTCGTCCCAGTACTTGTCCATCGCCTCGCCCCACCGCTCGGCGTCCCAGCCGGACTCGGCGTCCATCTCGCCCAGCTCGCCGATCTGGTCGAGGGCGGCGAGTTCGACACGGCGGAACAGGGCGTTGCGGACGAGGACCCGGAAGGCACGCGCGTTGGCGGTGACCGGCTTGACCTGGTCGGCCCGCTCCTGGGCCTCCTCGGCCGTCATCTCCTCGGGGTTGGCCAACTGCTCCCACTCGTCGAGGAGGCTGGAGTCCACCTGGCGCACCATCTCGCCGAGCCAGGCGATCAGATCCTCCAGATCGTCCGACTTCAGGTCGTCGGGGACGGTGTGATCGAGGGCCTTGAAGGCACCGGCCAGGTAGCGCAGCACGATGCCCTCGGTGCGGGCCAGCTCGTAGTACGAGGTCAACTCCGTGAAGGACATGGCCCGTTCGTACATGTCCCGGATCACGGACTTGGGCGACAGCGGATGGTCGCCGACCCACGGATGGCTCTTGCGGTAGGTGTTGTACGCGTGGAAGAGCAGCTCCTCCAGCGGCTTGGGGTAGCTGACGTCCTGGAGCCGTTCCATGCGCTCCTCGTACTCGACCCCGTCCGCCTTCATCGCGGCCACGGCCTCACCGCGCGCCTTGTTCTGCTGGGCGGCGAGGATCTGCCGCGGATCGTCCAGCGTCGACTCGACCACGGACACCATGTCGAGGGCGTACGACGGGGACTCCGGGTCCAGCAGTTCGAACGCGGCCAGCGCGAACGTGGACAGCGGCTGGTTGAGCGCGAAGTCCTGCTGGAGGTCGACCGTCAGGCGGACGATACGGCCCTCGGCGTCGGGCTCGTCGAGCTTCTCGACGATGCCGCCGTCGAGGAGCGAACGGTAGATCGCGATCGCACGGCGGATGTGCCGCAGCTGCTGTTTACGCGGCTCGTGGTTGTCCTCCAGCAGATGACGCATCGCCTCGAACGCGTTGCCCGGCCGGGCGATCACCGACAGCAGCATCGTGTGGGTGACCCGGAAACGGGAGGTCAGCGGTTCCGGGTCGGAGGCGATGAGCTTTTCGAAGGTGTTGTCGGTCCAGCCGACGAACCCCTCGGGCGCCTTCTTGCGGACCACCTTGCGGCGCTTCTTCGGGTCGTCACCGGCCTTGGCGAGCGCCTTCTCGTTCTCGATGACGTGCTCGGGCGCCTGCCCCACCACGTAGCCCGCCGTGTCGAAACCGGCCCGCCCGGCGCGGCCCGCGATCTGGTGGAACTCACGGGCCCGCAGCGTCCGCACCCGGCTGCCGTCGTACTTGGTGAGCGCGGTGAACAGCACCGTACGGATGGGGACGTTGACACCGACACCGAGGGTGTCCGTGCCGCAGATGACCTTCAGCAGACCGGCCTGGGCCAGCTTCTCCACCAGCCGCCGGTACTTGGGCAGCATGCCGGCGTGGTGGACACCGATGCCGTGCCGCACGTAACGGGAGAGGTTGCGGCCGAACTTGGTGGTGAAGCGGAAGTTGCCGATCAGCTCGGCGATCTGGTCCTTCTCCTCCCGCGTGCACATGTTGATGCTCATCAGCGCCTGCGCCCGCTCCACGGCCTGCGCCTGGGTGAAGTGCACGATGTAGACGGGAGCCTGCTTGGTGGCGAGCAGCTCGGTGAGCGTCTCCGTCAGCGGGGTCAGCACGTACTCGTAGGAGAGCGGCACCGGACGGGTCGCCGAGCGGACCACCGAGGTGGGGCGGCCGGTGCGCCGGGTGAGGTCCTGCTCGAACATCGAGACGTCGCCGAGGGTCGCCGACATCAGGATGAACTGGGCCTGCGGCAGCTCCAGGATCGGGATCTGCCACGCCCAGCCGCGGTCGGCCTCCGCGTAGAAGTGGAACTCGTCCATCACGACCTGGCCGACGTCGGCGTGCTTGCCGTCGCGCAGCGCGATGGAGGCCAGGACCTCGGCGGTGCAGCAGATGACGGGGGCGTCGGCGTTCACCGAGGCGTCGCCGGTGAGCATGCCGACGTTCTCGGTGCCGAAGATCTTGCACAGCTCGAAGAACTTCTCCGAGACCAGCGCCTTGATCGGGGCGGTGTAGAAGGTGACCTCGTCACGGGCGAGGGCCGCGAAGTGGGCGCCCGCCGCGATCATGCTCTTGCCGGAGCCGGTGGGCGTCGACACGATCACGTTCGCGCCGGAGACCACCTCGATGAGCGCCTCCTCCTGGTGGGGATAGAGGGTGAGACCGCGTTCCTGGGCCCACGACTCGAAGGCTTCGTAGAGGGCGTCGGGGTCGGCGGTCCGCGGCAGCTGATCGATGAGGGTCACGCCCCCATCTTGCCTGCCCGCGCACCCGATGGGGGAATCGGCTGCCGGACCGAAGATCGCGAACGCTACGCTGTGGCGCCGACGGAACGTCAGCGCACCTGGACAACTGGACAGCGGCACAAGGCACCTGGACAGCGGCACGGACGGAATGGGACGGGGCACGGCCATGATGGGACCAGCACACTCACTGTCGGGAGCCGCGGCCTGGCTCGGCGTAGGAGCGGCGGCGGCCGCCGCCGGACACACGATGCCCTGGCCGGTCCTCCTGGTCGGTGCGCTGATCTGCGCGGGCGCCGCGCTCGCCCCCGACCTGGACCACAAGGCCGCCACGATCTCCCGCTCCTTTGGCCCGCTGTCGCGCTGGGTCTGCGAGATCGTCGACAAGCTCTCGTACGCCGTCTACAAGGCGACGAAGAAGCAGGGCGACCCGCGCCGCTCGGGCGGGCACCGCACACTGACCCACACCTGGCTGTGGGCGGCCCTGCTCGGTGCCGGTGCCTCCGCCCTCGCCATCACGGGGGGCCGCTGGGCGGTGCTGGCCATCCTCTTCGTGCACATGGTGCTGGCCATCGAGGGTCTGCTGTGGCGGGCGGCCCGGGGTTCCAGCAGCGATGTGCTGGTGTGGCTGCTGGCGGCGACCAGCGCCTGGATCCTCGCGGGGGTCCTGGACAAGCCGGGCAACGGGGCGGACTGGCTGTTCACGCAGCCGGGCCAGGAGTATCTCTGGCTGGGGCTGCCGATCGTGCTCGGCGCGCTCGTGCACGACATCGGGGACTCGCTGACCGTGTCGGGCTGCCCGATCCTGTGGCCGATACCGATCGGGCGCAAGCGCTGGTACCCGCTGGGGCCGCCGAAGGCGATGCGGTTCCGGGCGGGCAGCTGGGTGGAGTTGCGGGTGCTGATGCCGGTGTTCATGGTGCTCGGCGGAGTGGGCGCGGCGGCGGCGCTGAACGTCATCTGACGCGCTGCGGGCGCCTGGCGCGTCGCGGGCACCTGACGCGCTGCGGGCACCTGGCACGTCGCGGGCACCTGACACACCGCGGCCGTCTGACCTGCCCCGGGCACGTGACCTACCCCAGGCACGTGACCGGCCCCGGGCCCCGGACCGGGCCGGCCCTACGCGGTGTCCTCGTCCACGATGTGCATGGCGGCCTCCTCGGCGGAGGCGGCGGCCCCGTCGATGCCCACGTCGGTGGCGATCAATCCGCTCTCCTCATCCTCGTGCGCGCCCTCGTCGGGGGCGACGAGGCGGCCGGAGCGGAGATCACCCACCTCGTTGTCCAGGGGCTCGCCGTCGCTGTCCGGGGAGTCGCCGATGCCGTCCCCGTCGGGGTAGGCGAGGTCCGGAATCTCTTCGGCGAGGCGCTGATCCAGGGTCTCGCCGCGCAACCGCTCCGCGGCGGTCACCCCGGAGTGCTCCACCGCCCAGGGGCGCTCCGGCGGGGACCAGCCCCGGTCGAGGGGGTCGGCCACGCCGTCGGCGATCAGGGTGTCCTCGGCGTCCAGCAGCCCCGCGTCGTCCTGGATCTCGGATCCGTCTGGCTGGTAGACGTCGTCTCCCCAGCCGCCGACTGTGTCCACGGGTACCTCCAGTGGTGGGACGGGCCCGGTGCCACCGCTCGGCGAGGGTGGACGCGCGGGCCGCTGGGCGACGGCCCGAACCCCGTGAACCAGGCGGCTCACGGGCGTCCCCCGAATCAGTGCCCACCACCAGCCTTCCACTCGCGTTCGGCACCGCGCAACGGCAGAGGTCCGAGGACCGCCGGGCACGGGCCGGGGGCCGGCCCTTCCCGGTCAGCCGTGCCACGACCTCCACAGCGCCGCGTACGCGCCGTCCGCCTCGACCAGGTGGTCGTGGCTGCCCAGTTCGCTGATGCGGCCGTTCTCGACGACGGCGATGACGTCGGCGTCGTGGGCGGTGTGCAGCCGGTGGGCGATGGCGACGACGGTGCGGCCGTCGAGAACACGGGCGAGGGAGCGTTCCAGATGACGGGCCGCGCGCGGGTCGAGGAGCGAGGTCGCCTCGTCCAGGACCAGGGTGTGCGGGTCGGCGAGGACCAGCCGGGCCAGTGCGATCTGCTGGGCCTGCGCCGGGGTGAGCGCGAGCCCGCCGGAGCCCACCTCGGTGTCCAGCCCCTCGTCCAGCGCCCGTGCCCAGACGTCGGCGTCGACCGCGCCCAGCGCCGCCCACAGCTCGGCGTCCTCGGCATCCGTGCGGGCGAGGAGGAGGTTGTCGCGCAGGGAGCCGACGAACACATGGTGTTCCTGGTTGACCAGCGCCACATGGGAACGGACGTCCTCGGCGGGCATCCGGGACAGCTCGGCGCCACCGAGGGTGATGCGGCCGTCGCGGGGCGCGTAGATCCCGGCGAGGAGCCGGCCCAGGGTGGACTTGCCGGCGCCGGACGGGCCGACGAGGGCGAGCCGGGTGCCGGGCGCGACCTCCAGGGACACCTTGCGCAGGACGTCGACGCCCTCGCGGTACCCGAAGCGCACCTGGTCGGCGTGGACATGGCGGCCCTCGGGGGCCACGCCGGGGTCGCCGGCGTCCGGCTCGATGTCCCGGACACCGACGAGGCGGGCCAGCGACACCTCGGCGACCTGCAGCTCGTCGTACCAGCGCAGGATCAGGTTGATCGGGTCGACGAGCATCTGGGCGATGAGCGCGCCCGTGGTCAGCTGGCCGAGTCCGAGCCAGCCCTGGAGGACGAACACCCCGCCGATGATCAGGACCGAGCCGAGAACCATGGTGTGGGTGAGGTTGAGGACCGGGAAGAGCACCGAGCGCAGCCACAGGGTGTACCGCTCCCACGCGGTCCATTCGCGGACCCGCTGGTCGGAGAGGTCGATACGGCGTGCGCCGAGGCGGTGGGCCTCGACGGTGCGGCCGGCGTCCACGGTCTCCGCGAGCACGGCGGCGACGGCGGCGTACCCGGCGGACTCCGAGCGGTAGGCGGAGGGGGCGCGCTTGAAGTACCAGCGGCAGCCGACCACCAGCAGCGGCAGGGCCAGCAGCACGGCGAGGGCGAGCGGGGGCGCGGTCACGGCGAGTCCGCCGATGAGCAGCGCGACCCACACCACGCCGATGGCGAGCTGGGGCACCGCCTCGCGCATGGCGTTGGCGAGCCGGTCGATGTCCGTGGTGATGCGGGACAGCAGGTCACCCGTACCGGCACGCTCCAGGACGCCAGGCGGCAGGCCGACCGACCGGACGAGGAAGTCCTCCCTGAGGTCGGCCAGCATCCGCTCACCGAGCATGGCGCCGCGCAGTCGCACCTCCCGGACGAACGCGGCCTGGATGACGAGGGCGACGACGAACACGGTCGCCGTGAGTTCCAGATGGAGTTCGCGGGCCCCATCGGAGACGCGTTCGACGAGGGCGCCGAGCAGGTAGGGGCCCGCCATGGAGGCCACGACGGCGATCGTGTTGACGGTGATGAGCAGGAGGAAGGCCCGCCGGTGCCTGCGGAACAGCTCGGCCACGTAGGCACGGACGGTCGCCGGGGCACCGACGGGCAGGGTGTTCGCCGTCTTCGGAGCGGCCGGGTCGTAGGCCGGTGGCGCCACGCCGATCATGCGGTCTCCTCGATCTCTTCCAGTTCGTCCAGCACGTCGCTGAGGGTGGTCCTGCGTTCCTGCGGCCGGCCCGTGAAGGCGCCCTTCTCGGCGGGCCCGTCGGTCGGGCCGGTCTCGTCGTCGGTCTCGTCGTCGGTCTCGCGGGTGACGACGGCCCGGTACCGGGGTTCCTTGTGCAGCAGGTCGCGGTGCAGGCCGACCGCGGCGACCTCGCCCTCGTGCACCAGGACGACGCGTTCGGCGAGGTCGAGGAGGAGGGGGGAGGAGGTGAACACGACGGTCGTACGGCCCGCCCGCAGCGACCGGATGCCGTCGGCGACCCGGGCCTCGGTGTGGGAGTCCACGGCGGAGGTCGGCTCGTCCAGGACCAGGACGCCCGGGTCCGTGACCAGAGACCGGGCGAGCGCGAGCCGCTGGCGCTGGCCACCGGACAGGGACCGGCCGCGCTCGGTGATCCGCGCGTCCATCGGGTCGTCGGCGTCCAGCGACCCCTGGACCAGGGCTTCCAGGACGTCGCCGCACTGGGCGGCGGCCAACGCCTGCTCGGCGGTGACCGTGCCCGAGGCGGGGACGTCGAGGAGTTCGCGCAGGGTGCCGGAGAGCAGGACCGGGTCCTTGTCCTGGACGAGGACGGCGGTGCGGGCGGAGTCGAGGGGCAGTTCGTCGAGCGGTACGCCGTCGAGGAGCACGGGAGTGCCCTCCTCCGAGGCGTGGCCGCCCAGCCGCTCCGCCAGGCGTCCGGCGGCGTCCGGGTCGCCGCACACCACGGCGGTGAGACAGCCGGCGGGCGCGAGCAGCCCGGTCGCCGGGTCGTACACGTCCCCGGTGGGCACGGCGGCCTCGCGGGAACCCTCGATGTCCGTGGCCCGCTCCAGCGACAGCACCCGGGCGGCCCGCTTGGCGGACGGCCGGGAGAAGGAGTACGCCATCGCGATCTCCTCGAAGTGCCTGAGCGGATACGTCAGCAGCATGACCGCGCTGTACACGGTGACCAGTTCACCGACGGTGATCCGGCCCTCGCGGGCGAGACCCACGCCGTGCCAGACGACCGCGATCATCAGCAGTCCGGGCAGCAGGACCTGGATACCGGAGATGAGGGCCCACATACGGGCGCTGCGGACGGCGGCGTGACGGACCTCCTGGGAGGCCCGGCGGTAGCGGTCGAGGAAGAGGTCCTCGCCGCCGATGCCGCGCAGCACGCGCAGGCCGGCGACGGTGTCGGAGGCCAGCTCGGTCGCGCGTCCCGCCTTCTCGCGCTGATGGTCGGCCCGGCGGGTCGCGCGCGGCAGCAGCGGCAGGACGGTCAGGGCGAGGACGGGGACACCGACGGCGACGACGATGCCGAGCGCGGGCTGGTAGACGACGAGGGAGACGCAGACCAGCACCACGGTCAGGGCGGCGGCGGTGAAGCGGGAGACGGCCTCGACGAACCAGCCGATCTTCTCGACGTCGCCCGTGGAGACCGCGACGACCTCACCGGCCGCGACCCGGCGGGTCAGCGCCGAGCCGAGCTGGGCCGTCTTGCGGGCCAGCAGTTGCTGGACGCGCGCGGCGGCCGTGATCCAGTTGGTGACCGCCGAGCGGTGCAGGAAGGTGTCGCCCAGCGCGATGGTGAACCCGCACAGCATCAGCACCACGCCCGCGAGGGCGAGCCGGGAGCCGGAGCGGTCCACCACGGCCTGGATGGCGAAGCCGACGCAGAACGGCAGCCCGGCCACGGAGGTGAAGTGCAACAACCCCCAGGCCAACGCCTTGAACTGTCCGCCGAGCTGATTCCGGCCGAGCCACCACAGGAATCGGGGACCCGAGCGGGCGTCCGGCACACCCGGGTCTTGATACGGAAGGTCTTGAATCTGCATGACGTCCCAGAGGCTCGTGTCAGGGTGGGGGAGATGGGGGGGGAGAAGTGGGGAGAAAAGGGGCGGGGAGGGCCGATGGCCGCCCGTGAAAGGTTCGCGTCGCGGCGTGGTCGGAGGCAAACGGTTTTCCGGCGCCGGGCAAAGTTTCGGCCTGGACCACCGTTGGGAGGCCCGGTGGGCGGGACGGCGGGCGCCCGGGCCCGGTGCGCGGTGCGACGATGGACCGCATGCGAATAGGCGGGACGATGCGGGGACGAACCAGCGGCGTGAGCGGCACGCACCGGACGAGAGGCGGGGTGCGCGTCGGACTCGCGGCGGTGGTCAGTGGTGCGCTGGTGATGTCCCTGGCGGCGTGCGGCGGTTCGGGTGACACGAGCGACGCCGGCAAGGCCGACCCGAACGCCACGAAGGCCGGAGGGACGGCCGACCGTGCCGAGGCGGGGGCGGTGGATCCGACCCGCATCCCGGATGTCGGCGATCGTCTGCAGCAGCAGATCCCCGCCGCGTCCCGCCAGGTGGTGGCCGTCTACGGCGAGGGGAAGGACGACGCCGACGCCACGGTGGTCCTCTACACGAAGAGCGGCTCGGCCTGGAAGAAGACCCGCAGCTGGGAGGGGCACAACGGCAAGAAGGGGTGGACCACCGACCATCGGGAGGGCGACAAGCGCAGTCCCGTCGGTGTGTTCACGCTCAGCGACGCGGGCGGGGTCCTCGCCGATCCGGGCGCCAAGCTGCCGTACAGCGCGTCGGCGTCGTTCCAGGCGCCGCACTACTGGGCCAAGTCGCACTGGCACGACTTCGACTATGTCATCGCCATCGACTACAACCGCGTCAAGGGCACGTCCCCGATCGACCCGACGCGACCCGAAGGGCAGTCGAAGGGCGGCAGCATCTGGCTGCACATGGACCACGGCAGCGGCACCTCTGCCTGCGTCAGCCTCTCCAAGTCCGGTATGGAGTACCTGCTGCGCACCCTCGACCCGGCGCAGCACCCGGTGATAGTGATGGGGGACAAGGCGGAGTTGAAGGCCTGAGACACCCGGTCCTGAGAACCCGGTACGGATGTGGCCGCTTGTGGCCGGAGATCCCATTGCGGCGGGGCGCCGACTCCCCGTAGAACTCCGGCCATGAGAAGCCGGATCATCATGTCCATGCTCACCGGGGCGACCCTCCTGGCGAGCACCCTCCTCGGAGCCACCCCCGCCCAGAGCGCCATCCCCGCCCAGAGCGCCACCCCCGCACGCGACACGACAGCCACCGCGCCTACCGCGTCCACCGCGTCCACCGCGTCCGCCGAACCCCCGACCGTCCCCGCCGAGTTCGGCAGCGACTGGCACGATCCCATCACCGCCGCCCCGCCCGTCAGTAGACCCGAGAACACCAAATCGTGCGAAGTGACGGTCGCCGAGGCGCAGTTCAGGGACTTCACGCCGTACCGGGGGACCTACGCACCTCCGGCGGAGTGCGGGAAGAAGGGGTGGAGCAAGGTCGTCCTGCGGCTCGACGGCAAGGTGAAGGGCCGCCAGTTCGACCGCCTCGGCCACCTCCACATCGGCGGTGTGGAAGTGTTCCGGACGTCCACCCCGCAGCCGTCGCCCGACGGTATCGAGTGGTCCGTGGAGAAGGACGTCACGCGCTACAGCGACATCCTGCGCAGCGCCCAGCCGGTCGAGATGCTCATCGGCAATGTCGTCGACGACACCTACACCGGCGTCCTCGACGTCAAGGTCACGCTCACCTTCTACGCGGGCAGGACCGACGCGAAGACGGCCGGAACCGTCCCCGACCGCGTCCTCACCCTCCAGGACGGCACCACCCTCACCACCCCGCGCAACAGCGAACGCGTCATCGCCGAGGTGTACGCGACCGGGTCCGGCGGCGGCTGCGAGGAGTACTGGTATCTGACGGTGCCCGAGGAGGCGCCGTACTCCTGCAAGGCGGACAAGGGGCCGTACCGCGAGGTGCAGATCTCGGTGGACGGACAACTGGCCGGAATCGCCGCGCCGTTCCCGAACGTGTGGACCGGCGGCTGGTCCAATCCCTTTCTCTGGTACGTCGTCCCCGGGCCCCGCGCCTTCGACATCCAGCCCCTGCGCTACGACCTCACCCCCTTCGCGGGCCTCCTCAACGACGGCCGCCCGCACCGGATCGAGGTCTCCGTGGTCGGTGTGCCCGAGGGGCAGACGGGCTGGAGCGCCCCGGTCAACGTCCTCGTCTGGCAGGACGCGAAACGGGAACACGTCACCGGCGCGCTGACCAAGGTCCAGGCGGGCGACCTCGCCAACTCGTCGGCGTACACGCCGGGTGCGGAACACCGGCTCGACACCGAGGGCGGCCACGCGCTGACGGTCGCCGGTTACGTCGACACCTCGCACGGCCGGGTGACGACCACCGTGCGCCGGAGCCTCGCCCACACCTCCACGCACACCTGGTCGGACGGCGAGAACCCCGACGCGCTCGACGCGCGGTGGAGCGACGACGAGACGGTCACCGTCCGGGGCGGCGGGAGCGGACCGGCCCGGACGGCGCGTGTCCAGCGGTCGTACACGATGGACGGAACGACGACGCTCGGGGCGGGCGACCGGCTGCGGACCGTGCTCACGCTCGGCGACCGGGCGACGGTCACCGAGACGCGCGGCGGACGGCACACGGCGTGGTCCCGGCTCGACGACACGTACACGGGCGACGCCACGTACACGGCGAACGTGCCGCGTGACCAGCGGCACGCGGTCGGCACGACGAGCGAGCGCTACCGGACGTACGACGGTTCGGGCCGGTGCTACGACCGGTCGCTCGTCTCCGTACAGGGAGTGCTGACGGAGAACCGAATGGGCTGTTGACGTCGAATGCGTGTGATGTGACGTCTGTTCGATGATTTACCGCGACGAAACACGACGGTCTTCCCCGCGAGCGACAACTCCCCGATAGTGATCGGCGCGGAAGCGCTTTTCCGCATGACAGAAAGTTCCTTCGGAGGAGTGCCCCGTGCCGCAGTCCGTACCGTCCCTGCCGCGACGCGTCGCACGCATGCTGCGTACCTCACTGTTCGCACAAGTCGGAGTCGCGCTTGTGCTCGGAATCGTCGTCGGAAGGTTGTGGCCGGACACGGCCACGACCTTCCAGCCGCTCGGCGACGGTTTCATCCGCCTCATCAAGACCGTCATCTCGCCGCTGGTGTTCTGCGTGGTCGTCGTCGGTATCGCCAAGGCCGGCAATCTCAAGGCCTTCGGGCGGATCGGGCTCAAGGCCCTGATCTGGTTCGAGATCGCCTCGACGGCCGCGCTGCTCATCGGCCTCGTCGCCGCCAACGTCTTCGGCCCCGGCTCGGGCATGAACGTCGACCCCTCGAAGCTCGACACCTCGGCGGTCGACGCGAAGACCGCCGGCGGTGAGCTGCCGACGACGGGCGAGTTCATCCTGAACGCGCTGCCGCAGAGCGCGATCGGCGCGTTCGCCGAGAACTCGCTGCTCCAGGTGCTCGTGCTCGCCTGCCTCGTCGGTGCCGCGCTGCTGCACCTCGGTCACACCAAGGTGCCGAAGATCCTGCCCGCCATCGAGCAGGCGCAGGAGGTCATCTTCGCGATCGTCGGCTTCGTCATGAAGCTGGCCCCCCTCGCCGTGTTCGGCGCGATGGTCCACCTGGTCGGCGAGTACGGCCTCGGCGTGATGAAGACCTACGCCAAGCTGATCATCCTCTGCTACGCCGTCGCCCTCGTCTTCCTGGTGCTGCTGGGCGTCGCGCTGAAGCTGATGACCGGCCTGAGCCTGTGGAAGTTCGTCCGCTACACCCGGGCCGAGATGCTGCTCGCGCTGGGCACCGCCTCCAGCGAGTCCGTCATGCCGCGCATGATGCAGAAGCTGCGGCAGGCCGGCGCCCGTGACGACGCCGTGGGGCTGGTGCTGCCCACCGGGTACTCCTTCAACCTCGACGGCGCGTCCATCTACCTCTCCATCGGCACGCTGTTCATCGCGCAGGCCGTGGGCGTGGACCTGAGCCTCAGCCAGCAGGTCACCGTCATCCTGGTCCTGATGCTGACCAGCAAGGGCATGGCCGGTATCCCCGGCTCGGCCTTCCTGGCCCTGTCGGCGACCGCCGCCTCGCTCGGCGCCATCCCCGCCGGCGCGGTCGCCCTCCTCCTCGGCGTCGACCGCATCATGGACTCGATGCGCGTCGCCACCAACCTTCTCGGCAACTGCGTCGCCGTCTTCGCGGTGTCGAAGTGGGAGGGTGCGCTGGACACCGAACGGGCGAAGAAGATGCTCGACGGGGAGATCCAGTTCGTGGAGGAGGACGAGGAAGCGGGCCAGGAAGCGGGCCAGGAAGCGGGCGAGCCTGCCGGGACTCCCGCGAAGGCGGAGGTTCCCGTGCTCGCCAAGGACGAGTCGAAGCAGCCCGTGCCTGAAGTGAGTTGACCGTTCCGTAGTTCGTTCTCCGGTGTTCCGGAGCCGAGAGGGGTCCGGCGCAGCGATCTGCGTCGGGCCCCTTTCATGTGCCCGGCGGTACGCCCTCCGGCTCGGCGGCGCCGCTCAGCAGCCCCGCCCCGTCACCGGTGCCCCGTCGATCAACGTGTCCAGCAACCCGCCGAGCACCCCCCGCTGATCGTCGGACAGTGGTGCCAGGATCTCCTCGGCGGCCGACCGGCGTGCGTGGTGCAGTTCGCGCAGGACCTTGAGGCCCTCGTCCGTGACCTCTATCCGGATCACCCGCCGATTGGTCGGGTCGGGCACCCGGCGCACCCGCCCGCTCTCCTCCAGCGCGTCGACCAGGGTCGTCACGGCCCGGGGCACGACCTCCAGCCGCTCCGCCAGATCGGCCATGCGCGGGGGTGTCTCGTAGTGCGCGAGGGCGCGCAGCAGTCGTGACTGCGCCGGGGTGATCTCCAGCCCGCTCTGCTGGAGGTGGCGCTTCTGGATGCGGTGCACACGGCGGGTGAGGCGCAGCAACTGCTCGGCGAGCAGCCCGTCGGCGTCGGGGGTGGTCATACCGGGAACAATATCAGGACCATGTTCATTGTGAGTATAGGTAACAATGAGCTAGGCTCCGTAAGCCTCGTCGAAGCCCATTCCCATCCGCCTCACCTCCCGTAGGAGCCCATGCATCCCGACCACGAACCCGCCCGGGGGTCGTTCGCCGTCTCGCCGGAACAGCCCCGCCAGGTCCGCCGCATCCTGAAGCTCTTCCGCCCCTATCGCGGCCGGCTCGCGATCGTCGGCCTGCTCGTCGGCGCCGCGTCGCTCGCGTCGGTCGCCACGCCCTTCCTCCTCAAGGAGATCCTCGACACCGCGATCCCCGAGGGACGCACCGGTCTGCTGAGCCTGCTCGCGCTCGGCATGATCGTGAGCGCGGTGCTCACCAGCATCTTCGGTGTCCTGCAGACCCTGATCTCCACGACCGTCGGCCAGCGCGTCATGCACGATCTGCGCACCGCCGTCTACGGCCGGCTGCAGCGCATGTCGCTCGCCTTCTTCACCCGGACCCGCACCGGCGAGGTCCAGTCCCGCATCGCCAACGACATCGGCGGGATGCAGGCGACCGTCACCTCGACGGCCACCTCGCTGGTCTCCAACACCACCAGTGTGGTCGCCACCGTCGTCGCCATGGTCGCCCTGGACTGGCGGCTCACCGTGGTCACCCTGCTTCTGCTGCCGCTGTTCGTGTGGATAAGCCGCCGGGTCGGCGACGAGCGCAAGAAGATCACCACCCAGCGCCAGAACCAGATGGCGGCGATGGCCGCGACGGTCACCGAGTCGCTCTCCGTCAGCGGCATCCTGCTCGGCCGCACGATGGGCCGCGCCGACTCGCTCACCAAGTCCTTCGCCGAGGAGTCCGAAGGGCTCGTCGACCTGGAGGTCCGCGCCAACATGGCCGGGCGCTGGCGCATGGCCATCATCACCGTCGTCATGGCCGCCATGCCCGCCGTCATCTACTGGACCGCCGGTATCGCGCTGCAACTCGGCGGCCCCTCGGTCTCCGTCGGCACGCTGGTCGCGTTCGTCTCGCTCCAGCAGAACCTGTTCCGGCCGACCGTGAGCCTGCTCTCCACCGGCGTGCAGATCCAGGCCTCGCTCGCCCTGTTCCAGCGCATCTTCGAGTACCTCGACCTGCCGATCGACATCACCGAGCCCGAGCGTCCGGTCCACCTCGACCGGATCAAGGGCGAAGTCCGCTTCGAGAACGTCGAGTTCCGCTACGACGGCGACGACCACGTTGGGCCCGTCGCCCCCGGTGGGCCCGTCGACGCCGGTGGCCCAGGTGTCGAGGGCGCGGCACGCCCGATCCTCGACGGCATCGACCTCACCGTCCCGGCCGGCGGCAGCCTCGCCGTCGTCGGGCCGACCGGCGCCGGCAAGTCCACGCTCGGCAGTCTGGTGCCGAGGCTGTACGACGTCACGGGCGGCCGGGTCACCCTCGACGGCGTCGACGTGCGCGACCTGGACTTCGACACCCTGGCCCGGGGCATCGGCGTCGTCTCCCAGGAGACGTACCTCTTCCACGCCTCGGTCGCCGACAACCTGCGTTTCGCCAAGCCGGACGCCACCGACGAGGAACTGCACGAGGCGGCGCGGGCGGCGCAGATCCACGACCACATCGCGGCGCTGCCGGACGGCTACGACACGGTCGTCGGCGAACGCGGCCACCGCTTCTCCGGCGGTGAGAAGCAGCGGCTCGCCATCGCCCGCACCATCCTGCGCGACCCGCCGGTCCTCATCCTCGACGAGGCCACCAGCGCCCTCGACACCCGCACCGAGCACGCGGTGCAGCAGGCCATCGACGCGCTCTCCGCCAACTGCACCACGGTCACCATCGCCCACCGGCTCTCCACCGTCCGGGACGCCGACCAGATCGTCGTCCTCGACTCCGGACGCGCGGTGGAACGCGGTACGCACGAGGAACTGCTGGAGCGCGGCGGCCGGTACGCGGCGCTGGTGCGGCGGGACGCCCGGCTGAAACCGGACGGCGTGAAGTCGGACGGCGTGAAGCCCGACCGTGAAGTGGTCGCGGCGCCGAAACTGGAGCCGACAAGATGAAGATATGCCGGGTTTGAGGTGATATGCGGGTTACCGTGCCCGCATGCAGATGAACACTCCGCCACGGAGCACGATTCGACTGACGCGTCGGGGCCGGGCCGCCCTCATCGCGGCCGGGGCCGTCGTGGCGGCCACCGCCGTGGCGGTGCCGCTGCTGAGCGTGGAGGGCGGTGGCGGCGCGGCCGAGCGCCCGACGTCCCTGGTGATCCCGGAGGGCTGGCGCGCCGGCCAGGTCTACGAAGCCGTCGACAAGGCCCTCGCCCTGCCCGGGGGAACCACCAAGAAGTCCCTGGCCAAGGCCGAGCTGATGCTGCCGGACGACGCCGAGGGCAACCCCGAGGGCTATCTCTTCCCGGCGACGTATCCGCTGCGGGAGAAGTCGACCCCCGAGTCCCTGCTGACGTTCATGGTCGAGACCGCGAACAAGAAGTTCAACGGCGGTCAGGTCACGGCCGGGGCCCAGCGCAACGCGATGAACGTCTATCAGGCGGTCACCATCGCCAGCATCATCCAGGCCGAGGCGGCCACCGAGGAGGACATGGGCAAGGTGTCCCGGGTCGTCTTCAACCGCCTGGAGCGCGGGATGCCCCTGCAGATGGACTCCACCATCAACTACGCGCTGAACCGCTCGACGCTGGACACCACCGTCCACGACACGAAGATCGACAGCCCCTACAACTCGTACCGGCGCATGGGCCTGCCGCCCACGCCGATCGCCAACCCGGGCGAGCCGGCGATGCGGGCCGCCGTCAATCCGGCGGAGGGCGACTGGCTGTACTTCGTCACCGTCAAGCCGGGCGACACCCGCTTCACGGCGAACTACCAGGAACACCTGGGCAATGTCGCCGAGTTCAACGAGCACCGGAAGAAGGCGTCGGCGAGCGCGGCGCCACCCTCGACGGCCGGTTGAGCCGCCCTCGGCGCAGGGCCGTCGACCGCATCCGGTCCTCGGGCCGGGCCGGGCCGGGTCAGGTCGTTCTCAACCGGTCCAGGTCGGTCCAGGTCGGGCCGGGTCGGGCCGGAATGTCAGGCGGCGGCGGCCGCCGGCTCGCTCGCCAGCAGCCGTCGGATGTCCCGTACCGCCGCGCGGCCGGCGCGGTTGGCGCCGATGGTGCTCGCCGAGGGGCCGTAGCCGACCAGATGGACGCGCGGGTCGGCCACCGCGCGGGTGCCGTCGATCCGGATGCCGCCGCCCGGCTCCCGCAGCCGTAGCGGGGCGAGATGGTCGACGGCGGCGCGGAAGCCGGTCGCCCAGAGGATGACATCGGCGTCCACCCGGCGGCCGTCGTCCCACCCCACGCCGTCGGGCGTGATCCGGTCGAACATGGGCAGCCGGTCCAGGACACCGTCCGCGAGGCCCTGCCGGATCGCGTCGTTGAGCGGCAGCCCGGTCACCGACACGACACTCCTCGGCGGCAGCCCCTGCCGCACCCGCTCCTCCACCAGGGCCACGGCCGCCCGTCCGGCGCCCTCGTCGAAGGGCCCCTCGCGGAACACGGGCGGTCGCCGCGTCACCCATGTCGTCGCGGCGGCGTACGGCGCGATCTCCAGCAGATGCTGCGTCCCGGACGCGCCCCCGCCCACCACGACCACCCGCAGCCCCGCGAACTCCTCGGGCCCCGGGTACCGGGCGGTGTGCAACTGCCGCCCCCGGAAGGTCTCCTGACCGGGATAGCGCGGCCAGAACGGCCGGTCCCAGGTGCCCGTCGCGTTGATCAGCGCCCGCGCCGACCACGTACCGTCCGAGGTCTCCACCAGCAGTCGCCCGCCGTCGCCCTCGCGCACCGCGTGGACGTCCACCGGACGCCGTACCCGCAGGTCGAAGGCGCGCTCGTACGCGTCGAAGTACTCCTTCACGACCTCGGAGGACGGCCGCGCGGGATCGGCCCCCGTCAGTTCCATGCCCGGCAGCGCGTGCATCCCGTGCACCTTGCCGTACGTCAACGACGGCCAGCGGAACTGCCAGGCGCCGCCCGGACCGGGGGAGTGGTCCAGCACCACGAAGTCGCGCTCCGGCTCGAAACCGCTGCGGCGCAGGTGATAGGCGCCGGCCAGACCCGCCTGGCCCGCGCCGATGACGACCACCTCGACCTCACCCGTTTGGTTCACGCTTCTACCAACCGTGGAGGGGGCACGGATCTTCCCCTCCGCCGAAGCACGTGTGGCTGCGCGAGGATGGGGGCATGTCCGATGCCTTCACCACCCGTGTCCTGAACGTCGCTTCCGGCTCCCGTGAGCGGGTCGTCGACCTCACCCGCGACTGCGAGACGTTCCTCCGCGAGGCGGCGGCCGGCCGGGACGGTCTCCTCCATGTCTTCGTCCCGCACGCCACGGCCGGGATCGCGATCATCGAAACCGGGGCCGGCAGTGACGACGACCTCCTCGCCGCCCTGCGGACCCTCCTCCCCGCCGACGACCGCTGGCACCACCGCCACGGCACCCCCGGCCATGGCCGCGACCACGTCCTGCCCGCCCTCGTCCCACCCCACGCCACCCTCCCCGTCATCTCCGGGCAGTTGGAACTGGGGACCTGGCAGTCGGTGTGCCTGGTGGACACGAACCGCGACAACCCGAACCGGCAGGTGCGTCTGAGTTTTCTGGGGTGACCTCGTGCCTCGGAAGGATGAACGGCCCGAGCCGCTCAGAGCCCGGTGACCTTGGCGTTCGCCGAGAGTTCGTAGGTCAGGGTGACCGTGCGGTGGCCGTCGGGTGGGAGGGGGAGCTCCCAGTGGACGATGCCCTCGGCGTCGACCGCGGCGGGGGGCGGGGAGCACGCGTCCTTGCGGAGGCGTACCTCGACCGCCGAGACCTCGGAGACCGGGATGCGTTCCCGGAGGACGACGAGCCGCTCGTCGTCTTCCCCGGGGGCGGAGAAGCGGGACAGGTGGAGCCGGACCGTGCGGGTGACCACGGTCCGCTGGGTGAGGCCCGCGGTTTCGCGGGACTCCTCGGCGTGCCGGGCCACCCGGAAGTCGTCGCGGCTGCCGAAAGCCAGCTCGACGGGGGCGCCGGGGGCGGTGAAGTCCAGCGTGCCGCGACCGCTGAACCCGCTGCCGCGGACCAGATCCACGGGCCCGGCGAGCAGCGCGTGGCCGGACCGGTTGTCGAACCGCACCACCTGGGTGACCAGCGGCGACACCTCGGGCGAGCAGGCGTACTCGCTGCTCGCGGCCGTGGTGGACACCGAGAGGGGCACCCGGTGGGCGCGGCCGTCCCCGGGGACGGAGACCGGTGCGGGGGACCTCAGCACCCGCGCCTCGCCGCCGTCGTCCACCCCGGGCAGGCCGAGCACGGGGGCGGGCCCGAGGTCTCCGATCTCCTCCTCGCGCAGTTCGACGTCGACCGTGCGGCGCTCCGCCGGGGAGCGGTCTTCCAGGGTCAGCCGGTCCTCGCGCAGCCGCGGCGGATCACCGGCCAGCGCCGAGCGGGCCGTCGACAGCGTCAGCCGTACGTCCGACCAGTCCTCGCCGGTGCGCTGCCAGACCATCGCGTCGGTCTCCAGGGTCAGCGAGTCCCCGTCGAGCACGGCACGGTAGGCGGGCCGCCACAGCGCGCACGGGGTGAGGTGGCTCAGGCGCAGCCCGGCCGGTCCGGCGACCGCGGCCTCCACGGTCAGCTCGACATGGCCGACCAGTTCGGCGGGTTCCTCCTCGGAGAGGTGCATGACCCGCTCCGCCTCGGCGAGTTCGGCGGCCAGGGCGGTCAACCGGGCCTCCGCGGCGCGGAGTCGCTCGGCGTGCGTGTCGCGTTCCTCGTCCACCCGGTCCAGTTCGCGGGCCCAGCGGGGCCGTTCGCTCTCCCCGGAGCCGGTGCCTTCGCCGATCTCCCGCAGCAGATCGGTGGCGAGCCGCCCGAGCAGGTCGAGGCGGGCCCGTAGCCGGTCGCGGCGCTGTTCCAGGGACTGCCGCTCCTCTTCGAGGGCATGGACGCGGTGCCGCAGGGCGGAGTCGTCGTCGGTGGGCGGCAGCGGTCCGCGCGGTGTCCAGGCGCGGACGATCCGCGCGTCGAGCACGGTCGCGGAGTGATCGCCGGTCAGTTCGGCGTGCAGGGTCCGGTCGACGGCCAGCGCGCCGACCGGCCCGAGACGCAGCCGCTGGACGCCGGCCGTCAGGTCCAGCACGGCGGTGCGCTCGATGTGGGCGCGGTCCTCCAGGCAGGTGACGGCGGTGACGGGGAGGGGAATCGGCTTCGGGGCCGTGGACATGGGTGTGTCGGCGGACATGGGTGTGTCAGCTCCTGCGGTTGCCGTCGGCCAGGGCCTTGCCGGTCGGGATGCGGATCTCGTAGCCGCCGTCGAGGGCGGCGGTGGCGCCTGCGGGCAGGTCCAGTCGCCAGACGCGGGTGCCCGGCGCATGCCGGTCGGGCCCGGTGCCTTCCTCGGGTGCCGTCCAGCCGGCTTCGGCTCGTTCGTCGATCCGTACGCCCGGCTCGGAGGTGACCGGTACGCGCTCGCGGACCTCGACGGTGACGGGCCGCGCGAGCCGGTTGGCCAGCTCCACATGGACGCGGTGGTCGAGCACGGTGGTGTTGCCGCGCAGGCCGGAGGTCGACTCGTGCACGTTCGTACGACGGGTGACCCGGATGCCCTCGGCGGGCCCCAGCCCCACCCGGCGCACACCGCCGGGCGCGAGCGTGGGCAGGGCGGCGGTCAGCAGGAAGTCGTCGTCGACGGTGACCTCCACCGGACCGGCCAGCAGCGCCTGGTCGGTGGCGTTGGAGAGCACCAGCGTCGCGTACACGGTCTGCTCCACGGACGGCACACAGAGGTACTCGGTGCGCAGACCGACCGGGATCTCGCCGACGGTGACGGTGTGCCAGGTGCCGTCCGACGGAATGTCGGCGCGGGCGGCGGCGTCGAAGCGGTGGTCGAAGGAGCCCGCCGACTCCCGGGGACGCACGGCCTGCCCGGGCAACGGCAGTTCGGCCACGGCTTCGGCGCGGCGGCGGTACTCGGTCGCCACCGGGTCGTAGGAGGAGCTGGGGAACAGCCGCCCCTTGCGGCCGGGTTGCTCGTCGGGGCCGCACAGGACGAGGGCGGCGTAGTCGAGTTCGGTGTCGCTCGGCTGCGGCGGGCCGGACACCGGGGCCGGAGGGGGTGGTGGCGCCGCCCGTCCGGGAGCCGCGGGCGCCTTGGGCGCGGGGGCGGCCGCGAAGGACCGGGCGGCGGCCTGCGGTCCGCCGCCCGGACCGGCCCCGGCGACGGGCGGCGCGAACGCGGGCAGCGCGCCCTCGAAGACCTCCGGGGGAGCGCCCACCGCGCCGCCGGGTGCCGGGACCATCACCGGGGGGCCGCCGTAGCTCTGCGGTGCCGGCGGCGGGGGAGGCGGCGGTGGGGGAATGGGGCCGCCCGCGGCGCCCGCGGACACGTGACCGACCGCCACGGCCCCCGGTGCGGCGAGCGTGGCAGGGCGGGGCCCGGCCGCCTCGTACCCGGTGAACAGGTCGGCGAGCCCGGACGGAGGCTCGCGCCAGCCGGAGGGCGCGGCGGCGGGCTGACGGCGTCCGACGCGGATCGAGCGGAGCCTCGGCAGATCGGCGCGGCGCCGGAGATCGGCGGTGGCCAGGGCGATCCGCACACCGGTCCAGTCCTCGCCGGTCCGCTGGGCGACCGAGGCACGCAGCACCAGCCGTCCGGTGTCGTCGCCCTGACGGTGCGTGAGACGGTAGGTCGGAACCCAGACGGCGCCCGGCACCCCGTACTCCACCTCCAGCTCCACCTCCGTGTCCCCGGCACCGTCGAGTGTCAGAAGCGCGCAGACCGTGGTCTCCACATGCGCCGACGGTACGGCGGTGGAGGCGCGGGCGAGTCGGTCGGCGGCGACGTCGAGTTCGTGCTCGACGTCGTGCAGCGCCTTCTCCAGCTCGACGAGGCGCAGTTGGAGGCCCGTCAGCCGCTCGTCGACGAAGTCGGCGAGTTCCAGCCACGCGTCGACCGGGGTGCGGCGGTGCGGGTCCTCCCGCTTGCGGGCGGGCGGGACCGGGTGGAGCGCCCTGATCTCCTCGATCAGGCCCAACTGCCGGTCCCGGCGGGCCCGGGCCGCCGCGCACTCGTCACGCAGACGCTCGACCTCGCCCCGCAGGGCGTCGGGGGCGTCCGTGCCGAGCGGCTCGGCCTCGACGTCCACCCGGGCCTCGGTGACACGCGCCCCGGGGGCGCCCAGGACCCTGGCCCGCAGGGAGCCGGGGTCCATCGAGCGGGGCAGTCCCGTCACCCGTACCCGGCCGTCGGGCGGCACGATGCCACGGGCCAGGCGGCGGCAGAGCGCGCCCCGCGCGTACACCGCGACCGCGTCGAGGGTCGACCCCCACCGCTGTGCCGACTCGGTCCTCATGTGCCCCGCCCCCGCCGTGTCCATGGTGAGCGAAGCCTACGCGGCGGCCGGCCGCGTGTCCGCGCCGCCTCGGTCGGCCTCCCGGAGGGCGCGCTCCCGCAAGGCGTGGCCCCGGAGGGGGTGGTCCCGGAGCGTGAAGCGGCTCCTCCCTGGGTAGCCCTTCCAGCGCGCGTTTTCGGCCGTGCGTCCTCGGTCGCGCGTTCCGGTCTCGATCCATGAGGGGGAGCGATGGAGACCACGGGTTCATCTGGCGTGCGGCGGGGCAGCGTTCCGCCGGTGGTCGCGGCGCGCCGGGCACTGTGGACGTTCGTCCTCGTCAACCTGGTGATCGTCGAGGTGCTCTTCGCCATCGCCGGAACCGGCAAGAACGACGTGCTCACCGTCGCCAAGTTCTTCGGGCTGCACGCCGCCGTGCTGATGATGTTCCAACTGCTGCTGGTGGCCCGGCTGCCGTGGGTGGACCGCCGGATCGGGATGGACCGGCTGACGGTGTGGCACCGATGGGTCGGCCTCGCTCTGATGTGGACGATCCTCACCCACGCCGTGCTGGTGGTGCTCGGGTACGCGAGGCTCGACGACGCGTCGATGGGCAGGACGTTCCTCGCGCTGGCCGGCGTGCCGGCCTCCCTGCTCGGTATGTGGGCCGCGGCCTTTCTCGTCGCGGCCGTCGTGGTCTCCTTCCGGGGGATACGGCGCCGGTTGCGGTACGAGACCTGGCACGGGCTGCATCTGCTGCTGTACGTCGCGTTGGGGCTGGCCTTCGTGCACCAGCTGCTGGAGACCACGACGTTCCGCTCGTCCGCGGCGGCCACGATCTATTGGTGGGCCCTGTGGCTGTTCGCGTTCGGTGCCCTGCTGGCGGGGCGTGTCGTCCTGCCCCTGTGGCGGAACCTGTACCACCGGTTCCGGGTCGTGGCGGTGGTGCCCGAGTCGCACGACGTGGTGTCGGTGCACGTCTCGGGCCGTCACCTCGACCGACTGCCCGCCCGGGCCGGGCAGTTCTGCATCTGGCGGTTCCCCGGACACCGCCACTGGTGGTCGGCGAACCCGTTCTCGCTGTCGGCGGCCCCCGACGGCCGTACGCTGCGGCTGACGGCCAAAGCGGTCGGCGACACCAGCGCCGGACTGCGCCATGTCCCGGTCGGCACCCGCGCCTTCGTCGAGGGGCCGTACGGGGCGTTCACGGCACTGCACCGCACCCGGCCCGGCGTCCTGCTGATCGCCGGCGGGGTCGGGATCACGCCCGTCCGGGCCCTGCTGGAGGAGGAACCGGCGGGTGACGTCGTCGTGCTCTACCGGGTGCGCAGCGAGCGGGACGCCGTACTGATCCACGAGGTGCGCGCGCTGGTCGCGGCGCGCGGCGGGCGCCTGCACCTGCTCACCGGCCGCAGGGGAGAGGGGGCGCCGTCGTTCGAGCCGGCGACTCTGCACGCCCTCGTCCCCGACATCACCGGGCGCGATGTCTACGTCTGCGGGCCGCCCGCGATGACCTCGGCCGTGCTCCGTGCCCTGCGCGGTCTGCGGGTTCCCCGCGGACAGATACACGCCGAGAGGTTCGGGCTGGCCTGAGCGGGCGGGGGAGCGGGGAGGGGGCAGCGACGGGGCAGCGACGGGGCAGCGACGGGGGAGGGCTCGTGACGGTCACCCCCCCGCCGCCGTAGTACCGTCGTCCCGTGAACACCTACTGGCACGTCGTTCTGCCGCCGCTCGGCGCCTGACCGGGCGCCGACACCAGACGGTCTGATTCCCGGCCCCACCGTCCCGCAGGGCGGTCAGGGGCTGTTGTCGTGCGCCCGTTTCGAATCCAGTCCCTGACGTATTCGACGACGGAAGTTCACGACTGTGCCGAACCGCACGACTCCTCTGACCCCCGCGCGCCCTGCCGCCACCGGCCCGCGCCTCCCTCACGCCGCGCTCTTCGACGGCCCCGCCCCCATCCTCGTCGCGGCCGTGCTGTGGGGCACGACCGGGACCGCCGGCACGCTGGCACCGGCCGGGGCCCCGGCGGCGGCCATCGGCTGTGCCGGGCTCGCCCTCGGCGGCATCCTGATGTTCCTCACCGCCCGGGGTGCCCGCTCGCTGCCCGCCGCCTGCACCCGCTCCGAGCGCCGGCTGCTGGTGCCGGGCGCGCTGGCGGTGGCCGTCTATCCGGTCACCTTCTACCCGGCGGTCGCCCGCACCGGCGTGGCCGTCGCCACGGTGATCGCGCTGGGCAGCGCGCCGGTCTTCGCCGGGCTGCTGTCCTGGATCACCGGGCGGGTCCGGCCCACGGCACGCTGGACCGCGGCCACCGCGTGCGCCGTGCTGGGCTGCTCCCTGCTGGTGCTGGGCCCCCGGCTCACCGGGCACGGTGGGACGACGGACCTGGTCGGCGTGGCGCTCGCCGCGTGCGGTGGGCTGGCGTACGCCGTCTACTCGTGGATCGGCGGGCGGCTCATCACGGGCGGGCATCCGTCCGGCGCGGTGATGGGGGTGCTGTTCGGCGCGGCCGGGCTGCTCGTCCTGCCGGTGGTGGCGTTCGCCGGCGCGCACTGGCTCGGCACCATCCGCGGGGCGGCGGTCGCGGGGTATCTCGCCCTGTTCACCGTCTACTTGGCCTACCTGCTCTTCGGGCACGGACTGCGCCGTACGCCCGCGTCGACGGCCACCGCGCTGACCCTCGCGGAGCCGGCCGTGGCGGCGGTCCTCGGGGTCGCCGTCCTCGGTGAACGCCTGCCGGCCGCCTCCTGGTGCGGGCTCGGCGTCCTCGCGCTCGGCCTCGTGCTGCTGGCGGTGCCGGTCCGCGCGGGCCGCCGGAACCGCTAGGGCCTGTTCGGGTCCGGTCCCACGCCTGTCCGGGGCCGGACCCGACTGCTGGACCCTGCGCCGATCATGTGGTTAGGGTGACCTAACCTGCTCCTCGGCTCCGAGGTGCAACCACCGCCGGACGCGCACACCTTGGGGGTCGGCCTTGCCGCGCACGATCGAGACCACCGCCGGGGGCGATCGCCTGCGTGGCGGCCCCGAGTCCCGCCCCGATGACCGCCGTGGACCGGAAGTGGCGGCCGGGGACGGCTGGGTCGAGCTGGGGTCGCGTGAGGAGTTGCGTGAACTGCTGGGCGAGCCCTGGCCCGTGGTGATCGAGAAGGTCCACGACCGGCTCACCGAGCAGGACCGGGGCATCCTGGCCCGCTCACCGCTCTGTCTGCTGGCCACCTCCGACGCGCGGGGCGACTGCGACGTCTCGCCGCGCGGGGACGCGCCGGGGTTCACCCATGTCGTCGACCCCGGGGTGATAGCCCTGCCCGACCGGCCGGGCAACCGGCGCGGCGACAGCTTCCACAACATCCTCGACAACCCGCACGCCGGCCTGCTCTATCTGATCCCGGGAAGCAAGGAGGTCCTGCGGATCAACGGCCGGGCCCGCATCCTCACCGACGCCCCGTTCTTCGACGCGATGACCCTCGACGACCGGCGGCCCGCTCTGGCCCTGGTCCTGGAGATCGACGAGATCTATCTGCACTGCCCGGCCTCCCTGCGCCGCTCCGGGGTGTGGGATCCGGCGTCGTGGCGGACCGGCTGAATCCGGCCGAAAGGGGGCCCCTGTCGGCCATTACTTAGGTTAGGCTAACCTTCGCCTGTGAGATCTGGTGAGGAAGCAGCCGACACCCCGAGACTCCGCGGTCACGCACTGTCGGCCACGGGTGTGACCGTGTCGTACGACGGCGTCGACGTCGTGCACGACGTCGCGATCGGACTGCGGCCCGGCGAGGTGACCGTGCTGGTCGGGCCCAACGGCAGCGGCAAGTCGACGCTTCTGCGGACGATCGCCCGGCTGCAGCGGGCCCGGCACGCCGCGCTCAGGATCGACACCGACACCGACGGACTGGCCCTGACCGCCCGTGAGTTCGCTCGGCACGTCGCCCTGCTGACGCAGGCGCGGCCCACGCCCAGCGGACTGACCGTGCGGGACGTCGTCGAGTTCGGCCGCTATCCCCACCGGGGCCGCTTCGGCCGCCGGGATCCGGACGCGACGGCCGCCGTCGACCGGGCGCTCGCGCTCACCGGGGTCACGGGCCTCGCCGCGCGCGGCGCCGACCACCTGTCCGGCGGGCAGTTGCAGCGGGTGTGGCTCGCGAGCTGCCTCGCCCAGGAGACCGGCGTGCTCCTGCTGGACGAACCGACGACCTATCTCGACCTGCGCTACCAGGTCGAACTCCTCGACCTGGTCCGCGATCTGGCGGACGACCACGGGATCGCCGTCGGCGTCGTCCTGCACGACCTCGACCAGGCGGCGGCCGTCGCCGACCGGATCACCCTCCTCGAAGCGGGCCGGATCGTCGCCGAGGGCCCGCCCGAGGACGTCCTGACACCACAGCGGCTGACCGCCGTCTACGGCATCCGCATCGAGGTCGACACCGACCCCCTCACCGGCCGGCTGCGCACCCGCCCGATCGGCCGTCACCACACCCGCACCACCCCAAGCGAAAGGCTCGGCTCCACCTCATGAGACGTCACCTGCTCACCGCGGCCGCCACCACCGCCGCGGCGCTCACCCTCGCCGCCTGCGGCACCACCGAGCCGGCGGCCGAGAGCTCCGCGAAGCCGTCGCAGGGCATCACCCTCACCGACTCCACCGGCAAGAAGGTCGAACTCGACGGCCCGGCCACCAAGGTCGTCGCCACCGAGTGGAACGAGGTCGAGTTCCTCGTCACGCTCGGCGTCGACCCCGTCGGCGTCGCCGACGTCAAGGGCTACAAGACCTGGGACCAGGCCGTCCCGCTGAAGAACGAGCCCAAGGACATCGGCACGCGCGGCGAGCCGAGCATGGACACCATCGCGGGCCTGAAGCCCGACCTCATCGTGGCCTCCTCCGACCTGCCGGCCGCCGCCGTGAAGCAGCTGCGCGAGATCGCCCCCGTGCTGGGCATCCAGTCCGCGGACGCCTCCGACCAGATCGGGCAGATGTTCGAGAACCTCGATCTCATCGCCGAGGCCACCGGCACCACCGACCAGGCCAAGACGGTCAAGGAGAGCTTCGAGGCCAAGGTCGCCGAGGGCAAGAAGGCTCTCACCGACGCCGGGCTCGACGGCGCGGACATCGCCTTCGCCGACGGCTACGTCGCCTCCAACCAGGTCTCCTTGCGCCCCTACACCAGCGGCTCGCTCATCGGCGCCGTCAACGAGCGGATCGGCCTGAAGAACGCCTGGAAGGTGAAGGGCGACGCCGACTACGGCCTCGGCACCACCGACGTCGAGGGCCTCACCGACCTGCCGAAGGACGTCCGGTTCGCCTACATAGGCAACGACGAGGACGAGACCAGCAACCCCTTCACCAACGAGCTGGCCGAGAACGCCGTGTGGAAGTCCCTCGCCTTCGTCAAGGCCGGTGACGTGCACCGACTGCCCGACGGCATCTGGATGTTCGGCGGCCCCGGGTCGATGGAGGCGTACATCGACGCCGTCGTGGACGCGCTGACGAAGAAGTAGCCGACAGCGGCAGCAGAAGGACCGGACACACAGAGCAGCAGAAGCAACGGAGTCATGGCCGTCACCGCAACGCCCCCCGCCACCCGTCCGTCGACGGCCGCGACCCGGACGGGCGCGGCCGCGGTGACGGCCGGCCTCGTCCTGCTGGTCGCGGCCCTCGCCGTCGTGGACATCACCCAGGGCACCGCCGCCGTCGGCCCCGCCGAGGTGCTCAAGGCCCTGACCGGGCGGGCCGACCCGGGGGACGCGTCCGTCGTGATCGCCTCGCGGCTGCCGCGGATGACCGCCGGCCTCCTCGTCGGCGTCGTCCTCGGCGTCGCGGGCGCCGTGCTGCAGGCCGTCAGCCGCAATGTGCTCGCCGCGCCCGACACCCTCGCCGTGAACGCGGGTGCGTACTTCGCCCTCGGCATCGTCGGCGTCACCGGTGTCTCGCTGCCGCTGCTCGCCTCCTCCGGCGTCGCCTTCGCCGGCGGACTGCTCGCGGCGGGCGTCGTGCTCGCCCTCTCCGGCCTCGGCACGGGCACCGTACGCCTGGTCCTCGCCGGCACCGCCCTCGCCCTCGGCCTCAACTCCATGACGGAGGGCCTGCTCCTGCTGTTCCCGCAGGAGACCGAGGGCCTCTACCAGTGGAACCAGGGCAGCATCGGTCAGAACGGCTTCGGCGGCGTCCTGCAGATGCTGCCGGTGGTGGCCGTCGGCCTCGTCGGCCTGGGACTGACGGCCCGCCGGGTCGACGCGCTCGCCCTCGGCGACGACGCCGCGCGCGGACTCGGCGTCCCCGTCCGCGCCACCCGGGTCACGGTCGTCGTCCTGGCGACACTGCTGTCCGCGGCGGCCGTCACCCTCGCCGGGCCGATCGGCTTCGTCGGCCTGTGCGCACCGGCCCTGGTCCGCCCCCTCGCCCGCCGCTTCCGCGGCTTCGTCCGCGCCCGCGGCGCCCTGCCCGCGGCCGGACTGGTCGGCGCCGGACTGGTCCTCGGGTCGGACGTGCTGCTGCGCGCCCTGATCCCCTCCGACACGGTGGTGGCCGTGCCCACCGGCGTCGTCACCAGCCTGGTCGGCGCCGTGTTCCTGGTGGTGATGGCGCTACGGCTGCGGGACACGGCCGGGGCCGAGGCGCCGGACCGGCCGCGCATCCCCAGCCGTACGGCGTTCCTGGTCACGGTCGCCGTCCTCGTCGCCGTGACCGTAGGTGTCGTCATCGCCGGTGTCCTGCTGGGCGACACCAAGCTTCTGCTCGGCGATGTGGCGAACTGGGCGCAGGGACGGGCCGGGCAGACCGTGTCGTTCGTCCTCGACACCCGGGTGCCCCGCGTCCTCGCCGCCCTGTGCGCGGGCGCGGCGCTCGCCCTCGCGGGGACGCTGGTGCAGGCCGTGACCCGCAACCCGCTCGCGGAACCGGCGATCCTGGGCGTCTCCGGCGGAGCCGCGCTGGGCGCCGTCCTGCTCGTCACCACGGTGCCCGTCGTCGGGGGCTGGGGTGTGGCCGGGGCCGCGTTCGTCGGTGCCGCGCTCGCCTCCGTGATCGTCTTCGGACTGGCGGCCCGGGGCGGCTACCAGCAGAACCGGCTGGTCCTCGTCGGCATCGGCGTGGCCGCCGGGACCACGGCACTGATCAGCCTGCTCATCGTGCTCACCGACCCGTTCAACGCCACCAAGGCCCTGACCTGGCTGTCCGGTTCGACGTACGGGCGGACCATGCCGGACGTCCTGCCCGTCGCGGCCGTCCTCGCGCTGGGTCTCGTCGTCGCGGTGGCCCGCCGCACCGAGCTGGACCTCGTCTCCCTGGACGAACACACCCCCCGGCTCCTCGGCCTGCGGCTCTCCCGGGCCCGGCTCGGGTTCCTGGTGGTGGCCGTGCTGCTCAGCGCGACCGCCGTCGCCTCGGCCGGCACCATCGGCTTCGTGGGCCTCGTGGCACCGCACGCGGCGCGCGCCCTCGTGGGCCGACGGCACGTACGGGTGGTCCCGGTCGCCGTCCTCCTCGGTGCGGGTCTCGTCTGCGCGGCCGACCTTCTCGGCCGTACGGTGATCGCCCCGGCGCAGTTGGGGGCCGGGCTGATGACGGCGGTGATCGGCACGCCGTACTTCCTCTATCTGCTGGTGCGCGGGCGACGGTAGTCGGCAGGGTGCGGGTGGGTGGGGGTTCTCGCGCAGTTCCCCGCGCCCCTCGAAGCAACGGGGCGTCCGGCTCGGCACTCGCACTTATTCGATCGCCCGATCGGATCCCGCCCGGCACAATCGCCGCATGCCGACCACCGCGGAGCAGTTGCTCTCCGCTCTCGAACCGCTGTCGTTCCCCGCCCGGCTCACCCTGACGGCGCGGACCGCCCGCGGGCTCGCGGAGGAGGGCGCGCTCGCCCCGCTGCTGAGCGAGCTGGACGGGCGCGAACCGTACGAGCGGCGGCTCGCGGCGTTCGCGGCCCTCGTCGGACGGGACGCGGGGTTCCTCGCGGAGCGGCTCGCCGATCCGGACCCGGTCGTCGCCGGGTACGCGCGGCGCGCGGCACGCGAACTGGCCGTACCGGACCGGGCGGTGGAGGCGGCGTACGACGACGCGCCGGCCGTCCTGCGCGGTCGGCTGGCCCGGCTGCTCGCCGCCGGAGACCGCACCGCGCTCGCCGAGCGGCTGGTGGGGCGGCTGCGCGCGGAGTGGGGCGACGCCGAGGCCGCGCGGCTGCTGCCGGCCTGCTCCACCCCGTTCGTGGCACGGGAGTTGCCGGGGCTCGCGCACGCCGTCGACCACTGGACGCGGCTCGCCTCCCGGCATCCCGACCCGGTGCTGGACCACGCCGAACGGACCCTGGCCGACCGGGCCGGCGGACAGCGGCGCGACGACTGGTGGCGTCTGCACGCCACCACGGTCGCGGCCCTCGCCCCGCTGCGTCCCGAGCGGGTGACGACCCTGCTGGAGCGGCTCGGCCCCGGCAGTCTGCCGCCCGCCCTGAACGTCGCACTGGGTCCCCTCGTCACCGCCGACGCCGACCGGGTCATCCGCTGGATCACCTCCGCCGACCGCCGGGAACAGCGCCACGAGCCGCTGCCGCCGCCGGGGGTGCTGCGCCGGCTCGTGCGGGCCGAGCCCGCGTCGCTGACCGCGCTGGGCCGCCACTGGCTGAACCGCAGCGGGCACTTCGCCGCGCTGGTGAAGGCCATGGCACCCGGCCGGCGCCCCGCGTTCGTGGACGCGGTCGCGGAGGGAGGCACGGTGTGGAGCCCGGCGCTGAGCGTCCTCGGGCTGCTGCCGCGCGAGCGCCGCTGGGCCGAAGTCCGGCTGGCGGTGGCCGAGTTCGACGGCACCGACTACTGGTGGGACGAGCTGGACACCCTCGCCCACGGCCCGCTCGACGAGGCACGCGCCGATCTGCTCGCGGCGATCGGGCGGTCCGACGCCGACGACCGGGCCACCGCCTGGCCGCTGTTCGTGGCCTGCGCCGCCCGCGACGGCGGCCGGGCGGCGATCACCGAGCTGCTCACCACGGCGGGCCGCCGCCTGCGCAACGACCGGGACCCGGTACGCGCCGCCGCGCTCGGCGCGCTCGCCGAGGCCCATCCGCGCCTCTTCGCCGCCGACCACGCCCCGCTGCTGGACACGCTCGCCATCGACGCCCTGGAGGCCCGGGACAGCTCGGCCGACACCCTGACGGCGCTGCGCACCCTCGCCGTACGACTGCTCGTCGAGCATGCGACGGACGAGCCCCGCGTGGCGGACGAGGCCCAGGACGCGGACGAGGCCCGCGCGACGGACGAGGAGCAGGTCACCGAGGGGCGGGCGGCCCTGCGGGAGTGGGCGTTGCGCACCCTGGAGCGGCTCACGAGCCGGGTCGGGGTGCCCGACCTCGGCCCGCTCCACCGGGTCCTGCGCCGGGGCCAGGAGCACCAGGTCGTCGAGGCCCTGCGCCCGTGGCTCGACGCCGGGGCCGGGCGGGCCGACTTCCGGCTGCTGCTGGGCCTGACCGCCGCCCTCGGCCCGCGCGCCCGGCGCCTGCCCGAACTCCAGCACCGCCTGGCCACGGCACTGGAGCGTGGCGACGACGAGACGTTCCGGGAGGCCGCCGGCCTGTGGCTGGCCGCCCCCGCGACCCGCGACGAACGGGTCACCGCCATCGTCGCCCTCGAACCGTCGGCCGTGGTCCTCCCGCCCGTACGACGGGTGTTGAGCCGACGGCGCACGGACCTGCTGGACACCCTGCTCGGCGAGGCCCCGCCGTACGGCCGCTTCCTGGTCGACGGCGCCCGGCGCCCGCTGCCGGACCTCGGCGACAGCGACCGCTGGCTGCCGAGTCAGCACCGGGCGGCGGTCCGGCTGGTCGCGCGGGCGGTCGCCGACCGCTCGCTTCCGCTCGACGAACGGGCCGCCCTGATCCGGGCCGCCGCGCCGGTCCCGGGGTTCGGGCGTGCCCTGGCGCTCGCGCACAAGGACGACCCGGAGGTGCTCGTCGCCGAGGCCGCGCTCGGCGCGCTGCCCTGGACCGACCGGCCGCACGCCACCCTGCCCGCCCTGCTCGAACAGGCGGGCGGCGACCGGGCCAGGGTCGCCGTGTACGCGGCGGCCCGCGCCGCCCGTTTCACCGCCCCGTCCGAACTCGCTCTCGCCCTGGACGAGTTGCTCACCGGGGAACGGCCCGCGAAGGTCACCGCCCGGAAGGAGGCCGTACGGCTCGCCGCCCGCTTCCTGCCGCCCCGCCGGGCGGTCGCCCTGCTGGCGGGCGCCTTCCACGCCACCGACCGCCACCCGGACGTGCGGGCCGCCGTCGTCCGCGCCCTGCCGCCGCTGCTCGACGAGCCGGAGGCACGGCGGCTGCTGGCGGACGCCGCACGCGACGACAGCCAGGCCGTGCACGAAGCCCTCCTGGCCGTCACCCCCTGGGAGTTGGCTGAGGCGCACCGCCACGACTACGCGGCCGTGATCGTCGCGGCATACGACACCGCCCTCGCGCTCACCGAGGGCTTCGGCGGCGGGTACGCCCTGCTGCGGGCCATGGGGGTGTGGTGCGGCCACTCGCCCGAACTGGCCGTCCGGATCTCCCGGACCGCCTGCGACCTCGGCGACCGCAGGGACTGGCGGCACGCGGAGTATGTGCTGCGCGATCTGGCCGCCTCCGGGCTGCCGCATCCCGTGGGCGGTGTCGCGCCGGGCAGCGTGTTCCACGGCGCGGTGGCCGGGTTGCTGGCCGCGATGCGCACGGCGGAGGGCGGCGCGGACGCCCTGGAGGGCCGTGACCTGCCGGCATTGCAGCGGCTCCGGCACCTGACGTCGCTCGGGTACGTCGACGGAGTGGGCCCCGAGCTGCTGGAGGCGGTCGCCGCCCAGCTGGCGCCGGAGCCCCTGCTCGCGGCGGAACGCGCCCAGTTGCTGGGGCAGTTGGTCGACCACACGGCGGAGCCCGAGGCACTGCTCCGACGACTGCGGGACCTGGCCGAGGCCCTGGAGGGCGCCGGGGTGACGGCCGCGGTGCACACGGCCGACCGGTTGCGGCCGTCCTCGGCGTTCCGTGTTCACCGGGAGCGGGCGGAAGCCCTGCTGACCGCGGCCGAGCGTTTCGCGCGCGACGGCGGCACCACGACGGGCCTGCTGGCGGTCGGCCTGGTGAAGGGGACAGGCATCCCCCTCGGCTGGCCCGACGAGTGGCGGTCGCTGCTGCGGCTGCTGCGCGGGCACGCGAACGCCGACGTACGCCACGAGGCGTACCGGACCCTGACCGAGAACGAATGACCGCCCGGCGCGGGGAAGGACCCGCCCGCGGGACAGGGCAGTCATCGGACATGCGCCCGGACGACTGGCACTGGCATCTCACCCACGACCTCGACTACTTCCTCGCGCGCGCCGGAGCCTTCCTGCGCTCACGCCCGGTCCGGCACACCGTGCAGCTGACCGTGACCGAGACCCTGCGCCTCCGCGGCACGGACGCGTACGGCACCGAGGCGCCGGTCCTGGGCGTGCTGGAGCGGTCGGGCGAGGTGCGCGCCACCCTGTTCCACACCCCGCCCCACCGTCTGAACCTCTCCCCGCTCACTCCCGGGCAGACCGACACCCTCGCCGCGTTTCTGGCCGGTCTCGGCCACGCCCTGCCCGGCGTCGGCGGGGACCACGCCACCGCCACCGCCTTCGCGCGGGCCTGGCGGCGGTATACCGGAGCGACGCCGGCCCTGCGTGAACGGCAGCGCCTGTACCGCCTCGGCACCCTCACCCCACCGAGGCCGCTTCCGCCGGGCCGGGCCCGGGTCGCCGGCGAGCGGGACCGCGAGCGGCTCGTCCGCTGGCACGGCGAGTTCGCCATCGCCATCGGACAGTCACGCGCCCCGGAGGCCGCCGCCCGGGCCGCCGCCCTCTTCACCGCACGGCACGTCACCCTCTGGGAGACCCCCGACGGCGACCCCGCCTCCATGGTGGGCCTCAGCCCGATGACCGCCGGTCAGATCCAGGTGGGTCCCGTCTACACCCCGGCCCCGCTGCGTGGCCGTGGCTATGCCGCCGCCGCGACGGCCGAGGCGAGCCGGGCGGCACGCGAGGCGGGCGCGAGTGAGGTCGTGCTCTTCACGGACCTGGCCAACCCCACCAGCAACGCCCTCTACCGACGCATCGGCTATGTCCCGGTCACCGACTTCGCCGTGTACGACTTCTCGGACGTCGCGCCGGAAGCTGGTTGATGCCCCCGGCCATCGTCTCCGTGCCGCACAGGCCCGCCCGGGGTCAGGTCCGCGACCGGGCGGCGTACTCGACCACGGCCGTCTCGGGAGCCGTCGGCCTGCGCAGCAGGAGCAGGGCCGCGTCGTCGTGCAGCCGGCCGCCGACATGGGTGAGCAGTTCGTCGTGGAGGGCCGTCAGGGTGTGCGCGGGCTCGTCGGACAGGTGGTGCGCCAGCCGCTCGGCCAGCGGGTAGAAGGCGCGGTCGCGGTCCCGGGCCTCCGTGACCCCGTCCGTGTAGAGCAGCAGCTGGTCCTCGTCGCCGAACGGCAGGGTCTGCAGCGTGGGGATCTCGCCGGTGAGGGCACGCAGCCCCAGGGGCGGGGCCGGACACGCGGGTTCCACCGGGACGACGGCGGAGCCGCGCACCAGCAGTGGCGGCGCGTGCCCGCAGTTGACCAGCTCCAGCTCGCCCGGCCGGGGGTGCCCGGCGACCACGGCGGTCACGAAGTCGTCGCAGCGGAGATTGCGCGCGAGACTGCGCTCGATCCGGTCGACGACGGCGAGGAGATCGGGCTCCTCGTACGCCGCCTCGCGGAACACCCCGAGCACCAGCGCGGCTATCCCGACGGCGGGCAGCCCCTTGCCGCGCACATCGCCGACGATCATGCGCACGCCGTACGGGGTGGGGACCAGGGCGTACAGGTCTCCGCCGATCCGGGCCTCCGCGGCGGCGGCGCTGTAGCGGACGGCCACCTGGAACGGGCCGACGGTCGCCGGGACGGGCTGGAGCAGGGCGTGCTGGGCGGCCTCGGCGACCGAGCGGACGGCGGCGAGCACCCGCTCGCGCCGCCCGCGCAACGCGCTGGCCAGACCGCTCGCCAGGGTCACGGCCACCAGCGCGGACAGCACGGAGGCCAGCTCGTGGCCCGGCGCGCCGTCGCGCACGCCGAGCATCGCGCCCAGCACCCCGGCGAGGAGTCCGACACAGAGCACTCCGCGCGGTCCGCTGGTGGTGGCGGCCAGCGCGGGCCCGGCGGCGAGCAGCGGCAGCCAGGTCAGCCCGGCCCCGCCGAGGAGGCCGACGACCACGATCGCGGAGACGATCAGGACGGGGAGCGCGGGGGTACCCGAGGCCAGCTGTGCGGCGATCCGGCCGCGGGCCGCCCTCTCCGGTGCGGACGCCCGCCTCCCGGCCGGCCGGATCGGCCCGTGGTCGCCGCCAAGCTCTCGGGTGTGACTCATGTATCGCCCGCCAGTCCTCACCTGTGCGCGGAGCATGACGCTCCGGAAATGTCGTCGATTGACCGTTTCATCCAGGAAAGAGGATCGGCCCGGGTGTCACAAGGAGCCGGTTTTCAGATAGTGAGCGACAGGCCCCTGGTCACTCGGCTCGCGGTCGGCAGCAGCCGCGCCCGGACCTCCTCCAGCCGGGAGAGCCGGTCCGCCCGCAGGGAGACACCGAGCGAGCCGAGCGTGTCCCCGCTGTACACGGGCACCGCGATGCAGACCGTGCCGAGGGAGTACTCCTCCAGGTCCGTGACGGCCGGTGCCACGGGGGAGGAGTCCAGGCGCCGCAGCAGCTCCGGGGCGTCGGTGATGGTCCGCGGGGTGAGGTCGGCCAGGTGGTGCCGGGAGAGATAGTCCTTGCGGGACTCCGCGTCCAGCTCGCGCAGCACCGACTTGCCGAGCGCGGTGGCGTGCCCGGCGTCCTCGAACCCCACCCAGAGGTCGACCCGGGGCGCCCGCGCGCTGTCCACGATCTCGGCGACACGGATCTCGCCGTCCTCGTAGAAGGTGAGGTAGGCGGCGCTGGTCAGCTCGTCCCGCAGCGCGGCGAGTGTCGGCCGGACCCGGCTGAGCAGTGCCTGCCCCCGGCCGGTGGAGTGCAGCGCCTGCACCTTGTCACCGAGGACGAATCCGCCGTCGGCGAGTTTGCGCAGGTAGCCGTCGTGGACCAGGGTCCGCAGCAGGTGGTAGGCAGTGGCCAGCGGCAGCCCCGTCTCCCGGGCCAGCTGTTTCGCGGGCGCGCCGTTCTCGTGCGCGCCCACCGCCTCCAGCAGGCGGAAGGCCCGCTGCACGGACGTGATGAGCGTGGGGCCGGGCCCATCGTGCACAGCCATACGACCAGCGTGCGCCGGGCGAGCGGCGCGGGCAAGCGCCGCCGGGGCCGGCCGCGTGGGTAGGCGCCGCTGTGGCCGTCGGCGGGGGCTAGCGCCGCCAGGTCCACCGGCACGGGCAAGCGCTGCCGGGTCCGCCAGCACGGGCAGGCGCTGCCGGTTCGCTGGCATAGGCGAGCGCCGCCGCGGCCGCCGGCATAGGCGAGCGCTGCCGGGTCCGCCAGCGCGGGCGGGCGCCGCTGTGGCCGTCGGCATGGGCAAGCGCTGCCGGTTCGCTGGCATAGGCTAGCGCCGCTGTGGCCGTCGGTACGGGCAGGCGCTGCCGGGTCCGCCCGCACGGGCAGGCGCTGCCGGGTCCGCCCGCACGGGCAGGCGCCGCCGGGCCCTCCGGCACGGGCAGGCGCTGCCGGGTCCGCCCGCACGGGCGAGCGCCGCCGTGGCCGCCGGCATAGGCGAGCGCTGCCGGGTCCGCCGGCGCGGGTGAGCGCCGCTGTGGCCGTCGGCATGGGCCGGTGCCGCCGGGTCCGCCTGCACGGGCAGGCGCCGCCCGGTCCGTCCGGTCGTTCGCCCGGCGGTCACTTCCAGTCGTACGCGTACGCGGCGACCCAGGTGATGTCCAGTTGGGCGCTGCTGTCGGGGGCCGCGCTCGGTCCCTCCAGGGCGCTTTCGTTCTGCAGCACCCAGGACAGGGGTCGGTTCGGCACGTCCCGGGTGTCGTGGCCGACCTGGCGGCCGTCCACGAAGAAGCGCACATGGCCGGGCGTCCACTCCGTCGACACGGTGTGCCACTCGGTCCAGTCGTCGTCGCCGGGGAAGTAGCCCTGCTCGCCGCCGCCGCAGGGATGGTGGAAGGCGGTCAGGTCACCGGTCCACTCGCCCTCGGGATGGTCCATCTCGCAGCCCCCGCCGTAGTGCAGCCACGCGGACTTGTAGCCCGGGGCGAGCTTCGTCACCTTGATACGGGCGCTGTACTTGCCGTACCTCATCTGCATGACGGCACGCGGTACCACTGCGGCGGCGTGCACGGGACCCCCGTCGGCGGGCCGCCACATGCGGATGAACATCCGGCCGTCGCCGTTCTCCGCAGGGCCCACGCTCACGGTGTCCTCGGGGTGGTAGACACCCACGACGTCCCGGCCCCGGTCGTTGGCGGTGTCCCGCCAACCGGTCGGATACGCCCACCAGTTGTCGCGGTACGTCCCGCGCAGGCCCCCGCAGTACGCGGCGGACGTGTCGACGCGGTGCTCGCAGTCGCTGAACGCGCCCAGCGGCACCCGGTCGCCGTCGAAGTCCTCCGCGAGGACCTGCCAGAAGGGCCCGCAGTCGCCCCGGGGCAGCCCGGTGCCCGCGGCACGGCAGGCGTCGGCCGACACGGGCGCTCCCTCGGCCCGCGGCACCCCGACGAGCGCCACCAGGAGCATCAGGCTCATGGAGGGCCACAGGGCCCGTCCACGACGTTTCGGTGCCGCGTGCGAACCCATCGGCGATGCCCCCTTCGACCCCCTGCGGTATGGGTGGTGCGAGGGAGCATCCTCACGGCGGGCCCGCCCCGGCGCCATCCCCGGAACGGGCCGCCCGGCGGAGGGCGGCCCTCCGTTGGTGAGGACGCCGGAGGTGTCGCCCGCCCGGAACTCGGTACTCCGCACGGAGGCAGGAAACGGTCGACCGTCCCCGGAGGCGATCATGAGTGACGAGAACATGGCGGACGACGCCTACCAGCCCACCGACGGCAACGAGGAGCAGGAGGACGCGGCCCCGCTCGACCTCCAGGACGCGGTCGACGAACGCACGTACGACGACATCCTGGACGAGGGCTACTCGCCGCCGGAGAAGCCCCTGGGCGTGACCAGGAGCGGCACCACGGCGGCCGAGCAGCACGAGGGGGAGTCCCTCGACGACAGGCTGCGGCAGGAGGTCCCCGACGTGGCCGTACCGGCCGGGGACGGGATCGGCGACCTCCCGGACGGCGAGGGCGAACCCGTCGACCCGGAGGCGGGCGCGGACCGCGCCGGCCGTCTGGTCGCGCCCGACGAGGGCGCGCACCCGCACACCACCAAGGAACTCGTCGCCGAGGACGAGGGCATCGACGGCGGAGCGGCCGGCGCCGAGGAGGCGGCGATGCACGTCGTCCCCGACGACCGGCTGCCGTGACCGGCCGGACGTGTCGAATGCGGGGGTGCCCGATCGACGTAAGGGTGAAAGGCAGGACCTCACCGGACCGCAGGAGCACCCCTCATGAGCGTGATCGTGACCGTGGACATGGCCATCTCCCTGGACGGATACGTCGCCGGGACCGGCGTCTCCCCCGACAACCCGGGAGGTGACGGCGCCGAGCCGCTCTTCGAGTGGATCCACGGGCTGGCGAGCTGGCGCGAGCGGCAGGGCATGACCGGCGGGGAGGAGAACCGCGACTCCGAGCTGATGCGCGAGTGGTTCGACGCCACCGGAGCCGTGGTCATGGGGCGGACCATGTACGACCTGGGCGAGGAGTTCTGGGGCGACAACCCGCCGTTCCGCACCCCCGTCTTCGTGCTCACCCACCGGCCCCGGCCGACCCTGGTCAAGGAGGGCGGCACCACCTTCACCTTCGTCACCGACGGCGTCCACGCCGCCCTCGACCGCGCGCGGGCCGCGGCCGGTGACCGGAACGTCGACATCGCGGGCGGCGCGACCACGGTGCGCCAGTACCTCCGCGCGGGGCTCGTCGACGAACTGCACCTGCACGTCGTGCCCGTCCTCCTCGGAGCGGGGCTGCGGCTCTTCGACGACCTGGGCCCGGGGCGGCGCGACCTCGAAGCGGTGCGGGTGGTCCACACCCCTCTCGCCACCCACCTGAGGTACCGCTTGTGACGGGGATCACGCCGGAGGGAAAACCCGTCGCGTGAACCCCGCGTCTAGTCGGTGTGAGAGCGATCAGGAAGGCACCGGCGGAGCCGGACGAGGAGCGTCTCGTCCGGCTCGTGGCCAGGGGTGACCGCGCGGCGTTCGAGGAGCTGTACCGCCGTACGGCGCCGTGGCTGGCGGTGCGGCTGCGGCGCCGCTGCGCGGACGAGCAGATCGTCGCCGAGGTCATGCAGGAGACGTATCTGGCGGTGTGGCGCGCGGCCGGCGCGTTCGCCGGGGCCGCGGTCGGGGGGAGTGCCGTCGGCTGGCTCTGGACCATCGCGGCCCGCCGTCTCGTCGACGCGTTCCGCCGCCGGGCCCACCACGCGGAGCCGCCGCCCGCGGCCGCCGCCCATCCCGTGGCACCCGCCGCCGAGGACGAGGCCCTGGCGGCCACCGTCGGCGGCGACGTCGGGGACGCGCTGCGCCGGCTCGCGCCCGAACTCAGGGAAGTACTGCAGGCCATGGTGCTCGACGGACTGACCGTCCGGGAGACCTCGGTCCTGCTCGGCGTGCCCGAGGGCACGGTCAAGACCCGCGCCCGCCGGGCCCGGACCGAGATGCGGAAGGCCCTGGCATGAGTGTGGAACACGCGTCGACGCGGCTCATCGACCGATACGCGCGCGGTGACACGGACATCGCCGCCGACGAGGTGTGGGCCCTGGAGGCCCATCTGGAGGCGTGCCGGAGCTGCCGGGACCGCCTGTCGGCCGCCACCGCGACGGCCGCGCCCGCCGTGACGGACCTGGTCGGCACCGTCTGGTCCGACCTCGTCCCGCAGCTGGCCGCCGTCCCGCCCATGCCCCGCCGCCGGCGCTGGTCGGCCCGGCTGTCGAGATGGCTGACCCCGACCATGGCGCCCTGGCTGGCCATGGTCATGAGCGTGACCCTGCTCGCCCTGCTGTTCGACGTCGTCGACCCGGGCACCGGCCCCGGCTCCGGCACGGTGTCGCCGGTGCTGCTGCTCGCCCCCGTCCTGCCCGTGCTCGGCGTCGCGGCGTCCTGGGCACGCGGCCTGGACCCGGCGTACGAACTGACGGCCTCCGTGCCCCGGGCCGGGCTCCCCCTGGTGCTGCGGCGCACCACCGCCGTGCTCGCCGTGGTCGTCCCCGCGCTGCTGGCGGGCGGCTGGCTGACCGGGGTGACGGCCGCCCAGTGGCTGCTGCCCTGCCTGGCGTTCACCTCGACGACCCTGGCGCTCGGCGGGCTCGTAGGCGTCACCCGCGCCGCCGTCGCGCTGACCGCCGTGTGGGCCGCCGTGGTGCTGGCCCCGACCCTGGCCACCAGCCGGACGCCCTACGCCCTGCACACGGACGGACTGCCCGTGTGGGGCCTGATCCTCACCCTCGGCATCGGTGTCGTCATCGCCCGCAGGGGCGCGTACGCCGAGCTGGGGGCCCATCGATGACCGAAGCGACGGCCGAAGCGACGACCGAAGCGACGACCTATACGACGACCGATACGACGGCCGAAGCGACGACCAATTCCATGACCGAACGGAAGGAACACCACGTGATGTCCGCGGTGAGCGCGGCCGATCTCGCGCCGACGCCCTACGCCTGGGAGATCCGGGCCACGGGACTGAAGGTGCGGGTCGGCCGGAAACGGATGGCCGTCGACGGGCTCGACCTGTCGCTGGGCACCGGAGTGCACGGCCTGCTCGGACCCAACGGGGCCGGCAAGACCACCCTCATCCGGGCGCTGGCCACCGTGCTGCGCCCCGCCGAAGGCACCCTGGAACTGCTCGGCGAGTCCACCGGCGGTCTCGGCGAACACCGGGCGCTGCGCCGCCGGATCGGCTATCTGCCGCAGGAGTTCGGCTACTACAAGCGGTTCACGGTGCGCGAGTTCGTCGAGTACATGGCATGGCTGAAGGAGGTCCCCAAGGCGGACATCCCGGCGGCCGTGCAGCGCGCCGTGGAACGGGTCGGCCTCGCGGACCGCGCCGACGACCGGATGAAGACCCTGTCGGGCGGCATGGTGCGCCGCGTCGGCATCGCCCAGGCCATCGTCAACGACCCCGCGATCCTGCTCCTCGACGAGCCGACCGTCGGCCTCGACCCGGCCCAACGGCTGCGGTTCCGCGAGCTGTTGCAGGAACTGGGCACCGACACCTGTGTCGTCGTGTCGACCCATCTGGTGGAGGACGTCGCCGCCGCCTGCACCGACGTGGTGCTGTTCGCCGAGGGCCGGCTGGTCTTCCAGGGCACCCCGGACGAACTGGCCGCCGCGGGCGGACCCGAGCACGTGGGCGACAGCCCGTTGGAACGCGGCTACTCGGCGCTGCTGCTCGACCCCCGGCAGGGAAGGGGCACCTGGTGAACGGCCGTGTCCTGCGCATCGAACTGAGACGCTCCGTCGCCCCCTGGACCGGCGCCGCGACCCTCACCCTTGCCCTGGGGTTCCTGTACCTGGTGAGCGGACCGTGGTGGAAGGGCGACGCGCTGTGGACGGCCCAGTGGACCTCCATGGCCCTGTGGACCCGCTATCTGCTGGCCTTCGTCTGGCCGCTCGCCGTGGCGCTGGGCGCCCTCCAAGGGCTGCGCGACCCCCGGTCGGGCATGTCCGAGCTGCTGACGAGCACCCCACGCCCCGCCCGGCACCGCGCGGCCACCACCGCCGGCGCCACGGTGATCACCCTGACCTCGGCCTTCGCGCTCGTCGTCCTCCTGGGCGCGGTCCAGGTGATCGGCACCGCCGAGTACACGCACCTCGGCTGGCTGCCGATCTCGCTGGTCGGCGTTCTGGCCCTTCTCGCGGGGGCCCTGCTGGGCATGGGGATCGGGCGGAGCCTGCCCTCCCCGCTGACCCCGCCCGCGCTGGCCGTGGCCGCCTTCGTCTTCGTCAACCTGCTGCGGATGTCGACGGACTCCGGACTGCCGACGGCGGTCGCCGCGCCCACCCGTGTCGCGCTGCTGTCACCGATGACGGCCGAGGTGCGGAACGTGTTCCTCACCCTCTCCGCCCCGGTGCACCTGGGCCAGACCGTCTGGCTGCTCGGCCTGGCCGTGACCGGCCTCGCGCTGCTGGCCGCCGCGACGCCGCGCGCCCGGCTGCTCGCCCTCGCACCCGTCCTGGCAGGCGCGGCGATCGCCCTGCTGCTCCTGCCCGCCGATCCGCGACGGGCGTACGTCGTCGACAAGGCCGCGGCGGCCCAGGTGTGCGACGGCCCGGTGTGCGTGGCGGCCGTGCACCGGGAACGGCTGGCCGGCCTCGCGGGCCCCGGGAAGAAGATGCTCCGCCTCCTGCGGGACGTCCTCGGCGGAGAGGCGCCGACGTCCGTCCGGGAGAGCACCGCCCTGCGCGCCATCGGCGACGCGCCGCGGCGCTCCCGCACGGCCGTGCTCGTGGACTTCGACGACGACGTCTTCGCCGACGCGGAGGGCGAGCGGCTGACGCGGGCCCTCCTCGGGCAGGGCCTGGTGCCGGTCTGCTCCGCCCGCAGCGCCCAGGAGAGCGGCACGATCGGCGAGCTCGCCGCCCAGGCCGTCGTGGCGGGCTGGATCCTCGGGGATCTCCAGCCGTTCGACGCCGCCCTGCACGCGACGGGCGACCAACTCGACACGGCCCGCCCGGTGTTGACGGAGCTGAAGGCGCTGCCGTGGTCCGAACAGATCGCACGCGTCAAGAAGGCGCACACCGCCGCCGTGTCCTGCTCGGGCGACCCGCTCGGCATCCTGGACGGCGGTACGGCCCGGTGAGATGGCTGACGCTGTACGCGCGCTCCCGGCAGGTGCCCGCGGCGCTCGCCGCGGTGGTGACGGGCACGGTGGCGGTCTGGGCGCTGGCCGCCCGGGACGGCGGCGGACCGGTCGATCCGCGGATGCCCGTACTGGTCCTCGTCGCGGCGGTGACGGTCGCCTCGGCAGGGCTCGGCGGGCAGGACCTCGCGCTGGACCGCACGGCCGCGATCGGCTGGCGGCCCCGCAGAGCGGCGCACGTCCTGCTCATCGGCACGGTCGCCGCCGCCGTGCTCCTCGCGGTGCAGGCCCTGGGCGGGGCGGAACTGGCAGGTACCGCGTTCGTCGTCCGCGACAGCGCGGGGCTGATGGGCCTCGCCGCGCTGGGAGCGGTGCTGTGCGGGGCGCACCACGCGTGGACCCTGCCCGTCGCCTGGCTGTCGTTCACGGTCTTCGCCCCGCCCCCGACGAACCTCCCGGCGCGGGTGGCGACCTGGATGCTCCTGCCGCCCGGCACACCCACGGCCGGCTGGACGGCCCTCACCCTCGCACTCACCGGGACAGCGGCGTACGCCTTCGCGGGCCCGCGACGGTAGCCGCCCGGGGGCGGGGACGGCACGCCTCAGATCCAGGTGTCGAGCCACATACGGACCTGCCAGTCGGGATACGGGATCGTGAGGCCCGTGTAGATCGGGAAGAAGTAGATGAAATTCCAGGCGACGAGCAGGACCAGGGTCCCCGCGACCATCGCTCCCCGCGTCCGGCGGTCGGCGGTCGCGCCCGGCGGACCCAGCAGCGCCCCCAGGGTCATCGCGACGGCCAGACACAGATACGGCACGAAGACGACGGCGTAGAAGGAGAAGATCGTGCGGTCCTGGTACAGGAACCACGGCAGATAGCCCGCGCCCACCGCGCAGAGCACGGCGCCCGCGCGCCAGTCGCGGCGCAGCGCCCACCGGAACAGCAGATACACGAGGGCACCGCACGCCGACCACCACAGCACCGGCGTACCCAGCGCGACGATCGCCTGCGAGCAGCCGGTGATCGCGTGGCAGCCGGCCTCGCCCGGCTCGGGCGACCGGTAGGAGAACAGCACGGGACGGCCGAGGACCAGCCAACTCCACGGGTTGGACTCGTACTTGTGGAACGCGTCCAGGTCCACGTTGAACCGGTAGACGGCGGACTCGTAGTGCCACAGGCTGCGCAGCGGCGCCGGTATCCAGGACCAGACGCCGCCGCGGCCGTCCGCCCAGTGCCTGCCGTAGCCGTCGTCGGACAGGAACCAGCCGGTCCACGTCGTCACGTACGTCACGACGGCGACCGGGGCGAGCGACAGCGCCGACGGGCCGAGGTCCTTGCGCAGCACGGCCCGGTACGGCCGGCGGGCCCCCGCGACCCGGCGGGCGCCGACGTCCCACAGCAGGGTCAGGACCATGAAGAAGGCCAGGAAGTACAGGCCGTTCCACTTGGTCGAGGCGGCCAGCCCCAGACAGACACCGGCCGCGAGCCGCCAGGGCCGCCACCCCGTCCCGGCGCGGTCGCCGGTGTCCGCGTCCGGGCGGACGTGCCCGTCCTCGCCCACCGGCAGCGCCGCCGCGAGCCGGGCCCGCGCCCGGTCCCGGTCGATCAGCAGACAGCCGAAGGCGGCCAGGACGAAGAACATGACGACCAGGTCGAGCAGCGCGGTACGGCTCATCACGAAGTGCAGACCGTCCACGGCCAGCAGCGCACCGGCCAGACAGCCCAGGAACGTCGAACGGAACAGCCGGCGACCGATGCGGCACAGCATCAGCACGGACAGCGTGCCCAGCAGGGCCGGCATGAAGCGCCAGCCGAACGGTTCCAGACCGAACATCCACTCACCGAGGGCGATCACCCACTTCCCCGTCGGCGGGTGCGCGACGAAGCTCCCGGTGTCGGAGAGCGGGATCACCTGCGGGTCGGCCAGCACCTGCGGGTCGGCGACCTTGCGGTCCGGCCAGGTGCCCTCGTACCCGAGGCGCAGCAGCGACCAGGCGTCCTTGGCGTAGTAGGTCTCGTCGAAGGCGAGTTCGTGCGGGCGGTCCAGACGCCAGAAGCGAATCGTTCCGGCCAGCAGGGCGACGAGCAGCGGCCCCACCCAGCCCATCGCCCGCGCGATCCGGTACGCCGGCTCCGGGCCGAACCCCACCCGCTCCCACAGCCGGGTCGCCGGCTCGGGGAAGGGCGGCACCAGCCGTTCGCGGATGTCGCTCGGGGGGCGTCCGGCGTACCCGAACCGGCGTAGACGGTCGGTCCGGTCGAGGGGAGCCGTCGTCGAACGGGTGCCGTGGAGCATCGCGGTGAGGGAGTCCTTCGGGAGTCGCGGGCCGAGCGCCGCCGGAGGTCGGCACTCCCGAGATCGTAATGCGCACCCGCCCGTTGAGCGGATCGACACCGAACAGGCCCGGCCCGGCGCCGAGTTCACGACGGGCGTACGCGATCGTCTCGTCCCGCGCCCTTCCGTCCGTGCCCTTCCGTCCGCGCCCTTCCGTCCGTGCCCTTCCGCCCGCCCGCGGGCGCCCCGAATCCCGGATGCGACGCGGCACCGCGCCGTGGTGGGATGCGCGGCATGAGCGAGACGCTGCCCGCCCGCATCGAGCGGTACTACGCCACCGTGCCGACGCTGTTCGCCGACGTCGAGGACTTCGGCCCGCTGCGCCTGTACGTACGGAAGGAACCGGGCGCCCCCTACTACGGCGGACCCGGCCACGCGCAGCCCGTCGCCGGGCGGGAGCCGGCCGTCACCGCCGCCGACATCGCCCGCGTACGGGCCCGGCAGCGCGCGCTCGGTGTGCCGGAGGCGTTCGAGTGGCTGGCCGAGTCGGCGCCGGCGTTGCGCGCCGCGATCACGGCCGCCGGCCTCCCGGTGCTGGAGCGCCCCTTGCTGGTCCTGGATCCGGACCACCGGATCACCCCGCCCCCGCTGCCGCACGGCGTGACCCTCCGCCCCCTGACCGCCGACGACCCCGCGCTGCCCGCCGCCCTCGCCCTGCCACGGCTGGCCTTCGCGGACCAGGGGACCGCGGTGGGCACGGCGGGCCGCGCGGAGTTGTCGGCGGTGGCCGGGGAACTGATCGCGGACGGCACGGTGGCGACGGTGCGTCCCGCCCTGCGCGCCGGGCACAAGGTGCTGGTCGCCGCCGTCGCCGCGGACGGTACGCCGCTGGCCGTCGGCCACTACCACCCGGCGGACGGCACCACCGAGATCGGCGGCATCGGCACCCTCCCCACGGCCCGCCGCCAGGGCCTGGCCGCCGCCGTCACGGCCGCCCTGGCGGGGCACGCCCGCGACCACGGCGTGCGGACCGTCTTCCTCGCCTACGCGGAGGACGCCGTCGCCCGTCTCTACACCCGCCTGGGCTTCCGCCCCGCCGGGCGCACCCTGCTGATCGCCGGCCAGCCCGCGCGCTCGTAGGTGATCCGCGTGGTCCGGCCGTGCACCGCGTGGCTGGGCCGTTCGCGGGTACTCGGCACCGCGCCGCGAGGCCCACGGGGCCGACGGGTACGGATGGCGGCAGCGTTGCATCCAGGAGAGGAGCGAGGGACATGGGACACGGCGGAGACGTCATCGACGAACTGACCACGGACCACGGAGAAGTGGAGGAGATGTTCCGGCAGATCGAGGCACTGCCCTCCGGAGACCCCCAGCGCAAGCACTACGCGGACAAGGTCACCATCGAACTGGTGCGGCACTCGGTCGCCGAGGAGGCCTACCTCTATCCGGCGGTCCGCGAGCACGTCCAGGACGGTGACACGATCGCCGACCGGGAACTGGAGGACCACGCCGAGGCCGAGCGCACCCTGAAGGCACTGGAGCGGTGCGAGGCCGACGACCCGGACTTCGATCTGCTGATCGCCCAGCTGACGACCGAGATCAGGGCGCACATCCAGGACGAGGAGAACAACCTCTTCCCCCGGCTGCGCGCGGCGTGCTCGGCGGAGGCCCTGAACAGCCTCGGCGACAAGGTCCGCACTGCCAAGAAGACCGCGCCGACCCGGCCCCACCCGTCGGCCCCGGACACCCCTCCGGCCAACAAACTGCTCGCCCCGGGCATGGGTCTCGTCGACCGCATGCGCGACGCGCTGACCGGCCGGGGAAAGGACGACGACTGAGACGACCGGGACGGCGGGCACCGCGGCGCGGGCGCGTGGACCGCACGGCAAGGGGCCGGCGGAAACAGCTGAAACTGTTTCCGCCGGCCCCTCGCCGTGCCCCGTCCGCTCGCCCACGGAGGGGTCGCTCAGTCGTCACCCCTGACGATGTTCGAGTCCGCCCCGGCCTCCGTGGGACGGGCGCCGCCGCGGTCGGTGAGCGCGGGCAGACACATGCGCACACCCTTCCCGCTCCGGTGGCGGGCCTTCGCCCAGCCGCTCTCGCGGACGACGAGCTTCTCGACGGTGTGCGTGGTCACGGCGTCTCATCCTCTTCCGTCTCTTCGGCTTACGACCGGCCGGGTGCCCAGCGACGGAGCACCCAAACGAGGTGTGGGAAGCCGAGGCAGGGGGACTTGGTGGGCAGGTCGAGTCGACGGCATTCCCCTGGGGGCCGTCCCGACCCAGGCTTCTCTGGTTCTGACCACGTGCCGGAGGAGCCGCCCCTGGCACTCTCCGAGGGGACTCTCAGAGGCCGCCCTGTTCGCACACCCGGCGGGCGACGTCGCGGAGCTTGATGTTCTTCTCCTGCGAGAAGCGGCGCAGCACGTCGAACGCCTGCTCCTCGGTGAGGTGGTGGGCGCCCATGAGGATGCCCATGGCCTCGCCGATCACATGACGGGTGGCGACGGCCCGCTCCATCTGGGCGTAGGTGCGGGCGCTGGCGAAGGCGACCGCCGCGTGGGAGGCGAGCAGCCAGCCGGCCAGCTCGCTGACCTCGGTGAACGCGCCCGCCTCGCGCGAGTACAGGTTCAGGGCACCGAGATCCTTGTCATCGGTGAAGAGCAGGAAACCCATCATGCTGCCCACCCCGAGACGGTGGGCCCGCGGGGCGTAGGAGGGCCAGCGCGGCTCCTCGCCGGAGAGATCGGGGATACGGAAGACCTGCTCGCCCTCCGAGCTCTGGGCGGCGTCGAAGCAGGGTCCCTCCCGCAGCCGTTCCTGCAGCGCGTCGCTGTCGACCACCAGCTGGTCGGTGGGGGCCAGCGTCTCCACCGACGTGCCGTGCAGCACGAGGATGCCGGCCGCGTCACAGCCCTCCACCAGCTCCGTGGCCGAGGCGGTGATCCGCTCCAGGGTGCTGGCCACCGAGGGCTGCGCCAGGAGGTCCCGTGCCATCGACGCCATCTGCTGTGCGAACCGGTCCCAGTCCACACCGTCCTCCGCTTCACCCTCGTCCCGACAGTCCTCGTCTCCAGCCTCGCACGCGAACCCCGCGCGGAGGCGGCAACGACAGCCGCCTTCCCGCGCGGCGGCGGCGCATACCTGAGATCTGCATCGAAAGTGATGTTTTCATCAGGAATGTGTCACTCTCGACGCCGGGGCGGTGGCCGGTTGTTATCCGGTACTTATCCGGGTAGTAAACGGTCATTGTCGATTGATATCGCTCAACTTGGGCGCTGTTGATGGGGCGTCAATACCCTTCGGATACCGCGCGTCACCGACGAGACGCATGTCGGGCCATGTTCAGCAGGGGGGACTCATGGGATCCGTTGAGCGGCCGCGCCGCATCGTCGTGCCACCGGGCACCTCCGTGGCGCCCGACGCCCCACGTATCGCCGCGCCGCAAGCACCCGGACCCGCCGCCACCCGGCAGTTGTTCGCCACCCGGACACAGGAACTCCTCGGCCGCGTGCGCCGGTTGGACGCCGCGGTCGACGACGCCGCGGTCCGGGACATCGCCGCCTGGCTCCGCGAGGAGTACGTCGGCCGCGGCGCGCCGGTCCCCGTGGGATACGTCGCGCCGTGCTTGCTCGGCTCGCCCTACGTGGACCATCGGCTCGGCCTCGACGGGCGCATTCTGGGCCACTGCGCGGCCCACGACGTGATGCCCCCGCCGTTCGACGCCGCCCGCATGCTGGCCCGCTCGGGCGCGTACGCGTTCGTCGAGGTCTACACGGACGGGCTGGTCCTGCCCGTGCTGCCCGACGGCAGCGTCGTCAGGCCCTGAGCCGGCGCACCGCGCTGCACGACAACGGTACGGAACGGAACGGAGACGCGCGTGAGTGAGATCAACCTCGGCCCGATCGTCAACAGCATCAAGAGCCTCGAACGCCGACTGGAGAGCTCCGTCCGCTCGCTCGGCGGCCAGATCGAGCAGGTGGACGGGGAGGTCCGGGAGGTCAGAGCCGTTTCGGCGAAGACCCAGGACCGCCTGGAAGTGCTCTACGAGAAGTTCCTGGAACACGTCGGGAGAACCGAGCGCATCGCCGCCGCCCAGCGCGCCGAGACCCGGATCGTCGGGATCAAGGACGAGATCGAGCACAAGTTCGGGCATCACAAGGTGGTCCGCCGGACCGCGACCGGCATCCTCCAGGCGTTCGACACCGGTCTCGTCCAGGAGGAGACGGTCCGGCAGGTCAGCGAGGAGCTGATGATCCAGACACCGCGCTACTGGCTGGCCCCGGCCCTGGTCGGCCTGGCGGCCTGGGCGGGCGACGACGGGGACCTGTGCGCGCGGGCGGTCGAGGAGGCGTTCCGGCGCTCGACGTCGAAGACCTCCCTGTTCTTCGCGCTGATCCTGCGCCGCCAGGGCCGGCAGGAGGCCTCCGTGCGCTGGCTGCGGCACTATCTGGAGGGCCAGGACCCCCGGGTGCTCGGCCGCGAGTTCCAGGTGATCCTGGAGTGTGTGTCCCAGGGCGCCTTCGGGTCCCAGGGACGCCAGTTGCTCGGCCGCACCCTGGACGAATGGCGACAGCGCCTGCTGGACGACGAGACCGTACGCGCGGCCCAGGTGGGGCGCTGGCGGCAGGAGATCGACTCGCTGCGGGCCCCGTCCGCCGAGGAGGACTTCCCGCGCCTGGCCGACGTCAGCCCCCAGTGGCCGGTGCTCGACGACATCCTCGCCCGGGCCCGCGCGCACGAGGCGCTCCTCGACAGGTTCCGCACCCTCATGGAGAGCGAGATCCTCCCGGCGCACAACCTGGAGGACATGGTCGACGACATCCTCGACAACCTGGTCCGCAACTCGGACGAGGAGGAACTCCCGCTGCAGCGTCAGCTGTTGCTCAACGAGGCGATCGTGCGCCACGAGGGGGACGAGGAGGTCGCGCGGCAGGAGGCGGACATGCGGTCCGAGGCGCTGGACGAGACCCGCAACTACCTGAGCGTGCAGTCCGTCGCGGCCCTCGACCCCACGGCCGCGGGTGCCTCGCCCGCGGCCCAGCGGATGGCCGTCGCCTCGTGCCAGGAGTGGTTCGCCCAGGCGCACGCCGGGTTCAGCCGCGACTACCGGGCCGCCATGCCCCCCAAGATCGAGATCTCCCTGCGCAACACCTACGGCGTCGGCCACGGCACCCAGCGCTTCAAGCTGACCACCTGGACCAAGCCGCTCACCGACGACCTGCCGGAACTGGAGGCGTCCCTGACCCGGCACTGGACCGCCTACGTCGAGATGTACATCAAGTCGCTCGCCTACAACTACACCTCTCAACTCGCCCTCCTCGGCGCCACCGTCGCCGCGATCCTGATGGTCTTCCTCGGGGTCCACGTCGGCTTCGCCGTCCTCGCGGCGATCGCCGTCGGAGGCATCTGGGGAATCGTCCTGTACAACCGCACCGAAGCCGGGCGCACCGCACAGGAACAGGCCCGTGAACTGCTCGGCCGGCACATGCAGGACGCCCTCGGCCGGCTCAGGGGCGCCCACGCCGAACTCACCGACTGGCAACAGCAGTACTGGGCGGCCGACTTCGTGGAGGCCGAGGCCCGCACCTTCATCGCGTCCCTGAACACCGCCACCCACGCGCCCTCCCCGTTCGAGGGCCGCGTCGTGGGCGCCGGCGACTGAGTCGACCGGGACCACCGAGAGGACACGACCATGAGTGACGATCCCTCCTTCTCGTCGGACTCGACGCCCCCGTGGCTGAGGCCCGAGATCCCGGAGCACCTGCGGCCCTTCGCGGCGCCGCCCAGGCCCACCCGGACCCCCGCCGTCCCCGACCAGCGGGACGCCGACGCCGCGCCCGGGTCCGTACCGCCGCCCGCGCCGCCCGCTCCCTGGGCCACGTCCACCGCATCGCCGCCGGGGCGGCCCGTGCCCGATCCCGTCACCGGACGGCTGCGGCGGACCGTCACCGACCTGCCGGCCTGGGACCCCCTGCCGCCCGGCGAACAGCTCGTGCGCCGCCCGTCGAGGGACCTGTGAACCGCGCCCGGTGGGGAGGCGAGAGCGACTACCGGATCTGGGCCCGGACCCTGGACCGGTGGGCCGACGGCGACCGCACCGAACCCCTCCACCTGCCCCCGCTGGCCGCCGACGACCTGCCCGCCGACACCTGGCAGCGGCTGCTGGCCCGGATCGCCGCCGCTGTCGACCGGCGGCTGCAGAGCGGACTCGACCTGATGGTCCGTGAGGTGAACGACGCCACCGACGAGTTCTCCGTCGGACGGGCCCTCACCCGCGGCCGTGACGTGCTGCGCTCCGTCCGCTCCGTCATCACCCACACGAGCCTGCCCGCCGACTTCCGCCGCCGCATGGCGAGCCTCATGGACGACCACACCCGGCGGCTCCAGGAGGACCTCGAACGGAGCGTGCGGTCCCTGCTCGCGGACGGCGCGGACCCGCACGCCGTCGAGGCCCGCCGCCGCACCCTGCGGGACAACCCCCTCACCGCCGTGCTGTCCGAGCCCGCCGCCCCACCGCCCACCGGCTGGTACGAGCCCACCGGCGGACGGCGCATCGTCACCCCCGACTGACGAGACCAGCCGCAGGCACCACGGACGGCACCACCGACCGCGCCACGGACGGCATCACGAGAGAGCCCACCATGTCGAACTACGCCGACAGCAAGCGTGACCTGGACAACTACCTCACCGCGCGGGTGCCCGTCGTCGGACTGCGCACCATCGAACAGACCCGCGCCCTGCGCATGCTCAAAGAGGTCGCCACCCAGCCGAGACGCGCCAACCAGCAGTTCTGGATCCACACCAGAGCCACCGGCCTGCGCGATCTGCGCTCCGGGGCGGCCGTCCTCGACGACCGTTCGCTGACCGGTGCCATGGACTTCGCCGCCGCCCAGTTCGGCGCCCGCCCGCACGCCACCCTCGTCCTCGTCGACCCGGGGGAGCTGGAGTCCGACACCCCCTTCACCCGCAACGTCGCCGAACTCGCCCGGATCGCCGACACGCACGCCGGATGCGTCGTCCTCATCACCGACAACCCGATCTGGAGCGGCCTGCAACGCCTCGGTATGAGCCTGCAGTTGGACCTGCCGAACGCCGACGAGATGTACGGGACCATCAGCGGCTTCCTCAGTGACCACCGAGGTGTGGTCTCCATCGCCTGGACCGAGCACGACGCCCGCCGGGCCGCCGAGTTCCTCCAGGGTGTCACCGAGGGCGAGGCGGTGAACCTGATGGCCACCCTCATCGCCAAGGGCTCGGTGGAGGCCGACGACGTCCTGGCCCTCGCCGGTTCCAAGGACCGCATCTTCAACAACCTCGCCGGCCTCGAACGCCTCGCCCGCAAGGACGTCGACTACTCCGTCGGCGGACTCACCAACCTGCGCGGCTGGCTGGAGCGCAAACACCGCCTCATCCACACCGACCTGCGCGGCACCCACCTGCGCCCGCCGCGCGGTGTCCTGCTCGTCGGGGTCCCCGGCTGCGGGAAGTCCCTGTCGGCGAAGGCCATCGCCCAGCAGTGGCAACTGCCCCTGTACCGACTGGACATGGCCAGCATCCACGGACGCTACCTGGGCGAGTCCGAGGGCCGGATGCGGGAGGCCCTCGACGCCGCCGACCGGGTCGCCCCGTGCATCCTGTGGATCGACGAGATCGAGAAGGGACTGGCCGGAGCCCACGACAGCTCCGGCGTCCAGCAGCGCATCATCGGCCAGTTCCTGTTCTGGCTCCAGGAGTCGGACTCCCGCGTCTTCGTGGTCGCCACCGCCAACGACGTCCGCAGTCTGCCGCCCGAACTGCTGCGCAAGGGCCGCTTCGACGAACTGTTCTTCGTCGACCTGCCGGACGACCAGGACCGCCGGGAGATCATCACCCTCTACTACCGGCGTTACGTCAAGGCCGAACCGCATCCGGACCAGCTCGACCGTCTCGTGGACCTCTCGGAGGGCTTCGCCGGCTCCGACATCGAGTCGGCGCTCCACGACGTCGGCGCCGAGGTCCTGCTGGGCGGCGGGGCGGACCGGCTCGACCCCTCGTTCGTCGAGGACACCTTCGCCAACACGGCACCCCTCAGCCGCAGCAACCCCGAACAGATCGAGGAGATCCGCGCCTGGGGCCGGGAACGCGCGGTCCCGGCCGGCCGGTCCGTCGTCTCCACCGCCACACCCGGCGCTGGCACGCCCCGGAGAGTCGTCGTCCTCGGGGACGGCTGAGTGCCGGGGCACCGCGGCGACGAGGGCACCCGAGGACCGGTGAGGGGAGAAGGATGGGGGACGCCTGGGTGGCCCTGGCGGTCGCCGCGGTCGGTGTCGTCGGCACGCTCGGCGCCGCGCTGCTGACACAGAGCCGGGCCGACCGCGCCAAGCGGCTGGAACTCGACGCACTGGCCCGGCAGCAGCGCGAGGAACGTGAGCACGCCGAGCGCATGCGCCGGGCCGAACTGTCGGCGGCCCGGCACGGCGAACTGCTCGACCTCCGCCGTGCCTGCTGCATCGCGCTCAACACCGCCGCCCGCCAGTACCAGACCGCCCAGGTCAACCTGTTGCACGCGCTGCGGGACGGCACCGGCGTAGACGCCTGTCTGGAACAGTTGGACGAGCGCCGCTCCGCCCACCGGGAGTGCTACGCCGAGGCCCAGATGGTCGTGCCCACCACCGTCCTCGTCTCCGCCGGCGCCGTGAGCCGACAGCTCAACACCGGTTACGGCATCCTCAAGAAGGCCCTCGCCGGACCGACCGTGGACGGCCCGGCGCTGGACGCGTTCGAGCCGGAGCTACGGGCGGCGTGGACCTCCCTCGCGGACATGCGCCACACGATGCGCCGCGATCTGGGGGTCGACGACGCCGGCCCCTGAACCGCGCGGGCCCGTCGGCCCCTGCACCGCCGGCTCACCGGCCGTGGTGGGCGAAGGAGGCCCAGACCTCCAACTCGTCCAGCGGGCCGCTCGCGGTGCCCCCGACCAGCGCCTCGAACTCCGCCAGCTCCGGCGGCAGGACCCGCCCGGGGTCCAGCATCCACAACTGGGCCGCGCGCAGGGCGTCCCGGGGCGGTGTCCCCCGCCTCATGTGGTGATGGACGAGCAGCACCAGCAGGGTGGTCCGGGGGTCGTCGGCGACGGCCCAGCGGGAGCCGACGACCGCCGTCGCCCCCACCCCCAGGAAGGCCGTCGCCAGCGTCAGCGCCTCGTCGTGGTCGCTGAGGGTCAGATCGCTGGTGCAGTTGGCGAGCAGGACCGTACCGCCGGGCATCCCGGGATCGCGGCCGGCCGCCCCGGTCAGCAGGTCCTGCACCGACACCGTGTGCGTGGCGTCCAGTTTGAGGACGGAGTCGTTGGACGTCGGGCCGGTGTCCGCGTGACAGTTGATGTGCAGGAGCGCCGTCGGCGTGGACCCCCGGCCCGGCAGGAACGGCTCCAGCGACCGGGGCTCGGACGGCAGCGTCACCGCCCCCGCCCCGCGAGCGTCCCTCTCCCCGCCCAGGCCACCGATCACGGTGACCTCCGGATGCAGGGACGTCACGAGCGCCGCCTCGCGGTGCATCGTCGGCGACCCGCCGGGGTCCACGACGACGGCCACGCCGCCCTGCCCCAGGACGGCCGCCGGCCGGTCGGCCACCTCGATGAGCTGACGGGCGCTGGCACAGTACGAGATGACGGCCCGCTCACACGCGTGGCGGGCCCGGGGCGCCGCGGGGGCAGCGGACCCTGGCCCCTGTGCGACGGACCCCGGGCGCTGCGCGGCGGACTCCGGGCCCTGTGCCGCGTGCCAGGGGACGATGCCGAGGGAGCCCACGGGAGCGAGGACGATCCGGGGGGTACGGCCGGGCCACCAGGCCTCGGCGGCGGCCAGCAGCGGTGTCATCGCGGCCTCGCCCGCCCACACGCACAGCGCCTGGAGCGCCTGCCGCCACTCCCTCTCCCGCGACAGCAGACGCTTGCGGTGGAACTCGTGCATGACCCGCGGGTGGTGCGGGGCGGGCTCCTCCAGCCGGCCCACCTCCTGGAACTCCAGGAGCGCCCGGTCGTACGCGCCGACGGGCCCGGCGGACACCGAGGTCAGGCTCGGCAGCCGCAGGGAGCGGACCGTCCCGGTCGCTGTGACGATCACCGCGTGGCCCGGGGCGCCGTCCTCGCCGGGGACCAGATAGGCCAGCGCGTCGGTGCCCAACCGGCGCAGGGTGCGGCCGAGTTGCCCCGGGCCGGGTGCGGAGACGAGTCGTTTCTCGGCGGCGCTGCCCGCGAGCGCGTCCAGCACCCGGCGCCGCAGGTCGTCCGGCACCTCGCCGGGGCCGCCCCCGTGGCCTTCGGCGGCGGCCCGGACCCAGGCGTCGGCCAGGTCGGTGTGGTCGGCGTCCCGGAGCAGATCGGGGACGGTGACGTTCGTCGTGGCGGCGTTCAGCACGAGTCCGCGGCCGAGTTCGAGCGCCTCGAACGCCGCCTCGGGTCGTCCGTCGGCGAGAGTCCAGCGGACCAGCCGCAGCATGTCGGGGGCGATGGCCCGCGCGGCTTCGAGGCCGTGGTCCGCGCCCGACTGGAGGAGGACGGCGCGGCCGTGGGCGGTCAGCGCCGACCGGCCCGTCTCCCGCGACTCCCGCCGGTGTTCGCCGTCGTGCGGGCCGAACGCGCGGTGGGCCAGGGCGAGGGTCCGGATCAGCGCCACGGCGAAGGGGTCGCCCGGGCTCGCGTTCAGCACCTCCCGCGCCTCCCGCAGCACCGCGAGGGCCTCCTCCAGATCCTCCCGCCGCCCCGCGTCCAGCTGCCGGGCCAGCAACAGACTCCCCAGCCCGTACAGACACCGCCCCCGCGACCCATGGAACTCGTGCGGCCCCCGCTCCACCACGTCCCGCAGCAACGCGATCCCCTGCCCGAGGAGCTCACGCCTGTCGGACACGGCGGCGCTCGGCTCGGCCAGGGCCGCCGCCGCGCGCAGGTGGAGTGCGGGGCGGTGGGGGCTTCGGGGCGGGCAGGCGGTCGCGGCCTCGACGAGGGTGTCGACCGCGGCGCGTACGGCCTCGGCGTCACCCGCCTCGCGGACCGTCCGCAGCGCCTGTGTGGCCAGTTCGGTCCGGACGGCCGGGACCGCGGGATGGTCCGCGGGCAGCAGGCGCTCGGCCTCCTCCCAGGCCCGTACGGCGTCGTCGGCCAGGGTCGAGGAGTGGCGGCGGCGGGACCGCGCGAGCAGCAGCCACGCCGAGCCGGCGGCCGCCAGCAGCTCGGCGCGGAAGGGCGCGTGCCCGGCCGCCTCCGGGGCGTGGAAGAGATGCGGCGGCACCCGTGGATCGCCCGCCCCGGCCAGCACGGCGGGCAGCGGCGGCCGGGTCAGATGGCCCGGCGTACGGTCGAGCAGCAGGTCGTACTCCTGGACGGCCGCGTCGAGATCGGCGTGGTCGCCGAGCAACACATGCCGGTCGAGCAGCAGATGAGCCAGAAACTCGGCACACCGGTCGGCGAGGGATGGATCGGCCGCCCCAGGTCTCGCCGCGCCGTCCGACGCCGTGTCGCCGTCGAGGTCGCCGCGCGGTGTGCCGTCCGGTGTCATGCCGTCGTCGAGGGCGGTCAGGGACTGTCGTACGAGGGTGATGGCTCGGGTCAGGTCCTGGCCGTCGCGTTCGCGTAGCCAGCGGCGGTAGTGGGCCAGGGAGCGGGCGGCGGCCTCGGCCGGGCTCGCGGTCTGCGGGTCACCGGCGAGGATCTCGGCGACCCGGCCGAGCGGGAGCGCGAACGGGTCGGGCGAGCCGTCGCCGAGCAGCACGGTGGCGGAGGGGTCGATCGTGGGCGGGGTGAGCACGTCATCGGCGTCCGTCGGATCCGAGGGGGTGGGTTCCTCCGGCCGGGGTCCTGGAGGCGGGGCCGCCGTCGTCCGGGCCGCGCCCGGGAACAGGGTGCGCAGCAGCGCCTGGAGGTCGGCCGTGGCGCCGTGCCGCAACGCGTCGTCGATCATCCCGCGCATCGTGGAGCCCGGCGGGACGACGGCCCGGGCCTGCCGCAGCGTCGCCGTGGTGGTGGCCCGGTCGGCGAACGTGGCCTCGCCCGTGCGGTCGAGGATGAGCCCCAGGGTGCCGGCGACGCCCAGCATCGCGGCCTTCAGCGCCCATGCCTCGGGTTCGAGCAGCGGGGCGGCCCGCCGCAACCGGTCCGACCACGTACGGCACTCCGCCGCCGAGGGCATGCCGTCCGGCGACCGCAGGACGCCCACCATGACGGAGAGGAAGACGAAGTGCGGCTCCCGTTCGAGCGCGGCGGGAGCCAGCAGCCCGGCCAGCAACTGCAGATCGTCCTCGACGGAGGCGAACCCGGTGACGTCCGGCACCGGCCGTCCGCCGGGAGCGAGGGGCGCGGCGAACGGGTCGGTGTACCAGACGCGGTACAACATCGCGTTGAGGAACGTCCCGTGGAGGTTCTCGTCGCGCAACTCGCTGTCCGCCGGCAGCCGTTCGAGGGCCACCCGCAGGATCCGCAGGGCGTCGCGCAGGGATTCGTGCCGGACCTGGGGCAGTGCGCAGGCGAAGTCCAGGACCAGCGCGGCGCCCAGTAGGCACTGGGCGGCCAGATGGAACTCGTCCTCGTGGTGGTAGAGGCCGGTGCCCGTGCGCATGAGCGCGATGGCCTCCCGCAGATCCGACACCACCCGCGGCAGGGTCCGGTCCAGCGCCAGATCGGGATCGGCCGCCCCGGTCATCAGGGCGTTGTTGCTCAGGTCGTACGCGGCCGGCGTACCGCGGGCGACCGCCCGCTGGGTCAGGGTGATCGCGGTCTTGAGCACCAGCTCGGCCCGGTCGGTGTCGTCCGGGTCGACGAGCGAGCCGAGTTCGCGGGCCCGGACGACGAGCCGGTCGACGCCGTCGTCGTCCAGCAGCCCGTCCGACGCTTCGATCCAGAGCAGGTCGACGATGCCCGCCAGACACGCCACCCTCTCCTCCTGGTTCGTGGCCCCGGAGAGACGGGCGAGTGCGGCCTCCCAGAGGGCGGTCGCCTCGGCGCGGTCCACGGCGGGTGCGGGATCGCCGGGATGCTGGGACTTCCGGTTGCGTTCGGAGCGTTCCGCCAGCGCGAGCCCCAGATTCGTCGCGATGCGGTGGGCGGCCTCCGCGGGCAGTTCGGGATGGGTGAGGGTGGCCCGGTACCAGTCGATCGCGGTGGCCTGGGCCCGTGGGCCGCTGTCGTACTGGGTGAGCGCGTCGCACATGTCCGCGCCCAGCTCGGCCGCGTCGGCGCCGTCCTGACCGGTGTCGGCGGTGAGCGGCCGCAGCAGGTCGAGCAGCGCCCCGAACTCCGAGGCGGCGTCCCCGGAGCCCGGCGGGTGCGCCGACTTGTCGTAGCGGTCGGCCAGTTGGAGATACGAGAGCAGCGCGAGGTCGAAGGCGACCATGGGGCGCAGATCCGGGTCGAGGCCGTCGGCGTCGTACGCCGTCCGCAGATGCCGGATCGCGGCGTCGCGGTCCGCGAGCCGCTCGGGGGTGTCGTGCTCGGCGCATCGGCAGCGGTTCGACAGCACCAGCCCGAGCACCAGGTGGCACTGCGCGGGGTCCGGCAGCTGGTGCGCGTCCGGTCCGTCGAGGGTCGGGCCGAGCAGTTCGGCGACCCGGTCGGCGTCGGCCGACCGGCGCGGCCCCGGCTCGCTCGTGCGCCAGCGTTCCGCGATGTCGAGGGCGAGTTGGGAGCGGATCAGGATCAGTTCACCGAGGTCGGGCGGCTCCTCGGACCCCGGGGACGTGTACGCCTCGACGGTCAGGGTGTGGACGACGTCCCGGCGGGCGATCGCGTCGTCCAGGTCCTCGGGGCGCTGCCCGTGTGCGTGGCGGAGCTGGGCCGCGTCGGCCGACATCCCCAGCAGCAGCCGCCGTTCGCCCTCGCCGGTGGGGGAGCCGGTCAGTCCCGCCAGGATCCGCTCCAGCTCGTCGAGGAGATCCACGACCTGCCCCCGCTCGCCCCGCTCCATGGCTTCCTCGGCCGCTTCGAGAAGTCGTAGGGCGACATCGATCCGGGTAAAACGATCCATGCCGCCGGATTCCCCGGCGTGATCATCCGTTCCCTGGCCGTCCGGACCCTGATTATCCGTGTACACAAACGCCCCCTGTCCGCTGCGAGGGAATGACCCCCCACCCCGGCTCGCGAATTGCCAATCGGATCGTAGCTCACTAGCGTACTTCCGCATCCGGATTCCGGATTCGAGGAGGGGAACGAATGGACGAGTACGAGCAGCAACTAATCGCCGCGCTCGTGTCGGAACCACAGTCGATCCGGGAAAAACTCTCCCCGGCGGACCGTGAACAGCTCGACGTTCTGCTGGACATCGTCGCCGAGGGCGGGAGCGAGGAGAGGTTGCGGGGGATCACGCGTGCCGTCGCCACCCATCTGCGGGTGTCCCTTCCGGGTGACGAGGGCAGGGCGGTGGGCCGCCGGTACACCTCCTCGTCCCTGGTGCGGCGACCACCGCACGACGTGCTCCTGGAGCGCTTCACGCTGGGCGGGCCGGACGGCCGCCCGTCCGGCGTGCGGACCGCCGTACGGACCTCGGGCGAAGCGGAGGAGGCGGGCGGGACGCCGGTCGAGGTGCGCTGGGCCTCCGCGCGGGACCGGCTGCTGGCCGAGCCCGCCCTGACGGCCGCGGAACTGGCGGAGCACTTCGGCCGGGAGACGGCGCAGCCCGACCTGATCAGGCTTCCGGCCTCCGGGGGACCGGAGCGGCTGCCCGCCTTCCAGTTCGGCGCGGACGGACACCCGCGTCCGCTGGTGCTCACCATCAACGCGATGCTGGGTGCCGCGGCCGACCCCTGGGGTGTGGCCGACTGGTGGCTGGGACCCAATCCCTGGCTGGACGCCGTGCCGGCGTCGCTGCTCGGCGCGGGGCTGGACGAACAACTGCTCGCCGCCGCGAGCGTGGTGGGGGAGGACTACTGACATGGCCCGTGGAGCGAAACTGCCCGAGAAGGGCACGGCGGACGCCCGGAAGGTGGTCCGCAAGGCCGGGGAGCTGCTGTACCGGGTGCACTCGCGGCGCCGCAGGGCGGACGGCTTCAACCCGGAGCCGCAGGACCATCATTTCGGCGGCGGCCGCTTCGACAGCACACCGAACGACACCTACGCGTACCTCTACGCGGCCCCCAAGCCCGAGACGGCGATCATCGAGCGGTTCGTCCGCACCCTGCGCTTCGACGGTCTGGGCAACCACCGGGTCCTGCCGCTGCGGGAGCTGGAGGGCAGGCTGCTGTCCCAGGTACGGCTCGCCCGGGACGTCGAGCTGGTCTCCCTGTGCAGCATCCCCCAGCTCAACGCCGTCCAGCAGAGCGACTGGTGGCTGGTGGAGTCCGAGCCCACGGAGTACGCGTTCACCCGGCGCTGGGGGCACTGGCTGCGGGCCGAGGCCCCGTGGGCGGACGGCTTCGTGTGGCGCTCGCGCCTGGACGGCCCCAACGAGTCCCTGGTCCTGTTCGGCGCCACCGCCGAGAACGATCTGCTGACCGCGACCGACGAACCGCCGCGAGCCCTCGACGACGAGGACGGACTGCGCTGGCTCGCCGCGACGCTGGAGGATTACCGCGTCGAACTGGGAGCTGTCGACCCGATGCCGGGAATCGGGTCCTGACACCGTCCCCTCCCACACCGTCCCGGGGCGCTTTCCGGGCGGGAACCGGTAGTTTTCCGGTTTCTCCCCGGGGATCGGTGGAACGGGTTCCGACAGCGGCCGTCGCCCGTGCATAATTCCGGGTGAAAGGCCACGGGGGAAGCGGGAGGAATAAAGCGCGGTATTCGAGTTTCACGGGGCGAGTGAATTCGAATACCGTGCTTTCCTGTCGTCTTGTGTTCAGGGACGCCGGTCGTTCACCACATCGATCACCGCGCGGGCGCTGAGCGGATTGCGGGTCACCAGATGCACCGACCAGTCGGGGTCGGCCCTGAGTACCTGCTCCAGCGTGCCCACGACGGTCTCCGCGCTGGTCCGCGCGTCGAGACCGCCCCGGCCCGCTCCCAGCAGGGGAAACGCGATGGACTTCAGGGGGACCCGGCCCGTACGCCGTTCCGCGGCCGCCAGCTGGAAGACGCGCCGCACGGCCGCCGCGACGGCCGCGGGCGCCGTCTCGTATCCGTCGCCGTGTGCCGAGGGTGTGGCGACCGCGGCGTGCAGGATGCGCCGTACCCCCTGCGCCGACAGGGCGCCCGGCGAGGTGACGGCGACCGTGCCCGCCGCCACGGGCAGGCCCGGCACCCCGAACGTCCGCACCCAGTCGGCGAGTTGCCGCGCTATCACATCGTCCGTGATCCGGCCGACGGCGTCCTTCGTGGCTCCGGCCCGCCGCAGGCTCCCGGAGACCGTGCGGCGGAACGTCTTCGACATCTCGAAGTAGATGTTCTCCGAGGAGACCAGCACGTCCACGCCCGTGACCAGCTCGATGGGCGCCACATGCAGAGTGAGCAGGACCTCCCCGTGGGCGAAGGCCATTCGTAACACATGGCGCCCGGCACGGACGGGGGCGACCGGAGCCGGGGCTGGTGCCGGCCCCGGCTGCGGCACTGGCCCCGGCACCGGGACATGACCCTCGAAGTTCAGTACCGCACGGGCTACTTGATGGAGCATCAGCTTCTCCTGATGCTTGCGGAACCGCTCCGGCCCCACACCGTAGACATGGGCCGCCCGCGCCCGCCGCTCCTTGCCCGGCAGATCACGGGTCCCGGGCGCGAACCCGAAGGAGTGGAGGGCCGCGTCGCGCAGCAGCTCCCCGTCGAGACCCAGCACGACGGTGTGCAGCAGACGCTCCACGGCCTCCGGCTCCCCGCGTCCACCCGCGACGCGCGAGCGCAGGGTCTCCAGCTCCGCCTCGTGCAGCCGGGGCAGCCCGAGCGCGCGGACCCGGCCCAGTTCGTCGACGAGCCTGTGCGGCGCCGTCGTCAGGTCGGGTCCGGCATGCTCCAGCTCATCGGTCACCGCTCAAGGATGGGCAGGGGGCCCGGCCCCGGCAAGCGGTTTGGGACGATCGGGAGAAAACGGTCCGGCTACTCGCCCGACGGTGCGGTCAGGGTGACGCCGAGGGCGGCCGGGGTCCCGAAGTTCGGGGTGCCGTCCGCGTTCCAGGTGAACTTCTGCGCCCTGGTGGACCGGTTCATGTCGCAGCCTCCCGAGGCGGAGCTGTTGGCGTGGTACACCATCCAGTCCTCGGTGCCGTCCGGCGACTTGAAGAAGCCGTTGTGGCCGGGGCCGTACACGCCGTTGGCGTTGGACCGCTGGAACACCGGGTTCGGGGACTTCACCCACGAGGAGGAGTTGAGCGGATCACCGCCGTTGTAGGTGAGCATGCCCAGCTTGTAGTCGGGGGTGGAGCAGTGGCTGGCCGAGTAGACGATGAACGTCCTGCCGCCTCGCTGCAGGACCTCGGCGCCCTCGTTGACCGCGCCGCCCACCGTCTCCCAGCTGTAGGTCGGCGTGGACAGCACGCGCCGGGTGCCGCTCGCGGTCCACGGGTTCGACAGCGGGCGGATGAACATGGGCTGCGAGCCGTTGTAGTAGGTGCCCAACAGGTAGAGCTGACCGTTGAGTTGGAGGATGCCGGGGTCCAGTTCCCAGGTGTTGTCCTGCGTCGGGTCGAGCAGGTCCGCCTTGAAGGAGTAGGGGCCCATCGGGTCCAGGCCCGCGCTCTCCAGGACATGGATCCGCTGGGTGCCCAGGTCGAACGGCTCGCGGCCGGCCGTGTAGTAGAAGTACCAGCGCTTCCCGTTGGGTCCGTCGAGGAGGTGGAACTCCGGTGCCCACATCGTGCCCGCCCCGTTCGGCCGGGTCAGATGGAAGATCACCTGCTCGGTGGCCGTGGACAGCCCCGCCAGGGTGCTCGACCTGCGCATGGTGACCGTCGAGTTCCAGGTCGTCGTGGCGAGGTAGTAGAAGCCGTCGTAGTAGGTCAGCCAGGGGTCGGGGCCGCGCTGGACCAGGGGGTTGGTGAACGTCCTCGGGGCCGTGCCGCCGCCGGTGAAGCCGGGCAGCCGCCACACCCTGCCGTTCGTCGTGGCGCACGGCAGCTGCACCAGGTTGGTGCCGGAAGCCGACGAACCGCCGCTCGGCGCCGCGCACTTGCCCGAGCCGACGGAGACCAGGTGGAAGGTCTTGTCCGTGCCGGTGACCGCCACCGGGGTGAGCCGCCACTGCTGGTTGGTCGCGCCGTGACAGGGCCACTGGATGACGGCGGCGTTGTCGGCCGTGGAGGCGCCGTACACATCGACGCACTGCCCGGGCTGGGTGGTGATCGTGTAGACGTCGGCCGTCCCCGCGACCGGGGTGAAGGCGAGACTCTGGTTGCCCGCCCCTCCGGCACACACGAAGGCACGCAGCTGCGCCCCGTTTGCCGTCGAACCGCCGGGCAGGTCAAGGCAGTTGCCGCCGTTCTGGTTCACCCCCGTCGAGGTGAAGGAGACGGCGGCGGCAGCGGGCTGCGGTGCCACCAGGAAGGCGACCGCCAGGGCGACCGAGGCGATCAACGCGGCCAGAGACCGGGAACGAGCCCCGGCCCGTACACCTTTGCGACGAGTCACGGCCCGTACACCTTTGCGACGAGTCACGGTCCGTACACCTTTGCTTCGAGGAGTCCGACGGAGTTGGTGCCGTTGCCGGTGAGCAGCACCCGGAGCCGGGCGGTGCTCGTGGCGTCGAAGGCGACGGTGTTGTACTGGTTCTTCGCCAGCCCGTACGCCCCGGCGCCCGGCACATCCACGTACGCGCTGCCGTTCCAGTACTGGAGCTTCCACGAGGCGGGCATGTCGATGCCCTGGTCGTCGTCGAAGAAGTACACCTCCGCCTTGTTCAGGGTCTTCGCGGACGGCCAGGTCAGCTCCGCCCACTGCTGGCCGGTCTCCGGCCAGGTCCCCCAGCGCGGGTTCACGGTGTCGTTGGACGACGGCGGATCGAGCCCGTCGTTGACGGCGGTGACGCTCTCCCAGGGCGAGGTGTACGACGCCGACGCCGTGGCCGAGGCCGCCTGGTTGGCCGGTGGCTGCGTCCCGCCCCGGTTGAACACCTTCACCTCGGTGAGCCCCGTCTTCGCGCCGGAGGCGTTGGTGGCCAGCACCCGGACCCGCTGGGCGCTGATCGAGGGGAACCGCACCCGGTTGTAGTTGGCCCGCGGTGCCGTCGGACTCTTCGTCTGGTCGGGGACGTTCACCCATGAACTGCCGTTGTAGTACTGGATGTTGTAGGCCGAGGGTGCCCGATACGTCGTGCTCGCCGGGCGGCTGTCCTTGAAGTGCAGCCGGACCTCGTTGAGCGTGCGGGTGGTGCCGAAGTTCAGCTCGTACCAGTCCTGGCTGTTGGCGGAGCCGCCCGCGCCCCAGAAGGGCTCGTTGGTCGGGTAGCCGTCGACCGCGCCGGAGACATTGCTGCCGGACCCGGTGTGGGAGGCGGACACGGTCGCCCCGGCGGCCAGGTTGGTGAGGTCGGCGGTGAGGTCGACGCCCGCCTTGGCGAGCATGTCGACCATCTGCGGGCTGTCCTGCACGACCTGGTTGGGGGCCTTCAGCCCGGACTTGGCCGTGTGGTGGGTGACCGTGCCACCGGTGGTGACGTCACCCGTGGCCGGGTCCCAGGTCAGCGGCACCAGTGAGTTGACCGTGGCCACGCGGTCGCCGTCGACGTACACCGAGTAGCCCTCCGGGATGCCCGGGTAGCGCACCACACCGTCCGCCGGGTCGTCCCACACGATGGACAGATCGGCGCCCCGGTAGCGGAGGTTGTTGACGGTGAAGTGGCTCCAGCCGATGTCGATCGGGGACAGCTCCACCTTGGCGTCGCTGCGCGGGCGCAGCCCCGCCACGTCCTCGATGACGGTCCAGTTGCTGCTGCCGAGGATGTTGTGGTGGATCCAGGAGCGGTAGTTGATCGAGCTGCCGTTCCAGTCCGCCCAGAACTCGTTGGCGTCGGGCCACTGGGTGTTGCCGCCGACGTACTGCGCCCAGGTGTTCCAGTACAGGAGCTTCTTGTAGTCGGTCGCGTTCATCCAGGAGTTGGGGTAGTTGCGCAGCACCGACGAGTACAGCCGGAACTGCACGGTCGAGTTGATGGTGGAGAAGTTGTTGGAGCCGGGCTCCCCGGCGTCGGCCGCCGCCTTCTTGTCGACCTGGTTGGCCGTGTAGAAGGGGAAGATCGGGTACTGCGCCGGGTCGTCGTAGAGCCGCAGCGCCTGCCGGTAGGTGGCGGTGTTCGGGACGGCTCCCACGGAGAACGGGTAGTAGTTGTTGATCTCCTTCCAGGGCACCCACTCGTTCGTGGACTTCAGCCGGTGCTCGAACAACTGCCGGTTCGGATTCCACAGCACGTTGACGATCGCGTCCTTGATCTGCGTCGCGAGCGTACGCATCTCGGTGGCCTTGGCCGTGTTGCCGATCGCCTCGTAGGCCTGGGCGGCGGCGAGCGCGCCGCTGTACTGGTAGGCGGACTCGGCGCGGTCCATGTTCCCGGGCTTCCAGTGGAAGGACACGGCGTCCGCGTCGTTGCCGGTCAGCGCGCCCCAGTCGTACTCGATGAGCTTGTTGTTGTCGTGGTCGTAGTGCGCGAGCTGTCCCTTGACGTCGCCCTCGGCGTAGCGGGCCAGGTTGGCGGCGATGCCGGGCTGTCCGCCGTGGATCTGGTAGCTCTTCCAGGCCGCCTCGGCGATGTACTGGGTGTAGCTGTTGGACCAGTTCTCCGGGTCGCCCGGGTTGTCGAGGAACCGTCCGCCCTTGGACGTCTGGCCGACGCTCAGCCAGTCCCCGTACGCGTAGGCCGGGTTCCGCAGATACTTCAGGTCGTCGATGTGCATCGGCTGGGTCAGCGCGATCGCGTTGTTGTAGCCGAGGACGCCCTCGGTGGAGGTCGGGAACTGGAAGGTCTGCCCGGGGATGTCCGCGTCGAGGCTGTTGAAGCGCATCAGCCACCAGCGGTAGTAGATGTTCTTCTTGATCGCCGGCTCGGGCACGTCGATGTAGGGCACGTTCTGCGCCCACCACAGGTTGTACGCCTTGACGTGGGTGGCGAACGCGGTCGCGGGCGCATACCCGGCGTAGGCGTTGTACTCGGTCAGCGACTGCGGGATCTCGTCGGTGACGAAGCCCATGACCACCTTGGCCGTCACCGTGGCCCCGGCGGCGATCGTCACGGACCGGTTGAGACCGCCGCTGGAGACGGCGAAACCGTCGCCGGTGAGGCGCGGGCGGAGGGTGGTCAGGTTGTTGTACGCGTTGACCTGGCCGGTGAGTTCGCTGCCGGTGCCGGAGGTGGCGTACGGCGAGGTCGCCCGCAGCTGGAGCGTCGTGGACGCGGAACCGTTGTTCTTGATGGACAGGTTGGTCACGGCGACGTTGTTGTCGGTGATGAACTTGGTCTGGTCGACCGTGACCGAGCCGCTGGTGTGGACGCTCTTCCAGTGGCTGGGCGTCTGCCGGCGCTGGGCGACCTGCTCGGTGAAGGTGCCCGGGGTGACCGCCACCGTGTAGGCGCCGCTGTCGTTGATGCTCTCCCAGTAGGCGGCCTTGCCGCCGAAACCGAGCTGGGCGGGGTTGTGCTCCTTCATGAACAGGGCCCGCCCCCGGCTCATCAGCCAGGGCCCGGCGGGGTCGTTGCCTGTGCGGGCGAGCAGCCGGTCCATCCAGAAGTCGGTGCCCGAACTCTCCGCGTCGTAGATCGACTTCATCATGTCGCCCGAGGTGTGGGCGACCGGCGGTGCCGGGATCGCGGGCCCGCCGAAGGTGGGAAACCCGATGGTCTGCGCCGCGGCGGCCGGCGGCGCGGCGACGACGGAACATGCGCTGAGCGCCAGGGCGACGAGGACACACCTCGTGCGCCGGCGCCGTACCAGGAGGATGTGCGGTCTTCTCATCGGCTGCTCCCTGTCCCGTTGACAACACCTGCGCGCGAACCGGGGGGTGCGGAAAAGCGACCTGAAAGGTTTTCGCAACGTAGGAGCGGCCTGTTGAAGTGTCAAGGGAGGTGGAAGAGAGGCGAGTTCACGGGGCTATCGCTTCAGGACAGCCAGCTGCCCCCTCGCGCCCGTCCCGTGCTGCGGAAATCCTTTTCGGTGCTGGTTCGGTGCTGGTTCGGTGCTGGTTCGGGCCGGTTCAGAGGCGCGGTGACCGGCGGACCGTCAGGACGGCGACGTCGTCGTGCCGACCGCCGCTGCCCGCGTACGCCCGGGCGTCCTCGTACAGGGCGCGGGGCAGTTCGGTGGGGGAGAGGTCGAGGTGTTCGGCGAGGCGTTCGTCGACCGGGTAGAACGTGCCGTCGGCCGCGCGGGTCTCGGTCAGACCGTCGGTGCTCAGCAGCAGCGTCGCGCCCTCCGGGAACGCGAACCAGCCCACGGTCGTGGGTTCCACCGCCAGTTCGGCGAGGCCCAGCGGGACACCCGAGTCCAGCTCGGCCGAGGTGACCGTGCCGTCGTGCAGCACATGCGGGGGGATGTGCCCGCAGTTGACGGCCTGCGCCTCCTCGGTCAGCGTGTCGACGCCGATCACCAGGGCGGTGACGAAACGCTCGTCGTCGCCGGTGTTCTCGGCGTAGGAGTTGTGGCGGACGACGGCCGCGTCCAGGGCGTCGGCGAGCGCGGTGAGCGTGGGCTCGCGGTGCGCGGCCTCACGGAAGGCGCCGATGACGGCGAACGCGGCGCCCACGGCGGCCAGTCCCTTGCCCTGGACGTCGCCGATCAGCACACGCGTCCCCCAGGGCGAGGCGACGACGTCGTAGATGTCACCGCCGACGAGCCGGTCCTCCTGCAGCGGCTCGTAGATCCCGTTGACCAGGACGTCGTCGGTGAGCAGGGGCAGCGGGTGCAGGATGTGCCGCTGCATGGCCGCGGCCGTGGAGCGCAGCCGGAACATCTCGTGCTCGCGCCGGATCCGCCGGTGGCAGGCGTACACGGAGGCCGTGCCCAGGGTCAGGGTGAGCAGGACCAGCAGCAGCCGGTCCAGCCAGTGCTCCGCTTCGACGTCGCGCACGACCGCGGTGGCGGTGACGACGAGGGTGGTCCACGCGGCGACGAACGCGGTTTGCCGGACGGTGCACAGCGCGGACGCCGTGCTCGGCAGGAACACCAGCAGCCCGAGCAGCCACACCTCGGAGCCGGAGAGGACGCCGAGTGCCTCCACCAGGGCGGTGACCGCCAGCACGCTGAGGATCAGTTCGGCATTGTGGGGCGGTTCGATGGCCCCGAAGGCGTCGTCGCCCTCGACGGGTCTCTTCCGGCGGCTGGCGGCCATGCGAACTCCTGGGCGGCTCGTGATCTCCCCGTACCGTAAGCCGGTGGGCTCCGCGAGCCGGGTTGGAGGGGGCCGTGTCGTGGAGGGGGTGCGGGGGCTGTCGATCAGGTGGGAGGGGTGCGTTGTCGGGTGCGGGTCCGGTGGGGGCTGGTCGCGCAGTTCCCCGCGCCCCTGAAAAGCAGGGGCTGCGCCCCGTGCTTTTCAGGCCCGCAGGGGGCCTGTGTCTTTCAGGGGCGCGGGGAACTGCGCGACCAGCCCCCACCGGCCCGCGGGGTCGTGCCCCGGTCAGGGGCCACGTGGATCTTCGGGCCGGGGCCCGAGCCCGGCGGCCGCTCGCCCGCGAGGACGGGGCCGACCTCGTCGAGGGCGACCGTCGCGGCGACCAGGGGCCGGGGGTCCACGGCGCCGGTGGCGTACGCGTGGATCGTGGCGTCGAGGCCGGGGGAGGCGGAGAGGATGCCGACGGCCGTGACGTCCTTGAGGACGAGTGCGCGGGTGTCGATCCGGCTGGGTTCGGCGGCCAGCCCGATGTACACCACACGGCCCCCCGGCTCCACCAACTCCAGGGCGCCGCCCGGCAGATGGGCCGCGTTGGTGGCGTCCACGACGGCGTCGAAGGGAAGCCCGGGGAGGGAGTCCTCCGTCCAGGTGTGCGGGAAGCCCAGGTCGCGGGCGAAGGCGAGCGAGGCATCGGTCTGGCCCAGGAGATGGACCTCCGCCCCGGCGGCCCGGAGGAACAGCGCCACCAGCAGCCCGATCGTCCCCGGCCCCAGCACCAGGGCACGGTCCCCCGGCCCGGTCGCCGTCGCCTCCGCCGCGCGCAGCGCGTTGCCCCCCGGCTCCACGAGCGCCCCGAGCACGGCGTCCACGGAGTCCGGCAGGACGTGCAGGGAGGAGACGGGTACGGCGAGCCGTTCGGCGAGGGCGCCGGCCAGGCCCCCGCGGATCCCCACCTCCAGCCGCCGCTCGCACACATGCTGGTCGCCCCGGAGACAGCGACGGCACTCCCCGCACCCGAGCATCGTGTCGCCCATGACGCGCCGCCCCACCCAGCCGGGGTCGACACCGTCACCGACCGCCGACACCCGCCCGGCCCACTCGTGCCCGATCCGCATCGGATAGGCGGCGTGCCCCTGGTGGAGATAGGCCATCGTGCCGTGGAAGAACTCCAGATCGGTACCGCACACCCCGACCCGCTCCACCTCGACGACGACCTCACCGGCCCCCGCCACCGGCACCGGCACCTCCTGGACCTCGTAGGCACCGGGGGCGGTGAGGACGAAGGCGCGCATGACGTTCACGGGTCTTTCTCCAAAGGGGGGTTCGGGGCGGGGCGGGGCGTCGGGAGAGGCGGCCGTGCGGGGCTTCAGCGGTACGGCTCACCGAGGGGGCCGAGGAGCGCGCGGATCTCGTCGAGCGCGTCGACCAGGGCGGCCAGGGGCGTCCGGTAGGCCAGCGCGCTGACGCTCACCGCCCCGGAGGGGGCCGTGGGAGAGGTGAGGAAGACGGGCAGGGCGAGGCAGTTGACGCCCGTCTCGTTCTCCTGGTCGTCGACGGCGTAGCCCCGTGCGGCCGTGGCCGTCAGTTCCCCGTGCAGTCCGGCGGCCGTGCACCGGGTCCGTGGTGTGCGGCGTTCCGGAGCGGTGGTGCCGATCCACGCCTCGACCTCCGCGAGCGTGCCCAGCCGCCCGGCGAGCAGCACCTTTCCCACGGCGGTGCTGTGGGCGGGGTTGCGCCCGCCGACCGTCGACGTCAGCCGGACCGCACCGGCGGGCGGGTCGGTCTTGGCGCGGTACACGACCTCACGGCCGTCGAGCACCGCGTAGTGCGCGGTCTCCCCGAACCGCCGCGCCAGCGCTTCGAGCACCGGACGGACCCGCAGATGGTCGGGCCGCGCCTCGTGATGGGCGAAGGCCATCCGCAGGAACTCGTCCCCCAGCCCGTACCGCCCCCGCGCGTCCTGGTCGGCGAGCCCGGCCCGCCGCAGCGCGCCCAGCGCCCTGTGCACGGTCGGCTTGGGGCTGCCGATGGCCCGGGTCAGCTCCTCCAGACCCACCCCGCCGGGGTAGCGGGCCAGCGCCCGCAGGACCGCGAGCACCCGGTCCGCACCCACAAGTCGGCCGTCCCCGGCGCCCGTCGGGCCGTCCTCACCGGGGTCTGTCGGTGCCTCGTACGGCTGCGTATGCTTCATCGCGTTCCAGACTGTAGACCGCCGTACCGATAGTCGGAAGGGACTCCGGGTGACGCTCCGCAGCGCGCAGTGGTACGGGGGACAGGACCGCAACGCCTACATCCACCGGGCGTGGATGCGGCGGGGCGTGCCGGGCGACGCGTTCACGGGACGGCCGCAGATCGCGATCGCCAACACGGCCTCGGACCTGACCCCTTGCAACGCGCATCTGGACGAGGTCGCGGCCTCGGTGCGCAACGGCGTCTACGAGGCGGGCGGCATCCCGCTGGACCTGCCGGTGGTGTCGCTGGGCGAGACGAACGTCCGGCCCACCGCGATGCTCTGGCGGAACATGGCCGCGATGGCCACGGAGGAGATGCTGCGGGCCAACCCCATCGACGGGGTCGTCCTCCTCGGCGGCTGTGACAAGACCATCCCCTCGCTGCTGATGGCCGCCGCCTCCGTGGACCTGCCCGCGGTCGTCGTCCCCGGCGGGCCGATGCTCAACGGCACCTTCCGCGGCGGTCCGCTGGGTTGCGGCACCGGGGTGTGGCAGCTGTCGGAGGAGGTCCGGGCGGGCACGCTCTCGCAGGAGCAGTTCACCCGTTCCGAGTCGGCGATGATCCGCAGCCGGGGGCACTGCAACACGATGGGGACGGCGTCGACGATGGCGCTGGTCGCCGAGGCGCTCGGCACGGTGATTCCCGGTCTGGCGGGCACCCCCGCCCCCGACAGCAGGCTGCTGGAGGCCGCGCACGGCACCGGGCGGCTGGCCGTGGACCTGGTGGGCGCCGACCGACGGCCGGGCACCTTCCTGACCAAGGGCTCCTTCCACAACGCGATCGTCGCGCTGGCCGCGATCGGCGGCTCCACCAACGCCGTCGTCCATCTGCTGGCCATCGCCGGCCGCCTCGGTGTCGACCTCACCCTGGACGACTTCGACCGCATCGGCTCCCGGGTGCCGGTCCTGGTCGACCTGCAGCCCGCCGGGCGCTTCCTCATGGAGGACCTCCACCGCGCCGGAGGGTTCCTCGCCGTGCTGCGCGAGGTCCGCGACCTGCTCGACCCGGAGGCGCTGACCGTCACCGGCGAGCCGCTGGTCGCCCATCTCGACGAGGCGGCCGTCTGGGACGCCGAGGTCATCCGCCCGCGTGCCGCGCCGCTGGTCGCCGAGGGCGGTATCGCCGTCCTACGCGGCAATCTCGCCCCGGACGGCGCGCTGATCAAACCGGCCGCCGCCTCTCCGCAGCTGCTGCGGCACCGGGGCCGGGCGGTCGTCTTCGACTCCGTCGAGGACTTCCACGCCCGTATCGACGACCCCGCCCTGGACGTGGACGCCGACTCCGTCCTCGTCCTGCGCGGCTGCGGTCCCAAGGGCTACCCGGGCATGCCGGAGGTCGCCAACCTGCCCCTGCCGAAAAAGCTCCTCGAACAGGGCGTCCGTGACATGGTTCGCGTCTGCGACGGCCGGATGAGCGGCACGGCGTACGGCACGGTGGTCCTGCACGTCGCCCCGGAGGCCGCGGCGGGCGGCCCCCTCGCGCGTGTCCGCACTGGGGACGTCATCGTCCTCGACGTGGCGGCCCGCCGTATCGACGTCGAGGTGCCCGCCGACGAACTCGCGGCCCGCGAACCGAACCAGGCCACGCTCGACGGCTTCGCCGCGCCCCGCCGAGGCTGGGAACGGCTCTACGTCGACCATGTCCTCCAGGCCGACACCGGCGCCGATCTCGACTTCCTGCTCGGCTCCAGCGGTTCCGGGGTGAGCCGCGAGTCCCACTGACGCCACCCGGCCGCCCGGGGGTCAGCCGTCGACGAAGGTGAGGGTCTCGGCGAGCGGTGCCCGGCCCGTGCGGGCGCACTCCGCCGTCCCGTCCTCGAAGCCGATGGACATCCCGCAGAACAGGACGAGATCGTCCGGGGGTGACAGGACCTCCGCGACCGTCCGGTGGTACTTCGCCCACGCCATCTGCGCACAGCTGTGCAGCCCTTCGGCGCGGAGCAGCAGCATCACGGTCTGCAAGTACATGCCGACGTCGGACCACTGGGCCGGGCCCATGTCGCGGTCGATGTAGCAGAACAGGGCGGCGGGCGCGCCGAAGCACTGCCAGTTCGCGGAGGCGGCCCGCTGCCGGGCCTCCAGGTCCTCGCGCGGAATGCCGAGCGCGCCGTAGCGCTGCTCGCCGAAGGCGGAACGGCGTTCGCGGTACGGGGACTTGAGCGCCGGCGGATACATCTCGTACTCGGGCTCGTCCCAGGCGTCTCCGGTGGCCACGCGCTCACCGGCGCGCTTCTTGAGTTCGGTCAGCGGTCTGCCGGTCAGGGCGTAGGCGTGCCAGGGCTGGAGGTTCGATCCGGAGGGCGCCCGGGTCGCGGTGGACAGCACCCGCCGCAGCGCCTCCCTCGGGACGGGCCGGTCGGTGAACCCGCGCACCGCCCGTCGGCTCGTGACCGCCTCGTAGACGTCCAAGGCCGCCTACCTCCTTCTCGTTCGACGTCCTATGTACAGGCCAACTACATTGCGACTGCGATGGTATCACTCGATACCATCTCGTGCTTAACTATTGACAGTTCGATCCTCGCCCCCGGCTCCCCGCCTCGGGCACCCCACTTTGGAGATGGCCATGGCCACGTTGCTGCACATCGACTCGTCCATGCTTCCCGGCGAGGCGTCCTTGTCCCGTTCGGTCGCGGACGCCTTCCGTCAGGTCTGGGAGGAGCGGCACCCGCAGGGCGTGGTGATCCACCGCGACCTCGCCGCCGACCCGGTCCCGCACATCACCGCCGACGGCTGGACGGCCGGTTTCGCCGCCCCGTCCGAGCGCACCCCAGCGCAGGCCGCCGCGTACGCCGCGCGGATACGGCTCATCGAGGAACTGGAGGGCGCGGACGCCGTCCTGATCGGCGCCCCCATGCACAACTTCTCGGTCCCCTCGGCCCTCAAGGCCTGGCTGGACAACGTGATCCTGCCCGGCCGCACCTCGGGCGAGAACCCCTCCACCCGGGGCATCCCGGTCGTCGTCGTCGCCAGCCGCGGCGGCTCCTACGCGCCGGGCACCCCGCGCGAGGGCTTCGAGTTCGTGCAGAACTACCTGGAGGCCGTCCTCCACCGCACCCTCGGCATGGACCTCGACTTCATCGTCCCGGAACTCACCCTGGCCCCCCGCAACCCGGCCATGTCCGAGCTGATCCCCCTCTTCGAGGACTCCCGTAAGCGCGCCTTCGAGGACGCGGCCCTCAAGGCCCAGGCACTCGTGGAGCGCCTGGCGGTGTGACCCTGCCTCCCGGGGCCGTCTGACGCTCCGCCGCGGGGCGTCAGACGGTGTCGTCGTCGGCGGGGTGGGCGACCCGGCTCAGCAGGTCCGTCAGCAGCGCGGACTCGCCGGGCGCCAGACCGGCGACCAGACGCCCGGCCAGCGGCTCCGCCGCCGTGTGCGCCGCGTCGAACAGCTCCAGCCCCCGCGCGGTGATCTCCACCGCCCGGGCCCGCCGGTCCCCCGGAACGGCCTTGCGCACCGCCAGGCCCTTGCGCTCCAGGTCGTCCACGATCCGCATGATCCCGGCCTTGTCCGACCCCGTCGCCGCCGCCAGGTCCCGCTGCACCGTGGGCCCGCGGTTGACCAGCTCGATCAGCACGGCGAAGTGCCGCAGCTCGACACCGAGCGGCCGGAGCGCCTCGGTCATCACCGTCGCCGCCCGCCAGTGCGCCCGGCGCAGCAGCAGACCGAGCGCGAACGGCGATCCGTCCCCGGGGCGGTCGGTCGCGCGCGCGGCGGTGGTTCCCGAGGGAACGTCGGAGGTCATACGGCCCACCCTATCGCCGTGCGCTCGACCGATACGGTCGCGAACGACACCGGTCGGGGGCCGCCTCAGCCGCCCCGGCGCAGCATCCGCGACAGGCCCAGGGCCGCCGTCCGAACCGCCGGGGCCAGTTGGGCGGGGCTGAAGCGGGAGCGGGGGACGGCCACCGAGAGGGCGGCGACCGCGGTGCCGCCGGCGAACACCGGCGCCGCGATACAGCTCACGCCGAGCGCGGCCTCCTGCTCCTCGTACGCCAGCCCCGAGACCTGGATCTTCTCCAGGGTCATCCGCAGCCGCGCCGGGTCGGTGATCGAGTACGGCGTGAGGCTCGGCAGCGGCCGCGCCAGGACCTCCTCGGTCAGCTCGGCGCCGGAGAAGGCGAGCAGCGCCTTGCCCACGCCGGTGCAGCTCAGCGGGAGGCTGCCGCCGATACGGGAGGGCAGCCGCAGGGCCTCGTGGCCGTGGATGCGTTCGAGGTAGACCACGTCCAGGCCCTCGCGGACACCGAGATGGACGGTCTCCCGGGTCGCCTCGAACAGGTCCTGGAGGAACGGCAGCGCCGTCTCCCGCAGATCGAGCCGGTGCGGCACCAGCGACCCGAGTTCGAACAGCTTCGCGCCGAGCCGGTACTGCGGGCCCGTGCGCTCCAGCCAGCCCAGCCGGACGAGGTCCGCGCCCAGCCGGTGCACGGTGGGCTTCGGCAGACCGGTCAGCTCCGAGAGTTCCGACAGGCGGAACGGACCACCGCTGGGACTGAAGCAATCCAGGATGATCGCCGCCTTGTCCAGCATGCTGCCGGTGTCGCTGTTCCGTGCCACGGAACAAAGTTTGTGCTCTTCCGGAGCCGCTGTCTATACCGGAGTTCCCACCCCCGCACCGGTGTTCCACCACCGCTTCGCCCCCGGAGGCAACCGTGACGCCCGCTCTCGACCCACCGACCGTGGTCAAGGCCGCCGACCTGCTGGCCGAGGCCACCCGCACCGGGGTCCCCTGCCCGCCCGTGCGCGACCTCTTCGACGACGGCGGCGACCTCGCGACCGCCTACGCCGTGCAACAGCTGAACGTACGGCGCGGCCAGGCCGCCGGACGCCGGATCGTCGGCCGCAAGATCGGGCTGACCTCCGTGGCCGTGCAGCGCCAACTCGGCGTGGACCAGCCCGACTTCGGCGCGCTCTTCGCCGACATGGCCGTACCGGACGGCGGCGAGGTGCCCGCCGGGCGGCTGCTGCAGCCCAAGGTGGAGGCCGAGGTCGCGCTCGTCCTCGGCCGCGACCTCCCGCACCGCGAGTGCACCGTCGTCGACGTCCTGCGCGCCGTCGACTTCGCGCTGCCCGCCCTGGAGATCGTCGACAGCCGGGTGCGCGGCTGGGACATCTCCCTCGTCGACACCGTCGCCGACAACGCCTCCTGCGGCCTCTACGTCCTCGGCGCCACCCCCGTCCCGCTCACCGCCGTGGACCTGCGTGCCGTGACGATGACCATGCGCCGCGACGGCGAGACCGTCTCCGAGGGCACCGGCGCCGCCTGTCTCGGCAGCCCCCTGAACGCGGCGGTCTGGCTGGCCTCCGCGCTCGCCGAGCGGGGCGATCCGCTGCGCGCCGGCGACCTGGTGCTCACCGGAGCCCTGGGCCCGATGGCGCCCGCCGCCCCGGGCGACCTCTTCGAGGCGCACATCCTCGACCTGGGCTCCGTACGCGTCCGGTTCGCGGACGAAGGCGCGCGGGACGCGCAGGGCACGCAGCGCGCGGAAGGGGCCGGCCAGTGACCACCAAGGTCGCCGTCATCGGCTCCGGCAACATCGGCACCGACCTCATGATCAAGATCCTGCGGCTGTCGGACAGCCTGGAGATCGCCGCGCTGGCCGGCATCGACCCCGCCTCCGACGGCCTGGCCCGCGCCCGCCGCCTGAAGGTCGCCACCACCCACGAGGGCGTCGAGGGGCTGGTGAAGCTGGACGAGTTCGCCGACATCGAGATCGTCTTCGACGCCACCTCGGCGGGCGCCCACCGCCACCACGACGCGATACTGCGCCCCCTCGGCCGCACCCTGGTCGACCTCACCCCGGCCGCCCTCGGCCCGTACGTCGTCCCGCCCGTCAACGGCGACGCCCATCTCGCCGCCCCGAACGTCAACATGGTCACCTGCGGCGGCCAGGCCACCATCCCGGTCGTCGCCGCCGTCGACGCGGTCACCCCGGTCCACTACGGCGAGATCATCGCCTCCCTCGCCTCCCGCTCGGCGGGCCCCGGCACCCGGGCGAACATCGACGAGTTCACCGAGACCACCTCCTCCGCCATCGAACAGGTCGGCGGCGCCGCACGCGGCAAGGCGATCATCGTCCTCAACCCGGCCGAACCCCCGCTGATCATGCGGGACACCGTGCACTGCCTGGTCTCCGACTGCGCCACCGAGGAGGTCGCCGCGTCCGTCGAGGAGATGGTCGGCCGCGTCCAGGCGTACGTCCCCGGCTACCGCCTCAAGCAGAAGGTCCAGTTCGACCGCGTCCCGGCCGACGACCCGCTGCGCACCCTCGCCCCCGGCACCGGCGACGCCCTCAAGGTCTCCGTCTTCCTGGAGGTCGAGGGCGCCGCGCACTACCTCCCGGCCTACGCCGGGAACCTCGACATCATGACCTCGGCCGCGCTGCGCACCGCCGAACGCATGGCCGCCCACCGTGGCAAGGAGACAGCCGAGTGACCAGGCTCTACGTCCAGGACGTCACCCTCCGGGACGGCATGCACGCCGTCCGGCACCGCTACACCGTCGACCAGGCCCGCGCCATCGCCGCCGCGCTGGACACAGCGGGCGTGGCCGCGATCGAGATCGCCCACGGCGACGGACTGGCGGGCTCCAGCATCACGTACGGCGTCGGCGCCCACACCGACTGGGAGTGGATCGAGGCCGTCGTGGACGCCACCGGCCAGGCGGTGCCCACCACACTGCTGCTCCCCGGCATCGGCACCCTGCACGACCTGCGGCAGGCGCACACCCTCGGCATCCGCAGCGTCCGGGTCGCCACCCACTGCACCGAGGCCGACATCTCCGCCCAGCACATCTCCGCCGCCCGCGAACTGGGCATGGACGTCGCCGGGTTCCTGATGATGTCCCACCTGGCCGAACCCGCCGAACTGGCCCGCCAGGCCAAGCTGATGGAGTCCTACGGCGCCCACTGCGTCTATGTCACCGACTCCGGCGGCCGGCTCACCATGGACGGCGTACGCGACCGGTTCCGCGCCTACCGCGACGTCCTCGACCCGGCCACCGAGCTGGGCATCCACGCCCACCACAACCTCGCGTTGGGCGTCGCCAACACGGTCGTCGCCGTCGAGAGCGGTGCCGTACGCGTCGACGCCTCCCTCGCCGGACAGGGCGCCGGGGCCGGCAACTGCCCGCTGGAGGCGTTCGTCGCGGTCGCCGACCTGATGGGCTGGAAGCACGCCTGCGACCTGTTCCCGCTGATGGACGCCGCCGACGACCTCGTCCGTCCCCTCCAGGACCGTGCGGTGCGCGTCGACCGCGAGACCCTCAGCCTCGGCTACGCGGGCGTCTACTCCAGCTTCCTGCGGCACGCGGAGACGGCCGCCGCCCGCTACGGCCTCGACACCCGCGCGATCCTCGTCGAGGTCGGCCGGCGCGCGATGGTCGGCGGCCAGGAGGACATGATCACGGACGTCGCACTGGACCTGGTGGCCCGCGCGGAGCGCGCCAGCTGACCGGCCCCGGTGGTCTCAGCCGCTGCCCGGCTGGACCAGCTGGAACAGCAGGCGGGCCGCCCGGCGTCGGGCGGCCCGCCGCAGCCGCACCGGGACAGGGTCGCTCCGCCGGGCCACGGGGGCGCCCGCCAGGCGGGGGAAGAGGGCCTCGGCGTTGGTGCGGTTCACCGCCGCCAGCGTGGCCGGGTCGACGCCCGTGTCCAGGCCGGTCGCGAAGTACTGCCCGGCGGTGCTCGGGGCGAAGGGCCAGTCGCTGCCGAACAGGACGTGCCCGGGGCGGGCGAACGCGAGCAGGCTGGGCAGGGCGGCGGGGCTGGAGGACAGGGCCGTGTCGAAGTGGAAGCCACGGAAGTCGTCCAGGACGTCCAGGGTGCTGCGGCCGGTCTCGGCGGAGATCGCGGCGGCCATCCGGTGGGAGGCGTACGGCAGGAAACCACCACCGTGGCTGAGGACGAACCGGATGCGGGGGTGCTCACGGACGACCCTGCCGCGGACCAGCAGGAACGCGGCCCGGGACGTGTCGAGGAGGAAGTCCGCGGCGAAGGGCGGGATGCCCGGGACCGACAGGCCCGGGAGATCGGCGGGGTGGACGAGGACGACGGCGGCGCGGTCGTCGAGGACGCGCCAGAGCGGCTCCTGCCCCGGAGCGCCCAGATAGGTGCCCTGGTTGTTGGCCAGCAGGGTGACCCCGTCGGCGCCCAGCTCGTCCAGCGCGCGGACGGCCTCGGCGGCCACGCGGGCCGGGTCGGGCATCGGCAGCGTGGCGAAGAAGCCGAAGCGGCCCGGATGGCCGGCGGCCACGGACGCCCCGTGGTCGTTGAGCCGCCGGGCCAGCGCGGCCGCCTCCGCCGGGTCGGTGAGGAAGCCCGTACCGGGTGTGGAGACGGACAGGATCGCCGTGGTGGTGGCCAGCAGGTCCATCACCTCCAGCGCGCCTTCGGGACTCCACTCCGGCAGCGCCCGCCCGCCCGCTTCGGCGATCCCGGCCTTGGCGAGGAGATCGCGGTAGAAGGGCGGCACGGCGTGCTGATGGACGTCGATCCGACCGGGGGTGTTCGTCATGGCATGGCCTCCTTGCGGTCCCGGACGCTGACTTTACCGTAGTGATTGCTCCAATTGGAGTAACCGCTACAGCAACTACAGCAAGAACCGCACAGCGTTCCGCAAAAGGCGCGGCGCGTCCCCAGGGACGTCCCCCGCGCAGGTGCGGGGGAACGCTGGGATGCTGAACGGGGAGCGCTGCCCAAGCCCTGTCGACCGATGGTGGTGAGCGCCGTGGCAGGAACCGAGGAGAGCCGTTCGGGGCCGGGGGCGGGGCCGGGGCCGGGGCCGGTCGTGCCGAGTGCGGATCCCCAGGGGGACCCGTTTCTGCGCACCCGGTTCGCCGTCCCGGCCCGGCCCGCCACGTTCCTCCGCCGGAAACGCCTGGTCGACCACCTCGACCAGGCCCTGCGCACCCCGCTCACCCTCGTCAACGGGGCCGCGGGAGCCGGGAAGACCCTGCTGGTCGCCGACTGGGCGGCGGGGCGGGACCGGCCCGTCGCCTGGCTCACCACCGAGGCCGGCGACCAGGGACCCGGCATGTTCTGGGCCTACTTCCTCCAGGCGCTGCGCGCCGCCGGTGTGCCCCTGCCGCCGGAGATCGGCTGCCCCGCCGACGCCGGCCACGTGGACCGTACGCTGCTGACCCGGCTCGCCGCGGAACTGGGCGCCCGGGAGCGGCCCGTGATCGTGGTGCTCGACGAGTACGACCGGGTCACCCACCCCGAGATCGCGGACCAGCTGGAGTTCGTCCTGCACCACGCGGCCCGGGGGCTGTGCCTGGTCCTCGTCACCCGCACCGAACCGCTGCTGCCCCTGCACCGCTACCGGGCGCTCGGCGACATGACGGAGATCCGCAACGCCGAGCTGGCCTTCACCCCCGAGGAGGCGGCCGTCCTGCTGGACCTGCACGGGCTGCGGCTCCCGGTACCGGTCGCGCGGACGCTCGTGGAACGCACCCGGGGATGGGCGGCCGGGCTGCGGCTGTCCGCGCTGGCCGCGGGGGAGAGCCCCGACCCGGAGACGTACTTGAAGCGGTTCGAGGCCGAGCGCACCGCCGTCGCCGACTTCCTGCTCGCGGAGGTCCTCGAACGGCAGCCCCCCGAGACCCAGGACCTGCTGCTGCGGGTCAGCGTCCTGGACCGGTTCTCCCCCGAGCTGGCGGACGCCCTGACGGAACGCGCCGACGCCGCCGGCATCCTGGCCGCGCTGCACCGCCAGAACGCCTTCGTCGAGGACCTCGGACGGGCCCGGTACCGCCTCCATCCGCTCTTCGGGGAGATCCTCCGCGCCCATCTGCGGATGCGTCACCCCGGCCTGGAACCCGAACTCCACCGCCGGGCCGCCCGCTGGCTGCGTCGCTCGGGCACCCTCACCGAGGCGCTCGGCCACGGGGCCGCCGCCGGGGACTGGGAGTTCACCGCGGGCGCCCTCGTCGACGACCTCGCCATCGGCCGGCTCTTCACGGGCCTGCGCTCCGACGACCTCGCCGACCTGTTCTCCGCCATGGGCCCCGAGGCGACGAGCCCCGCCGCGAACCTCGTACGGGCCGCCCGTGAACTGTCCCGCTGCGAACTCGACCGGGGCCTGACCCATCTGCGGCACGCGGAACGGAGTCTGACGGGAGAGGGGGACCGCACGGCGGCCGGGGACGAGCCCGGTCCGGCGGCGGCCCGGCTGAGCTGTCTGCTGCTGGAGGCGCTGGCGGCCCGGCTGGCCGGCTCGCCGGGGAGGGTGGAACTGGTGGCCGGGACTGCCGAACGGCTGCGGGAACAGGTCCCCGCCGACCTCCTGGACGAGCACCCCGAACTCACCGCGCTCCTCCTGGCCCACCTGGGATCGACCCGGCTGTGGGCCGGGCGCTTCGACGAGGCACGGGCCGCCCTGTCACTGGTCGCCGACGGCACCGGGGACGCCTCGACGGCGCTGCCCCGCGAGGACTGTCTCGGCCGGCTGGCCCTCATCGACTATCTGAACGGCTGGCCCGGCCGCGCGGAACGCAAGGCCCTGGCGGCCCAGACCGTCTCCGAGCGGTACAGCCTGCCGCAGCCCTCCGGCTTCGGCGTCGGACGGCTGGTCCTGGCCGCCGTCGCCGTCGACCGGGACGAACTGCGGCTGGCCCGCGCCCACCTCGACGCGGCGACGCACCCCGCTCCCACCCTGCGGGACCCGGTGACGGAGGCGGGCCGGGCCCTCGCCACCGCCCGCCTGCTGCTGGCCCACGGCGACACCCGCGCGGCCCTCGCGGCGGCCGACCCCGCCGTGACCGCCGACGTGGCCTCGCCCTGGGCGGAAGGACACACGGCGCTCGTCGCGTCCGCGGCCCACCTCGCCCGGGGACGCCCCGACGAGGCCGCCGCACTGCTGCACGCCGTGCCCGGGCACCAGCCGGTGTGCACGGTGGGGGAGGCGCGGGCCCGGCTCGCCGCGGGCACGCCCCGCGACGCCCTCGACCTCCTGGACGGTGTCCTGTCCGAGAGCCGCACCGGGCCCGCGGTGACCGTACGGGCCCTGCTGGTCCGCGCCGAGGCCGCGCACGCCCTCGGCGACCGGGCCGCCGTCCGCCGGCTGGTCGCCCAGGCCCTCCACGAGGCCCGCCGCGAACGGCTGCGCCGCCCCTTCGCCGAGGCCGGCGGCTGGCTCCGCCCCGTCCTCGACACCCCGCCCCTGCGCGGCCTCGCGACCGGCTGGCTCACCCCCGGACCGGCCCGCCCCGAGGACCGTCCGCCGGTCGTGGAGGAACTGAGCGGGCGCGAACGCGATGTGCTGCGCCGGCTGGACCGCATGATGTCGACCGAGGAGATCGCCGCCGACCTCTGTGTCTCGGTCAACACCGTCAAGACCCACCTCAAGAGCGTCTTCCGGAAACTCGCCGTCAACCGTCGCAACGACGCCGTACGCCGCGCCCGCGAACTGCGCCTTCTCTGACCCCCGGAGGCCGCACCTGGCGATCTCCGGGACCGGGGCCGTGCCAGTCGAGGCACAGGACGGTGGCGTCGTCCCGTACGTGGCCGTCGCAGGCGTCGGTGACCGCGGCGACCAGGGTGCGTACGACCTCGCGCGGGTGGTCGGTGGCGGTGGCCCGGATGAGTTCGGGGAGGTCGACCATGTGCGCCTGGCGTTCCTGCATGCCGTCGGTGTAGAGCACGAGACGGTCACCGGGGCACAGGTCGAGGTCCTGCACCTGGTACGCCCCCTGCCAGGCGACGCCGAAGGGCAGGTTCACGGTCAACGGGAGCTCCTCGACCTTGCCGTCGCGCAGCCGCAGCGGCCAGGGGTGACCGGCGTTGACGAGCTGTGCGCCGGTTCCGTCCAGCGCGATACGCAGCAACTGGCCGGTGGCGAAGGTCCGTCGACCGTGGTCGAGGAGGGCCTGGTGGGTCTGGCGGGCCTGTTCGGCGAGACCGGTCCCGGCGCGGCGGGCGCCCCGGGAGGCGTTGACCAGGAGGGTGGCCATCAGCGAGGCGTCCACGTCGTGCCCCATGGCGTCGGTGATGGACAGGTGCAGGGCGTCGTGGTCGAGGGAGTAGTCGTAGGTGTCACCGGCGATGTCGGAGGCCGGGACCAGCGCGCCGGCGAGCGCGAACTCGGCGGCCTCGCAGGACGGCGCCGAGGGCAGGAGCTGACGCTGGATCTCCGCGGCCAGGCTGACCGAGGTGGTGCGATTGCCCCAGTGGTAGAGGTCGGTGAAGCGGCGGTCGGCCACGATGATGTACGCCAGCGCGTGCGCGGCCTCCTCGATCTGCGCCAGCACGTCCTGGGTGACCCGCGTGAGGAACAGCTCCAGCACCCCGATGGTGTCCCCGCGGTTGGTGACCGGGGCGAGCACCCGCTGCCCGTGCCCGTTCTCCGGTGCCCGCACCGGCTTCTGGGTGCGCAGGACCTCGTCGTAGGCACCGCTGCCGGCCAGGGGTACCTGTTCCGCCCGGGGCAGTTGTTGCGCGGACGCGTTCTCGCTGACCCGCAGCAGGCGTCCGCCCGCGACGTCGACGAACAGGAACGACACGTAGCGTGCCCCGAACCGGTCGCGCAGATTGCGTGCCACCACGTCGAGAGAGCCCACCGGCGCGGCCTTCTCCGCCGCCGCCAGTACCTCAGCCAGTCCGGTCCGGTCACCCGTCACCACTGCCTCCTTCGGATCGACCACTCGCTTTCCCGCCCCCGCGACAGGCGCAGCACGGCTGTGACGCATGTCTCAGCACGTCCGGGTCGCCCCCGGCGAAGGACACCCGGGCGCGGGGCGGCGGCCCCGCCAGGGCATACCTGGGGCATGAGAGGGCTGCGGCGATTCATGGAGGAGACGGGCGGCCGGCCCGGCGACCGGCGGCCTGGGGCCCCGTCATGGCGGGCCAGCCGCTGTCGGCAGTGGAGGAGGCGCCCGAGAGCGCCGAGCCGGGGCTTCGGGCCTGGCCGCGATGACGGTGGCGCAGCCGGTCTCCGCGCCGCGGAAGCAGTGGGTCGACCGGAGTCGGCCGCCGCCTGGGCCGGACGCCGCCTCCTTCCTGCTGATCCGCCGTCTGCCGGGGACGGGATGGGGCAGCTGGGGGCCCGACCCGGCCGCCCTGGCGATCAGGTCGGCGGTGAGGCCGCTGCGGCGGATCCGCCCGGGGCACCGCGGTGCGGCGCGTCAGCGGGTGTCGACGATGTCGCCGGTCATGGCGATGACTTCGCCGACGGTGTAGCTGGAGACGGCGTCGGAGGCCGGGCAGACGTAGGCCGGCGCGGTCTCCTCCGGCTGGGCCGGACGGGGCGCCGCTGTTCGTCCGAGTCGTAGGGCGGGGTGGGGCCGGAGGCGACCCGCGGTGTGTGCGCCGTTCCTCGTGGTGGGACTGCCTTCGGATGACCGGCCGGTGCCGTCACCGGCCCTGGTCCTCCGTCGGCCGTTGCTGCCGGGCCCGCACCGACTCCATCGCCTCGCGCAGGGTCCGGCCCGGAGGGCGCATACGGCCATGTGCGACGCCGCCCTCGTCCTTCGCGGGTTCCTCCGCCACGACATCGCCCGGGCTCCGCGTCCTCGGCTCGTGCCCCTGCTCCTGATCCTGCTCCTCGGGAACGGGCATCGCGCAACCTCCTTCGCGGTCGCGTCGATCATGTGCCTGCGCGAGTACCCGACGATCCCCGGGACAACCCGGAGGGCCGCCCGGGGGCACACCCGCCTCGTCAAGCGATCCAGGAGCGTGTGCATCACGGATCCCGGGGCACTCGGCGGAGGCGCACATGCGGGCGTATCGGGTGAAGGTGCTCGGACCGGATGGCTCGTGACGGCGGTGACGCCGTTGTGCCGGAAGGAACGGAGGTACTCGATGACGCCGGACTCGCTGGTGTCGACGTCGACGCTGCTGCTGACTCCGCCAGGTGTGTACGCCCCGCAGGGAGACACGGAGTTGCTGACGCGTGCCCTGTGCCGGGAGGACATCGGCCCCTCGACCGACGTCCTCGAACTGGGGACGGGCAGCGGCGCGGTGGCCGTACAGGCGGCGCGGCTGGGGGCCCGGGTCACGGCGGTCGACATCTCGTGGCTCTCCGTGTTCACCGCCCGCGTCAACGCGCTGCTGGCCCGCCGACGGATCCGTGTCCGGCACGGTGACCTCACCACCGCCGCGACGGGGCGCGCGTACGACCTGGTGATCAGCAATCCGCCCTACGTGCCCTCGCCCGCGGGCCGGTTGCCGCGCGGCGGCCGGGCCAGGGCCTGGGAAGCGGGCCGGGACGGACGGGTCTTCGTCGACCGTCTCTGCGAGGCGGCACCCGGGATGCTGCGCCCGCGCGGTGCCCTGCTGATCGTCCACTCCAGCCTGTGCGGCACCGACGTCACGCTGCGGCGCCTCGCCGACGCCGGACTCCGCGCGTCGGTCGTCGACCGGGCCGACGTCCCGTACGGCCCGGTGCTGCGGTCCCGCCGTGCCTGGCTCATGCGCCAGGGGCTGATCGGCGAGGGCGACAGCCGCGAAGAACTGGTCGTCATCCGCGCCGAACGACCCTGACCCCGCAGCCGCCGATCGGTCCGACTGACCATCTGCATCAGGCCTGTTCGCCGACGAGAACCCTTCAAGACTGTCCGATATTCGATCACAACGCGACCAAAATCGTTCCTACAATGCCCTCTTGCAGTCGCACGCCACCGACGCCGCGTCGCGTTCCGGTTCGTGTGGTTGGAAAACGGGGGGCTTGGTGGGGGAGCGAGCGGCGCCTGCGGGCGTGTTGCGATTCATCGTGCTGCGGGCGTGGGCGTATCGCGCCCTCGTCGGTGCCGTGCTGCTGACGGTGCTGCTGACCACGGCCGTGCTGGCCGCGCTCACCGCCTACGCGGGCGCGATGGGCGACGCCGCGCTGCGGCGGTCGTTCGCGGAGCGGCGCACCGCCGCCGAGGCCGCGCTGGTGCTCAAGGCCAACGTGCCGGGCGACGAGCGGCGGGCGGCCGACGAAGCCGTGCGCGCGGGGGCCCGCACCGTCTTCGACGGGCTGCCCGTGCGTGTGCGCACCCTGCTGCGGTCCGGGCCCTACGCCCTGCCCGAGGAGCTACGGCCGCCCTCCGAGCGGAAGGGGAACCCGAACCTCACGTACTTCGCGGCCCTGGATCCCACACAGGTGCGGACCGTCACCGGACGGCTCCCCCGGGAAACGGGGACCGCCGGGACCATCGAGGCCGCGCTGCCGCAGAGCGCCGCCCGGCGGCTCGGGGTGGCGCCCGGCGACCGGCTGACCGTCACCGACCAGCTGGACGGCCCGGCGGTGCGCGTGCTGATCACCGGCGTGTACCGGCCGGTGGACGCGCGGAGCCCCTACTGGCGGCTGGACGACCTGGGCGGCCGCGGCACGGAGGTGTCGAGCTTCACGACGTACGGGCCCCTGCTCACCGCCGCGGGCGTGCCGGCGTCGGGCCGGGTGAGCGTCGGCGCGTCGGGCTGGCTGGTCTCGGCCGACTACTCCTCGCTGACGACGGAGCGGATCGGCCCGCTGCGCGAGGCCGCCCGCTCGGGCACCGCGGAGCTGCGCGAGCGCCCCGAACTCAGCGGCGCGACCACGGCGGAGACCGGGTTGCCCGAGGTACTGGACCGCGTCGAACGCTCGCTGCTGGTCACCCGCGCCGGCCTGCTGATCGTCGCCGGCCAGCTCGGGCTGCTCGCGGCCTGCGCCCTGCTGCTCGTCGCCCGGTTGCTCGACTCCGACCGGACGGCCGAGACCGGGTTGCTGCGGGCGCGCGGTGCCACCCGGGCACGGCTGGCGGGCCTGGCCGCACTGGAGGCCCTGCTGATCTCCGTGCCCGCGGTGCTCGTCGCGCCGCTGCTGTCGGGGCCGTTGACGCGGCTGCTGGCCGGGCAGGGCGCGCCGGGCCGGACCGGGGTGCCCGTCGACGTGCCGGCCGGTGGCCGCCCCGAGGTGTGGGCGGTCGCCGCGGGCGTGGCCGCGCTCTGCGCGCTGGCCGTGGCCGTCCCGGCGTGGCGGGCGTCACTCGCGGGCACCGTCGCGCCGCGGGCGGGCGCGCTGCCCGCGTCGCTGCGTGCCGGGGCGGACGTCGGGCTGCTCGCCGTGGCCGGTGTCGCCTTCTGGCTGCTCGGCAGCCAGCGCTCCGGCGCGGTGACCGCCGACCGCGAGGGGGTCCTCGGCGTCGACCCGCTGCTGGTGGTGGCGCCCGCCCTGGTCCTGCTCGCCGGAACGGTTCTGGTGCTGCGGCTGCTGCCCCCGCTGGCGCGCGCCGGCGAGCGACTCCTCGCACGCGGGCCCGGACTGACCGCCGCCATGGTCGGCTGGCAGTTCGGCCGCCGGCCGATGCGGGGGGCTGGCCCGGTGATGCTGCTGGTCATCTCCGTGGCGCTGGGGGTGATCGCGATCGGGCAGAACGCGTCCTGGCACCGGTCCCAGGCCGACCAGGCCGACTTCCGCGCGGGCGCCGACCTGCGCGTCCTGGCCTCCGGGGGCGGCGGTGTGGGCCGTACGGACGTCTACGCGGACCTTCCGCACGTGGACGCGATCGCCCCCGCGGTCCGGGGCACGGTGTCGCTGTCCGGCAGCCGCGAGGCGACCGTGGTGGCCCTGAACACGACCGAGGCCGCCGGGGTGGTGCGGGCGCGGCCCGATCTGACCGACGGTCCGCTGCTCGCCGGACTGGCGCCACGCGGAACGCCCGCGGGCGTCGCGATACCGGCGGGCACGGCCCGGCTCACCCTGACCGCCACCCTGCACAGCAGCACACCGGGGTCGGAGGCGGACATCACGCTCACCCTGCGGGACCGGCACGGAACCTCCTACGAGCTACCGTCCGGCAGCCTCGCCGCCGACGGCCGCCCGCACCGGCTGACCCCGGACCTGAACGGCGCCCGGGGCCCGCTCGCGCTGACCGGGCTCCGGCTGAGCACGCCGCAGCCGGCCGACCGCCCCGACCGGCACCGCCTGGTCCTCGACGCACTCACGGCGACCGCGGACGACGGCGCCGTCCGGCGGCTGACCCTGCCGACGACGTGGACGACCGCGGTCGAGGCCGACACGGCCGCCGCGCCGCCCGACGACGACGCCAGGCCGACCCTGCCCCGGGTCACGTCGACGGCACCCCTCACCCTCACCTACAGCACCGGGTACCAACTGCCCGACTTCGCGCAGACCACCCTGCCGCTGGAGGTCCGGCTAGAGGTCGCCCAGCCCGCGGCGCCCGAGATCGTCGCGGTCGCCACCGACCGGTACCTCAGCGCGTCCGGCGCCCGCGAAGGACAGCGCGTGGAGGTGACGTTCGACGGCCGTGCCGTGCCCGTCCGCATCGTCCGCACCGCGAGCGCCCTGCCCACGACGGAGGCCACCACCCGGGACGGCGGGGCCCTCCTCGTCGACCTCCGGGCGGTCGACCGGGTGCTGGAGGACCGCTACGGAACCGGCCTGGAGCCCACCGAATGGTGGCTGGGCAGCACGGCGCCCGCCGCCACCGCGGCGGCCCTGCGCGCCCTGCCCGACATCGATCCGGAACAGGTGCTGGTCCGCGACGAGATGGCGGCCGAGCTGCGCGACGACCCGTTCGGGGCGGCCCCGGAAGCGGCGCTGACCGCGGCGGCCGCGGTGACCGTGCTCTTCGCCTCGCTCGGCTTCGCGGTGAGCGCGGCGGGGGCGATGCGCACCCGGGACGGTGAGTTCGCCGTGCTGCGCGCCCTGGGGACACCGCGCCGCCGGCTGGCCCGGCTGGTCGCCGTGGAGCACGGCGTCCTGGTGGCCCTGGCGCTGCTGGTCGGCACGGTCCTGGGCACGGTGCTGACGCACGCGCTGGTCCCCCTCGTCGTCCTGACCGGGCAGGCCACCCGGCCGCTCCCACCGGTGCTGGTCGACCTCCCGCTCGCGCGGCTGGCCGTCCTGCTGGCGGCCCTCGCGGCGGGCCCCGCGCTCGTGACCGCGGCCCTCGCCCTGCGACGGGCGAAACCCGTGACGGCTCTCAGGGACGAGGTGACGCAGTGACCACGCGGCCGGAGCCCCCTCGGGGCGGGGGGACGGGGGCGGTTCCGCCGACGCGAACGGTCGCGCCGCGCGTACGGGCCGGGTTGCGGACCCGGCTGCGGGCCTTCGCCGGTACGGCCGTGGCCCTCGCGCTCCTGGTGGCCGTGACCGCCGCGCTGGCCGCCGCGTACCCGCGTGCCGTCGACCGGTACGGGGACGCGGGGCTGCGCCGGGCGGTCGAACAGGCCGCGCCCGACCGGACGACCGTGCAGGTGCGGGTCCCGCTGCCCTGGATGGACACGGTCGCGGAGACGGAGGCCGCCCTGCGCGCCGGTCCGCTGGCCGAGGCGCGGGCCGCCATTCTCGCCACCGCCGAGGCGCCGCTGGTCCCCGACCGAGCGCAGTCGTCGTACGGCGTCCGCACGACCGTCCCCCTGGAGGCGTCCGACGACTGGCTTCCCCAGCCCGCCGGCCGGCCCGCGCAACTGGTGCTCGCCGCCCAGCAGGACCTGGCCTCCCACGCCCGGGTACGCGAGGGCCGGCTGCCGCGCACCACGGGCGGGCCGGTCACCGCGGCGACCGAGCAGGTCGAGGCCGCCGTCACCGTGGACACCGCCCGCACCCTCGACATCCGGGTCGGCTCGGTGATCCACGTACCGGGCTCGGGACGCGCCCCGCTCGCCGTCCGGGTCACCGCGATCGTCGTCCCGCGCGTCCCCGAGGGCGCCTACTGGTCGACCCTGCCGGTGCTGCGCACCCCCGCGCTGAGCCGCCGGCCCGACCTTCCGCCGTCGGAGGTCCACTGGCTCGGCGGCCTGCTGCTCGCCCCCGACGCCGGCCCGGTGCTCCTCGGCACCCCCGGCCGCCCGGACCGGTACTGGCATGTGGCCCCCGACGTCACCGGCCTGCGCGGCCACGACCTCGACCGTCTGACGTCCGCCGTGGCCGCCCTGGAGTCCGGGCCGGGAGTGGAGCGACTGCGGGAGGCCGTGGACCAGGGCCTGGAGGCCGAGACGAACCTCGACGAGGTCCTCGCGCACCATGCCCGGCTACGGGCCGGCATCGAGCCGCTGCTGCTCCTCGCCGCCGTCGGGACCGGCAGCCTCGCCGTGATCGTCCTGGCCATGGCCGGCGGCGTGGCGGCCGATCGCCGGCGCGCGGAGCTGGCCCTGCTGCGGGCCCGCGGCGCCTCACTGCCCGGCCTGGCCGTGCGGCTGCTGGCGGAGACGGCGGTGGTGGCGGTACCGGCCGGCGCCCTCGGCCTGACCGCCGCGATCCTCGCCCTGCCCGGTGCCCGCACCGCGCCCGCGGTCGCCGTCGCCCTCGCCGTCACCCTGCTCGCCTGCCTCGCGCTCCCGGTGCGCGCCGTCGTGGCGCACCGCACGGTACGGCTGCACGACGGGCGGGAGGACCTCACCGCCGCCCGGCCGTCGCGGCGCCGTACGGTCGCGGAACTGACCGTCCTGGTGATCGCCTCGGGAGCCGTCGTGGCCCTGCGCCGACAGGGCTCCGGCAGCACCGCCCTGGTGGCCGCCGCCCCGCTGCTGTCGGGCGTGGTCGCGGCGCTGCTGCTGGCCCGCCTCCACCCCCTGCCGCTGCGCGCGCTGAGCGGGGCGACCGCCCGCCTGCGCGGCCTGGTGGTACCGCTGTCGCTGGCGCAGGTGGCCCGCGCCCCCGGCTTCGCCGTGCTGCCCCTGCTCGCCCTGCTCTGCGCCCTGACCACGGCCGCGTTCGGCGGCTCGGTTCTGGCCGGGGTCACGGCGGCCCGCGACCAGGCCGCCCTGCGCGACGTGGGCGCCGACGGCCGCGTCGAGACCCTCACCGGCGCACTGCCGCGAGCCCTGCCCGACCGCGTACGCCGCCTGCCCGGCGTACGGGACATGACGGAGGCGACCGTCACCTACGACGCGAAGCCGGAACAAGGCAGTCAGCCGCTCCCGCTGGCCGGTGTGGACCCCGACGCCTACGCCCGCCTGTCGCACCGCACGGGCCTGGGACCGTTCGACGCGACGCGCCTCCGGCGGACGGGGGCCGGTACGACGGATGGCGCCGGTGCGACCTCCGGTACGCCTGCGGAGGCCGGTACCTCGGCCGGCGCCGACCGGCCGCTGCCCGCGCTGGCCTCACCCCGGGTGGCCGACGAGTACGGCACCGGCCCCCAGGCCGTCCTGCTCCCGGACGGCACCTCCGTCACCGTCCGGATCGTCCTGGTCCGGGACCGCACCCCGGCCGTCTCCGGTGACGACTTCCTGATCGTGGACCGGTCCGGCCTTCCCCGCGGCGCGGCGCGTACGACGACCCTGCTGCTCACCGGCGACGCCCTGGACGGCCGGGCGCTGCGCTCGGCGGCCGACGGCACGGCGGCGACCGTCCGGCTGCGCGCCGAGGAACGCGCACGGCACGTCGACTCACCGCTGCAGTCCGGCGCGGAACGCCTGTACGCGGTCGCGGTCGCCGCGGGCGCCGGGTACGCGATCCTCGCGCTCGTGCTGACCGTGCTGCGCACCGCGCCCGAACGCGGCGCCCTGCTCGCCCGGTTGCGCACGATGGGCATGACCCGGTCCCAGGGCCGCCGCCTGCTGATCCTCACGGCCCTCCCGCAGGCGTTCCTGGCCGCGGCCGGCGGCATGCTCACCGGCTGGGCCGCCATTCACCTGCTGGCGCCCGGCGTCGACCTCACGACCATCGCCGTGTCCTCCCCGTCCGCCGTCGAGGGGGCCGTGCTGCGCACCGATCCGCTCTCGCTGGCGCTGCCGGCGCTCGCCGTACTGCTCCTGGCCGTCGGGGTGCCCGCGGGCCAGGCCTGGTGGACCGGCCGACGAGGCTCGATACGCGAACTGAGGCTGGGTGACAACTAGATGGAGCAGCCGATGACCAGTAGCCCCACCTTCGACGAACTCGCCGACCGCGCCCGCGCCGCGCGCGACGACGCGGCCGCCTACGGCCAGGACGCCCTGATCACCTGCGACCGGCTGGTGCGGATCTTCTCCGCCGACGGTGTGGAGGTGCAGGCGCTGCAGGGCCTCGATCTCCTCGTGCGCAAGGGCGAACTCATGGCCCTGGTCGGCGCCTCGGGCAGCGGCAAGTCCACCCTCATGAACATCCTGGCCGGACTGGACCGGCCCACCGCCGGCGCGACCCGCGTCGACGGCCACGACCTGGCCACGATGTCCGCCAAGGAACGCCTCGCCTACCGTCGCACGACCGTCGGCTTCGTCCGACAGCAGACCTCCCAGAACCTCCTGCCCTACCTCACCGCCGCGCAGAACGTCGCCCTGCCCCTGCAGTTGGCCCGCGCCCGGGGCGGCCGCCGATCCCGGGCCGACCGCGCCAGGGAACTCCTCGCCCTGCTGGACGTCGCCGCCTGCCACGACCGCCGGCCGCACGAGATGTCCGGCGGCCAGCAGCAGCGCGTCGCCCTCGCCGTCGCCCTCGCGGGCGATCCCGCGGTCCTGCTCGCCGACGAGCCCACCGGCGAACTCGACTCCCACACGGCCGAGCAGGTCTTCGCCGCGTTCCGCACCGCCAACGAGGAGTTGGGGACCACCATCGTGATCGTCACCCACGACCAGGCGGTCGCCGGTGAGGTCCGCCGTACGGTCGCCATCCGGGACGGCCGCACGGCGACGGAGGTCCTGCGCCACAGCGAGGTCGACTCCGCCACCGGCCAGGAGAACCTGGTCGCCCGCGAGTACGCCATGCTCGACCGGGCGGGCCGCCTCCAGCTCCCCGCCGAGTACACCCGGGCCCTGGGCATGCGCGACCGCGTCGCCCTGGAACTGGAGCCCGACCACATCGCCGTCCGCCCGGACGACGCCCGGCACGGCCGTCACGGTGACGACGGACCCTGACCCCCGGTCGACTCGCCGGCCTCGGTGATCTCGCCGTCCCTCAACTCCAGCACCCGGTCGGCGAGATCGAGCAGGGTCGTGTCGTGGGTGGCGACGAGGGCCGTGATCCCTTCGCTGCGGACGACCGCGCGCAGCAGTTCCATCACGGAGTGCCCGGTCTCCGCGTCCAGCTGACCGGTCGGCTCGTCGGCGATGAGGATCGAGGGGCTGTTGGCCAACGCGCGGGCGATGGCGACCCGTTGGCGCTGCCCGCCCGACAACTCGCCCGGGCGCTGCGCGGCGTGGTCCGCGAGCCCCACGAGGGACAGCAGCAGTTCGACGCGCTCCCGCCGCTCACGCGGGTCCGCCCTGCGCAGCCGCAGGGGTACGCCCACGTTCTCGGCGGCCGTGAGGATGGGGACGAGCCCGAAGGACTGGAAGACGAAGCCGATGCGCTCCCGGCGCAGCGCGAGGAGGTCGTCCTCACCCTGGTCCCCGAGGTCCAGCCCGTCGACGACGACGCGTCCGCCGTCCGGTTCGTCCAGACCCCCGACGATGTTCAGCAGCGTGGTCTTCCCCGACCCCGAGCGCCCCCTGAGGGCGACGAGCTCCCCCTGAGGCACCTCGAAGGAAACGCCCCGCAGAGCATGCACGGCGCCCGCGCCCCGCCCGTACGACTTGTGCACATCCGCCACCCGCAGCATGGCCGCGGCCACCGCCTGCCCCATCACGCCCCCGTATGCTCCGCAGATCCCGCAGCGCGCCAGTATCCCATCGCCCGCCCCGGCACGCTCCTGATGATTCCGGACCGGGGCCGTATGAGTTCCGTCAAGGACGAGGGCGCCACCGTAAGAGACCCGTCAACGGGCGGTCCGATCCGGCCAAGAGGCGCTTTCCTCTAATCGTCCGCCCCTCTTCCGACCCCCTCCTAGGAGTTCGCGATGGCCGATATGGCCTTCGTCGTCGTCGCCCTCGCGGGTTTCGCGCTGGTGGCTCTCGTCGCCAAGGGGGTGACGAAGCTGTGACCGCCGAAAACGTCGTCGGCCTGATCGTGGCCGTCGCCCTGCTGGGCTATCTCGTCCTCGCCCTGCTCTTCCCCGAGAGGTTCTGACCGTGACATCGGCTGCCGCCGCAGCGGGGGAGACGGGTCCCGTACTCGCCGGCGTCCTCCAGCTGCTCGCCCTGATCGGCGCGCTGGCCCTCGCCCACCACCCCCTCGGCACCTACATGGCCAGGGTCTACTCCTCCGACAGGCACTGGCGGGTCGAGAGGTGGATCTACAGGGGCATCGGTGCCGACCCCGACACCGAGATGGCCTGGACCGCGTACCTGCGCGGCGTCCTCGCCTTCTCGGCCGTCGGCGTGCTCTTCCTCTACCTGCTGCAGCGCCTCCAGGGCGTGCTGCCCGGCTCGCTCGGCTTCGCGTCGATCGACCCGGACCAGGCCTTCAACACCGCCGTGTCCTTCGTGACGAACACCAACTGGCAGTCGTACTACGGCGAACAGGCCATGGGCCACGTCGTGCAGACCGCCGGTCTGGCCGTGCAGAACTTCGTCTCGGCGGCCGTCGGTATCGCCGTCGCCGTGGCCCTCGTACGCGGCTTCGCCCGCTCGCGCACCGGTGAGCTGGGCAACTTCTGGGCGGACCTGGTGCGCGGGGTGACCCGGATCCTGCTGCCGCTGTCCGTCGTCGCCGCGGTCGTGCTGGTCGCCCGCGGTGTCGTCCAGAACTTCTCCGGCATCCACGAGGTCGGCCAGTTCATGGGCGGCAGCCGGCAGTGGAACGGCGGCGCGGTCGCCTCGCAGGAGGCCATCAAGGAGATCGGTACCAATGGCGGCGGCTACTTCAACGCCAACAGTGCCCACCCGTTCGAGAACCCCACTCCGTTCACGAACCTCTTCGAGATCTTCCTGATCCTCGTCATCCCCTTCGCGCTGACCCGCACCTTCGGCCTCATGGTCGGCTCGGTCAAGCAGGGCTACGCGATCCTCGCCACCATGGCCACCCTCTGGATCGGCTTCACCGCCCTGATGATGTGGACCGAGTTCGCCCACCACGGACCGGCGTTCGACATCGCCGGCGGGGCGTACGAGGGCAAGGAGGTCCGCTTCGGCGTCGGAGGCTCGTCGATCTTCGCGACGGCGACCACGCTCACCTCGACGGGTGCGGTGGACTCCTTCCACTCCTCCTTCACCGGCCTCGGAGGCGGCATCACCATGCTGGGCATGATGCTGGGCGAGATCGCGCCCGGCGGCACCGGTTCCGGTCTCTACGGCATGCTGATCATGGCCATCATCGCGGTCTTCATCGCCGGGCTGATGGTCGGCCGCACCCCCGAGTACCTGGGCAAGAAGATCGGCACCCGCGAGATCAAGCTCGCCGCCTGCTACCTCCTCATCACCCCGGCCCTGGTGCTCGTCTTCACCGCCGTCGCGATGGCCCTGCCCACCCCGGCCCACTCGATGACCAACAGCGGGGCGCACGGATTCTCCGAGATCCTCTACGCCTACACCTCCGCCTCCAACAACAACGGCTCGGCCTTCGCGGGGCTGAACGCGGACACGCGGTGGTTCAACACCACGCTCGGCATCGCGATGCTGCTCGGCCGTTTCCTGCCCATGGTGTTCGTGCTGGCGCTGGCCGGTTCGCTCGCCGAGCAGCGGCCGGTCCCGGCCACGGCGGGGACCCTGCGCACGGAGAAGCCGCTGTTCACCGGTCTGTTGGTGGGCGCGATCCTGATCATCACCGGTCTGACGTACTTCCCGGCGCTCGCGCTCGGGCCGCTGGCCGAGGGGCTGGCGTCATGACCACCCGCACAGAGAAGCAACCAGAGAAGCAATCAGAGAAGCACGAGGACTCGATGTCCACAGCCACCCCGGCCCGGGCGCCGCACCGTGACGGGCCGACCGGCCACAGGTCCGGCGACGGCGACGGCGAAGGACGCGTCGGCGCGGGCCTGTTCGACCCCAAGCAGCTGGTCAGGTCGCTGCCGGACGCCTTCCGCAAGCTCGATCCCCGGGTGATGGTCAAGTCGCCCGTGATGTTCGTGGTGTGGATCGGCTCGATACTGACGACGGTCTTCTCCTTCAAGGACCCGGGTGACTGGTTCGGCTGGACCATCAGCGTCTGGTTGTGGCTGACCGTCGTCTTCGCCAACCTCGCCGAGGCCGTCGCCGAGGGCCGGGGCAGGGCGCAGGCCGACACCCTGCGCAGGGCCAAGACGGACACCGTGGCGCGGCGGATCGCCGGGGACGCCGAAGAGCGGGTCCCGGGCACCGAGTTGAGGATCGGTGATCTGGTCGTCTGCGAGGCGGGCGACATCATCCCCGGCGACGGTGACGTGGTCGAGGGCGTCGCCTCGGTGGACGAGTCGGCGATCACCGGCGAGTCCGCGCCCGTCATCCGGGAGTCCGGCGGCGACCGGTGTGCCGTCACCGGTGGGACGAAGGTGCTGTCCGACCGCATCGTCATCAGGATCACGACGAAGCCGGGCGAGACCTTCATCGACCGGATGATCAGCCTGGTGGAGGGCGCGGCCCGGCAGAAGACGCCGAACGAGATCGCGCTCAACATCCTCCTCGCGTCGCTGACGATCGTGTTCCTGCTGGCGGTGGCCACCCTGCCGCCGTTCGCGGACTACGCGGGCACGCACCTGACGATGGTCGTCCTGGTCGCCCTCCTGGTCTGCCTCATCCCGACCACCATCGGCGCGCTGCTCTCCGCGATCGGTATCGCGGGCATGGACCGGCTGGTCCAGCGCAACGTCCTGGCGATGTCGGGCCGTGCGGTCGAGGCCGCCGGAGACGTCTCCACCCTGCTGCTGGACAAGACCGGCACCATCACCCTCGGTAACCGTCAGGCGTCGGAGTTCGTGCCGGTGAGCGGGGTGACCGAGGCCGAACTCGCGGACGCCGCCCAGCTGTCGTCGCTGGCCGACGAGACCCCCGAGGGCCGTTCCATCGTCGCCCTGGCCGAGGAGACGTATGGGCTGCGCGGGCGGAGCCAGGGCGAGTCGGCCGGTGCGGAGTGGATCGCCTTCACCGCGCAGACCCGGATGTCGGGCGTGGACGTCGACGGGCGCAAGGTCCGCAAGGGCGCGGCCGGTTCGGTCATCACCTGGGTGCGCGAGCGGGGCGGCACGGTCGCCGAGGACGCGGACACGCTCGCGACCCGCGTCTCCGAGGCCGGAGGCACCCCGCTGCTGGTCGCCGTCGAGGACGCCGAGGGCGCCCGGATCCTCGGTGTCGTCCACCTCAAGGACGTCGTCAAGGAGGGCATGCGGGAGCGGTTCGAGGAACTGCGGCGCATGGGCATCAAGACGGTCATGATCACGGGCGACAACCCGCTGACCGCCCGGGCGATCGCGGAGGAGGCGGGCGTCGACGACTTCCTCGCCGAGGCGACCCCCGAGGACAAGATGGCCCTCATCAAGCGGGAGCAGGCGGGCGGCAAGCTGGTCGCGATGACCGGTGACGGCACCAACGACGCGCCGGCCCTCGCCCAGGCGGACGTGGGCGTGGCCATGAACACCGGGACCTCGGCCGCCAAGGAGGCCGGGAACATGGTGGACCTCGACTCCGACCCCACCAAGCTCATCGAGATCGTCGAGATCGGCAAGCAACTCCTCATCACCAGGGGCGCGTTGACGACGTTCTCCATCGCCAACGACGTCGCCAAGTACTTCGCGATCATCCCGGCGCTGTTCGCGGCCGTCTACCCGGGCCTGGACAAGCTCAACATCATGGGCCTGTCCTCACCCGACTCCGCGATCCTCTCCGCGGTCGTCTTCAACGCGCTGATCATCATCGCGCTGGTGCCGCTGTCCCTGAAGGGCGTCCGCTACCGGCCGGTCGGCGCGGATCGCATGCTGCGGCGGAACCTCACGGTCTACGGACTGGGCGGCCTGGTCGCGCCGTTCGTCGGCATCAAGCTCATCGACGTACTCATCTCTCTGATCCCCGGGATCGGGTGAAGGACCATGAACAACTCCGTCGCGAACACCGGCCGGTTGCTGGGGGCGGGCCTGCGGGCACTGCTCGTGCTGACCGTGCTCACGGGTGTGCTCTATCCGCTGGCCGTCACCGGCGTGGCGCAGGCCCTCTTCCACAACCAGGCGAACGGCTCCGAGATCACGGCGGACGGCAAGGTCGTCGGCTCCTCGCTGATCGGTCAACAGGGCTACAGCCTGGACTACTTCCAGCCCCGTCCGGCCAACGGACTGGGGGAGAACACGGTCAACACCCAGTACAAGCTCCTCCTGTCCGGCGCCACCAACCGCTCCGGTGACAGCGCCGACCTCATCACATGGGTGAAGGAGGCCAAGGCCCGCGTCGTCAAGGACAACTCCACCGCCGACTACAAGGTCAAGCCCTCCCAGGTCCCCGCCGACGCCGTCACCTCCTCCGGCTCCGGCCTGGACCCGGACATCTCCCCGGCCTACGCCGACCTCCAGGTCCACCGGGTCGCGGAGAGGAACGGACTGACCGTCGCCCGGGTCCAGAAGCTCGTCGACGACCACACCGAGGGCCGCACCCTCGGCTTCATCGGCGAGCCCCGCGTGAACGTCCTCCAACTCAACATCGCGCTCAAGGACCTCGCGGCGAACAAGTGACGGCCCCCAAGTCTCAGGCAAGGGCGGGCCGTGGGCTACGCGTTCCAGGAGCGTGTGCACAGGACGAGGCGGTAGCCGTCCGGGTCCGCGATCGTCACTCCGTGCTGATCCCAGTACGGATTGTGTGCGGCGACCCTGGTTCCCCCCGCGGCCAGGAGACGTTCGATCTGCTCCTCGGTGACGGGGGCGCCGAGGTAGACGACGAAGAGGTCGTCCACGGTGGGGGTGGGCTCCAACGGGTTCTCCGGGTCGTGGGTGATCTCGAAGTGCCATGTCCCGTCGGGCGGGCCGACCATGAGCAGGTCGTGCTCGCCGGGGACGCGTTCCGTGGTCCGCCACAGGACATCGAGCCCGAGCCCTTCGGCGTAGAAACGTTCGGCGGCGGCGAGGTCCCGGGACGGGCGCGCCAGTCTGATCCGGGTGGAGGCGTCGAGCATGCGAAGTACTCTCCCGTGGTGGTGGGGTTGGAGGAGGTGGTGGTGTCCGTGATGATCACTAGATCACTAATCTAGGAGACCCACAGACCCCCCGAGAGGTGCAGTCAAGTGTCGGAATCCTGGGTCAATTCGGCCGAGCGGATCGGCGCCGACCTGTACCTCGAACTAACCGGGACGGGCTCGCGCCGGGCCGCCCTCGCCCGCGCCCTGCGTGAGGCGATCCAGGAAGGCCGGCTGGCCGCGGGGGCCCGCCTGCCGTCCTACCGTTCGCTCGCCGCCGACCTCGGCATCGCACGGAACACGGCCGCCGACGCCTACGCGGAACTGGTCGCCGAGGGCTGGCTCACCGCCCGCCAGGGCTCGGGAACCCGGGTCGCGGAAAGCGCCGCACCCGCCAGGGCGGTGCCCCCGCCGAAGCAGCCGTCCGCGAGGTCCGTCACGCCCGCGCACGATCTGCGGCAGGGACGGCCGAACGCCTCGTCGTTCCCGAGGAACGCGTGGTCGGCCTCGACCCGCCGGGCGCTCACCGCGGCGCCGCACGACGCCTTCGGACCGGGCGACCCGCAGGGCCGCATCGAGCTGCGCACCGCGCTCGCGGACTACCTGGCCCGGGTACGGGGCGTACGGACCGTCCCCCAACACATCGTGATCTGCTCGGGATTCTCCGACGCGCTGCGGCTGCTGTTCGGCGGCGGTGTCCTGCGCGGAACGGCTGCCGTCGAGGCGTACGGCCTGGCGTTCCACCGCGACCTGCTGGCGGCCGACGGCGTACGGACGGTGCCGCTCGGCCTGGACGACCTGGGCACGAGAACGGACGAACTGCACGGGCGGCGCGGTGTGCGCTCGGTGCTGCTCACCCCGGCCCACCAGTTCCCCGTCGGCGGCCCCCTGGCTCCGGCGCGGCGCAACGCGGCGGTGGACTGGGCGCGAGCCCGGGACGGTGTGGTGATCGAGGACGACTACGACGGGGAGTTCCGGTACGACCGCGAACCGGTCGGCGCGCTCCAGGCGCTGGACCCCGACCACGTGGTGTACGTCGGGTCGGCGAGCAAGAGCGTGTCGCCCGCGCTGCGGCTGGGCTGGATGGTCCTGCCGGAGCGACTGGTCGCTCCCGTCCTCGCCGTCAAGGGCCTGCGCGAGCGCTGGACCGGTGTGGTGGACCAGCTCACCTTCGCGGACCTGATCACCTGCGGCGCCTACGACCGGCACATCCGCCGGACCCGCCAGTGCTACCGCGACCGCCGCAACCGCCTGGTCACCGCGCTCGCCGAGCACACGCCGCACATCGAGGTCACCGGGATCGCCGCCGGTCTGCACGCGCTGCTGCGTCTGCCCCCGGGCACCGCGACCGCCACCGTGGACGCCGCCACCCGGGTCGGCCTCGCACTCGACGCACTCGACGCCTTCCGCCATCCCGCCACCGGGACCGCGCTGTTCGACGGGCTGGTCGTCGGCTACGCGTCCCCGCCCGACCACGGATACGCCGCCGCCCTCGACGCGCTCTGCCGGATCCTGCCGCCCGCACCGACGGCATCTCCCTGTCTCTGACTCTCTCTGACTCTCTCTGTCACGGCCGGTTCCCGGGTACGGACGCGGGTTCAGCGCCGGGCGAGTTCCTGCTGCCAGACGGGGCTCTCGCAGTAGTGGTTGTCGAACCGCTCGGCGCTGTCGCGGATGTCCTGGACCGAGGCCGCGCCCAGGTGCACCCGCTCCAGCAGCCGGTAGTAGTCGAACCGGTCCATGCCCGGGGTGAAGACGACGAGCATCTCGGCCTCGCTGTCCGGGGCCGGCGCGAAGGCATGGGGCACGGTCGGCGGGACGGTCAGGAAGTCACCCGGACCGAGGGTGAGTACCTCCTCACCGAGCAGGATCCGCATGGACCCGCCGAGCACATGGAACATCTCGGTGGCGCGGGTGTGGAAATGCGCGGGAGCACCGGGTGAACCCTTGTGCAGCGTCGCGCGGTTGGCGGTCAACGCACCACCGGTGGCGTTCGCGTCGGCCAGCAGCGTGATCAGACTGGTCGCTCCGTCCCGCAGTGTCTCGGCCTCGTCGGCGCGGACGAGGACGGGCTTCGCAGCACCGGTGAACGTCATGGTCACTCCTGGGTCTCAGTGGTTCCGCCGACCGGTGTACCCGGCGACACCACTGAATCTAGGCCCCGGAAAGACCCGGAGAATGGTGCATTGAAGGCCGGAAATCCTGGGTCAATCCGACTCCAGGCTCGGGCACGCAGGTCCGGGTCCCGCAGGACGTCCAAGGCCGTGCAGGACAGTGCCTCCACCACGGCCGTGAGGACGCGACGGGCGGTTTCGGAGGACGCGGCCGTGGCGAACTCGGGGGTGTGGTCGCTGCCGCCGGAGTCCACGATCGCGACGAAGGGGTGGATGGCGGGCACCCGGCCGCTGACGTTGCCGATGTCCGAGGTGATGGCCGGCGAAACGGTCGGACAGCACCCGGCTGTCCCGGAAGTGTTCGTAGCGGACGCTCGCCCGCTCCACCTCGAAGGAGGTGCCGGTGGCCACGGCGACGCCCTCCGTCGACGTGCGCAGTCGCGCCGCCAACTCGTCCAGCGCGGCTGTGGTCACCGCCCGCAGTCCGAAGCGGCCCTCGGCGAGATCGGGAACGAGGTTGGTCGCGGTGCCGCCGTGCGTGACGATCCCCTGGATGTGCGATCCCTGCGGCAGTCGCCGGCCGAGCGCCGACAGGACGTGGAACAGCTCGATCAGCGCCGCGCGGGCGTCGATGCCTTCGGTGGGGTCGCCCGTGGGGTGGGCGGCCCTGCCCCGGAAGACGACCCGGTACTGCTCCCGCGCGGTCAGCGGCGCCCGTACCCGGTCGGACACGCCGGGTCCGCAGGTGTGCCCGAGCCCAGGCAGGGCGTCGTACTCCAGCAGAAGCGCCACGGCCCCCGGTCCACCTGCCCGAACCCGCCGCCCTGGAACTCAGCGGGCGGCGGGTCGGATCGCGGCGGAGATGATCAGCCCCTGCGCAGCGGCGTCGAACACGGCCTCCTGATCCCGGACGCGGCCGACCCGTCCGTACGGACCCTGCGGGTGGTGCGGGGCTGAGCCGGCCGGCGGGGCGCTGCCGGGGGCGCCGTCCAGCCGAGCAGGATGACGCCGTTGTCGAGGCGGGACTCAGAACAGGCCGTTGCCGTGCGGGAGTTCGGCCGGGGCGGGGGCGATGACGTCCCAGTGCTCGACGATCCTGCCGTCCGCGACACGGAAGAGGTCGTAGTAGGCGACGGGCACGCCGAACTCGCCCTCGGACTGGGTCAGGACGAACTCGCCCTCGGCGATGACCTGGTGGACCTTCTTGTAGACGAGGTTCTTGCCCTGCTCGGCCCACTTGGCCGCGGCCGCGCCGAAGCCGTCGAGGCCGTCGGCGGCGTCGGTGTTGTGCTGGTGGTAGGTCTCGGTGGAGATGTAGTCGGTCAGCACCGAGTAGTCGGCGCCGACGAGGACCTTCTCGGCGAACTCGGCCACCAGGGCACGGTTGGCGTCGGTCCTGTCGGTCTCGGTGACCGCGGCGGGGCCGTCGGTCTGGGTACGGCCGGACAGGGTGTCCTCGACCAGCGGGGTCAGGGCGTCCCAGTGCTCGGCCAGCTTGCCGTCGGCGTCGACGCGGAAGATGTCGAACCCGACGAGCGGGTCCGGACCGAACCCGTAGTAGGTGCCGTGCAGGGCGACCAGGTCACCGTCCGCGATGACGCGGGCGCCGTCGTAGCGGAAGCCCTCACCCAGGCCGGCGACGAGCTCCCGCAGGGCCTCGGGCCCGTCGGGGGCGAGCGTGCTGTGCTGCCTGTAGTCCGCGGCCACCCAGCGGTCCACGGCGGAGGGGTCCTTGTCGCCGAACAGTTCGGCGGCGGCCTGGAGGACGGTGTTCTTCGCGTTGCTCATGACGGTCTTCCTTGCTCGGAGAGCCGGCCGTGACGGGCCGGTGGTTCAGCGGGGATGTGATCAAACTATGCGGACGGCACGGGTTCGACCGGGGGAAACCGGGACGTTCGACAGTCAAAAAGCGACACGGAGGAAGTCGGATAAACTTTCGGCTGGTGGTGGCCAAGAAGCGACACGATGCCGCGCGCGACATCCCGGAGATCCTGTTCGCCGCGCCCGCGGGCACGCCCGCCGGTCTTGAGGTGCTGTCGCTGGCCGAGCTACGCCGACGCGTCTCCGAGCAGGCCCTCGCCCGGCCCCAGCGCCCGGACTTCCATCACCTGCTCACGCTCACCGCGGGCGACCTCCGGCACGTGGTCGACTTCGACGCCTACGCCCTGCGGCCGGGCTCCTGGCTGTGGGTGCGCCCGGGGCAGGTGCAGCAGTGGGGCGACCTCGCCGGCGCCGAGGGCACTCTGATCCTCTTCCAGCAGGACGAGCTGGACCCGGCCACGGCTACGGCCGCCCGGGTGGACGATCCGCACGCACCGGTCGTCACCACTCCCGTCGCCGCCGACGCCGAGGCGGTGACCATGGCGGCGGAGCACCTGCGCCGCGAGTTCCAGGCGCTCGGTCACCTGCCTCTCGAGATGCACAGGGCGGCCCTGCGCCACCTCCTCGCCGTTCTCCTGCTGCGGCTGGCCCATCTCACCGTCCCGGCCGACAGCCCCGCTCCGGAACCGGACGAGACCTACCTGCGGTTCCGTGCGGCGGTCGAACAGCACTTCACCGCCACCCGACGGGTGGAGGACTACGCCCGCATGCTCGGCTATTCGGGACGCACCCTCGCCCGGGCGACCCTGGCGGGCGCCGGGCTCGGCGCGAAGGAGTTCATCGACCGCCGGGTCGTTCTGGAAGCCAAGCGCCTGCTGGCACACGGCGACGAGACCGCCGCCCAGATCTCGGACCGCCTCGGCTTCGTCACGCCCTCCCAGTTCAGCAAGTACTTCATCCAACGCACAGGCCGCTCCCCGATCGACTTCCGCAACGGGATCCGGAGCCGCGCCGAGGGCTCCGGGGAGTCGGCGCCCCTCGCCCGATGAACCGCTCCCTTCGACGAGCCGGCCGCCCGTCCGGGAACCGCGCAACGAGACTGCCGCTGCGGCCCTGCCGCATCAGAGGGTGGGAGTCATCGCCGCTCAAGGTACTGATCGAGGGTGGCCAGGATGTCGTCGACGGCGCCGAAGGTGATCACGGCGGTCGTTCCGCCCGCGATCTCGCCGCGCAGGGGCGAGAGGGCGTCGCGCGCTTGTGCGGCCAGTGACGCGTTGCGGAGCAGGATCGCCGTGTGTGCGTTGACGGCCCAGAGCGAGTCGTTCAGGTGGTCGGCCGGGGGTGTGGGCAGGGCGGCGGCCGCGCGGCGGGCCGCTTCGAGGTCGCCGTCGGCAAGGTGGAGGAGCGGCTGGGCCCAGGGACGGTAGGGGCCCCAGTCGAGGTCGGGGTCGGTTGGCGCGGGACGCTGATGGCGTATACGGAGTGAGAGGAGCGCGAGCGGGAAGATGCCGGCTTCCACGCCCGGCATGCCGGCGCCGGCGAGGTCGGTGGCTACGGTGCGGTAGGCGTGAGCGACCTCGGCGACGTCGGTCGATCGTTCTGCCAACTGCATGGCCCGGAAAGCGGCGGTGAGCATGCGCACGAGCGGCGCCTCGTGGACGGTGGCGAGTTGTTCGGCCGCCACGACGTGCCGCTGAGCGGTCTCGGTGTCGCCACGAGCCGCGTAGACCTGGATCTTGATCAGATGGCCGAGGATCTCGAACATCGGGAGATCGTGTCGCGTGGAGAGGCCGATGAGCTCGTCGGCGATCACATCGCGTTCGCTGGTGCGCCCGGGGTGCTGGAAGGACTGCACGAATGTGGCGTTGAGCGCGAGGACCAGCACGTTGGGGTCGTGCAGGTCGCGGGCGATTTGTTCGGCTTCGGCCGCCGCCTCGGCGGCCCAGCGGTCGCGGGTCCCACGATGCTCAAGCCCGATGGTGGCGAGCAGACGTGCGCGAAGCGCGGGTGGAGCCCCTGGTCCAAGGCGCTGCAGTGTGCGTCGGGTGGTCGCGACGAGGGCCTCGGACTGTTCGGGGTCGTCGGGGCGCGTCCAGACGGTGGGGACGTCGTAGGCCGCGATCACGCGGGCGGTGAGGGCGGGGTCCCCAGTCCGTTCCGCTTCCGCGGCTGCCGCGGCGCGTTGCTCTTGGGCAAGGACCAGGTTGGTGCCGCCCGTGACTGCGGCGGCCTTCGCGACGGTGCTCATCGAGCGCAGCCGGGTGTAGGTCCCCGTCGCTTCCGTGCGCGTGAGCAGGCGTAGCCGGTCCTCGTCCCGGGGCGCGGGCGTGAGATGCGGAGCGCGCCGGAGGATGTCACGTTCGAGATGGTCGAGACGGTGCACCGATTCCAGCCCGAACTGATCCAGCAGCCTGCCTCGCGCGTCGCGCAGCGAGGCCAGCGCGTCGACCTGGCGGCCATCTTGGTAGAGAGCGTGGGACAGCAGGGCCCAGGCATGCTCCCGCCATGGGTGTGCCGTTGCCAGCGCCTCCAGCTCCGTGACGAGAGACGCGCCACGTCCGAGGTCGAGCACCGCCCGGGCACGCAGCTCGACGGCTTGACGATGAAGTTCTGTCATCCGGGCGCGCTCCGCCATCAGCCAGGGCGAGGCGTCGAGGTCCGCGTACGGTTCACCCCGCCACCACGAGAGGGCTTCGCTCAGCACACCGGCAACCTGGCCGCTGGGTCGGTCGCGCATGGCTCGAAGGGTGTCCTCGAAGCGGTGGGCGTCGACGTGTGCCCGTGGAACCCGCAGGGCGTATCCGGTACCGACCGTCTCGATGGCGTGCGACCGGGTTCGCGGAAGCCGATCAGGTTCAAGGGCGCGGCGCAGCTCGGCGACAAAGGTGCGGACCGTCCCGGCCGCTGTGGGCGGGGGGTCCTCCCAGAGATCGTCGACGAGCACCTGAAGCGGGAGGGCCCGGCCGCCGGCGGCGACCAGCCGTCCCAGCAGTTCGCGGCGGCGCCGGCTGCCAACCGCCACAGGGCGGCCCTCGGTGTCCGTGACCTCGACCGGTCCGAGCACCTTGACGCGGATCTCCATCTCCTCATTGTCGACGGCTTCGGGCAGCCGCCGCTGATCCACTGCTGACCCGGCTCCCCGATCCTCCTCTCGTTCATGCGTTCACGTGTGGCGACAGCAGCTCACGAGCAGGGGAGAAGGAGACGATCACGATGGACATCATCATTCCGGGGTTCGAGACCAGGTCGATCGGTGTGGCCGACGGCGTTGAACTGAACGCGGCGGTCGGTGGAGCGGGACCGGCCCTCGTGCTGCTCCACGGCTTTCCCCAGACCCACCTGATGTGGCGGCATGTCGCTCCCGTCCTGGCCGAGCGCCACACCGTCGTCTGCCCGGATCTTCGCGGCTACGGCGCCAGCGGCAAGCCGGAAGCGGTCGCCGAGGACACCTACTCGAAGCGGACGATGGCCGCGGACATCGTCGGCCTGGCCGACGCACTCGGATGCGAGCGGTTCGCGCTGGTCGGGCACGACCGCGGCGCGCATGTCGCTTTCCGGGCCGGCCTGGATCACCCGAATCGGATCAGCCACCTGGGACTCCTGGACATCGTTCCCACCCTGGACACCTGGAACGTCCTCCACGGGGTCGGGGCGGCGGTGGCCTTCCATCTGTATCTGATGGCCCAGCCGTCCGGTCTGCCCGAGCAGATGATCGCCGGCAGCGCCGACGCGTTCTTCGGCCACTTCCTCGATATCTGGTCCACGAGCCCCGACGCGATCCCGAAGGACGTACGCGCGGAGTACCTTCGTGCCTGCCGGGACGCTGTTCCCTCGATCGTCGCGGACTATCGCGCGACCGCGACGGTCGACATCGAACACGACCAGGCCGACCTCGACGCGGGCAACAGGCTCACCATGCCGGTGACCGTCGTCCAGCAGGACTGGGGTCGGCAGTTGGGGTTCGACGCCACCGCGATCTGGCGGCCGTGGGCCGACGACCTTCAGCATGTCACCACCCAGGCGGGCCACTTCATGGCCGAGGAGGCTCCGGAGGACATCGCCACGCTGATCCTGAACCTGGTGAAGCGGTGATCGCCACGGACGGGCCGATGCCGGTCGAACGCGCCGGCCCGGCTCGATGCGGGACCGGGCGGTGATGGGCGCGGGATTCGCCGCGGCGATGGTGTCGGCGCGCACGTAGTTCAGGCCCTCCATACGGGTGCGCCGGTCGGAGGCGTGGCCGAAGGCGTCGAGCAGGAACGAGGAACGACGATCCCCACCGGCTGGAGCCCGCGGCGCGAGGTGCGGGGTGACCACGGCAGGAAGAGGCACGCTCTCGATCACCTGCCGCGGCAGCGACGGATCGAAGGGCTCACCAACGGCCTCCAGGACCCGGCGCGTCGGGGATCGCGGGTGTACGACCGCTGCGGCCACGAACCGGGTTCTTCGTGCTGCCGTCGCCCCATGCGCCAACTGACCAGCGAGGCTGGTCAGTTGGCGCCGGGCGGCCGGGCACTTCTCATGCCACCTTGATGACGACCTTGCCCGCGGCGTGACCCTCCTCGACGGTGGCGAGGGCGGCCGGGGCGTCGGAGAGCGGATGGACCGCGGTGATCACGGGTGCGAGGACTCCGTCGAGGGCCAGCCGGGCTGACCGCTCCAGGTTCTCCCGGTCGAGGCGCCGCTCGACGAAACGCCCACCGAGATCGGGCACGGACATGTCACCCACGGCGATGACGTTGCGGGGATCCCGGGCCAGCGGAGCGACCGCCCGCAGCGAGGCGCCCCCGACCAGGTCGACGATCCCGTCGAAGCCCTCCGGAACCAGCTCGCGTGCCGCGGCGACGACGTCCCCGGCGGTGTAGTCGATGAACCGCACCCCGATGGCCTCGGCCTGCTCGCGCTTCGCCGTACTGCCGGTGCCGGTCACCCGCAGCTCGCGCCCGATGGCCAGCCGGGCGACGGCGAGGCCGACCCCGCCCCCGACCCCGTTGACCAAAACCGTCGCACCGGCCGGGAGGCCGAGCTGGTCGAGCACGTCCACCGCGGTCGTCCCGGTCACGGGCAGTGTCGCCGCCACGGTCGCGGACAGACCCTCCGGGATGCGCGCGGTGTTCGGCGCGGACAGCACCGTCGTCTCGGCGTAGGTGCCGCCACCAGTGAGTGCGAAGCCGAAGACCGCGTCACCCACCTCAAGCCCGTCGACGTCCTCGCCCCTGGCGAGAACGGTTCCCGCTGCCTCCATGCCCAGCACGAGGGGAAACGGGCGCCCGCCGTCGAGCCCGGGGACCAGGCCCGAGCGCAGCATGTGGTCGAGGGGATTCACGCCGGCGACTTCGACCCGGATCAGCACCTCGCCGGGGCCGGGGACGGGATCGGGACGATCGAAGAACTCCTGCACCTCGGGCCCGCCATACCTGCCGAAACCCCATGCCTGCCCCATCTTCTGCCGCCTCCCGAGTGACCGGCCCGGTCATTCCGGGCTCTGTGCCATCCTCCCCTCTCACATCGATGTCAGGGGCAACCGACTGAGGCGCAGGTCACACCATCAGCTCGTCGGAGCCGCCGCCCGACCGTGCCGCCGGCTCCGACGACCTGGACAGCTCCGCCCGGTGCCGTCCGTTGGCCCTGATCAGCACGTCGAGCGCATCCCGGGTCGCGATCAGGTGCGCGATGTCGGCGTCGATCCGGTCGCGCTCGCGCATCATCGCCGTGAACGTCTCCTCGGCGACGTCCAGGTCACCCGGGATGTCCACACACGGCAGCACGGTCATGATCACCCGGCTGGACATACCCGCGTCGAACAGCTGCCGGATGAGCGACACGCGCTGGACCGCGGTATCCGCGTAGTGACGTTGCCCCGCGTCTGAGCGTGAGCTGGTCAGCAGGCCTTGCTCTTCGTAGTACCGCAAGGAGCGCGGACTCACGCCCGTGCGCTTGGACAGCTCCCCTATCCGCATCCCCGAGAGCCTACGCCCGCGTGCTCCAGGTTCAGACCGCCGGCGAGCCGGCCCGAGGTGCGGGGCCGCGCCGCGCTGGTCATGATCTCGGGCTTTTCACTCGGCAGTCGCTGGCTTCGCTCCTGGACCGTTCCGCTGACGAGCTGTTCACCCTGACCACCCAGGGGCTCGAGTTCTTCGCCGGCAAGTTCGGGATGCCGTTTCCGCAGCACAAGTACGACCAGGTCTTCACGCCCGAGTTCCCTGGCGCGATGGAGAACTTCGGCTGCGTCACCTGGATGGACTGGTTCCTGCGCAGGACCACTCCGACCAGGGCGGAGTGGGACGTCTTCGCGCGGTACCTGTTGCACGAGCTGGCGCACATGTGGTTCGGCAATATCGTCACGATGCGCTGGTGGGACGACCTGTGGCTGCACGAGGCGTTCGCGGAGTTCGCGAGCAACTGGGCCGCGGTGAGCGTGACATCGTACACCGATGCCTGGACGGCACATCTGGCCGGCGAGAAACTCAATGCTTATGGCGCGTCTGGGCATCACCGTCTCGAACATTCAGGTGCGTTCCGACGGCCGCCAGCTCGCCGAGATCGGGCGCCTGTTCGACGAGGGCAAGCTCCAGGTCGGGGTGGACAGCACCTACCCGCTGTCCGAAGCGGCCGGGGCACACACGCGAGCCGCGCAGGGCCACATCCAAGGCAAGATCGTGTTGACGGTGGCCCGGCCCCGACCAAGTCGAGGAGGCGGCGTTCGACCTCCCCAGGTATCCCGCCGCCTCCTCGTCCGCAGTCCATCGGATGCCCCGGGCGGCGGATACGAAACAGACAGATCTTGCGGGGTGTGTGGAGATCAGGTCGGGGCACACGGCGGGACGGAGGTTGATAACCATGGTTCCCCTGCTGCTCGTTCTGTTGCTCGCCCTGATCCTCTTCGGCGCCGGGTTCGCCCTCAAGGCCCTGTGGTGGATCGCCGTGATCGTGCTGATCCTCTGGCTGGTCGGCTTCTTCGCGCGCTCTGCCGGACCGAGTGGGAAGCGAGGCCGCTGGTATCGCTGGTAGGCCGCCGTAGTCGCGCGGTGACGGCGACGTACCAGTAGGCGACACCGCTGACGATGTCCAGGGTGCCGAGGAAGAAGATCTGCCGCGCTGCCGAGCCGCCGCCGTGGACCGGGCCGTGGTCGGCCGAAGCCCGCGGGGGAGCGCTGTCTCCCAGGCCATCGGTGGCCTCGGCCACCTCGGCCACCTCGGCCGTCTCTGGCCCGGTGGCCCGTCGCGCGGCCAGCACGGCTCGCACTCCCAGGTGGACGAGGCAGGCCGCTCCCAACAGCTGTTGCCGTGACTGGTGCGGGAGTTGAGCGTTCGGTCTGGTGCGGGGACGTCGCCGTGGATCGTGTCGGATGAGTTGCGGGACCGCCTGGAGCCGCTGCTGCCGCAGCGTGAGCGCAGGTTCCGGTATCCCGGCCGCAAGGCATTGCCGGACCGGGAAGTCCTGTGCGGGATCTTGTACGTGCTGCAGACCGGGATCCAGTGGGAGTACCTGCCCCAGAAGTTGGGCTTCGGCTCGGGCATGACGTGCCGGCGCCGGTTGCGGGACTGGAACGAGGCAGGCGTCCGGCAGCGGCTGCACGAGGTCCTGCTGGCCGAGTTGAACGCGGCATCGCGGCTGGACCGGTCCCGGTGCGTGGTCGATTCCTCCCACGTCAGGGCGCTAAAAGGGGGAGCCACACGGGCCCCTCGCCGGTCGACCGGGGCCGGGCAAACTCCTGCCACTGCTCGACGCGATCCCGCCGGTCCGCGGCCGGGTCGGCCGTCCCCGCCGCAAGCCGGATTCGCTGGTCGCCGACCGAGGCTACGACCACGACATCTACCGCGACCAGGTCCGCGCCCGCGGCATCGTGCCCGCAATCGCCCGACGCGGCACCCTGCACGGCACAGGACTGGGCACCTACCGGTGGTCGTCGAGCGGAGTTTCGCGTGGCTGCACGCCTTCCGCCGTCTGCGGATCCGGTGGGAACGGCGGGCCGACATGCACGAAGCATTCCTCAAACTCGCCTGCTGCCTCATCACCCACCGCCAACTCGGCTCACTGTGTCAGCCGTTGTCAGTGCAGTCGCGTTTCCCGTCGATGCGGAGCATTGCGCGGTACAACTCGGCCTTGCTCAACGGTGGTTGGGGAAGTGAATGCGCCCGGTCGGCGCGGAATCCGTCGAGCAGCAGGTGCAGGAAGCGGCGCCAAGTCCCCGGCACGACGTGCTCAGTGGCTTCCGTGACGCTCCCGTTGGCCCAGATCACGAAGGTGAGATCTTCGGGTGTGACGTCGGGACGAAGAGTTCCCTGCTCCTGTGCGCGCTCCACGATACGGACGGCGAGTTCATAGATGCGTGACTGCGCGCCCGCGAGACACGCGGTCTCCGGCAGTCGGATGGCGGCCAGGTCCTGGAACCCCTTGTCCCCGACCTGGAGTTCACACATCGTCTCGAGGAAGAGGCACAGGCCGTCCCACGCGTCGTCCATGGCCACGGCCTTCTCGGCAGCCTCCTGCCAGGCCTCGATCTTGTCGGCGAACACCGTCTGCACGAGGTGGAGGCGCGTGGGGAAATGCCGGTACAGCGTGCCGATGGCCAGGCCCGCCCGCTTGGCCACCTGCTCCAATGAGGCTTCCATGCCCTGCTCGGCCAGGCACGCGCGAGCCGCCGAGAGCAGGGCGTCCCGGTTGCGCTGCGCGTCACGCCGCAGGGGACGGCCTGTCGCGGCTTCGGCGGGTGCTCGATGAGTGGACATGCCCAAGATACTACCCAACATGAGGCAGCCCTCATGTTTTCTGGTACGGTGGGCAACATGAGGGACCCCTCGACTTGGATGTTTGCCGCGGCGGGACGGGGTCCCCTCGAAACCGCGCCTGCGTGATTGACCCCGGGCCTGCCGTGCCCTCTCTTCCGCGGCTCCGCCCGGGCGGCCCGCGACCCAGTTCTGTCGACTTACAGGAGATCCGACACGTGACGAAAACCCTCGGAATCATCGGCTCCGGCGCGATCGGCGGCATTGTGGCCCGCCATGCCGTGGACGCCGGCCTGAATGTGGTCCTGAGCAACTCCCGGGGCCCCGAGACCCTCACCGGCCTGGTCGCCGAACTCGGCCCCCGTGCCCGCGCGGCCACTCCGTCCGAGGCCGCCGAGGCCGGTGACCTGGTCGTGGTCGCCATCCCGCTGGTCGCCTACGACACGCTTCCCACCGCCGCCCTGGCGGGAAAGACCGTGGTCGACACGATGAACTACTACCCCGAGCGCGACGGCCGGATCGGCGAGCTGGACTCCGCTGAACTGACCTCCAGCGCCCTGGTGCAGCGGTATCTGGCCGACTCCCGTGTGGTCAAGGCGGGCAACAACATCGCCTTCCGCTGCCTGCTCACCCTGGCCCGCCCCTCCGGTGCACCCGATCGCAGTGCGCTGCCCATCGCCGGTGACCACCCGGAGGCCAAGGCCGAGGTGACCGAGTTGCTGGACACTCTCGGCTTCGACGCGGTGGACATCGGCACCCTCGCCGAGAGCTGGCGCAGCGAACCCAACACCCCGGTCTACGTGTTTCCGTACTTCCCGGGTTCGCCCCCGCTGGGCACCGGTCAGGAAGAGGTCATGCGCTGGGTCGGTGAGACGTCCGGAGCCCCGCTGCCCGCACACCGGGTGAAGGAACTGACCGGCAGCGCCGTCCGGAGCGCGGTGGGCGGCCGTTTCTCCTACTAGCCCGGCGTCGACACCCCTGCACTCCCTGCACTCCCTGCACTCCTCATCTCGCCTTCGACAAGGGCGAGTTGATCACCCCACCCCCCAAGGAATGTCACATGTCCGAGAACAAGGTCATCGCGGTCGTCGGCGCGACGGGCGCGCAGGGCGGCAGCCTCGTCGAGGCCATCCTGGAGCACCCCGAGAGCGGCCTGACGGTCCGCGCTCTGACCCGTGACCCCGACTCCGAGAAGGCGAAGGCCCTCGCGTCGCGCGGCGTCGAGGTGGTTCGCGCCGACGCCGACGACCCGGCCTGCCTGGAGGCGGCGTTCGCCGGTGCCCACGGCGCGTTCCTGGTGACCGACTTCTACGACCACGGCGACGCCGCCCGCGAGACCGCGCAGGCCAAGACCATGGCGGACGCCGTCAAGAAGGCCGGCGTGCGGCACGTGATCTGGTCGACCCTGGAGGACACCCGCGAGGTGATCGCCGACGGCGACCCGCGCTTCGTCAAGCTCGACGGTGGCCGTTACCTCCCGCACTTCGACTCCAAGGGTGAGGCGGACGGCTACTTCCGTGAGCTGGGCGTCCCCACCACCTTCATGCTCACCTGCTTCTACTGGGAGAACCTGCTCGGCCCCATGTTCCTGCGCCGTGCCGAGGACGGTGCGCTCGTGGTGACCATCGCCGTCGGTGACGCCCTGCTGCCCAGCCTGTCGGTGAAGAACATCGGCCGCTCCGCGTTCGGCATCTTCACCCACCCCGAGTTCATCGGCCGCACCGTCGGTGTCGCCAACGAGCACCTCACCGGTGCGGGCATGGCTGACACCCTGGCCCGGGTCCTGGGGCAGGAGGTTCGCTACGAGCCGTACACCATCGACGAGCTGCACGCCCTCGACCTGCCCGCTTCCGCGGCCGACAACCTCGCCAACATGCTCCAGTACTGGCGGTCGTTCAACGCCGAGTACGTCGGCGCCCGCGACCTGGATGTGGTGCGCGTCCTGAACCCCGAGGTCGAGACCTTCGAGCAGTGGGCGACCGAGCACAAGGACCAGCTCAAGGCCCTCTGACAGTGACCCTGTGACGAAAACTCTCGGAATCATCGGCGCCGGCATGATCGGCGGCACATTGGCCCGCCTCGCCGCCGACGCCGGTGACCTGGTCGTGGTCGCCGTACCGCTGGTCGCCTGCGACAAGCTGCCCGTCGCCGCCCTTGCGGGCAAGACCGTGATCGACACGACGAACCACTACCCCGACCGCGACGGCCGCATCGCGGAGCTGGACTCCGACGCGCTGACCTCCAGCGCCCTGCCCGTCGCCGGCGACGACCCGACCGCGAAGACCGAGGTGGCCGAACTGCTGGACACCCTCGGCTACGACACGGTCGACACCGGCACCCTCGCCGACAGCTGGCGCAGCGAACCCAACACCCCTGTCTCCACACAGCCTCGCCACTCGAACAGGAGCTCATCGCATGCCCGTCATCGCCATCATCGGAGCAGGCCCCGGCATGGGGCTGTCCATCGCCCGCCGTTTCGCATCCGAGGGCTTTCATGTCGCCCTCGTCTCCCGGACCAAGGAGAAGGTCGAGGCCCTGGCCGCGCAGCTCGTGGCGGACGGAGTCGAGGCCGCCGCCTTCGTCGCCGACGTGATGAGGCCGGACACCGTGCGCTCCGCACTGGCCGCCGCGGCCGACCGCTTCGGTCCCGTCGACGTGCTGGAGTACTCGCCCGCCGACCGGGGCCTCGCCGGTGTCGCTGCCGCCGACGCGACCGCCGAGGACCTCCAGCCGCAGATCGACCACTACCTCTACGGCGCCGTCGCCGCCGTGAGCCAGGTACTCCCGAGCATGCTGGAGCGCGGCACCGGCACCCTTCTGTTCTCCACAGGCGGCTCCTCGGTACAGAACCGGGGAGGCATGTTCGGCAGCATCGGCATCGCCGCCGCCTCGCTGCGCAACTACGCGATGACCCTGAACGTCGAGCTCGCGGACCGCGGCATCCACGCCGCCCATGTGGCGATCAGCGTCTTCATCGGCAGTGCCCCCGGCACCGAGGCCGACACCATCGCCGAGCACTACTGGACCGCCCACAGCAAGCGCGACAAGCCCGAGATCATCCACGCCTTGCCCGGCACCACGCAGTGAGCCCCACCGGCGGAAGAAAAGAGACAGAAGACATGGCAAAAGGCATCCAAACAGGCGACACGGCACCGGACTTCACGCTGCCGTCGCAATCCGGCGCACCGGTCCGGCTGTACGACCGGCTCGGCGACGGGGCGGTCGTCCTGTACTTCTACCCCAAGGACGAAAGCCGCGGCTGTACGGCCGAGGCGTGCGCTTTCCGGGACAGCCACGAGGTGTTCACCGACGCCGGGGCCGAGGTCATCGGAGTCAGTTCCGACTCGGTGGACAAGCACGCGGCCTTCGCCGCCAAGTACAACCTGCCCTTCCTCCTGCTGAGCGACGAGGACGGGCAGGTACGCAAGGACTACGGCGTACCCAGCGTGCTGGGCCTCATCCCGGGCCGCGTCACCTACGTCATCGACCGCCAGGGGAAGGTCCGGCACGTCTTCAACTCGCTGATCAACACGGACCGGCACGTGGGCGACGCGCTCGACGTGGTCCGCACCGTCCAGACCGAGAAATCGGCCTGACGCCTTCACGCCGGACGGACCGCTGTGCCGCAGGAGCTGGTGGCCGACCCCTGATTCGACACTTCAGACAGGAACATGACCATGCCGAACGGCACGATGAGAGCTGCCCAGATCGCCCGCTCCGGTGGGCCGGAGGTGCTGCAGATCCGCGATGTCCCCGTGCCGACTCCGGCGCGCGGACAGGTACTTGTGAAGGTGCACGCGTCCGGCGTCAATCCCATCGACACCCAGATGCGACGGCTCCGGCTGGGCTCGTTCCCCCGCGGGACCGGCGTGGACTACGCGGGAGAGGTGGTCGAGCTCGGCCCGGGCGTCGACGGTCTGGAACCCGGGCAGCGGGTCTGGGGCTTCCTGGGCATCCGTATGCGCAAGACCGGTGCCGTCGCCGAGTACCTCGTCGCGAGACCGGAGCAGATGGCGGCCGCGCCCGCCGGCATCGACTTCGTCTCGGCGGCGGCCCTGCCTGCCGTAGGCCTCACCGCTCTGCAGGTCCTGCGGGACGGCCTGCGGCTGCGGAGCGGCCAGCGGCTTCTGGTGGTCGGGGCGAGCGGTGGAGTCGGCAGCACGGCCGTCCAGCTCGGCAAGGCCATGGGCGCGAAGGTCACGGCCGTCGCGAGTGCCCGCAATGCCGACTTCTGCCGTGAACTCGGGGCCGACGAGGTCCTCGACTACGACTCGATCAGGCCTGGCGCCCTGGCGGGGGAGTTCGACGCACTCGTGGACTGCCACGGAGGCTCCGCGCGCCGGTACCACCGGATGGTGGGCAAGGGTGGCCGCGCCGTCACCATGACCATGAAGGGGCTGCCGTTCGCCCTCCTCTCGGTGCTGCTTCCCGGCCCCCGGATGCGTTTCATGTCCGAGAAGATGAGCCGCGACGACATGGAAACCCTGACCGGCTACGTGGACCGCGGCGAACTGCGCCCGATCGTCGAGCAGGTCTACCCGCTCAGCGCTGTCCAGGACGCCCACCGCGCGGTCGAGACCGGCCACGCCCGAGGCAAGCGCGTGGTCGACGCCACTCGGTGAGCCGGCCCTGCTCGCATGTCGAGGACATCCGTGCCCTCCCCTGGGGAGCGATGTGCCCCGTCCTCTCTGCGGACGGGGCACATCAGCGGTTCCCTCCCACCGCGGGACGGTGGGAGGGAACCCGCGTCGCTCAGAGTGCCGTGAAGGTCCACAGCAGGTTGGTGCTGCTGCCGTACGCCCATTGCTTGGCCACGGACCCCGAGGCGACGTTGCCGCCGCCGTCCAGGACCAGGCCGGTGGTGCGGTTGGCGACCGAGTAGCGGCCGTCGCCCCGGTGGGTGATGGTCCACTGCTGGTTGGTACTGCCGTTCCAGGTCGCCTGCCGGGCGGCGGAGCCGTTGGCCGTGGCACCCCAGCCGTCGGCGACCATGCCGTTGGCGCGGTTGACCAGCCTGTAGTAGCCGCCGCCGACCTCCACCGCCTGCCACTGGAGGTTGGAACTGCCGTCCCACGTCAACTGCTTCAGGTTGGACCCCGATGCGACGTCGCCGCCGCTGTCCAGGGCCAGGCCGTCGGTGACGTTGGTGAGCCGGAGGTACGTCGACGGGTTGAACTGCACCTTCAGCGAGGTGATCGCGTCGTTGTTGCCGGTCACCCGCAGGTCGGGGTTGTCGGCGGTGAAGGTCCAGGAGGTGCCGGTGAAGTTGTCACCGGAGTAGCCGATCACCCGGTGGCCGGGGGCCAGCCGGAGGGAGGAGAGGACGTCCGTACCCAGTCCTGCCGCCGTCAGCTCGTCCGCGGTGTAGTCGCCGAGGGCGAGCACGCCGACTCGGCCCGAGTAGTTGACGTCGCTGAAGGCGACGGCACCGGACAGCGGCCGCAGGCCCGGGATGGTGCCGGAGAAGGTGAGCTTCACGACATAGGCGCCCGCGGTGTAGGGCGCCGAGGACGGCAGGGTGACCGTCAGGCCGGAGGCGCTCTGGGTGGGAGTGGGCAGGTCGATGTAGGTGCCGGCGGTGGTGCCGAGGAGCTTCACCGAGGTCAGCGACGAGAGGTTGATCCGGTCCGAGTTCAGGGTCTTGATCGTCAGTGAGCTGCCGGGCCAGCCCAGGACGGTGGCGTACAGGACCTTGTTCGCCTTGTTGCGGGTGAAGCGGATGTCCTGCGCGGTACCGGCGTGCGGGGTGGTGAAGGCGCCGCCGCCCATCTTCGTCGGCCCCTCGCCGTACGTGGTCCACGCGCGGGTCGAGTACACCGACTCACCGAAGCGCTTCAGGTGGTCGCCGATGCCGAGCAGGATGTTCTTCTGCGTCTGCGGGATGGTGCCGTCGGCCATCGGCGCGATGTTCAGCAGCACGTTGCCGTTCTTGCTGACCCGGTCCAGGAACGAGTGCAGCATCTGCTGGGTGCTGTAGTAGCCGATGCCCTGGGTGTAGCACCAGCTGTTGCTGGAGACGCTGTCGTCGGTCAGCCAGTAAGGGGCGGTGAGGTCGGACGGGCCGCCGCGCTCGTAGTCGAAGACCTCGCCCTTGCCGTTCATGCCGTCCTTGTAGGTGGCGACGACCTCTTTGCCCCAGCTGTTGGCCTGGTTGTAGTAGTACGACAGGAAGTTCAGGCGCTGTTGTTCGTCGACGGCGTCCAGCTTGAAGTCCTGCCACAGGATGTCGGGCCGGGAGCGGTCGATGACCTCCTTGAGCTTGTCGTACCAGAGCTGGTTCTCCTCCACCCTGCTCAGCTGCGCGTAGAGCTTCTTCAGGCTCGGGTCGGTCTGGGCGGGCACCCGCTCGTAGAAGCCGTTGTAGTTGTACGCGTGGTGCATGGCCACCAGCAGCTTGAGGCCCTTGGCGCGGATGGCCGTGGTGAACAGCTCCAGCAGGTTGAGCTTCGGGCCCTTGTCGACCGAGTTCCACTCGTTGACCTGGCTGTCCCACATGGAGAAGCCGTCGTGGTGCTCGGCGACCGGGCCGGCGAACCTGGCGCCGGCGTCCACGAAGAGCTGCACCCACTCGTCGGGATCGAAGTTCCCCCCGGCCGACTTCAGCTTCGGCGCGAACTTGACGGTGTTGCCCGCCAGGTCCTGTGCTCCGTCGATGAAGTTGTGGAACGGCCACTGCGCCGGCTGCCCGTAGGTCGCGACGTGGTGCTTGTTGGCGTTGCTGCCGCTTGCGTACATGTTGCGCGGGTACCACTCGTTGTCGTACGCCGGAACGCTGAAGGCACCCCAGTGGAAGTAGATGCCGAACTTGGCGTCCTGGAACCACTCCGGGGCCGGCGGGTGCTGGTCGACCGAGTTCCAGTCGGGTGTGTAGGTGCTCGGGGCCGCCTGCGCGAGGCCGGCACCGAAGACGCCGCCCGCCACGGTGGCCGCTGCGACGCAGGTGGCGCCGGCCAGGAACTGGCGTCTGTTGATCGAACTCGACATGGGACATCCCTGGTACGGAGGAGAGACAGGGGCCGGCGCAGCACTCAGGGAGTCTGGGGCGCCGGGTGTTACGGACGAAGTTCGACCATGTGTCCCCGGCGTGTCAACAGTCGTGCAGGGATGAAAAGCGGTAACCGGCAAGGCGATTTGCCATGTCTGTCATGGTTTCGACCTGTTTCGCACCTTCAAAACATGGCATGTCTCGCCGACCGCATGCGGCTGGATCACGTCACAGACTGGCCACGATTGATGGGATGCATTTACCTCGGCCCTGAAATCTCAGATCGTAGGTAAGTCAACTAGCTGGGGTTATGTGGTGAGGCAGTCGAGAGGCTGGACAGAACCCCGACTGGGCATCTATACATACATCCCATCTCTCCGAGGCGATGGCAGACAGTTGTCGCCTACCTGAAACATCTCCCGCTACGGGACCAGCGTGAGGACCTACCGATGAGAGTCAGAACCACCCTCTGTTCCGCCGCTGCCGCGCTCTCCGCACTGGCTCTGCTCACCGCCTGCGGCGGCTCCGGCAGCACCACCGCGACGAGCGACGGCACGGCCCTGGTCGGCGTGGACTACCCCCGTTCCGACACCGACTTCTGGAACTCGTACATCAAGTACTCGCCGGAGTACGCCAAGGAGCTCGGCCTCTCGCTCAAGACCACGAACTCGCAGAACGACGTCGCCAAGCTGACCGCCAACGCGCAGACGTTCATCAGCCAGGGCGTGAAGGGCCTCGCCATGGCCCCGCAGGACACCGCCGCCATCGCGCCCACCCTGGCGCAGCTGGAGGCGAAGAAGATCCCGGTCGTCACCGTCGACACCCGCCCCGACAGCGGCAAGGTCTACATGGTCGTGCGCGCCGACAACCGCGCGTACGGCGAGAAGGCGTGCCAGTACCTCGGCGCCCAGCTCGACGGCAAGGGCAAGGTCGTCATGCTGCAGGGCGGCCTGGACTCCATCAACGGCCGTGACCGCACCGAGGCGTTCAACGAGTGCATGAAGAAGAACTTCCCGGACATCACGGTGTTCGGTGAGGCCACCAACTGGGACGGCGCGGTGGCCGCGCAGAAGCTCCAGACGCGTCTGACCCAGCACCCGGACATCAAGGGCGTCTACATGCAGTCCAGCTTCGCCCTGTCCGGCACGCTCCAGGTCCTGAAGCAGAAGGGTCTGCTGGTGGACCCGAAGGACAAGAAGCATGTGTTCGTCGTCTCCAACGACGGCATCCCCGAGGAGCTGAAGGACATCGCCGCCGGGCAGATCGACGCCACCGTCTCTCAGCCGGCCGACCTCTACGCCAAGTACGCCCTGTACTACCTCAAGGCCGCGATCGACGGGAAGACGTTCAAGCCCGGCAAGACCGACCACGACAGCACCATCGTCCAGGTCCGCGAAGGGCTGCTGGAGGACCAGCTCTCCGCCCCGCTGGTCACCGCCGACGGCGGCACCTACGGCGGAGTGCCGAGCCTGAAGAGCACCGACACGTCCCTGTGGGGCAACAACCTCAACTGATGGTCTGTCAGATATTTCGAAGGCACTCGCACACAAGGCGGTTGAGATGAGCGACGGGGAGCGAACAGTCACCCCCGCGCCCGCCCCGGCGGACGACGGACGGGCCCCTGCCGGCCCGCCCGTCGTCGAGGCGACGGGCATAGTCAAACGATTCGGACCGACGGTGGCCCTGAACGGGGCCCGGATCACCATCAGGCCCGGCGAGACCCACGCGCTCGTCGGCCGCAACGGAGCCGGCAAGTCGACTCTGGTGTCCGTCCTCACCGGACTTCAGGCCCCGGACGAGGGAACGGTCACCTTCGGCGGCGCCCCGGCCCCCCGGATCACGGACCGCGACGCCTGGCGCCGCAACGTGGCCTGCGTCTACCAGAAGTCGACGATCATCCCCACCCTGACCGTGGCCGAGAACCTCTTCCTGAACCGGCACGGCCACGGCCGCGGCAGGCTGATCAGCTGGCAGGGCGTACGCCGGCGGGCCGCGGACCTGCTGTCCACCTGGTCCGTGGACGTCGACCCGCAGACCCCGGCGGGTGAACTCGACGTCGAACAACGGCAGTTCGTCGAGATCGCCCGCGCGCTGTCCTTCGGGGCGCGGTTCATCATCCTCGACGAACCCACCGCCCAGCTCGACGGCGCGGCGATCACCCGGCTCTTCGACCGGATCCGCGATCTGCAACGCCAGGGCGTGACCTTCCTGTTCATCAGCCACCATCTCCAAGAGGTCTACGAGATCTGCGACATGGTGACGGTGTTCCGGGACGCCCGGCACATCCTGACCGCGCCTGTCACCGAGCTGCCCCGGACCGAACTCGTCGGTGCCATGACCGGCGAGGCGGCGGCAGGTCTGCGCCAGGAGCGGACGAGTTCCCTGGACGCCGCCGCGACGCCGGCACTGAGCGTCAGCGACCTGCGCGGCGACGCCTACGACGGCGTCACCTTCCAGGTGGGCGCCGGGGAGATCGTCGGACTCGCGGGGGCGGCCGGCAGCGGTCGTACGGAGGTCGCCGAGACCGTCGTAGGACTGCGGGCCGCCGACGCGGGAGAGGTCGCGGTCGCCGGGCGGCGGCCCCGCCCGGGCAGCGTGCCGGCCGCCCTGGCCGCCGGCGCCGGGTTCGTCCCCCAGGACCGGCACCACCAGGGCTTCGTACCCGACATGTCGATCGCGGACAACGCGACCCTGTCGGTGCCTCACCGGCTCGGGCAGAACGGGTTCCTCAGCAAGCGGAGCCGGGACCGGCTCGCCGAGGGCATGATCGAGAACCTGGCGATCAAGACACCCGGCCCCGAACTGCCCGTCTCCGCGCTGTCCGGGGGCAACCAGCAGAAGGTCGTCATGGCCCGGGCCCTCGCCGACGACCCGAAGCTGCTGGTGCTGATCAACCCGACCGCGGGCGTGGACGTGCGCTCCAAGGAGTTCCTCCTCGGCAAGGTCGAGGAGACCGCGGACACCGGCACCGGGGTGCTCATCGCCTCCGACGAGCTCGACGACCTGCGCATGTGTGACCGGGTCCTGGTGATGTTCCAGGGCCGAGTGACCTCAGAGATCGCCCGCGGCTGGCACGACCACGACCTCGTGGCCGCGATGGAAGGAGTGGACCTTCATGCCTGAAACCGTCCTCGCGGACACCCCCGCCCCCAAGGCCAAGGAGCCCGAGGCCAGGCGGACCGCGCTCTTCGGCGGCCGGATACCGGTGGCCCGGCTGCGCGACCTCGCCCTCGTCCCCGCGATCATCGTCATCGCGATCGTCGGCCAGATCGTCAACCCCGTCTTCCTCCAGGCCGACAACCTCGTCAACGTCCTGCAGACGATGTCCGAGATCGCCCTGCTGGTCCTCGCCCAGGCCATGGTCCTGATCGTCAAGAAGATGGACCTGTCGCTCGAATCCACCATGGGCCTCGCGCCCGGCGTCGCGGCCTGGCTGGTCGTACCCACCGGTGCCGGACACGGCCTCGGGCTCCTCCCCGGTGCCTGGGCGATCCCGGTCACCCTGGCCGTGGGCGCGCTGGTCGGCGTCATCAACGCCCTGCTGATCATCCGCTTCGGCCTGAACGGCTTCATCGTCACCCTCGGCATGCTGATCGTCCTGCGCGGTGTCCTCACCGGCATCTCCGGCGGCCAGACCTTCTTCCAGCTGCCGGAGTCGATGCTCTACCTGGGCACCGCCGAATGGTTCGGGATGCCCGCCTCCATCTGGCTCTGCCTCACCCTGTTCGCCGTTGCCATCGTCGTCCTCGGCTGGACCAGCTTCGGCCGCTCGCTCTACGCCATCGGCGGCAACGTCGACGCCGCGAAGGCGGCCGGTATCCGCACCGACCGGGTGCTGTGGATCGTCATCGTCACCGGCAGCGTGCTCGCCGCCCTCGCCGGACTGCTGCTGTCCGGACGGCTGGCCTCGGTCGCCTCCGCGCAGGGCAACGGCTACATCTTCACCGTCTTCGCCGCCGCCGTCATCGGCGGGATCAGCCTCAACGGCGGCAAGGGCACCATGTTCGGCGCCTTCAGCGGCATCCTGCTGCTCTTCATGATCCAGAACGTGCTCACGCTCGCCGGTGTCCCGGCCCAGTGGATCGGCGCCCTCAACGGCCTGATCATCCTCGTCGCACTGATGATCTCGCGCATCACGGGCGGCAAGGTCCAGGAGTGACCTCCGTGCGGCCGGCACGGAACCACGCGTGACCACCCGGCCGCCGGACCTCCTCCGTCGTTCCCCATCTCGTCGCAGGGGCCGTTCGCCCCTGCTCTCCCAGGAGCTGCCATGTCCTCCGTTGTGTCCCCTCCGTCGGCGTCCGCCCGCATCATCGCCCTGGACGTCCTCGACGTACGGTTCCCCACGTCCGAGCACCTGGACGGTTCGGACGCGATGAACCCCGAGCCCGACTACTCGGCCGCCTACGTCGTCCTGCGCACCGACGCGGGCGACGGTCTTGAGGGCCACGCCCTGGCCTTCACCACCGGCCGCGGCAACGACGTGCAGGCCGCCGCCATCGCGGCCCTCGCCCCGCACGTGGTGGGCCTGTCCGTCGACGAGGTCTGCGGCGATCTCGGCGCGTTCTCCCGCTCCCTGGTCCACGACCCCCAACTGCGCTGGCTGGGACCGGAGAAGGGCGCCATCCACATGGCGACCGGCGCCGTCGTCAACGCCGCCTGGGACCTGGCCGCCAAGCGGGCCGACAAGCCCGTCTGGCGCTTCCTGGGTGAGATGTCGCCCGAGGAGCTGGTCGCCCAGGTCGACTTCCGCTGGCTGTCCGACGCCCTCACCCCCGAGGAGGCGCTGGAGATCCTCAAGCGTGCCGAACCCGGCCGTGAGGAGCGCATCGCCCGGCTGCTGGAGCACGGCTATCCCGCCTACACCACCACCCCCGGCTGGCTCGGCTACTCCGACGAGAAGCTCGCCCGGCTCGCCCGGGAGGCCGTCGCGGACGGCTTCACCCAGATCAAGCTGAAGGTCGGCGCGGACCTGGACGACGACGTACGGCGCATGCGCACGGCCCGTGAGACCGTCGGACCGGACATCCGCATCGCCGTGGACGCCAACCAGAGATGGGACGTCCAGCCCGCGATCGACTGGATGCGGGCGCTGGCCCCCTACGACCCGTACTGGATCGAGGAGCCCACCTCCCCCGATGACATCCTCGGCCATGCCGCCGTCCGCGAGGCCGTGCTCCCGATCAAGGTCGCCACCGGTGAGCACATAGCCAACCGTGTCGTGTTCAAGCAGCTCCTGCAGGCCGGGGCGGTGGACATCGTGCAGATCGACTCCGCCCGGGTCGGCGGGGTCAACGAGAACCTCGCGATCCTGCTGCTCGCCGCGAAGTACGGCGTCCCGGTGTGCCCGCACGCCGGCGGTGTCGGCCTGTGCGAGATGGTGCAGCACCTGTCGATGTTCGACTATGTCGCCGTCTCCGCCACCACCGAGGACCGGGTCATCGAGTACGTCGACCACCTGCACGAGCACTTCGTCGACCCGGTGCGCATGGCCGGCGGCCACTACCTCGCGCCCACCCTGCCCGGACTGAGCGCGCAGATGCACCCCGAGTCCCTCAAGGAGTACACGTACCCCGACGGCCCCGTCTGGTCCGCCCGTGCCTGAGGTGCTCCCCCTGGTCGACTCGCACCACCACGTGTGGAACCTCGACCACCGCCCCCAGCCCTGGCTGGACGAGCCGGGTCACGAGTCGATCCGCCGGACCTACGGCGTCGACGACCTGCGACGGGACGCGACCCGGCCGATCGCCGGACGGTGGCTGACGTCCACCGTGCTCGTCCAGTGCGTGACCTCCGTCTCCGAGACCGAGGAGCTGCTGGCCCTCGCCGGCCAGGACCCACTGATCGGCGCCGTCGTCGGCTGGGCGGACCTCACCTCGCCCGCGATCGGCGACGTACTCGACGCGCTGCTCGCCGGGCCCGGCGGCGGACACCTGCGGGCCCTACGACACATCGTGCAGGGCGAGTCCGACCCGGCGTGGCTGCAACATCCGGCCGTCGAGCGGGGGTTGCGGGCCGTGCGGGACAGAGGTCTCGGCTACGACGTACTCATCCGCGCCCACCAGTTCCCGCAGGCGATCCGCCTCGCCCAGCGCTTCCCGGAGCTGCCCCTGGTCCTTGACCACGCGGGCAAGCCTCCTGTCGGCCGCCACGGGCTGTCCGGCTGGGAGCGGAAGATCCGCGTTCTGGCCGGCAGCCCCCACGTGCGGTGCAAGGTCTCCGGGCTGATCACGGAAGCCGACCACCGCGGATGGACGATCGACGACATCCGCCCGGTGTGGGACGCCCTGCTCTCCGCCTTCGGTGCCGACCGGCTGATGTTCGGCTCGGACTGGCCGGTCTGCGTTCTCGCGGGCGGCTGGAACCGGTGGGCCGCCACCGTCGAGGAGCTCCTGGCCGGCTGCTCCGCCGCCGAGACCGATGCGGTCCTCGCCGGCACCGCCACCGATTTCTACCGTCTGAAGGAGGAGACGTCGTGCTCCTGACCCGCCTGCTGCACCCCGGGATCCTGGAAGCGCTGGCCGGTGCCGGCCACGGGGCGCGGGTGCTGCTCGCCGACGGCCACTACCCCGCGAGCACCGCCACCGGTGCACGCGCCCGGACCGTCCATTTCAATCTGGCTCCCGGACTGCTCGACGTCACCACCGTGCTCGACGTCCTGCTGAGCGCCCTGCCCGTCGAGTCGGCCCAGGTGATGGTGCCCCCTGAGGGCGAACCGGAGCCGCCCGACATCGCCGAGTACCGCTCGATGCTGGCGCCCGCCCCGCTCGGCACGCTCGGCCGCTTCGAGTTCTACGACGCCGCCCGTTCCCCCGACCTGGCGCTGGCGATCGTCACCGCCGACACCCGTACCTACGCCAACCTGCTGCTCACCATCGGCGTCCGCGCTGAAGGGACCCTGACATGACGCTTGCCGTGCGCTACACCGCCGCGCGCTCCCTGGACACCGCCACCTCCGAGAACCCGCCTCCCGGGCCCGGGGAGGTGGAGCTGGCCCCCGCCTACGTCGGGATCTGCGGCACCGACCTGCACATCTTCCACGGCGACATGGACGCCCGGGTCGCCACGCCCGCCGTGCTCGGGCACGAGATGTCCGGCCGTGTCGTCCGCGTCGGACCGGACGTGACCGGCTGGGCACCCGGTGACGCGGTCACCGTCATGCCGCTGCGCTGGGACGACACCTGCCCCGCCTGCCGGGCCGGTCACCAGCACATCTGCCAGCACCTGGACTTCATCGGCATCGACTCCCCGGGCGCGATGCAGCAGCGCTGGACCGTGCCCGCCGCCACGCTCGTCCGGCTGCCCGACTCCCTCCCCCTGGACCGGGCCGCGCTCGTCGAGCCGACCGCGGTCGCCGTGCACGACGTGGGCCGGGCCGGGGTGCGCGAGGGCGAGAAGGTCGTCGTGGTCGGCGGCGGCCCGGTCGGCCTCCTGATCGCGCTGGTCGCCCGGGCCGCCGGCGCCGAGGTCCGCGTCGCGGAACTCAGCGCCCATCGGCGCGCGCTCGCCGAGGAGTTGGGGCTCACCACCTGGAACCCCGCCGCGGACGACGTGACCGAGCTGGTCGGCGAGTGGACCGAGGACGCGGGCGCCGACGTCGCCTTCGAGGTGTCCGGCGCGGCCGGCGGGGTGGACACGGCGGTCGAGGTGCTGGGTGTGCGAGGCCGGCTGTGCCTCGTGGCCATCCACCCCCGGCCCCGCGAGATCAACCTGCACCGCTTCTTCTGGCGCGAACTCACCCTTGTCGGCGCCCGGTTGTACGACCGCTCCGACTTCGAGAACGCCGTCGCCCTGGTCGCCGACGGCACGATCCCGGCCGAGCGGCTCATCAGCAAGGTCGTACCTCTCACGCAGGCGCCGGCCGCCTTCGAGGCCCTGGAGGGCGGCGGCGACGTGATGAAGATCCTCGTGGACTGCACCGACGACGCGCAGGGAGCCGCCGTATGAACGCCTTCGACCTCACCGGAAAGCTGGCCGTCGTCACCGGCGCCCGGCGCGGCATCGGCCGGGCCATGGCCCGCGCGCTCGCCCAGGCCGGCGCCGACGTCATCGGCGTCAGCGCTTCGCTGGAGGAGTCCGGCAGCGACGTCGAGAAGGACGTCGTCGCCGCGGGCCGTACGTTCGAGGCGATCCGCACCGACTTCGCCGACCCCGATGCCGTACAGGCCCTGGGCGCGGACCTCGCCGGACGCGAGCGGCCGGTGGACATCCTGGTCAACAACGCGGGCACCATCCGCCGCGCCCCGGCCGCCGAACATGCCGACACCGACTGGGACTTGGTGCTCCAGGTCAACCTCAACGCGCAGTTCGCCCTCTCCCGCGCGGTCGGTGCGGCGATGGTGGCCCGCGGCCAAGGGAAGATCATCTTCACGGCGTCGCTGCTCAGTTTCCAGGGCGGCATCACCGTCCCCGGCTACACCGCCGCCAAGCACGGTATCGCCGGCCTGACCAAGGCCCTGGCCAACGAATGGGCCGCGCGGGGCGTCAACGTCAACGCCATCGCCCCGGGCTACATCGCCACCGACAACACCCAGGCCCTCCAGGACGATCCCGTACGCAGCAAGGCCATCCTGGACCGCATCCCGGCCGGACGCTGGGGCAGCGCCGACGACCTGGGAGGCGCCACCGTGTTCCTCGCCTCGGACGCCGCCTCCTACCTCCACGGCGTCATCCTGCCCGTCGACGGCGGATGGCTCGGCCGATGACCGCCGACCTCGCCCCCGTCCTGGCCGGCGCCCGCGTCATGCCGGTACTGACCGTGCCGGACGCCGGTACGGCCGCCCGGCTGGCCGACGCGCTCGCCTCGGGCGGCGCCGGGTGCGCCGAAGTCACTTTCCGCACCCGGGACGCCGAGCAGGTGGTCAAGGCGATGGCGGCGCACGGCGGACTCACGGTCGGCGCCGGCACCGTCCTCACCGCCGAGCAGGCGGAGCGGGCCGTGGCGGCCGGTGCCCGCTTCGTGGTCTCCCCCGGCTTCAGCGAGGAAGTCGTCGCGAAGTGCCGGGAGTTGGACGTGCCGGTGGTGCCGGGCGTCGCCACCGCCACCGAGCTGATGTGTGCCCTGCGGGCGGGCCTCGACACCGTCAAGCTCTTCCCCGCCGAAGCCCTCGGCGGCCTGCGGACGCTGCGGGCGCTCGCCGCGCCGTTCCCACAGGCGCGCTTCGTGCCGACCGGCGGGATCGGCGCCGGCCTGCTGGCCGGCTATCTCGCCGAGCCGGCGGTCCTCGCCGTCGGCGGCAGCTGGATGGCGACCGCCGCGCACCTGGAACGGGGCGACTACGAGGAGATCCGCCGGCTCACCGCCGAGGCCGTCGGAAGGAACCTGTCGTGACCGACGTGGTGGCCCTCGGCGAGGTCATGCTGCGGTTCGACCCGGGCGAGGGCCGCATCCGTACCGCCCGCACCTTCCAGGTCTGGGAGGGCGGCGGCGAGTACAACGTCGTACGCGGACTGCGGCGCTGCTTCGGCCTGCGCACGGCCATCGTGACCGCGCTCGCCGACAACGCGGTGGGCCGGCTGGTCGAGGACCTGATCCTCCAGGGCGGAGTCGACACCTCGCTGATCCGCTGGGTGCCGGACGACGGCATCGGCCGCACCGCCCGCAACGGCCTCAACTTCGTCGAGCGCGGCTACGGCATACGCGGCGCGCTCGGCGTCAGCGACCGCGCGCACACGGCCGTCTCCCAGCTGGCCAAGGGGGACATCGACTGGGACGCGATCTTCGCCGCCGGTCCCCGCTGGTTCCACACCGGCGGCATCTTCGCCGGCCTGTCGGACACCACCGTGGACGTCGCGGACGAGGCGATGGCGGCGGCCCGCCGCCACGGCGTCACGGTCTCCTACGACCCGAACTACCGCCCCAGTCTGTGGGCGGGCCGAGGGGGCGCCGACCGGGCCCGCGAGGTCGATCTGCGGCTCGCCCGGCACGCCGACGTGGTGGTGGGTGCCTTGGGCCTGGCCGGCCCGCGCCCGGGTGCCGTGCGGGTCCTCGCCGACGAGGTGGCGGACGTGCTCGCCGAGGTCGCGAGTCTCGTACCGACGGCCGGCGTGCTGGCGACGACCCTGCGCGAAGTGCCCTCGGCGGGCGTCAACGACTGGGCGTCGGCCGCCTGGTCTCCGGGGACCGGCCTGGTCGCCGGCCCCCGGATGCCCGGCCTGCACGTCCTGGACCGCATCGGCTCCGGCGACGGCTTCGCCGCCGGTCTCATCCACGGTCTGCTGACCGGTGCGGACGCCTGGCCGGGGCCGCCGACCGCCGCCGGCTTGGAGCGGGCCCTCGCCTACGGCACCGCGCACGGTGCCCTCACCATGACCACCCCCGGGGACGTCTCCATGGCCTCGCTCGCCGAGGTCGAGGCGCTCCTGGCCGACGGTTCGGCCGCCGTCAGACGCTGATCCACCCCTGAACGGCCCGCATCACCCGCCCCCCGTAGTCACCAGGAGCGCAGTTGAGACATCGGACCATCGGACGCCGGAAGATCGCGAACACCCCTGTGGAGCTGACCGAACTCGGCTTCGGGGCCTCCGTCATCGGCAACCTGTACCGCGTCACCCCCGTCGAGGACGCGACCGCGGCGATCGAAGCCGCCTGGGACGCGGGTGTCCGTTACTTCGACACGGCCCCGCACTACGGCCTCGGCCTGTCCGAGATGCGGCTGGGCGGCGCCCTGCGTCGGCGGCCCCGTGCCGAGTACGTCGTCTCCTCCAAGGTCGGCCGGCTGCTCGTCCCCAACGAGCACCCACGGGGCGTCGACAGCGAGGGCTTCGTCGTACGGGACGACCTGCGCCGCCAGTGGGACTTCAGCCGGGACGGCGTCCTGCGGTCCATCGAGGCCACGCTGGCCAGGACGGGCCTCGACCGGCTGGACATGGTCTACCTGCACGACCCCGACGACCATTGGCGGCAGGCCGCCGAGGAGGCCATGCCCGCACTGGCGGATCTTCGCGACCAGGGCGTGATCGGCGCGATCGGCACCGGCATGAACCAGTCGGTCATGCTCGCCCGCTTCCTGCGCGAGACCGCCGCCGACGTGGTGATGCTCGCCGGCCGCTACACCCTCCTCGACCAGTCGGCCCTGGACGACGTCCTGCCCGCCGCCGAGGAACTCGGCAAGAGCGTGGTGGCCGTCGGCGTTTTCAACTCGGGACTGCTCTCCCGCGACCGGCCCGCCGAGGGCATGAAGTACGACTACCAGGATGCCCCGCCGGCTCTGGTCGCCCGCGCCCTGGCGATCGCGGAGATCTGCGCGGCCCACGGGACGACGCTGCCCGCGGCAGCGATCGCCTTCCCGCACACTCATCCCACTATCATCAATGTCACCCTCGGTATGCGGACTGCGGAACAGGTCGAACGGAACGTGGAACTCCACCACCAGCACATCCCCGAAGGCCTCTGGGACGATCTCCGGGCCCAAGGACTGATCAGGTCGGACGTGCCCGGCGCGGACGGCACGGGGAGGAGTTCGCATTGTCTCTGACGGACAAGGCCATCGATCAGATCCGTGAGCTGATCCGCACCGGCGCGCTGCCGCCGGGATCGAAGCTCCCCCCGGAGCCGGACCTGGCGGCTCAGCTGGGTCTGTCCCGCAACCTCGCGCGCGAAGCGGTCAAGGCGCTGGCCGTCGCCCGGGTCCTGGAGGTCCGCCGGGGCGACGGCACATACGTCACGAGCCTGCAGCCGAGCCTGCTCCTGGAGGGACTCGGCGGCGCGGTGGAACTGCTGCAGGGAGACTCGGTCGCCCTGCAGGACCTCATGGAGGTACGGCGGCTCCTCGAACCGATGGCCACGGCACTTGCCGCCACCCGCATCTCCGACACCCAACTGGCCGAGGTGAAGCGGCACTTGGACGCCATGCGCGAGGCCCGCGACGACGTCGAACAGCTCAACCTCCACGACGTCGCCTTCCACCGCGCCGTCGTCTCGGCCACCGGCAACGAGACCCTCCTCACCCTCCTGGAGGGCATCTCCGGCCACACCCTGCGGGCCCGCATCTGGCGCGGCCTGGTCGACACCCAGGTCGCAGGCCGGACCCTCGCCGAGCACGAGGCGATCTTCAATGCCCTGTCCAACCGTGACGCCGCCCTCAGCCAGGCCGCCGCACTGCTGCACGTGACCAGCACCGAACAATGGCTCAGGCAGCACCTGCGCTCTGGCAACGCCCTCAATTTAGGGGCCACAACGCCGGAGTGAAGGGCGACGCGGTCAGCGCGGCCCCTTCGGGAGACACCCGCTGGCCCGGTGCCGGCACGCACCGCCCGGGACCAGGGGCCGACTGATGAATGCCGTGGGGGGCGCCTTCCAGGGCCACCAAGTTGGCCAGGCCCAGGACGGCTCCCTTGGCGGCGGCGTAGTTGGCCTGCTCGGGGTTGCCGAGGATGCCGGCGGCGGAGGACGTGAAGACGATCCGGCCGTAGCCCTTGTCGCGCATCACGGCGAAGGCGGGCTGGGTGACGTAGAAGGCGCCCTTGACGTGGACGGCGAGCAGCGCCTCGATCGACTCGGGGGTGAGTTCGGTGAAGGGGGCGTTGCGGATGTCGCCCGCGTTGTTGATCAGGATGTCCACGGTCCCGAAGGCGTCGAGCGCGGTCTGCACGATGGCCTTGCCGCCCTCGGGGTGGCGACCGAGTCGTAGTTCGCGACGGCTTCGCCCCCCGCGCCGACGATGACAACAACGTGGCGGCCGTTCTCCCCGCTGGTCGTGGCGCGTTCCTCCGCGTCGTCCGTGCCGATGGTGATGGCGCGCACAGGGCGGCCCGGCGCAGCGCCGCGGTCATCAGCTCGTCCTTGTTCGACCATCGGCGGTACATCGTCTTGGTGCTGGCCTTGGCCCGCTCGCACACCGCGGCGCTCCTGGTCGGCTGTCTGAGCCGGGAACGTCAGGGCGGCGACCCGGAAACCCGGCGGCGCCTGATCGACGTGGTGTGCACCGGCCCGCGAGCCGAACCGAACACACCGGTCGGCGTCGGCCGGGGGCTTCCCGGGTGAGCAGGTCCTTCGATGGTTTGTTCTACTTCTGCGGCGGCACGGCGGGCATGCCCAGGAACGGCAGCTTCAGCGCGCCGAACGCCCACTCCGGGACGGCGGGGCTCTTCGGCTCGACGGGCCGAAGCCGCTCGTACGCGGCTCCCTGTGCCGGCCGCGGGTCCGCCTCGCCCTTGTTGGGCCAGTACGACATCGCGCGCTCGGCCTGGGCCGTGATGGTGAGGGACGGGTTCACGCCCAGGTTCGCGGAGACGGCGGCGCCGTCCACGACCGAGATGCCCGGATGGCCGTACAGCCGGTGGTACGGGTCGATGACCCCGCTCTCGCGGGAGTCGCCGATGGGGCAGCCGCCGAGGAAGTGCGCGGTGAGCGGTGTGCCCATCAGCTCGCCGACATTGCTGCCGGCGAAGCCGTTGATCTCGGCGGCGAGCGCGGTGGCCGCCTCCGAAGCGGCCCTGATCTGCTTGGGGTTGGGGGCGCCGTGGCCCTGCCGGGCGGTGAGCAGGCCCTTGCCGACGCCGGCCGGTTTCAGGTACGTCGTCAGGGAGTTGTCCAGTGACTGCATCACCAGGCCGATGATGGTCCGTTCCGACCAGCGCCGGTTGGACAGCGAGCGCAGCACCAGGAGGGGGTGGCGGGCCGCGTTCGCCAGCCAGCCGAGGACGCGGGAGGAGCCTTCCGCGTACGGGACCTGGAGGATCGACAGGCCGCCCATCGCGTTCGACCCCTTGCCGTAGCGGACCGGCTCGATGTGCGTGTTCTCGTCCGGGTGGACGGAGGACGTGATCGCGACGCCCCGGGTGAAGTCGGCCTTCGGGGTGCCGTGCGCCTTGCGGTAGCGGCGGTTGTCGCTCTGGGCGCCGACCAGTGCTTCGGAGTTGGTGCGGGTGAGGTCGCCCAGGCGGTCGGAGAGGTACGGCAGCCGGCCGTCGGCCTTCATACGGTGCAGGAGGGTCTGGGTGCCGTAGGTGCCGGCGGCGATGACGACCCGGCGGGCCCTGAAGATCCGCCCCTTGGCCTTGCTGCGGTCGTCGGTGGGCAGGGTGGCGATCGCGTAGCCGCCCTGCGAGTCGTCGGTGACGGAGACGACGGTGGTCATGGGGTGGACGATCGCGCCCGCCTGCTCGGCGAGGTGGAGGTAGTTCTCGTTGAGGGTGTTCTTGGCGCCGTGGCGGCAGCCGGTCATGCATTCGCCGCACTCGGTGCAGGCGTTGCGGGCGGGGCCCGCGCCGCCGAAGTAGGGGTCGGCGACCCGGTCGCCGGGGGCGGCCTTGGCCTTGCCGTCGGCGTCCTCGCCGTCACCGAAGAAGACGCCGACCGGGGCGAGGTGGAAGCTGTCGCCGACGCCCATCCGTTCGGCGGCGGCCTTCAGGTGCACGTCCGAGGGCGTCATCGTCGGGTTGAGCCGGACGCCGAGCATACGGCGGGCCTGGTCGTAGTACGGCTTCAGCTCCTCCTGCCAGTCGGTGATGTCACGCCACTGGGGGTCGTCGAAAAAGGGCTTCGGCGGGATGTACAAGGTGTTGGCGTAGTTGAGCGAGCCGCCGCCGACGCCCGCTCCGGCCAGCACCATCACGTTGCCGAGGAGGTGGATGCGCTGGATGCCGTAGCAGCCGAGCTGCGGGGCCCAGAGGTAGTTCTTCAGGTCCCAGGAGTTCTTGGGGAGGGTGTCGCGGGTGAAGCGGCGGCCGGCTTCCAGGACGCCGACCTTGTAACCCTTCTCGGTGAGGCGCAGGGCGGTGACGCTGCCGCCGAAGCCGGAGCCGACGACGATGACGTCGTAGTCATAGGTGTCCTGGGACATGTGCTCTCCTCGTTGAGAACCGAAGTGTTCCTACTTGAAGCGCAGAGCCTTCATCAGCTGAAGGCTGCGGGTCATGAATGCGGCGTACTTCTCGTCGTCCATGCCGAGGGACGGGGCCATGGGCAGCAGGCGCTGCTGGGCGACCGTCTGTGCCTCGGTGTACTTGAGGATGCCCTCGGAGCCGTGGCGGCGGCCGAGGCCGGAGTCCTTCATGCCGCCCATGGGGGACTGGACCGAGCCGTAGGCGGAGGCGTAGCCCTCGTTGACGTTGACCGTGCCGGCGCGGACGCGGGAGGCGACCTCGCGGCCGCGGCGGCCGTCCTTGGTCCA
>NZ_JBVKAY010000009.1:0-292074 GCF_055657445.1 Streptomyces sp. NPDC107538 | reverse complement strand
GGTTACATTCCGAACCCGGAAGCTAAGCCTTACAGCGCCGATGGTACTGCAGGGGGGACCCTGTGGGAGAGTAGGACGCCGCCGAACAAATATTGGAAAAGGCCCACACCTTATGGTGTGGGCCTTTTCGCATTTCCGGGGGCTTCCCCCCGGGAGGAATTAGGGAAATTACAGGCGTCCTGCCGCCTTCAGTGCCAGATAGGCGTCCGCCAGGGCCGGCGCCAGGTCGTCCGGGGTGGCGTCGACGACCGTGACGCCGTGACGACGGAGTTGGTCCGCGGTGCGGTGGCGGTCGGCCTGGGCCTGGGCGGCTGCCGCGGCCTCGTAGACGGCGTCCGTGGTGCCTCGGGAGTCGGCCATGTGTGCGATGTGCGGGTCGGCGACCGAGGCGACCAGGACGGAATGGCGTTGGGTGAGCCCGGACAGGACCGGGAGGAGACCTTGTTCGACCGGGGCCGCGTCCAGGGTGGTGAGGAGGACGATCAGGGCGCGGCGAGGGGCCGTACGGAGCGCGGTGGCGGTGAGGCCTCGGGAATCCGTCTCCACGAGTTCGGGTTCGAGTGGGGCCATGGCGTTGACCAGGGACGGGAGAACGTCGCCCGCGGTGCGGCCCTGGACGAGGGCTCGGACACGGCGGTCGTAGGCCAGGAGGTCCACGCGGTCGCTGGCGCGGGAGGCGAGGGCGGCCAGGAGGAGAGCCGCGTCCATCGAGGCGTCGAGCCGGGGGGCGTCGCCGACACGTCCCGCTGACGTACGGCCGGTGTCCAGGACGAGGAGGATGTGGCGGTCGCGCTCGGGGCGCCATGTGCGTACCGCCACCGAGGAGTGGCGGGCCGTGGCGCGCCAGTCGATGGAGCGGGTGTCGTCGCCGGGGACGTACTCGCGGAGGCTGTCGAACTCCGTGCCCTCGCCTCGGGTCAGGACGCTGGTGCGGCCGTCGAGTTCGCGCAGCCGGGCCAGTTTGGACGGCAGATGCTTGCGGCTGGTGAACGGGGGCAGCACGCGTACGGTCCAGGGGGCCTTGTGGCTGCCCTGGCGGGCGAACAGGCCGAGGGGGCCGTACGAGCGGATCGTGACCCTGTCCGCCTGGCGGTCCCCCCTGCGGGTCGGGCGCAGGCGGGTGATGATCCGGCGGCGCTCGCCCGGGGGGATCGTGAGGCGGTGGCGGGAGGCCGTCACTTCGGAGCCGGGCAGCCAGCTGCTGGGCGGCCAGGCGTCGCGGATGTGGGCTCGCAGGGGGCGGTTCGAGGGGTTGGTGACCGTGAGGGTGACGTCCGCGGTCTCGCCGAGGCGTGCGGAGGTGTCGCCGGAGCGAAGGAGGCCCAGGCGGCGCACGGGTGCGGCGAGGGCGTAGTCGCAGGCGCACGCGAGGGCCAGGGGGGCGTTCACGGCGAGGACGCCTGTCCAACTGGGTTCCCAGAGGCCCACGGGGAGGGCGCCGAGGGCCGCGAGGAGTGCGGCGCGTCCGGTGGGGGCCATCAGCGGGGGACGGGGACGTGGGCGAGGATCGCGTTGATGACCGAGTCGGCCGTCACGCCCTCCATCTCGGCCTCGGGGCGGAGCTGGACGCGGTGGCGGAGGGTCGGGAGCGCGAGTGCCTTGACGTCGTCGGGGATGACGTAGTCGCGACCCGTCAGCCAGGCCCAGGCGCGGGAGGCCGCGAGGAGGGCCGTGGCGCCTCGGGGGGAGACACCGAGGGTGAGGGACGGGGATTCGCGGGTGGCTCGGCAGATGTCCACGACGTAGGCGGTGATCTCGGGGGAGATCGTCGTCTTGGCCACGGCGGCGCGGGCGGCTTCGAGATCGGCCGCGTTCGCGACGGGGCGTACGCCGGCGGCGCGCAGGTCGCGTGGGTTGAAGCCCTCGGCATGGCGGGTGAGGACGTCGATCTCGTCCTGGCGGGAGGGAAGCGGGACCGTCAGTTTGAGGAGGAAGCGGTCCAGCTGGGCTTCGGGGAGGGGGTAGGTGCCCTCGTACTCGACCGGGTTCTGGGTCGCGGCGACCAGGAACGGGTCCGGGAGCGGGCGCGGGGTGCCGTCGACCGTGACCTGGCGTTCCTCCATGGCTTCGAGGAGGGACGACTGGGTCTTGGGGGGCGTGCGGTTGATCTCGTCGGCGAGGAGCAGGTTGGTGAAGACTGGGCCGGGCTGGAAGGAGAACTCGGCGCTGCGGGTGTCGTAGACGAGGGAGCCGGTGACATCGCTGGGCATGAGGTCCGGGGTGAACTGGACGCGCTTGGTGTCGAGGTCGAGCGCGGATGCGAGGGCGCGGACTAGCAACGTCTTGGCGACCCCAGGGACTCCTTCCAGTAGGACGTGTCCGCGGCAGAGGAGGGCGACGACTAGGCCGGTCACGGCGGGGTCCTGGCCGACCACGGCTTTGGCGATCTCGGCGCGCAGGGCCTCCAGGGAGGCTCGGGCGGTGCCCGGGTCCCCGGTGGTCCCGGCGTTGTCAGTGGTCGGGTCCATCATGGACGGCGTACCTCTCTTTCGAGGGCGTCGAGTTGGTCGGTGAGGGAGATGAGGGCCGTGTCGTCGCCGGGCGGCGGGCCGAAGAGGAGGGCGTGCAGGGGCTGTCCGTCGCCGTGGAGGTGGGCGGACAGGGCGGGGAGCAGGACCTCGGGCGTGTGCGCCCGGGGGACGGGGACACCTACGAGGGGGGCGAGGCGCGTGCGGGTGGTGGAGCGAAGAGCGGCGGCCGCGCGGTCGCGGGCGTTGGCCTTGCGGTAGAGGCGGGCGCGGCCTTCGACGGTTTCGGAGGCGCGGATCGCGACGGGGAGTTTCTCGGGCACCAGGGGGCCGAGTCGGCGTGCCCTCCAGAGGGCGGCCAGGGCGCCGGCGACGAAGAGTTGCAGGGTGCCCCAGAGCCAGCCCGAGGGGAGCAGTTCGAAGAAGCTGCGGTCGCCGGAGTCGGGGGCCGAGTCGGAGAGCGAGGGGAGGTACCAGACCACATGGGGGCGCGAGCCGAGGAGTTGGAGGGCGAGGGAGGCGTTGCCCTGCTCGTCGAGGCTGCTGTTGAGGAGGATGTCGGGGGCGCCGAGGACGACGGTGTCGCCGTCCCCCTCGGCCGCGGGGACGCGTACCAGGGTGGGCAGGCCGTCCTCGGGGTAGCAGGTGTCGGCCGCGCGGGCGGTGACGTGGTAGCGGACTCCGCCGGTGTCGGCGCTGCCCGCGCGGCGGGCGGCGGGCAGTTCGCAGCGGGGTGTGAGGGTGGAGTCCAGGCTGAGGGCGGCGTCGGCGGTGACGCCGGGGGCGAGGGTGCTCACGGACGGGGAGCCGGGGGCCACGAGGACCGTGCGGCCGTCGGAGGCCTCGGTCGCCGCGCGGAGGCGCGCCTGCTGCGAGTCGGTCAGCAGGTCCGGGACCGCGACCAGGAGCGTGGTGTCGGGGCCGGTGGCGGCGCTCGCCTCGTCGAGGGTGGTCACCAGCCGGGTGGACACGCCCCGGTCGTCGAGGAGTTCGGCGACGGCTCGGCTGCCGTCGGTGTCGGCGGAGCGCGGGTCCAGGCGGCCGTGTTCGGCGCCGGAGCGGATCACGGCGATCACGGCGGCCGCCGCCAGGAGGATCACCGCCGCGAGCACGACTCCGCGCGCGCGGGTCCACACCTGGCGGGCCGTGGGCGAGACCGAGGTGGACCGGAGCGTGGCCTCGGTGGTCATTCGGCGGCTCCCGGGCGGCTGCTGCGGGCCGTGTTCGTGGTGCTCGGGGTGCTGCTCGCCAGCGCGGGCCTGGTGTGTTCCAGGTCGGTGTCGAGGGCGGTGAGCCGGAGGTACGTTCCCTCGGCCGCGGCTCGGCCGCCGTATGTGACGTCGTCGAAGTCCCGGGCGGCGGTGTGGAGTCGGTCCGCGTGGGCGGGGAGCACCGAGCCGGCCTCGGAGGCCGCCTCGTCGGCGGTGCGGCCGGGGCGTACGTCGAGCAGGGCGCGTTCCTCCAGGGAGCGGACGACGGCGCGCATGCGTTCCTGGACGGCCTGGTTCCAGTGGCCCTGGGCGGCCTGTGCCTCGGCGGCCGCGCGGTGTTCGGCGGCGCTGCGGGGGCGGTCGTCGAAGAGCGTGGCGGAGGAGGCCGGGGCGCGGTGGGGGGTGCCGAGGCGCCACCAGAGTGCTGCGAGGAGGGCCAGGACTGCCAGGACGATGACGACGAGGCCGAGCGTGCCACCGGGGGTGGCGGCCGAGGCGGCGCCGAACACTTTGTCGAGCCATTCCCAGAAGGCGTCCATGGCGCGCTCGTACCAACTGGGGTCGTTCTCGTGGTACATGCCCTTGGACAGCTCGCGCTCGGCCGCCTCCCGCGCGGGGTCGCGCGGGAGGGTGACGGGCGGCTCGTCCGCAGAGCGCCATGACATCGGTACGGCTGTGAGTGCTCCCCCCGGCAGTCTCACCCCATCAGCTCCCCGGGGTGGCGCCCGGGGCGTCGCCGTAGCCCTGGAGGCCGGCGGCGCGGCCCAGTTCGAGGTCGAGGGCCTCGCGGCGGATGCGCTGGTCGATGTAGAGGAGCACGGTGACGCCCGCGCTGATCGGGAAGGTGAGCGTGGACCCGATCACCGCGCCGACGCCGCTGATGACGAGGTAGGTCCAGCCGAGACCGGCGCCGCCGGTGGTGATGAGGCCGGAGATGCCGTCCCCGTCCAGGGCCGCGCCCGCGAAGGAGAAGGGGATCACGACGATCGACGCGACGACGTAGGCGATGATCGCGGCGAGCAGCTGGATGCCGAGGACCCGCCACCAGGAGCCGCGCACCAGCTTCACGGAGCGGCCCAGCGACTTGCGGACGCCCTGCTTCTCCAGCATCAGGGCGGGCGAGGCGAGCGAGAAGCGGATCATCAGCCACACGGTGACGACGAACCCGCCGAGTGCGCCGAGGACGACGAGGAGGACGGCCGCGGCCACGGGGCCCGTGCCGGCGAGGAGGATGCCGGGCAGGACGCCGACGGCCATGATCAGGGCGGCGATCACGAGCAGCAGGACGGTCAGGCCGCCCAGCCGGAAGAGCTGCGGGCGGGCGTCCCGCCAGGCCTCGGCGGTGGTCACGGACCTGCCGAGGACCGCGCGGCTGGTGACGGTCGTGAGCAGGGCCGTCGCGATGATCGTGCCCAGCAGGGAGATGACCAGGACGACGGAGGTGCTCACCAGGGTGTCGCTCAGGGCGCGGCCCAGTTCGCCGGGGGTGGCGGTCGGGTCGCTGAGGGCGTCGGAGCTCGCGGCGTCGTCGAGGACGAGGCCCTGGAGCAGGATGACCGCGATCTGGGTGACGACCGCGACGGCCAGGGAGATGCCGAGGACCGTGCGCCAGTGGGTGCGCATGGTGGAGACGGCGCCGTCGAGGATCTCGCCGATGCCGAGCGGGCGCAGCGGGATCACACCGGGCTTGGCCGCGGGCGGGGGGCCGCCCCAGCCGCCGCCCCATCCGGGAGTGCCGTGGCCCGGGCCGGGGGCGCCGTAGCCGGGGTGGCCGCCGGGGGCTCCGGGCGGGCCGTAGCCGCCCTGGCCGGGGTGCTGGGGGCCGGGGTGGCCGCCCCAGCCCGGGACGGGCGGCGGTGGGGGCGGGGTCTGGCCGGGGGCCTGCGGGGTCGGAGCGGACCACTGGGCGGGCGGCGGCTGCTCCTTGGACCACTTGGACGGCGGCTGCGTCTGGTCTGCGCCGCTCTGGTCGGCCGGCTGCGCCTGGTCGGCGCCGGTTCGGTCCTGGTGGTCCGTCGGCTGCGCGGAGCCCTGCTGGTCCGGCTCCTGGCCACCCGAGGGGGCGGATCCGGGCGAGGCCCAGCCCGGAGTGTCCTTCATCGTCGCTCCTTCACGGTGCCCGTCCGCGGTCGCGGCGGCAGGTTGGCGCCCATCGTGCCACGCGGTGTCCGGGAAGTGACCGGGGGCCGTATGCGCTGCGCACCTTCAATTGTCCGACGGATAGGGGGCAGACTGACCGCATGGCTGATCAGTACGCGCGATCCGGCGACGACATCCGGCCGACCGGGATACCGGCGATCCGCTGGGACGAGCCCCCCGAGGGCCCGGTCCTGGTCCTCCTGGACCAGACGAGACTGCCGGCCGAGGAGGTCGAGCTGGTGTGCACGGACGCGCCCGCGCTGGTGGAGGCGATCCGTTCGCTCGCCGTGCGCGGGGCGCCGCTGCTGGGGATCGCCGGGGCGTACGGGGTCGCGCTCGCCGCCGCGCGCGGGTTCGACGTGGACGAGGCCGCCGACGCGCTGGAGGGTGCCCGGCCCACCGCGGTGAACCTCGCGGTGGGTGTGCGCCGGGCGCGGGCCGCGCACCGGGCCGAGCTCGGCCGGACGGGCGACCGGGAGGAGGCCGCCGGGGCGGCGCTGGCCGCGGCGCGGGCGCTGCACCGGGAGGACGCCGAGGCCAGTGCCCGGATGGCCGCGCACGGGCTGGCGCTGCTCGACGAGCTGCTGCCGGGCGGCGGGCACCGGGTGCTCACGCACTGCAACACCGGGTCGCTGGTGTCGGGCGGTGAGGGCACGGCGTTCGCGGTGGCGCTCGCGGCCCATCGGTCGGGGCGGCTGCGGAGGCTGTGGGTGGACGAGACGCGGCCGCTGCTGCAGGGTGCCCGGCTGACCGCTTATGAGGCGGCGCGCAGCGGAATGGCGTACACCTTGCTCACGGACAATGCCGCGGGTTCGCTGTTCGCGGCCGGAGAGGTGGACGCGGTGCTGGTGGGGGCCGACCGGATCGCCGCCGACGGATCGGTGGCGAACAAGGTCGGTACCTATCCGCTCGCGGTGCTCGCCCGGTATCACCACGTGCCGTTCATCGTGGTGGCGCCGGTGACGACGGTGGATCCGGACACCCCGGACGGGGCGTCCATCGAGGTGGAACAGCGTGCCGGTCATGAGGTGACGGAGATCACCGCGCCTCAGGTGCCGGTGGCGGGAGGGGAGGCGGGAGGTGGGATCGCGGTGGCACCCCTGGGAACCCAGGCGTACAACCCGGCGTTCGATGTGACGCCGCCCGAGCTGGTGACGGCGATCGTCACCGAGGAGGGGGCCGTGTCGCCCGTGACCGGTGATGCGCTTGCCGAGCTGTGTGACAGGTCACGCCAGGTAACGATTTAGTTAATGGGATGATGGCATTCATGAAGGGACGAGTCCTTGTCGTCGACGACGACACCGCACTGGCCGAGATGCTCGGCATTGTGTTGCGTGGTGAAGGTTTTGAGCCGTCTTTCGTAGCCGACGGCGACAAGGCGCTGGCCGCGTTCCGTGAGGCCAAACCGGATCTGGTGCTGCTGGATCTGATGCTGCCGGGCCGGGACGGGATCGAGGTGTGCCGTCTGATCAGGGCGGAGTCCGGGGTGCCGATCGTGATGCTCACGGCCAAGAGCGACACCGTCGATGTGGTGGTCGGCCTGGAGTCGGGCGCGGACGACTACATCGTGAAGCCGTTCAAGCCGAAGGAGCTGGTGGCCCGGATCCGGGCGCGGCTGCGGCGGTCGGAGGAGCCGGCGCCGGAGCAGCTCGCCATAGGTGACCTGGTCATCGATGTGGCCGGGCACTCGGTGAAGCGGGAGGGGCAGTCGATCGCGCTGACCCCGCTGGAGTTCGATCTGCTGGTCGCGCTGGCGCGCAAGCCGTGGCAGGTGTTCACTCGTGAGGTCCTGCTGGAGCAGGTCTGGGGGTATCGCCACGCGGCGGACACCCGTCTGGTGAACGTGCATGTGCAGCGGCTGCGTTCCAAGGTCGAGAAGGACCCGGAGCGGCCGGAGATCGTGGTGACCGTCCGTGGCGTCGGATACAAGGCAGGACCCAGCTGACATGTCCGGTGACAGTGCCGCTTCGGCGCCCGGCCAGCCGGGGACCCGCGCGGAGCGGCCTGTCGGCCGGAAGTCGTCGGGTTCCCGCTGGGGGCGTCTCCTCGAAGGCGGGTTGCTTCAGGGCGGAGTCCAGGGCAGCCCGGTCCTGAGGCTGTTCATGCGCTGGGTGCGCCGTCCGCTGCTGCCTGTGATGCGGCTGTGGCGGCGCAACATCCAGCTCAGGATCGTCGTGACGACCCTGCTGATGTCGCTCAGCGTCGTGCTGCTGCTGGGCTTCGTCGTCATCGGGCAGGTCCGCAACGGTCTGCTGGACGCCAAGGTCAAGGCTTCGCAGAGCCAGGCCACCGGCGGTTTCACGGCCGCCGAGCAGAAGGCGGACGACGAGGCGAGCGCGGCCGGGAACGACGCGGATCCGAACGGCGACCGGGTGCAGAACGTCGTCGAGTGGATGACGACCCTGGTGAACTCGCTGTCCAGCGGTGGCCAGGGCGCGTTCGACGTCGTGTCACTGAGCCCCGCCTCCGCCGACGGCGACACCGGGGGGCTCGGACCACGTGTCTCCGGGGGCGTGCAGTGGGACCTCAGCGTGCCCGTGGAGCTGCGTGAGCGCGTCGACGACGGCACCAGTGCCGTCCAGAGCTATACGCGTATCCACTACGACAACGGCCAGGAGTCCCAGCCGGGGCTGATCATCGGCAAGCAGGTCAACGACCCCAACAACAGGCCGTACCAGCTGTACTACCTCTTCCCGCTCACCCAGGAGGAGAAGTCGCTCAGCCTGGTCAAGGGGACGCTGGCGACGGCCGGGCTGTTCGTCGTCGTGCTGCTCGGGGCCATCGCCTGGCTGGTGGTGCGGCAGGTCGTCACGCCGGTGCGGATGGCGGCCGGGATCGCCGAGCGGCTGTCCGCCGGGCGGCTCCAGGAGCGGATGAAGGTCAGCGGCGAGGACGACATCGCGCGGCTCGGCGAGGCCTTCAACAAGATGGCGCAGAACCTGCAGCTGAAGATCCAGCAGCTGGAGGACCTGTCGCGGATGCAGCGACGGTTCGTCTCGGACGTGTCGCACGAGCTGCGGACGCCGCTGACGACCGTGCGGATGGCGGCGGACGTCATCCATGACGCGCGCGTGGACTTCGACCCGGTGACCGCGCGGTCGGCCGAGTTGCTCGCCGACCAGCTGGACCGGTTCGAGTCGCTGCTCGCGGATCTGCTGGAGATCAGCCGGTTCGACGCGGGCGCGGCGGCCCTGGAGGCCGAACCGATAGACCTGCGCGAGGTCGTGCGGAAGGTCGTCAGCGGGGCCGAGCCGCTCGCCGAGCGCAAGAGCACGCGGATACGGGTGGTGGGCGACCAGCAGCCCGTCGTGGCCGAGGCCGACGCCCGGCGGGTGGAGCGGGTGCTGCGCAACCTCGTGGTCAACGCCGTGGAGCACGGCGAGGGCAAGGACGTCGTGGTCAAGCTGGCGGCGGCGGGCGGCGCGGTCGCGGTCGCGGTGCGGGACTACGGGGTGGGACTCAAGCCGGGCGAGGCGACCCGTGTGTTCAGCCGCTTCTGGCGGGCCGACCCGGCACGCGCGCGTACGACCGGCGGTACGGGACTGGGGCTGTCCATCGCCCTGGAGGACGCCCGGCTGCATGGAGGCTGGCTGCAGGCGTGGGGGGAGCCGGGCGGCGGTTCGCAGTTCCGGCTCACTCTGCCGAGGACGGCGGACGAGCCGCTGCGGGGCTCCCCGATACCGCTGGAGCCGAAGGACTCGCGGCGCAACCGCGGACTCAACGACGCGGGACTGCCGCTCGGCGGCGGGGGCAAGCTCGCCACGGTGCCGGTGCAGGCCGGTGAGCACGGGGCCGCGCGGACGGCCATAGGGCCACGTCCGGGCGCCGGACCGGCTCCCACGGCCGATCCGACGGCGTTGCCGGGCAACGGCGCGCGTGTGGTGCCCCGGCCCGGTGTGCCGTCCGCGGCACCGCCCCAGGCTCCGCCGGCGCGGCGGTCCGACGAGAACGCGGGGCGGGCCGAGGAGCGGCCGGCCGACAGCGACGCGGAGCGGCAGCACGAGCAGGGGGAGGCATTCCGTGGGCGCTGACCGCGCGAAACGCGGCCGAGGGCGTCCGGTGCGGGCGACCGTGTACCTCGGCATCGGATCCGTCCTGCTGGCGGGGTGCGCCTCGATGCCGGACAGCGGGGACATGCGTGACGTCGAGTCCACGCCGAGGCAGGACGCGAAGGTGCGGGTCTTCGCGCTGCCGCCCGCGGAGGACGCCGAGCCGAAGGAGATCGTGCAGGGTTTCCTGGAGGCCCTGACCAGCGACGATCTGGACTACGAGACGGCGCGCAAGTACCTGACCGGCGACGCGCTCAAGACGTGGGAGCCGGGCGAGTCGACCACGGTCCTCGTGGCGTCGCCCATTCCCTACACCCATGTCACGGGGAAGCGGCCGGAGGCCGACGAGGCCCGGATCGAGCTGTCCGGTACCAAGGTCGCCCTGGTGGACGGGCAGCACGCGTACACGCCCGCCGGTGGGGAGTACAGCAAGACCGTGCACCTCACGCGCGTGAAGGACACCCAGCAGTGGCGTATCGACGCGCTGCCGCCGGGCGTGGTGCTCGGTCGGTCGGACTTCGAGCGCAACTACAAGTCCATCAACAAGTACTACTTCACCTCCGCCGCGCAGTCCGGGGAGCCGGGGACGGTCGCCGACCCGGTCTATGTGCGCAGCCAGGTCGACCCGGTGACCCAGGTGGTCCGGGACCTGCTGAAGGGCCCCACCAGCTGGCTCAACCCGGTCGCGAGGACGAGTTTCCCGTCGGGTACGGCCCTGTTGAAGGGCACCAAGGCGCTGACCCCCGACGACCAGAACAGGCTGGTCGTGCCGCTGAACAAGAAGGCCGACCGGGTCTCGGAGAGCCGGTGCAAGGAGATGGCCGCCCAACTCCTCTTCACGCTCCAGGACTACATGCCCACGGGTGTGGACACGGTGGAACTGCAGGGGTCGACCGGCACTCTGCTGTGCGAGGTCGGTGCGGGCGAGGCCAACCTCATCGCCTCGCACGGCTACGGCAAGAGCGCGGCGTACGAGTACTTCATCGACGGTGAGCACAGGCTCGTCCGGCTGCCCGAGGGGAAGTCGCTGACCACGCCGACGGCCGTTCCCGGTGCGCTCGGTGAGGGCGAGAAGCAGCTGCGGTCCGCCGCGGTGTCGCGGGACGAGGACCGGGCGGCCGGGGTGTCGGCCGACGGGAGCGAGCTGTACGTGTCGCCGCTGACGGCGGGGGGCGCGCTCGGCGAGCCGGTGCTGCGCAGCACCGGCGCCTCCGCGAAGGACCGGCTGACGACGCCCAGTTGGGACGGGCGGGGTGACCTGTGGGTGGCCGACCGGGACCCGAAGAAGCCCCGGCTGCTGGTTCTGGCGGACGGGATGGGGGAGCCGCTGGAGGTCAGGACGCCCAACCTCGACGGGCGGATCGAGGCGGTGCGGGTGGCCGCCGACGGGGTGCGGGTCGCGCTGATCCTGGAGCACGAGGGCAAGCGGGCGCTGTACATCGGGCGTATCGAGCGGGACGCCGACGCGGAGAGCACCACCGTCTCGATCGTCGAACTGCGGTCCGTGACACCGGATCTGGAGGACGTCACCGCCATGTCGTGGGCGGGCGACAGCCAACTGGTGGTCGTGGGCCGCGAATCCGGTGGTGTGCAGCAGGTGCGGTACGTCCGGGTCGACGGTTCCCCGATGCCGGACTCCGGGCCCTCCGCGCTCACGGGTGTGGAGGAGATCGCCGCGTCGGAGGACGAGAGCCAGCCGCTGGTCGCGCACTCGGCCGACGGGATCGTCCGGCTGTCGCCGGGCGAGCAGTGGCAGACGGTGGTCAAGGAAGGGTCGGCGCCGGTCTATCCGGGGTGAGGGCGGGGCGAGGCGGGGCCGTGTGTCCGGTGGCTGAATTCGGCGCCACCGGTTCGGTCATTTTGTGGTGGCACTCGGTCTTCTTCGGGCACCCGTCATTCGTGTGGGTGACAACGCCCTTGTGGTTGCGGTGAGTTGTCCACAGGCGGTTGTCCACAGGGGTGGCAGCGTCTCGCATGCGTTGGCACAGTGGTGGGCATGCGGGGGTGGTGGCAGGACCTCACGGATCTGGTGCTGCCGGCCGAGTGCGGAGGCTGTGGGAGGCCTCGCGCGGTGCTCTGCCCGGAGTGCCGCGCGGCTCTGACCGGGGCCGCACCGTGCCGGGTGCGACCGGTTCCGGAGCCGTCGGGGCTGCCTGTGGTGCACGCCGCGGCGCCGTACGAGGACGCGGTGCGGGCCACGCTCATCGCGCACAAGGAACGGGGTGCGCTGGCGCTCGCCGGACCGCTCGGCACGGCCTTGGCAGGGGCCGTACGGGTGGGTGGTGACGGGCCGGTGCTGCTGGTTCCGGTGCCGTCCGCGCGGCGGGCGGTGCGGGCGCGGGGGCACGACCCGGCTCGGCGGATCGCGCTCGCGGCGGCCGGGGAGCTGCGGCGTACCGGGACGCCGGCGCGGGTGGCCGGGGTGCTGCGGCAGCGACGGGCCGTGGCCGACCAGTCGGGGCTGGACTCCCGGCAGCGGCTGGACAACCTCGCGGGTGCGCTGGAGGTGGCCGCCGGGGGTACCCGGCTGCTGGGCGGTGGTGTGGTCGTGCTGGTGGACGACCTGATGACCACCGGTGCCTCGCTCGCCGAGGCGGCACGGGCGGTCCGGGCGGCCCGGGACGGGTGGGCGGCCGGGACTAGGGAGTTCGATCTGGAACGAAAGGCGGAGGACGGGGTGCGAACACGAGGGGTGACGGGAATGGCGGGTGCGGACGGAGCCGGAGACGGCATCAGAGCGGCGGTGGTCGCCGGGCCGCCCGACTCTTTCCAAATAAACCGGAACTGACAGAGATCTTGCATCGTTGCAGGTGGTAAGAGGGCCAATTCACCTGAACGGAGGTACGTCTCGGTAGAGGGTGACGACATCCGTCCGAGCGAGATATGTTCGGTTGTGAGGGAATGGCCCCGGCCGTTCACCACATATCCGAATGCTGTGCTGCGGGTTTTCCGAATCACCCCATGCAGGTGGGTGGAGATCTTGCCCACGGGGGAGGAGGAGGTGGAAGTCACCGAGTCCGCGGTTCCGGGAGTCACCGGAACCTGGTGCACAAGGGAGATGCTCCGCCAGTGGAGCGGAGCGATCCGGGAACGGAGTTCTGCGTGGACATCGTCGTCAAGGGCCGCAAGACCGAGGTGCCCGAGCGGTTCCGCAAGCACGTGGCCGAGAAGCTGAAGCTGGAGAAGATCCAGAAGCTCGACGGCAAGGTGATCAGCCTCGACGTCGAGGTGTCCAAGGAGCCCAACCCCCGACAGGCCGACCGCAGTGACCGGGTGGAGATCACGCTCCACTCCCGCGGACCGGTGATCCGGGCGGAGGCAGCGGCAAGCGATCCGTATGCGGCGCTCGACCTGGCGGCGGACAAGCTGGAAGCCCGGCTGCGTAAGCAGCACGACAAGCGCTACACGCGCCGAGGCGCGCGCAGGCTCACGGCCGCGGAGGTCGCCGACCACGTCCCGGGCGTGGCGACCCTCAACGGCAATGGATACGTCGCCGACGAGGAGCAGCCCGACGGCGTGCCCACCAAGCGGATCGGCTCGCTGGAGGTGAAGGGCGAAGGCCCCCTCATCGTCCGCGAGAAGACCCATGTGGCGTCCCCGATGACCCTCGACCAGGCTCTCTACGAGATGGAGCTGGTCGGGCACGACTTCTACCTTTTCGTCGACTCCGAGACCAAGGAACCCAGTGTCGTCTACCGGCGGCACGCCTACGACTACGGCGTGATCCACCTCAGTACGGACCCGATGGTCGCCCAGGCGCACGCGGACGCCGCGGGTGGCGCGCTCGGTGGCTGACCGCGCCGGGTGACAGCTGAGCCGGTGCCCCTGGAGCGTTCGTGCGCCCCCAGGGGCACCGGTGTGCGACCCCTTGCTGCCCGCTCTGTCACCGCAGGACGGGCCGGGCATGAAATCATGGCCGAACCGGCCCCAACCGGGGGGCCGTTGCCTTGGGTTGGCAATGGCACAGAAACACAGGCCACGGCCTCAGGGGGAGGAACGATGGCGGACAGCAGTTTCGGACCGATGCGTGACCAGGACGCCGACGACGGCGCCGGTGGCATGGGCTCCGCCGCGGGCTCCTCGCGAAAGGAGCCGATCCGGGTCCTTGTCGTCGACGACCACGCGCTCTTCCGCCGCGGTCTGGAGATCGTGCTCGCCGCCGAGGAGGACATCCAGGTCGTCGGCGAGGCCGGGGACGGGGCGGAGGCGGTCGACAAGGCCGCGGATCTGCTGCCGGACATCGTGCTGATGGACGTGCGGATGCCCAAGCGCGGTGGTATCGAGGCGTGCACCTCCATCAAGGAGGTGGCCCCCAGCGCGAAGATCATCATGCTGACGATCAGCGACGAGGAGGCCGACCTCTACGACGCGATCAAAGCGGGGGCGACGGGTTATCTCCTCAAGGAGATCTCCACGGACGAGGTGGCCACCGCCATTCGCGCGGTCGCCGACGGGCAGTCGCAGATCAGCCCCTCGATGGCGTCGAAATTGCTCACCGAGTTCAAGTCCATGATCCAGCGGACCGACGAACGGCGGCTCGTGCCGGCGCCGCGGCTGACGGACCGGGAACTGGAAGTGCTCAAGCTCGTGGCGACCGGGATGAACAACCGGGACATCGCCAAGGAACTGTTCATTTCCGAGAACACCGTGAAGAACCATGTGCGCAACATCCTGGAGAAGCTGCAGCTGCACTCCAGGATGGAGGCCGTGGTGTACGCGATGCGGGAGAAGATTCTCGAGATTCGCTAGATCCGTCGGATCCCTCAGATCCGTCAGGACAGGGCGCGCAGCAAGGGATCGCGTAGTTCCGGGGCGTCCGTCCGCTCCACGCGCACGTCCGTGCAGTCCACCCAGGTCGCCGCTTCCCGGAGGGCCTGTGCCACGGCCGGGACCGCCTTGGGGCCGTCGAGGGTGACCTGTTTGGCGACCAGGGTGCGGCCGTCGCGGGCGGGGTCGACACGGCCGACGAGTCGGCCGCCGGACAGGACCGGCATCGCGAAGTAGCCGTGCACGCGCTTCTGTTTGGGGACGTACGCCTCCAGGCGGTGGGTGAAGCCGAAGATCCGTTCTGTGCGGGCCCGTTCCCAGATCAGGGAGTCGAACGGGGACAGCAGCGTGGTGCGGTGGCGGCCGCGCGGCGGTGCGGCCAGGGCCGCCGGGTCGGCCCACGCGGGCTTCGCCCAGCCCTCCACCGTCACCGGGACCAGGCCCGAGTCGGCCACCACCGCGTCGAACTGCTCGCCTCTGAGACGGTGGTAGTCGGCGATGTCCGCGCGGGTCCCGACGCCGAGGGCCTCGCCGGCCAGGCGGACCAGGCGGCGTACGCACTCCGTGTCGTCCAGCTCGTCATGGAGGAGGTCCGCGGGGATCGCGCGCTCGGCGAGGTCGTACACGCGCTTCCAGCCGCGGCGTTCCACGCAGACCACCTCGCCGTACATCAGGGCGCGTTCCACGGCGACCTTCTCGCCGGACCAGTCCCACCACTCGCTGGTGCGCTTGGCTCCGCCCAGTTCCGTGGCCGTGAGGGGGCCCTCGGTGCGGAGCTGTTTGACGACGCGGTCGTAGGCGCCGTCCGGGAGTTGGTGGCCCCACTGGGGGCGGGCGCGGTAGGCGCGGCGGCGGAAGGCGAAGTGGGGCCACTCCTCGATGGGGAGGATGCAGGCGGCGTGGGACCAGTACTCGAAGGCGTGCGTGTCCGTCCAGTAGGCCTTGTCGACCGTGGTGCGGCCGACCGCGCCGAGGCGGGCGTACGGGATGAGTTCGTGGGAGCGGGCGAGGACCGAGATGGTGTCGAGCTGGACCGCGCCCAGGTGTCGCAGGACGCCGCGGACGCCGGATCTGCGGTCCGGGGCGCCGAGGAAGCCCTGCGCCCGTAGGGCGATGCGGCGGGCCTCGTCTGCGGTGAGTTCTGTGGTGGGGCGCGGGAGGGAGGTCATGCTCCGCAGGGTAGGGGAGGGGACTGACAGTGTGGGGGTGAGCTGCGGGGATGGGGGTGGGGGTGGGTGGGTGCAGGGGGTTGGGTCGGTGCGGGTGCCGAGTTTTTCGCCCCCGCCGCCCCTACCCGTCCCATCACCAGGGGCGCTGCCCCTTCGACCCCGGTCGCCCCTGGGGGCTGCGCCCCCAGACCCCCCTGTCGGCCTTCGGCCTCGTCCTCAAACGCCGGACGGGCTGGGTGGGATACGGGCTGGTCCTCGTCCGCCAGCGTCGGGTGGGGTGGGTGGGGCGTGGGCTTGTCCTCGGTCGTGAGGGGCGGGTGGGGTGGGTGGGTGGTGTGGGGTGGGTGGTGTGGGGTTTGGATTTGTTCGGTTACTTGGGGTGGGACGGTAGGTAGGGGGTGGGGGAGGGGAGGGAGAGGTCTGAGGGGAGTAGGGAGGCGAGCCAGCAGTCGCGGCGGGTGCCGTTGCTGGGGAGGGCGGATCTGAGGGTGCCTTCGAGGGTGAAGCCGGTGTGTTCGGCGACGGCGCGGGAGGCGGTGTTGCCCACCTCGGCCCGCCATTCGAGGCGGTCGAGGCCGAGGGTGGTGAAGGACCAGCGGGCGGCGGCGCGGGTGGCCTCGGCGATGTAGCCGTTGCGGCGGTGTTCCTTCGTGGCCCAGAAGCCGATCTCGCCGGTGCCCACGGAACGCATGGTGATGCCGAGCATGCCCGCCAGCTCGCCGCCGGGGAGGAAGAGGCCGAAGGTGAACATGGAGGCGTTGGCCCAGCCTTCGGGGACGGCGTGCTCGACGAAACTCTCCGCGTGCTCGCGCGAGTACGGTGAGGGGATCGTGGTCCAGCGCTGGATGTCCGGGTCCTGGGCGGCCGCGTACACCGTCTCGGTGTCGCGCCGGTCCACGGCGCGCAGCAGCAGGCGCTCGGTGGTCAGGGTGACGGGTTCCATCGGGCGATTCTGCTCGGTGGGGCCGGAGGGCGCCATCGTGTTTGAGGCCGTTCCGCGACCGGCGCGAGGACGACGGGCGAGCGGTGGGTGAGCGGGCGGTCACAATTCGCGCATTTCGTGGGCGGAACGCGGCACCATCCGCAACGCACACCCGTTGTCCTGGTAGCTGTCACTGCCAGACCTCCCGGCACGGCGGGGTCCTCGCTTACGATGGCCGTTGCTCAAGCTGTGATTTAAAACTGCCAAGTGTCATTTGAAACCGACCGTCCCAGGCCCGACCGGCAAGGAGACAAACCCCCGTGTCCGTCCTCTCGAAGATCATGCGTGCAGGCGAAGGCAAGATCCTGCGCAAACTGCACCGCATCGCGGACCAGGTCAACTCCATCGAAGAGGACTTCGTCGACCTCTCCGACGCCGAGCTGCGCGCCCTGACCGAGGAGTACAAGCAGCGGTACGCCGACGGTGAGACCCTCGACGACCTGCTCCCCGAGGCGTTCGCCACCGTCCGCGAGGGCGCCAAGCGCGCCCTCGGCCAGCGTCATTACGACGTGCAGATGATGGGCGGCGCCGCCCTGCACCTCGGCTATGTCGCCGAGATGAAGACCGGTGAGGGCAAGACCCTCGTCGGCACCCTGCCCGCGTATCTGAACGCGCTGTCCGGCAAGGGCGTCCACCTGATCACGGTCAACGACTACCTGGCCGAGCGCGACTCCGAGATGATGGGCCGCGTCCACAAGTTCCTGGGCCTGAGCGTCGGCTGCATCCTCGCCAACATGACGCCGGCCCAGCGCCGCGAGCAGTACGCGTGCGACATCACGTACGGCACGAACAACGAGTTCGGCTTCGACTACCTCCGCGACAACATGGCGTGGTCCAAGGACGAACTGGTCCAGCGCGGCCACAACTTCGCGATCGTCGACGAGGTCGACTCCATCCTCGTCGACGAGGCCCGTACGCCGCTGATCATCTCCGGCCCGGCCGACCAGGCCACCAAGTGGTACGGCGACTTCGCCAAGCTGGTCACGCGCCTGAAGAAGGGCGAGCCCGGCAACCAGCTCAAGGGCATCGAGGAGACCGGCGACTACGAGGTCGACGAGAAGAAGCGCACGGTCGCCATCCACGAGTCCGGTGTCGGCAAGGTCGAGGACTGGCTGGGCATCGACAACCTCTACGAGTCGGTCAACACCCCTCTGGTGGGCTACCTGAACAACGCCATCAAGGCGAAGGAGCTCTTCAAGAAGGACAAGGACTACGTCGTCATGGACGGCGAAGTCATGATCGTCGACGAGCACACCGGCCGTATCCTCGCCGGCCGCCGCTACAACGAGGGCATGCACCAGGCGATCGAGGCGAAGGAAGGGGTGGACATCAAGGACGAGAACCAGACGCTCGCCACGATCACCCTGCAGAACTTCTTCCGCCTCTACAAGCGCCACGACCACAACGGCAAGGAACAGCCCGGTCTGTCCGGCATGACCGGTACGGCGATGACCGAGGCCGCCGAGTTCCACCAGATCTACAAGCTCGGTGTCGTCCCGATCCCGACCAACCGGCCGATGGTCCGCAAGGACCAGTCCGACCTGATCTACCGCACCGAGGTCGCGAAGTTCGAGGCGGTCGTCGACGACATCGTCGAGAAGCACGAGAAGGGCCAGCCGATCCTCGTCGGTACGACGTCGGTCGAGAAGTCCGAGTACCTGTCGCAGCAGCTGAGCAAGCGCGGTGTCCAGCACGAGGTGCTCAACGCCAAGCAGCACGACCGGGAGGCGACGATCGTCGCCCAGGCCGGCCGCAGAGGCGCCGTGACCGTCGCGACGAACATGGCCGGCCGCGGTACGGACATCAAGCTCGGCGGCAACCCCGACGACCTCGCCGAGGCGGAGCTGCGGCAGCGCGGCCTCGACCCCGAGGAGCACATCGAGGAGTGGGCGCACGCCCTGCCCGAGGCGCTCGCGAAGGCCGAGGAGGCCGTCAAGGCGGAGTTCGAGGAGGTCAAGGACCTCGGCGGGCTGTACGTCCTCGGCACCGAGCGGCACGAGTCCCGCCGGATCGACAACCAGCTGCGCGGTCGTTCCGGCCGTCAGGGCGACCCGGGCGAGTCCCGCTTCTACCTGTCGCTGGGCGACGACCTGATGCGGCTCTTCAAGGCCCAGATGGTCGAGCGCGTGATGTCCATGGCGAACGTGCCGGACGACGTCCCGATCGAGAACAAGATGGTCACTCGCGCGATCGCCTCCGCCCAGTCGCAGGTCGAGCAGCAGAACTTCGAGACCCGGAAGAACGTCCTCAAGTACGACGAGGTCCTCAACCGGCAGCGCGAGGTCATCTACGGCGAGCGCCGGCGCGTCCTGGAGGGCGAGGACCTGCAGGAGCAGATCCAGCACTTCATGGACGACACCATCAACGCGTACATCACCGCCGAGACCGCCGAGGGCTTCGCCGAGGAGTGGGACCTCGACCGGCTGTGGGGCGCCTTCAAGCAGCTCTACCCGGTGAAGGTCACCGTCGAGGAGCTGGAGGAGGCCGCCGGGGACCGGGCCGGGCTGACCGCCGAGTTCATCGCCGAGTCCATCAAGGACGACATCACCGAGCAGTACGAGGCGCGTGAGGCGCAGCTCGGCCCCGAGATCATGCGGGAGCTGGAGCGGCGGGTCGTGCTGTCGGTGCTGGACCGCAAGTGGCGTGAGCACCTCTACGAGATGGACTACCTCCAGGAGGGCATCGGCCTGCGCGCGATGGCCCAGAAGGACCCGCTGGTCGAGTACCAGCGCGAGGGCTTCGACATGTTCACCGCCATGATGGAGGGCATCAAGGAGGAGTCCGTCGGCTATCTGTTCAACCTGGAGGTCCAGGTCGAGCAGCAGGTCGAGGAGGTTCCGGTCGAGGACAAGAAGCCGTCTCTGGAGAAGACCGACGCGGTGCCGGCCCAGGCGGGTGCGTCCCGGCCGGAGATCCGGGCGAAGGGTCTTGAGGCGCCGCAGCGTCGGGACCGTCTCCACTTCTCCGCGCCGACCGTCGACGGCGAGGGTGGCATCGTCGAGGGCGACCTGCCCGAGGACGAGCCCGTCCGCTCCGAGGCGGACGGCCTCACGCGGGCGGAGCGCCGCAAGCAGCAGGGGAAGACCAGCCGTCGCCGTAAGAAGTGAGCGGTAGGCCGTGAGGCTTTGAAGGGCTTTGAAGGGCCGGGCATCTTCGGGTGTCCGGCCCTTCGTCTGTCCGGCCCTTCGTGTGTGTTCAGTCGTCGGTCGGGTGGGGTGGCCTCGGGCCGCCGAGTTCGACGGCTGTGCAGCGCCAGCGGTGGTCGGGGCCGTGTTCCAGGCGGAAGGCCATGGCGCGGAGGCGGTCGCCGGCGCCGATGCGGGCGAACACCTCCAGGGCGCCGGGGGCGGCGACGTAGTAGCCGATGTCGCGGATGACGGGGTGGGCGCCGTACGGGGTGCTCAGGGGGCCTGCCTCGGCCAGGCGGGCCAGTTCGTCGTAGGCCCGTCCCGCGGTGTGGCGCAGCATGCTGTGGACCGGGCGGCGGCCGCTCAGTACGGCGAGGAGGAGGTCGGCGAAGCGGTCGGTGGGGCGGTCGGTGGGGCGGGGGTGGGAACTGGCGCCGGGCGGGGTGGGGGCTGGGGAGTGGGAGTGGGTCGGGGAGGGGCGGTTGGCTGCCGGGGTCGGGCGGGACGGGGTGCGGCCGGGGCGGCGGGGGTCGTGGCGGACGGGCGGGCGGGTGCCGGGGTGGCGCTTGGTCCTGGTCATGACCTTGTTCATCGGAGATCCCCGTTCGTCGGGTGTCGGTGAGGCCGCCGGGTACCGGTAAGTAACTTGGCGTTGGGGATCTTGTACGAGGCCGGAGGGGGACGTCGCAAGGGGCGGGCGGGGGCCGGCCGGGGGCGGGGGAAGTTCACCTATCAGGGGGATGGGGAGGGGGGTCGGGCCCGGTGGGGCGGGGGTGTGCCGGGTGAGCCGGCGGGCCTGGGGTGGACGCGTACGGAGGGGTGGGCGGGGGCTCGAAAGGGGACGTCCGCACGTATCCTGAAGGCGCTTCGGAGGCGTCGTGGGGCCGTCGGAATGCGCTCCGCTCCGAGGTGTTCCGAGATCACGACTACGAAAGCGGCCTGCCATGCGCGTCTACGTCCCCCTGACCCTTCCCGGGCTCGCCGAGGCGTACAAGACGGGGGAGCTGGGGGAGGGGGCGTTCGTCGCGTACGCCGTCACGCCGGCTCTGCGGGAGTGGTATCTGTCCGACGACATCGAGGAGTTGGAGTACGCGGCGTTGAATCGGGCGGCGCTCGCGTCGTTGCGGCTGGTGGCCGTGGATCCTGGGGCGGCTCGGCGGAGGGTGGTCGTGGCCGTGGATGTGGCGGACCGGGACGCGGTGGCCGATCCCGACCGGGGGCTTGATCCGGTGGCGCTCGGGGAGGTGCGGGTGGCTGGGCCGGTGTCGTTGGCGAAGGCGGCGGCTGTGCATGTCGATTCGCTGGAGGCGGAGGGGGAGGTGGGGGAGGCCGCGGATGCGTTGGGGGCGGCGGATCAGGGGGATGACGATGCGCAGTTCATCGTGGACGGGGCGGATGATCATGAGCTGCTCTGGTATGCGACGCAGGAGATTCCGAACCTTGTGGGGCTGGGGGGCTGAGCGGGGTTTTGGGGCCGGGGCGTGGCTGGGCGGGGGTGGTGTGCGGCGCCCCTCCCCGCGGGGGCTGGGCCGGGGCTGGTGTGCGGCGCCCTCTGCTGGGGCTGAGCCGGGGCGGGGTTTCGCTTGCCGGCGCTTGCCGGGTGCCGCTGCGCCCACCCGTGCCGCCCCTAGCGGCACGATTGCCCGCCACTGAGTGGGCCTGTGCCCGCCGCTAGGTGGGGCGGGGTGCTGGGGAATGCGTTGTCGGTGGTGGGGGGTACGTTTTGGGCATGGGGATGAATGGCGTCGGGGCGCATATCGTCTGGGACTGGAACGGGACCTTGTTGAATGACAACGAGGCGATCATCGGGGCGACGAACGCGGCGTTCGCGGAGCTGGGGATCGAGTCGATCACGCTGGAGCGGTACCGGGAGCTGTACTGCGTGCCGGTGCCGAAGTTCTATGAGCGGCTGATCGGGCGGCTGCCCACGGACGAGGAGTGGGAGGCCATGGACGTGGTCTTTCACCGGTACTACGCCGAGCACCGGGTCGCCTGTGGGCTGACCGAGGGGGTGCCCGGCCTCCTCGCCGGCTGGCTGTCCGGTGGGCGCAGTCAGTCGATTCTGAGCATGTATGTGCACGAGGAGCTGGTTCCGCTGGTGCGCGGGTTCGGGATCGAGCCGCACTTCGTCCGGGTCGACGGGCGCACCGGGCCCTCCGGCGGCAGCAAGACCGAGCACATGGTGCGGCATCTGCGGCGGCTCGTGGGTGTGGAGCCGAGACGGACCGTGGTGATCGGGGACGCCGCCGACGACGCCGTCGCCGCCCGGCACGTGGGCGCGCAGGCCGTGCTCTACACCGGCGGTTCCCACAGCCGGGCCAGCCTGGAAGTGGTGGAAGGGGTGCCCGTCGTGGACACCCTGGAGGAGGCCGTCGAGGAGGCCGAGCGGCTCGCCGCCTGACCCCCGCCCTCCGCCCCGTCGCTCTACGTCACGTCACCGGCGCCTTCGCCCGCAGCACCGTGAGGAATTCCCGCATCCAGCCGGGGTGGTCCGGCCAGGCGCGGGCGGAGACCAGGGTGCCGTCGACGACGGTCTCGGCGTCCTGGAAGGTCGCGCCGGCGGCCTGCATGTCGAGTTCGAGCGCGGGGTAGGCGGTGACCCGGCGGCCCGACAGCGCGTCCACGGCGGCCGTGAGCAGCGGGCCGTGGCAGATCTGGGCGACCGGCTTGTCGGTGTCGAAGAAGGACTTGAGGATCTTGCGCAGCTCGGGGTCGTTGCGGAGGTACTCCGGGGCCCGGCCGCCGGGGACGACGACGGCGACGTACTGACCGGGGTCGACCTCGGAGAAGGCCAGGTCGGCGGGCCAGGAGTAGCCGGGTTTCTCGGTGTAGGTGTCGTAGCCCGGTTCGAAGTCGTGGACCACGAAGCGGAGCTGTTTGCGGCTGGGGGCGGCGATATGGACCTCGTACCCCTCCTCGCGGAGGCGCTGGTAGGGGTAGAGGACCTCCAGCGACTCCGCCGCGTCGCCGGTCACGATCAGGATCTTGGCCGTCATGGTGGGCTCCCCTCGCTGCGGCAGGGCTCTTCTCGTCAGGCTATGGCTTCCCCGGAGGCGCGTATAGGCTCGGTTGCGCGGAGGTAAGCTCAAAAGTGCGCGAGGGGCACTGTGCAGAACGTCAAAGTTCGGGCCTGTGTTTTGTACACATACGGCTCATGACGTGCCCCCCGTCCGGAGGGATAGCCTTGTGGCGTGATCAGCGCGATAGCTCGCGGGGACGCGTTCGTCCCTGCCCTGCGCCCGGTGAACACGGACGACATCCGTGTCCGGGCGGCGGTCGCTGGTCCTCGCGGGCGGGAGGGAGCCACCAGGGCTCCCGGGACGCCGGGCACCCCCACCGGTCGGACGCCGCGGAGAGCAGCGTCACATCCCTGCCGGGTGCCGAGAATGGCTGATTACCCCCCGCTCGTCCCACCCCCCGGCATAGCGTCGAATCAGACCGGACACCCCGTGTCGTGGCGGCGCGTCGGAGGGGACGAGTTCGTACTTCCTTCTACGTCACGCAACGGCGCGCGACAGGAGCCAGAGGACAATGCAGACCAAGCTGGACGAAGCCAAGGCCGAGCTGCTCGAACGGGCCGCCCGGGTAGCTGAGAACAGCCCGGTCGGGGGGTATCTACCGACTGGGACGACGAGCGAGACCACGTCCGACATCCCGGACCACGACACCGTGCTCGCGTTCCTCCAGCGCTACTACCTGCACACCGCCCCGGAGGACCTGAGCGGCCGCGACCCGGTCGACGTCTTCGGAGCCGCCCACTCCCACTACCGACTGGCCGAGAACCGCCCCCAGGGCACGGCCAACGTACGGGTCCACACCCCGACCGTCGAGGAGAACGGCTGGACCTGCAGCCACTCCGTCGTCGAGGTCGTCACCGACGACATGCCCTTCCTCGTCGACTCCGTGACCAACGAGCTGTCACGGCAGGGGCGCGGCATCCATGTGGTCATCCACCCGCAGGTCGTCGTCCGCCGGGACGTCACCGGCAGACTCGTCGAGCTGATCAGCGAACCGGCCGCCGTCGCCGCGGCGTCCGCCGCCGTGGCCGCCGGTGGGACGCTGCCGCACGACGCGCACATCGAGTCCTGGATCCACGTCGAGATCGACCGCGAGACCGACCGCGCCGACCTCAAGCAGATCAACAACGACCTGCTGCGCGTCCTGTCCGACGTCCGCGAGGCCGTCGAGGACTGGGAGAAGATGCGGGAGGCGGCCGTCCGGATCGCCGACGGGCTGCCCGCCGAGCACACCGCCGACGACCTGCGCGGGGAGGAGGTCGAGGAGGCCCGCGAGCTGCTGCGCTGGCTCGCCGACGACCACTTCACCTTCCTGGGGTTCCGGGAGTACGAGCTGCGCGAGGACGACTCGCTCTCCGCCGTCGCCGGTACCGGCCTCGGCATCCTGCGCTCCGACCCGCACCACTCCGGGCCCGACCAGCACCCCGTCAGCTCCTCCTTCGAACGGCTGCCCGCCGACGCTCGCGCCAAGGCCCGGGAGCACAAGCTCCTCGTCCTGACGAAGGCCAACAGCCGGGCCACCGTCCACCGGCCGTCCTACCTCGACTACGTCGGCGTGAAGAAGTTCGACGCCGAGGGGAACGTGGTCGGTGAGCGGCGCTTCCTCGGACTGTTCTCCTCCGCCGCCTACACCGAGTCCGTGCGCCGGGTGCCCGTCGTCCGCCGCAAGGTCGACGAGGTGCTCATCGGCGCCGGGTTCTCGCCCAACAGCCACGACGGACGCGACTTGCTCCAGATCCTGGAGACCTACCCGCGCGACGAGCTGTTCCAGACCCCGGCCGACGAACTGCGGTCCATCGTCACCTCCGTGCTCTACCTCCAGGAGCGCCGCCGGCTGCGGCTCTACCTGCGCCAGGACGAGTACGGGCGCTACTACTCCGCGCTGGTCTACCTCCCGCGCGACCGCTATACCACCGGCGTACGCCTCAGGATCATCGACATCCTGAAGGAGGAACTGGGCGGCATCAGCGTCGACTTCACCGCCTGGAACACCGAATCGATCCTCTCCCGGCTGCACTTCGTGGTCCGTGTCCAGCCCGGCACCGAACTGCCGCACCTCAGCGACGCCGACAAGGACCGTCTGGAGGCCAAGCTCGTCGAGGCCGCCCGGTCCTGGTCGGACGGGTTCGCCGAGGCGCTCAACGCCGAGGTCGGCGAGGAGCGCGCCGCCGAACTGCTGCGCCGGTACGCGAACGCCATCCCCGAGGGGTACAAGGCCGACCACAACCCCCGCTCGGCCGTCGCGGACCTGGTCCGCCTCGAAGCGCTCGACCAGGACGAGGACTTCGAGCTGAGCCTGTACGAGCCGGTGGGCGCCGCGCCGGACGAGCGCCGCTTCAAGATCTACCGCCGGGGCGGCTCGGTCTCGCTCTCCGCGGTGCTGCCCGTCCTCAACCGTATCGGCGTCGAGGTCATCGACGAACGGCCGTACGAGCTGCGCTGTGCGGACCGGACGACCGCGTGGATCTACGACTTCGGGCTGCGGATGCCCAGGCCGCAGGCGGGCAGCGTGGACTACGCCGGGGACGACGCCCGGGAGCGGGTGCAGGAGGCCTTCGCCGCCACCTGGACCGGGCAGGCCGAGAACGACGGGTTCAACGCGCTGGTGCTGAGCGCCGGGCTCACCTGGCGGCAGGCCATGGTGCTGCGCGCGTACGCCAAGTACCTGCGGCAGGCCGGGTCGACCTTCAGCCAGGACTACATGGAGGACACCCTCCGCAACAACGTCCACACCACCCGGTTGCTCGTGTCGCTGTTCGAGGCGCGGATGTCGCCGGACCGGCAGCGGGCGGGCCGGGAGATCGTCGACGCGCTCCTCGAAGAGGTCGACGCGGCACTCGACCAGGTGGCTTCGCTCGACGAGGACCGGATTCTGCGGTCCTTCCTCACCGTCATCAAGGCGACGCTGCGGACGAACTTCTTCCAGGAGGCGGCCGGCGGCAAGCCGCACGACTACGTCTCCATGAAGTTCGACCCGCAGGCGATTCCCGATCTCCCGGCGCCGCGACCGGCGTTCGAGATCTGGGTGTACTCGCCGCGCGTCGAGGGTGTGCACCTGCGGTTCGGGAAGGTCGCCCGAGGCGGTCTGCGCTGGTCCGACCGGCGCGAGGACTTCCGGACCGAGATCCTGGGCCTGGTCAAGGCGCAGATGGTGAAGAACACCGTCATCGTGCCGGTCGGCGCCAAGGGCGGCTTCGTCGCCAAGCAGCTCCCCGACCCGTCGGTCGACCGGGACGCGTGGCTGGCCGAGGGCATCCGCAGCTACAAGACCTTCATCTCCGCGCTGCTCGACATCACCGACAACATGGTCGCGGGCGAGGTCGTCCCGCCGTCGGACGTGGTCCGGCACGACGAGGACGACACCTATCTCGTCGTCGCCGCCGACAAGGGCACCGCGACCTTCTCCGACATCGCCAACCAGGTCGCCGAGAGCTACAACTTCTGGCTCGGGGACGCCTTCGCCTCCGGCGGCTCGGCCGGCTACGACCACAAGGGCATGGGCATCACCGCCCGCGGCGCCTGGGAGTCCGTGAAGCGGCACTTCCGGGAGCTGGGCGTCGACACCCAGACCGAGGACTTCACAGTCGTCGGCATCGGTGACATGTCCGGTGACGTGTTCGGCAACGGCATGCTGCTCAGCGAGCACATCCGCCTGGTCGCCGCCTTCGACCACCGGCACATCTTCATCGACCCCAGCCCCGACGCGGCCACCTCGTACGCCGAGCGCCGCCGGGTCTTCGAACTGCCCCGCTCCAGCTGGGCCGACTACGACACCGATCTGATCTCCACCGGCGGCGGAATCTTCCCGCGCACCGCCAAGGCGATCCCGATCAACGCCCACATCCGGGACGTCCTCGGCATCGAGGACAAGGTCGCCAAGATGACCCCGGCCGACCTGATGAAGGCGATCCTCCAGGCGCCCGTCGACCTGCTGTGGAACGGCGGCATCGGCACGTACGTGAAGGCGTCGACCGAGTCGCACACCGACGTCGGCGACAAGGCCAACGACGCCATCCGCGTCGACGGACGGGACCTGCGGGTCCAGGTCGTCGGCGAGGGCGGCAACCTCGGACTGACCCAGCTGGGCCGGATCGAGTTCGCGCAGACCGGCGGACGCGTCAACACCGACGCCATCGACAACAGCGCGGGCGTGGACACCTCCGACCACGAGGTGAACATCAAGATCCTGCTCAACGGCCTGGTCACCGAAGGCGACATGACCGTCAAGCAGCGCAACAAGCTGCTCGCCGAGATGACCGACGAGGTCGGCCGGCTCGTCCTGCGCAACAACTACGCGCAGAACACGGCCATCGCCAACGCCCTCGCCCAGTCCAAGGACATGCTCCACGCCCAGCAGCGCTTCATGCGCCACCTGGTGCGCGAGGGCCACCTCGACCGGGCGCTCGAATTCCTGCCCACCGACCGGCAGATCCGCGAACGCCTCAACACCGGGCACGGCCTCACCGGCCCCGAGACGGCCGTCCTCCTCGCCTACACCAAGATCACCGTCGCCGAGGAGCTGCTGCACACCTCCCTCCCGGACGATCCCTACCTGCGCAAGCTGCTGCACGAGTACTTCCCGACCGCGCTGCGCGAGCAGTTCGCCGAGCATGTCGACAGCCACCCGCTGAGCCGGGAGATCGTCACGACCCTGCTGGTCAACGACACGGTCAACACCGGTGGTACGAGCTTCCTGCACCGGCTGCGCGAGGAGACCGGGGCCTCGCTTGAGGAGATCGTCCGGGCGCAGACCGCGTCCCGCGCGATCTTCGGGTCGGGCACGGTGTGGGACGCGGTCGAGGGCCTGGACAACACGGTCGACGCGGACGTCCAGACCCGTATCCGGCTGCACTCCCGCCGCCTCGTCGAGCGCGGTACGCGCTGGCTGCTCAACAACCGGCCGCAGCCGCTGCAGCTCGCCGAGACCATCGCGTTCTTCTCCGAGGGCGTGCACCTGGTCTGGAGCGAGCTGCCCAAGCTGCTGCGCGGCGCGGACCTGGAGTGGTACCAGAAGATCCACGACGAGCTGACGGGCGCCGGGGTACCGGAGGAGCTGGCCACGCGGGTCGCGGGCTTCTCCTCGGCCTTCCCGACGCTCGACATCGTCGCGGTCGGCGACCGGGTCGGCCGTCCGCCGATGGAGGTCGCCGAGGTGTACTACGACCTCGCCGACCGGCTGCGCATCACCCAGCTCATGGACCGCATCATCGATCTGCCGCGCGCGGACCGCTGGCAGTCCATGGCCCGCGCGGCGATCCGCGAGGACCTGTACGCGGCCCACGCCTCCCTCACCGCCGAGGTGCTGTCGGCGGGCAACGGCTCCTCCACGCCGGAGCAGCGGTTCAAGGTGTGGGAGCAGAAGAACGCGGCGCTGCTCGGGCGGGCGCGGACGACCCTGGAGGAGATCCAGGGCTCCGACGCGTTCGACCTCGCCAACCTGTCGGTGGCGATGCGGACGATGCGGACGCTGCTGCGCAGCCACTCGTAGGGGTACGCGGGAGGGGGCGCCCCACAGCCGTGGGGCGCCCCCTCCCGTATGCGTGCGCCGGGGTTACTCGGTGATCTTCCAGAGCGTCAGCTTGCCCTGCGCGGACGGTACTTCCCAGCTGTACTCGCCCGGGGTCAGCGTGGTGATCTCGTACATGGCGAGGTTGCCGTCCTTGGTGATCGTGCAGAGGCGGGTGCCCTCGGCGATGGCCGCGTCCTCGCCGAAGTAGTCGGTGTCCACATAGGCGGGCAGGACGTCGGTCTCCGCGCCCGTGCGGCACTGCTGGGGTGTGGTGCCCTCGCTCTTGCCCATCGTGGTCTCGAAGTTCCACCGGCTGTTCTCGACCGACATGTCCCGTCTCTTGTCGGCCATCTCGGCCTTGGTGTCGATGCTCGGCTCGTCCAGGTCGATGTAGGTGTAGTTCTCGTTGGGGGTGCGCAGGACGAAGGACTGGCCCTCGAAGAGCACGCTGTACTCGGCGTTGGCGGGGACCGAGGCGGACTCGGTCGGATTCGCCACGTCGTCCTCCCCGTTGCCCTGGCCGCCGGAGCCGGAGCCGGAGCCGGACTTGGCGGGCGTCGGCGTCGCCTTGTCCCCGCCCTTGTCGCTTGCCTTGGTGTCGTCGCTCGCCGAGTTGGTGCCGTCGTTCTTCTCGCCCAGCACATACACCGCGGCCGCCGCGCCCGAGCCGGCCACGAGGACGAGGGCCAGGGCGACGAGGGCCGCCTTGAGGCCGCGGCGGCTCTTCTTGGGCGGCACCGGCGGCGGGGCGGAGGCGGGGGCGGGGGCGGAGGGCTGCGGGGTGAGGTTGTAGGTGTCGGTGGCGGGGGGTGGGTAGCCGTAGCCGGGGGTCTGGGGAGGCGCCGGGGCCGTTGTCGGGGGCGCGGGCGAGGGCGTCGTGGGCATCTGGGGCGGGGTCGGCTGGGGCGGGGTCCGGGCGGAGTGTTCGCGGCGGGTGATCTCGGCGGTGAGGGGGGCCGGGAGCCAGTCGGTGAAGTCGCCGAGGCCCCGGTCCGTCGACTCCTGGCAGAGCGCGGCCAGTTCCTCGGTGCCGACGCGGTCGGCCGGGTCGGCGGTCAGGCAGCGCTCCAGCAGGGGGCGCAGCCGGTCGTCGTAGCCGTCGAGCCTCGGCGGGCGCTGGGCGGTGTTGGCGATCTGCGCGGCGATGGTGATGGCACCGCCGTCGCCGTACGGATGGCGTCCGGTGGCCGCGACCGCCGCGATCAGGCCGAGCGAGAAGACGTCGGTGGCCGGGGTGACCTGCTCGCCGAGGGCGTGCTCGGGCGACATGTACTGCGGGGTGCCGATGAGGCCGCCGGACTGGGTGAGGTGGGTGGCGTCGGCGGCGCGGGCGATACCGAAGTCGATGACGTACGGGCCCTGCGAGCCGAGGAGGATGTTGCTCGGCTTGAGGTCGCGGTGGATGACTCCGGCCGCGTGGATGGAGGTGAGGGCACGGGCCGCGCAGCCGACCAGCTGGAACACGGCGTGCAGGGGGAGGGCGCCGAAGGCGACCAGGGCGTCGTGCAGGGGGATGCCCGGGATGAACGTCGAGGCCAGCCAGGGGAGTTCGCCGGTGGTGTCGTGGTCGACGACCGGGACGATGTGGTAGCCCTGCACGCGGCGGGCCGCCTGGACCTCCTGCTCGAAGCGGCGGCGGAAGTCGGGGTCCTGGCCGTACTCGCGGCGGATGACCTTCAGGGCGACGGGCTGGCCGCCGCGGGTGTGCGACAGGTAGACCGTGCCCATGCCGCCCTCGCCGATGCGGGCGTGCAGGTGGTAGCCGGCGGTCTCCCGTGGGTCCTGCGGTCCCAGCGGGCTCAGGATGTCGCCAGTGCTGCTGCTGATGTCAGCCTCCCCCTTGCGGTGCCGAACTCCTGGGCCGGTGTGGGCGTTTGGAGCGGTCAGAAGCTTATACGGCACTTATGACACTGGGGGGTGGTGTTGTGGTTCCGGGTGCGGGTGGGGCGCCTAATGGGTTGGGTGTTCGGGTGCGTTGGCGGGTGCGGGTTCGGTGGGGCTTCTCGCGCAGTTCCCCGCGCCCCTGAAAAAGCGGGGCTGCGCCCCTGCTTTTTCGGCCCGAAAGGGCCGGAGGCCCTTCAGGGGCGCGGGGAACTGCGCGGCCCGCCCCCACCCACCCGCACCCCGCGACGTCGCTACGGATCCCTTCGGACCCGGCGCCGCCACTCCTCGTCCCGCACCGTGATCGGGGCCGTCGGTCGGAGTGGGGGCGGGACGCGGCGTGTCGTCGGGGCCTCTGACAGGGAGAGCGTGTGGAAGGCCGTTTCGATGAGGGTCACCGACGTGGTGACCGGGGCCGGCAGCCACGCGGTGAAGTCGCGGACGTCCCGGCGGGCCGCCCCCGCGCAGTGTTCGGCGACGGCGGCGGCGGAGGGCCGGGCGGCCGGGTCGGCGGTGAGGCAGCGGCGGACGACGTCGACGAGGGGGCGGCCGATGCCGTCCAGCGTCGGCGGGGCGACGTCGGTCGCGGCGATACGCGTCGCGATGGCCAGGGGGTTGCCGCGGCCGTACGGGTGTTCCCCCGTCGCGGCGACCGCGGCCGTCAGGCCCAGCGCGAAGATGTCGGACGCGGAGGTCACCCGGCGGCCGAGGGCGTGCTCGGGGGACATGTAGCGCGGGGTGCCGATCAGGCGTCCGGCGGTGGTGAGGGTGGCCGCGCCCGCCGCCCGGGCGATGCCGAAGTCGAGCAGCCAGGGCCCGTCCGCCGCCAGCAGCAGGTTGGCGGGCTTGACGTCGCGGTGGATCACCCCGGCGGTGTGCACGGCGTCCAGCGCGTACGCGGCGCAGGCCAGCAGCTGCAGGACGGTGGCGGCGGGCAGCGGGCCGTGGGTCTCCAGGGACTGGTCGAGGGGGACGCCCGGGACGTAGTGCGTGGCCAGCCAGGGGCGTACCGCGTCGGCGTCATGGTCGACGATCGGCACCAGGTGGTAGCCGGAGACCCGGCGCCCGGCGGCCACCTCGCGGGCGAACCGCTCACGGAAGGCGGGGCTGTCGGCGTACTCCGGGCGGACCAGTTTCAGCGCGACCGGCTGGCCGCCCCGGCTGCGGGAGAGATAGACCGTGCCCATGCCGCCCTCGCCGATGCGGGCGTACAGCGGATACCCGGCGATCTCCCGCGGATCGTCCGTCCGCAGCGGCTCAGGCACCACCCCGCGCATCGACCAGCCCCCTCCGCTCACCCCTGTGCGCGGAGCGTATCGCGGGCGCGGAACCTGTACTCACCCATTGACATCTACCCGGGTGGCCCGAACACGCGCGACCGCGTAGAGAGGGCAGAAGCAGTGATGACAGGTATGACAGGCATGACAGGGATGAACGGAACCCATTGGGGGTGAATGCCGGCGTGGACCAGCGACCCGCCATGTCCGTCGTCGTGATCGTCTACAACGACGAGGCCCGGCTGCCCACGGCCGTCCGCTCGGTGCTGGAGCAGACGCTGCGCAGCGTCGAGGTCGTGATCGTCGACGACCACAGCACGGACGGCTCGTACGAGGTGGCCGCACGGCTCGCCGCCGAGCACCCGGGCCGCGTCCGCGCGTACCGGCTCCCCGAGAACAGCGGCGGCTGCGGCGCGCCCCGCAACCACGGCATCGGCGAGAGCCGCGGCGAGTACGTGATGTTCCTGGACAGCGACGACGTCCTGGAGCGCAACGCCTGCCGGAACCTGCTGGAGGCCGCCGAGAGCACCGGCGCCGACCTCGTCTCCGGCCTCTGCGTCCGCGTCCACGTGGACACGCGCACCCGGAAGGAGGTCAAGTGGTACCCGTGGCTGTACGCCCGCACCCGTACCCTCGACTCGGTCCGTGAGCTGCCCGACCTGCTGGTCTACGACACCCTGTCCACCAACAAGTGCTACCGGCGGGACTTCCTCGTCGAGGGCGGCCTGCTGTTCCCCGTCGGCATCCACTACGAGGACCTCTTCTTCTCCGCCCAGGCGTACACGGCCGCCCGCCGGATCACCCTCGTCCCCAACCGGGTCTACGACTGGAACGTCGTCCAGGACAACGGGAAGGCCGAGTCCAGGTCGATCAGCAACCGGCGGGCCGAGATCGCCAACTTCGCGCACCGCATGGAGATCCACCGCCGGGTGGACCGGCTCCTCGCCGACCGGGGGATGGCGGAGCTGAAGTTCCACAAGGACGTCAAGTTCCTCAAGCACGACCTCGTGCTGCATCTGCGGGACCTGCCCTTCCGGGACGCGGCCTACCGGCGGGAGTTCGCGGAGCTGGCCCGCGCCTATCTGGCGTCGATCGACCCGGCCGCGTACGACGAGGTCGAGCCCATCCACGCCATCTGCGCGTATCTGCTGCGGGAGAGCGACTGGGACAACCTGCTGCCCGCCGTGGACACCCTCACCAACCGCGACAAGGTCTCCGCGCCCCTCGTCGAGCGCGACGGACGGATCTACTGGTGTGCCGAGCACATCGAGGACGATCCCTTCGCCCGCCGGATCCTCGACGTCACCGAACTCGGCTACCACGCCCGGCCGCTCGGCAAGCTGTTCCTGCGCAACGAGCTGACGGAGTACGAGCAGGAAGGGGAGGGGCGCGGCGGCCGTGTGCGTCTCGGCGGGCGGGTCACCAACCCCCTCGGGGTCGTCCCGGCAGGCGCCCGGCTCACCGCCTCGCTGGAGTTCTACGCCCGGCGCCCCGGCGTGCGCTTCCGGACGTCCCGGGTGCCGGTGGCGACCGTACGGCACGAGGGCGCGTACATCGCCTGGCAGACCGGTGTCGACATCTCGAGGACCATCCGTCCGCTGGGGATCGTGGACGCCGTCTGGGACGTACGACTCCATCTGGACGTCGATGGCGAGCGCACGACGAGCCGGCTGACCGCCGCCGAACCGGGGCTGGCCACCGGGGAGTCGCCGGTCCGGCCGCGGCTGACACGGCTGGTCGCCGACCGGGTCGAGCCGCAGATCTCCGCCCGTGGGCACCTCGCGTTCCGCCTGGTCCCCGACAAGAAGGCGGCCGTCGTCGTCACCCGGAGCCTCCAGGGCCCGCCCGGCAGGGTCGCCAAGTCCGGCTACCGCAAGGCGAAGGCGCTGCGGAAGAAGGCCACCTCCGGGGAGGCCAAGATCCGCCTCTACCACGAGGTCTTCCTGCGGATGCCGCGGCGGCGGCGCCTGGTGGTGTTCGAGAGCCACCTCGGCCGGCAGTACAGCGACAGCCCCCGGGCGATCTACGAGGAGATGCGCCGCCAGGGTCTCGACTTCGAGGCGGTGTGGTCGTACACGGGGTCCGGCGCGGGCGGCCGTCCGAAGGGGTTCCCCGCCGACGCCACCCTCGTACGGCGCTGGTCGCTTCCGTATCTGCGGGCGCTGGCCCGTGCCGAGTTCTGGGTCGACAACCAGAGCTTCCCGCTGCGGCTGACCAAGCGCCCCGGCACGACCTATCTCCAGACCTGGCACGGCTCCGCGCTCAAGCGGATGGGCTTCGACGAGCCCGGCTGGAAGCTCAAGTCCCGTGCCGAGCAGGCCGAACAGCAGCGCACCCTCGACCGTTTCGACCACTTCCTGATCCGCTCCGAGCACGACGTCCGCACGCTGGCGAAGGCCTTCCGGCTGCGGGAGAAGGTGCTGCTGCGGGTGGGGTATCCGCGCAACGACGCGCTCGTACGGGCGCGCGGCGCGGTGGCGGCGACCGAACGGCCGCCGCTGGCCGCCGAGTTGGGCATCCCGGCGGACAGGAAGGTACTGCTCTACGCGCCCACCTTCCGTCACCAGGGGCAGCGCCGCTTCGCCCTCCCCTTCGACGTGGAGCGTTTCGCGGACACCTTCGGCGACGAGTACGTCCTCCTCGTCCGCGCCCACTACCTCAACCACGTCGTGCTCCCGCCGTCCGTCAGGGGCCGGGTCATCGACGTGTCCGGTCACCACGACGTGACCCCCGTCCTCGCCCTCGCGGACGCGCTGATCACGGACTACTCGTCGGTGATGTTCGACTACGCGCTCCTCGACCGCCCCATGCTCTTCTTCGCGTACGACTACGAGGAGTACGTGCACCAGGGCCGGGGCACCTACTTCGACCTCCTCGAACGGGCGCCGGGCCCGGTCGTGCGCACGGAGGACGAACTGCACACCGTCCTGCGGTCGATGCCGCTGGAGGAGCAGACGCTCAAGTACGCCGCCGCGCGGGAGCGGTTCACCGCCGACTTCGGTGAGTACGACAAGGGGACGGCGGCCCGGAGCGTCGTCGACCAGTTCTTCGCCGAGTGGAGGCGCACGTGACCGGATCGCGGGACATCTTCCTGGTGTCCAACAGCGTGGACGAGACGGGCGGCGTGACCAGTTGGACCCACCACCTGGCCCGGCTCCTCACCGAGCGCGGCCACCGTCTCCACGTCATCGGCATCACCACCCCCGACGATCCGCACGACCTCGGCGAACTCCCGTACCCCACCACGCGGTTGTACGACGGTCAGCCGCCGGCCCCGGGCCGGGCGCGGGACGCGAGCATGCGGGAGCGGGCGGCCGTACTGAGCGGGCTCTTCCGGGCGGCGCGGCCCGGTGGGGTCGTCATCGTGACCCAGGTGTGGGCGATGGAGTGGGTGGGGCTCGCCGACACCGCCGGGCTGACCGTCATCGGGATGAGCCACGAGTCGTTCGAGACCTCGCGCCGCTCCTCCCGCTTCCGGCGGGTGCTGAAGCACTACCGGGACGTCGACCGGATGCTGGTCCTCACCCGCGAGGACGCCGACCTGTGGATCGGCGAGGGCCTCGACAACGCCTCGTATCTGCCCAACGCCGTGCCCTGGCTGCCGGAGGAGCCGTCGCCGCGCACCGGGAAGGCCGTGCTCAGCATCGGCCGGCTCAGCGACGAGAAGGGCGTCGACATGCTGCTCGACACCTGGGCCGAGGTGGCACCCCGGCACCCCGACTGGGCGCTGCTCGTCTACGGCTCCGGCGAGGACGAGGAACTGCTGAAGAAGCAGTGCACCGCCCTGGGCCTCGACGACTCGGTCTCCTGGATGGGCCGTACGCACGACGTCCCGGGCGCCCTGCGCGGCGGTTCCGTCTTCGCCCTCTCCTCCCGGGGCGAGGGCTTCCCCCTCGCCCTCATGGAGGCCATGGCGATGGGCGTCCCGTGCGTCGCCTTCGACTGCGCGCCCGGCGTCCACGAGATCGTCCGCGACGGCGAGGACGGCCTGCTGGCCACCCCCGGCAACACGGGCGAACTGGCCCGCCGACTCGATGAGTTGATGACCGACAAGGCCCTGCGCGACCGCATGGGCGACAGGGCGCGGGAGAACATCCGCCGGTACGGCACGGAGGAGATCGTGGACAGATGGGAGGCGCTGTTCAGCTTCCTGGAGAGGTAGAGCGTCGTCTTTTGGGGGCGCGGGGAACTGCGCGAACAACCACGACGCACCCGCGCCCGCCGAACCACAGCTCCACCCCGAGCTCTCAGGCGCCTATTTCTTCCCGCCGGTGAACCTCTCGTACTCCTTCAGCACCTCGTCCGTCGGCCCGTCCAAGCGGAGCTCCCCCCGCTCCAGCCACAGCACCCGATCGCACGTGTCCCGGATCGACTTGTTGTTGTGGCTGACGAGGAACACCGTGCCCGCGTGCTTGCGCAGCTCACGGATCCGAGCCTCGGAGCGCTTCTGGAAGGAGCGATCCCCGGTGGCGAGGGCCTCGTCGATCAGCAGGACGTCGTGGTCCTTGGCTGCGGCGATGGAGAACCGCAGCCGGGCCGCCATCCCGGAGGAGTACGTGCGCATGGGGAGCGTGATGAAGTCCCCCTTCTCGTTGATGCCCGAGAAGTCGACGATCTCCTCGTACCGCTCCTTGACCTGCTCCCGGGACATGCCCATGGCGAGCCCGCCGAGGTGGACGTTCCGCTCACCGGTGAGGTCGTTCATCAGGGCCGCGTTGACGCCGAGCAGGGAGGGCTGGCCGTCGGTGTAGATGCGGCCGTTCTCGACGGGGAGGAGCCCGGCGACGGCCTTGAGGAGGGTCGACTTCCCGGAGCCGTTCGTCCCGATCAGCCCGATGGCCTCGCCCCGGTACGCGGTGAAGGACACGTTCCGTACGGCGTGCACCTTGCGCACACCGGCCGCCTTCTCGGACTTCTTGCGCCGCAGGATGCGGTTGAGCGCGGCGGTGGCGGTGCCGCGCCCGGCGCCGGTGCCGTTGACGCGGTAGACGATGTCGACGCCGTCGACGACGACGGTGGGGACGAGTTCGGTGGTGGTCGCCCGGCCCGCTGCCTCTCGGGCGCCGGGGACGGTGGGGGTTGGGGTCGGGGTGGGGGTGATGGTGGTGTCAGCCACGGCCGTACGTCTCCTCAGCCTTCCAGAAGTAGATGAACCCGCCGACGCCCGCGAGGAGCGCCCAGCCCGCCGCGATCGCCCAGACGTGCGGCGGCAGCTGGCTCGCGTGGAAGCTGTCGATCAGGGCGAACCGCATCAGGTCGATGTAGACGGCCGCGGGGTTGCACTCCAGCAGCAGGTGCACGACGGCCGGGATGTTCCGGTCGGCGAGCATGTGGTCGATGCTGAACATCACGCCGGAGGTGTACATCCACGTACGCAGCACGAACGGCATCAGCTGCGAGATGTCGGGCGTCTTGGCGCCGATCCGCGCCATCACCATCGCGACGCCCGCGTTGAACACGAACTGGAGTGCCAGCGCGGGCACGATCAGCAGCCAGGACAGGGCGACCGGCACACCGAAGGCCAGCAGGATCACGACCAGCGCGGCCATGGAGAACAGCAGCTGCTGGAGCTGTTGCAGGCAGAACGACAGGGGCAGCGAGGCCCGGGGGAAGTGCAGGGCGCGGACGAGGCCGAGGCTGCCCGATATGGCGCGGGTGCCCGCCATGATCGAGCTCTGGGTGAAGGTCCACACGAACACACCGGTCACCAGGAACGGGACGTAGTCCGGGACGCCCTTCTTGGTGCCCATCAGCAGGCCGAAGATCAGGTAGTAGACCGCCGCGTTGAGCAGCGGGTTCGCGACCTGCCAGACCTGGCCCAGCTTGGCCTGGCTGTACTGCGCGGTCAGCTTGGCCGTGGCGAAGGCGGTGATGAAGTGCCGTCTGGCCCACAGCTGCCGTACGTACGCGCCGAGCGGGGGCCGGGCCCCGCTGACGCTGAGGCCGTACCGCTCGGCCAGCTGCGCCGGGGTCTCGGCGGCGCGGGGGGCCTGGGCGGCGTGGGCGGCCTGGGCGGCGTGGGCGGCCTGGGCGTCTTGTGCGGCGTCCGCCGGGGTCGGGGGCGGTGTGTGGAGGACCTGGCTCACATCCGCTGCTTTCGCTAGTGGGGGGCGTCCCGCGTACTCGGCGGTGGCTGTTAGGCCGCTGGGCGTCTCATGGTTCTTACGCCGTCCTTGCCCTGCTCTTACGTCGGGACGGGACCGTATCGTCGCAACGCGAGAGTAAGCCGATAAGACGTCGGAACGCAACCGTTTCGTCGTCACGCCCCTATGCTGTGAGCCATGACGACGAACGCCGACCCGGACCGGACCCCACCGCGTCGCCGGGCCCCCGCCGGGGCGGCCGTGCTCCGCGAGGACGTGACCGAGGCGATCCGGGCGGCGGTCTTCGAGGAACTCGCGGCGGTCGGCTACGCCCGGATGTCCATCGAGGGGATCGCACGCCGCGCGGGCGTCGGCAAGACGGCGGTGTACCGGCGCTGGCGCTCCAAGCTGCACCTGGTGCTGGATCTCGTCTCGGCGGTGGCGGTGCAGGGCCTGCCGATGCCGGACACGGGGTCGCTGGAGGGCGACCTCCGGCTGCTCTACGAGGTCACGTCCCGCGCCCTGCGCCACCCTGTCGCCGGCCAGATCATCCCCGACCTCCAGGCCGAGGCCGCCCGCAACCCGGAGATCGCCGAGGCCATGCAGAAGGCGCTGCGGGAGGGGCAGCAGAGTGTGGCCGTGGGGATCGTCGCGGCGGCGGTCGCGCGCGGCGAGGTCCGCGCGGGCGTGGACGAGGACCTGGCCCTGGACGTGATCTCCGGGCCGCTGTACTGGCGGTCGGTGGTCGTCCGGGCGCCGAAGCTGCCGAAGGGGTATCTGGAGAGCCTGACCCGGGCTACGGCGGGGGCGTTGCGGGCGTTGTAGAGGTGCGGGCGGTCATTTCTCCCGCAGCAGCGGGGTGAGAATGTCCCGCAATTCCTTCTCGTCCAAGGGGGTCTGGACGGCCTCGGCGATCCTGCCCCGCCGGTCGACGAACAGGGTGAAGGGGAGCAGCCGCGGGTTCACCAGGCCGGCGGGCAGGTCGAGGAACTGCTTGCCGGACGGGTCGTGCAGGCTCGGATAGGTGAGGCCGAACTCCCGCTGGAACGTGAGGGCGTTCTTCCGCGTGACGTCGGTGCTGACGCCGAGCACCTGCACACCCCGGTCCTTGAACTCGCGGTATATACGGTCCAGTTCGGGTGCCTCCGCGCGACAGGGGCCGCACCAGGTGGCCCAGGCGTTCACGACGACGACCTTGCCCCGGTGGTCGGAGAGGCGGACCGGATCGCCGGCGACGGTGTTGCCGGAGAGGTCGGGAGCGTCCTTCCGCTCGGCCGCGGGGATGCGCTCGAACGGCCGGGCCCCGTCCGCCTCCCCCGTGCCCGAGTCGAGGACCAGGGACTCGCTCTTCGAACAGCCGGACAGGGACAGCAGCACGAGACCGGCCGCGAGGGCGTACGCGGTCGCGCGGGAGTACGCCGCCCTCATGCCGGGCTCGGCGGTGCCGGGACGTCCGAGCGGGAGAGGCACTCGGATTGCTGGGTGAGGGATCGCACGACGGGGGAGAGGCCGATCAGGACGGAGTCGGGGGCCGCCTCGCCGACCGTCAGCTGCACCTCGACGGACGGTTCGCGGCCGTAGGTGACCAGCACTTCCCGTCCGTCATCGTCCGTGCTCGTGCGCCATGCCCAGTCGACGCCGTCGACCCGGGCACACGCGTCGGCGGTGGCTTCCAGCCGGGGGAAGCCGCAGCGGGCGACGATCGCTCCGTCGCCCCACACCGCCGCGCTCTCGGTACCGGTGTCCGCCCGCTCCAGCCCGGCCAGCCGGTCGGGGAACCGCTCGCTGATCCGGTCGCAGGCGGGGTCGCCGGCCAGGGGCGCGGCGGCGAAGCGGTAGGAGGGCTCGCCCAGCGTACGCACCGCCACCACCACGGCGGCGGCGGTGGTGACGGCGAGGGCGACGGCACCGATGGTCAGGCCGGCGATTCGGGTGCGGCGGGACATGAGGGGATCGTACGGCGTGGGCGCGGGCCTCCTCGGAGGGGCCCGGCGGAGGCCGGCGTCAGCGCAGCAACCGCCGGGTGAGGTCGGTGAGTTCGGGGGCGCGGAGGACCCGGTCCGCGCACCCCGGCAGCGGTACGTGCAGCGGGTCCAGCCAGCGCCGCGGGATCGCGGCGGCGCCATACACCGCCCCCGCGAGCCCTCCGGTCACCGCGGCGACCGTGTCCGTGTCGCCGCCGAGGTCGACGGCCGCGCGTACGGCGCCCTCGTAGTCGTCGGTCGTGCGTACGGCCCAGACGGCGGAGCCGAGGCAGGGCCAGACGGCGCCGTTGAACTCCGTGGCGTCGTCCGGGTGCCAGTCGGGGGCGAGAACGGCCTCGTAACGGGGGCGGTGGTCGGGGTGGAGTGCGGCCAGGGTCTCGGGCAGCGCGGCGAGCGGGTCGCCTCCGGCCAGCGCGACCCGGAGCAGTTCGTGGAAGGCGGCGGTGCCTTCCCAGGCCGCTGGGTCGCCGTGGGTGAGCGCGGACAGCCGCCGGGCCGCGTCCATGGTCGCGGTGCGGCCGTGCCCCGCGAAGTACACGGCGGAGGTGGCCGCCCGCATCAACGCGCCGTTGCCCGCGGCCCGTAGGTTCACCTGGAAGTGCAGGGCGGCGGCGAGGTCCCAGGGGTCGCCGCTGGTGAGGACGTCCTCGGTCTGGATGCCGATGTCCTTGGGACCGGAGGCGGCCCAGCGCTGGAACCGTGCGAACACGTCGGGCGGTTCGAGCCCACCGCGCTCGACGAGCGACTCCCCGACGAGCACGGCCATCTGCGTGTCGTCGGTCGCCTCACCCGGGTCCCACCCGCCGCCCCCGCACATCTCCCCACCGTGCCCGGCCTTCGGGAACCGCGCGGAGAACGCCCCCTCGGCCCCGAACTCGAACGGCGCGCCCAGCGCGTCCCCCACGGCGGAGCCGAGGATCGCGCCAAGGGCGCGCTGCGGGTCAACGCTCGTCAAGGGTGCCTGCTTTGAGGGTGGTGAGGAGGGCGAGGAGGGGGGCGGGGGTGGTGGTGAGGTGGGTGGCGGGGTGGTCGCTTTCGCGGAGGCGTATGAGGCGTATGGAGGTGGGGGTGGGGGCGAGTTCGACGCAGTTCTCGCTCTCGTCCCCGCCCGAGAAAGAGGACTTCTGCCAATCGTGAGGGCTGGACACGGGGCGCCTTTCACAGTTCCTGGAGCAGTCGGATGATGAGGTCCTGGGATTCCGCCGGGGCCAGGGCGGAGCCGGCCACGAGGCCGTAGCGCTTGCTGCGCTGTTTGAGCAGCGGTTCGGTGTCGAGGAAGGCGCTCCCGTGGCCCGTATCGATCTGCAGAGTGTCCAGTTGGGGCGTGGGCCCGTGCAGATAGAGCATCGAGAGTCCGGCTCCGGCGAAGTCCTCGGCGGCGAACGGCAGGACGCGCACAGTCACATGGGGCAGCTCCGAGAGCTCCAGGATGCATATAGGTCGCAGTGTACTTTCGGTGACGTGCCCGGCACGGTGGGTGCAACTCGCCCCCCCTGCCTCAACTCGCCCCTGCCCCAAGCACGTTGGAGTTGATGAGCCATGCCCGAATACGCCCTCAACTGCCCTCCGTACTCCGGGCCCTCCGGCTCGACGTGCTCGTGGACGACGCGATGCTGTGCACCTCGGAGCTGGTCACCAACTCCTGTCGGCACGCCAAGAGTTCCGGCGCCCATTTACTGCTGATCGCCGACCCGGCGGGCCCCGTCCGGGTGACGGTCTACGACGACGACCGCACGCCCCCGTCCCTCCTCCAGGGATACGACGGCGAATCGGGCCGGGGCCTGTGGATCGTGGACGCCGTCACGGAGGGCCGCTGGGGGACGGAGGCGCTCGGGGCTTCGGGGAAGGGGGTGTGGTTCGAGGTGGGGAAGGGGTAGGTCGCACCACCGTGACGGCTCAGTCGCCGTGGATGGCGAGTTCGCGCAGGTCGGCGAGCGGGAGGGAGCGGGGCTCGGTGGCCGGGGGGACGTGGCCGGCGACCGGGTCGGTGGGGGTGCGGGCGCAGGCGGTGAGTGCCTCGGTCGGGGTCAGGCCGTGCTCGTACGACTCGTGCAGGCGGTCGAGCCAGACGAGGCCCGCCTTGTAGCCGTCCTCGCCGGCGCCGTCGCGGGGCTCGAAGCTCGCGGCGGCATCGGCATCGGCGTCGGAGGCCCAGAGGTAGCCGAGGACACCGCCGTGGCCGGCGACGACCGGGACGTACCGGACCTGCCCGGCCCCGGACCGCTTGTAGCCCACGGAGTCGAAGGCGGGGCCGTGCCGGAAGACCTCCGTACGCCTCGGGATCTCGAAACGGGACCACACGTCGGAGGGCGAGCCGTCCGGCTCGAAGAAGTTGTCGACGCCCGTCTCGGTCGGCCTGCCGAAGTACGTCGGGTCGTCCGGGTCGATCTCCGCGTCCAGCGCCTCGGACAGCTCGCGCAGCGCCGCGGCCAGCCGTGGGTGGTTCGCGGCGTGCACGTCGGCCTGGGGGCGCCCCTCCAGGTCGTACGGCATCCAGGCGTCCGAGAAGGTCCGGAGATCGGTGGTGACGTAGTCCTGGTACGAGGCCGTGCCCAGCAGGAACAGTTCCTCCCGGATGACTTCGGTCCGCTTCTCCGTACCTGTCCCCGCGTGCTCTTCCCTTCCGTCGCCGTCGAACATTACGCCGGTGCAGACGATGTCCGCCTTCACCGAACCGATCTCCCCGGGACGCAGGGCCGCCCGCACCTCGTCGGCGAGCCGCGCGGCGGCCTCCTCCGGAGCGAGCCCTGTTCCTGGCAGCAGTTCGCCCTCGAACAAGAGGGTCTTGGGGTTCCCCGACTCGGGCACCTTGAGGCGAACCTTCGGCACCGCGACCGCGAGACGATGCGAAGCCAGCACCGTGTACGCGGCCAGCGCGTCGCGCAGGCACGGAGTGAGCCGGTCGGCGGCGTCGTCGTCACGGCCCCATGTCCACCGGGCGACCGGCGTGGCGGCGATCACCGCTCTCCCTTCTCTCCAGGCTGACCAACGTCAGAGGCGGTCCGTCAGGCCCGGCCCCCGGCCGTCGATCACGTCCGGGGGCTTGATGCCGTGGCCCTCCGCGCTGCCGAAGTACGTCGGATCGCCCGGCTCGGAGGGGATGTCCAGGAGGGTGCCGAGGGAGCGGAGGGCGGTGGCCGGTTCCGCCCAGATCTCGGGTGCGTCGGGGGCCACCGTCAGCTCGACCAGCCGGTGTTCCCCGTGCTTCTCGCCCGTCGCGTCGCTCCAGGTCCCGGAGCCCACGACGAGGAAGCTCCCCACTGACGCGTCGGGGAGGCCGACGGGGCCCATGCCACCGCCTCTCGCTCCACCGTCACTCAGTACCGTCCCGACAGGTGATCACATGTCGTGCTTTTTGCCGGGGACGGGAAGTACCTGGACGGAGCCGCCGCGTTCGCGTACCCACTGCTCCAGCTCTGGTCCCCCGATCTCGCGGCTCGCGCCCTGGTCGTCGATTACCTGGACGGGGCCGAAGACGGTTCCCGAAAGGCCCTCTACCTTTGTGAGGTGATTGACGGTCACTTTGAAGGAATTCTCCTGCAGAACGGCATGGGAGAGGTCCGCTCCGCGGAAATCCACGTCGAGCAGCGAGGCACCCAGAATGCGTGCGCCGCGCAGGGACGCGTTCGTGGCGTCCACGTCGTAGAGCGAGGCCTTGACCAGATCCGCGCTGTCCAGGACCGCGCCCCGGAGAACGGCGTCGTCGAGGTTGACACGGACCAGTGAGGCCCGCGTCAGATCGGCTCCCGTGAAGTCGGCCCTTTCCGCGTCGGAACGGTAGAGGTCCGCCCCCACCAGCCTGGCCCCGACCAGCCTCGCGTCGGTCAGCCAGGACTCCTGAAGGTTCGCGTCGGAGAGGTCCGCGTCGCTCAGGTCGAGCCCGATGACGTCGAGCGCGCCCTCGCCCCCCGCGCTCAGCCACTCCTCCAGGCGGGCTTTCACCTGCGGGTCCGTCGGGAACACGCGGGGCGCCCAGTTCTTACGGGTACCAGATGACATCGTCTTCCCAGCCATTCTTCTCGACGATGGACTTGATGTCGTCGATCGCCGCCTGATTCGCATTGCGCATGTCCAGGATAACGACGCGCTGCTTCTCGACGATCTGCTCCGCCAGCTTCTTGACCCAGCGGTCGTTCTTGGCCGGGTCATAAGCTCCCTTGAAGGGCAGGGACTTGTCTCGCACATTGTTGAAGGGAGGCCAGTCGGAATGGACGCCCTTGATGTCGTAGTAGCGTCCCGTGCTCGGTGAATAGAACTCTCCGCGGTCCGCCTCCGTGGGGCGCTGGATGTCGTCGGGGAGACGTCCCTGTTCACTGAGGTCCAGGCCGACCCGGGCCTCGTCCTTGGACGGCTCGGAGATGCCACCGTTCTTGTCGGGGTCTCGCTGCAGCTGGTCGAACTCATCAGGGCTCCGGGACTCGACCTCGTCGAGGTGGTCCCAGTGGTCCGCCTTCTGCTGCGGGGTGAGCTCCGGCGGCGGTTCGTTGGCGCGCTCGGGGGTCGTCGTTCCGTCCGACGGCTCGTGCGGGGTGCCTGTACCGTCGTCGCCCGGGGTGCCGCCGTGTCCGCCGGCGGGGGGCTCGGTGTGGCCGCCGCCGGGTGTCCCGCCGTGGCCGCCGCCCGAGGAACTGTCGGTGTGGCCGTTGCCCGAGGTCTCTGTGTGACCGCCGCCCGCCGTTTCGGTGTGGCCGCCCCCGGTGGTCCCGGTCCGACTGTCGCCGCCGTGCGATCCTCCGGTGCCGCCCGGTGTCTCATGGGTCGCGGACGGAAGACCGTCGTCCCCGACCCGCCCCACAGCCCCCGTACCGCCGTCCCCCACCTTCGCCCCCGCGCCCACCAGCTCGGTCTCGGGGCGGGAGACGTCGACTGCGCGCTCGGCCGCCGTCCCCTCGTGCTTGATGGTGTCGAGGGACTCGCGGACCGTGCCGTCGGCGTTGTGGACGACGAGGGTCTTGGTGTCGAGGTAGACGATCTCGCCCTTGGGCGTCTCCATGCGGACGCTGTTCTCGGGGGTGAGGCCCGCCGGGAGGTCGTCCGTGATGTTGGGGGCGTCGGCGATCTGATACGTGCCCTCGCCGAGCTTGATGTGGGTGCCGTCGGTGATGCCGCGCAGGCTCGCCATGACGTCGCTGATCTTGACCGCCGTGGCGCCCACACCCTTGGTGATGTACGTCATCGGGTCGACGATCTTGCCGGCCTTGCCCGCGAAGGAGATCGCCTTCGCGATGGCGCCCGCCTTGCCCGCGCCGGAGACCGCGCCGCCCGCGCCGCCGGTGAAGATGGTGGTGAGGACGTTGAAGGTGACCGCTCCGGCGGCGCGGGAGGGGTTCTTGCCCCACTCGTCGTACGCGATGAGTGCCTTGCCGGTTTCCACGACCGCCGTGCGGGAGTCGCGCAGCCAGGAAGGGAGTTTGTCGTCGGGGGCCAGCCAGTACGCGGCGCCCACCACAGGGACCGCCGTGATGAGGATGCCCGTCGCGAGCTTGCCGAGGCCCACCCAGGCCTGGCCCGCCGCGTCCCAGCCGTTGAAGCCCACCAGCGTGCCGAGGCCCTTGATCGTGCCCCACACGCCGTCGACGACGAAGCCGACCGTGAAGTCCCAGACGTGCTCGTGGATGTAGTACCAGGGGTTGGACTCCTCGACCGGGTCACCCCACGGCAGACCACCGGCGTTGTTGAGGTCCTCGCCCCGGTAGCCGTACATGTTCTCTTTGTTCGAACCGTCGTTGACGACGAGCGCCTCGCCGCCGACCAGCGCGACGATCTTGTTGTAGCAGTCGCGTTCGGCGGCCTGGAACGCGGCGTACGTGGCGTTGATGTCCGAGCGGCGGTTGTTGTTCTCCTCGACCAGGTCGCCGTCGGCCCGCCACTCGTCGTCGCCCTCGATCTTCGCGCGGAAGGCGATCGCGTCCCGGCGGAGCTGCTCGAACTTCTGCTTCAGCGGGCCCACGGCCGATGCGTACGTGTCCAGCGCCGACGCCACGGTCCCCAGCTCCGTGGCGAACTCGTCCCCCTTGGCCGCCACCGGCGCCGTCGTCGCGAACAGGGCCTCCGCCTCGGGTGCCTTGTAGTACGCGGAGAGGCCGCCGAAGCGGGTGTGGATCGCCGAGCCCGAGTCCTTCAGGGATGTGCCGGCCGAGCGGACGCCCGCGATGCCCAGGTCCAGTTGCTCCAGATTGCCGGTGAACTCGGGGACTTCCTCCGGGATGACGGGGATGTCGTCGCTCACTTCGGCCCCTGCCCGCCGTTGCCGTCGACACCCGGCGGGGGCGGGACGACCGTCGCCTTCAGCGCGTTGGCCTGCTGCTCGGCCGCCATGTCGAGGTCGCCCGTGACATAGGCGTTGGTGGCCTTGGCCGCGCCCTGCACGGAGTCGATGGTCCGCTGCGCCATGTACGCCAGCTTCTGCTGCCGCTCCTGGAGGTACTGGCTCAGCGCCGCCGCGACCGGGCCGACCGGCACGCGTGGGGTGCCGGCGGCCACCGGCCCGATCATCGGTCCGTTGAACTGCCCGCCCGGCACGGCCGTTCCGGCCGACTCGGCCGCGCTCGCCATGTTCGACACCAGCGAGTTGGCGGCCTTCTCCAGGCCGCCCGCCGCCTCACCGGTGGAGTTCAGCGTGGTCTGCACGTTGATCGGATCGATGTCCCAAGCCGGCATCGTCGCTACCCCCGTAACGCCCTGTCGGACACGTCGTACGTACGCGTGGTTCTGCTCGTTCGTTCGCTTCCCCTAGTACACACGAGCAAACGGCACCGAACAGTTCCCGCTTCGCGTCGATTCCGTCACAGGAGCTACGGCCGTCGCCGCCGTTGCCGCACCGCTACCGCCACATCGCCACCGCCGCACCGCTACCGCCGCGCCTCTACCGACGCTTCGTCCAGCCCGCCCACGCCGACGTGATCATGTCGTCGACGCCGTACCGCGCCTTCCAGCCCAGCTCGGCGGCGATCCGGTCCGCCGAGGCGACCACGCGCGCGGGGTCGCCGGGGCGCCGGTCGACGACCACGGGCGGCAGGGCGTGCCCGGTGAGCGCGTTGATCCGGTCGATCATCTCGCGCACCGAGACGCCGTCCCCGCGCCCGATGTTGAGGGTGAGATCCGTGCCGGGCGCCTCGCGCAGCCGCCGCGCGGTCGCCACATGGGCCTCCGCGAGGTCGACGACATGGATGTAGTCCCGGACGCAGGTCCCGTCGGGCGTCGGGTAGTCGGCGCCGAAGATCCGGGGCGGGGCGCCCTCGGAGAGCTTCTCGAAGACCATGGGGACGAGGTTGAAGACGCCGGTGTCGGACAGGTCGGGGGTCGCGGCGCCCGCCACGTTGAAGTAGCGCAGGGAGGCCGTGGACAGGCCCGTCGCCCGGCCCGTGGCCCGGACCAGCCACTCGCCGACGAGCTTGGTCTCGCCGTACGGGCTCATCGGCAGACACGGGGTGTCCTCGGAGACGAGGTCCACATCGGGCATGCCGTACACGGCGGCGGAGGACGAGAAGACGAAGGACGCGACACCGGCGTCCGTGACCGCCGACAGCAGGGTGCGCAGGCCCTCGACGTTCTCCCGGTAGTAGTGCAGCGGCAGTTCGACGGACTCGCCGACCTGCTTCTTCGCCGCGAGATGGACGACGCCGGTGACGCCCCGGTCCCGGATCACCCGGGCCAGCCGCTCCCCGTCGAGGGTGGAGCCGATCTCCAACGGCACGCCCTCGGGCACCCGTTCGGCGACCCCAGTGGAGAGATCGTCGTAGACGACGGCCTCCTCGCCCGCGTCGAGCATCGCGCGCACCACATGCGCCCCGATGTATCCGGCGCCACCGGTGATCAGCCAGGTCATGGACGACCGTCCCCTCAAGTCAGTGCAGTCATGCGCAGTCATGGTGAAGATGCGGATGCAACCAGGTCGGCTCTCAGTGAAGCAGGCGTTTGAGGCGACGGCGTACGACTTCGGTCAATCCTCGCCAACCGGGCGCGAGCCGGACCGCGAGCGCCCCCGCGTGGGTCGCGTACGGCTGCACCAGCAGCACTCCGTGGCGCGTGCTCGGCAGCGCGCTCCGGCGCAGCAGCCCGGCGCCCGCGACGGCGTGCGCGGTGGTCTCGCGCCGGCTGCCGTCCGCGAACCGCAGCCGCAGCCGGAGGTCCCAGGTGCCGCTGCCCAACGCGGCCAGGTCCAGCGGGACTTCGGCCGTCCAGCAGCCGAACTCGGGCTCGGCCGCGAGAAGGGCCGTACCGGCGAACCCCACGCGCCCGTCCGCCCGCTCGACGAACTCCGCCCGTACGCTCTCCGGCCCCGCCTCCGCCATCCGCCCGTACAGCTCGTGCAGGCGCAGCCGGAGCACCGTCCCCCGCGCGCGTGGCCGCAGTTCCGCGTCGACGGCGGCGGGCAGCAGCTGCACGGGACGGACGAGGAGATGCTCCAGCTCCACCTGGGGCAGGTCGGCGGACCAGACGGGGGAGTCGTCGCCCGCGCGCGCGTAGGGCGGGGGCAGCCGGGCCGGGCGGGCCGCGAGCGCCTTGAGGCGGGCCAGGTCGCGCGGCTGCTCGGCGGCGAGGATCACCCGGGCGACGACCCGGCCGGGCGCGGGCGCCGGCGCGAAGTCGCCCTCGTCGAAGGAGGCCAGGTACGCGCGCGTCAGGGTCCACCACTCGCGCCGGTACTCCGCGTCGCGCAGGTCCAGCTCGCGCGCGTACATCCGCAGCGAGTGGTCGAGGAAGCGGGCGCGGGTGGCGCGCGCCAGCTCCTTCTCGGCCGCACCCAGCAGGATGTCGTGGGACTGTCGGTCGGCGTCGATGCGGGCCCGCCAGTTGGCGATGCCGGAGCGGTCCAGGGAGATGGACAGCCGGGCCGCCGAGCGGCGTACGTGCCAGACGTACACGGGGTCGGGGACGAGCGCGATACGCGGCGCGGCGGCCAGCACGCGCGCGCCGAACACGAAGTCCTCGTACGGGAAGTGCCCCTCGGGGAAGCGGATCGTGTTGTCGCGCAGAAAGGTGGTGCGGTAGAGCTTGTTGACGCAGAGGGTGTCGTGCACCAGGCGCACGCGCTGGGACGGGTGCTCCACCAGCGTGCGCCGGGCGTACAGCTCGGGCTGCCACGGGGTCTCCCGGCGGGACGGCAGCTCCCTGCGGACGCACAACCCCGACGCGACCGGCGCGTCGTGCTCCAGGGCCGCCCCCAGCAGCGCGTCCACGGCACCGGGCGGCAACAGGTCGTCGCTGTCCAGGAACATCACGTACGGCGAGGCCGCCACGTCCAGCCCGGTATTGCGCGGGGTGCCGCAGCCGCCGCTGTTGGACGGGCGCCGGACGACCCGCAGCCGGGGCTCGTCCGCGGCCAGCCGCTCCAGCAGCTCCGCGCTGCCGTCCGTCGAGCAGTCGTCGACGGCGATCACCTCACCGACGGCCGGCCCCTGCGCTAGCGCCGAGCGCACGGCGTCCGCCACATGGGCGGCGTCGTCGTACCCGATGACGACGACGGAGACCTGCGCCTGCTGAAGAGCCATTGGTTGCCCCGCACCTGTGAGAGGTATGTGTGCAAATCTTCCCTTAAGGGCGGCTTCGCGGCCCGATGGGGAAGATGGCACACGGGAGGCTGGGGTTCCGCGTGACGTTGTCGGATTCTGTCGAGGTACCGGCGGTTACCCGGACGCGTCGGCGCTCACCCGGACATCCCGGCGGCCGGTTCCGCGAGGGCCGCCTCGTCCAGTGCGGTCGTCAGCCGGTCCAGGCGGTCGCGCAGCTCGCGGATCTCGTCGATCTCAAAGGTGGTCGCGGAGACGATCCGGCGCGGCACGGCCAGCGCGCGCTGCCGCAGGGCCGCGCCCTCCTCGGTCGGCCGCACCACCACCGAGCGCTCGTCGCGCGCGCTGCGCTCCCGGCGCACGAGACCGGCCGCCTCCAGTCGCTTGAGCAGCGGCGACAGGGTTCCGGAGTCGAGCCGTAGATGCTCGCCGAGCTTCTTCACGGGCAGCTCGCCCTCCTCCCACAGCACCAGCATCACCAGGTACTGCGGATAGGTGATCCCCAGGTCCTTGAGGACCACGCGGTAGACGCTGTTGAAGGCGCGCGAGGCGGCGTGCAGGGAGAAGCAGATCTGCCGGTCGAGACGGAGGAAGTCCTCCTCGCGGATCTGCCCGGAGACCTCTTCGGAGGCCCCCTCGGGCGTGGGGACGGGGCTCGTGGTCATGACTCCAGCGTACCCCGTGCCCGTCATTTAGTTGTGGGCAATTGAATTGTGTGCTCTACTGGAGTCCGTGAACGGCGGCCGGCCCGGGCCGCCGGACGCGATACGACCTGACTTGACCTGTGAAAGGGATGGTTCTCCCATGGACGCGCTCTACACCGCTGTCGCCACCGCCACCCACGGCCGTGACGGTCGCGCCGTCTCCTCGGACGGCAAGATCGACCTTCAGCTGGCCCCTCCGGTGGAGCTGGGCGGCAACGGCCAGGGCACCAACCCCGAGCAGCTCTTCGCCGCCGGTTACGCGGCCTGCTTCGGCAGCGCGCTCGGCCTCGTGGGCCGCCAGGCCAAGGTCGACGTCAGCGACGCCGCCGTGACCGCCGAGGTCGGCATAGGCAAGGAGGGCGAGGGCTTCGCCCTCAAGGTCACCCTCCGCGTCGAACTCCCCGACACCGTGGACGAGGCCACCGGCCGCAAGCTCGTCGAGACCGCCCACCAGGTCTGCCCCTACTCCAACGCCACCCGCGGCAACGTCCCGGTCGAGCTGGTCATCGAGTAGGCAGGCCCAGGGGGAGGACGGTGCGTCCAGGGTTGAAGGGTGTCCTTACGGGGCGATCCGCGCCAGGACCTCGCCGGTCCCAGGACTCCAGTCCACGACCACCGCCTCCTCCGGCACCTCCCGCCACCGGCTGAGCAGCAGCCACCTCACCCCGTACCGCCGCGCCACACCCTCCCGCAGGGCCCGCGTCGACGCGGGGTCGAGGTATGCCCGGACATCGGCGAGCCGCCGCCCCCGTTCCCCCTCCTCCACCGCCGGATCGGGCCACGGGGGCGCCACCAGGTTCACCCCGTACCCCGCGATCGCCCGCCCCGCGTAGGGCCCGTCGGCGATCAGTACATCCCCCGTCCGCAGATGCCGCGCCGCCCACGCGTACGACGGCCACCGCGCCGGCCGCTCGAAGCCGACGGGGTCGAGCGCGGCCGGTACGACGGCGCCCGCCTGCACCATGAGCAACCCCGCGCACGCCCCCACCGCCGCCGCACCCCCCAGCGCCCGCCGCGCCCACCCCCACGGCCGGGGCGCCGCCAGCTCCACCGCCAGGGCGACCAGCGCGAGCACGGCCGCGAGCCCCGCGAGCCGGTCGTACGCCCGGTGCGCGCCGAGCCCCGCGCACGCCACCACCAGGCACTCCGCCGCGAACATCAGCACCAGCGGATCCCGCGCGGACCGGCGCCCCCGCGCCCACAGCGCCGGCAGCCCGAGCAGCGCCGGCCACAGATGTCCTGCCAGGTCGGCGTAGAGACGCGGGTCGACTTCGGCGCTTCCCACCGGGAGCAGGACGTCGTAGGGGAGGGCGGCATAGGACAGCGCGGCATAAGACAGCGCGGCATAGGACAGTACGTCGTAGTACGGCCACGAGGCGGCGACCAGCAGCGCGCCCGCTCCCGTCAGCGCCCAGCGGCCCACCAGCGGCCACCGCCACCCGCGCTGGCAGGCCACCACCATTCCCAGGGACCCGGCCGCCGCGCCCACCGCCGTGACCGGGTGCACCAGCAGGATCAGCCCGTACAGCACGCCGAGGCCGACGTACGCCCAGCCGCCGCCGAGGCCGCTCGGCCCGACGTACCGCACCCGCCGCCCCGGAGAACCGCCGCCACGCGCGCGTGCCGCCGTCCACGCCCAGGCCCAGAACGTCAGGGCGACCGCGAGCACCGACGGGTGGCCGAGGTCCGTCGTCATCGGCATCAGCCCGAGACCGCCGCTCCACGGGGCCCGCCCGCTGCCCCACAGCAGGGTCATGAACAGCAGGGCCAGAACCGGTGCCCACGGCCGGGGTGTCAGCGCGCGGACGAAGCGGCCGGTCCCGGTGAGCAGCACCAGCAGGTTCACCGGCCCGGCGAGCTTCAGCAGCGACCAGCCGCTCAGCCCGGTCAGACGCGCGAGGACGCCCTGCGCGACGGCGTACGGGGTGAAGACCGGGCTGCCCGCGCCCGGCAGGGCGACGGTCGGGTGGGCCGGATCCAGGAGGTCCCAGCGCAGCCGTTCGACGGCCGCCGCGTGCTGACCGGCGTCGCAGCACAGCGGCACCCGCCAGTACGCCAGGGTCATCACCAGCCAGAACAGGGCGCCCACGACGAGATACGGGGTCGGCCGCCGGGTCAGCCAGGTACGGCCGCCGCGCAGGGCGGTGGCCCCGGAGCCGGTCGTCGGGCGACGGCCGGAGGCGGGACCTGTCTGGACCGTTCGAGGCATTTGCCGTGTATTCCCGGTATCCGGGCCGGGGGGTGACGGCTCAGCTCGCGGTCACCACATCGAGTGAGCCACGGGCGGCGGTGATCCGCTCCAGCAGCAACGGCAGCCCCAGCACCGGCAGCAGCCAGGCCACCACGATGAGCCGGTCGCCCCAGATGGTGATGTCCGGGTGGCCCGCCTGGTTGAGGACGCCGGTGCACGCGCCCGCCAGCACGAACCAGCCGAACACCGGGCGCTGCCGCAGTGCGCCCCACGCGCCCGCCACCAGCGCCGCCAGGAACAGCGGCTGGGTCAGCTGTCGGCGCCCCCACTCCGCCCAGAACTCGGTCTGCAGACGCAGGAACTCGGGCCAGAGCCGGGCCGGGTCCCGGTCGGGGAGGGTGAAGTGGTCGGTGAGCAGGTCCTGAAGGCTCTCCGTGGCCGCCGGGTAGTGCAGCAGCGCGGCGAGCGCGGGCGTGCACACCGCCGCGCCCGCCGACACCGCGCCGAGCGCCCGCACCCACGGCTCACGCCACCCCGAGGGCACCCACGGCTCGCACGGCGCGCATGGCTCGACCGTCTGGCGCCGGAGTGCGACCACCGTGCGCGCCCCCGTCAGACATACGCCCAGGAACAGCGCCTGCGAGTGCTTCACCGTGAACAGCGCGAGCAGGCAGCCGCCGACCAGCGGCACCCCCGCCCGCACCCGCCCCGCCATCGCCAGTGCGCACCCCCACAGCGCCGCCAGCGTCAGGGCCAGCAGCACCCCTCCGTCATGGGCCGCATGGCGGTCGCGCCGTAGAGCGCCTGGCCGGTGAGGGCGACGGGGACGGGGGCGCGCACGGCGCGCAGGACGAGGAAGGCCAGGACGCCCCCGGCCGCCGCGATCAGCACACTCGCCGGCCACACGCCCCAGGTGACGCCGAACGCGGCCACGAACGGGGCCAGCAGCAGCGGGTATCCGGGCCGCGCCTCGAAGATCCGCAGGAACCGCTCCGAGGTGAAGGGCGCGATCGGGCCGTCCGACCGCCCGGCCGTCAGCCGCCCGTCCACTTCGTGCCACAGCTGTCGGCGGCACTCCGCGGCGACCCGCGCGGCCGGGCTGGGCTCGCGGAACCGCACCACGTCCACGCGTCGCTTCCGCTCGGCCGTCGCCGCCCGGCTCCCGCAGTAGTGGTCGACGGCCCCGGCCGCCGACTCCCGCACGCTCGCGCCGCCCAGCGTGAGGGCGTACGACACGTAGTTCTTGGTGTCGGGGGTGGCGCGCCCGGTGACACCGGCGAACTGGAGCAGCGCGAAACCGGCGGCGAACAGCAGTACCCACGCCCGCGCGCGGCGCGAACCCGCGCGCTCGCACGCCGGTCGTGGGCGCCCTCATGACAACACGAAACCCGTGTTCGTCACCGCGTCGGCCGGCCTCGGTGCGGGGACCGCAGGCACCCCGGCCCACCGGTCCCGCTCGCCCAGCATCAGGGTCCGTACGACGCGCTCGGCCGCCCGCCCGTCGTCGAACTCGCAGTACCGCTCCCGGAATCCGGCCCGCAGCCGTGCCGACTCGCTGTCCCGCCACTGCCCGGAGTCGAACAGCCAGGCGAGTTCACGGTAGGAGCGGGACACATGGCCGGGCGGGTCGGCGGTGATGTCCAGGTACATGCCCCGGCTCACCGCGAACGCGTCGAGGTCGTCGGCGTGGACGACGATCGGCCGGTCCAGGTTGGCGTAGTCGAACATCAGGGCCGAGTAGTCCGTGACCAGGACGTCGGAGGCGAGCATCACCTCCTCGACGTGCGGCTCGTCCGTCGCGTCCACGACGACCCCGCGCCGGTGCAGTTCGCCGAGCCCGAACCCGCGCGCCGGGCCGTCCGCGAGCGACGGGTGCAGCCGTACGACGAGGGTGTGGGCCTCGCCCAGGCTGCGCCGCAGATCGGCGGCGAACCGGCCGAGGTCGAAGCGTTCGACGTGGCCGCCCCGCCGGTAGTCGCGGGGCGTGGGCGCGTACAGCACGACCGTGTGCCCGGCCGGGATGCCGAGCCGCTCCCGGACCGCCGCGCCGCTGTCCGGACCGGCGTGCACGAGGACGTCGTTGCGCGGGCTGCCGGTCCGCAGCGAGCGGAAACCGCACGGGTACGCCCTGCTCCACACCAGCTCGGAGTGGCGGTTGGCGACGAGGCTGTGGTCCCAGCGGTCGGCCCGCCGCAGCATGCCCGGCACGTCCACGCCGAGCCGGGCGCCCGGCTTGTGCAGCAGGTCGGCGCCCATGAACTTCAGCGGCGTCCCCTGGTGGGTGTGGATGTGCACACTGCCCGGCCGCTTGGCGAGGGCGCCGGGCCAGCCGGCGTTGCCGACGAAGTACGTCGCCCGCGCCGCCAACCGCAGATGGTCGGCCGAGTCCGGCGTGACGTACGCGACGCCCGGCGGCAGTGCCGCCACCCGCTCCGGGCGCACCACCCACACGCCCCGGATGTGCGGCGCGAACTCGCGGGCGGCCTGGTAGACGGCCGCCGGGTCCCCGAGCACGCCCTGGTGCGAGAACGCCGAGTACAGCGCCAGGTTCGGGTCCAGCGGCAGCCGCTCCTGGGCCAGCGACCAGCCCCGCCGGATCAGTTCGGCACCGGCCGCGCGGACGCGCCCCGCGTGCGCGCCGAGCGCGTCACCGACCCGGGTGGCCCGGTGCCGGGCGCGGTACGCGGCCCAGCCGCCCTCCAGCACCCGGTGCCCGGGGGCCACGGGGTCGTCGTCCGACCGGTGCTTCCGGTACAGCGCCGCCGTCCGGCGGAAGAACTCGGCCCTGTCGCCCGGCGGTACGAGGTCCGGCTCGGCGAGCATCTCCAGACAGTGCGCCGCCATCCGGTTCCGCAGTGCCGGCCGCCGGTCGGCCGTCTCCGGCCGGGAGGCCAGGAAGCCGAAGACCCGCTCGTACTGGTCGTGCACGTCGAAGTGGGCACGGCCGGCGGCCGACCGGCCGGTGCCCCGGCGCCGCTGCCGGTGCACGACACAGATCCGGTCCAGCGCGGCGATCCGCCCGGCGCCGAACAGCACCGGGTACGTCCAGGGCGTGTCCTCGTAGCGGCCCGGCGGGAACCGGAGGCCGTGCGCCTCGACGAACTCCCGCCGGTACGCCTTGTTCCACACCGCCGTCGGCAGTTCGAGGATCTCCGGGCGCTCGGCGACCGTGAAGGTGCCCGAGCCGGCCGCGGCCAGGAGGCCCGCGCGCGCGTCCCGGCGGATCTCGCCCCACCCGTACGCGCGGACGTGGTCGAAGAGCAGCACATCGGGGTCGCCGGCCTCGTCCAGCCGGTCCGCCAGCGCGCGCAGGGCGCCCGGCACGAGCGTGTCGTCGCCGTCGAGGAAGAGGACGAAGTCCCCGGTGGCGTACGGCAGTCCGGCGTTGCGGGCCCGCCCGGGACCCACGTTCGCGGGTAGGTGCAGCACCCGTACGCGCGGGTCGCGGGCGGCGTACGCGTCGAGGATCGCGCCGCCGCCGTCCGGGGTGCAGTCGTCCACGGCGATCACCTCCACGTCCCGGTACGACTGCTCCAGGACCGAGTCGAGGCACGCGCGCAGAAAGCCCCGGACCTCGAAGGCGGGCACGATGACACTGAAACGGGGCATGTCCGTCAGCTCCTCACGAGGGTCGCGGCGGCGGGTGCGGAAGCGTGCGCGGAGGCGTGCGCGAGGGGCGCGGCGTCGGGGGCGGGCGCCGGGGTCCGCTCCGCGAGCGGCACGACGGGCGGCAGTGCCTCCGGCCGCTCACCGAGGAACACCCGGCGGACGACGCGCTCGGCCGCCCGCCCGTCGTCGAACTGGCAGAACCGCTCCCGGAAGACGGCCCGCAGAGCGCCGGCCGCCGGGTCCGCGAACGAGCCGTCGCGGAAAAGGTCCGCCAACTCCCGCTCGGTGCGCGCCACATGACCGGGCGGCTCGGCCGGCAGGTCGAAGCAGACACCCCGGGTCTCCCGGTGGACGTCCCAGTCCTCCGCGTGGATCACGATCGGCCGGTCGAGGCCGGCGTAGTCGAACATCAGGGAGGAGTGATCGGTGATCAGCGCGTCGGCGGCGAGACAGACGTCGGCGGCGGAGGGGTGCGCGGTGACGTCGATGATCCGGCCACCGCTCCTGCGGGCCGTGCCGCCGGGGTCGTGGAGACGGCGGGCCCGCAGCAGCACCACGAACTCCTCGCCGACCGCCTCGCAGAACGCCTCCAGATCGAGCCGGGCGGCGTCCTCGGTGTCCGGGCCGGGGGCGTGATCGGGCTCGGCGGGGGCGTACAGAAGGGCCTTCCTGCCCTCGGGCACACCCAGTTCACGCCGGGCGCGCGCCACGTCCTCCGCCGTCGCCGTCCAGTAGACGTCGTTGCGCGGCGAGCCGTACTCCACCTGCTCGTACCCGCCCGGCAGCGCCCGCTCCCAGGTCTCGGTGGAGTGCCGGTTGGCACTGAGGCCGAAGTCCCAGCGGTCCACGCGCCGGAAGAGCGCGGTGAAACCGCCGGGCGTGGCGGCCACCACCGGGTACGGGGAGCGGTCCACGCCCGTCGCCGTCAACGGGGTGCCGTGCTGGGTCCGCAGATGGACGCTGCGGCGGCGCTTGACGATCCCGTCCGGGACCTGGGCGTCGAGGCCGGCGTCGTCGACGACGTACTTGGCGCGGGCGAGCACCCGCCAGTGCTTCCGGCTGCCGAGGACGGCGTGCTCGACGTCCCCGGGGAGCCGGTCCACCGCCTCGGGTTCGACGAGGAACACCGAGCGCAGCCGCGGGGCGAGTTCACGGGCCTTGGCGTGGAGGGCGGCGGGGTCGCGGGTGACGCCGCCCCCGCGATACGCGCGGTACACGACGAGGTTCCCGTCCAGCGGCAGGAGGCGCTGGACGGCGTACAGGGCGCGGGCCAGGGGCGCGCGGGGCCGGGGGAGCGCGGCCAGGGAGCCGGTCGCCGCCCGGCCGGCGGCGCACAGGACCCGGAAACCGGCGTACGAGCCGGACGCGAGCAACCGGTGCTGTACGCCGAGGGTGCCGCCCGGCGGCCGGAAACCGGCCGGGCAGTGCTGGCGGTAGAGGTGCGTGGCCCGGTGGAAGAAGGCCCGGCGCCGGTGGGCGGGCAGCCGCTCCGGGTGTGCGGCGCTCCGCAGCACGACCGCGAAGAGCTGCTCGAACAGCGCCTCCGACACGCCCTGTTCGGCGGTGGCCCGGGCGAGCACCAGCTCCACCTGGTCGAGCAGTTCGAGCTGGTGCTCGCCGGGCGCGTGCAGTCGGCTGCCCTGCCGGCGCAGCAGATGCCGTACGCAGACCGTGCCCCGCAGCTCGGCCGTACGGTCGGCGGCGAGCGCGACCAGGCCGCTCCAGCCGAGGTCGGTGAAGTGGCCGATGGGGAAGGTGAGTTGACGTTCGGTGAGGAAGTCCCGGCGGTAGGCCGCGCTCCACGCCGGGGCCTGGGGGCCGGTGGGGCGCACGACGGTCGTACCGCCCTCCCACCAGTGCGCGCGCTCGTGCGCGAAGTACAGGACATCGGGGTCGCCGGCCTCGCGCAGCCGGTCCGTGATCGCCTGCAGCGCGCCCGGCGCGAGGGTGTCGTCCCCGTCCAGGAACAGGACGTACGTCCCGTGCGCCGCGGCCAGTCCCGCGTTGCGGGCGGCGCTCAGGCCTCCGGCGGGCGGGGACGCGACGGGGGCGACGCGGGTGTCCCTGACGGCGTACGCGGCGCTGACGGCTCCCGCCGGTGAGTCCTCGGCCGCCTCATGCACCGGGATCAGCTCGAAGTCACCGAACGGCTGACCGAGAACCGACTCCAGAGCGAGGGGTAGCCGCCCTTCGACCCCGTAGGTGGGGACGATGATGCTGAAGCGGGGCATTCTTTCCTTTCGGGGGATCGATTGGGGGCGCGCTGTCGGGTGCGGGTCCGGTGGGGGCTGGTCGCGCAGTTCCCCGCGCCCCTTGGGTAACCCGGGCGCACCCCGTGCTTTTAAGGGGCGCGGGGAACTGCGCGAGAACCCCCACCGGACCCGCACCCGAAGACGAAACCGCTACGTACCCAGCACGTCGTCCGCTCCGCCCGGACGGGCCTCCGCGGCGGAGGGGACGGGGTGGCGGTCGGCGAGGGGGACGAAGTCGACCGGGGAGGTGTCGCCCAGGACCACCCGCCGGACCACCCGTTCCGCCGCCCGCCCGTCGTCGTACTGGCAGAACCGGTCCCGGAACGCCGCCCGCAGCTGCGCCGACCGCGACCCGCGCCAGTGCCCGGTCGCGAAGATGTCGATCAGCTCGTCCTCGCTGCGCGCGACCGCGCCCGGCGGGAAGGACCGCAGATCGAAGTACGTCCCGCGCGCCGCCTCGTACGCCTCCCAGTCCTCCGCGTGGATCACGATCGGCCGGTCGAGGTTGGCGTAGTCGAACATCAGGGAGGAGTAGTCGGTGACCAGCGCGTCGGAGGCGAGACAGAGGGCCTCCACACTCGGGTGGTCGGTCACGTCCAGCAGCCGGCCGTGCGCCAGGTCCGAGAGCCGGGAGCCGTACGCGTGGTGCGCGCGGGCCAGGATCACGAAGCGCGGCCCGAGCTTGCGCAGCACCCGCTCCAGATCGAGGTGGGCGCGCTGCGAGTGCCGGTAGTCACGGTGGGTCGGCGCGTACAGGACGGCGACCGCGCCGTCGGGGATGCCGAGGTTCTCGCGGATTCGGGCCACGTCCGTCGAATTCGCCCGCAGGAACACGTCGTTGCGCGGGGAGCCGTGTTCGAGGGTCGTGTACGGGGACGGGAAGACGCGCTCCCAGACGAGCGTGGAGTGCCGGTTGCCCGACAGTACGAAGTCCCACTGGTCGCTGCCACGCAGCGCCGCCGCGAAGTCGGTGTCGCGGGCCGCCGCCGGCCGGTCCCGGAGGTCGAGGCCCATGCGCTTGAGCGGGGTGCCGTGCTGGGTCTGCAGCAGGACCTGACCGGCCCGCTTGACCAGGCGCCGGTCGAAGTCCGTGTTGTTCACCAGGTACTTGGAGCGGGCGAGCGCCGTCCAGTACGCCATCGAGCCGGGCAGCACCCGCCGGGTCGCCACCGGGAGCGTGTGGTGGTGTTCGGGGCGCGCGACCCATGCCGTACGCATCTTGGGGACGTGGGTGCGGAACGCGTTCTCCAGCGCGGCCGGGCTGCACACATAGCCCCGGCCGTCGTACGCGGCGAACACCGCCCGGTCGGCCCGCAGCGGCAGAAGGCGCTGCACGCGGTAGTGCGCGCGGAGACCGCCGGCGCGCAGCAGCCGGGCCAGGCCCCGCGTCAGGCGCCCGGCGCCGCGGCCCAGCCGGGCCAGGGCCCACAGCGCCCGGTAGGTGCGCTGGCTGCCGAGACGCAGGAGCGCGTGCCGGAGCCGGGCGCGGGCGTGCAGGGGCGCGCCCGGGGTGCGGTAGCGGGCGCAGTGCGCGCGGACCGTACGCAGGAACTCGGCGCGCGCCTCGCGCGGCAGCCGGTGGCGCCGGGAGAACACGGAGGTGAGATGGTCGAGCATGCGCCGGAACAGCACCGGGCGCCACTGCGCCAGCTCCGGCCGCTCGTCGATGTACGCGAACACCCGGTCGTACTGCTCGAACACGTCGAAGTGACCGCGCGTGGTCGCCCCGAGCAGGCTGCCGTGGCGGCGCCGGCGCTGGTGGACACAGACCCGGTCGAGCGTGGCGACGGACTCGGCGGTCATCAGGACGGGGTACGTCCAGGCCGTGTCCTCGTAGATGCCGGACGGGAACCGGAAGTCGTGGTCCTCGACGAACTCCCGTTTGTAGGCCTTGTTCCACACCACCGGGCGGACGTTCAGCAGGCCCGGACGGTCGTCGAGGCGGAACGGGGCCGGGCCCTGTTCGGTGAGCCGGCGGTCGGGTTCGGTGCGGGCCGGCTCGCCCGACCAGGAGGTGAGGGCGAAGTCGTGGACGAGGACGTCCGGTTCGCCGGTTTCCTTGACGCGGTCGGCGATCGCCTGGAGTGCGCCCGGCGTGAACGTGTCGTCGCCGTCGAGGAAGAGGAGGTAGTCGCCCCGGGCGTACTCCATCCCCTTGTTACGGGCGGCACCCGGGCCGGTGTTCTCCCGCAGGCGCACGGTGCGGCGTACGCGCGGGTCGCGCGCGGCGGTCTCGTCGGCGATCGCTCCGCAGTTGTCGGGGGAGGCGTCGTCGACGACGATCAGTTCGAGGTCGGTGAAGGACTGGGACAGCACGGAATCCAGGCATTCGTGCAGGTACGCCTGAACCTTGTACGCGGGAACGATGACACTGAACCTGGGCAAGGAGGACATCCATGGGTCGGCGCGGGCATACTGCCCGGAAACGGCCGATGGGATGATTTGGTTACGGTGCGTGTTCCATACGGGGGATTTCTGGGGGAGTTGGGGGCGTACGGGGGCGAATTCGGGGGCGGGGTGCGCCTATTGGGCCGGGGGTGCGGGTTCGTTGGCGGGTGCGGGTCCGGTGGGGCTTCTCGCGCAGTTCCCCGCGCCCCTGAAAAGCAGGGGCTGCGCCCCATGCTTTTCAGGGGCGCAGGGCCTGGGCTTTTAAGGGGCGCGGGGAACTGCGCGACCAGCCCCCACGCACCCGCACCCGCCATCGAACCCCCAACTCCCGAGTTGTCAGGCGCCCTTGTCCCTACTTCACCGCCCCCGCCATCACCCCCGACACGAACTGCCGCTGGAACGCGAAGAACACGGCCAGTGGGATCACCATCGAGATGAACGCGCCCGGGGCCAGGATCTCGATGTTGCTGCCGAACTGCCGTACCTGCTGCTGGAGTGCGACCGTCAGCGGCTGGGAGTCGGAGCTGGAGAAGACCAGGGCGACCAGCATGTCGTTCCACACCCAGAGGAACTGGAAGATCCCGAGCGATGCCAACGCCGGTGCGGCGAGCGGGAGTACGACGGTCGCGAACAGCCGCACCTCGCCCGCCCCGTCCAGCCGCGCCGCCTCCAGCAGCTCCCGGGGGATCTCCGCGAAGAAGTTGCGCAACAGGAAGATCGCGAACGGCAGTCCGAAGCCGACGTGGAAGAGGACGACACCGATGATGTCGCCGAAGATCCCGAGGTCCCGGAAGAGCCCCGACAGCGGGATCAGCGCCACCTGCACCGGCACCACCAGCAGCCCCACCACGACCATGAACCACCAGTCACGGCCCTTGAAGTCCAGCCAGGCGAAGGCGTATCCGGCCATCGCGCCGATCAGGACGACCAGCAGGGTCGCCGGCACCGTGATCCAGATCGTGTTGAAGAGGGCGCTCGTGATGTCGTCGTTCTCCAGGAGCGACGAGTAGCTCTTGGTCGTGAGTTGGGCCGGAGCCGAGAACACCTTCCACCACCCGGAGGTGGCGATGTCGGTCGGATCGCGGAACGACGAGACCAGCAGCCCGAAGGTCGGCACCAGCCAGAACAGCGCCACCAGAAGCAGGAACACACGGAGTGCGCCCCCCGCCGCGCCGCTCGCGAGCCGGGCAGCGACGGAGCGTTTCGCGACGGTCCCGGCGGGCCCGGAGGACCCGGCGGCCATGGGGCGTTCCTCGACGGTCGTCACCGCTGACGCTCCTTCCTGAGCCGCCGGATGTTGACCCACATCACCGGCAGCACGAGCAGCAGCAGGACCACACCGATCGCGCTGCCGAGACCGAAGTCGCCCCCACCGCCGTACGACACCAGATACAGCTGCAGGGCGAGGACGTTGGCCTCGTCCTGGGTGGGCTGGGGGGCGATGATGTAGACGAGGTCGAACACCTTCATCACATTGATCATCAGCGTGACGAGGACGACGACCAGGACCGGTGCCAGCAGCGGCACGGTGACCTTGCGGAACACCTGCCACTCGTTCGCCCCGTCCACCCGGGCCGCTTCCAGCAGATTGCGGTCGACACCGGCGAGCCCCGCCGCGATCAGCACCATCGCGAAGCCCGCCCACATCCAGATGTACGAGCCGATCACGGCCGGGGTGACCAGGGTCGGGCCGAGCCAGTCGATGCCGTTGTACGGCGCCGCGAAGTTCGAGCCGGGCAGCTTGAGTTGGGCCCCGTCGGCCGACGCCGGCAGGCTGAACGTGCCGTCGGCGCCGCTGCTCGTGGAGGCGACGACCTTGCCGTCCTTGACCGCCTCGACCTTGACGCCCTCAAGACCCTTCTCGCCCGGGTCGACGGCCCCCTTCTCCCCACCGCCGCCGAGCCGGAAGTCCAGCCAGACGGTCCCGGTGACCTCGTCACCCTCGGTGGTGGCGGCCTTCGCGTCCCGGGCGTCGCCGGGCAGGCTGTTGGGCGCGATCCCGACGAGGGGCAGGAGCGCCGGGGTGCCCGCCCGCACCGTCCCCTCCGTGGTGAACGACCCGCCGCCGGACGCCTTCAGATCGCTCACCTGGGCATTGGGCCGGGCCTTCGGATACACCGACTCGTCCACGAACACGTCGTGCACCGACGTCACGACCGCGTTGGCGACGCCCTGGTCCGGATCCTGCTCGTACACGAGCCGGAAGATGATGCCCGCGGCCAGCATCGAGATCGCCATCGGCATGAAGACGATCAGCTTGAACGCCGTTCCCCAGCGCACCCGTTCGGTGAGCACCGCGAAGATCAGCCCGAGCGCGGTGACGAGCGCCGGGGCCACCGCGACCCAGATCGCGGTGTTGCGTACGGCGACGAGGGTGGAGTCGTCGGTGAAGATCTCCGCGTAGTTGTCGAGGCCGACGAAGCCCGAGCCGTCCGCGTCGAACAGGCTCCGCCAGACCGAGTACCCGATCGGGTAGACCACGAGCGCGCCGAGCAGCACCAGCGCGGGCAGCAGAAACAGCACCGCCACCCACAGCCGGGTACCCGTCACGCTCTTGCGCGATGCGGCGGGGGGCACCGGAGCCGCTCCGGAGCCCCCCGCCGGCTTCGTCACGGCGGACGACATGGGTCGCCGTCAGCCGTTCCCGTAGGCCTTCGCCGCGTCGGCCTCCAGCTGTTTCTGGGCACCGGCCACGTCGTCGGGGTTCTTCAGGAAGTCCTGGAGGTCCTTCCACTCGCCGACGCCCTGGGTGCCGCCGAACGCCGCCGGGGCCTGGTCGGACATGTCGAAGCGGAAGTCGTCGCCCGCCGCGAGCAACGCCTTGGCGATCTCCCGGGTGACGTCGTCCTTGTAACTGCCCTGGTCCATCTCCTTGTTGGGGGAGAGATAGCCGCCCTGCGCCGCCCAGATCTCGGCCGCGTCGGTCGAGGCGAGGAAGGTCAGCAGCGCCTGCGCTCCCTCACCGTCCTTCAGTGCCACGGCCGCGTCGCCGCCGGTGACCACGGGGGAGTCGTCGCCGACCGCCGGGAACGGGAACACCTTGGCGTCCGTGCCGATCTTGGCGTCGGTGTCGCCGTTGATGGTGACGGCCACGAAGTCGCCCTCGAACACCATGCCGGCCGGGGTGTCCCCGCCGAAGGTGTTGGTGATCGACTTGATGTAGTCGGTCTGCAGCGCGCCGGACGCGCCGCCCGCGAGCAGGTCGTCCTTGCCCCACAGTCCGGCGAGCGTGGTCAGGGCGTCCTTGACCGAGGGGTCCGTCCACTTGATCTCGTGCTTGGCGAGCTGGTCGTACTTCTCCGGACCGGCCTGCGAGAGATAGACGTTCTCGAACCAGTCGGTGAGCGTCCAGCCGTCCGCGCCGCCGACGGACACGGCGGGTGAACCGGCGTCCGAGAGTGTCTGCGCGGTCTGGAGGAACTCGTCCCAGGTCTTGGGTTCCTCGGTGATCCCGGCCGCCTCGAAGGCCCCGGTGTTGTACCAGACCAGCGACTTGTTGGCGGCCTTCGCGTAGACGCCGTACTGCTTGCCCTCGTACGCGCCGAGGTCCTTCCAGCCGGCCGAGAAGTTCTTGTCCAGCTGGGCCTGGGCGTCGGCCCCGAGCGGTTTCACCCAGCCCTTCTCGGCGAACTGGTGCAACACGCCGACCTGCGGCAGGAACGCGACGTCCGGCGGCTTGCCGCCCTCGATCTTCGTCCCTAGGAACGTGGACGTGTTGTTGCCGGTCGGTACGAACGTCACCGAGGCGCCGGTGCGCTTCTCGAACTCGTCCAGCACCTTCTGGAAGTTGGCCAGTTCCGGGCCGGTGAAGACCGCCGCGACCTCCAGCTTCTGGCCGTCCAGCTTGGGGAGCTGGACGGTGGCCTCGTTGCCGCCGGTGCCGGTGTCGCTCTCGTCCCCGCTGTCGTCGTCGCCTCCGCCGCCGCATGCGGTGAGGGAGAGGGCGAGGGCGCCCGCGGCGAGGGCCGCGAGGGCTTTGCGTTTGGGGGGAGAGGTGGTGGGGTGGGTGGGGGGATCGGTCTGGGGTGTGCCGTATGTGCCTAGCATGCGAAGAGTGTGACGAATGCGGTGGTTTTTGCGCATCACTGACCCCGTTCTCCGTGCGTCGTCGAACGTAGAGCGCTGTCCCGTGCGCTCTGGTCTACGCCGGGTGGGAGGGGGCGGCAAGGGCGCCTGCCGGGTGTATGTCTTGATCGTGACCGCGTCGTGACCATGGGGGGCGGTGGGCTCTGCCGGTGGGCTCCGCCTAGGGGCTGGGTGCCTATTCGCCGTGGGGGTGCCTCGTCGTCGGCGGGTGACCGGTTCGTCGTGGACGGTCGCGCAGTTCCCCGCGCCCCTGAAGGGGCCTGCGGCCCCATCCCCCCGCTTTGGCTGCGGGCAGTCGTGCCGCTGGGGCGGCACAGGTGGGCGCAGGCGGCACCCTGTCAGCGCCCGTAAGCGCCTCCCCCGGCCCGCCTCCACCACCGGGCGGCGGTCACAGCAGAGACGGCACCTCCGTCGCCGAGACCTCTCGGGCCGCGCGGTCGAGGGCGCTGGCCAGCAGGGCCAGGTCCGTGGGGCCGTTGCCCAGTTCGCGGACGGGGCGGCGGGCGGGTGGGTCGCCCATGCGGGCCCAGTCGAGCGGGACGACGGTCGGCCGGAGGGTGGCCGTGCGCGGGATGCGCCCCGTGACCCGCCCCGCCTGGAACGCGGTCGTACGGTCCCCCTCGCCCAGCAACTCTCCCCGCCCGGGGGCCGGTTCGTCCGGCCCCGGCACGGGCGCGCTGAGCACGACGCGCCCTCCGGCCGCCCGCCCCAGCTCACCCTCGCCCGCACGCCCCCCGACGCCGGTCGTGGCGACGAGATGCACCCCGAGCCGCTCGCCCTCCCGGGCCACCGCCTCCAGGGCCCGTACGACCGACCCGGCGGCCGGCCGCCCGGTGGAACCCAGCGGCGGTGACAGCAGGGCGTCGAGGTCGTCGACGATGACGACGAGCCGGGGCAGCTCCGAGGCGGGGTTCTTCCCGGCCGCCCCCCTGCCGCCCTGCTCGGTGCCCCTGCGGCTCGCCGCCGGCCGCAGCCGCAGCGTGGAACTGGACGACGAGTCGAGATCGGCGGCCCCGGACCCCGAGGTCGCCGAACGCTGCGGGACGATGCGGCCCGACACCGCACGCCCCGTGTGCCACTCCACGAACCCCAGCCCGCCCAGCAGTTCGTACCGCCGCTTCAGCTCGGAGATCAGGGACTGGGCGAACTCCCGCATCCGGACGGGGTCGTTGGCCGTGAGATACGTCCCCACATGGGGCAGATCCGTACAGACCCCGAGTCCCTCCCCGGCCCGCCCCCCACCGGCTCCGCCGTCCCGCCCGTCCACCAGGGCGATGCCCAGCCGGTCGGGCCGCTCGGCGGCGGCGAGCGACGCGGCCACGGACCGCAGCAGCTCCGTACGGCCGCTGCCGGCCGGCCCCTCGATCAGCAGATGGGGGCCCTCGGCGACGAGGTCCACGGAGACCGGCCCGCGCGGCCCGGCGCCGAGCACGGCCCAGGCGCGCCCGCCGAGCGCCGTCGTGTCGTCGGCCGCGTCCGCCCACCGGGCCATCAGCGACGCCGGGGTGGCCCGCGCGAGACCCAGCTCGTCCAGCAGCCGCGCCGACTGCGGCAGCGGCGCCGACACCCGCGCCTGCCGGTCCCCGGCCGACCCGTCCGTCCGCAGCGGCGCCAGCGCCCGGGCGAACCGCTCCGCCCACGCCGCCGACACCGCGTCCAGCGTGGCCACGGTGCCGTGGTTCAGCAGGCCGGGTGCGTCGTCCGCGTCCAGCGTGGGGATGTTCCGCGTACCGGGGTGCGTCCGCTCGTCGGCGCCGGAGCGTCCGCCCCGCGCGAGGTCGATGTGGGTGTGCGTACGGCTCGACGAGGCGCCTGTGTCCGCCCCGCGCGCGTGGTCGGCGGAGGGGGCGGGGGAAGTGGCGCGCGCGGCCCCCGTACGGGCGGAGCCCGCCCGGCCCGGGGCCCCGGGGCCGCTTCCCGTGCCGTGTCCGGCGGAGGTGACCCGCAGCAGTCGTAGCGCCGTGGCGACGTCACCGCTGAGCAGGGCGACGGCCCCGCAGGCGCGGAACGCCGGCGAGACCTCGCAGGCCGCCGTGTACGTCTCCGTCACCGGCGAGGCGGGTGACGCGGACTCCGTCTCGGCGAGGCACACGACATGGATCCCGGCGAGCGGCCCCTCCTGCGCAAGCCGCACCACGGCCTCCCGCACATCGGCGCCCCCGGGGTCCCCGTCCACGATCACCACCGTGTACGGCCCCTCGAAGCCCCCACCCGCCGACTCGTCCTCCCGGGCCCACGAAGGCCGCCGCCCGGCCCGCCGCCCCGAGGCTCCGCCTTCACCCCCGGCCCCAGTCACAGAGAGGCCCCCGGCCCCGGCCACAGACCCACCCCCGCGCCCCGCCACGTCCCCGGCCCGCTGGCCCGCCACGTCTCCTGGCCGGTGGCCCGTCGCGTCCCCGGCCCGGTGGCCCGTCGCGTCCCCGGCCCGGTGGGCCGTCGCGTCGTCCGTCCGGCGCCCGGCCACGCCTGCGGCCCCGGCGCCCGACGCGTGACCGCCGTCGGCGCCCGCCGCGCGACTTCCGCCCGGCGTACGCCCGCCGCCCGCGCCCGGCGCATGTCCGCTGTCGGCGCCCGCCGTACGACTTCCGCCGCCCGCGCCCGGTGCATGCCCGCCCTCGGCGTACGCCGTACGACTGTCACCCGCCGCACGCCCGCCGCCCGCGCCCGCCGCGTGACCGCCGTCGGCGCCCGCCGCGCGATTGCCGCCCGGTGTACGCCCGCCGCCCGCGCCCGGCGCGTGTCCGCCCTCGGTGTACGCCGTACGACTTCCGCCCGCGCCCGGGGCGTGGTCGCCGTCCACGCCCGCCGTATGCCCGGCCCCTGGCGTTCGCGTGCCGCCCGGCGGGCGCCCGCTGCCCGTACCCGGTGTGCTCCCGGGGGCGTGGCCTGCCGTGTCCGCCGCGTGGTCCTCGACGCGGCGGAGCAGTTCGTCCAGGCGGGCCGTCGTCTGTTCGCGGTCGTAGGCGAGGAGGAGTCGGCAGTCCTGGCCGTGGGACGGGCGGAGGTGGGGGAGCCAGCCGAGCCAGGACCAGTCGGCGGCGCGCTCCTCGGCGGAGCGGGAGCGGTCCGCGCTGATCAGGACCAGTTCCAGGGCGTCGGGGGAGTGCAGCGCGGCGAGCTGGGCCACGACCGCGCGGGTCAGCCCCGTCAGCCGGGGGCGCGGTCCGGCCAGCCCCAGCGCGCCGACCTCGCGCAGCCCGGTGGTCACCGGCACCGCCGGCAGCAGCCCCGAGCCGTCCGGCGCCGCCCGGTCGGCCGTGCCCAGCCGCACCGTCAGCGCCTCCGGGTGCCCCGGCCCCCGCTCCCACAGCCGGGCGCCCGGCCCGAGCGCGGTGAGCAGCAGCGCCGCCGGATCCGGCCAGGTCTCCGGCAGCCGCTCGCCACCGGCCGGGAGCACCGAGGCGATCGCCCCGCGCTCGTCCTCGTCGTCCTCCGCGTCGTACTCGTACGGGTCGTACTCGGCCCCCGCCTGCCCCCGCCCCCCGGCCAGCCGCCGGGCCCAGGCCCCGAACCCACCCCGTTTACGCACCCCACGCGGTACCTCGGTCCCCCGGAGGGGCGTGCCCTTGCGGGTGCCGGAGTCGGCGGCCTCCCCGCCGTCTCCGGCATGGCCGTCACCGGGCAGGCCGTTCCCGGAACCGCTGGGGCCGCCGGGGCCGCGGACCTCACCCGTGCGCGCGGCCTCCGGATCGCCGTGGCCGCCGTCGCGCTGGTCACCGAACCCGTGCGCGGTGTCGGCGGCGCGGGAACCCTGGGCACCGCCGAGCGGGTCGTGGGCGTCGCGGGCACGGCCATGGGCCTCCGCTCCGGCCCCGCCGCCCGTCCCCCCGGCCGGGCCGGACCCCGCGCTCCCCGTCGTCCGCTCGATGCCGGGCACCCCGCCCTGCCCCGGCACCGTCCGCCGCTCGGCCCGCCCGGGCCCGGAACCTCCGGCCCCCGGCGCTCCCGTACCCCCGCGAGCCACTCCACCGGAACCCACACCGGAGCCGGTGCCGGAGCCCGAGCCGCTGTCACCCCCTGCTGCCCCGCCCCCCGCCGCGACCCGGACATGGCCCTCCCCGTCCGGTGCCGTCGTGATCCCCCGGGCCCCGGAGGAGGAGGCCAGGCGGAGGGTGGACTCGCCGATGCGGAGGAGGGCGCCCGGGGCCAGGCGGACCGGGCGGTCGCCGACGCGGGTGCCGTCGAGGGTGGTGCCGTTGGTGGAGCCGAGGTCGACGACGGAGACCCGGCCGTCGGCGGCGAGGGTGACCGCGCAGTGGAGGCGGGAGACGTCCGGGTCGTCGAGCGGGACGTCGGCGTCGGCGGAGCGGCCGATGTGGATCTTGCCGCCGTGCAGCAGATGGACACCGCCCGCGTCGGGGCCGGCCACGACATGCAGCTGCGCGGCGGCCTCGTCGACCTCGGGGCCCGCTTCGGAGGGGGCGCCCAGGGAGAGCACGGCGCCGTCGATGAGGGGCGGCTCGCCCAGGGTGCAGCGCTGGGCGTCGAGGCGCTCGGCACCGGCGTACAGCACGACCTGCCCGCCGCCGACCTCCCGGCTGCGTTCGAGACGCTCCGCGCCGCCGTCGCCGACGGCGGAGGCGAGGCCCGAGGCCACGGCCGCCAGCGCCGTACCGGCGGGCGCCGTGACCAGCACGTCGCAGGCCGTGGCTCGTCCTCGCTGCTCCGAGGGCGGTCCCAGCGGGTCTACGACGGTCAGCCGGATCTGCATCGCCGTCAGCGATCCCTTCCGCGCGGGCACCCGCGACGACGAGGACGAGACCGCGCGGTCCCCACCGCGGACTTCCCCCACCACGCACGGGCACGTCGGCCAGTAGCTGGAGGCATCCTCGCACCTGCCACTGACAACACGCCCGCCGCCCACCGTCAAGTGATCTTGATTGGTCGGCTCTGCCCCCAAAAGTGCCTGACCAGTGCCCGGTAGTTGATCACTTGAGATCGGTCACGTCCGTATCGCGGTCGCATTCGGGATCGGTCACGTCCGCATCCGGAACCCCGCCCACCCCCGCGCGGCAACCAACCGCCCACGGGTGAGCGTCTTTCCATCGAACGCGCATGGGTACCCGTACGTACTCGAGCCACAGCAAGCGGACAGAGTGGACAGGAAGAGTCAGGAAGACGAACAGCCCGGTCCTGCGGACGCCCGCACTACAGTGGTCGAAACGTCCGCAGAACCCCAGGGCGTGACCGGGCAAGCAAGCAGCAGGGAGCGCATGACGTGCGGCCGGTAGGCAGTAAGTACCTCCTTGAGGAGCCGATTGGACGCGGCGCCACAGGCACTGTCTGGCGCGCCCGCCAGCGGGAGACCGCGGGAGCGGAGGCGGCCGTACCGGGCCACCCCGGCGAGACCGTGGCGATCAAGGTCCTCAAGGAAGAACTCGCGAGCGACGCGGACATCGTGATGCGGTTCCTGCGGGAGCGCTCCGTGCTGCTCCGGCTCACCCACCCGAACGTCGTGCGGGTGCGGGACCTCGTCGTCGAGGGCGATCTGCTCGCCCTGGTCATGGACCTGGTCGAGGGCCCCGACCTGCACCGCTACCTCCGGGAGAACGGCCCCCTCTCGCCGGTCGGCGCGGCCCTGATGACCGCCCAGATCGCCGACGCGCTCGCCGCCAGCCACGCCGACGGCGTCGTCCACCGCGACCTGAAGCCCGCGAACGTGCTGCTCAAGCAGGACGGCGGCGAGATGCACCCGATGCTGACCGACTTCGGCATCGCCCGCCTCGCCGACTCCCCGGGCCTGACCCGGACCAGCGAGTTCGTCGGCACGCCCGCGTACGTCGCCCCCGAGTCCGCCGAGGGTCAGCCGCAGACCTCCGCCGTCGACATCTACGGCGCCGGCATCCTGATGTACGAACTGGTCACCGGACGCCCGCCGTTCAACGGCCAGTCCGCGCTGGAGGTGCTGCACCAGCACCTCAGCGCCGAGCCGCGCCGCCCCTCCACCGTCCCCGACCCGCTGTGGACGGTCATCGAGCGCTGTCTGCGCAAGAACCCGCGCGAGCGGCCCAGCGCCGTCAACCTCGCCCGCGCGCTGCGCATCGTCGCCGAGGGCATCGGGGTGCACGCGAACTCCATGCAGATCGCCGCCGCCGAGGGCGTGGGCCACATCCTCGCCCCCGACCCGGCGCCCGCGCAGGTGCCGGGCGCCCCGGAGCCGTTCGGCTCGGCCGACCCGACGCAGGTGCTGCCGCACGGCGCGGGCTCGTACGACCCGAACGGCGCGACCAGCGTGCTCCCGCACACCTCGGGCCCGGCGGGCGCGGGCGACCCCACGACCGTGCTCCCGCACACCTCCGGCGCCGACCCGACGTCCGTCATGCCGCCGGTGCCGTCGCACGACCCCGGCGGTCAGCCGCCCGAGCAGCCGCACCCCTGGCAGAACCAGCTCCGCGCGGCCCGCGACCGCAACGAGCAGACGCAGGTCCAGTACCTCGACCCGAACGAGGACCCGCTGCGCCGGCGTCCCCAGCGGCAGGTCAACCGGCCGCAGCAGGCTCCGCAGCCGCCGTCGCGCCAGCCGCAGCAGCAGCCGCGCCGGCAGCAGCGGGCGCCTCAGGGCGGCGGGCCCGGCGCCGGGTACGGCCAGCCGCAGCAGCAACAGCCGTACGCGCCCGCGCCGCAGCAGCCTCAGCGGCGGCAGCCGGAGCGGTATGCGCCCGCGCCGCAGCCGCAGCAGCCCGCGCCGCGGCCTCAGCGGGAGCCGCGGCCGCCGCGGGAGCCGCGGCAGCGCAGTGCGAATCCGATGCGGATTCCTGGGCTCGGGTGCCTCAAGGGGTGCCTGTTCATGATCGTCCTGCTCTTCGTGGGTGGTTGGCTCATCTGGGAGTTCACGCCGCTGCAGGGGTGGGTCGGTACGGGGAAGAGCTGGTGGGGTCAGCTTTCCGACTGGTTCGGCGAAGTGAGCAAGTGGGTGGGCGAATTGGGCAACGGCTCCGGTTCGGGGGGCTCGGGGCAGTAGGCGCCTGATAGCTCGGGGGGCGTGGGTTCGTCGGCGGGTGCGGCTCCGGTGGGGCTTCTCGCGCAGTTCCCCGCGCCCCTGGGTGACCCGGGCTCACCCCATGGCTTTTAAGGGGCGCGGGGAACTGCGCGATCAACCCCCACCGGGCCGGCGCCCGAAAACGCACCCCCAGCCACCCCCAACCCCGTCCGCGCGCCAAGGCGGAGCCCCACGTTGGGGACTTGTCGACATCTGAGGGGTGATTTCCGCCTCGGCGGTGAAGGTTGGGGCCCGGGGCGCGTAGCTTTGTCGCCAACACGCGGCCTGTAGGAGCAGTCTTGGGACGGAAGATCGGAAGCCGGTACACCGCGAACCAGATTCTGGGGCGGGGCAGCGCCGGCACGGTGTGGCTGGGTGAGGGCCCGGAGGGTCCCGTCGCCATCAAGCTGCTGCGCGAGGACCTCTCGTCCGACCAGGAACTCGTCAGCCGCTTCGTCCAGGAGCGCACCGCGCTGCTGGGCCTCGACCACCCGAACGTGGTCTCCGTCCGCGATCTCGTCGTCGACGGCAACGACCTCGCCCTCGTCATGGACCTCGTCCGGGGCACCGACCTGCGCACCCGCCTCGACCGGGAGCGGCGCATGGCCCCCGAAGCGGCGGTCGCCATAGTGGCCGACATCGCCGACGGCCTGGCGGCGGCGCACGCGGCCGGCGTCGTCCACCGGGACGTCAAGCCGGAGAACGTGCTGCTGGACATGCAGGGCCCGCTGGGCCCCGGCGGCGCCCACCCGGCCCTCCTCACCGACTTCGGCGTCGCCAAGCTGATCGACTCCCCGCGCCGCACCCGCGCCACGAAGATCATCGGTACGCCGGACTATCTCGCCCCCGAGATCGTCGAGGGCCTGCCGCCCCGCGCGGCCGTGGACATCTACGCCCTCGCGACCGTGCTCTACGAGCTGCTCGCCGGGTTCACGCCGTTCGGCGGGGGGCACCCCGGGGCCGTCCTGCGCCGCCATGTCACCGAGACCGTCGTCCCGCTGCCCGGTATCCCCGAGGAGCTGTGGCAGCTGCTCGTGCAGTGCCTCGCCAAGGCGCCGGCCTCCCGGCTGCGCGCGTCCGAGCTGGCGGCCCGGCTGCGGGAGCAGCTGCCGCTGCTGGCCGGGATGCCGCCGCTGGACGTCGACGAGCCCGGGACCGAGTCCGGCGACGGGTACGAGGAGGAGCCCGCCGAGGCGGCGGCCGCTCCGCGCGAGCGGGTACGGCGGGGGGCGGTGCCGCTGGTGCCGGGGGCCAAGCCGGACTCCAACCGGGACACCCACACGTCGATGCGGGTGCCGGGGCCCGATGAGCTGGCCGGGGGTGCGCGCGGGACCGCGCGGGTGCCGCGTGCCTCGGGGGCGCCGCGGCCCGGTTCCGCGCGGAACCGGGGGAGCGCGGTGCGGCGCCGCCGGATCACGTTGGGGGCGGCGGCGGTCGCGTTGATCGCCGCGGTGGGAGTGGGGACCTGGGCGGCGACCTCGGGGGACGACGATGGTGGGGCGCCGTCCGACACGAAGAATTCGGCCCCGGGGAATCCTTGAGGGGCGCCTCATAGCTCGGGGGGCGTGGGTTCGTCGGCGGGTGCGGGTGCGTCGTGGTTGCTCGCGCAGTTCCCCGCGCCCCTTAAAAACCTGGGGTGAGCCCGGGTTGCCAAGGGGCGCGGGGAACTGCGCGAGAAGCCCCACTCACCCGCGGCCGAAGAACCCACCCGGCGGAGCCGTTACGCTGGGGGCGTGGCAGTCGTCGATGTATCCGAAGAGCTGAAGTCCCTCTCCTCGACCATGGAGTCGATCGAGGCCGTTTTGGACCTCGACAAGCTGAGGGCAGACATCGCCGTGCTCGAGGAGCAGGCGGCCGCGCCGTCCCTGTGGGACGACCCGGACGAGGCGCAGAAGATCACCAGCAAGCTCTCCCACCTCCAGGCCGAGGTCAGGAAGGCGGAGGCGCTGCGCGGTCGCATCGACGACCTCGGTGTCCTCTTCGAGATGGCCGAGGAGGAGGACGACCCCGACACCCGCGCCGAGGCCGAGTCGGAGCTGACCTCCGTCAAGAAGGCGCTGGACGAGATGGAGGTCCGTACCCTCCTGTCCGGCGAGTACGACTCCCGTGAGGCCCTGGTCAACATCCGCGCCGAGGCCGGTGGCGTCGACGCCGCTGACTTCGCCGAGAAGCTGCAGCGGATGTATCTGCGCTGGGCCGAGCAGAAGGGCTACAAGACCGAGGTGTACGAGACCTCGTACGCGGAGGAGGCGGGCATCAAGTCCACCACCTTCGCCGTGCAGGTGCCGTACGCCTACGGCACGCTCTCCGTCGAGCAGGGCACCCACCGGCTCGTGCGTATCTCGCCGTTCGACAACCAGGGGCGCCGTCAGACGTCCTTCGCCGGTGTCGAGGTGCTCCCCGTGGTCGAGCGGACCGACCACATCGAGATCGACGAGTCCGAGCTGCGCGTGGACGTCTACCGGTCCTCAGGCCCCGGCGGCCAGGGCGTCAACACCACGGACTCCGCGGTCCGGTTGACCCACCTCCCCACCGGCATCGTCGTCTCCTGCCAGAACGAGCGCTCGCAGATCCAGAACAAGGCCACCGCCATGAACGTCCTCCAGGCGAAGCTGCTGGAGCGGCAGCGCCAGGAGGAGCGGGCCAAGATGGACGCCCTGAAGGACGGCGGCAGTTCCTGGGGCAACCAGATGCGTTCGTACGTCCTGCACCCGTACCAGATGGTCAAGGACCTCCGCACCGAGTACGAAGTCGGCAACCCCGAGGCCGTGTTCAATGGCGAGATCCAGGGCTTCCTGGAGGCCGGAATTCGCTGGCGCAAGCAGCAGGAGAAGTAGGGCCGCGGCGTCCGCCGCGTTGGGCGCTTTGTCGACAAGGCAACTGCCTTCCACTGGGAGGCAGTTGCCTTTGTTGTGTGGGACGTCTGGGGCTTACGTCACACTCACATGTCGGTGACGAGGTCAAATACGGTGAACGGGACATCGCGTACGCAACGACCTTGACGTTGCTGCGAAAACTGGGAAGGGTGGCGCGTGGCATGCGCATTACTGGGGCGCATGTGAACCGGGGGACTTCGACCCAACCGACTGCTCCCGTTGATCGCGGCCCCGGGCGCTCTGCTCCATTTACTGATGAGCTACTGGGGGTAGCAGCCAGATGACGAAGAAGACGCGGATCCGCGTGGCGCGAATAGCCGCGGGTGCCGTGATCGCCGCCGGTGCTTCGCTGACCGCCGCGGGCGCCGCTTCCGCGCTGGACCTCGGCGTCGGCGTCGGTGTCAGCACCGACGACGGCGGTTCGGTCGAGGCCGGTGTCTCGGTCCAGACCGGCAACGACACCGAGGGCAACACCATCATCGGTGCGACCACCGGCGAGACGACCGGTGAGACCACGGGCGAGACGACCGGTGAGACCACCACCACCAGCACGACCGGTGAGACCACCACTACGAGCACGACCGGGGACCCCACCACCACCAGCACCACGGGTGACCCGACCACCACGAGCACGACCGGGGACCCCACCACCACCAGCACCACGGGTGACCCGACCACCACCAGCACCACCGGTGACCCCACCACCACTACGACCACCAGCACCAGCACGACCGGTGACCCGGGCACCAGTGGCACCACCAGCACCACGGGTGACCCCAGCACCAGCACGACCAGCACCAGCACCACCGGCAACCCGGGCACCAGCGGCACCAGCACCACCGGTGACTCCAGCAGCACGGGCGGCGGCAGCTCCACCGACGGCGGCTCCACCTCCGGTGGTGCCGACCCCGACGGCGGCAACGACGAGAGCGTCCAGCAGGAGGGCTCCTCGGCCCTCACGGACACCGGCTCGGAGACCGAGGCCCAGGGCGCCGGCAGCGGCGAGCTGGCCGAGACGGGTGCCGCCGAGACCACGTTCCTGCTGGTCGGCGCGGCCACGATGATCGTCGGCGGTATCGGCTTCCGGCTGCTTCCCCGCCTGATGGTGGGCCGCGGCGCCACCGCCTGACCGTTCGCGGTGAGGCACAGCCACACGTAGTCACGACGAAGGCCCGGGGCAGCCAGCCCCGGGCCTTCGCTTCGTCGTACGTCCGCGCCGCTTATGCCGTCTGGTGCGCCAGCAGGGCCACCGCCGCTATCAGGATCGCCAGGAGGGCGATCAGCGTCATGGGGCTCAGGCCCGCGAAGGGGTTCTCCTGCTGGAGTCGCTCGCGGCTGGCCCGGCACACATGGCAGCGGCCCTCGGCTACGGGGGACGCGCAGTTCGCGCACACCAACCGGTCGTACGTCATGCGCCTCGCCCTCCTTGCAATGGCCTCACACATACCTCAACGTCTCGCGGAACCGGACCGTTCCTCTACACCACTGTGCCAGGTTCCTCCGGAGGTTGCGCGGGGGCCTCGGAAAGGGGTGGGTGCGGTTGTCGGAGGGCTGCGGGTGGGTGGGGGCTGGTCGCGCAGTTCCCCGCGCCCCTTGTTCGGGCTGCGCCCTCACCGGACCGCGGCCTCGTACGGCTCCATGGCCCTGCAGCGCGGTACAGTCTCGTCCATCCATTCCCGACGGCTTGTGGTGTATCCGTGATCCGATTCGACAACGTGTCCAAGGTCTACCCCAAGCAGACCCGCCCCGCACTCAGGGATGTGTCCCTGGAGGTCGAGAAGGGCGAGTTCGTGTTCCTCGTGGGGTCCTCCGGCTCCGGAAAGTCCACGTTTCTGCGGCTGATCCTGCGGGAGGAGCGGTGCAGCCAGGGGCAGGTGCACGTCCTCGGCAAGGATCTCGCGCGTCTGTCCAACTGGAAGGTGCCGCAGATGCGCCGCCAGCTCGGGACGGTGTTCCAGGACTTCCGGCTGCTGCCCAACAAGACGGTCGGCGAGAACGTCGCCTTCGCCCAGGAGGTCATCGGCAAGTCGCGCGGCGAGATCCGCAAGTCCGTGCCGCAGGTGCTGGAACTGGTCGGCCTCGGCGGCAAGGAGGAGCGCATGCCGGGCGAACTGTCCGGTGGTGAGCAGCAGCGCGTGGCCATCGCGCGGGCCTTCGTGAACCGGCCCAGGCTGCTGATCGCGGACGAGCCCACCGGCAACCTCGACCCGCAGACCTCCGTCGGCATCATGAAGCTGCTCGACCGGATCAACCGGACGGGCACCACCGTGGTGATGGCGACCCACGACCAGAACATCGTGGACCAGATGCGCAAGCGCGTCATCGAGCTGGAGAAGGGCCGCCTCGTCCGCGACCAGGCACGCGGCGTCTACGGCTACCAGCACTGACCGCCCCCGTCCACGAAAGGCTCAGCGAGACGCCATGCAGGCCCAGTTCGTCCTGTCGGAGATCGGTGTCGGTCTCCGCCGCAACCTCACGATGACCTTCGCGGTCGTCGTCTCCGTCGCCCTCTCCCTCGCCCTGTTCGGCGGATCGCTGTTGATGAGCGACCAGGTCAGCCAGATGAAGGGCTACTGGTACGACAAGGTCAACGTCTCGATCTTCCTCTGCAACAAGAGCGACGCGGAGTCCGACCCCAACTGCGCCAAGGGCGCCGTCACGACCGAGCAGAAGAACCAGATCAAGTCCGACCTGGGCAAGATGGCGGTCGTCGAGAACGTCGCCCACGAGTCCCAGGACGAGGCGTACAAGCACTACAAGGAGCAGTTCGGCGACTCGCCGCTGGCCAGCAGCCTCACCCCGGACCAGATGCAGGAGTCGTACCGCATCAAGCTGAAGGACCCGGAGAAGTACCAGGTCATCGCGAGCGCCTTCAACGGGCGTGACGGTGTGCAGTCCGTGCAGGACCAGAAGGGCATCCTGGACAACCTCTTCCGGCTCCTCGGGTACCTGAACCTCGCGGCGCGCGGTGTGATGGCCGTCATGCTCGTCGTCGCGCTGCTGCTGATCGTCAACACGGTGCGTGTGTCGGCGTTCAGCCGTCGTCGTGAGATCGGGATCATGCGGCTGGTGGGCGCCTCGGGCTTCTACATCCAGGCGCCGTTCATCATGGAGGCGGCGGTCGCCGGTGTCATCGGCGGGGTGATCGCCTGCGCCTTCCTCGCGCTCGGCCAGTACTTCGTGATCGACAACGGCGTAGCGCTGTCCCAGAACCTGCCGTTGATCAATTTCGTCGGCTGGGACGCGGTCCTCGTCAAGCTCCCGCTCATCCTCACCGTGAGCTTCCTGATGCCGGCGTTGGCCGCTTTTGTCGCGCTGCGCAAGTACCTGAAGGTGTGACGCATGCCCCTGGGGCCGTACCGGCAAGGGCCGGTACGGCCCTTCGCGTTGTCCTAGACTCGCCGACATGTCAGGCCGCGACCTGTTCTCACCGCCCCGCCGCATCCGCCGCGGGGCCGCCCTGACATTGGTCTTCGCGAGCGTCCTCGCCACCGGCGCCGCGACCGGCTCCTTCGACGCGCCGCGCGGCACGACCGCCGCCGCGAAGCCGTCCCGCTCCGCCCCTGCCTCCGCCTCAGCCGACAAGGAACAGGACGTCGCCGACGCCGCCGCCGAGGCCATGGCCGAGGGCGAGTCCCCCGTGGAGGCCGCCGAGCGCGCCGTCAGCCGCAGCGGCGACCGCTGGGGCGCGGTCTACTCCGAGGGCGAGTACGAGCAGTTCGAGGAGGCCCTCGACGGCGAGTACACCGGCGTCGGCCTCTGGGCCCGGCTGCGCCGCGACGGCCATGTCGAGGTGACCCGGGTGCAGGACGGCTCGCCCGCCGCCGGTGCCGGGATCCGCGCGGGCGACCGGCTCGTCGGTGTCGACGGCGAGAAGGTCGACGGCCGCCCGGTCACCGAGGTCGTCTCCTTACTCCGCGGCGACGCGATCGACGAGGGCACCGGGGACACCGGCACCCCCGAGAGCGCGGCCGCCGGTACGAAGGTGTCGCTGGAGCTGCGCCGCGGCTCCCGGACCTGGCACCAGACCCTGCGCCGGGCCCGCCTCTCCACCGAGGACGTGACCGTGAGCCGTACCGCGAGCGGGGTCGGCGTCATCACGGTCGACGCGTTCACCAAGGGCTCCGGCGATCTCGTACGCGCCGCCGTCGAGCAGTCCGCCGACGCCGCCGGCTTCGTCCTCGACCTGCGGGGCAACTCCGGCGGTCTGGTCTCCGAGGCCGTCACCGCCGCCTCCGCCTTCCTCGACGGCGGCCTCGTCGCCACGTACGACGTCAAGGGCGAGCAGCGGGCGCTGCACGCGGAACCCGGCGGCGACACCACCAGACCCCTGGTCGCGCTCGTCGACGGCGGCACGATGAGCGCGGCCGAGCTGCTCACCGGGGCCCTCCAGGACCGGGGGCGCGCGGTGGTCGTGGGCTCCCGCACCTTCGGCAAGGGCTCGGTGCAGATGCCGAGCCGGCTGCCCGGCGGTTCCGTCGCCGAACTGACCGTCGGCCACTACCGCACCCCCTCCGGCCGGGGCGTCGACGGCCGTGGCATCACCCCCGACCTCGAAGCCGACGAGGACGCCCTGAGCCGGGCCGAGACGGTGCTGACCGGCCTCGGGCGGTGACCGGGCCCCGGCCCCCTTCGCCGCACCCGTTAATCGGCTTCCCCCGCACCCCCTCCGTAGTGCGAAAATGGACGGCACTATGAGCAAGGGAATGTACGTACCGAAGGAGTCCCAGCCCAAGCAGGGCGGGGCGGCCGCCAAGGCCAGGGACGGCGAGAAGGGCGGCAGGAAGAAGATCGTCGCCCAGAACAAGAAGGCCCGGCACGACTACGCGATCATCGACACCTTTGAGGCCGGGCTCGTCCTCATGGGGACCGAGGTCAAGTCGCTGCGTGAGGGACGGACCTCGCTGACCGACGGCTTCGTCCAGATCGACCGGGGTGAGGCGTGGCTGCACAACGCCCACATCCCCGAGTACCACCAGGGCAGCTGGACCAACCACTCCGCGCGCCGCAAGCGGAAGCTGCTGCTGCACCGCGAGGAGATCGACAAGCTGGAGGCCAAGGCGCAGGAGACGGGTCACACGATCGTGCCCCTCGCCCTGTACTTCAAGGACGGCCGGGCCAAGGCGGAGATCGCCCTCGCACGCGGCAAGAAGGAGTTCGACAAGCGGCAGACGCTGCGGGAGCAGCAGGACCGGAGGGAGTCGGACCGCGCGATCGCGGCGGCCAAGCGGAAGCAGCGCGCGTAGCCGCGCGTGACCTCCGGCCCGGCCGGGAGGAATACGGTGGCATGCGCTCGCGTTGGTCCCGTACGATGGCTCTGCACCTCACAGCGGGTGCGCGACCCCCTCTTCGGAGGGATTGAAAACACAACATGGGGATGATCGGTTTCGACAGCGGATGTCGAGGCAGGGGAAGCGTGTCGAGGAAGCGGCCATGATCTCGTAAACCACAGGCCGAAAAAAATAATCGCCACTATCAAGAGCGATTCTCCGCAGCAGCAGTTCTCCCTCGCCGCCTGATCTCAGGTAGCTAAGAGACTGCTCCTGCACTAAGGAGTGTCAGCCCGGGGCTGTTCCCGACCCGGATCCTGGCATCAGCTAGGGGACTAAACCTTGATCCCGGTCACGGGGTGAAGAGGGAAATCAAACAGTGACTGAGCCCGTCGGCGACTTGTTCGCGTGATCGCCGGGGCTGAGAAAATCACAGCGAACTGCACACGGAGAAGCCCTGGTTCCGCACCGTTGGACGCGGGTTCGATTCCCGCCATCTCCACAATTCCCATGTGGGCGAAGGCCCCGCTGCCGTACGGCAGCGGGGCCTTCGTCATGTCTCACCCGGCGGCCCGGCGGGCCGTGCTCGCGCGGACCGTCAGTCGCGGTGGGAGGAGGGTGGACCCGGGTACGGGGGCGCCGTCCAGTTTCCTCATCAGGAGCGCGACCGCCTGGTCGCCGATCTCCGTCGCCGGGATGGCGATCGAGGTGAGGGGGACGCGCAGGCCCGTGGCGTGGGTGTCCGGGCAGAGGGCCGTGAGGGAGAGGTCGGCCGGGACGCGCAGGCCCAGCTGTTCGAAGGCGTCGACCAGGGGGCCCAGGATCGCCTCGTTGTGGATCACCACACCGGTCAGGGCCGGCTGTTCGCGCAGCAGGCGTTCCGCCACGGCGCGGGCCGCCGCCGGGGTGGCCTCGCAGGGGTGGACCGTGGAGGACATGCCGTTGCGGGTGGCGGCGGAGGTGAAGCCCTGGACGACCCGCTGGGCGAAGGAGGTCCGGCGGACGTAGACCTCGGGCGGGGAGCCGATCAGCCCCACCACACGGTGGCCCAGACCGGCGAGATGCTCCACGCACAGCTCGCCCGCCGTCCTGAAGTCCAGGTCGATGCAGGTCAGACCGGTGGGGTCGGCCGGGAAACCGATCAGCACCGAGGGCCGGTCCAGGGCGCGCAGCAACGGCAGCCTGGGGTCGTGGAGTTGGACGTCCATCACGATCAGCGCGTCCACCAGGGCCGAGTCGACCACCCGCCGCAGCCCCTCCTCGCCCTCCTCCTGCGTCAACAGCAGGACATCGTGGTCGTGTTCACGGGCCGAGGTGACCGCCGAGACCGCGAACTGCATCACCACCGGCACCTCGATGCCCGGTCGTAAGGGCACGACCATCGCCAGCACGTTCGATTTGCGGCCGGCCAGGGCGCGGGCGCCCGCGTGCGGACGGTAGCCCAGCTCTCGGATGGACGCCTCGACCCGGGCCCGCGTCTCCGCCGAGATCGGCCGCTTGCCGCTCAGCGCGTAGGAGACGGTGCTCGGGGAGACACCCGCGTGCCGGGCCACATCCGTGATCTTGACCGTCACACCGACCTCATTCCCGGGGGATCCGACTCCCCGTCCAGGTTCATCGTGAGAAAGCCCGTGCCCGCCGCCGCGCGGACCTCCCGCCCGTCGGCCGCCAGGCCCCACGGCGCCCTCGGGGCGTCGCACGAGGCCCGCAGTACGTTCCCCTCCCGGACGACCGTGAAGGTCACGTCGGCCACCGGTACCGTCACCCGGTCGCCGTGGGCGAGGCGGTACGCGTGCAGGGTGACGTCGTCGGCGTGGTCGTAGTCCGGGCGGTCCGTGACCGCGCCGACCGGGACGACCGCGCCGGGGCGGACCAGCAGGGGCACGCTGTGGAAGTCGTGGCGCTCACGGACCCAGCGGGGGCCGGTGACCGTACCGCCGTCACCGTTCCCGTCACCGTTGCCGTCGCCGCCGTCCGGGAAGCGGGTCCAGGTTCCCTCGGGGACGTAGTACGTGACGTCGCCCTCGTCGCTGAGGACGGGGGCCACGAGGAGGTCCGGGCCGAGCATGTACTGCCGTTCCAGATGCGCGCAGCCGGGGTCGTCCGGGAACTCCAGCACCATCGCCCGCATCACCGGCACGCCCTCGGTGTGCGCCGTGCGCGCGGCCCCGTACAGGTAGGGCATCAGGCTCAGCTTGAGCCGGGTGAACCTCCGCAGGACGTCCACCGATTCGTCGTCGAAGAGCCAGGGGACCCGGTACGACGACGAGCCGTGCAGGCGGCTGTGGGAGGAGAGCAGACCGAAGGCGATCCACCGTTTGAAGAGTGCGGGCGTCGGGGTGCCCTCGAAGCCGCCGATGTCATGGCTCCAGAACCCGAAGCCCGACAGCCCCAGGGAGAGCCCGCCGCGCAGCGACTCGGCCATCGCCTCGTACGTCGACTCGCAGTCGCCGCCCCAGTGCACGGGGAAGCGCTGCCCGCCGGCCGTCGCCGAGCGGGCGAAGAGCACCGCCTCGCCCTCGCCCCGGTGTTTGCGCAGGACGTCGAAGACCGTGCGGTTGTAGAGGTGGGTGTAGTAGTTGTGCATCCGCTCCGGGTCCGTGCCGTCGGACCAGGCCACGTCCAGGGGCACCCGCTCCCCGAAGTCGGTCTTGAAGCAGTCGACGCCCTGGGCGAGCAGCGCCTCCAGCTTCGACGCGTACCACTCGCGGGCCGCCGGGCTGGTGAAGTCGACCAGCGCCATACCGGGCTGCCACAGGTCCCACTGCCACACGTCGCCGCCCGGCCGGCGCAGCAGATGACCGAGGGCCTTCCCCTCCGCGAAGAGCGGGGAGCGCTGGGCGATGTACGGGTTGATCCACACGGAGATCCGCAGGCCCCGGCGTTTGAGGCGGGCCAGCATGCCTTCCGGGTCCGGGAAGACACGGGCGTCCCAGGTGAAGTCGCACCACTGGAACTCGCGCATCCAGAAGCAGTCGAAGTGGAAGACGGAGAGGGGCAGCCGGCGTTCCCGCATGCCCTCGATGAAGGAGGTCACCGTCTCCTCGTCGTAGGAGGTGGTGAAGGAGGTCGACAGCCACAGGCCGAACGACCAGGCGGGCGGCAGCGCCGGGCGGCCGGTGAGGGCCGTGTACTTGCGGAGGATCTCCTTCGGGGTGGGGCCGTAGACGACGTAGTACGTCAACCGCTGGGTCTCCGCGCTGAACTGGACCTTCGACACGGCCTCCGAGCCGACCTCGAAGGAGACCTTGCCGGGGTGGTCGACGAAGACGCCGTAGCCCGCGTCGGTGAGATAGAACGGCACGTTCTTGTAGGCCTGTTCGGTGGCCGTGCCGCCGTCGGCGTTCCAGATGTCCACCACCTGGCCGTTCTTGACCAGCGGGCCGAAGCGTTCGCCGAGGCCGTAGACGGAGGTGCCGACGCCGAGGGCGAGCTGTTCGCGGAGGTGGTGGGCGCCGGACGCCTCGCGCATGATGCCCATCGACTTCGGGCCGCTGGAGGTGAGGGTGCGGCCGTGGGCGAGGAAGTCGACCTGCCAGGGGCCGGTGCGGGCGACACGGACCGACAGGTCCCCGGCGGTGAGGGTGGCGTGGTCGTCGTCGTAGGAGGTGTGCGGGGTGAACTCCTGGGTGGCCAGCTCGAATCGGGGGCCGCGCGGCCGTTCGCCCTCGAAGTGGGTGAAGGTGACGCCGATGACGTCGGGCATCGGGGCGTGGGCGTCGATCGTCACGACCGGTCCCTTCAGCAGGTCGCCGCGGTGGCGGACGGGCCGGGTGGGGGCGTGGATCCGCAGGGTGCCGCCGTCCGTGGCGGTGACGTCGAGGACCTCGGCCGGATACGCCGCGGTGACGCCCTCGCGGAGCAGCCAGTAGCCGTCGGTGAACTTCATGGGGGAGTCCTCCCGGCCGCGGCGGTCGAATCGTTTCGACGAGGAGTGTCGAAGCGCTTCGACGGAAGGTAGGGGTGAGGTGACGGTGCGTCAATGGGTGGGACGGGAATTCGTGCGGTGTTCGACGGGGCGGACGGGTGGGTGTCGGAGGGTGGTGGGCAGCGAGGCGATCAGGAGTGCGAGTGCCGCGGCGGCCACCGGGACCGCGAAGCCCGTGGTGCCGGTACCGGCGGTCGCGCTGGATCCCGGGCCGTGTTCCGCCACCCAGCCGCCCAGGGCCGAGCCGGCCGCTATCCCGCCGAGGAGGCCGGTCACCGCGAGGGTCATGCCCTCGTTCAACTGGCCCTCGGGGGTGCGCTGTTGGACCAGTGACATGGCGGTGACCATCGTGGGGGCGGTGGCCATGCCGGCGAGGAGGAGGGCCGGGGCGAGCAGCACGAGCGAGCCGGTGGTGGTGGCGGCCAGCCAGGGGAGGGTCATCAGGGCGGTCATCGCTGCCAGACAGCGGCGGAAGCGGCGCTCGGCGGGGCCCGTCACCCGGAGCGCGCCGTAGGCGAGGCCCGCCGCGCAGGAACCGGCCGCCTGGAGGCCGAGGATCGCACCGGCCGCGGAGGCGTGGCCCCGGGCGTCGGCGTAGGCGACGGTGACGACCTCCAGGGAGCCGAAGACCGCGCCGGTGGCGAGGAAGACGGTGAGGAGGGGCGGGAGGCCCGGGCTGCGGAGGGGGGACCTCGTGGTCGTACGGCCGGTGGGCGGTGGCTCGGTGGCGCGCTGGGCGGCGAGGACCAGGACGCCGGTCATGCAGAGGAGGCCGCCGATCAGGGTGCCGGCCTCGGGGAACAGGGTGGTGCACAGGAAGGCGGCGGCGACCGGGCCGAGCATGAAGCAGAGCTCGTCCACCGCCTGTTCGAAGGAGTTGGCGGTGTGCAGGGCGGCCGGGTCGTCCTTCAGCAGGTGGGCCCAGCGGGCGCGGGCCATACCGCCGGTGTTGGGGGTCGTGGCGGTGGCCGCGTAGGAGGCGAACAGGGTCCAGTCGGGGGCGTTCCAGTGGACGCAGGCGATCAGGGAGAGGGTGCCGAGGAGGGCGGCGGCGGTGGCGGGTACGGCGATCCTGGCCTGGCCGTGGCGGTCCACCAGGCGGGCGGTCCAGGGGGCGACGAGGGCGGTGGCGGCGAGGCCGGTCGCCACGACGGCGCCTGCGAGGGCGTAGGAGTCTCGGGAGCGGGAGATCATCAGGATGGCGCTGATGCCGAACATTCCCATGGGGAGGCGGGACAGTAGGGCGCCGGCGGTGAAGGCGCGGGTGCCGGGGTGGTGGAACAGGGCGCGGTAGGGGTTGGGGGTGGTTGTGCGTCGGCGGGTGCGGGTGGAGTGTGGCTGGTCGCGCAGTTCCCCGCGCCCCTTGAAAGCAGGGGCTGCGCCCCTGCGGCTTCTTGTGAGCGGCATGGTTCAAGCCTCGCCGCGCTCAAGATCCACCGTCCAACACCTGCTCCGTCGTCATTCACGCGCTCCGGTTGTAAATTCGCCGGATGGTCAGTGCGTCGTATGCCGTTGATCCGCGGCTGCTTCAGGGGTTTCTCGCTGTTGCCGAGGAGTTGCACTTCACTCGGGCCGCCGCTCGGCTTCATGTCGCTCAGCAGGCGTTGAGCCGGGATGTGCGGCGGCTGGAGCGGGAGTTGGGGGTGGAGCTGTTCGTGCGGAGCACCCGGCAGGTGGGGTTGACGGGGGACGGGGAGCGGCTGGTGCCCCATGCGCGGCGGGTGCTGGAGGCGCAGGAGGAGTTGGTGGCCGCGTTCCGGCAGGCGCGGCCCCTGCTGGTGGATCTGAACTCGCCGGGGCTGGCCACGGGGGCGCGGGTGCTGCGGCGGGCCCGGGAGATCGTGCCCGAGCTGGAGCTGATGGCGCGGTACGAGAGCGGGCTGACGTACGCGGCGGCCGAGATCCTCGCGGGGCGGCTGGACGTGTCGTTCGGCAGGTTCGCGGGGCTCGAACCCGGGGTGCGGGCGGGGCTCGCGCAGCAGCCGGTGCGGTACGAGCCGATGACGGTGATCCTGCCCGAGGACCACCGGCTGGCCGCGCTGGACGCCGTACCGCTGGCGGAACTCGCCGGCGAGCGGGTGTACGCGGGCGCCGGGAACCCCCGTACGCCGGAGTGGACGGAGCTGGCGGCGCGGCTGTTCGAGGGGCGGGGGATCGAGGTCGCGGCGCCCGCCCCGCTGGCCGTGGGGGAGGAGGAGTTCCGGCGGATCATGGCGAAGACCAGGTCGCCGGTGCTGGCGGTGGTGGACTTCCCGGCCATGCCGGGCACGGTGGCGCGGCCGATCGTCGACCCCGTCCCGCTGTCGCCCGTGTCGCTGGTGTGGCGGAAGGGGCTCAGGCATCCCGGACTCGACGCGTTGCGGCGGGCCGCCGTCGAGCTGGCGAAGGCGGAAGTATGGCTATCACATCCGGAGGACGGGTGGATTCCGGCCAGAGATGCACTCATCATGATGACCTTCACCTGACATCCCACACGTAGACATCTCTCCCACCCCTACATTCGGGGCCCGGGTGCGTGTGAGGGGCGGAGCGCCCCGGATCGGGTGGGGGCCCGGTCCGGTACAGGAAAGTGCGACCGCCCGGCATCGAACACGCACCCGGAACGATCCCGTGGGGGGAAGTGCGTGCACGTCGAGAACTGGCCCAACGGCAGTCGGCCGGAGGGCATTCAGCCGCAGGGCTCTGTCCCGCAGGGCTTGGAGTCGCAGGGCTTCGAGCCGCAGGGCTTGGAGTCGCAGGGCTTCGAGCCGCAGGGCTTCGGGTCGCGAGGCTTGTCGCAGCGGACCGGTGGCGAAGGTGAAGGCCCCGGTCGAGGCCGTGGTGGTGGCGGCAGGGGCATGGGGGGCGAGGTGGTCTGGCCCGAGGCCGCCGGCAGAACGGGAGCGGTACCGCGGCAGCCGGGGGCCGTTCCGGCGGCGCCCTGGGAGCAGCCCGATCAGCCGGGCCGTAATCACGATCCGCACGAGGTGACCGTGCAACTCGACGGTGTGGGGCGCGAAGTGGACGAGGGAACGGGCCGGCACGCCGGCAAGGACGGCGACGCGGCCGGTGCCGGGCAGGACTCCGACGGGCCGGTGTTCGTCGACGAGTCGGGCCGGCGCCGGAACCTCTACCGCAAGCTCGGTATCGCCGTGGGCACCGCCTGCGCCGCGTACGCCGTGGTCATCGTCGGCACCCTGGTGTCCGGCAACTCGGACGCGCCCTGGCTGCCGGTGCCGATGCAGAAGGACGACAAGCCGGCGGGCAAGGTGGACACGCCTCCGCTGCCGGACGAGTCGGAGGACCGGACCGACGAGGCCGACGGCTTCGTACCGGACTCCGGTCCGGGCGGGGGTCGTACGGGGGCCTCGTCCTCGCCCGGCGGCAAGTCGCCGACCGGCTCCTCGGGCCGGGCCAAGCAGCCGGAGAAGTCCGCGAGCGCCGAGCCGTCGGCCCGGCCCAGCGCCGGTGCGACGCCGGGGCCGAAGCCGACCACCGGGGTGAAGGACCCGGAGCCGTCCGCCTCGACGCCCGAGCCGCCGAAGGTCGACCCCAGCCCCTCGGCCTCGCCGCCCGCCTCGCCCACGCCCTCCGAGACCGGGTCCGCCGGCCCCGCTCCGGGCTCCGGCGGCTCGGACAACGTCGCCGGCGGACCGGCGTCCCCGGCGCCCGTCCAGACCGTCGAGCCCGCGCCGTCCACACCGGACGGCTCGCCGAGCGCGCAGGAGCCGTCGGGCCCGTCGAGCCCGCAGAACCCGGAGAGCCCCGCCTGATGACCCGCTCCAAGCGCGGCGGCACGCCCTCGCGTGCCGCCGCCGGCCGCCGTACCCGCACCCCGCGTTCGACGCCCGCCACCGAGGGTGGCCCCACCGGCAGTCCGTCCGGCGACACCACCGGCAGTCCGGTGGGCGGCTCCGCGAAGCGTTCGCGCAAGAGCGCGAAGAAGCGATCCGGACGGCGTCGGGTGCCGTTGCGCCAGGTGCTGCCCTGTGTGCTGCTGCTCGCCCTGATGGCCATGCTGATGCTGCGCGGATACGTGCACAGCGAGATCCTCGCGGACCACCGGGTCGGGCCGCTCGTCTCGAACGACCGGGTGCCGAAGAAGATACTGAAGGGCGGGCCCGTGATCGACACCCGCTCCGGGCGGCAGCTCGCCCTCGACGTCCCTGACTACGAGCTGGTGCTGACCTTCGACGACGGGCCGGACCCCAAGTGGACCCCCAAGGTCCTCGACATGCTGAAGAAGCACGACGCCAAGGCCGTCTTCTTCATCACCGGCACCATGGCCTCCCGCTACCCGGACCTGGTCCAGCGGATGGTCGACGAGGGCCACGAGATCGGCCTGCACACCTTCAACCACCCTGATCTCTCGCTCCAGTCCAAGGACCGCATCGACTGGGAGCTGTCCCAGAACCAGCTCGCCCTCGCGGGCGCGGCCGGCATCCGGACCTCGCTGTTCCGGCCGCCGTACTCGTCGTTCTCGGCGCGCATGGACAACCGGACCTGGCCGGTGACGCAGTACATCGGCAACCGCGGCTACATCACCGTCGTCAGCGACACCGACAGCCAGGACTGGAAGCGGCCGGGGGTCGACGAGATCATCCGCCGGTCCACGCCCGAGCGCGGTGAGGGCGCGATCGTGCTGATGCACGACTCCGGCGGCGACCGCGCGCAGACCGTCGCCGCGCTGGACCGGTACATCGCCGGGCTCCAGGTCAAGGGCTACAAGTTCGACACCCTGACCGGCGCCCTGAAGGCCCCCAGCGCGCACACCCGGGTCACCGGCCTCGGCCTGGTGAAGGGCAAGGTGTGGGTGACGCTGGTGCAGGTCTCCGAGAAGACGACGAGCGTGCTCGTCGTCGCCCTCGCGGTCGTCGGTGTCCTCGTCCTGGCCCGCTTCGGTCTGATGCTGGTCCTGTCGCTCGTCCACGCCCGCAAGGTCAGGCGGCGCGGCTTCCGCTGGGGGCCGGACGGGCCCGTCACCGAACCGGTGTCGGTGCTCGTCCCGGCGTACAACGAGGCCAAGTGCATCGAGAAGACGGTCCGTTCGCTGGTGGCGAGCGACCATCCCATCGAGGTGCTGGTCATCGACGACGGCTCCAGCGACGGCACGGCGGGCATCGTCGAGGAACTGGGCAAGGACCTGCCGGGCGTCCGTGTCGTACGGCAGCTCAACGCGGGCAAGCCCGCCGCCCTCAACCGGGGCATCGCCAACGCGCGGCACGAGATCATCGTCATGATGGACGGCGACACGGTCTTCGAGCCGTCCACCGTCCGTGAGCTGGTCCAGCCCTTCGCCGACCCCCGTGTCGGCGCGGTCGCGGGCAACGCCAAGGTCGGCAACCGGGACACCATGATCGGGGCCTGGCAGCACATCGAGTACGTGATGGGCTTCAACCTCGACCGCCGGATGTACGACGTCCTGCGCTGTATGCCGACGATCCCCGGCGCGGTCGGGGCGTTCCGCCGCACGGCCCTCGAACGCGTCGGGGGGATGAGCGAGGACACGCTCGCCGAGGACACCGACATCACCATGGCCATGCACCGCGACGGCTGGCACGTCGTCTACGCCGAGAACGCGCGCGCCTGGACCGAGGCCCCGGAATCCGTCCAGCAGCTGTGGTCCCAGCGCTACCGCTGGTCGTACGGCACGATGCAGGCGATCTGGAAGCACCGGGGCTCCCTCTTCGACCGGGGCGCCTCCGGCCGCTTCGGCCGTGTGGGCCTGCCGCTGGTCTCCCTCTTCATGGTCGTGGCGCCCCTGCTGGCCCCGCTCATCGACGTGTTCCTGCTCTACGGGCTGGTCTTCGGGCCGACCGAGAAGACGATCGGCGCCTGGCTGGGCGTGCTGGCCGTCCAAGTGGTGTGCGCGGCACTGGCGTTCCGCCTCGACAAGGAACGCATGACCCATCTGATCTCGCTCCCGCTCCAGCAGATCCTGTACCGCCAGCTCATGTACGTCGTGCTGCTCCAGTCGTGGATCACCGCCCTCACCGGCGGCCGGCTGCGCTGGCAGAAGCTGCGGCGGACGGGGGCGGTGGGGCTGCCGGGCGCGCCGCAGGAGCCGTCACTGCCCAAGCAGCAGTCGGGCGAGCGGAGGCCGGTCGGATGAGCACGCTGACGCAGGACTCCGCGCCCCAGACCCCGTCGGCCCCTCAAGTCGCGGGCCGGGACCGGTACTTCGACCTCCTCCGGGGCCTCGCCATCTTCCGGGTGGTGCTCTACCATCTCGCCGGCTGGAGCTGGCTGCCGCTCGTCTTCCCGTCCATGGGCGTGATGTTCGCGCTCGGCGGCAACCTCATGGCGCGCTCGCTCAAGCGTCCGGCGGCGGACGTCATCAGGGGCCGGCTGCGCCGGCTGCTGCCGCCGGTGTGGCTGCTGGGCGTCGTCGGCGTGACGGGGATGCTGCTCCAGGGCTGGGGCCCGGACCCGTACTGGCATCCCCTGTGGTGGTGGTTCCACCTCGCGTTCTGGATCTTCCCGATCAGCGAACCGCCGTACGCCGACGGCCTGCCCGGCGTCCAGGGCCTCATCGGCGCCGACTGGGCCGTACAACTGGCCGGACCCCTCTGGTACGTCCGCACGTACATCTGGTTCGTCGTGCTCTCCCCGCTGCTGCTGCGCGCGCTGCGGAAGCTGCCGGTGGTGACGGTCCTCGCGCCGCTCGCGCTGGCCGGACTGTTCGAGCTGGGCCTGGTGGAGCTGCTGCCGGGCGAGCGGCTCGCCTCGGGGCTGACGGACTTCACCACCTTCGGCGCCTGCTGGATCCTCGGCATGGCCCACCGGGAGGGCATCCTGCAGCGCCTCCCGAGGTACGTCGTGCCGTCCGTGGCCCCGGTCATCGCCCTGGTCGGCCTCTGGTACGCGCTGCGCCACGACTACGGCCAGGACCACGACCTCGACGACATGCCGTTCGCCCAGTCCCTGTGGTCCGTCGCCGTGGTGGCGCTGCTGCTGCACTTCAGCCCGTCGTGGGCGGAGTGGCCGCCCCGGCTGCGGCGCTTCGACGGGGTGATCACCTTCCTCAACTCCCGTGCGGTGACGATCTATCTCTGGCACACCACCTGCATCGTGATCGCCTCGACCCAGTGGGACCGGCTGTGGGACGTGGCGTTCCTGGAACAGAACACCCCCTGGCTCCTGGAGAGCGTCTGGCCGGTGCTGGTCCTGACCTGGCTGCTGGTCGTCGCCTGCGTCGTCGCGTTCGGCTGGGCGGAGGATCTGGCGGCGCGGCGCAGGCCGCGGCTGTGGCCGGGCCGTCGGGCATCGGTCCGGTGACGGCTGTCGTGTACTGACCTGGTAACCAACCGGGATACGCACTTGCGTACGACTGAGTGCGTGGTGGATGTTGGGCTCGCTTGAGGCAGGTGTCCCGCGCACGTCTCGCCTCGCCTCGCCGAAGCGACTCAAGGAGTGACACCCGCCGATGACTCAGCCTCCCGGCCAGCCGCCCTACGACGGGTACGGCGCCCAGCCGCCGCAGCAGCCGCCGTACCCGGGGCCGTATCCGGGGTCCTACCCGGCCCCGGCCCCGGGCCAGGTCCCCGGCCAGCCGCCGAACCCGTACGCGACGGCACCGCAGCAGCCGTACGGGGCGCCGGGTGCGCCGGGGGCTCCTGGCGCGCCCAACTATGGTCCCCAGTACGGGGGTTACCCGCCGCCGCCCCCGCCCTCCGGTGGTAACGGAGGCAAAGTCGCGCTGATCGTCGTGGCCGCGGTGGCGGCGCTCGCGGTGATCGGCGGGGGCGTCTTCCTGCTCGCGAGTAATTCGGACGACTCGGACACGGCCAAGCCCGGGCCGAGCGTGTCGGCGTCGGCGAGCGATTCCGGGAGCCCGTCCGAGGAAGCGTCGGACGAGGCCACGGAGGAGGCCACCGACACCCCCGACGGCGGTCTGGACGACGGCGGTTCGAGCGTCGCGCCCGCCAAGGGCGTCGAGGGCCAGTGGCAGGACGACGAGGCCCGCACCCTGACGATCGGCGCCGAGCAGACCGCCGGCGAGGCCAAGGGTCAGCACCCGCTGTCGTACATCGACATGGTCGGCGGCAAGGGCATCATGACCGGCGTCGGCAAGTACCGCGACGACAACAACTTCCGCATGGCCCTCACCCCCATGGCCTCCAAGGACGTCAGCGACGACGACATCACCTTCGCCACGGTCCGCCGCTCCGGCAACGACGTCGTCATCACCTGGGAAGAGGGCGGCACGGACACGCTCAGCTATGTAGGGGAGTCGTCGAGCTGACCTCTCTTGAGGGTGCGTATGAGGGAGTGGAGGGGGCGCGGTGTGGTGGTGAGAGTGGTGGCGGGTTCGTCGCTCTCACGGAGGAGTATGTGTCCGGTGGGGGCGGCGGCGAGGTTGACGCAGTTGGAGGCGTCGCCGCTGTAGGTGGACTTCTGCCAGTGGATGGTGGGCATGCCGGGGCCTCTCAGAGGTCGTGCGCGATGCGGTGGATGAAGTCGCGCGATGCTTCGGGGCTCAATGCGCTCACCTCCATGTGATCCACCACCGCTCGGTACTTGCTCAACTGGGCCTCGCCGTCGAGGAACTCGCAGCCGTGATGTGCGTCCAGTTGCACGGTGTCGAGTTGGCGTACCGCTCCCGCCACGTAGTCGATGCCCTGGCCGGTGCCGTGGAAGCTCTCCCTGCCGAAGGGGATGACCCGGACGGTGACATGGGCGAGTTCGCTCGTGTCCACGATGTGCCGGAGTTGCTTGGCGGCCACGTCTCGGCCGCCGAACCCCATTCTCAGCGCCGCCTCGTGGATCGTCGCCGTGTACGGAATGGGGTCCGCCCGGTGGAGGAGGCCCTGCCGCTTGATGCGGTGGGTGAGCCGGTGCTCGATCTCGTACTGCTGCAGGGGAGGGAACACCCCTCGGAAGAGGGCGCGGGCATGGTCCGTGGTCTGCAGGAGCGCGGGGATGTGAATGACCAGGGCCACACGCAACTCGGCGGCGTAGTGCTCCAGTTCGGCCAGGTCGATCAGGCCGACCGGCAGGTGCTCCCGGTACTCGTCCCACCAGCCGCGTGTGCGGCCGCCGGTCATCGCCGCCAAGGCGTCCACGAGTGCCGGGTCGGCGCAGCTGTACGTGCGGGCGAAGGTGCGCACGCGGTCGGCGCTCACGGCGTAGCGGCCGGACTCGATGCTGCTGATCTGCGCCTGCTTGACACCGAGCAGCCCTGCGGCGGCGCTGGACGTCAGCCCCGCGTGCTCCCTCAGTTTGCGCAGTTCGGCACCCAGGCGCTGCTGGCGCAGGGTGGGTGTGCTGGGCGGCACTGGGCCCTCTCTCGTCTATGCCATGCCTCTGTGGTCACCCACAGGAGGTAATTGTGAACTCTGGCGCTCGATCGATGTTAATTCTTACATCGCCTCCGCTACGGTGAAGCCGTACCGCTCAACTCGCCCCGCCCATAAGCCGGAAGCGCACCTCCCCAGGCATGCCACCGCTGGGCCACGGCCGTTGAGTGAACCGACTCCTCTCCCTCCCGGAGGTATCCGTGGTCACCGTATCGCCGCTCGACTCCCCTTCGCCGCCGTGCTGGGACTACGTCCTGCGCCTGCCCCGGGACCCGCGGGCCGCCCGCGTCGCCCGGCTGACCGTGCGGGCCGCGCTCACCACGCACGGGATGGGGGAACTCCTCGACGTCACCGAGCTGTTGACCTGCGAGCTGGTCACCAACGCGTACCGGCACACCTACGGGCCGTCCTCCCTGCGTCTGGTCGCGCTCGGAGACGACTGGCTGAGGGTCTTCGTCTGGGACTCCAGCCCGCACGTCCCGCCCCCACCCCCGCCCCCCTCCCCGACGGCCGCCGAGGGTGGACGCGGTCTCCTCCTGGTCGAGCGGTGCGCCGATCGGTGGGGGTGCTGGCCGATGGAGGGCGGGAGCCTCGGGACCGGGGGAGGGAAGCTGATGTGGTTCGAGCTGGGCGGGACGGGGGGCCAGCCCTCGCGTGCAGCCGTCTGATCACAGGATGGCCAGTAGCACGAATTCGTTCAGGCTGATGGGAGTCCGGCTAACGCGATGTCGTCGCCGACCAGAGAGTGACCGCCAGCGCCGCGCACGACGTCAGGGCGGCCAGGGACGGGAGGGGCCAGCGGGAGCGTTCCAGGGTGTCGAGGCGGTCCTCGTGGTCGGAGAGGGTTTTGTCCGTCTGGTCGGCTCGTTGGAGGAGGAGGGCGAGGTCGCCGCGGGTGGTGGCGAAGCCTACGTCCACGGCGCGGCGCAGGCGTTCCAACTCCAGGGCGACCGTGGCCCGTTCGTCACTGCTCACCATCGGCGCTCCCTTCCGGCCCGGCCTTGAGCCACGGGGGGAGCAGGCGTTCCACCGCCGGCAGGGACATCAGCCGGCTCAGTGCCGTCGCCGCTGCCACGAGGGTGGCGTAGAAGGGGAGTTCGGCCACCCCGGGGGTGTCGGCCAGCAGGGGCAGGGCGGTCGCCACCGCCAACAGCGCCTGGAACGCCGTACGCAGTGCTCTGCGGTTCGAGTCGGTCATGGTGCACGGGTCCTTTCAGGTGCGGGGGACGCGGAGCTTCGCCCAGCTCGTGGCGCCCGGGATGCCGTCCGCGTCGGTGCCGGAGTAGCCGAGCTTGTGCTGCCAGGCGGCGTACGAGCGGCGGTCGGCGCCGGTCCAGGACGGGCCGGGGCCCACCTCGTACCGGCCGCAGCCCTCGGCGACCAGCCGCCTGCCCATGGCGGTGACGATCGCGCTGCGGCGGCCGGTGGTGAAGAACGCGGCCCCCGGGAAGGGTTCGTAGGAGACCGGGGCCGGGTTCGTCTGGGTGCCTCCGGTCGGGGGCGCGGCCAGGCGGGTCGCGATTCTCGTGCGCATGCCCGCCATCGAGAACGTCGGGTCGATCTTGCGGGTCGTCCACTCCTTGTGGCCGATGACCCGGCCCGCGCTCCAGCCGTGGGCGCGGCACACCGCCGCCGCTACCTTCTCCACGGCCGCCAGCTGGGCGTCGGGGTACGGGTCGCGGCCGTTGCCGAGGTTCTCGATCTCGAAGCCGTAGAAGTGGGCGTTGCCGTCGACCGCGTCCGCGCCGGGGCGGGAGGGGATCGTCGTCGTGTTCCGTACGGCGTTGTAGGTGGCCGTCGCGCCGCGGCCGGCGTGGTTGGTGCGGCCGTAGCCGACCAGGTGGACCGTGCCGTCCTTCGCGATGACCGCGATGCACAGGGGGCCGGGGAGGTTCGTCATGCCGGTGCGGCACAGGGCGACGCTGTTCGAGCCGGCCGTGTGGTGCAGCATGACGCCCTGCGCCGGGCCCCAGGCGCCGACGCCGTTGCGGTTGTGGGTGGACCAGGCGCCGTGCTTCTTGAGCGTGACGCCTTCGGCGCGCAGGGCCGCCTCGAACGCGGCGGCGGAAAGGGGTGTGGCCATGGGGTCGGGTCCTTTCGGGCATATGCGGAAGCCCCGGTGCGCCGCGCGGAGCGAGAGCGGCGTACCGGGGCTTCCGTGAACGGGATCAGTGCATCGGCTTCAGTGGATCGGGTCGACCCTGATGAAGCGGTTGTCGTAGGCGACCGTGTTGGCGGGGGTGGCGACGGACGACCAGTAGGTCGGGGTCGCCGAGTACACCGTGCCCGGGGTGAGACCCGTGACTAGGAACTGGCTGGAGACCGAGGAACGGTCGGTGTTGTAGACGTTCGCCGCCCGGTCGATGGTGGACGCCAGGTACACCGAGGCGTCCGAGACCTTTTTGATCGTCGCGCCCATGTACCCGTTGGCGGCGACCGAGTTGTGCATCCAGCAGCCCACGGTGACGATCACCCGGCCCGTCGGGGGCGCCGTGAACGCGGCCACCACCGGGTCACCGGTCGCGCCCGACAGGGTCTCGGCCGGGGTCGTGGACGCCGTCGTACCGGCGTCGTTGTTGAAGAGGAACACCGGGACGGCGGCCACCGGCAGCCACCCCGCGCCGGTGTAGTGGGTGAGCTGGCCGGGGGTGTCGAGCCAGGCGACCATCCCGCGGACGGGGGTGGTGACCGCCGCGTCGCGGGCGGCGGCGGTCGCGTACTGCAGGATCGTGCGGCCGTCCACGGCCTCCGCCAGGGACCGGACGTGCAGGGGGATGTCGGCCGTGTCCGTGGGCTGGGGGTAGGGGAGGCTGTTGAGGGGTGTGTAGGCGGTCATGCCGTCTCCGTCTCCGTTTCGGGTTCCGTCTCGGTCGCGCGTTCCGTGTCGCCTTCCGTGCCCGCCGGGCCGGTCGCGGGCGTCGGCTCGGCGGCGACCTCCTCGGGCTCGGTCGGAGGCTCGGGGGTCTCCGGCTCGTCCGGCTGCTCCTCCGGCTCACCCGGGTCCGGCACGGTCACCGTCACCTCGGCGGGCCAGGCGATGCCCGGCCCGGGGGTGGAGTCGTCGACCGGCTCCGGCTCCGGCGTGGGCTCCGGTGTCGTCTCAGACATACGCGGACTCCTTGATCTCGCCGTAGGTGAACCCGGCGGCGGTGAGCGCGCCCAGGGTCGGGAAGGCCGCCGTGACCTGCGCGTACGTCGACAGGGTGACCACGACCGGGTCGGCCGGGGCGTCCGGGGTGAGACCGGTGTCGGACGGGGTCCCGTTGGGCTGGGTTCCGCGCAGGGTGAGCGTCTGGCGTACGCCACCGTCCGCGGCGGCCGTGGTGTTCACGCCGATCACCCAGGCCAGGGTGTCCAGCCGGGTGCCCGAGGTGTCGGTGAGCCGGACGACGTCGCCGAGCTGCACGCGCGGGTCGTACAGCACCTCGACGTCGCCGATGACCGGCACCGGGAGGAGCCCGGCGTCGTAGAGCGCGTCGGCGATGTCCTGGGCCGCGGCCAGGTCCTGGATCCAGTCCGTGGTCTCTCCGGTGTGCTCCTGACGGCCGTAGAACCGCTCGCTGTCGGTGCCCGGCGTGTAGGCCGTGGCCGGCCGTTCGACGGGGTCGGCCTTCGGCTTCAGGGTCATCAGGAAGACGGACGGGGTGCCGGTCTTGGTGGCCGTGTAGAGCGGCTGGGCGGTGCGGTTGCTGAACCGTACGACCAGATAGCCGTCCTCACGGCGGGTCAGTACGTCGACCGCGCCCTTGACCGCCGTCGTACCGGCCGCGGTGGTCGCGAAGCGGACCTGGGAGCCCGCGGTGACCACCGAGTCGTCGTCCGAGGTGGGCGGGCCGATGTCGAACTCCTCCTCCGCCATCACGTACGACACGGTCAGCGTGCCGTTCGCCGGGATCTTGCGGACGACGGTGTCGGTGTACGTGGTGCCGGCCGCGGCTCCGAAGTCCTCCCACACCTTGGCGGGCTGGACGACGTAGTTGCGGCAGGCGTCGATCTCCTCCGTGAGGGTGAGCGAGGCGATGTCCCGCACCGAGGTGAGCGTGAGGTCGGCCTCGGTGGGCGGCTCGCTGAACCGGGTGTGGTTCCGCCACCGGAAGATCCCGCGCTCATCGAACTCGGCCGTCGACATACCGGCCTTGGCGATCTGCCCGATGGCCTCCCACTGCGACCCGGAGACCCGGGGGATCGCGTACAGCGGGAGGATCGCGTCGTCGAGTTCGGCGCCCTTGGTCCAGGTGCCGGTCTGCGCGAAGACCGCCGACGTGGGCATGCCGGACAGCCCGCCGGTGAGCTGGACACCCTCCACGGCCATGTCGGTGGTGAGCTTCAACTCCCGCAGCTCGGAAGCGTATTGCAGCCCATAGGTCTCGACGTACGTGCCGACGCCGCCCAGGTAGTGGGTGCCGTCGGGGCCGGTCAGCCGGGGCTGCACGGTCGGGTAGACCGAGCTGCCGGTGGAGCCGGTGGTGTCGAACAGGGCGCCGATGTGCCACGGGCCCTTGAGACCGCGCACTCCGGGCCAGTACCACTGGAAGTACCAGTAGGCGCCGTCGACGGTCGCCGAGACCATCCGTACGGTGCCCTCCGCGAAGTTGACCTCCATGCGCAGCGAGCCGCGCGCGGTGCCGGTGCGGTCCAGGAGGAGTTCCAGGGTGACCGTGTCGCCGGGGCCGAGGGCGGGGTTGACCCAGGCCTCCGCGAACAGCCTGGTGCCGGGCACGGTGACCCGGGAGCGCGGGAACCAGCTCGCGGTGACACCGGTCTGCTTCGGCAGCAGCGCCATCTCGTGCGGGGCACCGTCCCGGGTCCAGGCGTACGACGACGCGGCCGGCAGCGCCTCCGGCTGGCCGTACGGCGCGGCGAAGCCGCCGTGCAGACTCGCGTGGACCAGCGTGAGGGGCTGCCCCTCGACGAAGCCGGGGTAGCGGGCCGGCGGGGCGGTGAGCACGCCCGCCTGGCGCAACAGCTCGTCCACGCACCAGGTGGCGGTGGCGACCGGCCGCCCGTAGTTGAACCCGGCGTACGGCTTGGGCAGTTGGGCCGGGCCGCGCAGGCGCTCGGCGCCGTCGAGCGCCGTGAGCTGCACCGTGTCGGTGCCGGCCTGCGCCGAGCGGGAGCGGACGGTGCCTCGGAAGGCCGGCAGGGTGGTCGTGCCGACCCCGCCCCGGTGCACCACGGACTGCCCCGGGCGGGCGAGGTCGCCGGTGGTGTGCAGCGCCCAGGGGGCGTACAGCTCGGGCGCCGACACCCCGCCCTGGCCGGACAGCTGCACCTGGAGCTGGGCGGCGGACGAGCCGGAGAAGGCCCGCATCGCGGCCGGCAGGTCGGTCGCGTACGTCCGCTCCAGCTGCCACGACTGGACCTGCGCGGAGACGTCCCGGCCGCCGAGCCGGGTGGTGTGGGTGGTGGTGCGGGCACCGGCCGCGAGGGCGGTTTCGGTGGCGTCGTCAGCCTGCTGCACCGGACACCTCCACGAGGTCGAGGCTGAAATTGCGGAACGGGAGCGGGCGGCCGGGCGTGTCGCTGTACCCGGTCACGGCCATCGGCGGCAGCCCGTCGCCCGGGACGCCGTCCGCCGCCGTACCGCCGTACGTGAGGCAGGCACCGGCGAGGGAGTACGTGCCCGCCGTGCCCGGCTTGCAGGTGGGCGTGACGAACGCGGCGCCGGCCGGGACGGTGCCCGTGACCAGGGGGCCGGTGGCGGAGACCGTGCTGAGGTAGCTGCCGGTGGGCCCCTTGAAGTCCAGGCCGACGCTCTCCGTGGCGAGCGCGGCGAGCGCGGTCGGCGCCTGGAACGAGACCTGGAGGCCGGGGGCGACCGGGAAGTTGCCGACGGTGCCGGCGCAGCGCCAGGCCAGCGCGCTGTTGACGTCCGCCGCGGTGAAGGTGAACGTGCCGGGGGCCGTGAGGCTCTCGGTGACCGCGCCGGTCGAGGTGGTGAACCACTGGGCGAGCCCGGTGATGTCGGTGGCCTTGGCCGCGCCCCGGCCGAGGGCCTGACCGGCGGTGAGGACGTTGCCGGAGGCCGGGTCCACGAGGAACACGGTCGGCGCGAGCGAGCTGTCCACGCGCCGGGCGATCCGGTCGAGCGCGCGGGCGTGCGCCGGCGGCAGCAGGTCCCAGGCCAGCTTGATACGGCGTACGGGCGCGAGGTTGCGGGTGACGGTGACGCGGCCGCCGAGCGACTTGAACTCGCTGACGCCCAGGTCGGCGGTGCGGTCGAAGGACTTGGCTGCCTGATCGATCTCGTACATGGAACCGGGCGGGCCGATCCACAGGTTTCCCATGATGTCCCCTGGTCTTCCTTGGTGTTGGCGTACGCGGGCATGAAAAAGCCGACGGCGCGGATCGCGGACCGTCGACGGTGAAGGCGGGGAGGCGGCGTTACCGCCGGGCGAGCTGCCGCTGGCCGAGGAACACCGCGCGGGCGATCTCCTGGGAGTCGACCTGGATGACGACGGGCCGGTCGGCGAGCCGCTCCACGGCGGAGGCGAGGGTGCGCAGGCCCCCGCCGGAGCCGAGCATCCGCTCCAGCTTGGACAGCGGGATCACCGCCTCGTGCTCCCCGGCCTCACCGAGCAGCGCGAGCGTGCCGCCGGAACGGGCCTGCACGATGCCGCCCTTGGCGAGCTGCGGGACGGGGAGCGTCGGCAGGTTGAACTGGAACCCCTTGCCACCGATCACCGGCACCCAGTCCGGCACCTTGATCTTGACCCGGTTCAGTGAGCCGATCAGCGCGTTCAGCCCCCGGATCAGCATCCGCGACGGCAGCATGAACCCGTTGACGACGCCCTTGAACAGCGGCCCGAGCATCTTCGCGGCGGACGAGGAGGCGCTCTTGATGGCACTCCAGGCTGCGACGAGCCCGCGCTTCACCAGGGCGGCGACCTTGTCCATGTTGACGAACTGGGCGATGAGCGGCCCGAGCAGGGTCATGATCAGCCCGAACGGGCTCGCCGCCATGGCCAGGTTCAGCCCCTTCTGAGCGAGCGAGGCCCCCTTCAGCCCCTTGCCCAGACTCCCCATCGACTTCCCGCCCTTGTCGGCGTTCTTCCCTGCCCTGCCGACGGACTTCTCGACGGCGTCGGCCTGCTTCTTGACGCCCTGGAGCGCCGTCTTGGTGCTGTTGGCCGAGGACTTGAGCTTGTCGAGGGAGGACTTGAACTTGTCAGTCCCGCCCTTGGCCTTGCCGACCCCGGTGTTGAGCCCGCCGGCCTCGGACCTGAGCTTGCCGAGATTGCCGCCGCTCTGGGAGGCGGAGGTCCTGAGCTTGCCGAAGGAGGTGTTCAGTTGATCCGAACCGGTCTTGACCTTGGTCAGCGACGGGGAGATCTGCCCCGCCGCCGTCTTCATCCTGTCCACGGAGGTGGACGTGGTGCCGGTCGCCTGCCGCATGCTGTTCAGACTTCCGGAAGTCTGGGAAAGGGCGGAGCGAAATCTGCCGATTCCGGCGGTCGCCTGGTCCAGAGAACTCTTGAGACTCATGGCTCTGCTTCCTTTCTACTCGGCGGATGACGCCGCATGTGCTGCGGCGGCCAGTGCTTCCTCGAAATTTCGAAGTTTCTCCACGGCCGCGTCGAACTGCTTGTCCGGCTTCACCCGCGCGATGTCGCTCGTCAGGGTCTCGACCCGCCGGGTCAGCGTTCCCACCTGACCCCGGAGGCGCGTGTAGTTCGTCTGCGCCTTCTCGTACGCGGTCTCGGCACTGCGGAGATCGTTTCCGCTGCGGGCCTGCGCCTGGATCCGGGCGGCCGGATCCTGGATACTCCTCGCGGACGCGAGTCGCTGCCTGGCTCCTTGCAGGCCGGCAAGCTTCCTGTCCTGCTCCTCCTTGGCCAGTTCGAACTTGGTGACCACCTTGTGGAACTCCCGGTTGGTCCGGTCGAGCTTGGTCTGGAAGTGCTTGACGTCGTCGGCGTACTTGGTCGCGTAGATCTGCCGGCCGCGCCAGCTCACTCCCTTCTCGTCGACCTTGAACAGGGTGTAGTCGAACTTGATGGCGGCGGCTCCGGCCGAGAAAAGCGCGAGACCGGCGATCTCGGCCTTGAGGACGGTGAGGTCTCCCTTGATGGCGGCCACCGTGCTCGAAAACCCGTAGGCTTTCTCCTGCGCCCTCTTGTAGTCGTTCTTCTCGGCCCATGTGAAAGCGTCCACCAAGGACGCGTCCCAGCCAGTTGCCATGGCTTTCTCCTCTCGGTGCGTATATCTTCTGCGGTGTCCACGACGGTTTTCGCTGCGGGGCGGATGCGACTACGAAAGCGGGATGGAATTCATGGTCGAGAGCGAGGGCTCCTGGTACGTCCTGATCGAAGAGGGCGGGCTCGACAGCGGTTTGGCGGCCACCTATGTGCAGCATGTGGAAGGCGGCGTCGACCAGGCCAGGGAGAAAGCTCTGGAATTGACCAGAGAACACCTGACGCAAGGCCGTTTCGGAGATCTCCGGCGAACCGTCTTCCGGGTGGACGAGAACACTTTTATGGTGGTTCTGGGTGAAAGGTGGCGAGCCGAGGGTTTCCGCGTCACGGTCGCCGAACTTATTCATATGCAGGAGGCGCAGGCCCGGCCGGAGGACGCCGTCGGTGATTCCCCGGAAAAGGGGGGCGTGCTGCGGAGAGCCTTCCGCAGGGACAAGTAGGAACCGGATTCCCTCTTGCGGTGAAATGTTCCCTCTTCGCAAGTTTCATGCGTGACGGACACAGCCTCGTCGAGAAGAGCGCTCGATCGAAGTCGCCGACCATCCCGAAGCTCGAACGTGGATCATCCCGGCGGCCGGACCGCCGGGATTTTTTTGACCATGGACACGTGTGCCCGCCGTCGGACCGTGGACGCGTGTACGTCCTTGTCCCGCGGCGGGCCGGTGGTGCGCGAGCTGTCTCCTACGGGCCGTCGTCCTACAGGTCTTCGTTCTACAGGTCGTCGTCCGAGGGGTGGGGGCGGGCGGACGGCGGGTGCGGATGCGGGTGCGCGACCGGCGGAGGTGTTTGCTGGGGGAACGGGAGGATCTTGCCGCCGGGGTCGCGGCGGGGAGACGAGGGCTGCCCCTGCGCCTGCCCCTGCCCCTGGCTCTGACTGCGCAGGGCGGCCGCGGACCGGCGCCGCTGCTCCTCGTGTTCGCCGCGGTCCCGCCAGCCCTGTCCGTACGCCTTGAACTCGCGCTTCTCGATCTCGGTGCGGGTGGTGACGACCAGGTCTGCCGGGACGGCCCGCTGCATGCGTACGGCGAGGACCTGCCTCAGTTCGGCCTCGGCCCTGTCCAGATCGACGCCGCCCCACGCCTCGCCCTCGTTGTTCGTCACTCGGCCCCCACTCCCGCAGATTTCACACATGTGCTTCGAACATATGCTCGATTGCACCTCGCAGGATACCCGAAGTGCCTGTGGTGGCCAGGGCAAAACGGAGGCGGTTCCCGGCCACCTCACGCACTCCGGCCATGGCTCACGCGACCTCGTACGAGCCTCCGACGCGGATGACGTTGCCGTTCGCCCAGGCCGCGCCGAACAGTCCGCCGCCGCCGAGCTGGCCGAGGTGCGAGGTCGACGTCGAGGCCGGACCCCACAGCGTGTACGTCGTCGCGTTGCTGCTCGCGGTCGGCTGGCAGCTCACCACCGCGCGCCCGTTGGGGCTGGTCGCCACCCCGAGGTGCTGGGGCAGTCCGCCGAGGGACCCGGTCTGGACCGGGTAGGAGAGGTAGTAGCTGCCGCTGCCGTACGTCGTGGTCGAGCCGAACTGCATCAGCAGCGTGAAGTGGCAGGTCTTGCCCACGATGGCGTACTTGCCGGTCAGGCTGCCGTTGCCGATCGCCGGGTTGGTCGTCTCGGCCGTCCAGACCGGGGTGTACGTGTTCCAGGCTCCCATCGCCACCCACGCCGAGCCCGTGTAGTAGCTGAGCGTGCCGGGTGCCGAGAGCCAGGCGACCATGCCGGCCACCGGAGTGGTGACCGCCGCGTCCCGTTCGGTGGCGTTCGCGTACCGCAGGACGGTACGGCCGTCGACGCCCTCGGCGAGGCCCTGGAGATGCAGTGGAAGGTTGGCGATGTCGGTGGGCTGCGGATACGGCAGCCCACCGAGGGGCGTGTGGAGGGTCATGGGACGGGATCACTCCTCAACTCAGCGGAAGAACTGGACGAGTTCGATCGCCGACGGGTTCCGTACGGGCCCGGCGACCGGGGCCGGGGCCGAGGCCGGGGCTGGAGACGGTGGTGGCGGTGGCGGGGCCCCGTCGGCCGGTGGCTCCGGGTCTCCCGACAGTGGGCGCGGCACCGGCGTCGGATAGTCCAGCGGGTCCGCGTCCTCGTCCCGGTTCACCGTGGCGAACATCCAGTTCGCCTCCGCGAGCTGGTCGACGACGGAGGCCAGCAGATGGTCGGCGACGGACCAGTCGGCGGCCTCGCCATGGAGTTCCCGAAGGGTCGCGCTGTCGCGTGGCAGATGCTTGACCAGCACCGCGAGCCGGCGGGAGGAGAGCCGGCCGCGGTGCCAGTCGAGCAGGTCCACGCCGTAGTGGCGGAGCAGGTCCGCTTCGAGGGCCTCGGCGTGTTCGTCGACGAACTCGCCGAGGCTCAGCCTTCCCCCAGGCCGAGCCCGGTCTCCTTGCCGTACGCCTCCATGATCGCGGCGATGTCCTGCATGGTGACGTCGAGGCGGTCGAAGCGCTCGTACTGGGCGTCGCCCAGCAGTGCGCGCAGCAGACCGTCCACGTCGTTGTCGTCGAGGTCGCGCAGGGTGCGCGCGGTCTTGCGGATCAGCTCGGTGGGGAGCGTGAACGTGTCCCCCTCGACGGTGAAGGACCAGGCGCGGCCGAGCGCCTCCTGCCGCTGCGCACGGGCGGCGCCGACGTCGAATGCCATGGAGCTACTCCTCAGGTCGTGGTGAAGAAGGGTGTGCGAGAGGTACCGGGCGGGGCCGGGGGAGGGGGAGGTCCCGGCCCCGCCCGGTGGGGGAGGGTGGATCAGGAGGCCGTGCCGTACGACGGGTCCTTCATCAGGAAGGTGGCCAGCGGCTTGGTGTTGTCGACGGCCAGCGCGGTGAAGGTGACACCGAGCTTGATGGAGGCCGTACGGGTCAGCGACAGCTCCTCGGTCTCGGTGACCTGGCCGCGCGAGACGACGAAGCGGTACGTGATGTCCGTACCGTCGCTGAACTCGATGCCCATCGCCTTCTCGTTGAACTTCGGGTCGGCGGCCAGCTCGTACTTGTAGACGCCGGAGCCGGTGGTGGTCTCCGCGACGGCGTCACCGCCCATGAAGAACGGCAGGGTGTCCTCGTTGAGCTGGAGCAGCTGGAACTTCACCGTCAGGTCACGGTCCGAGTAGATGAACCGGGCCGGGGAGACGGACTGCCAGGTCTCGACCGGGTCGAGCTTGTCCTTCTTGGCCAGCTTGATGCCGTCCTGCGAGGTGAAGCCGAGGTCCTTCCAGCCGGACCCCCACGCGGAGGTGACATCGGTCGGCGCGGTCGTCCCGACCGGCGCGACCAGAATCCGCCCGGTCCCGGCGACACGGATCTCGTTGGCGTTGCTGCCTGCCATGCGTAACTCCTTGAGAGAGGTGAGATGAAGCGCCCCGAAGGGGGCGCGGGGCTGTGTTTGATATGCGGCTCCGCCGCGTGGGCGCGATCAGCCACATCGGACCCGCACACGCGAACCGACCTGACGGACCGAGCTCTTGGGTGCGACGGCTCCCGAGGCGGAGCCCTACGCGGAGCCCCACGCGGAGCCTTACGCGGGACGGATGTGCAGCCGGACCGTCGCGTAGTAGCGATTGGCCGCGGCCCGGTTCCAGTCCGGCAGCCAGCGGGGCCCATCCGCCTCGACCACGTCGGAGACGCTCGCGCCGCCGTACGTCGTCCCCCGCAGCGCGAGCACCGCGGAACGAACCGTCAGGGCCAGCGTGTGCGCCGCCGTCTTGGTCGGCCCGTAGACCTCCAGGTCCACGAGCGGCTGGTCGAGATGCAGGTCGTCCACCCAGGCCCCGCCGGCGCGGGAGACCAGGACGACCTGCTGGGTGCCGTCGAACCCGCCGGGCGGCACGTTGTCCACGGTCGCGGTGGAGAGTTCGGGGCGGTCGGTCAGGAAGTCGACGACGAGTCGTTCGACATCCGGGAAGGTGACCGTCTGATCGGCCACGGTGAGACCTCCCTTCTTTGTCGGAGGTGTACGTCGTAGTGATGTGTCGGAGGAATGCGAAACGGCGGGGCCGTGTCCCTGGGGGCACAGCTCCGCCGCTGCACCAACTGTGACACGTTGCGAGCGCGCGCGCAACTACGAGTTTCGAGAGGGGTGCCGAAACGCGGATCGCCCCGCCACACCAGTGGTGTGACGGGGCGATCGGTGGACGGGAAGCATTCAGCCGCGACGCTCACGACGTTCGCGACGTTCGTTACGCCCACGCCCCCGCGTGGCCCGCTCCGCCGCGAACACGTCCTCCAGCCGGTAGAGATGGGTCCGCCCCTGCCGCCCGGCGGCCTCCAGGTGACCCAGCTGCACCCATTTCCGTACGGTCGCGGGGGCCACCCCCGCCTCGGCCGCCGCGGCGGCGCCGGTCACCAGCGTGGGGGACGAACCCGTCGGCCCCGCCAGGGAGTTGCCCATCAGGCGGCCCCCGCCTCGGCCGTACCGCCGACCCGGCCCGCATCGCGCACGCCGCCCAAGTCGTCGACCTCGTCCACGTCGTCGACCAGCGCGGCGATCTCGTCCGCGTCGGCCCCCGCGTCCGCCGCGAGCTGCGCCCAGCCGGTCTCCGTCCAGCTGTGCCGGTGGGCGGCGTTGTCCGCGCACGGGCACTCCTCGTCGGCGCACCGGCACCCGGGGTTGACGCACAGGACCGTACGCCAGGCCGGCATGGCCCGCAGCGACACCGAATCGCACCACGGGCAACGGCCGTTGACGCGAACCAGGGTCTCGGGATCGCCGAGCGTACGGCCGCAGCGGCGGGCCATCCGACGGCACTCGTCGAGGACGTGCCGGGCGAGCACCGGATGCCCGGCGACGTCGTCGAGCAGGGCGGCGATCCGGCCCAGCCGCCGCGGCACGTCCGCGCGCGGGGGCCGGCCGAGCCCGAGCCTCTCCCACACCGCCTCCTCCAGCTCGACCACCCCGTCGGTGATGTCCCGTACGGCGTCGGAGACATGGAGGCGGATCGGGGCGGCGCTCGCGCCCAGCGGGGCGAGACCGTGCTGCTCGCCGAGCAGGGCCTCGGCGCGCTCCGCGGCGTCCCGCTCGCCGAGGGCGCGGAGCGCGGCCGGGCCGAGCGGCGGGCGGGAACGGGTTCCGGCGCCCGGCCGGCCCGGGGCCAACTCCCGCAGCAGTTCGGGGAACTGGCGGCGCAGGATGTCGATCCAGCGGGCGGCGCGGGCGGTGTGCTGGGCGGCGAGGCCTGAGGACATGGTGGACACACTCCGATCTGGGGCCATCAGGAGCCCTTCGACGGCAACCAAGAGCTGGGGCGGCGGCAACTGAAGGGAAAGAAGAGTCTCCTGTTGTTGCGAGCCCGCACACAGCTTTACATGTTGCGATCCCGCGCGCAACGGAGATCGAGGATCACCTCGCCGGAGGGGAGGGGGTTGCGTCGAGAATCGGCCAAGGGCCGGTTCGAGGCGGGAGCGGGGTGAGAGCGAGGTCGGAACAAGGCCGGATTGACGAAGGGCCCTCACCGAACGTTTACTCGTGCGTGCGCGCAACTGCATAGTTCGCGTGCGCGCGACCGTTAAGGTGGGGGTGTAGCCGAGGGGAGCGTCCACGACATGAAGAGCGATGCCGAACACATCGACGAGTTCGCAGCCTGGATCGAAGGCGTGATGCGGGCGCGCGGGTACGACATCGACAGCCCGCGCGGCGGCGGCAAGACCAAGCTCGCCGAGGACGCGGGGGTGCACCGGGCGGCCATCACCCGGCTGCTGCAGCGCCAGAGCATGCCCGACCTGGAGACGATGCGGGGCCTGTCCCGGGCGCTCGGCATCCCCGTGCGGGATGTCCTGATCCGGTCGGGCAAGCTGACCGAGCAGGACCTGCCGCAGACCCCGGCGCCACCCGAGACCGGCACGGTTCCCGCCGGACACACGCTCTCCGCCGACCAGGCGGCGAGCGCGCTCGGTATCCCGGACCACCTCCGGGCGGCCTTCGTCCAGATCACCGAACAGCTCAGACTCGGCGCGACCGCCGGCCCCGCGATCCCCGAGACGGGCGCGGACGGCCAGGCGGGCACCTGAGACACCTCCGGTACGCGAGATGAGGGGCGGTGCACCGCACCGCCCCTCATTCGTGTGTCCGGGCCGGTTGCGGTGCGCGCGGGCTCACAGGCCCGTGCCGCCGGACGCGTCGATGCACTGGCCCGTGATCCAGCGGGCGTCGTCCGAGGCGAGGAAGGCGACGATGTCCGCGACGTCCGCCGGCTGTCCCATGCGGCCGAACACGGACAGCGACGCGTGGGAGGCCTCGTTCTCGGGTGTGGACCAGCGCTGCCTGTTCAGGTCCGTCTTGACGAAGCCCGGTGCCACGGAGTTCACCGTGATCTGCCGGGCCCCCAACTCCTTGGCGAGCGTGCGGGTGAGGGCGTCGAGCGCGCTCTTGGCCATGGAGTACGCGAGGGAGGACGGGAAGCTCACACGGGTGGCCGCCGAACTGATGTTGATGATGCGGCCTGCCTCCCGTAGCCGTGGCAGACCCTGCTGCACCAGGAACAGGGGTGCCTTGGCGTGTACGGCCATGAGCCGGTCGAAGTCCTCCGGGACCACGTCGGCCACGCCGCCCCGGATGTTGAAGCCCGCGTTGTTGACCAGGATGTCCAGGGCTGTCGGCTCGCCCAGTTCCTCAAGACCGGCGTCGAAGCGCTCGTAGAGCGTGCGGACGTCATGGGGCACTCCGAACGGGGCGTGCACGGGGAAGGCGCGCCCACCGGCGTCGGTGATCTGTTCGACGGTTCTTCGCGCCGAGGTCTCGTCGCTTCCGTAGTGCACGGCGACGAGCGCGCCGTCCGCGGCCAGACGGCAGGCGGTGGCCCGGCCGATGCCTCGCCCCGCACCCGTGACCAGAGCCGTTCTGCCCTTCAATGCAGCCATTGTCTCCCCCCGTGTTCCCTGTGACAGCGGTGTCTCCATCGGACTCGTCAGGAAGTTTCCCGTACGGCCTTTGCGCGCGGGGGCGGGGGCCGACGTACTCGACGAGCTTTCTCCAGCATGGTGTTGAAAAAACCGCATGACCGGTTTAATAATGAGCCAGGTGATGCTCCCGTCACCCGACATCCTCAGGCCCGCATCCGTGCGGCTCGACCCAAGGTGGTCCCAGTGGCCTTTCGGCATGTGCGTCTGATCGCGGTGAACATCGACGGGGTTCTGCTGAACGACACCTTCAGTCCGGTCTTCCACCGGATCGTGGTCGGCCGTGGCGGCGTCTACACCGCCGACCTGGAACGGACCGTGCTGTCGCAGTCGCAACTCCGGGCCGCCGCGGCGCTGGGCGGGCCCGGGGCGGTGCCCGAGGAGGTCGTGGAGGCGTACTTCCAGGAGCGGGAGGAGTACCTCCGGGAGCATCCCGTGCGGGTCCTCCCGGGGGCCGGCGGGCTGCTTGAGCGGCTGCGCGCCACCGGGGCGTCCCTGGTCTGTTATGGCGGCCTGGAGCGGGCCCACTTCGACCGGTACCTGGCCCCGTTCGCCGCGTACTTCGACGGCCCCGGGTACGTGTGCACCAACGGATTCCGTCCGGGGGTGCGGGAGATCGCCGAGGACATCTTCGGACTGCCCTGCGACGAGACGCTGTTCATCGACGACGTGGCGCGGGTGGCCGAGGTCGCCCAGACGCTGGGCGCGGCCTTCATCGGGCACCCGACCACCTACGTCCACAGCTTCCAGCGGCAGTTGATGCGCGAGGCCGGGGTACGGCACGTGGTCGGGTCGCTCGACGGGATCGACGAACGGCTGCTGAGGACCGTGGACGCCGAGGCCGCGGCCTGCCGACCCCGGCTCCCGGGCACCGGGCGTGCCGACAGCCGTGTCCCCGCGATGGCGTGACACGGCGGGGGAGCGATCGCCGACCAGGTACGGAAACCAGCACTCCGGACGCTTTTGTGCGCTTCGCGGTTTCCTCTGCCGCGGAGGGCACGTGAGGTGCCGAAAGGCACCGCTGCAACCTACTTGACCAGCATGTTTCCCCTGCCGAGGGGAGGGTTCGGGCATCAGGGGCCGTGGAGCGGGAGGCGGGAAGAATCGCCGGTAGCACTGGTGAAGACCTTGACCAATGGGTACAGTACCTTCTGGACGGTTTTTTCTTCGCTGACGCGTGTCACGCGGCGAAGCAGGCTTGAGGGAAGGGGAGATCCAGTGGCCCAGCAAGAGCGAGCGGTCAGGACGCGCCGTGCCGTGCTGGAGGCCGCCGCCACGGTCTTCGCGGATAACGGGTACACGGCGGCGACGGTCGCGGACATCCTCAAGACCGCGGGAGTGACCAAGGGCGCGCTCTACTTCCACTTCGATTCGAAGGAAGCGCTGGCGCGAGGGGTTCTGGAGGTCCAGACCGACCAGCCGCTGCCCGCACAGGAGATCAAACTCCAGGAGATGGTGGACGTCGCCATGTCGGTGGCCCACCGGCTGCGGCTCGATCCCGTTCTGCGGGCCGGGGCCCGGCTCTCCGCGGACCCCACCGGCCGCAAGCACTACGGGAGCGCCTGGCCGCTGTGGGTCGACGTGCTGACCGAGATCGTGACCCGAGCCCATGAACGCGGCGAGACCCTGTCGCACGTGGTGCCGCGCGAGGTCGCCGAAATGGTGGTCGGCTCGTTCAACGGGGTGCAGCTCTATGCCCAGTTGGAGACCGACCTGGAGGATGTCGAGTACCGCGTCTCGGTACTGCTGCAGCACCTGCTGCCCTCCATCGCCTCGCCCGCGGTGCTGATGCGTCTGGACGTCGCCGCAGACCGCGGGGAACGCCTCATCCGTGAAGCGGCGGCCCTCGTGCCCACCTCGGTCTGACGCGCCCGACAGCGGCCCGGCTCACCTGGGCTGCTGTCGGTCAGGGCGTCCCCACCCTCATCCGGCCCCGTGCCACGGGGCCGGATGAGGGTGGTCGGCTGCCGGTATCCGCAGTAGTCGTAGGTCACTGCTGCCGACGGTGGGGTCAAGGTGCCGCCCGAAGACGGGGAGCGGCCGACCGTTCAGGCCGAGGCCGGTGCCACGGTCACGGCGGAGGTGAAGACGATCTTGCCGTTCTGGCGGCCGGTCACGAGCACGCGCTCCGCGCCGTCCGGGTGCCGCGGAAGGGAACACGCCTCGATCAGGCAGGGGGCGTCGAGTTCCGCGTAGCAGAGGAACTCGGTGGTGATGCCGACCGGCAGGCAGGCGCGTCCCAGGAACGCCGACGTGGCCTGGCGGGCGGCTTCCAGCAGCGCCATGCCCGGTACGTGGTCGACGGGGTGGTCGAAGAGCACCGGATGCCGGGTGTCCACTCGCAACTGCCAGCAGCCCGGCTCCGGCACCGGGGACAGGACGACATCCGTGGGTGAGAGCCGGCCGACGGTCTGCGGTGCCGTCGGGCTCGTCAGCGCGAGAGGAGTGGGGACACCGTCCTTGATCCTGGCGGCACGAAGGCGCCGGTAGACGGCCGGAGACGTACAGGTGAAGGTGGCGGACCCGGTCGCGGCCACCTGCCCGTCACGGTGGATCACGGCCGTGAAGTGAAGCCCCGAAAGATTCGAGCCCCGGCGCTTGATGTCCGTGCAGGCGATCGCGATGTCGAGAGAGGCCGGTGTGGCCTCGACGCGCAGGTGCTCGGGTGTGACGTCGACTTCGAGGTCCCACATCAGGAAGTGGTGGTCGATGGGGACGTCGAACTCCGCGTGCGCCAGCAGGATCCCGGTCTGACGGACCGTTTCCGCTATGAGAAGCGGGTCGTGGCAGTCGTCGATGGTGTCGAAGAAGCCGTGCCGGCGGGGCCACTGTGCGGCCACGGTGAAATGAGTGTCGTCCTTGCGGTCCCAGTCCGTGAGCATCACCTCGGCGACGCTGGCACGGTGCACCAGTTCCTTGGGAACGGTGCTGGTCAGGGACGGGAAACGGGGCAGGGCGATACGTGCCGTCGTCGCGTTGCCCTGTTCGGTGGATCGAGCGTCGGTGATGGGATGTTCGACGCGGAAGGTGCTCGCAGACATGTCTCTCCCCCTGAGCCAAGAAGCGTGACGTCGATGTGTAGGGTCCCTCAGATCTGTGAAGATACATACCACCCGGTTTAATTCCTAGCGGTATGTTTCATTCCGGCCGGACGGGCCGGCGAACGGCTGGTTTCCCGTCTGCGGCACTCCGGTCCCTCTGGTCGCAGGTGGGCGGCTGACCTGGGGCTCCTCCCTGGGACGCGGGTGGGTCCAGGGGTGCCTGTGGTGCTGCGGAACGTGCGTTTTCAGCCGTGCGGCGGGTCTGCTCCGTCCAGTACGCGGTCATGCGAGCGAAGAGGAACGACCTGGCCGCTCTATGCGGCGGTGTTGGTGACGCTGCGGCGGAGCGGCCGAGGTGAGGGGCGGTCGGTGCTGATGCGCCCGCCGAGTGGGCGCCCCCAGCCCCCGTAAACCACGCGCATGGTTTGTTTTGCTTCACGGGTTCGGGGGCGTCGACCATGACCATCTTGATGACGCCGGTCGTGGCCGGCGCGTGCCCGATGTTCGACTTCCGCGGGCGAGGGCCCGGCGGATGACCCGCTGCTGGGAGGGGCCGTTGGGGGCGGTCAGGCCGTTGAGCGCGCCGTCCTGGTTGACGGCCGAGCCGCGGACCGCGGCGAGCACGGGGTGGCCGTCGCGGCGCGCGTCGGACGGTTCTGCAGGAGGACCACGGCGACGCCCTCGGGCCGGGCGGTGCCGTCGGGCCGGGCGGTGCCGTCGGTGGCGGCCGAGAAGTCAGAACCCTTGATCCCGGCCGCTCCCCGGCACGAACCCGGCCGGGCTGAAGTGGTGCCGCGCGGCGCTGCCCACGATGCGGGGCAGCAGCAGTGCCCAGAACCGCGTCAGCACGACCCGCTCCAGCCAGCGGACGTCGCTCTCTCCCCGGGCCTGCAGGCCGGCCCCCACGGCAACCACGACGGCCGCCAACTCCTCGGGCGAGGCGTCGGACACCAGGGCCCCCTCGCCGTCCGCCCGCGCGAGCGTGGCCTCGACCCAGCGCTGCCAGTTACCCCACAGGTCCGGCGCCGCCGCGGAGTGCTCGCCGCGGCCGCTGAGCCGGAAGCCGACCCGCAGCACCACGTTGCGCCCGAGCTCCTGCACGAGGTCGTGGCTGGCGTCGATGAGTGCCTGCACGGTGTGGAGGTCGCGCGGGCGCGTGATGCGGCGCAGCTGCGCCTCCGCCTGGACGACGACTGTGTCCAGGAGCGCCGTCCTGTTGGGGAAGTGGAAGTGCAACGCCCCGTTGCTGACACCGGCCTTGGCGCTGATGGCGGCCAGCGAGACCGAGGCCGGGCCTTCCTGGTCCAGCAGTTCGGCCGCAGCCTTGATGAGGGCGTTGCGCGTACGGATCGCGCGTTCCTGCGTGGCCATGGGCTCCGTCACTCTCCGGGTTACCATCGAAGAACCAGGCTAACAAACCGACGATGCGGTTTTCAGGTGCGCGGGGCCTGTGCGCGGTAATCGGCTGGGAACGGACGTCTGTCGCGTACCCGGATCCGACCCGTACACGCACAAGGGGCTTGCCTGCGGGGAAAGGGGTGCACGGCAGTGCTCAGGCTCGGCGCGGCACGGGCACGGGCACGGCGGTGGCGGTGGCGGCGGAGGCGGGCGCGGGAACGGACGGCCGCGGGCGCCTCAGCAGCCCCGCCCCGGGGGTGTCGGCGCGGGAAGTCCTGTTGTCGGCGAGCAGCCCCGCCCGCGCCGCCTCCGTGAGGAGCCAGTGCGCGCGCGGGCCCACCACTCCCGGCCCGGATCCATGTCCGGATGCGAGAGGCGGGCCTCGTCGTCGGCCGGCCGCGAGTCGGCCCGGGCCACCATGTGGCGTAACCGCTCCGCCCGGGCCGCCATGTGGCGTAACCGCTCCGCCCGGGCCGCCATGTGGCGTAACCGCTCCGCCAGTCATGGTGTGACCGGGCGGCCAGGGCGTGCGAGGTGTCCGTCAGGCGTTGCAGGGGATCGGCGTCAGGGCGTCGGGCCGCCGTGCGGGCAGGGCGGCGCAGACTCTCGGGGCCGCCGGTCCGGGGCCGGTGCGGCGGCGGTATTGCAAACCGCTAGAGCGGTATGTTTGCCTGGAGCGAAGTTGACCGGGCGAGAGTGAGCCCCCGAGAGGGGAACGTCCCGTTTCTCGACAAAATGGACTCCCGCAGCCGTGCCTACATCCCCCGGGGCACGGTTGCGGGCTGTTTTATGTGCGTTGGTCGGAATTTTCGATGGCGTCGGGCTGTCGGGCCCTGTTGCGGAAAACCGGCCAACGGACGGGGTGAAAAAACCCGCACGCCTGGTATGTTTCTGGCACGGTTGAGAGGGCCACGGGGGAAAGCAGAGCTGTGGCCCGCCCGTAACGGGGAGGAGCGATCAACGTCATGAACGTCTCAGGCGCTCACGCCGAGTCCACTGACCACCGGGAAGGGCCCAGGCCGGGCCTGCGCCTGGCCGTCGCGGGCGGCACCGCGGGCGAGGAGGGGCGGGCGCGGCGGACCGCGGTGGTGGACATCGACTCGCTCCGCGCGTCCGACTCACCGCGTCTCGGCGGCGAGAACCGTGACCATGTGCGGATGCTCGCCGAGCAGGAGGACGCGCTGCCGCCGGTCCTGGTGCACCACCCGACGATGCGGGTCATCGACGGTATGCACCGGCTCGCCGCGGCCCGGCTGCGCGGGGCCACCACCATCGAGGTCGAGTACTTCGACGGCGACGAGGGCGAGGTCTTCGCCCTCTCCGTCGAACTGAACATCGCGCACGGCCTCCCGCTCTCCCAGGCCGACCGCGCCGCCGCCGCCGAACGCATCCTCGACAGCCACCCCTACTGGTCCGACCGCCGCATCGCCACCAACGCGGGGCTCGCGCCCAGCACGGTCGCGGCGATCCGACGCCGTTCAACGAGCCGAAGCGACCAGTTGAACGCGCCCCGGGTCGGCCGGGACGGCCGGGTACGGCCGTTGCAGGCGACCGAGGGGCGGCTGCGGGCCAGCCAGGTCATCGCCGCGAACCCCACCGCGTCGCTCCGGGAGATCGCCGAGCGGGCCGGAATCGCCACCGCCACGGCGAAGGACGTACGGGACCGGCTGCGCCGGGGGCAGGACCCGCTGCCGCAGGCGCAGCCGGCCAAGCGGGCCGCTCCACCGGCCGCCGCACAGGAGGAGCCGGGGAAGGGCGCCGCCGCCGCAGGCGGCCGGAGCACCGCGCACATGTCGGCGGCGGCGATCGGGCTGATCCTGCCGAACCTGCGGAAGGACCCCTCGCTGCGCACGGAGGCGGGGCGGATGCTGCTGCAGATGCTCAGCGTGCACGCGATCGGGGACGAGGCGCGGTGGCGGCGGTTGGCACGGAGTGTGCCGGGGCATCGGGCGCCGGTGCTGGCGCAGGCGGCGCGGCGTTGTGCGGACCATTGGCTGCGGCTCGCCAATGAGCTGGAAATGCGACGGGGCTGAATTTCTTTTCGCCGGGCCGCCATGTGGGTTCCTTTCAGGACGGCGGCTGCGGGTTTGTTTGTGGATGGTCGCGCAGTTCACCGCGCCCCTTTGGGGCGCGTCTACCGAAGCTTTTCCTACGGAGGAGACCCATGAGTCAGCACAGTCCCGATCTCAATGTCGAGACTCCTTGGATATGGCGGGCCCGGCGGCCCCGGGCGCGGCGGCGGCTGATCTGTTTTCCGCATGCGGGGGCCGGGGCGGGGGCCTATGGGGAGTGGGCGCGGCTGCTGCCGGCGGAGGTCGAGCTGGCGGCCGTGCAGTTGCCGGGGCGGCAGAACCGGATCGCCGAGGACCCGGTGACCGAGGTGGGGCCGCTGGTGAGGGTGCTGACGCAGGCGCTGCGGCCGGTGCTCGACGGCGACTTCGCCTTCTTCGGGCACTCGGGCGGCGCGGCCCTCGCGTACGAGGTCGCCAAGGCCCTGCGGGAGCGGGGCGGCCCCGCGCCCAGTCATCTCTTCCTGTCCGCGCAGCCCGCGCCCGGCACCGTCGGCCGCGTCCCGCTGATGCACACGCTCTCCGACGCGGAACTCGGTGCCGAAGTCGTACGGCTGGGCGGGATCGAGCCCGAGATCGCCGAGGACGAGGAGGTCATGGAGGGGCTGCTGCCGACGCTCCGGGCCGACTTCACCCTCTGGGAACGGCACCGGGTGGAGGCGGGGGAGCCGCTGGACACCCCCATCACCGTGCTCAGCGGCGACGCGGACCCGCGGGCGCCCAAGGACACGCTCTACGGGTGGGCCGCGCACACCACCGGCGCCTTCCACACCCGGTTCTACCCGGGCGGCCACTTCTACTTCCTCGCCGACCCGGCCGACCTGGTCTCCTACCTGGGCCACGCCCTCACCGGCCACGCCGGCGCGTCCGAGCCGGCGCCCGAACTCGCGGGGAGCGCGCGATGACCTTCACACCCGACCACAGGCCCGACCGCACTCCCGACCGCACGCCCGAGTCCGCAGGCGACTCCACGCCTGACGCCACACCCGAGTTCACGCCCGGCCTCGACCCCGCCGTAGCCGCCCGCCTCGCCGCCGCGACCCGGGCGATACCCGGGGTGCGCGATGCCGCCGTCGTCGTACGGCAGGGGGCCCGCACCCTCGACGGCGACGGGACCGGTGACGGGACCGGCGACGGGAACGGTGAGGGACCCGGTACGCCGGCGGCACCCGTCGAAGCGCCCGCCGCCGACCTCGCATCCGCACCCGCCTCCGCCGCCTCCTCCTCTTCCTCCAATCCGTCCGCCGGACCGTCCGCCGACCGTCCCTCCTCCGAGACCTTCGGGGGCGAGCTGCTCGTCCCGGCCGGTGCGCCCATGACGCTCCAGGAGGGGCTGCGGCAGGCCGCCGCACTCGCCCCGGAGAAGGGGACGCGGTACCTGCGCACAGGCAGCGACCCGGACCTCCAGACGTACGCGGAGCTGCTCGCGGACGCCGAGCGTGTCCTCGCCGGACTGCGGGCCGCGGGGCTCGCGCCCGGGGACGCGGCGCTCTTCCAGTTCGGGGACCACCGCGCGTACATGACCGCGTTCTGGGCCTGTGTGCTGGGCGGCTTCGTGCCGACGCCGGTGGCCGTGGCGACGACGTACGGCAGTCACAACGAGACCAACCGCAAGCTGCGCAACGCGTGGGAGCTGCTCGACCGGCCGGTGATCCTCACCGACCGGGAGACCGCGCCGGCGCTCGGCGGGCCGCACGGGCTGGACGGGCTGTGGGAGGAGCCGGACCCCGCTGTCCTCAGGATCCTCCGGGTCGACGAACTGATCGCGCACGAGCGGGACTCCGACTGGTTCCCGACCACCCCGGACTCGCCGGTGATCAACCTCCTCACCTCGGGCAGCACCGGTGTCCCGAAGTGCGTGCAGCACACCAACGCCTCCGTCGCCGCGCGGGAGTGGGCGGTGATCCAGGCGCGCGGCTACACCGCCGAGGACGTCAGCCTCATCTGGATGCCGCTCGACCACGTCACGATGGTCTACTACAACGTCCGCGACGTGTTCCTGCGCTGCGACCACGTCAACGGGCGCATCGACGACGTGCTCGGCGACCCGCTGCTCTGGCTGGACTGGATCGAGCGGTACGGCGTGACCAACACCTGGGCGCCGAACTTCGCGTACAACCTGGTCAACGAGTGCGCCGAGGAGATCGGCCGACGGAGCTGGGACCTGTCCCGGATGCGGGAGTTCGTCAACGCGGGCGAGCCCGTGGTCGCCGCCGCCAGCCACCGCTTCCTGGAACTGCTCGCCCCGCACGGGCTGCGGGCGGACGCGATGGTGCCGTGCTGGGGGATGTCGGAGACCTGCTCGGGGGTGACGTACACCCGGCAGAGCAGGGACGACCGTGAGCTGGGGACGGTCGTGGTGGCGCAGGCGTCCCTCGAAGGGGAGCTGGTCTACCAAACGTTTGGCCAACAAAGTGTCGCCACCGTCGCGTTCACCGAGGTCGGCGGCCCCATCCCCGGCGTCACCCTGCGCGTCGTCGACGCCGAGGGGCGGACGCTGCCGCAGGACCGGGTCGGGGAGCTGCAGATCCGTGGCGTGACGATGCTGCGGCACTACCACGGCAACGCCGAGGCCAACCGGGAGGCGTTCACCGAGGACGGCTGGTTCCGCACCGGTGACCTCGCCTTCGTGCGGGACGGGTCCCTGGTGATCGCCGGGCGGAAGAAGGACCAGATCATCGTGCGCGGCGCCAACTTCGTCGCGCACGAACTGGAGAGCGTCGTCGAGCAGGTCGAGGGCGTACGCGTCACGTTCTCGGCGGCGGCCGGGGTGCGCGAGCCGGGCGAGGGATCCGACCGGCTGGTCATCTTCTTCGTACCGGCGCGCTGGGACGCCGACGCGCTCGCGCGGACCTTCCAGGACGTACGGGCCGCGCTGGTCCGGGAGGCGGGGATCGCCCCGGACCTGGTCGTGCCGGTCACCGACGCCGAGTTCCCGAAGACGGCCAGCGGGAAGATCCAGCGGGCCGCGCTCGTCGCCGACCTGCGGGCCGGCCGGTACGCCGACCGCGTCGCCGGCGACGAGGAAGAGGAGGCGGAGGAGTCCGGGACCTGGTTCTTCCGGCGGCAGTGGTCGCGGCTGCCCGCCGCGCAGACCCCGGCCGACAGCGGGTCCTCCCGGCTGGTGTTCTCCGCCGACTGCGGTACGCGCGTGGTCTTCGCCGAGGAGGGCCGACTGGCCGTGCTCGGGCTCGACGACGAGGGCGCGGTGCTCGTCGGCAAGGGCCGCTCCTTCGCCGAGGTCGACCTCGACCGCTACCGGGTCGCGCCCGGCGACCCCGAGGACCTGCGGCGGGTCCTGACCGATGTCACCGCGCACTACGGGCCCATCGACTCGGTGGTGTTCGCCTGGCCGCTGGACGACGAGGACCCCGACCCGGCCCGCCGGTTCACCGCGGCCAGTGTCCAGCTCACCGCTCTGATGGGTGCGCTGGACGAGTTCGGCGCCCCGCTGCTGCTCGTCCTCACCGAGGGCGCGGCCCATGTCCGGCCCGGCGACCGCGTCGACCTCGGTGTGTGCGGCCTGCCGGGACTGATCCGTACGGCCGCCGCCGAGAACCCGCTGATCACCGTGCGCCAGCTCGATCTGCCCGCCGACCGGGCGCAGTGGGCGCGTGCCGTGCGCACCGAACTCGCCGACCCCACCCACACCGGAGTGGTCGCGGCCCGGGACGGGCTGCGCTGGCAGCCGAGGCTGCGCCCGGTCCACGAGGAGACCGAGGAGCAGGGGCCGCCGCCGCTGGTGGCGGGCGGGCTGTACCTGGTCACCGGCGGTCTCGGCGGTATCGCGAGCGACCTCGCCGGATATCTGCTGGCCGCGTACGGCGCCCGGCTGCTGCTGGTGGGCCGCTCGCCCGCCGAGGGTGCCAGGGCGGCCCGGCTGAAGGACCTCACCGACCTCGGCGAGGTCACCTACCGGCAGGCCGACATCACCGACCGGGCGCAGCTGGAGGCGGTCGTGGCCGCCGCCGAGCAGCGCTGGGGGCGGCCGCTGGACGGGGTTCTGCATCTGGCCGCCGCCGATGTCTCCGACCAGTGGGAGAACCTCGAACGGCACACGCTGGCCCGGGAGTCCGAGGACGGGTTCCGCGCGCAGTACGCGGCCAAGGTCGAGGGCACCCTCGCGCTCGCCGACGTCCTGGAGCGCCGGCCCGCCGCCTCGCTGGTGCTGTTCGGGTCGGTCAACGGCGAGTTCGGCGGCCACTCCTTCGGCGCCTACTCCGCCGCCAACACCTTCCTCGTGGGCTTCGCCGACCACTGGCACCACGAGCGCGGGCGGGAGGTGCGCGCTCTGGCCTGGAGCATGTGGGACGACATCGGCATGAGCCGGGGCCGGTCCACGGCACCGGCCCGGCTGCGCGGCTTCCGGGCGATCGACGCCGAGCGGGGTCTGCGCTGCTTCCTCACGGCCACGGCGCTGCCGTACCACTACCAGCTCATCGGCCTCGACGCCCGGAACCCGGTCGTCGTGGACGAACTGGCGCCGGACGAGCTGAGCGTGCGCGAGGTGCTGGTGGCCTACACCTCGGACGGCGCCGACCCGGCCGCCGTGCACGCGGCGCTCGCCCCCGCCCTGGCCGAACTCGCGGTCCCGGTACGGCTGATGGAGGTCACCCGTATCCCCAAGGACGGCACCGGGGCCATCGACACGACCCAGCTGCTGCTCGACATGGCGCCGCGCCGGGCCGCCCTCGGCGCCCGGCGGCCCACCCCGCCGGAAGGGGAGCTGGAGCGACGGATCGCCGCGATCTGGTGCGACGTCCTCGGCCAGCAGGACGTCGGCCGCGACGAGTCCTTCTTCGACCTCGGCGGCAACTCCCTACGCGCCACCCGGCTGCTGTCCCGGGTCGGCACCGAACTCGCCGTCCGGCTCAGCACGCACGAGCTGTACGAGAGCCCCACGGTTGAGGGGATGGCGACGAAGGTGACGGCGGCGACGGCGACCACGGGGGCTACGGCAGCCACGGGGGCCGGCCGGTGACCCGGCCCGGCACCGCCCCCGCGCCGGTGCCCCCGCCCAGGTCGGCCCCGTCCAGGTCCGCCGCGTCGGCCCCGGCCCCGCCTCCCACCCTGCTCACCGCCCCCGCTACCGGGCCGCTGCAGCTTGTGGTGCATCTGGCCGGGTGGGTTGATCCGGTGCGGATGCGTGGGGCCGTGAAGGCGCTGCTCGACCGGGGCGGGCGCAAGCCGCTCTGGCGGGAGCTGGACCTCGGGGTTCTGACGGTCGGTGAGCGCACCGAGGCCCTGGATGCCCTGCTGGATGCGGACCGTCGGAGCTTCGGCGCCCCCGGTCCGGCGGTGCGGGCCGCGCTCGTCCGGCTGGCCTGGGAACGGCATCTGCTGGTCTTCACCGCCCGGCATCCGCACCTCGACGAGGACACCCTGCGCTCGCTGCTGCGGGACCTGCTGCGCTCCTACGCGGGCGCGGGCACCGTCCGCGCCCGTGGCGGGGGCCCGCCGGTGGAGGAGGCCGCGGTGCCGCTGACCACGGCGGACGCCGCACGGCTCACCCTGCGCGCGCTCGGACTCGGCGTGGACCTGGAGACGGTCGTGCGCGGAGCCTGGACGGTGGTCCTCGCCGGCGCGGCCGGCCGCCGGGAGACGGTCCTCGGTCTGCCCGGCCTCGGTACGCCGGGCCCGGGCCCCGGCGGACGGGTCACGGTGACCGGGGCCCGGGCCGTCCAGCACGGACAGCCGCCGCTGACGCTCGCCCTGCGCGCCGACCCGGGCCCCCTGGAACTGCGGGTGCGCGGCCGGCGGGGACTGTTCGGCCCCGGGGCGACACAGGACACGGCGGAGCGGCTGGCCGGTGTACTGCGGCGGATCGCGATGGATTCCGGCGCGAACTCCGCAGTGAGTTCAGGGGTGACTTCCGGGGCGACTTCCGGGGGGAATTCCGGAGCGGCCATTGTTGGGAAAAGCCGGTGACCTTAGAGTCGTTGTCGAATTGCTTTTCTAATTCTTCCCTTTCGTTCGTGAAAACGCCGGACGATATCCAGCGAGAGAAGAGGTGTTGAAATTGACGGAGTTCACGCTCGTCGCGCCCATCGAGGAGCAGGTCCGGCGCACTCCGGACGCGACGGCCCTGGTCTTCGGCACCGAGACACTGACGTACGCCGAGTTCAACGCCCGCGCCAACCGGCTGGCCCACCATTTGACCGCGCTCGGCGTCCGCCCCGGCTCCCCGGTCGCCGTGGCCGTACCGCGCTCCCTGGAGCTGCTGGTCACCCTGGTCGCCGTGGTGAAGGCGGGCGGCGCCTATCTGCCGCTGGACCCCGACTACCCGGCCGACCGGCTCGCCTACATGCTGGAGCACACGGGCCCGGCCTGTGTGGTCGCGGACACCGCCGGCCGGGTCCCGGTGCCGGCGGGCGTCCCGGTCGTCGTGCTCGACGAGGACGGGCCCGCCGTCGAGGCCCGCCCGGCCACCGACCCGGAGCCCCCGGTCACCCCCGGGCACCCGGCGTACATCATCTTCACCTCGGGCTCCACCGGCCGCCCCAAGGGCGTCGTCGTCCCGCACTCGGCGATCGACAACCGGCTGCGGTGGATGCAGGCGGAGTACCCGCTCACCGCCGCCGACCGGGTGCTGCAGAAGACCCCGTCCGGGTTCGACGTGTCCGTGTGGGAGTTCTTCTGGGCGCTGCGCGAGGGCGCGGCGATCGTCGTCGCGGAGCCCGGCGGCCACCAGGACCCGGCGTATCTGGCCCGGACGATCCGCGAACAGGCCGTGACCACCTGCCACTTCGTGCCCTCGATGCTCCAGGTGTTCCTCGCCGAGCCGCAGGCCGCCGGCGCAACCGGCCTGCGCCGGGTGTTCTGCTCCGGCGAGGCCCTGCCGCGCGAGGCGGTACGGGAGTTCGGGCGGCTGCTGCCGGGCGTGGAGCTGCACAACCTGTACGGCCCGACCGAGGCCGCCGTCGACGTGACGTACCACCCCTGCGACACCGGCGCCGACGGTCCCGTACCGATCGGGAAGGCCGTGTGGAACACCCGGCTGTACGTCCTCGACGCCGAGCTGCGGCCCGTCCCGGCCGGCGAGTCCGGGGAGCTGTACCTCGCGGGCGTCCAGCTGGCCACCGCCTACCTGGGGCGGCCGGAGATCACCGCCGACCGGTTCCTGGCCGACCCGTTCGGGCCGGCGGGGGAGCGGATGTACCGCACCGGCGACCTCGCGCGGTGGACGGCGGACGGCGAGGTCGAGTACCTCGGCCGCACCGACCACCAGATCAAGCTGCGCGGGCTGCGCATCGAGCTGGGCGAGATCGAGTCCGTGCTGCTGGCCCACCCGGCCGTACGGCAGGTCGCGGTCGTCGCCCACGAGGGCCGCCACCTGGTCGCCTACCTGGTGGCGGACGGGGTCGAGGCCGCCGAGCTGCGGGCCTCGGCCGCCGGGCGGCTGCCCGGGTTCATGGTCCCGGCGGCCTTCGTGTTCCTGGACGCGCTGCCGCTGTCGCCCAACGGCAAGCTCGACCGCAAGGCGCTGCCCGCGCCCGTCTTCGACGGCGGGGAGTACCGGGAGCCGCAGGGCGAGCGGGAGTCGATCCTCGCCGAGGTGTACGCCGAAGTGCTGGGCCTGGACCGGGTCGGCGCCGACGACGACTTCCTCACCGTCGGCGGTGACTCGCTCCGCTCGCTCAAGGTGATCGCGCTGGCCCGCGCCCGCGGCCTGGAGATCACCCAGCGGCAGGTGCTCACCCACCGCACCGTGGCCCGGCTCGCCCCGCACGCCGGCACCGCCGCGCCCACACCGTCGTACGAGGAGTACGAGGAGGTGTCGGGGCCGCTGGTGTCGCTGAACGACGAGGACCTGGCGGCCTTCCGCGAACGCCACCCGGGCCTGTCGGACGTCTGGCCGCTGACGCCGATGCAGTCCGGAATGCTGTTCGAGTCGATGCTCAGCGACGGCGACGGCGACGGCGACAGCGACAGCGACGGCCACAGCGGCAGCGGCAGCGGCAAAGGCAACGGCAAAGGCAACGGCCACGACACCTACCGCATGCAGTCGGTGTTCACCTTCGCCGGCCGCGTCGAGCCCGCCCGGATGCGGGCCGCCGGACAGGCCCTGCTCGACCGGCACTCCGCGCTGCGGGCGGCCTTCGCCCCCGACGCGTCCGGCGATCTGGTCCAGCTGGTGGTGGACGGCGTCGAACTCCCCTGGCGGGAGCTGGACTTCAGGACCCTGGTGCCCGAGGACCGGGACACGGCCCTGGAACGTCTCCTCGCCGAGGACCGGGCCGAGCCCTTCGACCTCGCCGTCCCGCCGCTGCTGCGGATGACGCTCGTCCGGCTGGGCGCCGAGCAGGCCGCGGTCGTCCTCACCCTGCACCACGCCCTGCTCGACGGCTGGTCCGAGCCGGTCCTCGCCCAGGACCTGCTCCGCCTGTACGCGACCGGGGGCGACCCCGCGGCCGTCCCGCCGGTCCGCGGTTTCCGCGACCATCTCGCCTGGCTGGCCCGGCAGGACGAGCCGGGCGCGGCCCGTGCCTGGGCCGCCGAACTGGCCGGTGTGGACCGGCCCACCCTGCTCGGCGGCTCGGCGTTGGCCCGCGAGGAGCTGTCCGGCTCCGAGGCCGCCACGGCGGAGGTGCCGCTCACCGGCGAGGACGCCGAGCGGCTCGTACGGCGGGCCGCCGGCCTGGGCGTCACCCTCGGCACGCTCGTCCAGGGCGCCTGGGCCGTCACCCTCGGCCGGCTCACCGGACGCGACGACGTGCTGTTCGGCGCCACCGTCTCCGGCCGGCCGCCGGGGCTGCCCGGGGTCGAGTCGATGGTCGGGCTGTTCATCAACACCCTGCCGGTACGCGTGCGGTACACCCCCGAGGACGGTCTCGGCACCCTGCTGGCGGGCCTCCAGGAACGGCAGACCGCGCTGCTCGACCACCACCACCAGTCCCTGAGCGGTCTGTACGAGGCCACCGGACTGGGCGCCCTCTTCGACACCCTCCTCGTCCACCAGGCGTTCCCGGTCGACGAGTCCGGCCTCGCCGAGGCCTCCGCCGCCGCCCGCCTCACCCTCACCGGGACGCGCTCGCTCGGCGGCTCCAACTACCCGCTGACGCTGATCGCCGAGGGAGGGACAGGGGCCCGGCTGCGCCTGACGTTCCAGTACCTGCCGGCCGTCTTCGACGAGGACACCGCCGGCCGGATCGCCACCGGCCTGGGCACGGTACTGCGGGCCCTGGCCGACGACCCGGCCCGTCCGGTGGGCTCGCTGGACCTGGGCGCACCGATCGTCGCCGACGAGGCAGCCGGCGCGCCGGAGCCGGTGGCACCCACCGGACAGGCGTCCACCAAGGACACGGCCCCCCTCACCCCCCAACAGCAGTCCCTGTGCGCCCTGTTCGGGGACGTCCTCGGCGTCGAGCCCGACCGGATCGGCGTCCACGACAACTTCTTCAACCTGGGCGTGACCTCGCTGCTGGCCACCCGGCTCAAGAGCCGGATCCGCAAGCAGCTCGGCGCCGAGGTCTCCATCAAGACGATCTTCTCCAGCCCGACGGTCGCCCAGCTCGCCGACCATCTCGCCGCCGCCCCCGCGTCACCCGGATCCGCCGGATCTCCCGGATCCCCCGCGTCCAGCCCGAGCAGGCCCCGTCTGCGCAGAATGAACAAGGAGTAGTCCGAAGTGATCCCGTTGTCGTTTGCCCAGCGTCGGCTCTGGTTCATCGACCGCTTCGAGGGCCCCTCTGCCACCTACAACGTGCCCCTCGCCCTGCACCTCACGGGCGAGCTGGACACCCGCGCGCTCACCGCCTCGATCCGCGATGTGATCGGCCGCCACGAGAGCCTGCGCACGATCCTCTACGACGAGGACGGCGTCCCCTACCAGCGAATACTTCCGCCGGAGGAGGTCCGGCCCGACATCCCCGTGGTGGACGTCGAGCCCGGCCGGCTCTCCGAGGCGATCGCCGAGGCCGTCTCGTACACCTTCGATCTCTACGCCGAGATCCCCGTGCGTGCCCGGATCCTGCGCCAGGCCCCGGACCGGCACGTCCTGCTGCTGCTCTTCCACCACATCGCCGCCGACGGCGAGTCGGGCGCCCCGCTGCTGCGGGACCTGAGTCTCGCCTACACCGCCCGGCGCGTGGGCCGGGCCCCGGAGTTCCCCGAACTCCCCGTGCAGTACGCCGACTACGTGCTCTGGCAGCGCGAACTCCTCGGCGACGAGAAGGACCCCGACAGTCTGGTCTCCCGCCAGCTCGCGCACTGGGAGGGCGAACTCGCGGGCCTGGCGCAGCCGTTGCAGCTGCCCGTCGACCGCACCCGCCCCTCGGTGGCCAGCCATCGCGGTGACACCGTCGAGTTCACGCTGGAGCCCGAACTCCTCGCCCAGGTCGAGGAGCTGGCGACCGAGCGCGGGCTGAGCGTGTCGATGGTGCTGCAGTCCGTCCTGGCGGTCCTGCTCCAGCAGCTCGGCGGCGGCGACGACATCCCGATCGGCTCCCCGATCGCCGGCCGGGGCGACGAGGAACTCGCGGACCTGGTCGGCTTCTTCGTCAACACCTGGGTGCTGCGCGTCCGCCTCGACTCCAACCCCACGTTCGAGGACGTCCTGGAGCAGGTCCGCGAGCGGGCCCTGAACGCCTACGACAACCAGGACGCCCCCTTCGAGATGCTGGTGGACCGGCTCAGCCCCGAGCGCTCCACCGCCTACAACCCGCTGTTCCAGGTGCTGTTCGCCTGGCAGAACCTCACCCGCCCCGAGGTCGACCTGCCCGGCCTCGAAGCCCGGCTCGACTTCGAGCAGCTCGACACGAAGACCTCCAAGTTCGACCTGGAGTTCAACATCGCCCGGCACCACGACGGGCAGGGCGCGCGCGGCACCATCGAGTACGCCCTCGACCTGTTCGACCGGTCCACGGCCGAGGCCGTCGGCGCCCGCTTCGTCCGCGTCCTGCGGCAGCTGATGGCGGACCCGGCCCTGCCGGTCGGCGCCGTCGACACCCTGGACCCGGCCGAGCGCATGCGCCTCCTCGTCGACCTGAACGCCACCGCCGAGCCGATCCCGGCGGTCACCCTGGCCCGGCTGGTCGAGGAGCAGGCCGCCCTCGCCCCCGACGCCGAGGCGGTCGTGCACGAGGGCACCTCGCTGACGTACGGCGAACTCGACGCCCGCGCCAACCAGTTGGCCCATGTCCTCGCCGAGCGGGGGGTGGGCCCGGAGACGGTCGTCGCCGTCGCCCTGCCCCGCACCCTCGACCTGCCCGTGGCCCTGCTGGCCGTGCTGAAGGCGGGCGGCGCCTATCTGCCGATCGACCCCAAGTACCCGAGCCACCGCCTGGAGTACATCCTCGGCGAGGCCCGCCCGCAGCTGATCGTGACCGACTCCGACACCGTCGACGTCCTGCCGGAGACGGACGCCCCGAAGCTGTACCTCGACACGCTCGACCTCACCGGACGGCCGACGGAGACCCCCGACGCCGGCACCCACCCGGACAACCTCGCGTACGTCATGTACACCTCGGGCTCCACCGGCACCCCCAAGGGCGTCGCGCTGACCCATCACACCCTCGTCAACGGGGTGCTCCAGCTCGCCGAGACCGTCGACCTGGGCAAGGACTCCCGGACCCTCGCGGGCACCTCCGTCAACTTCGACGTCTCGGTGTTCGAGATCTTCACCACGCTCACCCACGGCGGCACCGTCGAACTCGTCCGGGACGTCCTCGTCCTCGGCGAGCGCGCGGCCCGGGGCGAGGGCTGGACCGGCACCCTCATCAGCACCGTCCCGTCCGTCTTCGCCGAGCTGATGGACCAGATCGCGGGCACCACGACCGTCGACACGCTCGTCTTCGCCGGCGAGGCCCTGTCCTCGACCCTGGCCGCCCGCGTCCGCGAGGCGTTCCCGGGGGTACGAGTCGTCAACGCGTACGGCCAGACCGAGAGCTTCTACGCCACCGCGTTCGCCATCGACGACAGCCGGCAGTGGCACGGCGAGGGCAGCGCGCCCATCGGCACCCCGCTGGGCAACATGCGCGTCTACGTCCTCGGCCCCGGCCTCACCCCGGTTCCGCAGGGTGTGGCGGGCGAGCTGTACGTCGCCGGCCAGGTGGCGCGCGGCTACCACGGCCGTGCCGAGCTGACGGCCGACCGTTTCGTGGCCGACCCGTTCGGCGAGCCCGGCTCCCGGATGTACCGCACGGGCGACCTCGCGCGCTGGAGCGCCGAAGGCCGCCTGGAGTACCTCGGCCGCGGCGACAACCAGGTCAAGGTGCGCGGCTTCCGCATCGAGCCCGGCGAGGTCGAGGCCGCGCTGACCGCCCACCCCGGCATCGCCCAGGCCGCGGTCGTGGCCCGGACCCACGGCACCACCAAACAGCTCGTCGGGTACGTCGTGCCCGCCTACAGCAGCGACTCCGCGAGCACCGACCTCCGGGCGGGCGTCGAGACGGCCGAGCTGCGCGCCTTCGTGGCCCGGCGGCTGCCCGACTTCATGGTCCCCTCCGCCTTCGTCGTCCTCGACCGGCTCCCGCTCGCCCCCAACGGCAAGCTCGACCGCAAGGCGCTGCCCGAACCGGAGTTCACCGGAGGGGAGTACCGGGCGCCCGGCAACGAGCGCGAGCGGATCCTCGCCGAGGTGTACGCCGAGGTGCTGGGCCTCGAACGGGTCGGCGTCGACGACGACTTCTTCGCGGTCGGCGGCGACTCCATCCGCTCCATCCAGGTCGTCTCCCGCGCCCGCGCCCAGGGCGTCGAGGTCACCCCCCGGCAGATCTTCGAGCACCGTACGGCGGCGGAGCTGGCGTCCGTCGTCACCGAACAGTCAGCGGCCTCCGTCGTCCTGGAGGAGTACGAGGGCGGCGGCACCGGCACGTTCCCGCTGCTGCCGATCGCCGAGTACATGCTCGAACTCGGCGGCTCCCACGACCGCTTCTCGATGGCCGTCCTCGCCGAACTGCCCGTCGGTATCGACCGCGCCGGACTCGTCGCCACCCTGAACGCCGTCCTCGACCGGCACGACGTGCTCCGCGCCCGCCTCGACGGCCACCGCCTCTCGGTGCCCGCGCCGGGCACGGTGGACGCGGGCCCGCTGCTGCGCCGGGTCGGCTACGACGGCGTGTGGGACGAGACCTGCGACGCCCGGGTGGCCGCCGAACTCGACGCCGCGACCGGCCGGCTGGACCCGGCCGCCGGGATCATGGCCCAGTTCGTGTGGTTCGACCCGGCCGACTCCGGAACCCCCGGGCGGCTCGTCCTCGCCCTCCACCACCTGGTCGTCGACGGCGTCTCCTGGCGCATCCTGCTCCCCGACCTCGCCGCCGCCTGGCAGCAGGTCCGCGACACGGGACGCGCGAAGCTGCCGGCCACCGGCACCTCCGTACGCCGCTGGACGCACGCCCTGATCGAGGAGGCCAACTCGCCCGAGCGGCAGACCGAGCTGGGCCTGTGGAAGCGGATCCTCGACGGCCCCGACCCGCTCCTCGGCCGCCGCCCGCTGGACCCGGCCGTCGACACCCGGGGCTCCCTGGACTTCGTCCGCGTCCAGCTCCCCGCCGACACCACCGAGGCCCTGCTCACCAGGGTCCCGGCCGCGTTCCACGGCGGCGTCAACGACGGCCTCCTCGCCGCCCTCGCCCTCGCCGTCGCCAAGTGGCGGCGCGCCCGCGGCGTCTACGAGCCCTCGACCCTCCTCAAACTGGAGGGCCACGGCCGCGAACAGGACACCGTCCCCGGCGCCGACCTCTCCTCCACGATCGGCTGGTTCACCAGCCTGTTCCCGGTCCGGCTGGATGTGGCGGGCATCGACTTGGACGAGGCCTTCGCGGGCGGCGCAGCCGTCGGCGGCGCGGTCAAGGCCATCAAGGAGCAACTGCTGTCGATCCCGGACAAGGGTTTGGGCTACGGCTTGCTGCGTTACCTGAACGAGAGCGCCCCGAAGGGGCGCGGGGAACTGCGCGACCAGCCACAATCAGCCCGCACCCAACAGACGGCAGGCCAGATCGGTTTCAACTACCTAGGCCGCTTCTCCACAGCCGACATGCCCGAAAACCTCCGCGGCCTCGGCTTCACCCAACTCTCCGAACTCTCCGCCCCCCTGGACGCCGACATGCCCGCCATGTCCGCCCTGGAGATCAACTCCCTGGTCATCGACACAGAAAACGGCGCCCAACTGGACGCCAGCATCGGCTTCCCCGCCACCCTCTTCGCCAAGGAGGACGTGGAAGAACTGGTCGCCCTCTGGTTCGCGGCCCTGGAGGCCCTGGCCCAGCACACCGCCCACGAGAACGCCGGCGGCCTCACCCCCTCCGACCTCCCCCTCGTCCAGGTCACCCAGCAGGACATCGAACGCTGGGAGCAGTCGTACCCGGGTCTCGCCGACGTCTGGCCGCTCACCGCACTCCAGTCCGGCCTGCTGTTCCACACGATGCTGAACGACGGCTCCTGGGACGCCTACCAGATGCAGATGTCGTTCCACGTCACCGGCCAGGTCGACGCGGACCGCATGCGCACGGCGGGCCAGGCGCTCCTGGACCGGCACCCGAACCTGCGGGCCGCGTTCGTCACCGACTCCTCCGGCCGCCAGGTCCAGGCGGTGATCGACGGCGTCGATCTCCCGTGGCGGGAGATCGACCTGACCCCCCTCCCCGAGGCCGAACGGGACGAGGCCTTCGAACGCTTCCTCGCCGAGGACCATGCCGCGGCCTTCGACCCGGCCGTCCCGCCGATGCTGCGCATGACCCTGGTCCGGATGACCGGCGAGACCTCCGAGCTGGTCCTCACCGCCAACCACGTCCTCTTCGACGGCTGGTCCTTCCCCCACCTGATGAAGGACCTCCTCCACCTGTACGGCTCCGGCGGCGACCCCGCCGTCCTGCCGAGGGTCCGCGGCTTCAAGGACTTCCTCGGCTGGCTCGCCCGCCAAGACCACGAGGCGTCCGCACAGGCCTGGGCCCGGGAGCTGGAGGGCGTCGAGGAGCCCACCCTGCTGGTGCGGGGCGGCGCCCCGGCGACCGGCAGCCACGGCATCGGCTCGGTCGACGTCCCGCTGCCGCTCGACGAGGTCCGCGCGCTCACCCGGCGCGCCGCCGAGCTGGGCGTCACCGTCAACACCCTGGTGCAGGGCGCCTGGGCGGTCCTCCTGGGCCGGCTCACCGGACGGCAGGACGTCGTCTTCGGCGCGACCGTCTCCGGCCGGCCCCACGCGGTCCCGGACGTCGACTCGATGGTCGGCCTGTTCATCAACACCCTGCCCGTCCGCGTCGAGTACGCCCCTGGCGACTCCCTCGCCGACGTGCTGACCCGGCTCCAGCGGCGGCAGGCCGCGCTGCTCGACCACCACCACCGGGGCCTGGGCGAGATCCAGCGGACCACCGGACTCAGCACCCTCTTCGACACCCTGGTCGTCTTCGAGTCCTACCCCGTCGACCGGGCCGGCCTCGACGAGGCCAACGCGGCGGCCGGGATCGCCTTCACCACCATCCGCCCCTCCACGGGCACCCACTACCCGCTCACCGTCATGGCGGACGCGGACCCGCATCTGCGGCTCGCCCTGCAGTTCCAGGAGCACGTCCTCGACCGGGCGACCGTCGAGGCGTTCGCGGCCCGACTCGCCCTCGTCCTGCGGCAGTTGGCGGACGACCCGACGCTGCCGATCGGCCTGGTCGACCTCCTGGAACCGGCCGAGCACGAGCGGCTGCTGGAGCTGAGCGGCTCCACCGCGCCCACCCCGGAGACCACCGTCACCCGGCTCTTCGAGCAGCGGGCCGCCGCCGCCCCGGACGCGGTCGCGCTCCTCTTCGAGGGCGCGCGCATGACGTACGAGCGGCTCGACGCCCGTGCAAACCGGCTGGCCCATGTCCTCGCCGAGCGGGGGGTGGGCCCGGAGACGGTCGTCGCCGTCTCCCTGCCGCGCACGCCCGAACTGGCGGTCGCCCTGCTGGCGGTGCTGAAGGCGGGCGGCGCCTATCTGCCGATCGACCCCAAGTACCCGAGCCACCGCCTGGAGTACATCCTCGGCGAGGCCCGGCCGACCCTGGTCCTGACCGACTCCGGGACGGCGGCCGTGCTGCCGGAGACGGACGCGCCGACGCTGTACCTCGACGAACTCGACCTCACGACCGGGCCCACGACGGCCCCCGGCGTCACCGTCCACCCGGGCAACCTCGCCTACGTGATGTACACCTCCGGCTCCTCCGGCACCCCCAAGGGCGTCGCGATCACCCACTCCGCGCTGGTCAACGGCGTCCACGGGCTCGCCGACCGCCTGGGCATCCGGGCGGGCTCGAAGGTGCTGGCCGGGACCTCGATCAACTTCGACGTCTCCGCGTTCGAGCTGTTCACCACGCTCGTCCACGGCGGCACGGCGGAGATCGTCCGGGACGTCCTGGTCCTCGGCGAACGCGACCACTGGGACGGCACGGTCATCAGCACCGTCCCGTCCGCCTTCGCGGAACTCCTCGACCAGATCGCCGACCGGACCGCCATGGAGACGGTCGTCTTCGCCGGCGAGGCCCTGCCCTCGGCCCTGGTCTCCCGGGTCCGCGAGGCCTTCCCCGGCGTCCGCGTCGTCAACGCCTACGGACAGACGGAGAGCTTCTACGCGACCACGTTCGACGCGGCCGGCTGGGACGGCACGGGCGGCGCGCCCGTCGGCACCCCGCTGCCCAACATGCGGGCGTACGTGCTCGGTTCGGGCCTCACGCCCGTCCCGCCGGGCGCGGTGGGCGAGCTGTACGTCGCCGGGAACCTCGCCCGGGGCTACCGGGGCCGCCCGGACCTGACCGCCGACCGTTTCGTGGCCGACCCGTTCGGCGAGCCCGGCTCCCGGATGTACCGCACGGGCGACCTGGCCCGCTGGAACGCCGACGGGCAGATCGAGTACGTCGGCCGCGGTGACGTCCAGGTCAAGGTGCGCGGCTTCCGGATCGAGCCCGGCGAGGTCGAGGCCGCCCTCGCCACCCACCCGGGCGTCGGCCAGACCGCGGTGATCGCCCGCGAGGGGCGCGGCACCAACGCCGGCAAGGTCCTCGTGGCGTACGTCGTGCCCGCTTCCGGGACGGCCACGGACCAGGTGGACACCGAGGAGCTGGCGGCCTTCGCGGCCCGCGCCCTGCCCGAGTTCATGGTCCCGGCCGCCTATGTGGTCCTCGACCGGCTGCCGCTGATGCCCAACGGCAAGCTCGACCGGGCCGCGCTGCCCGCGCCCGAGTTCGCCGGGGTGCCCTACCGCGCGCCGCGCACCAAGCGGGAGGAGATCCTCGCCCGGCTGTACGGGGAGGTCCTCGGGGTGCACGAGGTCGGCATCGACGACAACTTCTTCGACCTGGGCGGCCACTCGCTGCTCGCCACCCGGCTGATCAGCCGTATCCGCACCGAACTGCGCGTGGAGATCCCGATCAAGGTGGTCTTCGGCTCCCCGACGGTCGCCGAACTCACCGCCCGGCTCTCCTCCGGCGACACCGTCCGCACCCCGCTGCGGCGGGTCCGTGAACGCCCCGAGCGGCTGCCGCTGTCGTTCGCCCAGCGCCGGCTGTGGTTCATCGACCGCTTCGAGGGCCCCTCGGCGACGTACAACATCCCGATGGCGCTGCGGCTCACCGGCGACCTGGACACCGAGGCGCTGGCCGAGGCGATCCGGGACGTCGTGACCCGGCACGAGAGCCTGCGGACCGTGTACCGGGCGGCCGAGGACGGGACGGCGTACCAAGTCGTCCTGAAACCGGGCGAGTTCACCCTGCCCGTGCCCGTCGTCGAGGTGGCGCCGGACGAGGTGCCGGCCGCCGTGGAACGGGCGGCGGGCCACCACTTCGACCTGGCCGCCGACATCCCCGTCCGGGCCGGCGTGCTGCGCTGCGGGCCGGGCGAGCACGTCCTGACCCTGCTCATCCACCACATCGCCGGTGACGGCGAGTCCATGGCCCCGCTGATCAGGGACATCTCCACCGCGTACGCGGCCCGCCGCGAGGGCCTGGCCCCCGAGTTCGCCGAACTCCCGGTCCAGTACGCCGACTACACGCTCTGGCAGCGGGACCTGCTCGGCGACGCCACCGACCCGGACAGCCCGCTGGCCGCCCAGTCGGCGTACTGGCGACGCGAGTTGGCCGCCGTACCGCAGCCGCTGCGGCTGCCCGTCGACCGGCCGCGCCCGCCGAAGGCGAGCTACCGGGGCGAGATGCTGGACTTCTCGATCGACGACGACCTGCTGGTCGCCGTGGAGAAGCTGGCCCGCGAGCACGACGTGACCGTGTCCATGATCATGCAGTCGGTGCTGGCCGTGCTCCTGCACCAGCTCGGCGGCGGCGACGACATCCCGATCGGCTCCCCGATCGCCGGCCGCACCGACGAGGCCCTCGCCGACCAGGTCGGGTTCTTCGTCAACACCTGGGTGCTGCGCGCCGAACTCTCCGCCGACCCCACCTTCGAGGAACTGATCGCCCAGGTCCGCGACAAGGCCTTGGCCGCGTACGCCAACCAGGACGCGCCCTTCGAGCGGCTGGTGGAACTGCTCAACCCCGAGCGGTCCACGGCCTACCACCCGCTGTTCCAGGTGATGTTCGCCTGGCAGAACTTCGCGCAGGCCGACTTCGACCTGCCGGGCCTGACCGTCGCCTACGTCCCGACGCCCACCGGCACCGCCAAGTTCGACCTGTTCTTCAACCTCACCGAGGTCACCGGCCCGGACGGACGCGAGGTCGAGGGCCTGCTGGAGTTCGCCACCGACCTCTTCGACCGCGAGACGGCCGAGCGGATCGCCGACCGCTTCGTCCGGGTGCTGCGCCAGCTCGTCGCCGCCCCGGCGGCCCGCGTCGGCGCGGTGGACCTCCTCGACGAGGCCGAGCGCGACAGGGTCCTGCACCGCCTCAACGACACCGCCGAGCCGACCCCGCGGGTCACGCTCACCGAACTCGTCGAGAAGCAGGTCGCGGCCACCCCGGACGCGGTCGCCATCGTCTCCGGCGACACGACCCTCGCGTACTGGGAGCTGAACGCCCGCGCCAACCGGCTCGCCCGCGAGCTGGCCGCCCACGGCGTCGGCCCCGAGACCCTGGTCGCGGTGGCCCTGCCGCGCACCGCCGAACTGCCGGTCGCCCTCCTCGCCGTCCTGAAGGCGGGCGGCGCCTACCTCCCCATCGACCCCAAGTACCCGAGCCACCGCCTCGACCACATCCTCACGGAGGGAGCCCCCACCCTCGTCCTGACCGACTCCGAGACGGTCTCCGTACTCCCGGAGACGGACGTCCCGAAGCTCTACGTCGACGACCTGGACCTCACCGACCGCTCGCCCGACAACCTGCCGGTCACCGCCCACCCGCAGAACCTGGCGTACGTCATGTACACCTCGGGCTCGACCGGTGTGCCCAAGGGCGTCTCCCTCAGCCACCACACCGTCGTCAACGGCGTCCTGCGGCTCATCCCGAGGACCGGCGTCCGCAAGGGCTCACGCATCCTCGCGGGTACCTCGGTCAACTTCGACGTCTCGGTGTTCGAACTGTTCACCACACTGAGCGTCGGCGGCAGCGCCGAGATCGTCCGGGACGTCCTCGTCCTCGGCGAACGCGACACCTGGAACGGCACGATGATCTCCACCGTGCCGTCGGCCTTCACCGAACTCCTCGACCAGCTCGCCGACCGGCTCACCGTGGAGACCGTCGTCTTCGCCGGCGAGGCCCTGCCCACCACCCTGGTGGAGCGGATGCGCGAGCGGATCCCGGGCGTCCGCGTCATCAACGCCTACGGCCAGACCGAGTCGTTCTACGCCACCACCTTCACCGCCGACGGCTCCGGCGGCGGCACCGGCAGCGCACCCCTCGGCACCCCGCTCGGCAACATGCGGGCCTACGTCCTCGGCCCCGGCTTCACCCCGGCCCCCGTCGGCGTCACCGGCGAGCTGTACATCGCCGGCGACATCGCCCGCGGCTACCGGGGCCGCCCCGACCTGACCGCCGAGCGGTTCGTGGCCGACCCGTTCGGCCCGCCCGGCTCCCGGATGTACCGCACGGGCGACCTGGCCCGCTGGAACGCCGACGGGCAGCTGGAGTACGCCGGCCGGGCCGACTCCCAGGTCAAGGTGCGGGGCTTCCGCATCGAACCCGGCGAGGTCGAGGCCGCGATCACCGCGCACCCCGGCGTCGACCGCGCGGCCGTCGTCGTGCGCGAGCACGGCACCAGCAAGCAGCTCGTCGGCTACGTGGTCCCCGTGGACGCGGGCTCCGGCCCCGGCGGCGCCCAGGGCCTCGGGGACACCGACTTCGACCTCACCGCCGGGCTCACCACCCGCGACCTGCGCTCCTTCGTCGCCGAACGGCTGCCGGAGTTCATGGTCCCGGCCGCCTTCGTGGTCATCGAGCGGCTGCCGCTCGCCCCGAACGGCAAGCTCGACACCAGGGCCCTGCCCGAACCGGAGTTCACCGGCGGTGAGTACCGGGCGCCCCGGACCGCCGAGGAGGAGATCCTCGCCGGTGTGTACGCCGACGTCCTGGGCCACGCCCGCGTCGGGGTCGACGACGACTTCTTCGCCGTCGGCGGCGACTCCATCCGCTCCATCCAGGTCGTCACCCGGGCCCGCGCCCAGGGCGTCGAGGTCACCCCGCGCGAGATCTTCGAACACCGCACGGTCGCCGAACTCGCCCTGGTCGCCCGCACCACCGGCACCGCCGAACTCCTGGAGGAGTTCGAGGGCGGCGGCACCGGCACCCTCCCGCTGCTCCCGGTCGCCCGGTACATGCTGGAACTGGGCGGCGACTTCGACCGCTTCTCCATGTCCCTCCCGCTGGAACTGCCCCTCGGCATCGACCGGGCCGGCCTCACCGCCACCCTGGACGCGGTCTTCGACCGGCATGACCTGCTCAGGTCACGGCTGACCGGGGAGAGCCTGGAGGTCGGCCCCACCGGGTCCACCGACACGGCCTCGCTGATCCGCCGGGTCGCGTGCGACGGGACCTGGGACGAGCAGTGGCTCCGCACGGCGGCCGCCGAACTCGACGAGGCGACGGGCCGGTTGGACCCGGCCGCCGGAATCATGGCCCAGTTCGTATGGTTCGACCCGGCCGACCCCGCGATCCCGGGCCGCCTCCTCATCGCCCTGCACCACCTGGTCGTCGACGGCGTCTCCTGGCGCATCCTGCTCCCCGACCTCGCCGAGGCCTGGAAGCAGGTCGACGCGGACGGCACCGCGGAACTCCCGGCCGTCGGCACCTCCGTACGCCGCTGGACGCACGCCCTGATCGAGGAGGCCAACTCACCCGAGCGGACGGCCGAGCTGGAGCTGTGGCGGGGCATCCTCGACGGCCCCGACCCCGACCTGGGCGCACGCCCCCTCGACCCGGCGCTGGACACCCGCTCCACCCTCGACCACCTCTCCGTCCGCCTCCCGGTCGCGGTCACCGAGGCCCTGCTCACCAAGGTCCCGGCCGCGTTCCACGGCGGCGTCAACGACGGCCTCCTCGCCGCCCTCGCCCTCGCCGTCGCCCGGTGGCGCCGGGGCAGGGGCCTGGACGAACCGTCCACCCTGGTCCGCCTCGAAGGCCACGGCCGCGAACAGGACATCGTCCCCGGCGCGGACCTCTCCTCCACGGTCGGCTGGTTCACCAGCATGTACCCGGTCCGCCTGGACACCACGGGCCACGACCTGGACGAGGCCTTCGAGGGAGGCGAGGCAACAGGCGCAGTGGTCAAGGCCATCAAGGAGCAACTGCTAGCGATCCCGGACAAGGGCCTGGGCTACGGCCTGCTGCGTTACCTGAACGAGGAAACAAGGCCCGAGCTGGCGCCCCGTCAGGGGCGCGGGGAACTGCGCGACCAGCCACGAACAACCGGCACCCAACAGACGGCCGGCCAGATCGGTTTCAACTACCTGGGCCGCTTCTCCACAGCCGACATGCCCGAAGAACTCAGGGGCCTAGGCTGGACCCAACTCCCCGCCGAAGGCCTGACCGCCGACCTCGGCGAGATGTCCGCCATGACCACCATCGAGATCAACTCGGCGGTCATAGACACCGAACTAGGCGCCCAACTGGACGCCAACGTCGGCTTCCCCACAGGCATCCTCACCCGCACCGAGGTCCAGGACCTCATGGCCCTCTGGTCGGACGCCCTGCACGCGATCACCACCCACGTCACCGAGAACCCGGAAGCCGGCGGCCTCACCCCCTCCGACCTCCCCCTCGTCCAGGTCACCCAGCAGGACATCGAACTCTGGGAGCGGACGTACCCCGGCCTCACCGACGTCTGGCCGCTGACCGCACTCCAGTCCGGCCTGCTCTTCCAGTCCCTCCTGGACGACGGCGCCGCCCATGACGCCTACCAGATGCAGATCGCGTTCCATGTCTCCGGCCGCGTGGACCCGGAGCGGATGCGGGCCGCGGGCCAGGCCGTCCTGGACCGCCACCCGAACCTGCGGGTCGCGTTCGTGACGGACTCGGCCGGGCAACAGGTCCAGGCGGTCGTGGACGGCGTACGCCTCCCCTGGCGGGAGGTCGACCTGCGCGAACTCCCGGAGCCCGAGCGGGAGGAGGCCTTCGAGCGGTTCCTCGCCGAGGACCACACCGCCCACTTCGACCCGGCCGCCCCACCGCTGCTGCGGCTGTCGCTGGTCCGGATGACCGACGACCGCTCCGAACTGGTCCTCACGGCCCACCACGTACTGTTCGACGGCTGGTCCTTCCCGATCCTCATGCAGGACCTGCTCCACCTGTACGGCTCCGCCGGCGACCCGGCCGTCCTGCCCCGCACCCGCGGCTTCAAGGACTTCCTCACCTGGCTGTCCCGGCAGGACGAGACCGAGACCGCCCGCGCCTGGGCGGCGGAACTGGACGGCGTCACCGAACCCACCCTCCTCGCCCCGCACGCCACGGACGGCGGCGACCACGGCGGCGGCGACCACGGCGAAGCCGCCGGCGTCGGCCAGCTCGACATACGGCTCCCGCTGGACGAGGCCCGCGCCCTCAACCGCCGCGCCGCCGAACTCGGTGTCACCGTCAACACGCTCGTCCAGGGCGCCTGGGCGGTGCTGCTGAGCCGGTCGACGAACCGCCAGGACGTCGTCTTCGGCGCGACCGTCTCCGGCCGGCCGCCGACGGTGACGGACGTCGACTCGATGGTCGGGCTCTTCATCAACACCCTGCCCGTCCGGGTCGAACACGGCCCCGGCGACACCCTCGCCGACCTGCTCACCGGCCTCCAGCGCCGCCAGGCCAAGCTGCTCGACCACCATCACCACGGGCTCAGCGAGATCCACCGCACCACCGGTCTGAGCACGCTCTTCGACACCCTCGTGGTCTTCGAGTCCTTCCCGGTGGACAAGGAGGGCATCGACTCCGCCAACAGCGCGGCCGGGATCGCCTTCACCGGCATCCGCCCCTTCTCCGGCACGCACTACCCGCTGACGGTGATGGCCGCCGCCGACCCGCACCTCCAACTCGTCCTCCAGTACCAGCAGGGCGTCTTCGACCGGGAGACCGTCGAGACGCTGGGCGGGCGGCTCGTGCGGATCCTGCGGCAGATCGCGGCCGACCCGTCGGTGCCGGTCGGCCGCCTGGACCTCCTCGAACCGGCCGAGCACGAGAGGCTGGCCGGACTGAGCGGTACGGCCGCGGACACCCCCGCGACCACCGTCGCCGCCCTGGTCGAACGCCAGACGGCCCGCACCCCGGACGCGCCCGCCGTCGAGGACGGCGACACGACGCTCACGTACGCGGAGCTGAACGCGGCGGCCAACCGGCTCGCCCGGGAACTCGTCGCCCACGGCATCGGCCCGGAGACGGTCGTCGCGGTGGCCCTGCCCCGCACCGCCGGCCTGGCGGTCTCCCTGCTGGCGGTGCTGAAGGCGGGCGGCGCCTATCTGCCGATCGACCCCAAGTACCCGAGCCACCGCCTGGAGTACATCCTCGGCGAGGCCCGGCCCCAGCTGGTCCTCACCGACTCCGCGACCCTCTCCGTCCTGCCCCCGACGACCGTGCCGAAGCTGTACGTCGACGAGCTGGTCCTGCCGGCCGACGACACCGACCTCGGCCGCCCGACGGGCCCGCAGAACCTCGCCTACGTGATGTACACCTCCGGCTCCACGGGCACCCCGAAGGGCGTCGCGATCACCCACGCCAACGTGGTCAACGGCGTACTGCGGCTGGCCGGTCCGGTGGGCATGGCCCCCGGACGCCGGATGCTCGCCGGCACCTCGGTCAACTTCGACGTCTCGGTGTTCGAACTGTTCACCACGCTCGCCCACGGCGGCACCGTCGAGATCGTCCGCGACGTGCTCGCCCTGGGGGAGCGGGACGGCTGGCAGGGCTCCGTCATCAGCACGGTCCCGTCCGTCTTCGCCGAACTCGTCGACCAGCTCGCCGGCACCACCTCCGTGGACACGCTGGTCTTCGCCGGCGAGGCCCTCACGGCCGGACTCCTGCGCCGGGTGCGCGAGGCCTTCCCCGGGGTGCGCGTGGTCAACGCGTACGGCCAGACGGAGAGCTTCTACGCGACCGTCGCCCCGGTCGGGGACACGGGTGGGGCGAGCACGGCCAGCGCCCCGATCGGCGCCCCGCTCGCCAACATGCGGGCCTACGTGCTCGGTTCGGGCCTCACGCCCGTGCCACCGGGCGCGGTGGGGGAGCTGTACGTCGCCGGCAGCATCGCCCGCGGCTACCGGGGGCGACCCGACCTGACCGCCGACCGCTTCGTGGCCGACCCGTTCGGCCCGCCCGGCTCCCGGATGTACCGCACGGGCGACCTGGCCCGCTGGAACGCCGACGGGCAACTGGAGTACGCCGGCCGCGGTGACGTCCAGGTCAAGGTGCGCGGCTTCCGCGTGGAGCCGGGCGAGGTGGAGGCGGCCCTGACGGCCCACCCGGCCGTCGACCGGGCGGCGGTCGTCGCCCGGCCCCACGGCAACGACAAACGGCTCGTCGCCTACGTCGTGGCCGCACCCGGCACCGAACCCGACACCGACGAACTGTCCGCGTACACCGCCGGGCGGCTGCCGGAGTTCATGGTCCCCGCCGCCTTCGTCCACCTCGACCGGCTGCCGCTCGCCCCGAACGGCAAACTCGACCACCGGGCGCTGCCCGAACCGGAGTTCACCGGCGAGGCCTACCGGGCGCCCCGCACGGCCCGGGAGGAGACCCTCGCGGCCCTCTTCGCGGAGGTCCTCGGCCTGGAGAAGGTCGGCGTCGACGACGACTTCTTCGCCCTCGGCGGCCACTCGCTCCTCGCGGCCCGGCTCGTCAGCCGCGTCCGCAGGGAACTGGACCCCGCGCTGCCCATGCGGGCGGTGTTCCAGGCGCCCACGGTGGCGAGGCTCGCCGCGTACGGCACCCGGACCGTACGGGAGGACACCGACCCGTTCGCCCGCGTCCTGACCGTCAAGGCCGACGGCGACCGCGAACCCCTGTGGTTCGTCCACCTCACCGGCGGACTCGCCTGGCCCTACCTGTCCTTCGCGGGCCACCTCCCCGCCGACCGGCCGGCGTACGGCATCCAGTCGCCCGCGTGGTCCGCGCCGGCGAACGGGAATTCCGCGGCGTCGAATTCACCGACGGCCCAAGCGAATTCACTGCCGGATTCGCTGGAATCCCTGGTGACGGAATACGTGGACGAGATAGTCTCTCTTCAGAACGAAGGGCCGTATCACCTCATCGGCTGGTCCTTCGGCGGGGCGGTCGTCCACGCGATGGCCGCGGAACTCCAGCGCAGGGGACATGAAGTCGCCCTTCTCGGCCTGCTCGACGCGGCCCCGGGCGGTCACTTCGCGAACAACCCGGATCTCGAACTGTCCCAGGTGCGCGAACTCCTCGGCGAATTCGGCGGGGCGGACCAGGAAGACCTCCTGGAGAAGTCGTCCGCGCTCGTGGTCCACCATGTCGAGCTGCTGAAGAGGCACACCCCGTCGGTCTACGACGGCGACGTCCTCTTCTTCAACGCGACGCTGAACCCCGAGGCGCCCTACACGGACCAGTGGACGCCGTACGTCACCGGTGAACTGACCGCGTACGACGTGCACAGCACCCACCACGAGATGTGCCTTCCGGCGCACGCCGCCGGAATGGCGGAAGTCATCGGCCACAAGCTCGACGAGCTCGACAAGGCCCGGGACGGCAAACCGTCCTGACCCCTTCGCGGGGCCCCCACCCACCGGCCCCGCGAACCCGTCCCCGGGGCGAACCCACAAGGAATGCCCCGGGGACGGAAAAACCCTCCGAAGCGCCTTCCGAAGCGGAGGACGGAAAACCCTCCGAAGCGCCGAGAATTGGTAGGTCCGAGAATGTTCGTTCCCGATCCGTACCGGGAGCCGGACGGCTCGTGGATGACCGAGCTGATCCGCCTCAACCCCTTCGCCCTGCTGGTCTCCAACGGCCCCGCCGACGCCGACCCGTACGCCACCCACCTCCCCGTGCTCCGCGACCCGGAGTGGACCGGCGAGTGGACCGAGAACCTGGCCGGCGGCCGGCTCATCGGCCACATGAACCGGGAGAACCCCCACTGGACGGCCCTGGAGACCGGCACCCCCGTGCTCATCACGTTCACCGGCCCGCACGCCTATGTGTCGCCCACGGTGTACGACATCACCCCCGCCGCACCCACCTGGGACTTCACCTCCGTCCATGTCCACGGCGTCTTCCACAAGATCGAGGCCGCCGCCCCCGGCGAGGACTCGCTGGAGGTCTGCAAGGACACCGTGAAGGCCTACGAGCGCGATTTCGGCGCCGCCAAGGCCTGGGACATGTCCCGGTCCATCGACTACTTCGCGACGATCCTGCCCGCGGTGGGCGCTTTCCGTGTCGAGATCACCGGCGCGGAGGGGATGTTCAAGCTCAGCCAGGAACAGGACGAGGAGATCCGCGACCGGGTCCGCGAGGACTTCGCCCTCCGCGACTCCACCCAGTACCGCGAGACGGCCGGCCTCATGGACCGCATGGAGAAGACGGGCACGATCAAGGGCTGCCCGGTCCACCACTGAGTTCAACTGTCCGACCGCCACCGTCGTTGACGCCCCAAAAAGACGCAACGTACCTTTCCAGCACACCACTTGCGGGAGAATTCATGGAAGCTCACACCGAAGCGTTCGAGGTCGTGGGAATAGGATTCGGGCCGTCCAACCTGTCGCTCGCCATCGCTCTCGAGGAGCAGCGCGGAAAGGACGAGAACCCGCTCACCGCGGCGTTCTTCGAGAAGCAGCCCTCCCTCGGCTGGCACCGCAACATGCTGCTGCCCGACACGAAGATGCAGATCTCCTTCCTGAAGGACCTGGCGACCTTCCGCAACCCGGCCTCCCAGTGGAGTTTCATCGCCTATCTGCACGCTGCGGGCCGCCTCGCCCAGTTCGTGAACAACCAGGACTTCTTCCCCACCCGGAACGAATTCCACGACTATCTCGACTGGGCGGAATCGAGTTTCTCGGACCGCGTCACCTACAACAGCGAGGTGAGCGCGGTCCACCTTCCCGAGGGGCACACCGGCGGCCCCGTCGACACCGTGCGCGTCGAGGTACGGGACAACGGCCCGCGCGGCGGCACCCGTCTCGTCGAGGCCCGCAACCTGGTCGTCTCCACCGGCCTGGTCCCCACGATGCCCACCGGCATCGACCGCGGCGCCCGCGTCTGGCACAGCTCCGAGTTCCTCGGCCGCTTCAACACCCTCGACAAGGACCGCGTCCGCCGCTTCGCCGTCGTCGGCGCCGGCCAGAGCGCCGCCGAGATCACCCGGTACGTCTACGACACCGTCCCGCACGCCGAGGTCTACGCGATCATGCCGTCGTACGGCTACTCGATCGCCGACGACACCCCCTACGCCAACCGCATCTTCGACGCCGACGCCGTCGACGACTACTACGGCGGCACCGACCGCACCCGGGAGTCGTTCTGGCGCTACCACCGCAACACCAACTACGGCGTCGCCGACGACGAGGTCATCCGCGACCTCTACCAGCGCGCGTACGACGACGAGGTCGCCCGGATCAAGCGCCTGCACCTGCTCAACCTCTCCCGGGTCCAGACCGTCGAACAGACCACCGACGGGGCCCGGCTCACGATGCACTCCGTCCGGGACGACTCCACGTACGGCCTCGACGTCGACGCGATCGTCTTCGCCACGGGCTACGACGCCATGGACCCGACGCCGCTGCTGGGCGAGCTGGCGGCGCACTGCCTGCGCGACGAGCAGGGCCGGCTGCGGGTCGAACGCGACTACCGCCTCGTCACCTCGCCGGACCTCAACGTCGGCATCTACCTCCAGGGCGGCACCGAGCACACCCACGGCCTCGCCTCCGCGCTGCTGTCCAACATCGCCATCCGCAGCGGCGAGATAGCCGACGCCATCGCGATGGACCTGGCGGCCCGCCAGCACGCCCCGGCCGGTTCGAGCATCGGCTGATCAGTCAACCACTTCACGAACCAAGGGAGTTGAACCCGAGATGAGCACCAATCCGTTCGACGACGCCAACGGCACGTTCCACGTCCTCGTCAACGACGAGGAGCAGCACTCGCTGTGGCCGGCCTTCGCCCCGGTCCCGGCGGGCTGGCGGGCGGTGTTCGGCGAGGCGGGCCGGCCGGAGTGCCTGGAGTACATCGAGCGGCACTGGACCGACCTGCGGCCCAAGAGCCTCCGCGAGGCCATGGCCGCCGTATGAGCGCCCGCCGCGAGGGCGTCCTTCCCCGCCCTCGTGTGACGTCGCGCCGCCGGACACCCCTCCGGCCGGCGGCGCGGCGCCGCGGGGAGCGCACCGCCACCCGCCGCCGGTATCTGATGTGCCAGCCGTACCCGTTCGACGCGGTGGAGGCCGACCGGCCCTGGACCGACCGGACCTCCGCGCCCCTGACCTCCCGGCGGGCCCTGATGCAGTGGGGCCGCCTGTACAGCCTCTACCTGTCCCTCGGCCACGACGTCCGCCTCATCGGACCGCTGCCCGGACTGCCGGACGCGGTCCGCGCGGCGGCGACGGCGACGGTGGTCGACGGGCGGGTGCTGGGGGCGCGGCGGGGCGGTCCGGCGGGGGAGCCGGCGTATCTGGACTGGTTCCGCGCGCACGGGTTCACCGAGGTGCGGGGTGCGGTGTACGCCAACGAGGGGGCCCGGGACCATCTGGCCACCGGTCGCTGGCTGCTCGCCGGGCGTCGGCTGGGCAGCCCGCCCGAGGCGCACCGGGAGGCGCTCGACTACTTCCGGCGGCCGCTGATCAGCCTGGAGCTGGCCGATCCCCGCTTCGGTCGTCTCGACACCGCGCTGTCCGTCCTGGACGGCGACGAGATCATGTACTGCCCCGCCGCGTTCTCCGAGGTCAGCCGGGATGTTCTGGCCGGTCTCTTCCCCGACGCGCTCCTCGTCGACGAGGCCGACGCGGTCGGCTCGGCGCCGGGCCTGAACGCGGTCAGCGACGGCCTCCACGTGATCCTGCCGGAGGCGGCGCAGGGGGTCATGGACCAGCTCCGCCACCGGGGGTTCCGCCCCATCGGAATGGACCTCTCGGAACTGGTGCGCGACGACGGCGGCGTCCGATCCTGCACGCTGGAGCTGGGACCGGGCGCGTCATAGCTCGGGGGTGCGGGTCGCTTTGGCGGGTGCGGGTGAGTGGGGCTTCTCGCGCAGTTCCCCGCGCCCCTGAAAAACAGGGGCTGCGCCCCATGCTTTTCAGGCCCGCAGGGGCCTGTGTCCTTTAGGGGCGCGGGGAACTGCGCGAGCAACCACGACGCACCCGCACCCGCCAACGCACCGCACCCCCCGAGCTCTCCCGCAAAACACACCGAGGGCCGCGCCCCCACCGCGCGGCCCTCACCCATGTCCACCCACACCCCACCCCCAACCCCGAACAGTTGAACGCAATAGGAAACATACCGCTGTCCCGGTATGTTTCAAGCCATCCGGTCGGCCCGGCCGTCGGCGGACACCACGTCCCATGGATGGAGACACCATGTCGCAGGAAGTCCTCAGCCTGACCTCGAAGTTCGTCAGCACCCCCGGCGGCTTCACCGCCCTGCGCGAGCAGGCCCCCCTCGTCCGCGTCACCCTCCCGGACGTCGAGACCCCGGTCTGGCTGCTCACCCGCTACGAGGACGCCAAAGCGGCCCTCACCGACCCCCGGTTCGTCCGGGACAGCGCCAAACTCCCCGGCCAGGACGGCCCGAGCATCGCCGACCAGATGATCGAGGCGTACGGCCTCCCCGCGGAGTACCGCGACTACCTCGGCATCCTCGTGCTCGCCGACGGCGAGGACCACACCCGGATGCGCACCCTGATCACCCGCGCCTTCACGGCCCGCCGTATCAACGCCCTGCGCCCGAAGATCGAGAAGATCACCGAGGACCTGTACGCGGAGATGGCCGCCCGCGGCGAGTCCGACCTGCTGGAGAGCCTCAGCCACCCGCTGGCCGGCTTCGGGGTCTGCGAACTCATCGGCGTGGACGCGGCCGACCAGCCCCGCATCTGCGCCTGGATCCGCGACTACATCTCCGGCGACCCGGAGCGCTTCATCCCGGCCCTCAAGGGCATGGTCGAGCACTGCAAGCAGCTCATCGAGGAGCGCACCGCCGCGCCCTCGGACGACCTGATCTCCGAGCTGATCCGGGTGAGCCAGGAGGAGGGCGACTTCGGCGAGACCGAGATCATCGCCATCTTCCTGCTGCTGATCAACACGGGGATCATGCCGCCCGCCCACTTCATCGCGGACGCGATCCTCGCCCTGCTCGACCACCCCGACCAGCTCGCCCGGCTGCGCGAGGAGCCCGAGCTGCTGGCCGGCCGCGCGGTCCCCGAACTCCTCCGCTTCACCACGCCCGTGCCGATCGGCGCCCCCCTGTACGCCACCGAGGACATGGAGTTCGCGGGGATGCCCGTCCGGCAGGGCGAGGCGGTGACGACCGCGCTGCTCGGCGTCAACCACGACCCGCAGGAGTTCCCGGACGGCGCCGACAAGCTCGACATCGGCCGTGAACTCGGGCGCGGGGTGGGCCACATGGCCTTCGGACACGGCCCGCACTTCTGCATCGGCGCCGCCCTCGCCCGTCTCCAGGCCGAGGTGGTCCTGGACATCCTGTTCGTCCGCAACGACGGCCTGACCCTCGCCGTGGACCGCGAGGCCCTGGAGTACGTGGCCATGCCGGGCGACGGCATCCACCTGGTCTCCCTGCCGGTCCGCCTCTGACCCCACCGGGCCCCCGCACTCCCGCCCGGCCCCTCCCCGCACTCCCGCCCGGCCCCTCCCCGCGCCTCCCCGCGCGGCCCTTGCCCGCCTCCCGGCCTCCCCTGCCCCCTCTCCCCGCGCCTCCCCGCGCGGCCCTTGCCCGCCTCCCGGCCTCCCCTGCCCCCTCTCCACGCGCCTCTCCACGCGCCTCTCCAGGCGTCTCTCCCGCGCGCCCCTCTCCTCCCCGCCTCCCCCTCCTCCGCCCCCTCCCGCGCGGCCAACTCTGGACTGGACGCCCGCCCTTGGACGATCCTTGACGGACAGTCGTGGGGGCCGGGTTCACCTCCCTCGGACCTTCCCGTACACCCCGTACCCCTTGCGCACCTCGATGCGCATCCCGATCGACGGCCCGCCCGGAGCGGGCCGTTCGGTCATGTACGGGCTCCCCGGGGCGGTACCCGGCTCGTCCACCCAGACCCGAGAGGAGACGAGCCATGGCCGACGCGGTGCTGCCCGACCCGGTCCTGATCGTGCTGCTGGGCGCGGCCGGCAGCGGCAAGAACGCGCTCACCGGAGCCTGGCCGCCGAGCGCGGTGCTGGAACTGGACGAGTTCCGGGAGCGGATCTGTGACGACCCGGTCGACCAGGACGCGACCGGCGAGGCCGTGCACGTCCTGGGGGAGGTGCTGGAGGCGCGGCTGGCCCGCCGGCTGACCACGGTCGTCGACGCGGACGCCCCCGACCGCGCGGTGCGCGCGAAACTGCTCGACATCGCGGGCCGGCACCGCGTCCCGGCCGCCGCGCTCATCCTGACCACCCCGCTGGAGACCTGTCTGGAGCGCAACGCCCGGCGCCCGCCGGAACGCCGCGTCCCCGACGAGGTCGTACGCCTCCAGTACGCGGAGACGGTCGACGCCACCCCCGATCTGCCGGCGGAGGGGTTCGGCTATGTCGAGGCGGTGTACGGGGGGCCGTTGCGGCTGGTGGGCTGAGCCGGCCGGTGAACGGGGACGGGGGCGGGGCGGTGACATCGCGCAGATGTCGCCGCCCCGCCCCCGTCCCCCTTTTTCACCCCCCTTACTTGTCATGAACATGCTGAAACCCCTTGTTGGGCCGCTCCGCCGCCGGTTACAACGGCAATCCGTGCCGAACCGGGAGGGGTCATGACAGTGCGAGCAGCCGTAGCCGGAGCGAGCGGTTATGCGGGAGGTGAGCTTCTCCGCCTGCTACTCGGGCACCCCGAGGTGGAGATCGGCGCCCTGACGGGGAACTCGAACGCGGGGCAGCTGCTGGGCGGTCTCCAGCCGCATCTGCCGCCGCTGGCCGGCCGGGTGCTGGAGCCGACGACGACACAGGTGCTGGCCGGACACGACGTCGTGTTCCTCGCCCTGCCGCACGGCCAGTCGGCGGCCGTCGCCGCGGAACTGGGCCCGGACGTCCTGGTGGTGGACTGCGGAGCCGACTTCCGGCTGCGCCGCGCCGGCGACTGGGAGCGCTTCTACGGCTCCCCGCACGCCGGCACCTGGCCCTACGGCCTGCCCGAACTGCCGGGAGCCCGCGCGGAGTTGCGCCGTACGAACCGGATCGCGGTGCCCGGCTGCTACCCGACCGCCGTCTCGCTCGCCCTGTTCCCCGCGTACGCCGCCCACCTCGCCGAGAGCGAGGCCGTGGTCGTCGCAGCCTCCGGGACCTCCGGCGCGGGCAAGGCCGCCAAGCCGCACCTGCTCGGCTCCGAGGTCATGGGGTCGATGAGCCCGTACGGCGTGGGTGGTGAACACCGGCACACCCCTGAAATGATGCAGAACCTGAGCGCCGCCGCGGGGGAGCCGGTCTCCGTCTCCTTCACCCCGACCCTGGCGCCCATGCCCCGCGGCATCCTCGCCACCTGCAGCGCGAAGGCGAAGCCGGGGGTCACCGCCGACGACGTACGGACCGCGTACGAGAAGGCACTGCACGACGAACCGTTCGTCCAGCTGCTGCCCGAGGGGCAGTGGCCCGCCACGTCCGCCGTGTACGGGTCGAACGCGGCACAGATCCAGGTCGCCCTCGACACCTCGGCCGGCCGGATCATCGCGATCAGCGCCATCGACAACCTCACCAAGGGCACCGCGGGGGGTGCCGTCCAGAGCATGAACGTCGCCCTCGGGTTCCCCGAGGACCTGGGGCTTTCCACGATCGGAGTCGCACCATGAGCGTCACCGCAGCGAAAGGGTTCACGGCGGCGGGCGTCGTCGCCGGGATCAAACAGAACGGCAGTCCGGACCTCGCCCTCGTGGTCAACCAGGGTCCGCGGTCGGCCGCCGCCGGTGTCTTCACCTCCAACCGCGTCCAGGCCGCTCCCGTCCGGTGGACCCGCGAGGCACTGGCGGACGGCCACATATCCGCGGTCGTCCTCAACTCCGGCGGCGCCAACGCCTGCACGGGCCCCGAGGGCGACCAGGACACCCGTGCCACCGCCCGGCGGACCGCGGAACTCCTCGGCCTCGCCGACGGGGAGGTGGCCGTCGCCTCGACCGGACTCATCGGCGTACGGCTGCCGATGGACAAGCTGCTCGCGGGCGTCGGGACGGCCGCCGCCCAACTCTCGCCGGACGGCGGTGAGCGGGCCGCCGTCGCCATCAAGACCACCGACACCGTGCACAAGACGGCCGTGTACGAGGGCGCCGGCTGGACGGTCGGCGGCATGGCCAAGGGCGCCGGCATGCTCGCCCCCGGCCTCGCCACCATGCTGGCCGTCCTCACCACCGACGCCGACGTACCGAGCACCGTCCTCGGGCAGGCCCTGCGCGGCGCCACCCGGACCACCTTCGACCGTGTCGACTCCGACGGCTGCATGTCGACCAACGACACGGTGCTGCTGCTCGCCTCCGGCGCCGCCGAAGTCACCCCGGACGCCGAGGAGTTCGCCGAGGCCGTACGCGCCGTCTGCGCCGACCTCGCCCGGCAGCTCATCGGCGACGCCGAGGGCGCGAGCAAGGACATCCGGATCGAGGTGGTCGGCGCGGACAGCGAGAGCGACGCGGTCGAGGTGGGCCGCACGATCGCCCGCAACAACCTCCTCAAGTGCGCCGTCCACGGCGAGGACCCCAACTGGGGCCGGGTGCTCTCCGCGATCGGCACCACCGCCGCCGTCTTCGACCCCGACCGGCTGAACGTCGCCATCAACGACGTCTGGGTGTGCAAGAGCGGCTCGGTCGGCGACGACCGCGCCCTGGTCGACATGAGCGGCCGCGAGGTGCGCATCACCGCCGACCTCGCCGCCGGCACCGAGTCCGCCGTGATCTGGGCCAACGACCTGACCGCCCAGTACGTCCACGAGAACAGCGAGTACTCGTCGTGACCACACTCATCGAAACCGGCACCGACGCCGGACCCGACGACCATCTGACCCCCACCGGCCTGGCCGCCGACCGCAGACAGAAGGCGCTGCCCAAGGCCCACGCGCTCGTCGAGGCACTGCCGTGGATGGCCCGCCACCAGGGCAAGACCATCGTCATCAAGTTCGGCGGCAACGCCATGGTCGACCAGGCCCTCAAGGCGGCCTTCGCCCAGGACATCCTGTTCCTGCGGCACGCCGGCCTGAACCCCGTCGTGGTGCACGGCGGCGGCCCGCAGATCAGCGCCCAGCTCGAACGCCTCGGCCTGAAGTCCCACTTCACCGGCGGTCTGCGGGTCACCACCGACGAGACCATGGACGTCGTCCGCATGGTCCTCGCCGGCCAGGTGCAGCGCGAACTCGTCGGGTTGCTCAACGAGCACGGGCCGCACGCCGTCGGGATGACCGGCGAGGACGCCCGGCTGATGACCGCCGTGAAGTGCTACGCCGACGTCGACGGCGAACCCGTCGACATCGGCCGGGTCGGCGAGGTCGCCACCGTCGACGCCGGCGTGGTCCAGGCCCTCATCGACAACGGGCGCATCCCCGTCATCTCCTCCATCGCCCGCAGCTCCGACGCCAAGGACGCGGCCGGCGGCGGGGTCTTCAACGTCAACGCGGACACGGCCGCCGCCGCCCTGGCCGCCGCGCTCGGCGCCGAGATGCTGCTCATCCTCACCGACGTCGAGGGCCTCTACGCCGACTGGCCGCACAGCGAGGAGGTCATCCCGAGGCTCAGCGCGAGCGAACTGCGCGATCTGCTGCCCGGCCTGGCCAGCGGCATGATCCCCAAGATGGAGGGCTGTCTGCACGCCGTCAGCAACGGGGTGCGCACCGCCCGCGTCATCGACGGCCGCGTCAAGCACTCCATCCTGCTGGAGATCTTCACCAACGAGGGCATCGGCACGATGGTCGTGCCGGACGAGACCCGCTCCACGATCCGACGGGAGGCAGTCGCATGAGCGGCGATACGAACGGCCCCGGGGACCTCACCCGCCGCTGGCAGGGCGCCCTGATGGACAACTTCGGCACCCCCCGCCTGTCGTTGGCGCGCGGCGCGGGCACCCGGGTGTGGGACACGGACGGCAACGAGTACCTGGACCTCCTGGCCGGCATCGCCGTCAACTCCCTCGGCCACGCGCACCCCGCGATCCTGCGGGCCCTGACCGAACAGGCGGCGTCCCTCGGCCACATCTCCAACTTCTTCATGGCCGAACCGACCATCGCCCTGGCGGAACGCCTGCTGGCGCTGTCCGGCCGCGCGGGCCGGGTGTACTTCTCCAACTCCGGCGCCGAGGCCAACGAGGCCGCGTTCAAGATCGGCCGCCTGACGGGCCGTTCGCACATGGTCGCCACGCTCGGCGGCTTCCACGGCCGCACGATGGGCGCCCTGTCCCTGACCGGCCAGCCCGCCAAGCGCGCCCCGTTCGCCCCCCTCCCGGGCCCGGTCGACTTCGTCCCGTACGGCGACACGGACGCCCTGCGAGCGACGGTCACCGAGGACACCGCGCTGCTGGTGCTGGAACCCATCCAGGGCGAGAACGGAGTGGTGACCCCGCCCCCCGGCTATCTGCGGGCGGCCCGGGAGATCACCGAGGCCACCGGCACCCTGCTGGTCCTGGACGAGGTGCAGACCGGCATCGGCCGTACCGGCCACTGGTTCGCGGCGCAGGCCGAGGGCGTCGAGGCGGATGTGACCACGCTGGCCAAGGGCCTCGGCGGCGGACTGCCCATCGGCGCGACCCTGGCCCACGGCCGCGCGGCCGACCTGCTCATCCCCGGCTCCCACGGCTCCACGTTCAGCGGCAACCCGGTCGTCTGCGCGGCGGCCCTCGCGGTCCTGGACACGATCGAGAAGGACGGCCTGCTGGCCCAGGTCAAACACGTCGGCGACCACCTGCGCACCGGCATCGAGTCCCTCGCCCACCCCTCGATCTCCGAAGTCCGCGGCGAGGGCCTGCTGTTGGGCATAGCCCTACGGGACCCCGTGGCCGCCCGCGTCCAACACACGGCCCAACAGGCGGGTTTCCTCCTCAACGCCGCCACCCCGGACGTCATCCGCCTGGCCCCACCCCTGATCCTCTCGGAAAAGGACGCGACCGAGTTCCTGACCGCACTCCCGTCGATCCTGAACGCGACCCGGTAAACGACGACGACGCGCCCCCTCCATTGAATGGCGGCGCAGCCGCCTTCAAGGGGCGCGGGGAACTGCGCGACCAGCCCCATCCAACCCGCACCCGCCAACGAAACCGCACCCCCCGACCCAGTAGGCACAGCCCAAAAACCGACGGCGGGGCTCCAAGGACCACCCAAGGAGCCCCGCCGCCGTCATGACCTCACACCACCGTCAGCGAACCCCCACCACCTCCGGCACATCCTTCTCCGCGTCCACAGGCGGAGCCTCCCCCTTGCCCGCCCCCTTCATCAGGAACAGCGCCAACACAGCCGCCCCCACAACCCCCGCCGCCCCGACCGTGAAGCTGCTGGACACCGCCCCCGTGAACGCGTCCAGGACGGAGTCCAACAGCCCCGCGTCCTTCGTCCGCGCGGCCTCGGCGAGCCCGCCCCCGACGGACTCCCGCGCCACCTCCGTCGCCGACGCCGGCATCTGCGAGGTGTACGTACTGGACAGCACCGCCCCCAGCACGGCCACACCGAACGCCGCCCCCGCCTGCTGAATGGTGTCGTTGAGAGCCGACCCCACCCCCGCGTGCTCCTGCGGCACCGCACTCATCAGCGCGGCGATGGCGGCCGGCATCGCCAGCCCCGCCCCCGCGCCCATCAGCGTCATCGCCACCGACAGCGTCCCGAAGCCGTCCCCCGAGGACAGCGTCGACAGCGTGGCGAACCCGGCCGCGATGACCAGGAGTCCGCTGACGGCGAGCGCCCGGTTGCCGATCTTCTTGGCCAGCGCCGCGCCGACGCCGTTGAAGACGAGGGAGGCGACGGCGGCCGGCATGAAGGCCAGACCCGTCTTGGTGGGGGAGTAGCCCATCACCAGCTGGAGGTACTGCGTGAGGACCAGCATCAGCCCGCCGTTGGCGAACGTCAGCAGGACCAGCGAGAAGCTCGCTCCGGTGAACACCCGGTTCTTGAACAGGGAGATGGGGATCATCGGCGAGTCGATCCGGGTCTCCCAGATCCCGAAACCGACCAGGGCCACCACGCTCACGACGGCCGCCGCCAGGGTGGTCGGGTGGGTGAGGCCGTCCTTCGGCCACTCGTTGATCGTCCAGACCAGCGCGGTCATCCCGACCACCGACAGCACGGTGCCCAGCGGGTCGGGCTTGCGCCACGGCCCCTTGGACTCCGGCATCAGCACCAGCGCCGAGACGATCGCGAGCAGGGCGATCGGGATGTTGATGAGGAAGACCGCACCCCACCAGAAGTGGGCGATGAGCACACCGCCGAAGACGGGCCCGCCGACCAGACCGATCATGGCCACCGCGCTCCACGCGCCGATCGCCTTGGGCCGCTCGTCCTCGTCGAAGACGGTGATGAGGATCGACAGCGTGCTCGGCATCAGCAGGGCGCCGCCGATGCCCATCAGCACCCGGGCGAGGATCAGTGTCTCCGCGCTGCCGGCCCAGGTGGCCAGGACCGAAGCGACCCCGAAGACCGCCAGGCCGATGATCATGACCTTGCGACGGCCGTACCGGTCCGACAGGCTTCCCGCCGTCAGCAGCAGACCGGCGAAGACCAGCATGTACGACTCCAGGATCCACTGGATGTCCTGGGCGCTCGCGTTCAGGTCCTCGGCGATCGGCGGCACCGCCACCGTCAGCACCATGTTGTCGATGACCAGCACCAGCGTGCTGAGGCACAACACGATCAGGATCAGCCAGCGGCGCGGATGACGTGCGTTGACGTCGACTTCCATGACGAAACCTTTCGAACAGAGATGTGGGGCTGCTCCGGAGTTCAATAAAACCAGCAACGCGGTTTGTTATCCAGTCGATTTCGCGCCGCGGCGCTCTCGCTGTGCGGTGTGCCGGTAGTCGAACACTGTACGTGGCGCGTACAGTGTGCGCAACCCCGTACGACGTTCCGTCGGACCGGTAGGCTGATGCGCGAGACGAGGAGGAGTCCGCATGCCCGAGAAGCAGTCCAAGACGCAGCCCGAGGCGCAGCCGGAGAGGCAGCCCGAGGCGCAGCCGGAAAAGCGGTCCGGAGGACGGCCCCAAGGACGGCCCCAAGGGCGGTCCGAGGCGCGGGTGATCCAGTCCGTGTGGACCCGCCCGCAGCGCCAGAAGCGCGAACAGCCTGTGCTGAACAGGGATGTCATCGTGGCGGAGGCCGTGCGGCTGCTGGATGAGGAGGGCGCCGCCGCGCTGAGCATGCGCCGCCTCGGCACCCGGCTGAACGCGGGCGCGACCTCGATGTACTCGTACGTGGCGAGCAAGGACGAGCTGATCGAGCTGGTCGTCGACCATGTCTACGGCGAGATGGAGGTGCCCGGCCCCGACGCCGCCGCGAACTGGCGTGCCGCGGCGGCCCGTTGCGCGCACGGTGTTCGTTCGACGATCTTGCGCCACGCCTGGATCGCCCCGATGCTGGGCGAGGTGGGTGTCTCCCTGGGGCCGAACTCGATGCGGCTCACGGAGGGGATGCTCGCCATGCTGGAGGAGGCGGGCTTCGACCTGGAGCAGGCCGACCACGTGGTGCGGATCCTCTTCGCGTACGTGCTGGGCATGACCACCAGCGAGGCCGCCTGGCTCACGATGCTCGCCCGCAGCGGGCAGAGCCAGGAGGACTGGACGCGCAAGGTGTGGCCGGCCGTCGAGCAGGCCACCCGCGACTATCCGCACCTCCGCCGGCGCTACGCCGCACAGGGGGGCGGCCGTTCGTCCGAGGTCCTGGTGGACAACTTCACCTACGGGCTCGACTGGGTCCTCGACGGACTCGCGGCCCGCCTCGACCGGAGTTCCGCGCAGGGCTGACCCCGGGCCCGGCCCGCGCTCCCGGCCAACCGTCCACGGCGATCCGTACCGGCCGTGGACGGTTTTTCATTGGCCGGTAATGAACGCCGTACGGACTTGCGCACACTGTGCGCAGTTCGTACAGTGTTCCTCACGACGCACACCACACCCACCCCCCGAAGGACACGCCATGGCGAAGAAGACGCAGGGTCCGCAGGACGCACAGGGCTCGCAGGGCTCGCGGTGGAACGACCTCCGCACCTGGAACGCGACCGGCAGCTGGGAGGCCAGCGACAGCTGGGGCCTGACCGGGACCTGGACGATGGACGGCGCCTCCGGCACCTGGGGCGGCGCGACCGGCACCTTCGGCAGGGCGAACCCGGCTGAGGCACCGCGCCCCCCGGCCGCCCCGCAGCCCACCGCGGCCCCCGCCCCGGAGGCCGGGACCCCCGCCGCCGAAGCCGCGGCCCCCACCGCCGACGTCATCGAACTCGCCACCGGCCGCCGGATCGACCTCGGCCACTGGCAGCACCGCCTCGACGAGCTGCGGGAGACGCACGACGTGCCCGGCGCGACCCTCGCCTTCGTGATCGACGACGAGGTCCAGGAGCTGGCCAGCGGTGTCCTCAACCGGCAGACCGAGGTGGAGGCCACCACCGACTCCGTCTTCCAGCTCGGCTCGATCGCCAAGGTCTACACGGCCGCCCTGATCATGCAGCTGGCCGAGTCCGGCGAACTCGACCTGGACGCCCCCGTGGTCAGCGTCCTGCCGGAGTTCGCGACCATCGACCCCGAGGCCACCAAGGTCATCACCAGCCGCATGCTCCTCTCCCACACCAGCGGCCTGACCTGCGACTTCCACCTCGACACCGGGCGCGGCGACGACAGCCTGGCCAAGTACGTCGAGGCCGCCAAGGGCGTGGCGATGGACTGTCCGCCGGGCACGGCCGTGTCGTACAGCGGCATCGGGTACGTGGTGCTCGGCCGCGTGGTCGAGGTGCTGACCGGCACCACCTGGGACCAGGCCCTCAAGGACCGGCTGCTCACCCCGCTCGGCCTGACGCACACCATGACGCTCCCCGAGGAGGTCCTGCCGTTCCGCGCGGCGATGGGGCATCTCACCGGGCCGGACGGTGAGCAGGCGCTCGCCCCGGCCTGGGACCTCATGCCGCGCGCCGCGGGCCCGGCCGCCCGGGTCTGCGCCACCGCCGGCGATCTGGTCCGCTTCGCCAAGCTGCATCTCGACGCGGGCAAGGCGGCCGACGGCACCCCGCTCCTCGGCCCCGACTCGGTCGCCGCGATGCAGCACCGCGAGACCGATGTCCCCGACAAGTGGACCGTGAGCGCCGACGGCTGGGGCCTCGGCTGGACCCTCTACGACTGGGACGGCGTCCCCGGCTTCGGCCACGACGGCGCCTCCATCGGCCAGTACGCCTACCTCCGCGTGGTGCCGGGCACGGGCGTGGCCGTCGCGCTCCTGACCAACGGCGGCGGCTCCCGCCTCCTCTACGCCGACCTCATGCGCGAACTCCTCGCCGACCTCGCCGACGTCACCATGCCCGCCCCCTTCGCCCCCGCCGAGCAGCCGCCCACCGTCGACATCACCCCCTGGGCCGGCACCTACAAGCGCGAGGGCGTCCTCATCACCGTCTCCGAGCGCGACGGCAAACCCCACCTCGTCTACGCCTTCGTCGACGGCATGGCCGGCTACTCCCCGGACCTCGAAATGGACCTCGTCCCCCTCACCGACACCGTCTTCGCCGGCGCCGGCGGCGGCGCCTCCTTCACCGAGGACTGGATGCCGGTCGTCTTCACCACCACCCCCGACGGCACCCGCTACGCCTACATCGGCATGAGGGCGGCCCCGAAGACGGCGTAAGCGGTCGTCCGGGGGGTCTTGCTGGGGGTCTTCCTGGGGAGAGCAGGGGGCGCAGCCCCCGCTCTCCCCAGGGGCGCGGGGAACTGCGCGACCAGCCCCCACCCACCCGCACCCGCCGAACCAACCGATCCCCCCGAGCTCACAGGCGAAGACACACACGAACGCCGGCCCCCAAGGGACCGGCGTTCACGCACACCCCCCACCCTCAAGCGGAGCGCTCCGGCACGGCAACCGGAGCCGACCGAATCCGGAACCGCTTCAGCAACGGCATCTCCACGAACGTGTACGACAGCCACCCCGCCAGCACCGACAACGCCAGCACGAACGGCAGCAGAGCGAAGAACGCCCCCGTCCCGAGCTGCCCGAAGTCACTGTCGAGCAGGTACCAGACGGTCACCTGCATGACGATCAGGTGCCACAGGAAGATCCCGCAGGAGTTCCGCCCCAGCCACACGATCGTCGGCCGCGCCAGCAACCGCTCGGGCCCACTGCCCTGCGCCAGCAGCAACGGCGCCGCGAGCCCGACCGCGATCACCATGTGGCAGACGTACTTGACCGCGGCCTCCTCCTTGGTGAGCGAGATCGACGCGATGCTGCCCGCCCACTCGGTGTTCGCCAGCGCGTACGCCACCGCCGCCGCGCCCCAGAAGGCCCACGGCCGCCCGCGCACGAGCTCCACGAAGGCGAGCCGCTGCCCGGTGCGCGCCTTCGCCGCGACCAGGGCGAGCAGCATGCCGGCCGCCAGGAACCCGAGGTAGCCGCGCAGCCACCACAGCGACGGCGGGCCCAGCGGACTGGACGGGCTGGTGGCGACCAGCCAGGTGAAGTCGGCGACGATCACCGCGGTGAGCAGCGCCCCGGCGAGCTTCAGGTTCTTGGTCGCCCGCAGCGCCTTGTGCAGCACGAACGCCACAACGGGCAGCGCGATGTAGTAGTGCACCTCGGTGGCGAGGCTCCAGGTCTGCGCCCAGTTGGTCATGCCCGGATCCGTGCGCAGGTCCGCCCAGTTCTGCACATGCTGCACGGTCAACAGCCGCAGGGTGCGCCAGCCGTCGCCGAGCTGCTCGCGGTTGAACACCAGCAGCGCGGTGATCATGAACAGCCAGTACGCCGGGAAGATCCGCAGGACGCGGTGCCAGAAGTAGTGCAGGGTGTTCGGCGCCTTGCGGCTGCCGAGCGCGGCGTCGGCCCAGGGGCGGTAGAGCAGATAGCCGCTGATGATCAGGAAGATCGGGATGGCCACCAGGAAGCCGGTCATCACCGGGGCGAAGGGGCCCGGCTTGCCGGTCTTGTCGATGAGCGCCCCGGTCCACTGCGCGAGATGCGCGACGAGCACCATCAGCGTGGCGACCGCCCGCAGCCCGTCCACCGCGGGCTCGAAGGTCCGTTCGGCCCGTACGGGGGATGCCCCGCCGCCGGCCGTGGCACTCGCCGGCGGTGCCGGTCGAGGTCTGTCCAGGGAAGTTGTCACGGCGAGGGCCTCTCGTCTCGGTGAGCGGTGCGGAAGATGCCGGGACGCTAACAAACCACTCACGCGGTTTTCCAGATTGGCGAAAAGTGGCCGGTCTCCCTCCGCTCGCGCTCACCCTGGCCTCGGAGGCTGTCGGCCAGGTGGGCTGCGGTGCGGGTAACTCCCGTTCTCTTACTGGGTGTTCAACTGTCCGTATCGATCGGACGGCGAACTGACTAAACCGCTCTCGCGGTTTGTTACGGTGGGCAAGTTTCCACGTTCCTCAGCGCCACCCCACCCACGCCATCCCACCCACGCCATCCCACCCACGTCACCCACCCAGCGAACCCGACAGGAGTCCCCTTCGCCGTGGCTACGTTCCTCTACAAACTTGGCCGACTCGCCTTCCGACGGCGAGGCCGGACGACACTGTTGTGGCTGCTGATCCTGGTCGGCGTCGGCTATGCCGCCTCCGCCGCCCCGGCCCCGCCCGCCGACACCTTCTCGATGCCGGGCACCGAGTCGCAGAAGGCCTTCGACCTGCTCAAGGAACGCTTCCCGGACGCGAGCGCGGACGGCGCCACCGCCCGCGTGGTCGTCCGCGCACCCGAGGGCAAGGTCTCCGACCCCGACCAGAAGGCCAAGGTCGAGCAGCTCCTCGCCGACCTGGCCGCCGCCCCCCTCGTGAAGGGCGTCGCCGACCCCTACCAGGCGGGCGCCGTCAGCGAGGACGGCACCACCGCCTACGCGACCGTCCTCTACGAGGTCGCCGCCACCGAACTGACCGACAAGGCGAAGGACGCCCTCACCGAGGCCACCGCCGACGCCCGCAAGAGCGGACTGACCGTCGAGGCGGGCGGTGACGCCGTCGCGGTGGAGGCCGCCAAGAACAACGCCGAGTCCCTCGGCATCCTCGTCTCCGCCGTCGTCCTGCTGCTGACCTTCGGCTCCATGATCGCCGCCGGGATGTCCCTGCTGACCGCCGTCATCGGCGTCGGCGTCGGCATCTGCGGCATCACCGCGCTCGGCAGCACCCTCGGCCTGTCCAGTACGACGTCCACGCTGGCCCTGATGATCGGCCTGGCCGTCGGCATCGACTACGCCCTGTTCATCGTCTCCCGTTACCGCTCCGAGACGGCCGAGGGCCACTCCCGCGAGGAGGCCGCCGGACGCGCCATCGGCACCGCCGGTTCCGCCGTCGTCTTCGCGGGCCTGACCGTCATCGTCGCCCTCGCCGGTCTCGCCGTCGTCGACATCCCGATGCTCACCAAGATGGGACTCGCCGCGGCCGGCACGGTCGCCGTCGCCGTCCTCATCGCGATCACCTTCGTCCCCGCGCTCCTCGCCTACGCCCCCGTGAAGGTGCTGCCCCGCCGCGAGCGCCACCTCTACTCCGGCAAGCCCCTCAGCGCCCGCCGGCAGCGCAAGGCCGCCAAGCGCGCCGCGAAGGCCCGGCCCAACCTCGGCTCACGCTGGGCCTCCTGGGTGCTGCGCCGCCCGGTCGCCGTCCTGCTCCTCGGCGTCGTCGGCCTCGGCACGCTCGCCGTACCCGCCGCGAGCCTGGAGCTGGGGCTGCCCGGCGAGGGCACGATGGCCGAGGACACCACCCAGCGCAAGGCGTACGACATGCTGTCGGACTCCTTCGGCGCCGGCTTCAACGGCCCGCTGCTCATCACGGTCGAGGCGAAGGACGCGAAGACGGCCGCCGAACGGGTCGGCGCGGATCTGGCCGAACAGCCCGGTGTCGCCTCCGTCAGCCCCGCCACCGTCAACAAGGCGGGCGACACGGCGATGGTGAACGTCATCCCCACGACGGGCCCGACGGACGAACGCACCGAGAAGCTCGTCCACTCCATCCGCGACACCGCCACCGGGTTCGAGTCGAAGTTCGGCGCGACCGTCCTGGTCACCGGCCAGACCGCGCTGTTCATCGACTTCTCCCAGACCCTCGACGACGCGATGGTCCCGTACCTGGCCCTGGTCGTCGGACTCGCCTTCATCCTGCTCGTCCTGGTCTTCCGCTCCCTCCTGGTCCCGCTCAAGGCGGCCCTCGGCTTCCTGCTGTCGGTGACCGCGGCACTCGGTGCCGTCGTGGCCGTCTTCCAGTGGGGCTGGCTCAAGGACGTCTTCGGCATCGACCAGCCCGGACCGATCATGAGCACCATGCCGATCTTCATGATCGGCGTGGTCTTCGGCCTCGCCATGGACTACGAGGTCTTCCTCGTCACCCGCATGCGCGAGGCCTACGTCCACGGCGAGCGCCCCGAGCAGGCGATCGTCACCGGCTTCCGGCACGGCGGCCGCGTGGTCTCCGCCGCCGCGATCATCATGGCCAGCGTCTTCTCCGGCTTCATCCTCGACGCCAACGACTTCGTCAAGATGATCGGCTTCGGCCTCGCCGTAGCCGTCCTCCTGGACGCCTTCATCGTCCGCATGGCCATCGTCCCAGCCATCCTGGCCCTCCTAGGCCGCTCCGCCTGGTGGCTCCCCCGCCCCCTGAACACCGCCCTCCCCAACCTGGACGTAGAGGGCGCCAACCTCACCACCCCCCACCCCACCCCCCACCAACACACCCCCCGAAAACACTCCCTGGTCAACTGACCCCCCTCACCCACCGCCTCCAGGCCCGCAGGGGCCTGGTCTTTCAGGGGCGCGGGGAACTGCGCGAGAACCCCCACCGGGCCTGCACTCGCCCACGCACCCCGCGCCCCACCCACCGCCTCCAGGCCCCCAGGGCCGCGGCCTTCCAGGCCCGCAGGGGCCTGGTCTTTTCAGGGGCGCGGGGAACTGCGCGAGAACCCCCACCGGACCCGCACCCGCCCACGCACCCCGCCCCCCACCCACCGCCTCCCCCCGCAGGACATCGAACTATCCGCGGAGTCGGGCGCTGCGCCGGACCGGGGCCGAGGTCGTGGTGGTCCGCAGGGACGCGCTGCCACGTACGACCAGCGGAAAGGCGCGCCGGCAGACCTGCCACAACCTCTACGCGGCCGACGAGCTGGGCGCTCTCGCCGACCGAGGAGCCCGCCGAGCGGATTTCTCGTCCGGGGTGGGGCGGACACGGCCGTCGGGTAATTTGAGGCCTGCCCCACCCCCCCCGTCAAAGCGCAGCCAATGTGGCGTCTTCCTCACCGGCGGACCCTCCTCGTCGTGAGAGCAACGTTCCTTACCGGTCACCGGGTGCCACAGAACAGGAAACGCGCTCTCCCTACCTTCGGGACTCATCACCCCTCATCACCGCATCGCAACACCTGAGCCCGGAGAACGTGGAGGCGTCATGACAGCCCCGAGCACTGCCCCCGCATCGAGCAGGGGAGGCCGCTGGATCGAGCACTGGGATCCGGAGAACGAGGCCTTCTGGAACGAGACCGGCGAGAAGGTAGCCCGCCGCAACCTCCTCTTCTCGGTCCTCTCGGAGCACATCGGCTTCTCCATCTGGACCGTGTGGTCGGTGATGGTGCTGTTCATGGGCCCCGAGTACGGGCTCACCCCGGCCGACAAGTTCTTCATCGTCTCGATGGCCACCCTGGTCGGCGCCGTCGTCCGCATCCCGTACACCTTCGCGGTCGCGCTCTTCGGCGGACGCAACTGGACGGTCGTCTCCGCGAGCCTGCTGCTCATCCCGACGGTGGCCGCGTTCCTGGTGATGGAGCCGGGCACCTCGTTCAACACGTTCCTGGTCTGCGCGATGCTCGCCGGCATCGGCGGCGGCAACTTCGCCTCCTCCATGACCAACATCAACGCCTTCTTCCCGCTGCGGAAGAAGGGCTGGGCGCTCGGCCTGAACGCGGGCGGCGGCAACATCGGCGTCCCGGTCGTCCAGCTCATCGGCCTCGCCGTCATCGGCGCGGGCGGCGGCCCGCGCGTCCTGCTGGGCGTCTACATCCCCTTCATCGTGATCGCCGCCGCCCTGGCCTGGCTCAAGATGGACAACATCGCCTCGCTGAAGAACGACACCGGCGCCGCCAAGGACGCCGTCAAGGACGCCCACACCTGGATCATGTCCTTCCTCTACATCGGCACCTTCGGCTCGTTCATCGGCTACAGCTTCGCCTTCGGCCTCGTCCTGCAGACCCAGTTCGGCCGTACGCCGCTGCAGTCCGCGTACGTCACCTTCATCGGCCCGCTCCTCGGCTCGCTGATCCGCCCCGTCGGCGGCGCGCTCGCCGACAAGTACGGCGGCGCGAAGATCACCCTGTGGAACTACGTCGCCATGGCCGGCGCCACCGGGGTCATCGTCATCGCCTCCATGCAGAAGTCGCTCCCCCTCTTCACCACCGCCTTCATCGCGCTCTTCGTCCTCAGCGGCCTCGGCAACGGCTCCACCTTCAAGATGATCCCGGGCATCTTCCAGGCCAAGGCCCTCGCCAAGGGCCTGGAGGGCGAGGAGGCCGCCGCCTGCGGACGACGCCTCTCCGGCGCCTCCATGGGCATCATCGGCGCGGTCGGCGCGGTCGGCGGCCTCGGCATCAACCTGGCCTTCCGCCAGTCCTTCCTCACGGTCGGCTCCGGAACCGGCGCCTTCGTCACCTTCCTCGCCTTCTACGGCCTCTGCTTCGCGGTGACCTGGGCCGTATACCTTCGCCGCCCGGCCTCGAACGCCTCAGCGACGACGGCCGCGACGGAGTCGAAGCCGCAGCTCAGCTATGCCGAGGTGTGACATCGCCCATGCCGTGACACGTGTGACGTAACACCAGCGACATCAACCCGAACCGAGCCTGTCACGCACCGTTGACAGGCTCGTTCGGCATGTGGGAGCACCAATCGGTGTACCCGCACGCACAGAGCTTCGACTGAGTGCAACGACTCGACTGCGGGACGAGAGCCATGTACGACGAACAGCAGCGACCCGAGCGATCAGATCGAGCCGATCGACCAGACAGGACGGTTCTGATGGATCGGACGGATCAGACGGATCAGGCGGCGCAGCCGGAACACGGGCCGCTCGCGGGATTCACCGTGGGCGTCACCGCCGCCCGCCGGGCCGACGAGCTGGGGGCACTTCTCCAGCGCCGCGGCGCCGCGGTCCTGCACGCCCCCGCCCTGCGCATCGTGCCGCTCTCCGACGACAGCGAACTCCTCGCCGCGACCAAGGACCTGCTCGACCAGGCACCCGACATCGTGGTGGCGACCACCGCCATCGGCTTCCGCGGCTGGATCGAGGCGGCGGACGGCTGGGGCCTGGGCGAGGCCCTCCTCGACCGGCTGCGCGGCGTCGAGGTCCTGGCCCGCGGCCCCAAGGTGAAGGGCGCGGTACGGGCCGCCGGCCTCACGGAGGAGTGGTCGCCGTCCTCCGAGTCCATGGCCGAGGTGCTCGACCGCCTGCTGGAACAGGGCGTCGAGAACCTCCGCATCGCCGTCCAGCTCCACGGCGAACCCCTCCCCGGTTTCGTGGAGTCACTGCGCGAGGCCGGAGCGGAGGTCGTCGGCGTCCCCGTCTACCGGTGGATGCCGCCCGAGGACATCACCCCCATGGACCGCCTCCTCGACGCCACGGTCGGCCGCGGCGTGGACGCCCTCACCTTCACCAGCGCCCCGGCCGCGGCGTCCCTCCTCACCCGCGCCGAGGACCGGGGCCTGCTCCCGGAACTCCTCAACGCCCTCAACCACGACGTCCTCCCCGCCTGCGTGGGCCCGGTGACGGCGCTCCCCCTCCAGGCCCACGGCGTGGACACGGTCCAGCCCGAACGCTTCCGCCTCGGCCCCCTCGTCCAGCTCCTCTGCCAGGAACTCCCCGGCCGCGCCCGCCACCTCCCCATCGCCGGCCACCGCGTGGAGATCCGCGGCCACGCCGTCCTGGTCGACGGCGCCCTCCGCCCCGTCCCCCCGGCCGGCATGTCCCTCCTCCGCGCCCTCTGCCGCCGCCCCGGCTGGGTCGTCCCCCGAGCCGACCTCCTCAAAGCCCTCCCCGGCGCCGGCCGAGACGAACACGCCGTAGAAACCGCCATGGCCCGCCTCCGCACGTCTCTCGGCACCCCGAAACTCATCCAGACGGTCGTCAAACGCGGCTACCGCCTGGCCCTGGACCCGGCGGCGGACACGAAGTACGACGCGTAGGGGGAGGAGGCGAGTCGCCCGGCTGAAGGTCGCGCAAAACCCCCACCTCGACCCGACCGCGAACGCCGAGCCGGAGCGGGGCAGGATGGTCCGATGAACCAAGAGACCGGTGACGGGACCGAGGCGGTCGCGGGCGAGCCGAAGCGGGGAAGTTTCCGGCTGGCGGCGTACGCCGTGTGCGTCGAAGACGGCCGAGTACTGCTCGCCCACCACGCGTCGGGCAACTGGACCCTGCCGGGCGGCAGGGTCGAGCACGCGGAGGACCCGTTCGACACGGTGATCCGGGAGGTGGCCGAAGAGACGGGCTGCGACGCGGTGGTCGAGCGCCTGTTGGGCGTGGACTCACGGGTGATCCCCGCGGCCGTGGCGCGTGCGGGGATCGAGCACCAGAACGTCGGGATCTTCTACCAGGTCCGGATCACCGGGGGCCGTCTCCGCCCTGAACCGAACGGCCAAACCGTGGAGTCGGTCTGGACCCCGATCCCCGAGGTCGCCCTGCTCCGCCGTTCGTCGCTGGTCGACATCGGCCTCGCCCTGGCACGGACCGTCCCGGAAACCGGCCATGTCGCCCCCGTACCGGTCGGCGGCCTGGTCCAACACTGAGACACCAGTGACACCGGCCCGGCCGCCCACGACAGCGTCACGACCGGGGCGAACAATTCCGGCCGGACCCCACCGAGTTCCACCCCCGGGTGCGGCCAGGCCCCCCAAGGGGTACGTACCCCACAGACGCACCCCCGCCCGCTCGTCCCCCAAGGCGGTGACAGGCACATGGCACACCCCACCCGCTTCGACTGCGGCCACCTCTGCCTGGACTTCCTCACCACCACCCACCCCGAGGAACACCTCGACTCCCCGGCCGCCCTGCGCACCTGGATCACCGAGGCCGCCCTGGTCCCCGAGCACACCCCCCTCGACCACATCACCCAGGACTGGCTGCCCGGCTTCAGAGAACTCCGCGGCCACATCGCCCAGTTGGTCCGCACCGCCGGCCCCGACCCCCGCCCCTTCGACCTCTCCCTGGCGAGAGTCAACGACCTGGCCCGAGCCGCCACCCCGGCGATCCGGGCCGTCCGCGCGGCCGACGGCACCCTCGCCCGCGCCCTGGACCAAGCCCCCGACCGTGCGTCCCTCCTAGCCCTCCTCGCCCGCGACACCGTGGAGTTGCTCACCGACCCGGCCGCCTGCGCGGGCCTGCGCGAGTGCGCCGGCGACAACTGCCCCGTCGTGTACGTCGACACCTCCCGCGGCCGACGCCGCCGCTGGTGCTCCAGCGAAATCTGCGGCAACCGCGAACGCGTAGCCCGCCACCGCCGCCGAGCGGCCCTGGCCCGCGCGTAGTTGGGACGGAAATGCGCATCCGCCCTACCCTGTCCCGCAGTTGGGCAAACCCCCGGTGGCCGTAAAGAAGCAGCAGTGCTGTTTTTCACACCGTTACTCGGAGATCTTCACAACTCCCGTCCGCAGGTGCCGGTTTAAGCGCGGATATGGACGAACTTGTCCCTCACCTGCCTCAACTTCCCCACATTGAATCGAGAAAGTTGTGGCTCAACTCTGAACACACAACTGATTACCTACGTATCCCGATGTGAGCGACCGACTGGGGGAACCCCCGGACACCGGAGGTAGCCGTGCGCAAGGATTCCGCTGTGGCCGATGAACGCCCGCACAGGGCACGACATCGCGCATCACAGCCCTCTGAGCCTGACGAGGAGCTGATGCGCGCGCTGTACCGCGAGCACGCTGGACCCTTGCTCGCGTACGTGCTGCGTCTGGTCGCGGGCGACCGCCAGCGTGCCGAGGACGTTGTGCAGGAAACTCTCATCAGGGCCTGGAAGAACGCCGGTCAGCTCAATCGAGCGACCGGATCGGTACGCCCCTGGCTGGTGACGGTCGCACGCCGCATCGTCATCGACGGCCACCGCAGCCGGCAGGCCCGGCCGCAGGAGGTCGACCCGTCGCCGCTGGAGGTCATCCCCGCGGAGGACGAGATCGACAAGGCGTTGTGGCTGATGACACTGTCGGACGCGCTGGACGACCTGACCCCTGCCCACAGGGAGGTCCTGGTCGAGACCTATTTCAAAGGGCGTACGGTCAATGAGGCGGCCGAGACGCTTGGCATCCCCAGTGGCACCGTCCGCTCCCGGGTGTTCTACGCCCTGCGGTCGATGAAGCTGGCTCTAGAGGAGCGCGGGGTGACGGCATGAGCAACATCTACGGGGGGTATGGACCGGGAATGCCCGGGTCTGTGCAAGGAGCCCAAGGTTCCGGTGACAACATCCATGAAACCGTCGGCGCGTACGCCCTCGGGATACTGGACGACACCGAGGCCACTCAGTTCGAGATGCATCTCGCCACGTGCGAGTGGTGCGGCCAGCAGCTGGACGAGCTGGCCGGTATGGAGCCGATGCTGGCCGCGCTCGCGGACCTGCCCGCGGCTCAGGGCACACCGGCGATCGGCGAGTCCCTGTCCGCGAAGCCGACCACCGGACTCGCGGACCGCCTGGTCGGCGAGGTCGTCCAGCACCGCGCGAAGAAGACCCGGCGCAACTTCTTCATGCTCGCGGCCGGTGTCGCCCTGATCGTCGGCGGCCCGACAGCGGTCTTCGCGACGACGGGCGGCGGCGGGGACGACACCCCCACGGCGGGCAACACCCTGTCCACCAGCCCGGCCAAGGACGCGTTCCTGGGCATGAAGTCGGCGGACAAGGTCTCGGGCACCGACGCCTCCACCGCGGTCACCGCCACGGTCGGCATGGAGTCCAAGGCCTGGGGCACGCACGCGATCCTGGAGCTGAAGAACGTCAAGGGTCCGGAGAAGTGCTCGCTCATCGCCGTCGGCAAGAACGGCGAGCGTGAGACGGTCACCTCCTGGTCCGTCCCGGAGCAGGGCTACGGCATCAAGGACGCCGCGACCGCCGCGGCCAAGGACCCGCTCTACACCCAGGGCGGCGCCGCCTTCACCCCGGACGAGATCGACCACTTCGAGATCCTGACCTTCAGCGGGAAGAAGCTCGTCTCGGTCAAGGCGTGACGCGTCGCGCCGAAACGGACACGCTCACGGCGAACAGCGGACGGACCCCGGTCGGGCACATAGCCTGACGGGGTCCTTTTCGCGTACGGTGGACGGCTGCCCAGCACGTCAGAAGGGGGCCCGGGTGGCCGCTCAGGTTCAGCAGGAAACGCTCGACTCCGCTCACGACTCGGTGCGTGAGAAGGAGATCGGCGTAGAACAGGAACATCTGGACCGGGTGTACCGGCGCCTTGAGGAGAAGATCCACGAGGCCGAGTTCCTGATGAACGACGCGGCCAAGCGTGGTCAGGTCGGCACCCCCGGCGCGCTCGCCGAGCGGGACGCCCAGGTCTTCCGGGCGGGCATCCACCTCAACCGGCTCAACAACGAGTTCGAGGACTTCCTCTTCGGCCGGATCGACCTGCTCCTCGGCAAGGACGGCAAGAAGGGCCCGGACGGCGCGTACACCGCCGTCGAACCCGCCGAGGGCGCGGTGCGCCCCGACAACACCGCCGACATCGCCGAGACCCTGCACATCGGCCGGATCGGCGTCCTGGACTCGGAGTACGCCCCGCTGGTCATCGACTGGCGGGCCCCGGCCGCCGCCCCCTTCTACCGCTCGACCCCGGTCGAGCCCGGCCGTGTCGTACGCCGCAGAGTCATCCGCTCCAAGGGCCGCAAGGTGCTCGGCGTCGAGGACGACCTGATGCGCCCCGAGCTGACGGCCCGTCTCGACGGCGGTGAGCTGCCCGTCATCGGCGACGGCGCCCTGATGGCCGCGCTCGGGCAGGCCCGCAGCCACACCATGCGCGACATCGTCGCCTCCATCCAGGCCGAACAGGACCTGGTGATCCGCGCCCCCGCCGCCTCCGTGACCTACGTCGAGGGCGGCCCGGGAACGGGAAAGACCGCCGTCGCCCTGCACCGCGCCGCGTACCTGCTCTACCAGGACCGGCGCCGGTACGCGGGCGGCATCCTGATCGTCTCCCCGACCCCTCTCCTGGTCGCCTACACCGAGGGCGTCCTGCCCTCCCTCGGCGAGGAGGGCCAGGTCGCCATCCGCGCCATCGGCTCCCTGGTCGACGGCGCCGAGGCCACGCTGTACGACTCCCCGGCCGTGGCCCGCGCCAAGGGCTCGTACCGCATGCTCAAGGTGCTGCGGAAGGCCGCCCGGGGCGCGCTGGAATCGAGCGAGGCACCCACCCGCCTGCGGGTCGTCGCCTTCGGCCGCCGCCTCGAACTGGAGGCCCCCGACCTGGACCGCGTCCGCCGCAACGCGCTCAGCGGCACGGCCCCCGTCAACCTGCTGCGCCCGCGCGCCCGCAAGCTCCTCCTGGACGCCCTGTGGGACCGCTCCGGCGCGGCCGGCCGGCACAGCGACCCGGAACTGGCCGCCGAACTGCGCTCCTCCTTCGACGAGGACATCACCACCGAGGACGACTTCATCGCCTTCCTCGACGCCTGGTGGCCCGAGCTGACCCCGCGCGGAGTCCTGTCGGCCATGGCCGACGAACGCCGCCTCGGCCGCTGGGCCCGGCGCATCCTCAACCCGGGCGAGGTCCGCCGGGTCGCCCGCTCCCTGAAACGGGACGGCCTCTCGGTCCACGACGTCGCCGTGCTCGACGAACTCCAGGCGATCCTCGGCCTCCCGTCCCGCCCCCGCAAGAAACGCGAGTACGACCCCCTGGACCAGCTCACGGGCCTGGAGGAGCTGATGCCCGTACGCGAGGAGACCCAGCGGGAGCGGGCCGAGCGGCTGGCGCAGGAGCGCACCGAGTACGCGCACGTCATCGTCGACGAGGCGCAGGACCTCACGCCGATGCAGTGGCGGATGGTGGGCCGCCGCGGCCGCCACGCCACCTGGACGGTCGTCGGCGACCCCGCCCAGTCCTCCTGGTCCGACCCGGACGAGGCGGCCGAGGCCCGTGACGAGGCCCTGGGCAGCCGCCCACGCCGCCGCTTCACCCTCACGGTCAACTACCGCAACCCCGCCGAGATCGCCGAACTGGCGGCGAAGGTGCTGGCCCTGGCCATGCCCGGCTCGGAATCCCCCTCGGCGGTCCGCTCCACCGGCGTCGAACCCCGCTTCGTCACCGCCGCCCGCGACACCCTCGCCCGCACGGTCCGCGCCGAGGCCGCCCGTCTCCTCGACCTCGTCGACGGCACGGTCGGCGTCGTCGTCGCCATGAACCGCCGCGACGAGGCCGCCCGCTGGCTGTCCGGCCTCGGCGACCGCGTGGTGGCCCTCGGCAGCCTGGAGGCCAAGGGCCTGGAGTACGACGCCACGGTCGTAGTCTCCCCGGCGGAGATCGCCGACGAGTCCCCGGCGGGTTTGCGTGTGCTGTACGTCGCCCTCACCCGAGCGACCCAGCAACTGACGGTCGTATCGGCGGACCGGGACGACCCGGACGCGAACGGTGTCCCCGACCTGCTGCGGGACTGAGAGGAAAAGCAGGGGGCGCAGCCCCTGCTTTTCAGGGGCGCGGGGAACTGCGCGAGCAACCACGAATCACCCGCACCCGCCGACGCACCAACAACTCCCCGAACCCCTAGGCGCCTGTTAGCCTTGGGAGCGGCACCGGCTCGATCCAAGCCCCCGGGCCCAACCTTCGTCGCTACGAGCGACCACTTGCCGCGAGGCGAGCATGGCGGGTCGGTGCCACTGAACGAGAAGGAACGCAAGAGGTCCACGTCACCTGTGACGTGGACCTCTTCGCGTTGAGAACAAAACGTTCATAACCCTCGGCGGCTAACGCCTACCCGGCGGTAGGTGCGACGATCGGACGGCAAAACGCAGCAAACGCAGTAGCAGAAGTACGCGAAAGCAGAGGAAGTCGGCCATGGCAACGGCGCCCAGCGTCTCCTACTCGATGACGGTCCGGCTGGAGGTGCCCGCGAGCGGAACCGCGGTCTCCCAGCTCACCGGAGCCGTCGAGTCCCACGGAGGCTCGGTGACCGGCCTCGACGTGACCGCATCCGGCCACGAGAAGCTCCGCATCGACGTCACCATCGCCGCCACCTCCACGGCGCACGCCGACGAGATCGTCGAGCAGCTGCGCCACATCGAGGGCGTCACGCTGGGCAAGGTCTCCGACCGTACGTTCCTGATGCACCTCGGTGGCAAGATCGAGATGGCGTCGAAGCACCCCATCCGCAACCGTGACGACCTCTCGATGATCTACACCCCGGGCGTGGCCCGTGTCTGCATGGCGATCGCCGAGAACCCCGAGGACGCCCGCCGCCTCACCATCAAGCGCAACTCCGTTGCGGTCGTGACGGACGGCTCCGCCGTACTGGGCCTCGGCAACATCGGCCCCAAGGCCGCGCTGCCCGTGATGGAGGGCAAGGCGGCCCTCTTCAAGCGGTTCGCCGGCATCGACGCCTGGCCGCTCTGCCTGGACACCCAGGACACCGACGCGATCGTCGAGATCGTCAAGGCCATCGCCCCCGGCTTCGCGGGCATCAACCTGGAGGACATCTCCGCGCCCCGCTGCTTCGAGATCGAGGCCCGGCTGCGCGAGGCCCTCGACATCCCCGTCTTCCACGACGACCAGCACGGCACCGCGATCGTCGTCCTCGCCGCCCTCACCAACGCACTTCGCGTCGCGGGCAAGGCCATTGGGGACATTCGCGTCGTCATGTCGGGCGCCGGCGCGGCCGGTACGGCCATCCTCAAGCTGCTGATCGCCGCCGGTGTGAAGAACGCCGTCGTCGCCGACATCCACGGTGTCGTGCACTGCGACCGCGCCGACCTGGTCGACGCCGCCGCCGACTCGCCGCTGCGCTGGATCGCCGACAACACCAACCCCGAGGGCCTCACGGGCACCCTCAAGGAGGCCGTGCGCGGCGCCGACGTCTTCATCGGCGTCTCCGCCCCGAACGTCATCGACGGCGACGACGTGGCCGCCATGGCCGACGACGCCATTGTGTTCGCGCTCGCGAACCCCGACCCCGAGGTCGACCCCGCCGTCGCCCGGCAGACGGCGGCCGTCGTGGCCACCGGCCGCTCCGACTTCCCGAACCAGATCAACAACGTGCTGGTCTTCCCGGGTGTCTTCCGCGGCCTCCTCGACGCCCAGTCCCGGACCGTCAACACGGAGATGATGCTCGCCGCGGCGACCGCGCTCGCGAACGTCGTCACCGAGGACGAGCTGAACCCGAACTACATCATCCCGAGCGTCTTCAACGACAAGGTCGCGGGCGCGGTCGCCGGGGCGGTCCGCGAGGCCGCGAAGGCGGCGGCCTCGGCCTGAGCCCCGCTGTGACGGTGGCCACGGCCCGCCCCCTCGGCGCGTCGCGGGGCCGGAGGGCTTGTGCCGCCCTTTAGTGTGGCGGCCAAGCTCAGGCCTGCCACGACTCCCAAGGGTGTTCATATGACTCCCAGGGGTGTTCGTGTGACTCCCAGGGGTGCTGGATTGGCTTTCCCGCCGCAGGTGAGTGCAGGATGCGTTTCTGGGCGCGAGGGTCTGACGACGGACCCGGGTCCGCCTCAACGGCAAGAAGAACACGGGAGTAACAACATGAACCGCAGTGAGCTGGTGGCCGCGCTGGCCGACCGCGCCGAGGTGACCCGCAAGGACGCCGACGCCGTGCTGGCCGCGTTCGCTGAGACTGTCGGCGACATCGTCTCCAAGGGCGACGAGAAGGTCACCATCCCCGGCTTCCTGACCTTCGAGCGCACCCACCGTGCCGCTCGCACCGCTCGCAACCCGCAGACCGGCGACCCGATCCAGATCCCGGCCGGCTACAGCGTGAAGGTCTCCGCGGGCAGCAAGCTCAAGGAAGCGGCCAAGGGCAAGTAACCTTGCCGGCCGTCTCTCACGGGATGGTGCACGGCGCGTAGAACGCCTGATGGGGGCGGCACCTCGTGTTCCAGGTGCCGCCCCCATCGTCGTGCGCGCCGGTGCGCCCCGCCGTCGTGGCGGGGCGCACCGGTACCGCTAGCCGAGCGCCTTGCCCGGCAGCTCGACCTTCGCGCCCAGCTCCACGAGCTTCTCCATGAAGTTCTCGTAGCCGCGGTTGATCAGCTCGATGCCGTGGACCCGGGAGGTGCCCTGGGCCGCGAGGGCGGCGATCAGGTACGAGAAGCCGCCGCGGAGGTCAGGGATGACCAGGTCGGCGCCCTGCAGCCGGGTGGGGCCGGAGACGACCGCCGAGTGCAGGAAGTTGCGCTGGCCGAAGCGGCAGTCAGAGCCGCCCAGGCACTCGCGGTAGAGCTGGATGTGCGCGCCCATCTGGTTCAGCGCGGACGTGAAGCCGAGACGGGACTCGTAGACCGTCTCGTGGACGATCGACAGGCCGGTGGCCTGCGTCAGGGCCACGACCAGGGGCTGCTGCCAGTCGGTCTGGAAGCCGGGGTGGACGTCCGTCTCCAGCGCGATCGACTTCAGCTGGCCGCCCGGGTGCCAGAAGCGGATGCCCTCGTCGTCGATCTCGAAGGCGCCGCCCACCTTGCGGTAGGTGTTCAGGAACGTCATCATCGAGCGCTGCTGGGCGCCCCGGATGTAGATGTCGCCCTCGGTCGCCAGCGCGGCGGACGCCCAGGAGGCGGCCTCCAGGCGGTCCGGGAGCGCCTTGTGGTTGTAGCCGCCGAGCGAGTCCACACCGGTGATGCGGATCGTGCGGTCGGTGTCCATCGCGATGATGGCGCCCATCTTCTGCAGGACGCAGATCAGGTCCTCGATCTCCGGCTCGATCGCCGCGTTCGAGAGCTCCGTCACGCCCTCCGCCAGGACGGCGGTCAGCAGCACCTGCTCCGTCGCGCCCACGGACGGGTACGGCAGCTGGATCTTCGTGCCCCGCAGCCGTCGCGGCGCCTCCAGGTACTGGCCGTCCTCCCGCTTCTCGATCTTCGCGCCGAACTGCCGCAGCACCTCGAAGTGGAAGTCGATCGGCCGGCCGCCGATGTCGCAGCCGCCGAGGCCGGGGATGAAGGCGTGGCCGAGGCGGTGCAGGAGCGGGCCGCAGAACAGGATCGGGATGCGGCTCGAACCCGCGTGGGCGTCGATGTCGGCGACGTTCGCGCTCTCCACGTTCGTCGGGTCCATCACCAGCTCGCCCGGCTCGTCACCCGGGCGGACCGTTACGCCGTGCAGCTGCAGCAGCCCGCGCACCACCCGTACGTCGCGGATGTCGGGCACATTGCGCAGCCGGCTCGGACCGCTGCCGAGCAGCGCGGCGACCATGGCCTTGGGTACGAGGTTCTTCGCACCGCGGACACGGATCTCGCCACTGAGCGGGGTGCCGCCGTGTACAAGCAGTACGTCGTCAGAGCCGTTGACGGTCATGGATCTCGCGTTCCGTGGAGTTGGGCAGAGGCGTGTGCGGCCGTGTGCGGACGGCCGACGGACCCGTTGTGCGGGGGTCGGCGCGGCGCGAGCCGGAGAGCTAGCGTAATCGCCGCCCACCCCCCTTCCGTAAGCCCAAGTACTTCTCAGCCACGTCATGGGTTTGCCACAACACGAACCGTTCACCACCGGCCACACGGGGTCACCGCCACGGTCGTGCGCGGGGTTCGCACCGGTGTGCCCGCCCGTCTCCCACCACCACCCTGCCGGAGACCCTGCGGGCCGCTGGCCTGGATTCATGGCTGCGCGCACTCCACTCCGCGGATTGGCTCCCCTTACCCGGGCGGGATGCGGGATCATGTCTGGCATGACCGAGGTGTCCTCGCTCACAGGGCGGCTGCTCGTGGCCACGCCCGCCCTGGCGGACCCGAACTTCGACCGCGCTGTCGTGCTGCTCCTCGACCACGACGAGAAGGGCTCGCTCGGCGTGGTCCTCAACCGGCCCACCCCGGTGGACGTCGGCGACATCCTGGAGGGCTGGGCCGACCTCGCCGGCGAACCCGGCGTCGTCTTCCAGGGCGGCCCGGTGCAGCTGGACTCCGCCCTGGGGGTCGCGGTGATCCCCGGCGGCGCCTCAGCGGACCGGGCGCCGCTCGGCTGGCGGCGCGTGCACGGCGCGATCGGCCTCGTCGACCTGGAGGCCCCGCCGGAGCTGCTGGCCTCCGCGCTCGGCTCGCTGCGGATCTTCGCCGGGTACGCGGGCTGGGGGCCGGGCCAGTTGGAGGACGAACTGGTGGAGGGGGCCTGGTACGTCGTCGAGTCCGAACCCGGCGACGTCTCCTCGCCCTGCCCCGAGAGACTCTGGCGCGAGGTCCTGCGCCGCCAGCGCAGCGACCTCGCGATGGTGGCCACCTACCCGGACGACCCTTCGCTCAACTGATGCCTGTGAGCTTCAGTACCCTTGGCGTCATGAGCACTCTTGAGCCCGAGCGCGGTACTGGTACGGGGACCCTCGTCGAGCCGACGCCGCAGACGTCGCACGGCGACGGCGACCACGAGCGCTTCGCCCACTACGTCCAGAAGGACAAGATCATGGCGAGCGCGCTCGACGGCACGCCCGTCGTGGCGTTGTGCGGCAAGGTGTGGGTCCCGGGCCGCGACCCCAAGAAGTACCCCGTGTGCCCCATGTGCAAGGAGATCTTCGAATCCCTGGGCGCGGGCGGCGACGACAAGGGCGACGGCAAGAAGTAGGCGCGGGGCGCGATCAGCTCGGGAGCGCGTGTTTCGTCGGCGGGTGCGGGTGAGTGGGGGCTGTTCGCGCAGTTCCCCGCGCCCCTGAAAAGCAAGGGGTGCCCCCCGGTCTTTCAGGGGCGCGGGGAACTGCGCGAGCAACCACGAACCACCCGCACCCGCCGACGAACGGGCGCTCCCGAGCTCTGTCGCGCCCGTTGGCCTGAACCGCGTTGCACAGAACGCTTCGCCGGATCACAAGGTGGTTGAGACCTCTTGTGGTCATGTCCATGTACTCCCTAGCCTCCGGTGTGTTGTACAGAGCAGAACGCCCGTTGCAGAGAATGCAACACTCCGCTCCCCCTCCGGAGGAACAACTTCATGAAGCTCGCCGCCAGACTCCTCGCCCCCATAGCGGCCCTCACCCTCGCGGGGCTGACCGCCTGCGCCCCGCAGACCTCGGACAACTCCTCCTCCGGGGAGGACGAGAAGACCGGCACCCTCCGCGTCTGGCTCTTCCAGGAAGTGAGCAACGAGCCGAAGCAGAAGGTCGTCGACAAGGTCGTCTCCGCCTTCGAGAAGGCGCACGACGGCGCGAAGGTCAAGATCGAGTACATCCCCGTCGAGACCCGCGCCCAGCGCATCAAGGCCGCCTTCAACGACCCGAAGAGCGCCCCCGACCTCATCGAGTACGGCAACACCGACACGGCCGGCTACGTCAAGGACGGCGGACTCGCCGACGTCACCGCCGACTTCAACGCCTGGTCCGAGTCCAAGGACTCCGACCCCACCGCCAAGACCTCCGTGACGGTCGACGGGAAGATCTACGGGGCGCCCTTCTTCGTGGGCGTACGCGCGCTGTACTACCGCACCGACGTCTTCGAGGAGCTGGGTCTCGAAGTCCCGAAGACCCTGGACGAGTTGACCGCCACGGCCAAGCAGATCCGCGCCGCCAAGCCCGACCTGTACGGCCTCGTCGTCGGCGGCGCCTACACCTACGGCGCGATGCCGTTCGTCTGGGCCAACGGCGGCGAGATAGCCGAGGGCAAGGGCGGCTCGTACTCCTCCACCATCGACAGCGCCGCCGCCCAGAAGGGCATCACGGCCTACACCTCGCTCTTCGGCGACGACAACTGCCCCGCCGCCAAGTGCGCGAGCATGGGCGGCAACGACACGGTCACCGCCTTCGCGGCCGGCAAGGCGGGCATGGCGATCGGCGGCGACTTCAGCCACGCGGCCGTGGAGGCCGGCAAGGTCAAGGGCAAGTACGCGGTCGTACCGCTGCCGGGGGTGAAGTCCGGCTCGGTCGCCCCGGCGTTCGCGGGCGGCAACAACGTAGGCGTCCTGAAGAGCACCACGCACCGCACCCTCGCCGTCGACCTGATGAAGCGGCTGGCGTCCAAGGAGACGCAGGGCGAACTCTTCGACGCCATGGGCTTCCTACCGACGTACACCGACGTTCGGGCCGAGGCGGCCAAGGAGGAGCCGTTCATCGAGCCGTTCGTGAAGACGCTGTCCTCCGGGACGAAGTTCGTGCCCGTCTCGCCGGCCTGGGCGCAGATCGACGCGTCGCTGGTGCTGCCGACGATGTTCCAGGAAGTCGTCAGCGGCAAGAAGGACGTGGCCGGGGCGTCGAAGGACGCGGCGAAGCAGATGAACGATGCGTTCAGCTCCGCTGGTTGAGCGGGGGGCGCCAGAGGGGGTGGGGGGTGCTGAGCGTCGGCGGGTGCGGGTACGTCGTGGCTTGTCGCGCAGTTCCCCGCGCCCCTATAGGGGCGCGACACCCTGGCTTTATCTCGCCCCGGCGCTTGTGGTCCTTGGCGGGCTGCTTCTCTACCCCATCTATCAGCTCGGGCTGATCTCGCTCTTCGAGTACACGCAGGCGCAGGTCAGTGGTGGGGAACCGGCCACGTTCCAGGGGGTCGGGAACTATGCCGAGCTGTTCGGGGACGGGCAGTTCTGGCGGGTGCTGCTGGCCACGGTCGTGTTCGCGGGAGCCTGTGTGGTGTCCACGCTCGCCGTGGGGTGCGCGCTCGCCGTGCTGCTGACACGAGTACGGGCCCTGCCGCGGCTCGCGCTGATGCTGGCGGCGCTCGGCGCGTGGGCGACCCCGGCGATCACCGGCTCCACGGTGTGGCTGCTGCTGTTCGACCCGGACTTCGGCCCGGTCAACCGGATCCTGGGACTGGGCGACCACTCCTGGACGTACGGGCGGTACAGCGCCTTCTTCCTCGTGCTGCTGGAAGTGGTCTGGTGTTCCTTCCCGTTCGTGATGGTGACCGTCTACGCCGGGATCCGCTCCGTGCCCTCCGAGGTCCTGGAGGCGGCGGCCCTGGACGGTGCCTCGCAGTGGCGGATCTGGCGGTCGGTCCTCGCGCCGATGCTCCGCCCGATCCTGGTCGTCGTCACCATTCAGTCGATCATCTGGGACTTCAAGGTCTTCACCCAGATCTATGTGATGACGGGCGGCGGCGGTATCGCCGGCCAGAACCTCGTCCTGAACGTGTACGCCTACCAGAAGGCCTTCGCGTCGTCGCAGTACAGCCTCGGTTCCGCGATCGGTGTGGTGATGCTGGTGATTCTGCTGGCGGTCACCCTGGTGTATTTGCGACTGCTGCGCAGGCAAGGGGAGGAGCTGTGAATTCACCGGGTTTCGTACGGCGGCCCTGGCGGCTCGCGGCGGAGGCATCGGCGCTGGTCATCGCGGTGGTGGTGGCGTTCCCGCTTTACTGGATGGCGCTCAGCGCGTTCAAGCCGGCGGGGGAGATCGAGTCGACCGAGCCCCGGCCCTGGACGCTCGCGCCGACCCTGGATTCCTTCCGCCGGGTGTTCGGGCAGCAGGAATTCGGCCGCTACTTCCTCAACAGCCTTGTCGTCGCCTGCACGGTGGTGGTCGTCTCCGCGCTGATCGCGTTTCTCGCGGCGACGGCGGTCACCCGATTCCGCTTCCGATTCCGGACCACCCTGCTGATCATGTTCCTGGTCGCGCAGATGGTGCCCGTGGAGGCGCTCACCATCCCGCTCTTCTTCCAGATGCGGGACTTCGGCCAACTCAACACGCTGGGCGCGCTGATCCTGCCGCACATCGCCTTCTCGCTGCCGTTCGCGATCTGGATGCTGCGGGGGTTCGTGAAGGCCGTACCGGAGGCGCTGGAGGAGGCGGCCTACCTCGACGGGGCGAGCCGATCCCGCTTTCTCTGGCAGATCCTTTTCCCGCTGGTCTTCCCGGGGTTGGTGGCGACCAGTGTCTTCTCCTTCATCTCGGCCTGGAACGACTTCCTGTTCGCCAAGTCGTTCATCATCAGCGACACCTCCCAGTCGACCCTGCCGATGGCCCTTCTGGTGTTCTACAAGCCGGAGGATCCGGACTGGGGCGGCGTGATGGCGGCGTCCACGGTGATGACCGTTCCGGTGCTGATCTTCTTCGTACTCGTACAGCGGCGACTGGTCTCCGGACTGGGCGGCGCGGTGAAGGACTGACGTGAGTGCACTGATTCCCGCGCCCCGCGCCCTGCGCGCCGATTCCGGCGAGGTACGGCTGACGGCGCGCTCCCGGCTCTACGCCGGTGACGGGACCGAAGGCGTCGGCCACTGGCTGCGCACCGTCCTCCGGGAGGCCACCGGCCTGCCGCTGCGCGAGGGCCGGGAACTCGACGACACCGATCCGGACGGCATCGGGCTCCAACTGGACCCCGGGCTCGGCCCCGAGGAGTACCGCCTCGTCAGCGACCCGTCCGGTGTCCTCGTCGAGGGCGGGAGCGCGGCAGGTGTCTTCTGGGGCGCCCAGACGCTGCGGCAACTGCTCGGCCCCGACGCGTACCGCCGGGCCCCGCTCGGGCGCGACCGTACCTGGGCCGTGCCGCACGTCACCGTCGAGGACTCGCCCCGCTTCCCCTGGCGCGGCCTCATGCTCGACGTGGCCCGCCACTTCCTCCCCAAGGACCAGGTGCTGCGCTCTCTCGATCTGATGGCCGCGCACAAACTCAACGTCCTCCACTTCCACCTGACGGACGACCAGGGCTGGCGGATCGAGATCGCGAGGTATCCCCGGCTGACCGAGGTGGGTTCCTGGCGGGCGCGTACGAAATTCGGCCACCGGGCGTCACCGCTGTGGGAGGAGAAACCGCACGGGGGGTTCTACACCCAGGACGACATCCGCGAGATCGTCGCCTACGCGGCCGAACGGCATATCACCGTGGTCCCCGAGATCGACGTCCCGGGACACAGCCAGGCCGCCATCGCCGCGTATCCGGAACTCGGCAACACCGATGTCATCGACACGACCTCCCTCACCGTCTGGGACACCTGGGGCGTCAACAAGAACGTACTCGCCCCCACTGACGCCACCCTGCGCTTCTACGAGGGGGTGTTCGAGGAGGTCCTGGAGTTGTTTCCGTCGGTCTTCGTGCACATCGGCGGCGACGAGTGCCCCAAGGACCAGTGGCGGGAGTCGGCCACCGCGCAGGGGCGCATCCGGGAGCTGGGGCTCGCGGACGAGGACGAGTTGCAGTCGTGGTTCGTCCGGCACTTCGACAACTGGCTGACCGCGCGCGGGCGTCGCCTGATCGGATGGGACGAGATCCTGGAAGGCGGTCTCGCGCCGGGGGCGGCCGTGTCGTCCTGGCGGGGCTACGCGGGCGGCATCACGGCGGCCCGCGCGGGCCACGACGTGGTCATGTGCCCCGAGCAGCAGGTCTATCTGGACCACCGTCAGGACGGCGGCCCCGACGAGCCGGTGCCCATCGGCTTCGTGCGCACCCTGGAGGACGTCTTCCGGTTCGAGCCGGTTCCACCGGAGTTGACGCCGGAGGAGGCACGCCATGTGCTCGGCACCCAGGCCAATGTCTGGACCGAGGTGATGGAGGACCCCGCGCGCGTGGACTACCAGACCTTCCCGCGCCTGGCGGCCTTCGCCGAGGTGGCCTGGAGCCGGCTGCCGGAACCCGCCGCACGGGACTTCGCCGGCTTCGAACGCCGGATGACGGCCCACTACGCGCGACTTGACGCCCTGGGGGTCGGTTATCGGCCGCCTTCCGGGCCGCGTCCGTGGCAGCGGCGGCCCGGTGTGCTCGGACGCCCGATCGAGGGGGCGCCCCCGAACGTGTGAGGCGGTGGCGAACCCGTAGGACCGAAAGCGCGTGCCCTGCGACGGTGGCCACCCGAAGGAACAAGAGGGGCAAGGATCACCGGAAGTGGCAATGCGCGCCTATGGGGGATGCCGTGGCAAAACGGACTGTCTCTCGGATGAGGTGGGCGAATGCCTCCTGGCGGACCCCCGCGTTCGGGCCTCGCGAGAATGTGCCAGAGTTGCCACGTCCGCCCTGTCAGCACGTACCGTACGGCAACACAGGCGGGACCAGGTGGGGCAGCGGGAAGGGGCAGCCGGTTTGACCACGCACGCACCGCAGGCGGCGCAGGCCGTGACCCTGCCCGGCTCGCTGGACGAGGCCGTGGCGGCCCTCGCCGCCATGCCCTGGGCGGTTCCGGTGGCGGGCGGCACGGACCTCATGGCCGCGGTCAACTCGGGGCAGCTCAGGCCCGCCGCGCTGGTCGGGCTCGGCCGGATCAGCGAGATCCGCGGCTGGCAGTACCAGGACGGGCACGCCCTCCTGGGAGCGGGACTGACGCACGCCCGGATGGGGCGCCCGGACTTCGCGGCGCTCATTCCGGCGCTCGCCGCCGCCGCGCGCGCCGCCGGGCCACCACAGATCCGTAACGCCGGCACCCTCGGCGGCAACATCGCGACGGCCGCCCCCACCGGGGACGCGCTGCCCGTGCTGGCCGCACTGGAAGCCACGCTGATCATCGCGGGCCCGGGCGGGGCCCGGCGCGAGATGCCCGTTTCGCACCTGCTGGCGGGCATGGAGATGTTGCGGCCCGGTGAACTCATCGGCTTCGTGCGCGTGCCGCTGCTGCACGCGCCCCAGGTCTTCCTGAAGGCCACCGGCCGCACCGGCCCCGGCCGCGCGGTCGCCTCCGTCGCCCTCGTCCTCGACCCCGCCCGGCGCGGGGTGCGGTGCGCCGTCGGCGCCATAGCGCCGATGCCGCTGCGGCCCCTGGACGCCGAGACCTGGGTCGGTCAGCTGATCGACTGGGACGGCGAGCGGACCCTCGTGCCCCAGGCGCTCCAGGCCTTCGGCGAGTACGTCGCCGCCGCCTGCATCCCGGACCCGGCCCTCGAGGTCGACGGCTCCGTACCACCGCTTCCGCCCGCCGTACTGCACCTGCGGCGCACCGTCGCCGCGCTGGCCCGACGAGCACTGGGGAGGGCACTGTCGTGACCGACGACCAGCACGGAGAGGGCACCCCGCAGCAGGGGGGCCAGGGCGGCTGGGAGCGGCTGCCGCAGGGCGACTACGACGACGGCGCGACCACGTTCGTCCAGCTCCCCGAGGGGGGCATCGACGCGCTGCTCGCCGCCGACAGCCCGCTGGCCGCGCCCGGCCACGGCTATGTGCCGCCGCAGATAACGGCGAACATCCCGCACGTCGGCGACACGGCCCACACCGCCGGAACGGACCCGTCCGTCCCCGGCACCTGGGCGATGCCGGCCGAGGGTGCCCAGTGGCACGACCCGAACGCCGGGCAGCAGGGGCCCCCGACGCAGGACGGGTTCACATACAACCCCGCTTCGACCGGGCAGTGGACGTTCGAGGAGCCGGGCGCACGGGAAGGCGCCGCTCCCGGTCACGATGTGACCGGCGAGTGGTCGATTCCGGTCGCCGGTGGTGATCTTCCGGACGAATCCGGTGAGTTCAGCACCTCGGCCCTCGTCGAGCAGTGGGGCGGCAACCCGCCCGCGACCCTCCCCGGCGGTGCCCCCGCGCCCTGGGCGACCGAGCAGATCGGCACGGCGTGGACCGCGCCACCGCCGGTCCGCCCCGAGGAGCACCGGGACGAGCCGCACCCGGCCGAGGGCCGCCCGCCGGGGGAGCGCGCGTCGGACGGGGCCCCGGATGCCCCTGGGGGGCCCTCCACGGCCCCTGGGGACGCGTACGCCGGTCCGGCCCCCGAGACCGCCGGGGAGGCCCCGGAAGCCGCCCAGGAGCCCGCTGGGGCGGTCGGCGAGGCCGACGAGGAGAGGCCGGGCCCGGAGCGGCCCGAGGAGCCCGAGACGGCCGCCGACGCACCCGAGGCCCCCGGCGCCGACGACGACCCGGCTTCCGCCTCCGCCGACGAACCGGAGCCCGCCCCGGCCCCGCCCCCGCACGACGACCACCCCCTCGCCTCGTACGTCCTGCGCGTCAACGGCACCGAACGGCCCGTCAGCGACGCCTGGATCGGCGAGTCGCTGCTCTATGTGCTGCGCGAGCGGCTCGGCCTCGCGGGCGCCAAGGACGGCTGCTCACAGGGCGAGTGCGGCGCCTGCAACGTGCAGGTCGACGGCCGGCTCGTGGCGTCCTGCCTGGTGCCCGGGGTCACCGCCGCCGGCAGCGAGGTGCGCACCGTCGAGGGCCTCGCCGCCGACGGACAGCCCTCGGACGTGCAGCGGGCCCTCGCCAAGTGCGGTTCCGTGCAGTGCGGTTTCTGTGTGCCCGGCATGGCGATGACCGTGCACGACCTCCTGGAGGGCAACCCCGCCCCCACCGACCTGGAGACCCGCCAGGCGCTCTGCGGCAACCTCTGCCGCTGCTCCGGCTACCGGGGCGTCCTCGCGGCCGTCCGTGACGTCGTCGCCGAGCGCGAGGCGCACAGCGCCGCCGAGAGCGAGGCCGCCGCGGACGCCGAGGAGGCCCGTATCCCGCACCAGGCGGGCCCCGGCGCGGGCGGCGTCAACCCGGCGGCGTACGACTCCCCGCACGCACCCCCACCGGCCCCGCACGACCCCGACCGGTCCTACGGCGGCCAGGGGCTGTCGTTCACCGGCCCGGACGACTCCTACGGCGGTCAGGGCCAGTCCTTCGCCCAGCAGGGCGACACCTACGCCGGCCAAGGACAGTCGTTCGGCAATCAGGGCGACACCTACGGCGGTCAGGGTCAGTCGTTCGCCGGTCAGGGCGACACCTACGGCGGCCAGGGCCAGTCCTTCGGCGGCCAGGACGACTCGTACGGCGGCCAGGACGACTCGTACGGCGGTCAGGGCCGGTCGTTCGGCCAGGACGGAGGCCAGGCGTGAGCAACGAAACCGTCATCGCGACGCCCGCGGGCCCCGGCGAGGCCGCGCCCGCCCCCGAGCAACTCCCGCACGGCCTGGGCGCGAACCTGCCGTCCGCGGACTCCCGGGCCAAGTCCGAGGGCACCTTCCCGTACGCGGCCGACCTGTGGGCCGAGGGCCTGCTGTGGGCCGCCGTGCTCCGCTCGCCGCACCCGCACGCGCGCATCGTGTCCATCGACACGTCCCACGCGCGCGAGATGCCCGGCGTCCGGGCCGTCGTCACCCACGAGGACGTGCCGGGCGTCGCCCTGCACGGCCGCGGCAAGGCCGACCGGCCCCTGTTCGCCTCCGAGGTGGTCCGCCACCACGGCGAGCCCATCGCGGCCGTCGCCGCCGACCACCCCGACACCGCGCGGATGGCCGCCGCCGCCGTCATCGTCGAGTACGAGGTGCTCGACCCGGTGATCGACCCGGAGCAGGCCTTCGAGGCCGAGCCCCTGCACCCCGACGGCAACCTCATCCGCCACATCCCGCTGCGCCACGGCGACCCGAACGCGGCCGGTGAGATCGTCGTCGAGGGCCAGTACCGCATCGGCCGCGCCGACCCGGCCCCCATCGGCGCCGAGGCCGGCCTCGCCGTGCCCCGCCCCGACGGCGGCGTCGAGCTGTACGTCGCCTCCACCGACCCGCACACCGACCGTGACGCGGCCGCCGCCTGCTACGGCCTGGCCCCCGACCGCGTCAAGATCGTCGTCACCGGTGTCCCCGGCGCCACCGCCGACCGCGAGGACCAGGGCTTCCAGCTCCCGCTCGGCCTGCTCGCCCTGAAGACCGGCTGCCCGGTCAAACTCACGGCGACCCGCGAGGAGTCCTTCCTCGGCCACGCCCACCGGCACCCGACCCTGCTGCGCTACCGCCACCACGCGGACGCCGAGGGCAAGTTGATCAAGGTCGAGGCGCAGATCCTGCTCGACGCGGGCGCGTACGCCGACACGTCCTCGGAGGCGCTGGCCGCCGCCGTCTCCTTCGCCTGCGGCCCGTACGTCATCCCCAACGCCTTCATCGAGGGCTGGGCGGTCCGCACCAACAACCCGCCCTCCGGCCATGTGCGCGGTGAGGGCGCGATGCAGGTCTGCGCCGCGTACGAGGCGCAGATGGACAAGCTCGCGAAGAAGCTGGGCATCGACCCGGCCGAACTGCGGATGCGCAATGTGATGTCCACGGGCGACGTGCTGCCGACGGGCCAGTCCGTGACCTGCCCGGCGCCGGTCGCCGAACTCCTCCAGGCCGTCCAGGAGTTCCCGCTCCCGGCCCTGCCCAAGGACACCCCCGAGGACGAGTGGCTGCTGCCCGGCGGCCCCGAGGGCGCGGGCGAGCCCGGTGCCGTCCGCCGGGGCGTCGGATACGGCCTCGGCATGGTCCACATGCTCGGCGCCGAGGGCGCCGACGAGGTCTCCACCGCCACCGTGAAGGTCCACGACGGCATCGCGACCGTCCTGTGCGCGGCCGTCGACACCGGCCAGGGCTTCTCCACCCTGGCCCGGCAGATCGTCCAGGAGACCCTGGGCATCGACGAGGTCCACATCGCCCAGGTCGACACCGACCAGCCCCCGGCCGGCCCCAGCTGCCGGGGCCGTCACACCTGGGTCTCGGGCGGCGCGGTGGAGCGCGCGGCGAAGATGGTCCGCACGCAACTCCTCCAGCCGCTGGCCCACAAGTTCGGCATGTCCACGGAGCTGCTGCAGATCACCGACGGAAAGATCACCTCGTACGACGGTGTGTTGTCCACCACGGTCGCGGAGGCGATGGACGGCAAGGAGCTGTGGGCCACCGCCCAGTGCCGCCCGCACCCGACCGAGCCGCTGGACGAGGCCGGTCAGGGAGACGCCTTCGTGGGCCTCGCGTTCTGCGCGATCCGCGCGGTCGTGGACGTCGACATCGAACTCGGCTCCGTACGGGTCGTGGAGCTGGCCGTCGCCCAGGACGTCGGCCGGATCCTCAACCCCGCCCAGCTCAACTCCCGTATCGAGGCGGGCGTCACCCAGGGGGTGGGCGTGGCCCTCACGGAGAACCTGCGCACCCCCCGGGGCCTGATCCGCCACCCCGACCTCACCGGCTACGCCCTGCCCACCGCCCTCGACGTCCCCGACATCCGGATCGTCAAACTGGTGGAGGAGCGGGACGTCGTGGCCCCCTTCGGCGCGAAGGCGGCCAGCGCGGTGCCGGTGGTCACCTCCCCGGCGGCCATCGCGGCGGCGGTACGGGCGGCCACGGGCCGTCCGGTGAACCGGCTGCCGATCCGCCCGCAGGCGGCGGTGGTGACGGGCGCGTAGCGTCTGCCGACGGCCTCCGAAGGAGTCCTTGAGGTGCGTGTTCGCGCGTACGGCGGGCGTTGTCAGTGGGGCGGCGTAAGGTTCTCGACAGTGGGGACGACGACCGCTCGGCGGTACGACGCCGATCCCCACCGGGGGAAGCACACGGAGCACCATGTGCCGGGGGGAGCCATGAGCACAATGACGATGGGGACAATGGGCCTGACGGACCTGAACAATCTGGACGACGCGAACGACCTGGTGGCGCTGACCGGGAGCCCGGTCACGCTCTCCGGACTGGCGCTGGACCTGCCCGCCCGGCTGTTGGACGAGGAGTTCGGCAGAAGCGCGGTGTGGCGCTTCGAGGACTTCGACTTCCCGGCCACGCTCACCCATGAGCCGACCCGCCGTTTCCTGCGGGACATGGGCCTGCCCGAGGACCACGGCTTCTTCCACCTCGACACGGACATCCCGCTGCCGACCCTCGCCGAGTACTACGCGCACGAGCGCCCCGGTGGCGTCGCCCCCGCTCAGCTCCCTTCGGGCGCCGCCCACTTGATCCGCCTGGGCCACTTCGTCGAGGGCAACAGCCTCGTCGTCGACGGCACCACCGGCGCGATCCTCAACTGGAGCGGGCCCGAGTCCACCCTCTGCCCCCTGGACGCCGACATCTCCACCCTCGCCTTCACGCTGTGGCTGCTGCACCGCGAGAAGCACGAGGGGACGGCGACGGGTTGCTGGGTGGAGAACCTGCGTAACAAGGCCTGCGCGGACCTCAGAGGCCCTGGCGTGGAGACCGTGGCGGGAATCGAACCCGCGTAAGTCGCTTTGCAGGCGACTCCCTGAACCACTCGGGCACACGGTCGTGTCGGGAGCGATCCGGCCGCTCCGAACTCGATGTACCGACCGTAGGCGGGGTGCGGCCGAGCGCTCAAGAGGCGCGGACGCGCCGCAACGGGACTGCCATACGCCGTTCATGAACGAGGTGGGGGCGGCTGGGCGTACGTCGAAGGTCTCAGGTGGTGGGGGGCTTTGGACAGGGGCGAATGTCGGGGGTGCCCCTTACGCTGGCGGGCATGGCCGACCTCGAACCGCGTGACGCGGACGTCACACAGACACCCGCTCCCTCCGCCGTGGCTCTCGGTGAGGAAGGTGTGCTGAGCCGTTCCTATCGGGGGCTCAGCATCGGGATCGTCTCGGTCGTGCTGCTGATCGCGTTCGAGGCGATGGCGGTCGGCACGGCCATGCCGGTCGCGGCGCGGGAGCTGGACGGGGTCTCGGCGTACGGGTTCGCGTTCTCGGCGTACTTCACCACGAGTCTGTTCGGGATGGTGCTGGCCGGGCAGTGGGCGGACCGGCGGGGGCCGTTGGGGGCGCTGACGGTCGGGATCGGGTGGTTCGCCGCCGGTCTGGTGCTGTCGGGGACCGCCGGCGCGATGTGGCTGTTCGTGCTCGGGCGGGCCGTGCAGGGGCTCGGCGGCGGGCTGGTGATCGTCGCGCTGTATGTGGTGGTCGGGCGCGCCTACCCGGAGCGGCTGCGGCCCGCGATCATGGCGGCCTTCGCGGCGAGCTGGGTCGTCCCGTCCGTCGTCGGCCCGCTCGCCTCGGGCGCGGTCACCGAACAGCTGGGCTGGCGCTGGGTGTTCGTGGGGATCCCGGTGCTCGTGGTGCTCCCGTTGGGGCTGGCGCTGCCGCAGATACGACGGAGGGCCTCCGGCCCGGTGACCTCCACCTCCACCTCTACGGCCGCCTCCCCTGGGGCCTCCCCCTCGGCCTCGGTCGACCGTCGGCGTATCCGGCTCGCGTTCGGGATCTCGGTCGGGGCCGGGCTGTTGCAGTACGCGGCTCAGGACCTGCGGTGGTGGTCGCTCGTGCCGGCCGCCGCGGGGGTCGGGCTGCTCGTGCCGGCCGTGCTCGGGCTGTTGCCGAAGGGGACGTACCGGGCGGCGCGGGGGCTGCCGTCGGTGGTGCTGCTGCGCGGGGTGGCGGCGGGGTCGTTCGTCGCGGCCGAGTCGTTCGTGCCGTTGATGCTGGTCACCCAGCGGGGGCTGTCGCCGACGCTCGCCGGGTTCTCGCTCGCGGCGGGTGGCGGGACCTGGGCGCTGGGGTCGTGGCTGCAGGCACGGGCGGCGGTGGAGCCGTACCGGGAGCGGCTGATGACGGTGGGGATGCTGCTGGTCGCGGCGGCGATCACCACACTGCCGGGGGTGCTGATCGACTCCGTGCCGGTGTGGACCGTGGCCGTCGCCTGGGCGTTCGGGTGCTTCGGGATGGGGCTCGTCATCTCCTCCACCAGCGTGCTGCTGCTCCACCTCTCCGCCCCCGAGGAGGCCGGCACCAACTCCGCCGCGCTCCAGATGTCCGACGGTCTCACCAACGCGTTGCTCCTCGCGGCGGGCGGCGCCGCCTTCGCCGCGCTCGGCGGTGGCGCGGTAGGCCATGCGACCACCACCGCCCACGGCGCCGCGTCTCACCCGGCCGCCTTCGTCGCGGTGTTCCTGCCGATGGCCGGGGTGGCGGTGGTGGGGGCCTGGGTGACCACGCGGTTGCGGGTGCGGTGAGGGGAGGGCGGGCGAGGTCGACGGGCCTGCGGTCGTGGATTTCGTAAAGCGGTGGAAAACGGGTGATCGTTGACCCTAGCCTCGCCCCATGACCGAGATCACCCTCCGCCTCGACCCCGACCGGCACCGCGCACTGGCCGACCTCGCCGATGCCCAGGGACGGCGGCCCGAGGAAGTGGCGCAGACAGCCGTCGAGACGTATCTCCGTGCGGAGAACGGGTTCGTGCGGGCGCGGGCCGAGCGGCTCGCGGTGGAGCACGCCGAGTTGTTGCGGAGGCTGGGGGAATGAGCCGTCATCTGACCGTGGCCGAGGTGACCGCGATCGCCGAGATCGCCTTCGGCGGGAAGGCGCCCGAGACCCGGGAGGCGGGGCTGCTGGAGTCGGCCGTGCATCGCCCGCGCGCCCGTATGTTCGGCACCGCCGCCTACACCGACCTCTACGAACAGGCCGCCGCCCTGCTCCACGCCCTCGCCACCAACCACCCCCTGGTGGACGGGAACAAGCGGACGGCCTGGCTCGCGGCCGCGACGTTCCTCGCGGTCAACGGGGTGGACCTCGCCGCCGTGGACCAGGACCGGGCGTACGGCCTGGTCATCGATGTCGCCTCCGGTGAGGAGGACGAGGTCGGGGTGATCGCGGAGCGGTTGCGGGCGTTGTGAGGTGGATCCCATCGCCGGGGGAGGGGGTGTCGTACGCGCGGTGACACGGTCCGGGCGCCGGTAGGGTGGCCCGGTTGTCATACGTAGCCGAGGTGTCCGAGTCGCTGCGCGAGTCGCCCGGGGCTACCCGCCGAGCAGCTCGACCCCCAGACCGGAGACCGTGACTACCACCGCCACCTCCTCCCCGAACCACCACCTCTCGCCCGCCTTCCCCGGCCGTGCCCCGTGGGGTACCGCCAGCAAGCTGCGTGCCTGGCAGCAGGGGGCGATGGAGAGGTACATCCAGGAGCAGCCGCGGGACTTCCTCGCGGTCGCGACGCCGGGCGCCGGTAAGACGACGTTCGCGCTGACGCTCGCGTCCTGGCTGCTGCACCACCATGTCGTGCAGCAGGTGACGGTCGTGGCGCCCACCGAGCATCTGAAGAAGCAGTGGGCCGAGGCCGCGGCGCGGATAGGGATCAAGCTCAACCCCGAGTACAGCGCGGGCCCGCTCGGCAAGGAGTACGACGGGGTCGCGGTCACGTACGCGGGTGTCGGCGTGCGGCCCATGCTGCACCGCAACCGCAGCGAGCAGCGCAAGACCCTGGTGATTCTCGACGAGATCCACCACGCGGGGGACAGTAAATCCTGGGGCGAGGCCTGCCTTGAGGCCTTCGAGCCCGCCACCCGCCGGCTCGCGCTCACCGGTACGCCCTTCCGGTCCGACACCAACCCCATCCCCTTCGTGACGTACGAGGAGGGGGCGGACGGCATCCGGCGGTCCTCCGCCGACTACACCTACGGCTACGGCAACGCGCTCGCCGACAACGTCGTGCGGCCCGTCATCTTCCTCTCCTACAGCGGCAACATGCGCTGGCGGACCAAGGCGGGCGACGAGATCGAGGCCCGCCTCGGCGAGCCCATGACCAAGGACGCGGTCAGCCAGGCCTGGCGTACGGCCCTCGATCCGCGCGGCGAGTGGATGCCGAGCGTGCTGCGCGCCGCCGACCAGCGGCTCACCGAGGTCAGGAAGGGCATCCCGGACGCCGGCGCCCTCGTCATCGCCACCGACCAGGACTCCGCCCGCGCCTACGCCAAGCTGATCCGGGAGATCACGGGGACGAGCGCGACGGTCGTCCTGTCCGACGACTCGGGCGCCTCGGACCGTATCGACGAGTTCAGCGCCAACACCGACCGGTGGATGGTCGCCGTGCGGATGGTGTCCGAGGGCGTCGACGTGCCCCGGCTCGCGGTGGGGGTCTACGCCACCACCATCTCCACCCCGCTCTTCTTCGCCCAGGCCGTCGGACGCTTCGTGCGGTCCCGGCGGCGCGGCGAGACCGCGTCCGTGTTCCTGCCGACCATCCCCGACCTGCTCACCTTCGCCAACGAGATGGAGGTGGAGCGGGACCACGCCCTCGACAAGCCGAAGAAGGAGGGCGAGGAGGACCCGTACGCCGAGGAGGACAAGCTCCTCGCGGAGGCCGAGCGGGAGCAGGACGAGGACACCGGCGACCAGGACATGCTGCCGTTCGAGGCGCTGGAGTCCGACGCCGTGTTCGACCGGGTCATGTACAACGGCGCCGAGTTCGGCATGCAGGCCCACCCCGGGAGCGAGGAGGAGCAGGACTACCTCGGGATCCCGGGGCTCCTGGAACCCGACCAGGTGCAGTTGCTGCTGCAGAAGCGGCAGGCGCGGCAGATCGCGCACAGCCGCAAGAAGCCGGACGCCGAGGCCGACCTCGTGGAGCTGCCGGCCGAGCGGCGGCCCGTCGTCACCCACAAGGAACTGCTGGAGCTTCGTAAGCAGCTCAACGGCATGGTCGGCGCGTACTCCCATCAGAGCGGCAAGCCGCACGGGGTCATCCACACCGAGGTACGGCGGGTGTGCGGCGGACCGCCGAGCGCCGAGGCCACGGCGGGGCAGCTGCGGCAGCGGATCGCCAAGGTGCAGGAGTGGGCGACCCGGATGAAGTGACCTTCGTCCCGGTCCGGATGAGGTGACCTTCGATGCCTCGGGGGAGCGCGCTCCGGGAGTGCGGTCTGCGTGGTGCGCCCTTACATTTCGCGACAAATCGAAGTAGTCCGTACCGGTCACTGACCGGATTCTGGACGGAGTCTTCCGCTCAGCGAACCCGCTCGTCTACTGTCCCGCTACGCACACGCCCCGTGGCAGCGCCGCCGCGGAGCGCAGCCGTGAAGCGACTCCGCCCGGATCATCCGGGTTCACCGGATCATCCGGGTTCAGCCGATCGGCGGCCTCTGTAGCGCGTCGCCGACGGGACCGGTGACGCATCAGCCGTGACAGGGGTCGCCGCCCTCACCCAAGAAGGAGTGGGCGTCGTGACCGCGGAGACCTCTCAGACGCTTGATCGGGGACTGCGAGTCCTCAAGCTGCTGGCCGACACCGACCACGGGCTGACCGTCACCGAGCTGTCCAACAAGCTCGGGGTCAACCGGACCGTGGTGTACCGCCTGCTCGCCACGCTGGAACAGCATGCCCTCGTACGGCGTGACCTGGGCGGACGTGCCCGGGTGGGGCTGGGGGTGCTGCGGCTCGGGCGGCAGGTGCATCCGCTGGTACGGGAGGCCGCGCTGCCCGCGTTGCGGTCGCTGGCCGAGGACATCGGCGCGACCGCCCACCTCACGCTCGTCGACGGGACCGAGGCGCTGGCCGTCGCGGTGGTCGAGCCGACGTGGACGGACTATCACGTGGCGTACCGGGCCGGGTTCCGGCACTCGCTGGACCGGGGGGCCGCGGGGCGGGCGATTCTGTCGGGGCGGCAGCAGCCGGGGGACTGGCCGGGGTATGCGCTCACGCATGGGGAGTTGGAGGCGGGGGCGAGTGGGGCGGCGGCGCCGTTGATCGGGGTGAGCGGGGTCGAGGGCAGTGTGGGCGTCGTGATGCTGGCCGATGCGGTGCCGGAGCGGGTGGGGCCGCGGGTCATGGACGCGGCTCGGGAGGTGGCGGACGCGTTGCGGTGACGGCGGGGCGCTCTGGTGACGCCGGGGGCTTGCTGGTGTGACCCCGGGTCGGGTGCTCGCCCGGCGGCTGGGGCTGAGCTGGGCCGGGGTTTCGCTCACCGGCGCTTGCAGGGTGCCGCCTGCGCCCACCCGTGCCGCCCCAGCGGCACGATTGCCCGCAGTAGGGATGGGCGACGCCGCAGCGCCCGGCGGCATGGTTGCCCGCGGTTGGGATCGCTAGGGCAGCGCGTTCAGCCAGTCCAGCAAGTGCTTGGTGAAGGTGTCCGGCTGTTCCATGTTCGCGTAGTGGCCCGTGCCCTCGATCGAGATCGCGTGGGCGTCGGCGGCGACCGTGGCGATCAGGCGTTCCGCCATGGCGATGAGGTCGGGGGCGTCGAGGGCGCCGTTGATGGCGAGGGTGGGGACGGTGAGGGTGGCGGCGCGGGCCCAGGTGTCGGTGACCGGGACGTGCCAGTCCGTCTCGCCGACGGTGTGTTTCAGGGCCGTGGCACGGCTCATCTCCCGTACCCGCCGGACGATGTCGGGGTCCACCTCGTCGACCGTGCGGTGCGGGCCGGCGACCGCCTCGCCGACCACGTCCAGCCAGGCCTCGATGTCGCCGGACATCAGCGTGCCGTAGTAACGGGCGACGCTGTCCTTGGTCCAGGGGTCCGTGTGCTCGGGCTCGCTCGTGCCGACGCCGCTGACGACGAGGGCGCGTACCAGGTCGGGGTGTTCCAGGGCCGTGTCGACGGCCGTACCGCCGCCCATCGACATGCCGACCAGGACCGCCGGGCCGGTGTCCAGGTGACGCAGCAGCGCGGCGAGGTCGTCGGTGAGACGGAACGGCCTGCTCGCGTTGGCGGAGGCGCCGTGTCCTCGGGCGTCCGGGGCGATGACGCGATGACCGGCCGCCACCAGGGCGGGCACCAGGTCGCGCCACATGCTGTGGTCCGTGAAACCGCCGTGCAGCAGCACGAGCGGGGCGCCCGAACCGGTGTCCCGGCCGACGTCCAGATAGGCGAGGGGGCCGTCTTCGGACGGGAACGTGTGGGTGAGGACCTGCGAGGTGTCGGTCATGACAACTAGGGTGTCATGTTGGGGGTGAGGTGACAACCCAGTTGTCATTCTGGTTCTCGCGGTGGGGTGTGGCAGAGAGAGAATGAGCCCGTGACAGAGACCAATGAGCCGCTGCCGCCCGACGTGCTCGCCGGGCGGCTGTCCGAGGTGTTCGCCGTGCTGGGCCCCCTCTACCGGCGGACCACCCGCGCACTGGAGCTGAAGGAACGGAAGGAGGGGTTCCCCGTCGGGGTGCGGGCGGTCCTGGAGCTGTTGCGGATGGCCGGGCGGCCCATGACCGTGCCGCAGATGGGCCGGACCCTCGCGCTGAGCAGGCAGTTCGTGCAGCGGATGGTCAATGAGGCGGCGGCGCGGGACCTGGTCGAGGCCATTGCGAACCCCGCGCACCAGCGGTCCTCCCTGATCCGGCTGACCGACACCGGCCGGGCGACCATCGACGCGCTGGTCGCCCGGGAGAGCGTGCTGCTGGAGCGGGCCGGCGGGGATCTGACGGAGGCCGACGTCGACTCGTGCGTACGGGTGCTGACCCAGCTCCTCACCCTCTTCGAGGACGTGGACGTCAACTGAGGCCCGGCCCCGACCACCACCACGGTCCCTCGGTGCCCACGGCCCCTGGCCACCACCGGCCCGTGGCCGAAACCGCCCCTCACGTAGATTGACCCCGTGCTCTCTCGTCTCTCCAGCCTTTCGCGTCCCGTGGCCGTAGCCGTCTGCGCCCTCCCCGTGGTGGGGCTGCTCACCACGGCGGTGTTCGCGCCGTTGCCGTTCTCCGTGGCACAGCCGGGGATGACGGCGAACGTGCTGGGCGAGAACAAGGGCGAGCCGGTGATCACGATCAGCGGCGCGGAGGCCCGGAAGACCACCGGGCAGCTGCGGATGACGACGATCGAGGCGACGGGGCCGGACGCCCGCGTCGGGCTCGGCGAGGTGATCGACGGCTGGTTCCGCACGGACCAGGCCGTCATGCCCCGCGAGGCGGTCTACCCGAGCGGTGACACCACCGAGGAGATCCAGGAGTACAACGAGGCCGAGATGAAGGAGTCCCAGGACACCGCCACCGAGGCCGCGCTCGCCTACCTCGGTGAGGACTCCGGCGACATCGAGGTCACCCTGCGGCTCGCGGACGTCGGCGGCCCCAGCGCGGGCCTGCTCTTCTCCCTCGGCATCATCGACAAGCTCGACGGCGACGGCAGCGGCGGCGACCTCACGGGCGGCCGCGTCATCGCGGGTACGGGGACGATCGACACCTCGGGCAAGGTCGGCGCCGTCGGCGGAGTCGCGCTCAAGACGCAGGCGGCCCGCCGCGACGGCGCCACCGTCTTCCTGGTCCCCAAGGCCGAGTGCTCCGACGCGCAGACCGAACTGCCCAAGGGGCTGCGGCTCATCCCGGTGACGACCCTGAAGGGCGCGGTCGGCTCGCTCGTGGCCCTGGAGACGGGCAAGGGGTCCGTACCCAGCTGCTGAGAGCGACGGCCGCAGCCCACCCCTGGCCGGCCCTGGGCCACCCGCGCCTCACTCCTCCCGTACGAACCCCTCCGCCACCATCCAGTCCAGCGCGACCCGGTGCGGATCCTCGCCGTCGACGTCCACCCGGGCGTTCAGCTCGCGCGCCACGTCGTTGTTCAGCTTCTTGGTGAGGGGGGCGAGGACGTCGGCGATCTCCGGCCACTCCTTCAGCGTCGCGGAGTTGATCTCGGGGGCCGCGTTGTAGTTGGGGAAGAACCGCCGGTCGTCGGCCATCACCGCGAGCCTCATCGACTCGATCCGCCCGTCGGTCGTATAGACCTCCCCGAACAGACAACTCCCCTTCGCCGCCTGCGTGTAGATGATCCCGCTGTCCATCAGGGTGATGTTCGCGGCGGGCAGGCTCATCCCGTACGCCTTCTGCATGCCCGGCAGCCCGTCCGCGCGGTTGGCGAACTCGCTCTCCACGCACAGCGTGACCGCCCCCGGCTCCTTCGCCGCCAGCAGGGCCACGTCGGAGAGGGTCTCGGTGCCGTACTCGGCGGAGTGGGCACGGTTCAGGGCGAGGGCGTACGTGTTGTTGAGCGTGGACGGCGGCAGCCAGCTCAGGCCGTTCTTCAGGTCGGCGTCACGGACCTCCTCCCACTGTCGGCGCGGGTCGGGGATGGGGGTGCTGTTGCCCTGGTAGGTGATCCACGCGGTGCCCGTGTACTCGTACATGGCGTCCGCGTCCCCGCTCCGCACCGCCTCCCGGGCGCCGAACGACCCCTGGATGCCGGTGCGGTCGAGCACCTCCGCGCCGGCCGCCTGGAAGGCGATGCCCATCATGGCGCCGAGGATCAGGTTCTCGGTGAAGTCCTTGGCGGTGACGGTCAGTCGGGCGCCCTTGAGCGGCTGCCCGCGCCCGACCGAGCCCGGCAGGACGTCGTCGGTCATGGGGGAGCCGCTGGTCAGCCCGCAGCCGGACAGCACCAGCGCCGCCGTGAGCAGCAGGGGCGTACGCCGGTTCACGAGTCCGTCTCCAACCCCCGTGGCCGGAGGAGCACTTCGGCCAGGGAGGCGAGCCAGTCGACCAGCAGGGCCAGGGCGACCGTGAGGATCGAGCCGAGCACGAGGACGGGCATGCGCTGGTTGGTGATACCGGTCGTGATCAGTACGCCGAGGCCGCCGCCCCCGCCGAAGGTGGCGAGGGTGGCGGTGCCCACGTTCAGGACGAGGGCGGTGCGGACGCCCGCGAGGATCAGCGGTACGGCCAGGGGGAGTTCGACGCGGGTGAGCACCTCTTTCGGGGACATGCCGATGCCGCGGGCGGCTTCGAGGAGGGTCGGGTCGTTCGCCTTCAGGCCGGCGATCGTGTTGGACAGGACGGGCAGGACGGCGTAGGCGACGATGCCGATCAGGGCCGCCCTGGTGCCGATGCCCAGCCAGATCACCAGCAGCGCGAGCAGGCCGATGGCGGGGGTGGCCTGGCCGATGTTGGCGACGGTCATGGCCACCGGGGTCGCCCGGCGGAACGCCTCCCGAGTCAGCAGGATGCCCAGCGGGATCGCGATGACCAGCACGAAGAAGGTGGAGATCACGGTCAGCTGGATGTGCTGCCACAGGGCCTGCCACACCTGCCCGTTCGACAGCGCGTTCGCGGAGATCGCGTCCAGCTCGGCCTGCCGGAACCAGACCCAGGTGGCGAACAGCACGACCACGAGGCCGGAGGGCAGGATCGTCAGCTTCCGCCAACTCACCCCGAGACCGGCGGCCCGCCCGGGCGACGGGGCCTCGCCGACGGGAGGGGAGGGGGGTGGCGCGAGGGTGCCGTGGGGCGGGAGAAGGGTGCCGTGGGGTGGGGCAAGGGTGCCGCCCGGCGACGCGAGGGTGCCGTGGGGTGGGGCGAGGCCATCCGACGCGGGGGCGACGCCGGCCTCGCCGGAAGCCACACCGACCGCCCCGGCTGCCGCACCCGCCGACGCGGCGGTGGCGTTCCCGGTCGTGGCGTCCGTTCCGGTGGTGGCTCTTCCGGTCGTGGCGTCTGCTCCGGTGGTGGCCTTCCCGGTCGTCGCATCCGCCCCGGCGGCGGGGCTACCGGTCGTCGGACCTGCCCCGGCGGAGGGCCTCCCGGTCGTCGGACTCGCCCCGCCGCCGATGGCCTCCCCGGCGGCGTCTGCCGTGGCGCCCGTCTCGGCGGCCGTCACCCCGCCCCCACCCCCGTCTCTCCGTCGCCCGCCTGCCCGGGCCGGGGCCGCCCGGTGCCGGATTCCTCCCGCTCGTGCTGGTGTTCCAGGGCGTTCAGTCGGTCCGTCTCCAGGAGGCCCCGGACGGAGGCGATCAGGGTCACCATGTCCACCACGCCGGTGTACGCGCCGTCCGGCCCGGTGACCGCGACCCGCCCCGAGCTGTCGGTCAGTACGGCCTCCAGGGCGTCCCGCAGGGTGGCGTCCCCGGTGACGGTCCTGCGGACCGGGGACCCGGCCCGCCCGAGCGACCCCTCGCCGCGCCCCGCCCCCGTCAGATCGTCGCGTCGCAGCCACTTGAAGGGGCGTCCGCTCCGGTCGAGGAGCAGTAGTTCGTCCGTGTCGCCGGCCCGCAGCCGTTGGAGGATCCGGCGCGGTGGATCGTCCGCCCCGGCCGTGGGCCAGTCGGTCACCTCGACGTCCCGTACGCGGGTCAGGCCGAGCCGTCGCAGCGTGACGTCCCCGCCCACGAAACCGGAGACGAAGTCGTCGGCCGGTCCGGCGAGGATCGCCTCCGGGGTGTCGAACTGCGCGATGCGCGACCGCTCCCGCAGGATCGCGATCCGGTCGCCCAGCTTGATCGCCTCGTCGAAGTCATGGGTGACGAACACGATCGTCTTGCGCAACTCGCGCTGGAGCCGCAGCAGTTCGTCCTGGAGGTGGTCGCGGGTGATCGGGTCCACCGCCCCGAACGGCTCGTCCATCAGCAGGACGGGCGGATCGGCGGCCAGTGCCCGTGCCACGCCCACCCGTTGCTGCTGGCCCCCGGAGAGCTGCCGGGGATACCGGCCGCGGAACTCGCCCGGGTCGAGCCCCACCAGCTCCAGCATCTCCGCCACCCGCGCCCTCACCCGGGACGCGGACCAGCCGACCATCCTCGGTACGAGCGCGATGTTCTGGGCGACGGTCATGTGCGGGAAGAGCCCCGACGACTGGATGGCATAGCCCACCTTGCGCCGCAGCTTGACCGGATCAATGCCGGTGACCTCCTCACCATTGATCCGGATGGAACCACTGGACGGCTCGATCAACCTGTTGATCAGCTTGAGCGTCGTCGACTTCCCGCAGCCGGACGGCCCGACGAGCACGACCGTCTCGCCCGCCTTGATCGTCATATTGACGCTGTCGACGGAGGGTTGACGACTGCCTGGATATCTCTTGCTGAGGTTGACCAACTCGATGGTGGCCCCCGCCACACCGTTCTCAGCCACGGATCCCCCTCGGAATCGTCAGCCGCCCGAGCAGCACGTACGCGGCGTCGAACAGCAACGCCAGGGCGACGATGCCGAGCGTGCCCGCGAGCACCTGGTTGAGCGCGTTCGCGCTGCCCAGGGAGGCGATACCGCGGAAGATCTCGTTGCCGAGGCCCGGCCCGGAGGCGTACGCGGCGATCGCGGCGATGCCCATCAGCATCTGCGTGGAGATCCGGATCCCGGTGAGGATCGGCGGCCAGGCGAGCGGCAGTTCGACCCGCAGCAGCCGCAGGGAGCGGGACATCCCGATGCCCTTCGCCGCGTCCACCAGCGCCGGATCGACCCCGCGCAGACCCACGATCGCGTTCCGGACGACCGGCAGCAGCCCGTACAGCGTCAGCGCGATCACCGTCGGGGCCACACCGAGGCCCACCACCGGGATCAGCAGGCCGATCATGGCGAGGGAGGGGACGGTGAGGAGGCCGGCGGTGGTGGTCGTGGCGAGCGAGGCGGCCCACTCCCGCCGATAGCTGACGACCCCGACGAGAACCCCGACCGCCGTGGCCACGACCATGCACTGGAACACCGCGCTGGCGTGCTGATACGCGTCGAACAGCAGTTTCTCGCGGTAGCTGCCGACGTACTCCCAGAAGCTCACCGGCGCGCACCCCCAGGTTCGGCTAGGTCGTCGTCTCCCGATCCTCCGCCGCCTGCTCCACCAGCGGGATGATCCGCAGCGGAACGGGGTTCTCCATGACGATCGCCGTGGCGGCCCGGACGATGCCATCAAAACCGACGACCCGGTCGATCACCCGCTGGAGATCGGCGTTCGACCGGGCCACGAGCCGGCACAGCATGTCCCCGCTGCCGGTCGTCGTGTGCAGTTCCAGCACCTCCGGCACGGTCGCCAAGTGGGCCCGTACGTCCGGCCCTTGCCCCTGCCGGATCTGCAGCGTCGCGAACGCCGTGACCGGGTAGCCCAGCGCGGCTGGATCCACCTGGGGGCCGAACCCGCGGATGACTCCATTCGACTGAAGCCGGTCGAGCCGGGCCTGCACGGTGCCCCGCGCGACCCCCAGCCGCCGCGACATCTCCAGCACGCCGATCCGCGGCTCGCGCGCGAGCAGGACGATCAGCCGCCCGTCCAGATGATCGATCGCCATGAGGTCTCCCGAGGTGGTCATCCTGTACAGAACAAGCCCGAGCGCGGGCATCCCGCTGTGCAGATTGTCCAGCAGAAACGCGAACTGTTGCGCACCTTGCGGGCACGGAGGAGTCTGCGGCCATGACGCAGACCACGCATCACACCCCCCACACCGCACGGCAGGCAGACCCCTTCCCGGTCAAGGGAATGGACGCGGTCGTCTTCGCCGTGGGCAACGCCAAACAGGCCGCCCACTACTACTCCACCGCGTTCGGCATGCGCCTCGTCGCCTACGCCGGCCCCGAGACCGGCAGCCGCGAGACGGCGAGCTACGTCCTGGAGAACGGCTCGGCCCGGTTCGTCCTCACCTCGGTCGTCAAACCCGCCACCACCTGGGGGCACTTCCTCGCCGAGCATGTCGCCGAGCACGGTGACGGCGTCGTCGACCTCGCCATCGAGGTCCCGGACGCCCGCCGCGCGTACGCCTACGCCGTCGAGCAAGGCGCGCGGTCCGTCACCGAGCCGTACGAGGTGAAGGACGAGCACGGCACGGTCGTCCTGGCCGCGATCGCCACGTACGGCACCACCCGGCACACCCTCGTCGAGCGCACCGGGTACGACGGGCCGTACCTCCCCGGCTACGTCGCCGCGAGCCCGCTCGTCGAGCCGCCCGCGCACCGTACGTTCCAGGCCGTCGACCACTGTGTCGGCAACGTCGAACTCGGGCGTATGAACGAGTGGGTCGCGTTCTACAACCGGGTCATGGGCTTCACGAACATGAAGGAGTTCGTGGGGGACGACATCGCCACCGAGTACAGCGCGCTGATGTCGAAGGTCGTCGCCGACGGCACGCTCAAGGTCAAGTTCCCCATCAACGAGCCGGCGATCGCGAAGAAGAAGTCGCAGATCGACGAGTATCTGGAGTTCTACGGCGGCGCGGGCGTCCAGCACATCGCGCTCAACACGAACGACATCGTGCGGACGGTGCGGACGATGCGGGCGGCGGGGGTCGAGTTCCTCGCCACGCCCGACTCGTACTACGACACGCTGGGGGAGTGGGTCGGGGACACCCGGGTGCCCGTCGACACCCTCCGCGAACTGAAGATCCTCGCGGACCAGGACGAGGACGGGTATCTGCTGCAGATCTTCACCAAGCCGGTCCAGGACCGGCCGACGGTCTTCTTCGAGATCATCGAGCGGCACGGGTCCATGGGCTTCGGCAAGGGCAACTTCAAGGCACTGTTCGAGGCGATCGAGAGGGAACAGGAGAAGCGGGGCAACTTGTGAGGGGCGCCTAGTGGCTCGGGGGGTGCGGGTCGCTTTGGCGGGTGCGGCTCCGGTGGGGCTTCTCGCGCAGTTCCCCGCGCCCCTAAAAGCCCAGGCCCCCCGCGGCCCTGAAAGGCAACCGGCAGCGGGCCTGAAAAGCAAGGGGCGCAGCCCGGGCTTTTCAGGGGCGCGGGGAACTGCGCGAGAAGCCCCACCGGGCCCGCGGTCGCCGACGAACCCGCACCCCCCGACCTCTCACGCGACCCGCCCCCCACCCCCCGCGACATACGGATTCAACCGCCGCGCCTCCTCCAGATGCCGCCGCGCCGGACCCGCCAACCCCAAGGCCTGCTCGATCACCCCCCGGTGATACGAGTAGGCCGCACTCCGCACCTCCCCACCCCGCGCCCGATCCGTCGCTCGCCGGGCGAACCCGAGCGCCTCCCCGTCAGCCCCGGCACGATGCAAGGCCCACCCCAGCGCATCGGCCACCCGCAACCCCGGCTGACGCTCCCACTCGCCCCGCAGCACCCGCACCGCCACCACCGGCGACCCATGGTCCGCCTCCAGCGCCCCGAGGACGAGCGACTCGTTCACCCCGGCCGCGGCGGACCGCGCCACCAGCGCCCGCACCACCCCGTACTGCTCCCTGGCCTCCCGCTCCCGCCCCAGCGACTCGTACAGCTCGCCCAACCGCAGCGCGACCCGCGCGGACGGCCGCCGGTCGAGGGAGGCCCGGTACGCCCGCACCCCCTCCGCCGTCCGGCCCAGCGCGGTCAGTGCCCGCCCCCGGCACGCCTCGCCCTCCGGCTCACCCCGCGCGGCCGAGCAGTACCGCAGCGACTCCGCCGCCTCCCCCCGCTCCCAGGCCAGCTCCCCGGCCCGTACCCACCACGCGGCCCCCGCGGCCGTCGGCCCCGCCGTCGTCGTCTCCGAGGCCGCCGCGTCCGAGAGCGCCACGGCCGCGTCCTCGCGCGCCCCCTGGTCCCAGGAGACCTGCGCGGCGCGCACCCGCGCCACCGGGCCGGAGTTCAGGGTGAGGAGCGTGGCCAGGCTCGCGCGGGCCTTCTTGTACCGGCCGAGCCCGTCGTACGCGTCGACGAGCTGCGCGTACGAGGTCCAGCGCCGCGGCGCCACCCGAACGGCCTCCTCGCCCCAGTGTTTCGCGGTCCGGAAGTCACGGCGGGCGTTGGCGAGGGCGGCGAGGCCTTCGAGCGCGTCCGCGTTGGCGCCGGGCCGCAGCCGCAGCGAGGTGCGCAGGGCGCGTTCGGCGCGGGGATAGTCGGCGACGGCGCCGGTCCGCAGCGCCCGTTCCGTGTACGCCGTGCCCAGCACCGCCCACGAGACGTGGTCGCGGGGCCGGGCCCGTACCCGGGCCTCGTGCTCCCGGACGGTCGCGACGACCTGGGGCAGCGCGACAGGCACCCCGGCCGCCACCCCCGCCCCGGCCGACCGGCCCCCGGGCCCGGCCGCACCCCGCACACCCGCCACCCGCCCGGAGTCACCGCCACCCCCGTCCGACGGCACCACCATCAGCACGCCCCCGAGCACGAAGCACCCGGCGACCGCCCAGGCCACGCCCCGCCCCCGCTCCATCGCCCCGCCCACCCCGCGCCCCAGCCCCCGTACCGCCCGTACGACCCGCGCCGTCCGTACCGCCCGCTCCTGGTTCTCCACAGACATGCCGCTCACTGTGCGTCAATACGACGACCACATCCCGCACCCGAACGCTCGCGCCGACGGGTTCACACCGATGGCCGCGAGTGCGAACCTGTGATCATGAGCCGTATCCAAGCCCCGAGTGACGAGACGACCGGCAACCTCGTCGACCGTCTGCTGAGCGGCCTGCCGGCGGAGGCGGTCCTCACCGACGCGGACGTCACGGCCTCCTACGCGAACGACATGGCGAGCTTCTGCGAGGCGGGTGCCCCGGCGGCCGTCGTCCTGCCCCGGACCGTCGATCAGGTGCAGCACGTCATGCGCGTCGCCACGGAACTGCGCGTCCCGGTGGTCCCGCAGGGCGCCCGCACGGGCCTGTCCGGCGGCGCCAACGCCTCCGAGGGCTGCGTCGTGCTGTCCCTGACCAAGATGGACCGGATCCTGGAGATCAACCCCGTCGACCGGATCGCCGTCGTCGAACCCGGCGTCATCAACGCGGCCCTCTCCCGCGCGGTCGACGAGCACGGCCTGTACTACCCGCCGGACCCCTCCAGCTGGGAGATGTGCACGATCGGCGGCAACATCGGCACGGCCTCCGGCGGGCTGTGCTGTGTGAAGTACGGGGTGACCGCCGAGTACGTCCTCGGGCTCGACGTCGTCCTCGCCGACGGACGGCTGATGTCCACCGGCCGGCGCACCGCGAAGGGCGTCGCCGGCTACGACCTCACCCGGCTCTTCGTCGGCTCGGAGGGCTCGCTCGGCATCGTCGTCCGCGCGACCCTCGCCCTCAAGCCGAAGCCGCCGCGACAGCTGGTGCTGGCGGCGGAGTTCGCGTCGGCCGCGGCCGCGTGCGACGCGGTGTGCCGGATCATGGCCGGCGGGCACGTCCCGTCACTGCTCGAACTCATGGACCGTACGACCGTCAAGGCCGTCAACGACCTCGCGCACATGGGACTGCCGGAGACGACCGAGGCGCTGCTGCTCGCCGCCTTCGACACCCCGGACCCGGCCGCCGACCTCGCCGCGGTGGGGGAGCTGTGCGAGGCCGCGGGCGCCACCCAGGTCGTCCCGGCGGACGACGCGGCCGAGTCCGAACTGCTGCTCCAGGCCCGGCGGATGTCGCTCACCGCGCTGGAGGCGGTCAAGGGCACGACGATGATCGACGACGTGTGCGTGCCGCGCTCGAAGCTCGGGGAGCTGATCGAGGGCGTGGAGCGCGTCGCCGAGAAGTACGACCTGACCATCGGGGTCTGCGCCCACGCCGGCGACGGCAACACCCACCCCACCGTCTGCTTCGACGCGGCCGACCCCGACGAGTCCCGGCGCGCCCGCGAGTCCTTCGACGAGATCATGGCCCTCGGCCTGGAACTCGGCGGCACGATCACCGGCGAGCACGGCGTGGGCATCCTCAAGAAGGAGTGGCTGGCGCGGGAACTGGGCCCGGTGGGGCTGGAGATGCAGCGGGCGGTGAAGTCCGTCTTCGACCCGCTGGGCATCCTCAACCCGGGCAAGCTGTTCTGACCCCCCGGGCCCCGTCCGCGTACCGGCCTCACTGGGCCAGGAGTTCGGCCAGGCCGTCGTCGATGCGCAGCATGTCGAACTCCGAGCCCGGCGGCACCACCCGCAGCGTCCGCTCCAGCCAGGCCGACACCGCGGCGGCCGGCGCCTCCAGCAGGGCGTCCCCGTCCGGTGAGCTGAGCGCCATCAGCACCACGCTCCGGCCCGACACCTTCGTCGGCCACACCCGCACGTCCCCGTGCCCGCACGGCCGGAACACCCCCTCCACCAGCAGCTCCCGCGCGAACGTCCAGTGCACGGGCCGGTCGGAGTTGATGTGGAAGGTGATGTGCACGGCGTACGGGTCGTCGCTGCGGAAGCCGAGCTTGGCCGGTACGGGGATACTGCGCTCGGGCGACAGGACGAGCCCGACCTCCAGCTCGCGCTCCACTACGGTGTGCCGCATGGTGGGTTCCTCTCTCGTGTCTCGTAGATCGTGCGAAGGAGCCCGGTGAGCGGGCCCGTACGAGTGAGAGGGGCGGGGGCCCCGAAGCATTACGCGGATTCGCGAAACTTTTTTCCGACGAGTCCACCGACCACCCAACGCCGACCGGCTTCCGGTACCCGGTGGCCCCCTCGGCCCGTAGCAGATCCGTGCGCGAATGGGGCGGGTCCGGAGGCAGCGGTCATGGACCGTGCCGACGTCTGGTAGATCTGGATCCCTCCACCAAACCCACGAGCAGATACGGGACGACGGACATGAGCGCCCCAACCCCGGCCCCCGGCGACGACAGGCCCCGCGAAGGGTATTACCCGGACCCGTCCATTCCTGGATATGTCCGGTACTGGAACGGCTCCGCCTGGGTGCCGGGTACGAGCCGTCCGGCGCCCTCCGACGGAGAGCCGCTCGCCCCGCCGCCCGGCTCCGGCCCGTCCGGCGCCGTGGAGGAGACGGGCCCGCACTTCTTCGACGAGGACCCCGCGGCCGACGGCGAGCCGGGCCGGGCGGCGGCCGACAAGCCCCTGCACGGCATCCGCCCCGAGCCCGCCTCCGCGTGGGGCGCCGACCGCTCCCGGCAGACCGGGTTCGGCGGCGACCAGGACCGCCGGGTGTCCTGGGGTTCGTCCGGCGGTGTGGACCCCCGGCTCTCCCTCTCGTCCGGCCCCGGCGCCGACACCGGCGCCCCCGCCGCTCCCGGTGACTCCGGGCCCACGGCGAGCACGGACGGTACGGCGACGATCCCGCCCGCGGACGCCGACGACGAGGCCGGGTCCACGCCGGGCACGGTGGTCTTCCGGCGGCCCGACACCTCCGGGGGCCCGGCCGACGGCGGGGAGGCCGCGCGGTCGGAAGGCACCATGACGTTCGGTCCGCCCTCCTCGCGCGCCGGGCGGCAGGACGAGGGCGCTCCCGCGTCCCCCGCCCCGTTCGGCTCACCCCTGACACCCGCCCAGGTCGCCGCCCAGCAGGCCCTGGGCCTCGCCCCGCAGTCCGCCGCGCCCGCGGCGGCACCGTCCGGACCCCAGCAGGGGCCGCGGAGTCCCCAGGGCGCGCCGGCCCCGCAACAGGGCCCGCAGCCGAGCGGCACCGCCCCGTCGGCTCCGGCGGCCCCGGCCCCGGCGGCGATCGCCCCGGCCGCTCCCGTGGCTCCGGCCCCACGCCAACCCGAGCCGCAGCAAGCCCCGTTCGGCGGCGCCTTCCCGCAGCAGGCCCCGCAGAGCCAACCGGTCGCGCCCGCCCCGCAGTTCCCCGAGCCCACGCCGGGTGTGCCCCCGCAGGCCGCCGCCCCGCAGTCGACCGAGCCGCCTCCCATGGCCGTCGGCTCCGGTGGCGGGCAGCCCTCCTGGGCCCAGCAGGTGCACCGGCTGGCCGGGGGCGAGGCGGAGCAGTCGCCCGTCGCGCCGTGGAAGCCGGTGGTGGAGGACCCCTTCCAGGCGGCGGCGCGCCGGCAGTCGGAGGCCAGGCCCGCCGGGCTCGGCAGACGGCTGGCCGCCCGGCTCGTGGACAGCCTGCTCGTCGGCGCCGTCACGGCCGGGGCCGCCGTGCCGTTCGGCACCAAGGCGATGGATCACATCGACGGGAAGATCGACGCGGCGAAGCTCTCCGGCGAGCGGGTCACCGTCTGGCTGGTCGACGGCACGACCTCCGTCTACTTCGGCATCATCCTCGGCGTCCTGTTCCTGGTCAGCGCGCTCTACGAGGTGCTGCCCACCGCCAAGTGGGGCCGCACCCTCGGCAAGAGGCTGCTCGGCATCGAGGTCCGGGACATCGAGGGCCTCGAACCCCCGTCCTTCGGGGGCTCCCTGCGCCGCTGGCTCGTCCACACCGTCTCCGGGCTGCTCGGCATCGGGCTGCTCGGCGTCCTGTGGTGCGTGTGGGACAAGCCGTGGCGCCAGTGCTGGCACGACAAGGCCGCACGCACGTTCGTGGCGGGAAGCTAGCCGTACGGGAGGCCCGCTGGGGGGGCGTACTCCGTACGGCCCCGTGCCGGATGCGGAGCCGGGGGGTTCGGGGTCGACTCGGGCCATGAGTAGCGAACCGCCGCCCTTCGGCTCCGGTCAGTCCCCGGACGACGACCGGTTCAGCAAGCAGCCGCCCCCGCCGCACCAGGGCGGCGGCTCCCCGTACGACCCGCCGCCCCAGCAGCCGCCGTACGGGGGCGGCCAGCAACCGCCGTACGGCAGTCAGCCGCCTCCCTATGGCGGAGGTCCCTACGGCGGTGACCCCTACGGCGGTGGGCAGTACCCCAACGACCCGCTGTCGGGCATGCCGCCGCTCGCGGACAGCGGGAAGCGGGTGCTGGCGCGGATCATCGACATGATCCTGGTCGGGATCGTGGTGGTGCTGCTGGCGTGGGCGTTCCGGATCAGCCAGTACACGGTCGACTCGGACGACTTCGAGTTCGGCAAGTCCCTGGCACAGGAGGCGCTCGCCGCGGTCCTCTACATCGCGTACGACACGTACTTCTCCGTCAAGAACGGCCAGACCCTCGGCAAGAAGCTGTTCAAGCTGCGGGTGGCGAACCTCGACGACGGCTCCACGCCCTCGGTGCAGACCGCGCTGATCCGCGCGGCCGTGCTGTGGATCCCCTTCGCCTTCTGCTGCGCCTGTATCTGGACGGCGATCGCGGGCGGCTGGAGCTTCTTCGACAAGCCGTACAAGCAGGGCCTGCATGACAAGGCGGCCAAGACGGTGGTGGTCAGCACCGGTTGAGCACCCGCACCCGTGCACACACGCCCACGCACGCGCACACGACAACGGCGGGTCCGTGCCACACGGGCCCGCCGAAGCGTTTCAGCAAGCTGTCACCGATTGGCTGTCACCGAGTGCCGGTTCGGACGGCTTCAGGACCCCGTCGGCTCGTGCACCGGCTGTCGTACCGCCTCGGGCTCCTTGACCGTCTCGGTCGCCGGGGCCGGGGCCGGGGCGGCTGAGACGCGGGAGCGGCGTACCACCATGCCCGGCGCGGGCTTGGGCAGCGGCACGGTCAGGGCGACGAGCAGGCCCAGGGCCAGGGCGGACAGCGCGATCACCGCGATGCCCGCGCCGGAACTCGTCTGGGACAGCAGCAGCATGGCGAGGGTGGACAAGATCACGGTGCAGGAGCCGTAGGCGAGCTGTGCGGTCGTCGGACGAGGCATGGCAATCGTGTCCTCGGGTGGGAATCAAAGGTGAAGCAGTGCAGTCGGCTTGGCTTCCGCCGACCTCCGGCGTTCCGCCAATCGACTCTAATCGCCAGGGTGCCCGAGTGGAGCGACGGGTAAGCGTGACCTGACACACGGTGCCGGGTGCACAGGGGGCGCACGGAGTCATGGCGGGCCGCGCATAACGTCCGGGTAACGAACAAGCGCTTCCTCTGGACGCCGATAATGCACTTGACCTGTCCAAGTCAAGATCTGTCTTTTATCTCGAAACTCCGGTCGAATGACGTCACTTGACTACACGCGTATACCGCGCGCGGACTCCTCCACTTCCCGGGGCCATCCCCTTCCGCGCGAACGGACGCGGGGGAGGACCTCAAGTGACCAGTAGACCCTGGACGTACAGAGCGGCGGCCATCGGCGTCGCGGTCGCCACGGCGGCGGCGACCATGTCCGTCTTCACCGTGGCGCAGGCCGCGGACACCACGCCGGCGGCCGTGGACCGGCAGGACCCGGCGGACCACCAGCACGCCGACGACCACGACCTCGAAGGGCCCCTGAGCAAGACTCAGGAGGCCCAGCGCGAGGAGGCCCTGCAGCAGGTCATATCCGGCGACGCCACGGTCAAGGACCGTGACGGCTCGCAGGTCGTGCAGCTGAAGAGCAAGAAGGGCAAGAGCAAGTACGTCGAGCTCGGCCGCGAGAAGACCGACAAGATCTTCACGATCCTGGTCGAGTTCGGCGACGAGATCGACTCCCGCTACGGCGGCACCCCCGGCCCGGCGCACAACCAGATAGCCGAGCCGGACCGCGCCCAGGACAACTCCACGGCCTGGCAGGCGGACTACGACCAGGCCCACTTCCAGGACCTGTACTTCGGCACCGGCAAGAACACCGAGTCGATGAAGAAGTACTACGAGAAGCAGTCCTCGGGCCGCTACTCGATCGAGGGCGAGGTCTCGGACTGGGTCAAGGTCCCCTACAACGAGGCCCGCTACGGCAACAACAAGTGCGGCCAGTCCACCTGCTCCAGCGTGTGGAACGTGGTCAGCGACGGTCTGACGTCCTGGGTCGCCCAGCAGAAGGCAGCGGGGCGCACCGACGCGGAGATCAAGGCGGACGTCGCCGAGTTCGACCAGTGGGACCGCTACGACTTCGACGGCGACGGCGACTTCAACGAGTCCGACGGCTACATCGACCACTTCCAGATCGTGCACGCCGGTGAGGACGAGTCCGCGGGCGGCGGCGCCCAGGGCGAGGACGCCATCTGGGCACACCGCTGGTACGCGTTCGGCTCCGACGCGGGCGCCACGGGCCCCGACGGCAACAAGCTCGGCGGCGCCAAGATCGGTGACACCGGCATCTGGGTCGGCGACTACACCATCCAGCCGGAGAACGGCGGACTCGGTGTCTTCGCCCACGAGTACGGCCACGACCTCGGTCTGCCGGACCACTACGACACCCAGGGCGGCGACAACTCCACCGGCTTCTGGACCCTGATGTCCTCCGGTTCCTGGCTCGGCACCGGCAAGGACGCCATCGGCGACCTCCCCGGCGACATGACCGCCTGGGACAAGCTGCAGCTCGGCTGGCTCGACTACGACACGGCGAAGGCCGCGACGAAGTCGAGGCACAAGCTGGGCGTCGCGGAGTACAACACCAAGGACAAGCAGGCCCTGGTGGTGGAGCTCCCGAAGAAGGAGGTCACCACCGAGATCGTCGAGCCGGCGCAGGGGGCGACCCAGTGGTGGAGCGGCAGCGGTGACAACCTCGCCAACACGCTGACCCGTTCCGTGGACCTCACGGGCAAGTCCTCGGCGGCGCTGACCCTCGACGGCTGGTACGACATCGAGGCCGAGTACGACTACCTCTACACCGAGGTGTCGACCGACGGCGGCGCCAACTGGACGCCGATCGACGGCACGGTGGACGGCGCGGCGATCCCGCGCGACGCCAGCGGCAAGCCCGCGCTGACCGGTTCCTCCGCCGCGCACACGAAGCTGTCGTACTCCCTGGACGCCTACGCCGGCCAGAAGTTCGACCTCCGCTTCCGCTACCAGACCGACGGCGGCGTGGCCCCGAAGGGCTTCACGGCCGACTCGATCGTGGTCACCGCGGACGGCTCCGCCGTCTTCTCGGACGACGCGGAGAGCGCGGACGCGGCCTGGACCGCCAAGGGCTTCTCCCGCGTGGGCGCGTCGATCACCGACGACTACGCGCAGTACTACATCGCCGAGAACCGTCAGTACGTGTCGTACGACAAGACGCTGAAGGTCGGCCCGTACAACTTCGGCTTCTCGACCACGCGTCCGTCCTGGGTGGAGCACTTCGCCTACCAGAACGGTCTGTTGATCTGGAAGTGGGACACCTCGCAGGCGGACAACAACACCAGCGTGCACCCCGGTACGGGTCTGGTCCTGCCGGTCGACTCGCACCCGGCGGCGCTGAAGTGGGCCGACGGCACGGTGATGCGCAGCCGGATGCAGTCCTACGACTCGCCGTTCAGCCTCTACCGCACCGACGGTCTGAAGCTGCACAAGGCGGACGTGCTGACGACGATCCCGTCGTCGGCGGGTGTGTCCACGTTCAACGACCGGACCAGCACCTACTACGACGCGGCGGCCCCGCTCGCCGGTGTCAAGATCACTGACACCAACACCAAGATCGACATCGTCAAGGAGGCCGAGGACGGCTCGACGATCACGGTCAAGGTGGGCCCCGCGGTGAAGTAAACGGCATTTCCGCAGGTCAGAGCATGTTCGGCCGTGACCCTCTTGGCGGGTCGCGGCCGGACGTGTTTAGGTGCGGGGTGTGGTCTTCTTATTGACACCGACATCGACTCTGACGCTCACGGGGGTGTGACCTGCATGGCCGCAGGAGGTTTCTGCAAGCTGCCGGACGGCAATGTCGTCGTCGCCCTGAACCTGCCGGGGGCGACGGCGCCGGGCACGCCGGGCACCGTCTGGGCCCCGGCCGACGACGGCTCCGTACGGGTCCTCGTCCTGGCCGCGAACCGCGCCCGGGCCCTGACCCGGCTCCGCAACCTGGGCATGCGAGCGGTCTACCTCCGCGGCAACGCGGCGCCCCCGACCCCCGACGAGATCACCGCCGTCCTCCACCACCCCGACGGCCTCATATGGCGCACCTCCCCGGTCTGCCCCGCCTCCACGACCCCGGAGCTCTGGCACCCGATCAGAGCGCTCCTGAGGAGACCGACGCTACGGGTGTGACCGCCGACCGAGGCCGGTCCAGCGGGGCTCCCCGGCCACTCCATTCCGCCGCGGCGGTGATCAGCCACGACGGTGGATCTCGGCGGTGCCGTGTCTGCCGCGAGCTGTGAAGTCGTCCGGCGGCCAGGGCGCGGCTCGGCCGCGCACGGTGAGCGGGGAGGGGGCGGGCCGCCCCTGGCCCGGTGCGGGTCCGCTACACCACCGGCTTGCCCGAGAGTTCCACGCCTGCCTGGCGCAGGTCTTCCAGGGCGCGCTCCGTGGTCTCCTCGGCGACGCCGGCGGTGAGGTCCAGGAGGACGTGGGTGCGGAAGCCCTCCCGGGACGCGTCGAGGGCGGTGGCCCGTACGCAGTGGTCGGTGGCGATACCGACGACGTCGACCTCAGTGATCTCGCGGGCGCGGAGCCAGTCCGCGAGGGTGACGCCGTTCTCGTCGGCGCCCTCGAAACCGCTGTAGGCCGCGGAGTACGCCCCCTTGTCGAAGACCGCGTCGACCGCCCCGGAGGCGATCACGGGGGCGAAGTTCGGGTGGAAGCCCACGCCCTCCGTGCCGGCGACACAGTGGGCGGGCCAGGAGTGGACGTAGTCCGGGTTGTCCGAGAAGTGGCCACCGGGTGCGATGTGGTGGTCACGGGTGGCCACGACGTGCTGGTAGCCGGGGCCGGCCGCCTGGCCGATCAGCTCGGTGACGGCGGCGGCCACATCGGCACCGCCGGCCACCGCGAGGCTGCCCCCCTCGCAGAAGTCGTTCTGCACGTCGACGACGATCAAGGCGCGGCGCATGGTGTCGGTGTCCTTACGACTCTTCGGTTCTCGGGTGTGGGTGTGGGGGTGAGTGCGGGTCGGGTGCGATGGGAAACTGCGAACTTCCGAGCCTAGAGACTTCGAGCGCTGTTCGGGAGGGGGCATCCGGCGCTCGCCCGGTGCGCGGACCGGAGCACGGGCCCACCACGCGGGCGCTCGGGGGCTCGCGGGAGAGCGCGCCGGACACATTCACTCCGGCCCACTCCCAGCGTGCGCCCGGCCGCCGCCCACCGCGTATCCGAGCGGCTCAGACGTACTCCGTCGGGATGACCGCCTCGCCGCGCGACAGCTGTGTGGCCGACAGCGGGAGGTTCGCCCGCGCGGTCACATGCCGTGCGCGGACGACGTCCAGGGGCTCCCGGGAGAGCACCCGGCCGTCCTCGATCAGCCGGACGAGAAGCTGACGGTCCTGGAGCTCCTCGGGCACCGGCCCGGTGCCGATCACCTCGGCCTCGGCGACCCCGTGCTCGTCCAGCCGCCGCGCCGCCCACTTGCGGCCCCCGACGGACGTCTTCCCGCCGCTGGACTTCTTCGCCACGGGCACCAGCGGGTCCGTGGGGTCCGCGGACTCGGCGCGGGCGACCAGCTTGTAGACCATCGAGCAGGTCGGGTGCCCGGACCCGGTCACCAGCTGCGTACCGACCCCGTACGCGTCGACCGGCGCCGCCGCCAGCGAGGCGATGGCGTACTCGTCGAGGTCCGAGGTCACGATGATCCGGGTGTCCGTGGCGCCCAGCTCGTCCAGCTGCTGCCGCACCCGGTGGGCGACGAGCAGCAGATCGCCGGAGTCGATGCGCACGGCGCCCAGCTCGGGCCCGGCGATCTCCACGGCGGTCCGTACGGCCTCGGCGACGTCGTAGGTGTCGACGAGCAGCGTGGTGTTCCGGCCGAGGGAGTCCACCTGGGCCTGGAAGGCGTCCCGCTCGCGGTCGTGCAGCAGGGTGAAGGCGTGGGCGCTGGTGCCGACCGTCGGGATGCCGTAGCGGAAGCCGGCGGCCAGGTCCGAGGTGGAGGTGAAGCCACCGAGGTACGCGGCGCGCGAGGCGGCCACGGCGGCCAGCTCGTGCGTGCGCCGGGCGCCCATCTCGATCAGCGGGCGCCCCCCGGCGGCGCTGGACATCCGGGAGGCGGCGGCCGCGATCGCCGAGTCGTGGTTGAGGATGGACAGGATCACGGTCTCCAGGAGCACGCACTCCGCGAAGGTGCCCTCGACCCGCATGATCGGCGAGCCGGGGAAGTACACCTCGCCCTCCTGGTAGCCCCACACGTCCCCGCCGAAGCGGTAGCCGGCGAGCCAGTCGAGGGTCTCCGCGTCGACGACGGAGCGTTCGCGCAGGTAGGCGAGGACGGCCGGGTCGAAACGGAAGTTCTCGACCGCGTCCAGCACCCGTCCGGTGCCGGCCACCACGCCGTACCGGCGTCCCTCCGGCAGCCGCCGGGTGAAGACCTCGAACACCGAACGCCGCTCGGCCGTGCCCGCTTTCAACGCGGCCTGCAGCATCGTGAGTTCGTACTGGTCCGTGAAGAGCGCGGTCGAGGGGACGTCGACCGGCAAACCGAGGTCCGCTGTGTTCATGGCAAGGGATCGTACTCCCATTTCGTCAGTCTGACGATTTCTGCCGGATCTTCGGCGGATCGTCGGCGGATCTTCGGCGGATCGTTTCTCGTCCGCCCAGGTCACGGGGTCGCATTTGTGCGGGCACCCCCCTGTGGTGGCAGCATGGGCGGTGTGACGGCAGCCGTACCCATGGAGATCGAGAAGACCGAGTCGGCGGAGGAGACCTTCGCCGTTCCCGAACCGGACGTCCCGTGGGTCACGATCGTCCACAACGACCCGGTGAACCTGATGAGCTACGTGACGTATGTGTTCCAGGCGTACTTCGGGTACTCGAAGGACAAGGCCACCAAGCTCATGCTCGACGTCCACCACAAGGGCCGCGCGGTCGTCTCCAGCGGAACACGCGAGGAGATGGAACGCGATGTGCAGGCCATGCACGGCTACGGTCTGTGGGCCACCCTCCAGCAGGACCGGAAGTAGCGACGCACCTGATGCCAGGACAATTCGAAGCGCTCCCCGGCGGCGGCGCGGCCGTCGCGCTCGACGAGGTCGAGATCTCCATCATCCGCTCGCTGGCGGTGCAGCTCCTGGAGCTGATCGGCCCGGGACCGGCCGAGGAGGCGGGCGACGACCCGCTCGCCGAACTCTTCGCCGAGGGCCCGAGCGAGCCGCCCAAGGACCCCGTCCTGCTGCGGCTGTTCCCGGACGCCTACAGCGATCCCGAGGGCACCCCGACGGCCCGGGAGGCGGAGGAGCAGCGGGCGTACTCCTCTGAGTTCCGCCGCTTCACCGAGAACGACCTGCGGGCCGGCAAGCGCGAGAAGGCGCTCGCGGTGATCCACTCCCTGGACGCGCTGGCGGCCACCGGTGAGGGCGGGGCCGTACTGAAGCTGTCGGCGGACGACTCCCGGCACTGGCTCGGCTGCCTCAACGACCTGCGGCTCGCCATCGGCTCCCGGCTCGACGTCGTCGACGAGGAGGACACCGACCTCCTCTACCGCCTCCCGGACGAGGACCCGCGCAAGCCGATGGTGATGGCGTACCTGTGGCTGGGCGGCCTCCAGGACTCGCTCGTCACCACACTGATGCCCTGAGGGAGCCGTCCGGGGTTCGTCGGGTGTTCGCTCAGAGGACACTCAAATCCGAATAACGATCGCGTCACCACGCCCGCGAGGGATGCCCTCGCGGGTGTTCTTTGTCCGGTTCTTCCTGTGACGTGCGCCATAGAGCGGTCGGTGGATCAAGAGTGCGGCCGTGATAGATCTCCAGGACTGCCAGCACATCCGGGGGGATCGGCGAAAGGCACACCACACATGACCTCCGCTCAGGTCAGCAAGAACGGCGACGAGGCCGCACCCGGCGACGCACCCGAAGAGGGGTACGAGCGCGGGCTCGGCAGCCGCCAGGTCCAGATGATCGCGATCGGCGGCGCCATCGGCGTCGGCCTCTTCCTCAACGCCGGGGCGAACATCGCCAAGGCGGGACCCAGCCTCATCCTGATGTACGCCATCGCCGGCGTGATCATCTTCTTCATCATGCGGGCGCTCGGCGAGCTGCTGCTCTATCGCCCCGTCTCGGGCTCCTTCGCGGAGTACTCCCGCGAGTTCCTCGGCCCGTTCTTCGGCTACTTCACCGGCTGGACGTACTGGCTGCTGTGGGTCGTCACCGGAATGGCGGAGCTGACCGCCGCCGCGATCTACATCAACTACTGGTTCCCGGACGTCCCGCGGTGGGTCTCGGCCCTGGTCTTCCTGGTCGTCCTGTTCGTGGCGAACCTGATCTCGGTGAAGCTGTTCGGCGAGATCGAGTTCTGGTTCTCGATGATCAAGGTCACCGCGATCATCGGCATGATCGTGATCGGCCTCGGCGTCCTCACCTTCGGCTTCAGCGCCGCCGGCGACACGGCCGCCGTCTCCAACCTCTGGGCCTACGACGGCTTCTTCCCCAAGGGCATCGGCTCCTCCCTGATGACCCTCCAGGGCGTGATGTTCGCCTACCTCGCCGTCGAGCTGGTCGGCGTCACCGCCGGGGAGTCCGAGAACCCGGAGAAGACCCTCCCCAAGGCGATCAACACCCTGCCCTGGCGCATCGCGCTCTTCTACGTCGGCGCCCTCACCGTCATCCTGTGCGTGGTGAAGTGGACCGAGTTCGCGCCCGGCGTCAGCCCCTTCGTGGCGGCCTTCGCGAAGATCGGCATCCCGGCGGGCGCCGCGATCGTCAACTTCGTGGTCCTCACCGCGGCCCTGTCCTCCTGCAACTCCGGCATGTACTCCACGGGCCGCATGCTGCGCACCCTCGCCGACAGCGGTGAGGCCCCCGGGGCCTTCAACAAGCTGTCCGCCACCAAGACGCCGGCGTTCGCGATCTCGGTCTCCGTGCTCTTCATGGGCATCGGCGTGGTCCTGAACTACATCGTCCCGGACAAGGCCTTCGAGTACGTCGTCTCCGTCGCCACCGGCGCCGGCATCTGGACCTGGCTGATGATCCTGATCAGCCACGTCCGCTACCGCCGCGCCGTAGACGCAGGCCGCCTGCCCGCCTCCTCCTTCCCGGCCCCGGGCGGCGCGATCGGCAGCTGGATCGCCATCGTCTTCCTGCTCTTCGTCACCTGCCTCATCGCCTACGACCACGAGGCCCGCGTCAGCCTCTACGTCATGGCCGGCTGGGCGGTGGCCCTCGGCATCGGCTGGGCCGTGCTGAAGTCCCGCAACCCGGGGGTCACCGGCCGCCGCGAGCCGGAGTTCGAGAAGATCGGCTGAGGCCCGCCGACAGGCATCTGCCCAGCATGTGGGCCGTCCCGTACCACCCTTCGGTACGGGACGGCCCCTCTGCTTATCCTGACGAGCATGCTGACCATCACCCAGGCACTCGTCGACCAGATCGTCGCCCACGCGCGCAAGGACCACCCCGACGAGGCGTGCGGCGTCATCGCCGGACCGGCGGGCTCGGACCGGCCCGAGCGGTTCGTCCCGATGCTGAACGCGGCCATGTCGCCCACGTTCTACGAGTTCGACTCGGGGGACCTCCTCAAGCTGTACCGGGAGATGGACGACCGCGACGAGGAGCCGGTGGTCGTCTACCACTCCCACACGGCCACCGAGGCCCACCCGTCCCGCACGGACATCTCGCTCGCCAGTGAGCCGAACGCCCACTACGTCCTCGTCTCCACCGCCGACACCGACGGCCTCGGCGAGTTCCAGTTCCGCTCCTTCAAGATCGTCGAGGGCGAGGTGACCGAGGAGGAGGTACGGATCGTCCAGGCGTACTGACCGGGACCGGGACCGGGCCCCGACCCGGACCGGGGTGGGCGGTATACGCGGCGGCATTCACGGTTACGGTGTCCGTACGCACGCGCACGCACACAACTGCCCGCGACGGAGACGGTGTTGACTCAACAGACGCGACGACTGCCCGGCCGGCGCCCCACCCTCGACGACGTCGCACGCGGCTCGGGGGTGTCCAAGTCCACCGTGTCGCGGGTGATCAACGGCGAGGACAAGGTCCGCGCGGCCGTCGTCGAACGGGTCCGGGAGGTCATCGCCGAACTCGGCTACGTACCGAACTCCGCCGCCCGCCAACTGGTCACCCGCCGCAACAACGCCATCGCCGTCGTCGCCAGCCAGCCCCAGAACCGGCTCTTCATCGACCCCTTCTTCGACCTCCATCTGCGGGGCATCCGCAAGGAACTGGTCGCCCACGGCGCCCAGCCCGTCCTGCTCTTCCTGGAGGAGCCCGAGGAGTACCCGCGCGTCGGCGACTTCCTCGGCGGCGGCCATGTCGACGGCGCCCTGCTGTTCTCCCTGCGCGCCGACGACCCGCTGCCCGGCATGATCGACCGGCTCGGCCTGCCCGCCGTCTTCGGCGGCCGCCCCCTGGTCCGCGAGGGCGAGCGGGCGCACGACCGGGTGTACGTCGACGCCGACAACCGGGGCGGCGCCCGCGAGGCCGTCCGCCATCTGGTCGCGCTGGGCCGGGAACGCGTCGCGACGATCACCGGTCCGGTCGACCGGGAGGCCTCCGCCCTCGACCGCCTGGACGGCTACCGGGACGTGCTGCCGGACGCCTCGCCCCTGCTGGTCGAACACTCCGACTACACCCGGCAGGGCGGTGCCGACGCCATGGCCGTGCTCCTGGACCGCCGCCCCGACCTGGACGCCGTCTTCGTCGCCTCCGACCTGATGGCCTCCGGCGCGCTCCAGGTGCTGCGCGAGCGCGGGCGCCGGGTGCCGGACGACGTGGCCGTCGTCGGCTTCGACGACCTCGCGCCCATCGCCGAGCACACCGACCCGCCGCTGACCACCGTCCACCAGGACATCGAGGGCATGGGCCGGCTCATGGCCCGGCTGCTGTTCAGCGGCGCGGAGAACCCGGCCGGCCCCGGCGCGCCGGGGCCGGCGAGCCCCCTGTCCTCGGTGGTCACACCCACCCGACTGGTCGTCCGAAGCTCGGCCTGACCCCGCCCCCGAAGAGCGGGGTCTCACTTGTCGGCCCGAATCCGTCCGGCATGTGGGATCACATTCCGGGACCCGGACCGGGAATCGATACGATGAGCCCATGGTTTTTGACGACGTGAGCGAGAAGACGCCGGGCGCCCTGCTCGTGGCGCGGCTGCACGTCGACCTGTGCAGGCTCGCCAGCGCCATCTGTTGACGCCGACCCCTGCCGCCGTACGGCCGTGAGCCGCGGCGCGACCCCCTGTGTGACCACGCACTCCCGCGCTGCCGCGCGCCCACCGACCCGACCACTCCCGACAGGAGCCGCACACCATGGCCATCGAGGTCCGCATCCCCACCATCCTCCGCCAGTACACCGACGGTCAGAAGGCGGTGGAGGGAGCCGGTGCCACCCTCGCCGACCTGTTCACCGACCTGGAGACCCGTCACACGGGCATCCACGCCCGCATCGTGGACGGCGGTGAACTGCGCCGCTTCGTCAACGTCTACCTCAACGACGAGGACGTCCGCTTCCTGGAGGGCATCAACACCAAGCTGTCCGACGGCGACAACGTGACGATCCTGCCGGCGGTGGCCGGCGGCATGGCCTGATCACCCATGCGCTACGACTCCCCGCTGGCCGCGGTGGGCAACACCCCTCTGGTGCGCCTGCCGCGGCTGTCGCCGTCCGCCGACGTCCGTATCTGGGCGAAGCTGGAGGACCGCAATCCGACGGGTTCGGTCAAGGACCGGCCCGCCCTGCACATGATCGAACAGGCGGAGAAGGACGGTCGGCTCACCCCCGGCTGCACGATCCTGGAGCCCACCTCGGGCAACACGGGCATCTCCCTGGCCATGGCGGCCAAGCTCAAGGGCTACCGCATGGTCTGCGTCATGCCCGAGAACACCTCCCAGGAGCGGCGTGAGCTGCTCGGCATGTGGGGCGCCGAGATCATCCCGTCCCCGGCGGCGGGGGGCTCCAACACGGCCGTACGCGTGGCGAAGGAACTCTCCGCCGAGCATCCCGACTGGGTGATGCTCTACCAGTACGGCAACCCCGACAACGCGGGCGCCCACTACGCCACGACGGGCCCGGAGATCCTGGCGGACCTGCCCTCCATCACCCACTTCGTCGCCGGTCTCGGTACGACGGGGACGCTGATGGGGGTGGGCCGGTACCTGCGCGAGCAGAAGCCGGACGTCAAGATCGTCGCCGCCGAGCCGCGCTACGACGACCTCGTCTACGGGTTGCGCAACCTCGACGAGGGCTTCGTGCCCGAGCTGTACGACGCGTCCGTCCTCACCACGCGCTTCTCCGTCGGCTCCGCCGACGCGGTGACGCGTACGCGGGAGCTGTTGCAGCAGGAGGGCATCTTCGCCGGCGTCTCCACGGGGGCCGCGCTGCATGCGGCGATCGGGGTCGGCAACAAGGCGGTGAAGTCCGGCGAGCCGGCCGACATCGTCTTCGTCGTCGCCGACGGTGGCTGGAAGTACCTGTCGACGGGCGTCTACACGGCCGCGACGACGGAAGAGGCCATCGAGACGTTGCAGGGGCAGCTCTGGGCATAGCGGGCGGCGGCGCGTTGTCGGCTGCGGGTGCGTGGGGCTTCTCGCGCAGTTCCCCGCGCCCCTTAAGGGCCTACGGCCCTTTCGGGCCGAAAAAGCACGGGGCGCAGCCCCTGCTTTTTGAGGGGCGCGGGGAACTGCGCGACCAGCCCCCACCGGACCCGCACCCGACAACGCACCCCCTCCTCAGCCGGACAAATGGCGGACCTGGTCCCAAAGGATCGGGTCCGCCACGCCCGCCTTGCGGCGGAAATCGCGGACCGGCACCTCACGCAGCTCGCCCGTCTCCAAAAAGCTCGGCCGCCCCCGCGCGTCACCGACCGCGCCCGGCGGCAGCGGGATCACCCCGGCCCGCTCGTCGCGGTAGCGGCTCGTGATCTTGGCGACCCGTGCCCGGTCACCCCGTACGGCCAGCACCAGACACGGCCGGTCCTTGCCCCCGGGCCCGTCCTCGAACGGCACACTCGCCCACCAGATCTCGGCGGGCCGGGGCCGCGGCACAGGCCCCCGCGCCCGCTCGGGACGCCCCGGCGGCCGCTCCCGCCCACCCGGCCGTCGCGACCGCCGCGGCGGTCGCCGTGACCGCCCCCACCCGTCGACGACCGTCGCGACCAACGCCAGCGCCACCACCGCCGCGAGCGCCAACCACCAAGACGTGTCCATGGCCCCGACGGTACCGGCGCACACCACCCCACGCCCGCCTGGTCGCACGCTCCCGCGCCCTTCCACGCCACTTCACCCCGCCCGAGCGCGCCGCAACGGCCCTACCACCAGCCGAACCGGTGACACCACAGGTGAGTTCGCCCACAACGACCCCTGGCGGAGGAGCGACCCACCCTTTTGCGCCTTACGCTCAACGGACCGCACCACTCCTGCTACACCCCTGTCCGCCCTTCGCAACCCAGCGCAACGACACGACTGTCACGACTTCACGCCAGCGCGGAGGTTCCGCTCTTATGAAGCTCACCGTCGTCGGCTGCTCGGGGTCGTTCCCGTCCGCGGAATCGGCCTGTTCGAGCTACCTCGTAGAGGCCGACGGCTTCCGGCTGCTCCTCGACATGGGCAACGGTGCCCTGGGCGAGCTGCAGCGCCACTGCGGTCTCTACGACCTCGACGCGATCTTCCTCAGCCATCTGCACGCCGACCACTGCATCGACATGTGCGCCTATTTCGTCGCACGGTACTACCGCCACGACGGGGGCCGCTGCGACCCCATCCCGGTCTACGGACCCGAGGGCACGGAGCAGCGTCTCACCACGGCCTACGCCGACACCCCGTCCGCCTCCTCCATGAGCGAGGTCTTCGACTTCCACACGGTCAAACCGAGCACGTTCGAGATCGGCCCCTTCACCGTCCACACGGAACGGGTCGCCCACCCCGTCGAGGCGTACGGCATCCGGATCGAGCACGACGGCCGGGTCCTGACGTACTCCGGGGACACCGGTGTCACCGACACCCTGGACGAACTGGCCCGCGACGCCGACCTGTTCCTCTGCGAGGCCGCCTTCACGCACGGCAAGGAGAACATCCCGGACCTCCACCTCAACGGCCGCGAGGCCGGGGAGACGGCCACGAGGGCGGGCGCCCACCGACTCGTCCTCACCCACGTCCCGCCGTGGACCGACCCCCAGGTCAACCTCGTCGACGCCCGCGCGGTGTACGACGGCCCGGTGGAGCTGGCGGTGCCGAGGAAGTCGTACGAGATCTGAGCCCCCTGGGCACGACCCGGGCATGACGAAGGCCCCGGAACCTTCCCGGTCCCGGGGCCTTCGTCATGCCGTACGGCGGTCGGATCTCACGCCTTGGTGAGGTCCTCGACCTCCTCCTCGGGCTCGCGGCCCGGGGTGGGGAGGTTGAACCTGACGATGGCGAAGCGGAAGACGGCGTAGTAGATCGCCGCGAAGACCAGGCCGATCGGGATGATCAGCCAGGGCTTGGTGGCCAGGCTCCAGTTGAGGCCGTAGTCGATGGCGCCCGCGGAGAACGTGAAGCCCGCGTGGACACCGAGCGCCCAGGTGACCGCCATGGAGATGGCCGTGAGCACCGCGTGGATCACGTACAGCAGCGGGGCGATGAACATGAACGAGAACTCGATCGGCTCGGTCACACCGGTCACGAAGGAGGTCAGCGCGAGCGAGATCATCATGCCCATCACGGCCTTGCGGCGCTCGGGGCGAGCGGAGTGCGCGATCGCGATCGCGGCGGCCGGCAGACCGAACATCATGATCGGGAAGAAGCCCGACATGAACTGACCGGCCGTCGGGTCACCGGCGAAGAAGCGGTTCAGGTCACCGTGCACGACGGTGCCGGCGGAGTTGGTGAAGTCGCCGATCTGGAACCAGGAGACGGTGTTGACGAACTGGTGCATGCCGATCGGGATCAGCGCACGGTTGATCAGACCGAACAGACCGGCACCCGCCGCGCCCAGCCCGGTGATCCACTCGCCGGCGTCGGAGATGACCTCACCGATGGGCTCCCAGACCAGACCGAAGAAGACGCCCATCGCGGTACCGACGAAGGCCATGATGATCGGGACGAGCCGGCGGCCGTTGAAGAAGCCGAGCCAGTCCACCAGCTGCTTGCGGTGGTAGCGCTGCCACAGCACGGCGGACAGCAGACCCATGAGGATGCCGCCCAGGACACCCGGGTTGTTGTAGGTCGCGGCTATGTCGGCGCCGGCCTGCACCTTGGCCTCGGTGACGGGGAAGGCCTTGAGGACGTTGCTGTAGACCAGGAAGCCGACCAGGGCGGCCAGCGCGGTCGAGCCGTCCGACTTCTTGGCGAAGCCGATCGCCACACCGATGCAGAACAGCATCGGCAGGTTGTCGAAGATCGCGCCACCGGCCGTGGCGAAGACCGCCGTGACCTTGTCGGGCAGGTTCAGCTTCTCCTGGACGTCGGCCTGGCCGAGGCGGAGCAGGATGCCCGCCGCCGGCAGCACGGCGATGGGCAGCTGGAGACTGCGGCCGACCTTCTGCAGGCCCTGGAAAAGACCGGATCCCCACTTCTTCGTGGGGGCCGCCGTTGGCGCGGTGGCGGTGCTCATAGACTTCCTCCATCGGGTGGTGGTCTACACCACTCAGTGGTGTAGACCTGTTGTAGCAGATGGGGAAGGGATCAGGAACCCTCGGTTCCTACCCGGATTTCGGACGACTCGTCAGACCCGTACGTACCGTGTGCCCGACTCGTCGCGGCGCAGCAGATCCTCGTCCACCAGCGCCCGGCGCAGGGTCACCCAGTCGTCGAACCACTGCCCGCAGAACGCGTTGACCTGCGCCTCGGAGTAGGCGACCCCGGCCTCGAAGGAGTCGGCGACGACGGCCAGCACCCGGGCGCGCACCTCCGCGGCGCCGGGGATCGAGGTCAGCCGGCCCTTGCGGAAGTAGGCCCCCGCGCCGTCCCCGCCGCCGCGCCCGGAGATCCGTACCTCCGCCTGGACGGCCAGCCGGAACGTGTCGTCGAGGAGCCGGTAGGCGCGGGCCTCGGCGTCGTACGCGGCGATCCGCCCGTCGACGAGCCTGCGCAGCGCGACCGCGGCGGCGGCCGGGCGCAGGCCCGTCCGCTCCGCCACCTCGGCCGGTGAGGTCGCGCCGAGCGCGAGCGCCGCGAAGGCGTCCCGCCGGTCGGTCTGGGCGAGCAGACCGACGAGATCGCGACAGGAGGGCGGCGGATCCTCGACGGAGGGGAGGTCATGGGTGTCGGACGTGGTGCGCGATGTGTCCATGGGTGTCAACTTTCGGTTCGCCGTAGGGAATTGGGGCCGCACCTCGTGTGCGGCCCGACCTCTACGACTACCGCGCCCCCCGCGGGCCGGGGCAACCGAATTCCGTTGCCGGGCTACGGCTTCGTCATGTCCTCCACCTCGTCCTCCGGCTCCCGCCCCGGGGTCTTCAGATCGAACCTCGTGATCGCGAACCGGAAGATCACGTAGTACACGGCCGCGAAGCACAGCCCGATCGGGACGATCAGCCAGGGCTTGGTCGCCAGGTTCCAGTTGATGACGTAGTCGATGAGCCCGGCGGAGAAGCTGAAGCCGTCGTGCACCCCGAGCCCCCAGGTCACCGCCATCGACACACCTGTCAGCAGCGCGTGCACCACATACAGCCCGGGCGCGATGAACAGGAACGAGTACTCGATGGGCTCGGTGATGCCCGTGACGAACGACGTCAGCGCCACCGAGGTCATCAGCCCGCCGACCTCCTTGCGCCGGCTCGGCTTCGCGCAGTGCGTGATGGCGAGCGCGGCGGCCGGCAGCGCGAACATCATGATCGGGAAGAACCCCGAGGTGAACTGCCCCGCGGTCGGGTCCCCGGCGAGGAACATGTTGATGTCACCGTGCACGACCTCCCCGTCCGGCTCGGTGTAACTGCCGAACTGGAACCAGATGGGCACGTTCAGGAACTGGTGCAGCCCGATGACGAGCAGCGCCCGGTTCGCCACCCCGAACACCCCCGCGCCCCACGCGCCCAGACCGCTCAGCCAGTCGCTGAAGCTCTCCAGCGCGTCACCGATCGGCGGCCAGATCCACAGACAGAGCGCGGCGAACGCGATCGCCACGAACGACATGATGATCGGCACCAGCCGCCGCCCGTTGAAGAACCCGAGCCAGTCCACCAGCTTCGTACGGTGGTAGCGCTGCCAGAGATACGCGGTCAGCAGCCCGATCACGATCCCGCCGAAGACCCCCGGGTTCTGGTACGAGAACGCCGCCACCGTCCCGTCCGGTGTCTGGCACCCCGTGTCGACGGCCTGCGAACCGGCCGCGCAGTCCTTGGGGAACTCGTGCAGCACGCTGTAGTAGACGAGGAACCCGGCGACCGCCGCCAGCGCCGTCGTCCCGTCCGACTTGCGTGCCATGCCGATCGCCACGCCCACGCAGAACAGCAGCGGCAGCCCCAGCTCGCCGTTGAGGAGCGCGCCGCCCGCACCGTCCATCACCTTGGCGACGTCCGTCCAGCCGAGCCCCTCGTCGCCGAACATGTCCGGCTGGCCCAGGCGGTTGAGGATGCCCGCGGCCGGCAGCACGGCGATGGGCAGTTGAAGGCTGCGGCCCATCTTCTGCATGCCCTGGAAGAGATGGGTGCTCTGGAGTGCGCTGCCGGCGTTCATTTGGCGACCGTTCGTCCGGTGGTGTAGACCAGTGACCGTCATCCTTCGGTACGGATGGCGGGGCCGCTCGCGAAGCTGGGCCAATGGTGGGTTGCTGCGGCAAACTGCGACAACAGGGAAAAGGCAACAAGGGGAGAGTGGGCATGGCCAGTAAGGCTGAGAAGATCGTCGCCGGGCTCGGTGGCCTCGACAACATCGAAGAGGTCGAGGGCTGCATCACGCGCCTGCGCACCGAGGTCCGCGACGCCTCCCTCGTGGACGACGCCGCCCTCAAGGCCGCCGGAGCCCACGGCGTCGTCAAGATGGGCACCGCGATCCAGGTCGTCATCGGCACCGACGCCGACCCCATCGCCGCGGAGATCGAAGACATGATGTGAGCCCCGCGCGCTCACGGACGAGGCTCCTGCCCGCGGGACCGCCGGGGGAGGAGCCCCCTCCGTATGTGCCGATAGGCTCAGCGCCATGTCTCGAATCGACGGCCGCACGCCCGAACAGCTCCGCCCCATCACCATCGAACGCGGGTGGAGCAAGCACGCCGAGGGCTCCGTCCTCGTCTCCTTCGGCGACACGAAGGTCTTCTGCACCGCCTCCGTCACCGAAGGCGTCCCCCGCTGGCGCAAGGGCAGCGGCGAGGGCTGGGTCACCGCCGAGTACTCCATGCTTCCCCGCGCCACCAACACCCGCGGCGACCGGGAGTCCGTACGCGGCAAGATCGGCGGCCGTACCCACGAGATCTCCCGCCTCATCGGACGCTCCCTGCGCGCGGTCATCGACTACAAGGCGCTCGGCGAGAACACCATCGTCCTCGACTGCGACGTCCTCCAGGCCGACGGCGGCACGCGTACGGCGGCCATCACCGGCGCGTACGTCGCGCTCGCCGACGCCGTCGCCTGGGCCCAGGGCCGGAAGCTGATCAAGGCCAACCGCCAGCCCCTCACCGGCACCGTCTCGGCGGTCTCCGTCGGCATCGTCGGCGGCGTCCCCCTCCTCGACCTGCGCTACGAGGAGGACGTGAAGGCCGACACCGACATGAACGTCGTCTGCACCGGCGACGGCCGCTTCGTCGAGGTCCAGGGCACCGCCGAGGCCGAGCCGTTCGCCCGCGAGGAGCTCAACTCCCTGCTGGACCTGGCCGTTTCCGGCTGCGACGAACTGGCCGCCCTCCAGCGCAAGGCGCTTGATACGGTCCTCGAAAGGTAAAGAAGGGTAAAGGGCGCACCAAGAGCGCCGGCCGCCGGTGGCAACCGCGGCGGCCCCGCGCGCGTCCTTGCCCATACGGGCGCACGGCACACCACCGTGCGCCCGGCCACACCGCAGTAGCCGTTCACGCACCACACGTTCATGCACCGCAGGGGGCCGTCAGGCCTGCAACCAGCCCATCAGGAGGACCGTTCCATGGCCGCGAGCCGCCGACGTCGTATGACCGCCATCGCCGGAGCCGTAGCTGCCGTCGCCCTCACGGCCGGGCTCACCACCGGCTGCGACGCGGTGAACAAGGCCCTGGACTGCGTCCAGACCGCCGAGGCCATCGCCCAGAGCGTGAACGACCTCCAGCAGGCCGTGCAGACCGCGGCCGACGACCCGACGCAGCTGGAGGAGTCCCTCGCCTCCATCGACAAGAACCTCGACGACATTGGCGACAAGACGGACAACACCGACGTCAACAAGGCCGTCGACTCCCTCCAGAAGGCCGTCACGGACACCCAGGCGGCCGTGGAGAGCGGCGACACGACGCCCGACATCAGCGGCATCACGGACGCGGCGGGCGAACTGACGAAGGTCTGCACCTCGTAACCGGGGCGAGCGCGGCGGCGGGGATCGCGATACTGGTGGGCATGACCCGCCTGATCCTCGCCACCCGCAACGCCGGCAAGCTCACCGAGCTGAAGGCCATCCTCGCCGACGCGGGCCTCGCCCATGAACTCGTCGGCGCGGACGCCTACCCGGACATCCCCGACGTCAAGGAAACCGGCGTCACCTTCGCCGAGAACGCCCTGTTGAAGGCCCACGCCCTCGCCCGGGCCACCGGCTTCCCCGCCATCGCCGACGACTCCGGCCTCTGCGTCGACGTCCTGAACGGCGCCCCCGGCATCTTCTCCGCCCGCTGGGCCGGCCGCCACGGCGACGACCAGGCCAACCTGGAACTGCTCCTGGCCCAGCTCGGCGACATCGACGACTCCCACCGCGGCGCCCACTTCAACTGCGCCGCCGCCCTCGCCCTGCCGGACGGCACGGAGCGCGTGGTCGAGGGCCAACTGAGGGGCGTCCTCCGCCACACCCCGTCCGGCACGAACGGCTTCGGCTACGACCCGATCCTCCAGCCCGACGGCGACACCCGCACCTGCGCCCAGCTGACGGCAGAGGAGAAGAACGCGATCAGCCACCGGGGCAAGGCCTTCCGGGGGCTGGTGCCGGTGCTGCGGGAGCTGTTGGGCTGACCGATCACACGAAACGCCCCGCACCTTCGAAACGAAGGTGCGGGGCGTTGTTTCGGTGGGCCCGGTGGGACTCGAACCCACGACACACCGGACCTAAACCGGCGCCCTCTTGCCAGCTGGGGTACGGGCCCGCAGCGTCGCCTACTCTATCGGGCTTCGGGGACGTGGTACGCGGCGAGATCGACTTGCGTAGGTGGCTGTCTGGCTGTGGCAGGAAGGGCACAGATACCGGAGGTTTTCGCGGCGGTTGTCCAGCCGGTCACCGTTGATGTGATCGATCTCCAGGACCAGTCTCCTGCCTTGCCAGATGTCGCCGATGCCGCACGAGGTGCAGACGTGCGGCACTCCGAGGTCGTCGAGGGCCCGACGTAGCAGGGCGGTTCTGGTGCGGTTCGAGCTCGGCTCCAATCGGCGCAGGATCTGGTCGGGGGACTTTCGGTGCCGCGACACAGTGCCGCGAAAGTGGCCCTGCCCGGTGAAGTGATCAGTGGCGATGCCGTGTGCCAGCAGAGTGCGCTTCACTCGTGTGCGGGCGGCGCCATTGGTGTCGTGGTAGCCGAGGATCTTGAGCAGGCCGCCAACGCTGGTGGCTCGGGCAGCCGCTGATGCGAGAACGTCCGGGGGAAGGTCTTCGAGGCTGCGTCCGCACCGACGTGTGAAGTGCGACGTGTCGATGCCGTATTGGTCCAGTCGCTTTCTGACGAGCCAGTAAGGACTGTCCTCCGGCGGATAGCCCAGATACTCGAACATCTCGCGGATGCTGTGCGACTGGGTCGCAGCCTCTTCCAGTAGTTCGCGCGCATAGGACCGCTTCTCTCGGGGCGGAAGCGGCTCTTCGACGAAGTGTGAGGCATCGATCCCATAGTGCTCCAGCCTGCGGCGCAGGTAGCGCCGAGGGCCGCTGCCCAAGGTCGTGCCCAGCCGCCGCATCATGTCCACCAGGCTCGTCGAGGTGGCCGCAGTCCTCATCAGCACGTCCCTGGTGTACTTGGGAGTGCTCATGCGCTCTTCCGCTTCCGACGTCCCCGGTAAGTGTCGGTCGTGGCATGGCAGTTGGGGCACAGCAGCCGTAGATTCTCCGGGCGGTTGTCCCACCAGCCGCCGCTGATGTGGTCGACTTCGAGTAGGAGCGGCTTGCTGTTCCACTCCGGCCCCGTGCCGCACGCCGCGCAGATTTCACGGACTCCCGTACGCAGGAGTTCTCGGAGCAGCCGGTTGCCGGGGACCCTTCCGTCCTCGGGGCTGCGCAGGGTGAGAGGGTTGCCGAGCGATCCCTTCGGGCGCCCTCTGCGCGCGGAGTTGAAGTGGGAAGTGTCGATTCCGAGCGTGGCGATCCGGCGACTGATGTGTGTTTGGTTGCCCCCGACCTGGTTGATTCCGAGGTGGCGCACTACGTCCTTGATGCTGGTAGACACCGCCACGGCGGCGCGTAGGCGCTCTTCCGTGTGCCGGACCCGGTTCGTGGCGAAATGTGAGATGTCCACGCCGGCCTCAGCCATCTTCTGGCGTAGGTAGCGCCTGCTTCCCGGAGTCGGTCTGCCGCCGCACCACCGGACGGCCTCGTCGATGTGTCTTGTCTCGCGCGCTGCTTCCTTCAACAGTTCGCGGGTGTACCTGACGGTCATGACCTCTCCGTTCCCGGCCACCTGTTCGCGGCTCGTACGGAGTAACGAACCGTTAATCGGACAGTTACGCCCGAAATACGGAACAGCCCGCACCGGGAGGTCCGGTACGGGCCGTGGGGGTGGCGGTGGCCGCTGGGGCTCAGATGCCAAGGTCCTTGATGATCTTCGCCACGTGGCCGGTCGCGCGGACGTTGTAGAGGGCGTGGGCGACCTTGCCCTCCTCGTCGACGATGATCGTGGAGCGGATGACGCCCAGGTAGGTCTTGCCGTAGTTCTTCTTCTCGCCGAAGGCGGCGTAGGCGTCCAGGACCGTCTTGTCGGGGTCGCCGAGAAGGGTGACCTTCAGGGACTCCTTCTCGCGGAACTTGGCGAGCTTTTCGGGGGCGTCGGGGGAGATGCCGATGACGTCGTACCCGGCGTCCGCGAGGAGCTCCAGGTTGTCGGTGAAGTCGCAGGCCTGCTTGGTGCAGCCGGGGGTCAGGGCGGCCGGGTAGAAGTAGACGATGACCTTGCGGCCCTTGTGGTCGGACAGGGACACCTCGTTGCCGTCGGCGTCCGGGAGGGTGAAGGCGGGGGCCACGTCGCCGGGCTGGAGTCGCTCGCTCATCGTTCCAGCGTAATGGCGGGCCCTGGCGGTGCGGCGCCGGGTGGAGCTGACAGACTGTCCGTCACAAGGGATTTCAGGGACAACCGACTACGGGAGGCCGCGCGGTGGCGGAGACCTCGGACACCAGGACCCCGGCCGAGATCGAGGCGGACATCAAGCGCCGCCGCGACAACCTCGCCGAGACGCTCGACGAGATCGGCGTCCGTGTGCACCCCAGGACCATCGTGGGCGACGCCAAGGCCAAGGTCGTCTCCAACATCGACCACAGCATCGGCAAGGCCTATGTGTCGGTCAACCGTGTGGTCACCGACGTCAGGGGTCAGTTCGTCGACGAGGACGGGGCGCCCCGGGTCGAGCGCATCGTGCCCGTCGCGCTCGTGGTCGTCGGTGTCGTCGGTGTCGTGGGGCTCCTCGCCCTCGGCACCCGGCGTCGCAAGGCCTGACCGGGGCCGGTCGGGCGACGGGGACAGCGACGAGGACGGTAGGTTCGGGGTGTGAGCGAGAAGACCCAGCACGACAAGTTGCCCATCCGGATGCTGCACGACCGTGTGCTCGTGCGGCAGGACACCGCCGAGGGCGAGCGGCGTTCCGGCGGCGGCATCCTGATCCCCGCGACCGCGGCCGTCGGCCGGCGCCTCGCCTGGGCCGAGGTCGTCGCGGTCGGCCAGAACGTCCGGACCGTCGAGCCCGGCGACCGGGTCCTCTACGACCCCGAGGACCGCGCCGAGGTCGAGGTCCGGGGCGTGGCGTACGTCCTGATGCGCGAGCGCGATCTGCATGCCGTGGCGGCGGACCGGTTCGAGGGGTCGGAGGACTCCACCGGCCTGTACCTCTGATTTACGGGTGGGAGTAGGCGGTGGGGGTTGGTGACCATGGTCACCAACCCCCACCGCCTTCTGTTTGTTACCTTTGAGGGGCCCGACGAGACGCGCCGTACCGGGATGAGGAAAAGACGACGCACCCCCGATTCTTCGCATGGATCACGGAGGTGCCGTCATGGCCTGGGTGCTGCTCGTCGTCGCCGGACTGCTGGAAGTCGGCTGGTCGATCGGGATGAAGTACACCGACGGATTCACCCGGCCGCTGCCCAGCGTGCTCACCGGCGCCGGCATCGTCGCCAGCATGCTGCTGCTGTCCTACGCCGCCCGCACGCTTCCCATCGGTACCGCGTACGGCGTGTGGGTGGGGATCGGGGCGGCCGGGGCGGCGGTGTTCGGCATGGTGTGGCTGGGGGAGCCGGCCACCGCCGCCCGGATCTTCTTCGTCTGTCTGCTGCTCGTGGCCGTGGTGGGGCTGAAGGCCACCTCCGGCCACTGAGCGGGCGTAGTCACCTCAGCTAGCCGAACGGTCCCACCGAGGTCTCGCCTCCCGTGGTCGCGCCGCCGTCCGTCGTGCCTCCGTCGGTCGTCGTGCCCCCGTCCGTCGTGCCTCCGTCGGTCGTGGCGCCGCCGGTGGAGGCGGTGCCGCCGTCCGTCGAGGTGCCGCCGGTGGACGTGGTACCTCCGTCCGTCGCCGTACCGCCCGTGGAGTCGGTGCCGCCGTCGGTCGTGGGCGTGCCGCCGGTGGTGGTGGCGTCCCCGGTGTCGTCGTCCGTCGGGCCGCCGGTCTCCTCGTCGCCCGTGGCACTGCCGGTCTCCTCGTCGCCGGTGGCGCCGGGCTCGTCGGCGGGGGTGCTGGGCGGGGTGTAGACGACGTCCGCGCCGACCTGGAGGTCGAGGTCGAACTCCTTGACCTTCTTGCCCTTGAGGGCGGCCTTGGTGAACTGCGCCCAGATCTCCGTGGGCGCCCCGCCGCCGTTGACGCGCTGCAGACCCATCGCGCCGTACAGCGGCTTGTGGGCGCCGGTCTTGGGGTCCTGGCCCATGACGGAGACGACGGTGGCGAGGTCCGGGGTGTAGCCGGCGAACCAGGCAGCCTTGTCCTCCTCGGCGGTACCGGTCTTGCCGGCGACCGGGTGGCCGGAGGTCTGGGCGGCGGTGGCCGTACCGCTCTGGACGACGCTCCGCAGGATCGACGTGGTGGTGTCGGCGGCCTTGCGGCTGACGGCCTGCGTGGACTCCGTGGAGGGCAGGTCGACCGCCGCGCCGCCCTTGCTGATCTTCTCGATCATGGTGTATGTGCCGTGCTTGCCGTGGTTGGCGAGCGTGGCGTACGCCTCCGTCATGTCCAGGACGCTCGCGGTGGCGGTGCCCAGGGCGATGGACGGGTACGGGTTCATGTCCGGGGTGTTCTTGGGCAGTCCGAGGTCGATCGCGGTCTTCTCGACCTTCTCGGGGCCGACGTCCACGGCCATCTGCGCGTACACCGAGTTCACCGAGCTCTGGGTGGCCTGGCGGACGGTGATGTTGCCGTAGTTGACGTAGTCCTCGTTCTCGGGGTCGTACACGGGGCCGGGCCAGCCCACCACGGGGCGCTTGTTGGTGCCGTCGTAGACGGTGTTCGGGGTGATCGCCTGGCCGCTCTGGTTGTTGGAGGCGTTCTCCACGGCGGAGGTGAACACGAACGGCTTGAAGGTCGAGCCGACCTGGAAGTCGCGGCGGGTCGCGTTGTTGACGTACTGCTTGGTGTAGTCGATGCCGCCGTACATCGCGATGACCTTGCCGGTCTTCGGGTCGATGGAGACACCGCCGGCGCGGACGTAGTTGTCGACCTTGCGGTTCTTCTTGTCGAGCTTGTCCATCAGCTGGTCGTCGACGGCCTTGATGAAGGCGTTCTGCATCTTGGGCTGGATGGTGGTGGTGATGCGGTAGCCACCGCCGTTCTCCAGCGCCTCCTCGTCGATGATCTTGTGGTCGTAGAGGTACGACTTGATGGCCTCGACGAGGTAGCCGCGCTGGCCGGAGAAGGCGCTGGACGTGGTGGCCTGCTTCGGCATCGGGAACTTCGCGCCGGTCCGCTCGGACTGCTTGAGCCAGTTCTCCTTGACCATGCCGTCGAGGACGTAGTTCCAGCGGGCGACGGCCGCGTCCTTGTTCTCGGGGTGGGCGACGACGTCGTACATGCTCGGCGCGTTGACCAGGGCGGCGAGGTAGGCGCCCTGCTCGGCGGTGAGTTCGTCGGCGTCCACGCCGTAGTAGGCCTGGGCGGCGGCCTGGATGCCGTAGGCGTTGCGGCCGAAGAAGCTGGTGTTGAGGTAGCCCTCAAGGATCTCGTCCTTGGTGACCTCGCGGTCCAGCTTGATCGCGATGAAGAACTCCTTCACCTTGCGGGTGACGGTCTGGTCCTGGGCCAGGTAGTAGTTCTTCACGTACTGCTGGGTGATGGTCGAGCCGGACTGCTTGCCCTTGCCGGTCGCGGTGTTCCAGGCGGCGCGGATCATGGCCTTGGCGTCGATGGCCGGCTCGGAGTAGAAGTCGCGGTCCTCGGCGGCGAGTACGGCGTGCTGGGCGGCCTTGGAGACCTTCGACAGCGGGACGTTCTCGCGGTTGACCTCGCCGTCTCGGGCGATCTGGGTGCCGTCCGCGTAGAGGTAGACGTTGGACTGCTTGGTCGCGGCGTCCTGCGGCTTCGGGATGTGGACCATGTTGTAGCCGAGCACGAAGGCGCCCATGATCAGCATGAGTCCGAGGACGAAGGCGCCGAGCACCATGCGCCAGGTGGGGATCAGCCGCTTCCAGCCGGTGCGCTTGGGCCGCTTGGCCTTCTTCTTCCCCTTGCCGCCGCCGGGGGTGGGGGTGGGGGTGATGTCGGGGACGACGGTGGGAGCGGCGGCGGACGCGGTGGCCGCGCCGCCCGTGGCCTTCCCGGCGGACGCGGTGGCCGCGCCGCCCGTGGCCTTCCCGGCGGAGATCACGCCGAGCGCCTGCGTGGGCGTGTCGGCCCCGGGCCGCGCACCGGAGGCGCCGCCCTTCCGGGCGGGCGTTACGGCCAAGGTGGTGGTCGGCGTGTCATCACCGCCCGCGCCGCCGCCCGCGCCGCCGCCCGCGCCGCCGCCCGCGCCGCTGGCCGCGCCGGGCGTGCGGGGGGTCTTGGCGCCGGGGGCGCCGGTGGGGTGGCCTTCGGCGGAGGGGGTGGTGGGGCGGCCACTGGTGGAGGAGGCGGTGGGGCGGCTTCCGGTGGAGGAGGCCGAGGTGGAGGAAGGAGAGCCGGTAGAGGCAGGGGAGGAGGGAGTGGGAGAGGCAGGGGAGGAGGCCGAGGCAGAAGCAGCGGCTCCAGCCCCGGTCCCGGCCGCAGCCCCAGTCCCGGCCGCGGCTCCAGTCCTGGCCGCGGCTCCGGTTCCGCTCCCAGTCCCGGCCGCCACGGCTCCGGTTCCGGCTCCGGTTCGGCCCCCAGTCCCGGCCGCAGTCGTGGCTCCGGTTCCGCCTGCGCTGCCGGCGGGGTTGCGGTCACGTCCGGCACCGGGCCCGGTGCCGGACGCACCGGCCGGGCTGCCGCCCAGCCCCGCGGCCTTGGCAGCCCGCGCCGCTCTGGCAGCCCTGGCGGCCCTGGCGTCCGGAACCGCGGCGGAGCCGCCGTCACGTCCGGCGCCGGCGCCGCCGCCGGGCTGATCGTCACGCGCGCCGCCGGTACGACCGTCACGAGCCCCGGGACTCTGACCGTCCCGAGCTGCGCCGGAGTTACCGTCACGAGCATCGGAGGTACTGCCGGCGGCCGACGCCGACTCGGCCCCGGCCCCCCGCCCACCGGCCTTCCCACCGCCAGCCGAGCCAGAACCGCCCGAGCCGGGCTGCCCGCCCGATGCCGCCCCGGCCCGCCCCTCGGCCACCGAGCCGGAGTGCGAACCGGCTCTGCCGCCGGCCGCCGAGCCGGACTGTCCACCGGATCGTCCGCCGGACGCCGAGCCCGACTGCCCACCGGATCGTCCGCCCGAGGCCGTGCCGGACGGGCTGCCGAGGGCCGAGCCGGACTGCCCACCGGGTCGTCCCCCGGACGCGGTGCCCGCCTGTGAGCCGCCCCGCCCCCCGGCCACCGAGCCGGAGTGCGAACCGACCCTGCCGCCGGACCCCGCCGGCCCCGACTGCCCGTCAGACGCCAAGCCGGGCTGCCCGCCGGACCTGCCGCCGGACGCCGAGCCGGGCTGCCCGCCGGACCTGCCGCCGGACGTCGAGCCGGGCTGCCCACCGGCCCTGCCGCCGGACGTCGAGCCGGGCTGGCCGGCGGGTCGTCCCTCGGGCCCCGGGCCCGAGGGGCTGGCGGGTGTGGCTTTGGGCCTTCCGGGGGAGGGCGGGGCCCCGGGGGCGGTGCCCGGGGGCGTGCCGTCGGTGTTTCCCTTGGCCTCGTTGTCACCGGACCCCGGAGTGCGGCGCTCCGGATCCCTCGGTGCCCAGCCCGGGCCGTTCCGCTTCGGCTGCGGCTCGTCGCTCATCGTGCTGCGGTGCTCCTGTTTTCGCGTCGTACGTTCATTTCCGTACGGCCTCGTACGCTTTACGCCCGCTCCGGGCCGGTTCTGAACCCCTGAGTAAAGACTCTCGTACTGTTCGATCCGTTCCCGGATCCCGTGACGTCCCCCTCACACCCCACGCGCACCCCACGAGCGCCACCGTCCGCCCCCGAAAACGCATGGCAGGCCCCTCCGGCCGCGGACTAGGCTCCTTCGCTTCGGCCCGAATCGGTCCAGGCCTCGGCCTTTCGCCTAACTCTTCGCAGCGGATGGGGGTTTCCTCGTGGGCACAGGGCGGTTGTACGCCGCCGTCGCCGCCGGTGGTTTCAGGCGGTACGCGACATATCGGGTGGCCACCGCGGCGGGGGTGTTCACCAACACGGTCTTCGGCTTCATCCTCGCATACACCTACCTGGCCCTCTGGCACGAGAAGCCCCACCTCGGCGGCTACGACCAGGCCCAGGCACTCACCTATGTCTGGGTCGGCCAGGCCATGTTCGCGGTGATGGTACTGGGGAGTGTCGGGTTCGAGGAGGAGTTGATCGAACGGATCCGGACCGGGGACATCGCCGTGGACCTGTACCGGCCCGTCGACCTCCAGCTGTGGTGGCTCGCCGCCGACATGGGCCGCGCCCTGTTCCAGCTGCTCGGACGCGGTGTCGTCCCCATGGTGTGCGGCGCCCTCTTCTTCGACCTCGCCCTGCCCGACGGGCCCCTGCCCTGGCTCGCCTGCCTCGTCGCGGTCGCCCTCGGCGCCCTCGTCAGCTTCGCGATCCGGTACATCGTCGCCCTGTGGGCGTTCTGGCTCCTCGACGGCGCCGGAGCGATGCAGATCACCTGGCTCACCGGAGTCTTCTTCTCCGGGATGCTCCTCCCGCTCAATGTCTTCCCGGGCGCCCTCGGCGACCTCGCCCGCCTCCTGCCCTGGTCCGCGCTGCTCCAGGCCCCGGCCGACGTCCTGCTCGGTGAGGCCGACCCCTGGGCGACGTACGCCTTCCAGCTCGCCTGGGCGGCCGTACTGCTCGCGGTCGGGCGGCTCATCCAGTCGGCGGCGACCCGGAAGGTGGTGGTCCAGGGTGGCTGACCTCGACGAGCGGACGGATACAACGGATACCAGGGCCGGTCGAACGGCTGGGAACCCCTTCGACGCGTACGGCCCGGCCGACCGCGTACGGGACGGGCTGCGCGCCTACCGCATGATCGCCGCCATGTGGATCCGCTCCACGATGGCCTACCGCGCCTCCTTCGCCATGACAACGTTCGGCAACTTCGCGGCGACTTCCTTTGACTTCGTGGCGATCCTGCTCATGTTCTCCCAGGTCGACGAGTTGGGCGGTTTCTCCCTCCCCGAGATCGCTCTGCTGTACGGCACCTCCGCCGTTGCCTTCGGTCTCGCCGACCTGATGATCGGCTCGATGGACCGGCTGGGGCGGAGGGTCCGCGACGGCACGCTCGACACCCTCCTCGTACGACCCGTGCCCGTGCTCGCCCAGGTCGCGGCGGACAAGTTCGCGCTGCGCCGCCTCGGCCGGGTCACCCAGGGCCTGTTCGTCCTCGGGTACGCCCTGACCACGCTCGACATCGCCTGGACCCCGGCCAAGGTGCTGATGATCCCGCTGATGGTGGGCAGCGGCGGGCTCATCTTCGCGGCGGTGTTCGTCGGCGGCGCGGCCTTCCAGTTCGTCGCGCAGGACGCCTCCGAGGTGCAGAACGCGTTCACGTACGGCGGTGCGACCCTCCTGCAGTACCCGCCCGCCCTCTTCGCCAAGGACCTGCTGCGCGGGGTGACCTTCGTCCTGCCGCTCGCCTTCGTCAACTGGGTGCCCGGGCTGTACGTCCTGGGCCGCCCCTACCCCCTCGACCTGCCGTCCTGGACCGCCTTCACACCCCCGCTGGTCGGCGTGGCCTGCTGCGCGCTGGCGGGGGTCGCCTGGCGGGCGGGCCTGCGTTCGTACCGGAGTACAGGAAGCTAGGGAGTCGGAGTCGGCCGTGACAGACAGTGCGTTCAGTGCGTTCATCGAGCTCGACCGGGTGGAGAAGGTCTTCGACGTCCGGAAGAAGACCGGGTTCCTGCGGCGGGAGCGGCGCGAGGTGCGGGCGGTCGACTCGATCTCCTTCACCGTGGCGCGAGGGGAGATGGTCGGCTACATCGGGCCGAACGGCGCCGGGAAGTCCACCACCATCAAGATGCTGACCGGCATCCTGACGCCGAGCGGGGGCCGGCTGCGGGTCGCCGGTATCGACCCGTCCCGGGAGCGGACGCGGCTGGCCCGTCGTATCGGTGTCGTGTTCGGGCAGCGTACGACCTTGTGGTGGGACCTCCCTCTCATCGACTCCTACCGGCTGATGCACCGCATGTACCGCATCCCCGACGCCCGTTACCGCGAGAACCTCGACCGCTGTGTCGAACTCCTCGAACTGGGCGCGCTGTTGGACGTGCCCGTACGGCAGCTCTCGCTCGGCCAGCGGATGCGCGGGGACATCGCGGCGGCCCTGCTGCACGACCCCGAGGTGCTGTATCTGGACGAGCCGACGATCGGACTGGATGTCATCAGCAAGGCCAAGGTCCGGGAGTTCCTCAGGGAGCTGAACAGCGAGCGGGGCACGACCGTGCTGCTCACCACGCACGACCTCCAGGACATCGAACAGCTGTGCCGCCGGGTGATGGTCATCGACCACGGGCGGCTGATGTACGACGGGCCGCTGACCGGGCTGCACGAGGTGGGCGAGAGCGAGCGCACCCTCGTCGTCGACCTGGAGCGTGAACTGCCGCCGATCGAGGCCGCGCCCGCCCGGGTCGTCCGGGTGGAGGGGCCCCGGCAGTGGCTGGCGTTCCCGGCGTCGGAGTCGGCGGCGCCGCTGGTGGCGCGGATCGCGTCCGCGTATCCGCTCGTGGACCTCTCCGTGCGGGAGCCGGACATCGAGGCCGTGATCGCCCAGATGTACGCGCAGCAGGCGGAGCGGGTCGCGGAGGAATCGGCGGCGGAGGAGGCTGCGGAGCGGTTGGGGGAGTCGGGGTCGGCTGTGTCGTAGCACCGTGCGGGGCTTCCTCGTAGGCTGATCGTATGACGGACGACACGCCGGATCTTCCGGCCGCCGCGGATCTTCGTGCCTCCGACGCCGATCGTGAACGGGTCTCCGAGCAGTTGCGGGACGCCCTCGCGGAGGGGCGGCTCGACATGGAGGAGTTCGAGGAGCGGCTGGACGCGACGTACAAGGCGCGGACGTACGGCGAACTGGCGCCGATCACCCGGGATCTGCCCGGGGCGGGGACCGTGGCGCCGCCGGTCGTGGTGCCGTCGTCGTCGGTGTCGTCGGCGTCCGTCTCGCTGGTCAAGGGGCCTGCGGCGGACGCGAGTTGGCCGGAGCGGATCGTCGGGGGCGAGGGGACGTCCACGTGGGGCGTGGCGATCATGTCCGGGTTCGAGCGCAAGGGGCGGTGGACCGTGCCCGCGCGGTTCGACTGCTTCGCGTTCTGGGGCGGCGGGGAGCTGGATCTGCGGGACGCGGTCTTCGCGGAGCGTGAGGTCACGATCAACTGCGTGGCGATCATGGGCGGGATCAATGTGATCGTGCCGCCCGGGGTCGAGGTCGTGGTCCGGGGCATCGGGATCATGGGCGGGTTCGACCATGGCGAGGAAGGGGTGCCGGGGGAGCCGGGCGCTCCGCGGGTGATCCTCACCGGGTTCGCGTTCTGGGGCGGGGTCGGGGTCGAGCGGAAGGTGCCGAAGGCCGAGCGGCAGCGGTTGAAGGAGGCGCGGCGGCGGGAGCGGGTGGAACGGCGTGAGGCGCGGCGGGAGTTGGGTGCGTCCCATCGTGATCACGCGCACGAGATGCGTGAGGCGCATCGGGATGCGATGGAGCAGGTGCGGGACGCTCTGCGGGAGCGGCGGGATGAGGAGCGGGAGCGGAGGCGGGAGTACTAGGCCGGCTTTCGGGTGCGGGTGCGTCGTGGTTGCTCGCGCAGTTCCCCGCGCCCCTAAAAGATTGCGCAGTTCCCCGCGCCCCTAAAGATTGCGCCGTTCCCCGCGCCCCTGAAAGGACGCGCCGTTCCCCGCGCCCCCAAAAGGATTGCGCCGTTCCCCGCGCCCCCGGATCGCCCTCGGATCGCCCCCGAGTGGCTACAGCTCCGCCGGTACCGCGCCCTTCAGTTGGTGTAGGTCGAAGACGTTTGCCATTCGTTCGTAGCCGCGGTCGCTGGGGTGGAGGTGGTCGCCGGAGTCGTAGTCGGGGCGGAGACTTCGGGGGTCGTAGGGGTCGCGGAGGGCTTTGTCGAAGTCGGCGTAGGCGTCGAAGACGTTGCCGGAGCGGATGGTGGCGTTAACGGCCTGGCGGACGGACTCGCGCTGGTCGGAGTAGCCCCGGTGGCCGTGGAAGGGCATCAGGGTGGTGCCGACGACGCGCAGGCCCCGGGCGTGGGCCCGGTCGACGAGACGGCGCAGGCCCTCGGTGATGGCCTCGGGGTCGGCCCGGCCGGGGTTCTTGAGGATGTCGTTGACGCCGAGGTCGATGACGACGGCCTTGACACCCGTCCGGCCGAGGACGTCCCGCTGGAAGCGGGAGAGGCCGCTCGGGTTCTCGGCGGGGCGGCCGTTGCCGTCGGTGAGGACGCGGTTGCCGCTGATGCCCTCGTTGACGACGCTGTAGCGCGGGATGCCGGAGGAGCCGGTGGCGGCGCGGAGCCGGCCGGAGAGGACGTCCGTCCAGCGCCGGTTCTCGTTGACCGTCGAGGTGATGCCGTCGGTGAGCGAGTCGCCGAGGACCACGACCGTGCCGTCGGACTCGTTGCTCAGCACGTCCAGCGCGGTGACGTACCGCCAGTGGAGTGTCTGTGTGGTGTACGGCTCCCCGGTGACGTCCGCCACCCGGTCGCCCTCGGCGGTGTACGAGATCTGCCGGGCGTGCGCGTGGTAGGTCGCGGGGCCGGACGGGGTGGGTGAGTAGGTGGTGATCAGTACGTCGCCGCCGTGCGGGATGGCCACCCGTACGGCGTCGCTCACCACCTGCTGACCTGCGGCGATGACGACCGTCGGGTTGCCCGCGAAGGTGAGGCGGCGCATGGTCTCGGCCGCCGCGGCCGGGGTGTCCGAGGCGGCGGCGACGGCGAGCGAGGCGTGGGTGATGGTCAGCGGCTGCTGGCCGTAGAGATTGGACAGCGTGACCCGGGCACTCGTACCGGCGGCGGTCGTGTGCACCACGTTGCGGACCGAACGGCCGGCCAGGCCCGCCTGCTCGGTGCCTGGCTCCGACCCGCTCGGCGAGGCCGCCCAGGCACCGACCCAGGCGCCGGTCGAGGCGGGCGCGGCGCTGTTGCGGGGCGCGCGGGTGAACGTCTCCTGGCGCTGGGAGCCGTCGTCGATGCCGACGCCGACGTATATCGCGGCCGAGATCGCCACGACCAGGGCGGCGATGGCCGCCAGAAGTGCATAACCGTGCTGCTTGGTCATGCGGTGTGTTACTCCTCGGGCTGTGGAGCCCCGAGGCTCCGATGTGATCACCCCATCATGCGTCATGGGGTGAGGGCTGCTTGTCGGAACCCCCATCGGTTCCCCCGCCCGGACAGACGCGGGGAACTCCTGTTCCGTTCCAGGAGTAGGTCTCAGTGGGTCTATGGAGTACGTCACCAAGAGTCGAAGCGCCGAAGAACGGACAATGTGAGTACGGGGGACAGGAACGGGTGGAGTGATGGACGACCGTACGAATGCGGAAGACACGGCGGCGACGTCGACGGCGCGGGCGACGGCCGCGATGTCGGCGGATGCGGCAGGGACCGGCGAGCCGCGCGCCTCGCACCGCACCATGACCACCTTCAGCGCCGCCGACGAGGAGAAGCAGCGCGGCGTCCGCCAGATGAAGCTCATCGCGGCCGGGCTGCTGCTGTTCGTGGCGCTGGTGTACGTCCTGGCCAAGTGGGCCGCGCACGAGGGCGCGGGCGCCTGGGCCGGTTATGTCGCGGCGGCGGCCGAGGCGGGCATGGTGGGCGCGCTGGCGGACTGGTTCGCGGTGACCGCGCTGTTCCGGCATCCGCTCGGGCTGCCCATCCCGCACACCGCGATCATCCCCACCAAGAAGGACCAACTGGGCGTCTCGCTCGGTGAGTTCGTCGGCGAGAACTTCCTCTCCCAGGACGTCGTACGGCAGCGGCTGCGGGCCGTCGGCATCGGCAGCCGGCTCGGCGCCTGGCTCGCCGAGCCGCAGAACGCCGATCGGGTGACGGCCGAACTGGCGACCGCGCTCCGGGGCGCGCTGACCGTGCTGCGGGACTCGGACGTGCAGGCGGTCGTCGGGGAGGCGATCACCCGGCGGGCGAACGCCCAGGAGATCGCGCCCGGCATAGGGAAGATGCTGGAGAAGATCGTCGTCGACGGTGGCCACCGGAGGGCCGTCGATCTGATTTGCACCCGCGCCCAGAACTGGCTGATCCTCCACGACGAGCAGGTGATGGACGCGGTCGAGGGCGGCGCCCCCGGCTGGACCCCCCGGTTCGTCGACCGGCGGATCGGCGAGCGGGTCTACAAGGAGCTGCTCCGCTTCGTCACCGAGATGCGCGACTCGCCCACCCATCCGGCGCGCGGCGCCCTGGATCGTTTCCTCACCGACTTCGCCACCGACCTCCAGTCCGACACGGACACCCGGGCGCGCGTGGAGCGGCTGAAGGGCGAGGTGCTCGGCCGGGGCGAGGTCCAGGACCTGATCGCCTCCGCCTGGACGGCCGTACGGTCGATGATCGTGTCCGCCGCCGAGGACGAGCGCAGTGAGCTACGGCTGCGGGTGCGGGCCTCCCTGCTCTCGCTGGGCACGCGGCTGGCGACCGAGCCGAACGCCCAGGCCAAGGTGGACAAGTGGCTGGAGGGCGCGGCCGTGCATGTCGTGACCACCTACCGCGCGGAGATCACCTCCCTCATCACCGAGACCGTCGCGAGCTGGGACGCCGAGCACACGACGAAGAAGATCGAGGCCAACATCGGCCGTGACCTGCAGTTCATCCGGATCAACGGCACGGTGGTGGGGTCGCTGGCGGGGCTGCTGATCTACACGGTGTCGCGGGCGCTGGGGGCGTAACACCTGGCGTAACACCTGTTCGTGGGGGCACTCGGGCCGAGTTCGGCGGAGTTCGGCCGAGTGCGTCCGACGTGGAGGGAGCCGCAGCCCATGTCCGTCACCGATCCGAAGCCATCGGATTCACCGGATTCACCGGATTCACCGGGTTCACAGGGTTCACAGGGTTCACCGGGTTCACCGGGTTCAGCAGGGGTGATCACGACCGCCGTGCCGGCGCGGCTTGACCGTCTGCCCTGGTCGCGCTGGCACTGGACGATCGTCATCGGCCTCGGCACGGTGTGGATCCTCGACGGTCTGGAAGTGACCGTCGTCGGCAACATCGCGGGGCGGCTCTCCGAGGAGGGCAGCGGGCTGCCGATCAGCTCCGCGCAGGTCACGGGCATGGCGGCGGCCCTGTATGTGGCGGGCGCCTGTGCGGGCGCCCTCTTCTTCGGCCATATGACCGACCGGTTCGGCCGCAAGAAGCTGTTCATGGTGACGCTGGTGGTCTATCTGGCGGCCACCGCGCTGACGGCCGTCTCCTTCTCCACCTGGTGGTTCTTCCTCTTCCGCTTCCTCACCGGCTTCGGTATCGGTGGTGAGTACGCGGCCATCAACTCCGCGATCGACGAGCTGATCCCGTCCAAGTACCGGGGGCGCGTCGACATCGTCATCAACGGCAGTTTCTGGCTCGGCGCGATCGGCGGTTCGCTGCTGTCGATCGTCGCCCTGAACACCGACCTCTTCCCGGCGAACGTCGGCTGGCGGCTGACGTTCGCCCTCGGGGTGGTGCTGGGCCTGGTGATCCTGCTGGTCCGCCGGAACGTCCCCGAGAGCCCCCGCTGGCTGCTGATCCACGGCCGGGAACAGGAGGCCGAACGGCTGGTCGACGAGGTGGAGGAACAGGTCGCGGAGGAGAAGGGAAGCGAACTGCCGCCGCCCGACCGGGAGATGACCGTCCATCAGCGCAAGAGCGTCGGCTTCGGCCTGATCGCCCGTACGGTCTTCTCCCACTACCGCCGCCGCGCCGTCCTCGGCTTCGCCCTCTTCATCGGGCAGGCGTTCCTCTACAACGCGATCACCTTCGGCTTCGGCGCGATCCTCACCACGTTCTACGACGTCCCGACCTCCGACACCGGCTACTACTTCGCCGTCATCGCCGCAGGCAACCTGCTCGGCCCGCTGCTGCTCGGCAAGCTGTTCGACACGGTCGGCCGCCGGATCATGATCTCGGGGACCTATCTGCTGTCCGGTGTGCTCCTCTTCGGCACGGCCTGGCTCTTCGGCCGGGGTTCGCTCGACGAGGTGACCCTGACGGCCTGCTGGTGCGTGGTGCTGTTCTTCGCGTCGGCCGGTGCGAGCAGCGCGTATCTGACGGTCTCCGAGGTCTTCCCCATGGAGACCCGCGCGATGGCCATCGCCTTCTTCTACGCCCTCGGCACGGCCGCCGGCGGTATCAGCGGCCCGCTGATCTTCGCCGAGCTGACCGAGTCCGGCGTCGTCTCCGACACCGTCCTCGCCTTCCAGATCGGCGCGGGGCTGATGTGCGCGGCGGGGCTGGTGGCGGCGTTCCTCGCGGTGCGCGCGGAACGGCGGTCGCTGGAGGACATCGCGGAGCCGTTGTCGGCGAAGGGCTCCGCCTAGCTGCCGGGTGTAGTTGTTCGTCGGCTGCGGCGCCGCGGGGGCTGGTCGCGCGGTTCCCCGCGCCCCTTTCGGGGGCGCGGTCGGCTGTGTGGCTCAGGCGGACTGAGTATCCGTACTCTGTCGGGGCGGCGGCTGTTTGGGAAACCTCGTACGCATGACCGAGAAGCTGCTCCGCCCCTTGCGCACGCGCCCCTGGCCGGAACGCTGGCTGACGCGCCTGCTCGGTGCCGCGCTCGCCGCGGCCGCGTACCGCCTCTGTCTGCCCTGGGATCTGCGCGACCGGCCCGAGCTGGAGGGCTCGCTGACGGAGACCACCCCCGTGACCGTCGTGGGCGTGATCGTCCTCGCCCTCGTCCTGCTCCTCCTCGCGGCCTACTTCGGCCACCGGGACGCCCTGGCCTGGCCGTTGCTCCTGGTCGCCGTCCCGCCGGCCGCCCTGATGTACCTTTCCTTCCACACCCGCCCCGAGCCCCTGGACGCCTCCGTCTGGCCCCTCTCCTGGGCCTTCTTCACCCTGGTACTCAGCGCGTGGGTCCTGGTCGCGGCCTCGGTGGCCCGGGGGTTCCGGAGGGAGCCGGCCGACGAGGAGTGGCTGATCAGGAGTAGCTGATCAGGAACGGCTGACCAGGAACGGCTGACCAGGAGTGGCCGATCAGCAGTGGCCGGGAGGGACATCCGAAAGGTGGGGGAGCCGATGGAGAGATCGCCGCTGATCACACACGTCTCATGGGGACGTATGGAGGTCGAAGGGCTCGCGGACGGCAAGGACTTCGTGCTGTATCCCGGGGGAGGGCACCCCTGGGACTGGAACGAGCACGGCACCCGGCACGAGCCCGGGATCCAGCCCGCGGACGTACGACGGTTCCTCGACCGCGGCTGCACGGTCGTCGTCCTCAGCGAGGGCATGGACCGGCGGCTGAGGACGATGCCGGAGTCCTCGCTGCTGTTGCGGGAGGCGGGTGTCACCGTGCACATCGAGGAGACGAAGGCCGCCGTCGACCTCTACAACCGGCTGGCGGCCGGGGGCGAGCACGTCGGTGGCCTGTTCCACTCGACCTGCTGAGCGTTCGCCGCAAGCCCCCGCCCTCGCCCCCGCCCCTGCCTTGGCCCCGGAGGGCCTGGCCGCCGTACCGGGTGCTCAGCCGTAGAAGTAGTGCCGGGCCTTCTCCTCGAAGAACGAGGAGTAGGCGAGGCCGATGGCCGGGGTGCCGCGGTAGGTGCCCACGTACTGCTGGGCGCTGTCGACCACGACGGGGCGGGCCATGCAGGCCCACTTGTTGCGCTGCTGGGCCTCGGCCCAGCGGATGGCCGCCGGGTCCACCCGGTCGCTGACCAGCAAGGGGAACGCGCCGATGCCGTTCTGGATCCCGGCCGGCAGCCCGCCCTTCGTCTTCTTCGCGTACGTCAGCACCTGGTCGGTGAAGGTCTCGATGGTCGGGATGGTTATCTCCTGGACCGCCGCCGCCACCGTGAACAGGTGCAGCTTCGTCCCCATCCAGCGCCACTTGAAGTCCGCCCGGCGCCCGACGAGCACCGGTACCCCGGCCCACTCCTCCCACCAGGTCCGGCACTGGTCGGCGGCGAGACGGGCGGCCACGGTGGACAGATAGGCCTGGGAGGGGTGCGAGGGCTGGGAGGGCTGGGAGGGCGACTGCGGTTCATACATGGCCGGATCATGCACCCGTGCGAGGGCCGGTGGGAAGCGGGGCGGGGCTCAGGCTCCGGTGGTGGAACCGGGGCGGACGATCATCAGCACCGTGACCGTGGCCCACAGCAGGTTGAACACGCCGGTGAACATGCCGAGTTGGGCGGTCACCCTGGGGCCGACGGCCGTCCTCGTCCCACCGGCCTCCCCATCCCCTCCGCCGAGCCCTTCCAGGATCTCCTCCTGCCGGGGCAGGACCAGCGCCAGCAGGACCATCGCCGCGAGGGCGGTCAGCAGCATCGACACGATCAGCCAGGGGTCCGTCAGCACGCCCATGCTCATCGCCGTGGCGAACCCCAGCACGGGTACCGCGATGCCCACCCCGCCGTACACCCGGCAGATCCGGTGCAGCAGCCGTACGGCCGACCCCGCCCGCTCGCTCCCGGGTTCGGCCAGCGCCTTGCGCGCGCTCGGCGGGAACATGCTGGCCGCGACGGTGATGGGCCCTACGGCGATGATCGCGGCGAGGACGTGGAGGGAGAGCAGGAACTTGGTCACGGGGGGACGGTACGGGGGCGGATGGGGTGGGGAGTAGTGGCGGGATTGCCAGAGCCCAACGGATTCTCGCCAGCGGCGGTAGTGGCGGTAGTGGCGGATCAGGGGCCTTTCCAGGGTGGGACCGGGGGCCTTTCCGGGGTGGGACCGGGGTCGGGACCCGGAGCTCGGCTGCCCGCAGGCGCTTGGCGAGAACCCGGCGCCCCTCTACTCTCTCGCCATGCACACCGTGGCCGTACTGGCGCTGGAGAACGTGATCCCCTTCGACATGTCGGCCCCCGTCGACACCTTCGGCTGGGCCCGGCTGCCGGACGGGCGGGAGGCGTACCGGGTACGGGTCTGCTCGGTGGCGGCGGACGGGGAGGTGAAGGCGGGCCCGTTCAGCGTGCGGGCGCCGTACGGGCTGGAAGCGCTGGCCGAGGCGGACACGATCATCCTGCCGGGGACGGAGGACCCGACGGCGCCGTTGCCGCCGGGGGTGACGGAGGCGCTGCACGCGGCGGCGGCGAGCGGGACGCGGATCGCCTCGATCTGCGTGGGCGCGTTCCTCTTCGCCGCGACGGGCCTGCTGGACGGGCTGCGCGCCACGACGCACTGGATCGCGGCTCCCGACCTGGCGGCTCGCCACCCCCTCGTCACCGTCGACCCGAACGTCCTCTACGTGGACAACGGCCAGTTCCTGACCTCGGCGGGCGCCGCGGCGGCCATGGACATGTGTCTGCACATGATCCGCAGGGACCATGGCTCGGCGGTCGCCGCGTTCACCGCGCGGATGTGTGTGATGCCCCTCGAACGGGAGGGCGGCCAGGCCCAGTTCATCGTCCAGGACCAGCCCCCGGCCCCCGCCGGCGCGACGATGGAGCCCCTGCTGCGCTGGCTGGAGGAGAACGTGGAGCGGGATCTGACCCTGGACGACATCGCCCTCCACGCCGGCACCAGCGCCCGCACCCTGAACCGCCGCTTCCGCGAACAGACCGGCACGACGCCCCTGCAGTGGCTGCACCGGGCACGGGTCCGCCGCGCCCAGTACCTCCTGGAGTCCACCGACCACACGGTCGAACGCATCGCCACCCAGGCCGGCTTCGGCTCCCCCACGGCATTCCGCGACCGCTTCAAGCGGGTGGTGGGGACGAGCCCGTACGCGTATCGGCGGGCGTTTCGGGGGGAGGGCGGTGTTCTTTGAGGGTGTCTTTCGACAAGGGTGTGCTTCCCGTCGGCAACCACCCAAGAGGGCCCCGGCACACGGTGATGGCCGGATGCCTCAACTCCCTTGCTTGGAAGGCTAGTTGAGCAGTACAGGAGTGTGATCCACGTCACCGGCGTGACGTGTGGGAAGTGGTCCGCGACCCACCCGTAGGCCTGGCATGCTCATGCATGACTACTGGGGGGTAACCGTCGCGTACGCGCTGCCTCCCGGGCAACCGCGCCGTCGTGGCCGCCCCCCCCGACGCCGGATCTCGATCTCTCATCTCCGCCCTCCTGCTCCTCATCTCCATCTCCGCCCTCCTGAAGCGCACCCCCCTGTCACCGCTCCCGAGGACTCACGCGTGCACAAGCTCAGAAGACATGCCCTGCTGTCGGCACTGTCGGCGATCACCGTCGCGACCCTGCTGACCACCGGCTGCTCCGCCACCGACTCCCCCTCCACCTCCACCGTCGACAAGGCGGCGGCCACGACGGCCGAGACCCCCGAGCCCGGGGCCGTAGAGGAACAACTCGCCGTCGTCTCCGCCCCGGACGGCGACGCCACCCCCACCGCCGTGGCCGACGCGAACGCGGTCGACCAGGGCAAGGCCGAGAAGTCCGCGCTCAAGGTCGCGTCGTACGACCGGAAGAGCGGCCGGGCGGTCATCTCGGCACCGTCGTCCGCCACTTCGGACGCGGAGCCGTCGACGGCGCCGTCCGGAACCGCGTCGGAATCCCCGTCGGACACGGGCTCCGGCTCCGAAGGTTCGGACACGGGCTCCGGCTCCGAAGGTGGCGCGAAGCCGAAGCCCGCCGTGGCCGTAGGCGACGTCATAGCCAGCGCCCCGGCCCCCGGCGCCCCCGACGGCGTACTGGCCAAGGTGACGGAGGTCGTGGGGACCGCCGCGGACGGCGGTACGACGGTCGAGACGGAGCCGGCCAAGCTCAACTCCGTGCTGGGCGAGAGCGAGGCGGACGGCACGGTCCCCGTCGACCCGTCCACCCTGGAGGTCGACCCGCTCGTCCAGGGCGTGAAGGTCTCCTGGGCGAAGACCGGCAACCTCACCTTCGGCCCCGAGGGCGCGAAACTCCCGCTGGGCAGCCTGCGCATCGACGTCGGCGCCGCCGTGGAGACCGCACCGGGCGCCCCCGCCTCGGCCGCCGCGTCGGTCGAGGGCTTCGTCCAACTCGCCCCCGAGGTCGCCTTCTCGTACGACGGTTCCGGTGCCGGTACGGGCGCATCGCCCGGCGGCGCGTTCCTGGGCCTCACCGGCGACTGGGCCTCCCAGTGGTCCCTGAAGGGCCGCGCGGCGGGCTCGACCGCCGCCAAGCCGATCCGTATCCCCTTCGCCGAACTGCACGCCGACCCCGTCATCCAGGTCGGCCCGGTCCCGATCGTCGTCAACCTCGACCTCGTCTGCTACTTCCAGGTCGAGGCCGACGGCCGCGTGACGGTCGACGTCGAACAGGACCTCAAGGGCGACTTCCGCGTCGGCGGCAACTTCACCTGGGCCAAGGGCTGGCAGGGGGTGAGCGAGTCGAACATGAGCGGCGAGCCGCTGAAGACGACCGTCACGGCGGTCGGTGACGTCAAGGCCGCGATGGGCGCCGAGGCGACGGTCGGCCTCTACGGCACGGTCGGCGTCACCGCCGACGTCGCCCCGTACCTCCGCGCCGAAGCCGACGCGACGGCCGAGGGCTCGGCGGACGGCACGGGCTCCGCCTCCGGCTCCTGGGCCCTCTACGGCGGCATCGACCTCACCGGCACGCTCAACCTCCAACTCTCCATCTTCGGCACCCCGATCTTCCAGACGAAGATCCCGCTGGGCGCGCTGCACGAGGAGTGGCTGCTGACGAAGGGCGAGGCGACGACGTAGTCCGTCCCGCACCCGTGCCCCGCGCCGCCCGACAGGGACGGCGCAGGGCACGTTGCCGTGTCCCGGTCAGCCTTCCCGATAAGCCGCCGAGGCAGGGGAGGTAGGGGAGGTAGGGGAGGTAGGGGAGGCAGGAGAGGTAGGGGAGGCGTGAGAATCGCATCATGGGGACCCAGAAACTCACCGCCCGCGCCCTCAACCGCGCCACGCTCGCCCGTCAACTCCTCCTCGCCCGCGAGCAGTTGGACGTGGCCAAGGCGGTACGCCGCATCGTGGCCCTCCAGGCCCAGCAGCCGGCCTCCCCGTACATCGCCCTGTGGAACCGCCTGTCCCCCTTCGACCCGGCGGCCCTGGACGCGGCGCTCACCGATCACCACCTGGTCAGAGCGACCCTGATGCGCATCACCGTCCACACCGTCCACGCCGACGACTACCGCCCGTTCCGCGAGGCGATGGAACCCACCCTCCGAGGCTCCCGTCTCGGCGACCCCCGCTTCAGGGCCTCCGGCCTGACCGCGTCCGACGCCGACACCTTCCTCCCACCCCTGCTGACGTACGTCGAGGACACCCCGCGTACGGCCGCCGAACTCAGAACCTGGCTGGAGGACCACCTCGGCACCACCACCCCGGACACCGGCGCCCACCGCATGCTCCGCCACTACGCGCCCCTGTGGCACGCCCCGACCGGCGGCCCCTGGTCCTTCGACACCCGCCAGTCGTACGTGGCGGCCTTCCCCCGCCCGGCCCTCACCGAACCGGACGCGGCCGGCGAGGGCCTCCGCACCCTCATCCGCCGCTACCTCCAGGGCTTCGGCCCGGCCACGGTCGCGGACATGGCCCAGTTCGCGCTGGTCCAGCAGGGCCGGATCAGAACGGCGCTGGAGTCACCGTCACTGTCCGAGGAACTCGAAGTACTCCAGGCCCCCGACGGCAAGCGACTGCTGTACGACATCCCGGGCGCCCCCCGTCCCTCCGAGGACACCCCCGCCCCACCCCGCCTGATGGCCATGTGGGACAGCACCCTCCTCGCCTACGCCGACCGAGGCCGCGTGCTCCCCGCCGAGTACCGCAAGTACGTGACCCGCATGAACGGCGACGTACTGCCGACGCTGCTGGTGGACGGGTACGTGGCGGGCATCTGGCGCCCACTCCCCACCGGAATCGAGGCCACGGCCTTCCACCCCCTCCCCGCCCCCACCTGGAACGCCCTGACCGCGGAGGCCACCACCCTGCACAAGCTCCTCACCGACCGCGACGACCCCACCCCCTACCGCCGCTACGACCACTGGTGGACCAAGCCCCTCCCATCCACGGCGGAGACGCGCTTGCTCTCTTTCGAGTGAGCGCGCTCGTGAGTGATGGCGGGCATGCGAGTTTCGAAGTACTTTCAAAGTCATGGGTACCGAGAGCGCCGCCGTGAACTTCTCCGAGCTGGTGAACAAGAACAAGCAGACACTGGCCCGGCTCCAGGAATCGCCGAGACTGCTCCTGCACCGTAGGGACGGCGAGGATCTGGTGCTCACCACCGCGGCGCGGGCCGAGCAGGACCAGACCGTGGTGTCGGCGGCCACGCGGATGCTGGTCGCGATGGCCCGCCGCGAGCCCGGCAGCATGGAACTGCTCCTCGACATACTGCCGGACGCGTTCCCCTGGGTGCGCTTCCTCCCCGAGCCCGACGTCCACGCCTTCGCCATCGAGCTCGTCGACACCATGCGGGCCGCCGACTCGGTCGGCAACAGCGCCTCCGTCGCCCAACTGCTCATCGCCTGGCAGCACACCGCCGAGGTCCACTCCGACCCCGAACTACTGACCGCGCTGACCCGAGACCACGCCGAGGACTACGGCGCGGTACCCGACCCGCGGGACATCGCATGAGCTTCGGCCGCGGGGATCGCGCCGCGCCACCGGCCCCGGAAGGACACTGGGACGTCCGCTTCGCGGACGCCGCCTCGGCCAAAGGCTGGGAGAACCTCGCCCAACAGGCCCGGGAGAACACCTACCGAGCCTGGGTCACCCTGCGCACCCACCCCAAGCCGACCATCGAGACACCCCGCCACCACCGGCTCAAGGTGGAAGCCTGGCCCATGGCACTCACCGGGGCCGGACCTGCGAGCAGTGGCAGATCGAGGTCACCGGGGGCGGCCGCGTCTGGTACCTCCTGGACACCGCCCGCGACACCTGTTGGATCACCTTCGCGGGCACCGGGCATCCGAAAGCCACGGACCGAAGCTGATCCGCGGCACATGAGGGGGCGGTGCGGCCGGACATGGCCGCTCACCCACTCGCGCTGGGGCCTACTCCCTGCCGATTCCGCCCCGCAGCGACGACAGGACCAGGCGCCCGTACCGTGTCGTCAAGGCTGCCGCTGTGGCGGCGACGGACAGTCCGAGAGAGATGAGCAGGTGTGCCACGGAGTGGTCGTCGAGAACCTGCAGGATGCCGAGGGCGGTGCCCAGCGGCAGGCCGAGGATGGTGAGAAGGCCCAGAGCACCGCTGATCTGCTGACTCTCCTGGGTTTGTACGAGCCTGCTGTAGTCGCCCGCTTCAGCGAGGATCTCGTCGAAGCGGGCGGGTAACCGATACTGGTTGTGGAAAGCGAGCAGCAGGTCGTTCGCGGGCCCGTGGGCTGTGAGGTGCTGTCGCCAGTAGGTGCTGCGAAAGACGGCGATGTTCCTCTCCAAGGTGGCCACGCGTCGTGCGAGTCGCGAGGAGTCGAACACACCGGACAGTTCGTCCGTGAGTTCGTCGATGTGATCGCGTTGGAGGACGCCGAGGAGCAGGGCGTCGAGATAGACCGTGCGGGAGTGCAGGGCACCGAATTCGAAGAAGTCGCCCTGACCCGTATCGGGCCGGTGGCCGAGGAAGGCAGCGCCTTGGCGCAGTACAAGGGCGCTCCAGTCCGCCGAGATGCGGACGGTGTCTTCGAGTTGCGAGTGAGCGGTCTCCGGCGGGACGGGGAAGTCTTCTGGTGTGGAGCGTGAAGCCAGTTGCCACAGCCAGCGGTCGGCATCGGCCGGGAGTTCTCTCTCCGGGCCTGTGCGGAGCGCAGGAGTGTGTTGTGCCGTCGGCGTCATGAAGGCGATCGAGTAGGGCCGGGCAACAGCGAACGGCATGCCGGACGTGCGTACGTCGGCGACGTCCGCGAGGAGTGCGGTGGGATCGAAGGACCCGGTGAGCGGTTCGGCACCGACCTCCGACCGTCGTCCGGCCAGTGCCCGGAGGACGGGCAGGAGCGGTCTCTCCACACTGAAGTGCAGTACGGCGAGGGCGTGTTCGGGGTCGCGTGCGCTGGCGGCACGGAGAAGTTCCAGGCCGAGCAGATGCAGCCCATCGTGCTTGACATCTGTGGGCAGGTGCCAGCGCCGAGGCCGTCCAGGCCCCCCGTAAAGGGCTCGGGCAGAGGCGGGAGCGAAGTAGGTCGACCGGGTTTCGGCATCGGTGCGGCGGCTGCCCAGCTCGAACGGGAAGGGTCCTTCCGCCCAGTCGGGAATGCGCTTCAACCGCACGGGCAGGACGACGGTCAATTCCTGACGCGACCCGGTGACCGTGCTGAGGAGCGGAGCGCTGTCGGTCACCGGTAGTACTCGGTCGGGTCGGGCTGACCGAGGCGGATCACGAATTCGGCCCGGTCAGGACTTTCGGCACTGATATGGAAACGCACGTGCTCCCCTGCGCGGATGGTCCGGAATCCCTCGGTCACGATGTGCCGGTAGTCGAAGCTGTAGTAGCGCTCGTCCTCATCGTCGCGAATGATGTAGGAGCTGAGTACACCGCTCGGTCCTCCGCCGCTCAGCCGTGTGTCGACGATGGTTCCGTAGCGCGGCTGCCCGCCGCTCATATCGTCGACTCCTCTGTCCCACAGGGGCTGCTTTCGTCGCTGACGGATTGCACACATCGGAAGCCGACCGCGTTACTTGCACCGTTCTTTCGATAAATGCCCTTGCTGCTGGTCTGTGCGGCGCGCAACGGGTTGTCATAACTACCACCGCAGATGACGGCTTCGCCGGAGTCGTCCAGGCTGGTGGAAGTCCATTCCCAGCAATTGCCCACCATGTCGAGAAGTCCGAACGGGGAACGGTTGCCCGGGCGTTCTCCGACCGGTGTCACCCATGCTCTGCGAAGGGCGTCTCCCGCGAAGTCCCGGTACCAGGCTTGGTACGTGACGACGGGTCGGCCGACCCAGGAGTCGGCGCAGTTGACGCGATCGCCGTCCGGGGCGTCGCCCCAGGGAAAGAGCCGGCCGTCGTTGCCTCGTGCGGCAGCCTCCCATTCAAGAGCCGTCGGCAGCCGCTTCCCTTCGAAGGCGGCGAAGGCGTACGCGCTCCACCAACTGACGCAGATGGCGGGGTGAGCGTCGTAGGACGAGTTCTCGTAGTAGTCGGGGCAGCGTAGCCGGTTGATCGCCGGACGATGTGTGATGTCGACGGGCTGCTTCGGGTGGTCCCACCGTGAAGTACCGTCTGTTTCCAGGGCGTTGAGGAAGCAGCGATAGCGTGCGACGGTCACGGCGTCGCGATCGAAACGCACAGCATGTCGGACCCGGCGGATCAGCAGCCGCTCAGCCGGACCGACCAGATACGCGCCACTGGGCAACACACAGTCGTCGGTCCTCGGAAGACTGGGCATCCCGGCCAGGAAGGCGCGCACTTGCTCGGTGAGGAAGGCACCTCCGGGAATATCCGCCGCCTCGTCCTGATGTGATGGATCGGTGAGATACCGGGCGGCCAGAAGTTCCTGATAGGCGCTGTGCGCAAATGCGAGGCGATCAGGCCCGGCAGGTCGCAGCAACGGCCCAAGGACACAGGCGTCGAGATCCAGCCGCCCGTCCGTGAAAGCGTCGGACCCCAACCGCCGGACCAGGTCGAGGAGAGAGAACACGGTCTGGTCGGAGAGGAAGGCGTGTCCGAACGCGGCAGGCAGCCGCGCTTCCAGGTCGGGCCGTCCTCGCTGGGCCAATGTCCGTGTGATGTGTGCTCCGAGTATGTCCGCGAGCCTCTGCCCCGGCGGAAGGTCCAGCACGGCGACGAGCTGCTTCTCCAGCGGTGTGGCCTCGGGCTCGGCCAGGCGTACGACGTGGAAGTGCGGCACACGTGATGGGTCGAGGCCGTTCGCGTACATCTGCTCGACCAGTTGCTCGGAGCGGCCCGCACCACTGTCCAGCAGCTGGCGTACCTGGGGCGAGTCTGCGAGGAAGGACACCCGTGAACTCATGACTACCGCCGATTCGGCGGACAGGACGGCGGCGAGATCGGTGAAGAGCCGTAAGAACCCCGCGGGGCTCGACTCCTCGACGCCTTCGTCGACGGCATCGAGCACACACAGCGCGGTCCCGGAGCGGATCAGGTAGAGAAAGAGGTCGAACGCGCGGGAGCGGTCCGAAGGCGCCAAGGCAGGCGCCACGAGACGGCCCGCGTACTCGGAGAACGGTTCGTCCTTCGGTTTGAGCCCGAGGTCGAAGTAGAAGCGAAATCGGTGGATCTCCGGGTCGGTCGCGAGTGAGCGCAGCAGCGTGCTCTTTCCGCTTCCGGGACGTCCGGTGACCAGAACGTTCGCGTTGCTCTGAGCGAGCCGGGACAGCAGCTCCGCCGCGTTTCCGGACTGTTCCACCCGTGCCTCGCCGGTGCGCGGGTCGGTGGTCAGTGTGGCCGCGGTGACAGCGGTCCGCGGTTCGACCGGCTCTTCGACGGAGACGACGCGGGCGAGGTGGTTGTCGAGTTTGACGACGGTGTCGAGAAAGCCGTCGTAACGCACGATCCGGAAGTCCCCGCCCAGGAGCTGACGCAGCGGGTCGGAGGGATTTCCGCAGTCGTCGTCGAGGACGACGAACCGGGTGAGCTTTGGCAATCGGGTACGCAACAGCTCGCCGCCGCTGGAGGCGAGGACCGTACTCAGGTCATCGGCGTCCTGGGAGAGCATCAACTCCACATATTCGAGTCGTACTCCCGACTCACGGCAGAACAACTGGTACACGGTGTCCCGGCTGAGCACGAACCGCTTGGCCTGGCGGTAGCCGAGCGTGAGGTACAGGCCGGCGAGGAACTCGCAGCGACGCGCCACTTCAGGGGCCATGTCGGGTTCACCGTCGAGCAGCGCCACGCTTCCCGTGTCGGTGAACCAGATCAGCACGTCCACGAGCCTGCGTACGGCCTGCAGGCCGTCCTCGTCGCTGATGTCGTATCCGTCGTGCGTGGACCGGTTACGGAGCCGTCGGATGTCGTCCAGAGCGTCCAGGACCGTGCTGCTGCGGATGTACGGTCGGCAGCGCTTGACGAGGTCGTTCAGTGCCTTCGTCGCAGGATCGCCTTCGATTTCGTGGTAGCGCCACAGCTCCTTGAGCAACTTCTCGGCCAGCTTTCCGACCAGAGCGACGGCGTTCTCCGGGTAGCCGTCGTTCAGCGACCGCAGTGGCCGTGCCAGATCGAGCCCCAACCGATCGGCGATCCGCGCGTGGTCATCGAGTTCGTTCCTCAGACGCCGCAGCCGTTCGTCGACCACGGTGCTCACGCCTCGTTCCCTCGCCGCCGTCCGACGACGAACGCGAACCGGTCAGGGAACGCCAGAACGGGCTCCGGGTGCGCAGCCCGCATTTCTTCGATGCCCTTTTCGATCTCACTGTCGCTGAAGGTCGAAAGCAGCGACATATAGCGGGCGCGCACCATGCCGAAGTACCTGTCCCGGTCGATGCGTAGTTCATGCTCGACGTGTGTGAGGTCGGCCTCCAGCCCGGCCACCCTCAGATGCGACTCTATGAGCGCGGGGTCCGGCTGAAGCTCCTCAAAGCGGTCGAGGGCGGCCTTGAACAGCGGATACTTGATCGTGGCGGGGAGCATCACCACCAGCAGCCGCCCTCCCGGCGCGAGCCGTTCGGCAAGCCCCCGAAGCGTTCGAGCCTGGTCGGCCACATGATGCACCGACTCCTTGAGCCACATCGCGTCGAGTTGTTCGTACGGCAGCTCCGCTCGCCCTTCGGCGATGTCCTCGGCGGAGGCGACGATCGGCACCAGGGCGGGGGGCGGTGGGGCGCCGAGCTGACGGAGCATCGCCGCGGAGGGATCGACACACAGGATCGGCTGACGTGGCTGGACCTGCTCAGCAACTTCCTTCGCGAACAAGCCCGTTCCGGAACCGATGTCGGCTATCCGGTCCGTGGGGTCGAGCCGCAGCGCCTCGGCGATCCGGCCGGACATCCAGGGAACGTACTCCGGGCCGTAGATCCAGTGCTCGTCGTACTCGGCCGCGAGCTCCTCGTAGTGCCCTCGCACGTCGCCCTGCCGCTCCACGGTTCCCCGATTCCCCTCGCGTCCCTCGACTGCCGTCGACTGTGCTGCCTGCGTCGACTGGCCTGCCGCACAGGACTCGTGCAGGTTATCGCGCGTGCCGGTACGGCAACAGGGCGTCATCGGGGCAGGGGGCGAAGCGGGCGGGATGGAAGTCCTATAGGGGATCGACGCCGTCGTCCGGCGTCACCGCGACGATGGCGACGGTCGGAGGGGGAGGAGACGGTGTGTAGACGTATGCCACTGCCAGCCCGGGAACATCGTCCCTGGGCTCGATCCTGGTCTTGCGGACCTCGGTCCCGTCCTGCCGCGGTGGCCCGAGGAGCACCCCCAGGCGTGGAATCTGTTCCAGTTCTTGCCGCAGGGCTTCCAGCTCCTGCTCAGCCCCGAGCACCTTGGCGCGCTGGGCCGCCCGTGCCGTGATGGCAGCGATCACGCCACTCACTGGTCCTGTGCCTCCTGCTTGAGGCGAGTGGCGAGGTCGATGCCTTCCTGCACCGCGATGTCGAAGGCCGGGTCCTGATAGAGCCGGATCCTGCCTCGATAGTCGACGATCACCGCTGCGACAGCATTGAGGTCGGTTTCCGACGACGCCTCCAGCGCACGCTGAAGGTCCGCTTCAAAGGCACCCTGGTCGCCAGGGAAGCCGTGCCCGGATCGCAGGGCCGCGCGGATGTCGCCGATGGTCTTCAACGGCAACGGCGCGGGAACGGTTGTTTCCGTATGCTGTGCGCTCACGATCATCTGCTCCTTGGTGTCCCGCTGTCCTACGAGGAGTGTCCTACATCCTCACGGCCGGCGTGAGGATCCGTTCGAGGCCGTCTCGTGGAAGAGCCGTGCGCCCCGGAACGGCAGGGGGCGGCAGCGGCTGAGGTCCCACGTGTCGGGTCGTGACTGTCCGGACGAGCACGCGCCCTCACGCGAAGAGGAGGGTCGGCTCGGCGAGGATGTCCCGCCCCAGCTCGCTCTTGTAGATCAGATCGATACTGCCGAAGCGAGCCCGGGCGTAGTCCAGGCCCAGAGCCGCCACGGCGCCCCGCACCGCCGCCTCGGAAGAACCCTCGATCTCCAGGAAGGTCTCCAGCTCCGGCCACGTGTCGAAGTCGTACGTGACGCCGTCCAGTCGCCATTCCTCGCGGTAGTTCTGCTGATACCGAACCTGCCGCAGCCCGAGCGCCGCGAGCAGCTCCGCGGTCCTGCCCAGGTCGTCGACCTCGACCTCGATCTCTGTGGTCCCGTTGATGTCCGTGGCGTCGGTGACCTGCTTCAGTGTGAGCGTGGTCCTGCCACCCTCATCCCGCAGCCTCAGCCACTGTTCCCCCTGCACGGCGTCGTTCTCGAAGATGAGCCGGGTGAACATGGTCTTGGGAAAGACCTGTTCGGCCCCAGCGGCGCGCAGCACGCCGACAGTCGCCTGCACGTCGATCTCCAGGAACTTCGCCTCGTACTCGTGTTGCGCCACAACTCTCCTTCACGGATGACAGCTTGCACGCGTCAGGTCGTGGAACTCCTGCTCACGCATCTTGTTGATCTCGCTGCACACGGCGCTGTCCAGGAACTGTTCCAAGGGCAGACACAGGTCCATACGCTGAATGCAGACACCTACGTGGAAGGTCCCACGCGGAACTCTGACGCTCCGGCGATGAGATGGATCTCCTGCGGCTCTGCTCGGAGTTCGACGAGTAGTTGGTCGATGGCGTCCAAGAACGCGTCGCCGCCTGCGAACGAGGACAGGACCCGTAGCGAGACATGTAGGGCTACGAGGGGGTCGGCTTCCCGCGCTTCAGGGCATGGATGAAGGGGCGCCAAGCACTACTGCCAACGGTGACGACGTGGCCGTTCGGGATTTTGGAGTCACGTATGAGTGTCTGGGCGTCGGATCTCGCGCACTCCACGCACTCGCCTCCCGCGCCGTTGCTGTACGAGGACGTGAACCACGTCGGACGGTGGTCGTCGCCGGCCTCTGCGATTGTCATCTGGCGCATTCCTTCAAGACGGACTTGATCAACTGGGCGGACCGTTGAGGACTGAGAGCCGCGGCTCGCAGACCGTCGAACGCCCTCGTGTACTCACGGACATGATGCTCGCCTTCCAGGTAGACGGCATCGGTGATGCCGTCCCGGTAGACCAGATCCGGGTCTTCCGGGGCCGGAAAACCGAGCATCGTGAACGAGCCTGTCGCCGGGCAGGTCCCCGAGTCGAAGGGGAGGACCTGCAAGGTCACGGACGGCAACTCGGCGGACTCCAGGACGCGTTCCAGCTGTTCCCGCATCAGCGCCCGGTCCCCGACGACGTTGCGCACGGCCCCTTCGTTCACGACGAACCAGGCGTCGGGCGCGTCGGGCCGAGCGAGCATGGCCTGGCGCTCCATGCGAACGCGTACGGCTCTGTCGATGTCCTCGGCGGACATGTGCGCACCCGTCGTGTGGAGCTCACGGGCGTACTCCTCGGTCTGCATGAGGCCCGGCAGCAACTCGCACTGATACTGGCGAAGTACCGAGGCGTCCTGTTCCAACCCGATGTAGATGTTGAACCATTCGGGCACGCCCGCGCCGTGCACCTGCCACCAGCCGCGCGTCTTGGCCTGACGGGCGAGGGACTTGAGGAATTCGCGCAGCTCTTCGCTCGTGTCGTGGAACCGGCACAGGGCATCGACATCGGAGGGTTGCACCCGCCCACTGCCCGTCTCCATCCGGTTGACCTTGGAGCCGCTCCAGTCCAGCGCTGCCCCGACCTGGGCGCACGTCAGCCCGCTCGTCTCGCGCAACTTCTTCAGCTCGATCGAGAGACGACGACGCCGTGCCGTCGGTGAACCGGCCATCTCAAAACCTTCTCAACCATCCGTCGAATAGCGGGCATTCAGTCTTGCGCCAAGGGTGCTGCCTGCCAATCACTCGGAAGTGGGAATCCCGACGTGCACATTGCATGTGGGGATATGCGCGGTCCATTCTTCTGGTGGCGCAACACAGAGTGAGTGCTCGTAACGCTCCGCTGGCTCGAACGGGTCGGGGAGGCGGCATGCAATGAGAGGGGTCCTCGTGATCCAGGAAGCCTGTATGTCACGAAAGCCATGGAGCCTTGACTTCCTTGCGGAGCCCGAGGAGGTGGCCGCTCTACGGCGAGCCTTGAGGATCCACTTGAGGCTCTGGGGCCTGGACGAACTCGTCGATGTGGCCCAACTCTGTCTGAGCGAGCTCGTATCCAACGTGATTACTCACGTTGGTGTGGGTACCCCCGCCACCCTCGCTGTCTCGATGACGGGCACCCGCCTGCGCATCGAGGTTCAGGACCCAGACACCCGCGCTCTACCCACGCTCCGTGAGGTGGATGTCAACTCCGAATCGGGGCGGGGTATGGCGCTCGTCACTTGCACCGCTGACCGCTGGGGCGTTCAACTCCTCGCCGACAGAAAGGTGACGTGGTGCGAGCTGTCGACGAAGCTTGCGTCGCCGAACGGCCATGTCGCGACGCCTGGTGTCATGCGAGCTGAGGCCCTGCTTGACACTTGCACAATGTCGAAGAGGGCGCGTGTGTCGAACCCGAGCAAGTTGAGCGTAGCGGTGACTCAGGATGCCGTGGTCGGTGTCATCTCGGACTTCCTGCTCTGGCTGCGAGCGCACGGCTGTGATCCGGAGGACGTTCTGGACCAAGCTCTGAGTCACTATGAGGCGCAGATTCGTGCACGTCAGTGATCTGAGCCGATTCGGTGGCCAGCGTACGTGCCGGCCAGGGTGTCAGCGAGTGAAGAAGCCCGGTACTTGACCGTCCGGTGTCCCGACGAGGGTTGCCCGGTCGAGCAGGATGTTGTTGTTCTCGCAGCTCGTCTCGGGGAGCAGTAGACAGGCATGGCAGGCGGCCACGTTCAGGCTGTCCGCGCCGCTCGACTCGGACTCCATGCACAGGGGGTCGTTCGAGCACCAGCTCGCTCTGTGCAGGGCAGCTCGGAGAGAGGCTTCGAGACGGTCCGGTTCACCCTGGGCGACGACGCCGCCGAGACTGCCGGCGGAGTCGCTGGTGGCCGTGTAGACGAGTACTCCCGCCATGTCCCCCTCGCCGTAGATCCGCTCGCGTAGGGAGGCGGCCGGGTAGCCGCCGTCCAGGCTCCATTCGTTGATCAGTATGTGTGCCAAGGCATGCAGAAGGAGGAAGCGGGGCGTAGCGGGCGAGGGCGGAACCGGTTTGTCAGAGTCGCCCATACGTGCTGACAGCAGCCTCTCGTGGCTTTCCCGAACCCGGGCGGCGCGGGCCACCTGCCCTGGTTCCTGCTCCCAGACTCGCAGCCGCTCCGGGTCGAGACGAACGAACACCCCTTCACCGCTCACTTCGAAGGCCGGCAGCCAATTCGGCTTGGCCGGCGAGATCGCGGCCTCGCGCAGTGAGGAATCCGCCGGACTCGGTTCCTCCACGCGCCGGAACGACTGCAGTGCCCGCACCTCGCGCAGCCGCTTGACCAGCATCACCTGAGCCAGGCCATGGGACGAGCGTAGAGCGCCGATCGGGGTTGTGGGGGGCTCGCACACAAACTCCTGGTCCTGGTCCGCGACCTCTGGATGAGGCGTGGACAGGCTCTGGTACTCGCCCTCGTAGATCTCCTGCCGGTAGTTGCGTGCGCGCTGGGCGATCTCCGTACCATCGGCCGGCTCGATCGCGGCAGCCTCGGCAGCGCGCCTCCGCTCGACCTCGGCCACCACGTCGTCCCCGGTGTACTCGGGGTGGTGACGCAGCAGTCTCTGCATGCGCACGAACGCCTTGATGGAGGGGGCGTCCTCATTTTTGAAGACTTCGTAGAACGGCGCGACGAGCTTGGCGATGCCCTGGCTCCACGGAGGGATGGAGAGAGCCGAGTACATGACCGGGAACCACACCGAGGAGGAACCGCGCTGGAGGGTGCGCGGTGACTCCTGGCAGCTCACGGCCGGAGCGTCCTTGAGCCAGGGGCTACGGCCGGCGCACCGGATGCCGAGGTCCTTGAGGGCCTGCCGTCGGAACGACCCCTCCATCGACACTTCCTCCACCCCGCAACTGCAGCCGATCAACACGGCGCGCAACGACGCGGTCGAGCCGTCGGCCCGGAATGTCAGTTGTCCCCCACAGGCCCCGGAGGTCGTCCGGTTGCCCCGATGGACCCACTTCCAGTAGGGGAAGTCCTCCAGATGGCCGTGTGTGCAGGCGATCACGAAGCGGGACGGGACCAGGTTCTCCTGACAGGTCGAGCACTCGGCCCGACCGGCGGGCGAGTTGAACTTACGGAAGGGCTGCAGTTGATGGCAGTGGGGGCACGAGTACATCTCCGGGAAACGCACTGCCCGTACGCCGTCCCGGGCCTTGTCGGGATCGGGCGCCGGTGGCATGCGGAAGCCGGAGACGCCCAGCTGCCGGGCCAAGCGGGGCTCCGAGATGAACGGCGCCTCGGAGACGTCCCACGAGTCGATGCCGCGGACCAGGAAGGACTCGTTCTCCACCGCGATCATGGCCCCGACACCATACGTCGTGATGAGCTGGGCCCGCCGGATCTCTCCGAGCTTGCGGACGGTACGGGCCGGTGCCGACGGGAGGCCGCGGCGACGGGTGCGAGGCGGGGCGGGGCTCATGGTTCAGCGCTCCTCGAAGAAGGTGGACGAGGCATCGACGTCGCGCAGACTCCACAGTGTCTTCCACGGAGAGGCGTCGGGCGACTCGTCGTCGAAGTTGGCCAACAGGGCGGGCACGCGGGAGCCACGTGGAGCCTCGTACACAAGATTCGGGCGGGCCAGCGCCTCGTCCTGCCACCATCCGACGAAATCCTCAAAGGCCGCTGTGGTGGACTCGAGCTCGGCCGGCTCGACCGCCGCCACCCGGTCCAGCAGGAGGGTACCGACCGTCTCGCGGAGATCGATCACGAAGTCCTCCACGCGCGCCGCCGCGTCGTTGTCACGTGCGGCCGGCAGCATCAACCGAGCCAGGGCCACCACCACGGCGTGCAGTCCGCGGTCACGGGCCCGCGCGGAGAAGGGGGTCACGCTGGTGGACTCCACCTCGCGGTACAGGGCGGAGTGGAAACTCTGGAAGTCCTCGTAGTGCGAACGGTCGCGGGAGCGCGTGGAGTTGAGCATGATCGCCACGAGACCGGGGTGTTGTCGGCCGACCCGGCTCGTCGCCTGGATGTACTCGGCAGTGGTCTGGGGCTGCCCCATCACTGCCATCAGCCCCAGCCGGTCCACGTCGACTCCCACGGAGATCATGTTGGTGGCGAGCAACACGTCCAGTACGTCCGGCATCGGGAGCTGTCGTTCCACGGCCTTGAGTCGGCGGGAGATGTCGCTCGAATTCGCCCGGCTACTCAGCTCCGTGAGGGCGTCGGCGCGGCGCGCCTTGACCCCGTCCCGCACCGCGAGGTGTCCCAGGCGTTCCTGGACGTCGTCGAGGACCTGGAGCTCCGCTGCCGAAAGCAGTCGCAAGCTGTTGAAGTAGCCGATCAAGGTCCAATACGCGTCCTTCACCTCAGGCGGAGCACTATGGGTGTGAGCCCGGTGGAGCAGCGACGCGTACACCCGGATCAGCAACGTGGCCTGGCTGGTGCTGGATGTCAGCAGGCCGACGTAGCGGCGGGCCGCCTTTCGCTCCCGTGGCGTCTCCACGGCGAACCAGGAATCCCGGGAGTCGAGGCCCGAGGGTGGAAACTGCTCCACCGAACGGGCGAACAGTCGGGTGCCCTGCTCCTCGGCACGTCGGATGGTCGCGGTCGAAGCGATGACCTTGGGCCGATCCGCCAAGGCGTCCACGGCCGTCTCGTACAGGCCGGTCAGCGTGCCGAGCGGGCCCGAGATCAGGTGGAGTTCATCCTGGATGATGAGCTCGGGCGCCCGCACTCCGTCCACGTCCCGGTTGAACAGAGCCGCGGACGCGGGTCGCCACGGCATCGAGGCGAACTTGTCGACCGTTGCGATGACCAAGGTCGGACGATGGGCGTAGACGGCTTCGTCGATGAGGTGTACCGGCAAACCGCGGCGGAAGTCGCACGTGCTGGCCGGGCAGTTGACAGTCATACGTACGGCGTTCTCATCGACCCCGTAGTCCGCCGCGCGCAACGATTCGCCGCACCAAGGGCAGTTGCGCAGTTGGACCGGGTTCTCCGTCTCCAACTGGAAACTCTCGTTGCGCGCGAGAACGGCCAGTTTGCTCGCGGCGACCGCCAGTGTGTTGGGGGTCGCCGAACGACCCACCCACATACCGATGGAGATCTCCTCGAGCCCCAGACGTCCCGGGTCGGCTGCCCGTACGAGTTCCATCGCGCAGATGAGTGCGGCGGCGCGCTCGAACTGTTGGAGAGTGAGCAGGCGGAGCGTGTACCGCATGAGCACCGTGACGCCGCCCCCGGCCTCCCCGTCCCGTAGGCGCCTCAAGAAGGCGGTGAAGGCGATCAGTCCGAGATAGGCCTCCGTCTTACCGCCACCAGTGGGGAACCACAGCAGGTCGGAGACCTGTCGGTCCTCGTGGTCCGGAGTGACGATCCCGGCCAGGCAGAGCAGGACGAAGGAGATCTGGAAGGGCCGCCACCGCCCGGCCTGGCTATCCGGTTCGCCCGATCTGCCGCCTTTGATCCACGCGGTACGCGCCCGCTGGTCGGCCATCGCGAGGTTCGCCAGCTGGAACGCGCGCAGAATTTCCGGCTGATCGGGGTCCTCCAGCAGATCCACGCCGTCATGCATTCGGCGCAGTGCTCGCTTGCAGAGCTGGACCTGATCTACCGCGATTTCGCTGTACTCCGTGCCGTGCAGCAGGCGGGCCTGACCCTCCTGGGTCTCGATCCACTGCTCGTACCCGCTCAGCAAGGTGCGAAGGGCCGAGACGACGTCGTGGGCCGGGTCGGTTCCCAGTCGGTACATGGTCAGTGCTTTGTCGTCGATCTCCGGGTTGGAGTCCGTCAGCAACACCTCGTGGGACGGGACGAACTCGGTTCGCAAGGCGGTGACGGTCGGAGGCTTGATCGATACGGACCCCACCGGAGGTGGCGTCCAGTCCCAATGCGCCGCACAGCCATGGCCTGTGGCGAAGCTTGGCGCATGGCGGTACAGGAGGCGGCTCAGCGCATGTTCCGAGTCGACCGCGTCCAGAGCGGTCGGCCGTGCCACGAACACCGGACTGCTGCCGTCCTTGGCGGTGACGATCAGCTCCGGTTGGTAGAAGCAGTGCGCGTCCCGTAGGTCGAATTGACCGACCTTCAGACTGTTGACGACCGTGGCCGTCACGGTCACCGTCCCGTCGGACTCGGACCTGGGGCGGACCAGCACACGCAGTTCCAGGCCGGGATGGAGGTCGAAGGGGTCGAGCAGGCAGGGCTGCGTGACGTCCACGTCGATGGGCTCGATCCGCAGAGCGGAACGACGCCAATGCTCCCGCTGGGCCTTCGTGCTTCGTGCCTCGGTCCGCTTCGCGGCCACCGGATTTCCCTCGGCGTCCTCTGGCAGATAGACGGCAGCGTGCACGGTCAAGCGAATCCACGCGGACACGGCCGGGTTCACAGCGAACGTAAGACCGATGGACGACGGCATCCGGACGTTTGCCAGCGAGACGCCCAGATCGCCGGGGCCTTCTTCGATGTCCCGACGGGTGCCGAGTGGCGTCATGTCGGGCCCGTCCCGCTCGTACTCCAGCTCCCCCAGCTCGGCCGGACCACTCTGGGGCGAGACACCGGACCGGTCCGGCTTCGAGCGCGGGAAGAGCACGCCGACCGGGTACATGGTGATCGGCGCATCGTCCGTGAGAACTTCGTCCGGACCACCCACGGGACCGAGGAGGTCTTGCCGCAGGGCGCCGAGGAGCGAGTCACACACCTCGTAGTGTGCCTGGTGATCCGACCCGCTCATCCTTCGCTCCCTTCCGGTCCGTCCGCGTACCACTGGAAGCGCCCCAGACCGCACAATCGGGGTGCGACCCACGCGCCGTGCGTACCCAGCCCGGCGGCCTCGGTCGCCGCAGGAACGCCCGCCACACTCTCCACGCATTCGACCCGGAGACCGGTGATCAGTTGCGGCCAGCGATCGACCTCCGAATGCGCGGTGCGGCGCAGCATTCGGTGCAGGTCGGTGCGGAAGCGCTCCGACACCACCCCGATTCGTCGCCCACCGACCACCACCGCGTACGGCGGGGACTGGTCGGCGGCGACCGGGATGCCGTGCAGCAGTACGAGCTCCGCCTCGGCACCAGCGGTGACGTCGGCCAGGAGGTACCGCGACACCTCCGCAGCGTCCTGGTGTATTCCCTCCGCGCCCGGTGGCTGCTCGTGGGACACGTCCGAGCCGATCAGCTCGATGCCGTTGCGGGCCCAGGTGCTGCGACCGCCCAGGTACCAACGGTCGATCCTCTTGTCCTTGCGGAGGAGCCACGAGTTGGGGGCGTCCAGGACGTACAGATCATCCCGGGCCCGGGTCATGGCCACATACAGCAGCCGGGCTTCCGCCGCCGGGTCGTAGTCGTACTTCTTCTTCCGGACTTGGGTCGGCTCCTTCAGCACGCGTGGTTCGACGATCAGGACCCGGTCGAACTCCAGGCCTTTGGCGCGGTGCACGGTCGAGATCACGAGCGAGGACGGCTGTGACGCGGTGAGCTCGTCGGGCAACCGGCCCTCGGCTAGCGCCCGGTGCAGCCCGGCGACATCGAGTGTGCCGCGACCGCTGCCCCGCGCTACCTTGCGCACCGAACGCCACAACGCCTCCGGCGTGCTGCCGACCGGGATCTGCAGGTCGACCAGCAGTTCTTCGAAGCGCTCCCGGCTCAGAGTGGACGCGCCGGTCGAGGCGAGGAGTTCGGACATCCACACAGGGGCCGAGCGCTCGCGCGCCGACCGCTGCAGTGTGTGGGGGACATCGGCGTCGGCCAACATGCCCGACAACGTCAATGCCTGGCCGTTGTCGCGGCAGAGGATGGTGGTGGTGTCGGGATAGTCGCGCAGCGCTGCCCGCACGAACTCGTCCTCCAGGCCTCCGAAGTTCGGTGCCGAGAGCAGCAGAGCGCGCAGGTCGCCGTGGATACGCTCGGCCTCGGTGGCGGCCTCGGCCCGATCGCGGGGCAGCCGTTGCAACTGGGCGCCGTAGGGCAGGGCCATCCGGGCGGCCTGGCTGCGGGCCCGGAAGTTGTCGTCCAGGTGGAGTTCCACCAGGTCCTCACCGAAGGTGGCACGCACCCAGGCCAGGAAGCGGTCGGTCTCCTCGGCCCGCTGATCCGGATCGGACACCTGGAATCCGTACACGGCCTGAGCTGAATCACCTACCACGGTGAAGCCGCTGTTCTCCTGGAATCGGTCGAGCAGTGCCTCGACCATCTCCCGACGGACACCCACGAGGTCCTGCACCTCATCGATCACCACATGGGCGGGCAGGTACTCGCCGCCCTCGACCGCCCCCTTGTCGATCGCCTCGGTGGCGGCCTCGATGCGCTCGTCGAAGGTGTACGTCCCCCAGTCCGTGTCCGGGTAGGCGCGGTTGAGCAGGGCTGCGGCCCAGGCGTCGAAGGTCTGCACGCGAATCCGCTGCGCGGCGGCGGCATGCCGCTCGATCCGCTCGGTGAGTTCGCGCACGGCGGCACGGGAGAAGCTGAGCACCAGGATCTCCCCGGCCTCCAGTTCCTCGCGCTCCACCAACACGTCGAGCCGCCGCACGAGGGTGTGCGTCTTGCCGGCTCCGGCCCCGGCCGTGACCAGCACCCGGGCATCCCAGGGCTGGTCCACCACGGCCTGCTGCGCGTCGGTGAGTTGATGCTCGGTGAGAGAGGTGAGAGTCACTGGCCCTCGCTCCACAGGTACTCGAACTCGGTGAAGGCGAGTTCCTCACCGAAGTTCGTGATGTTGTCCCGCACGTTCAGGATCAGGCAGCTCTCCTTGCCACCGTTCTTCGGGCCACGCAGACCGCGTCCGATCATCTGCTGGTAGATGTTCGGGCTGTACGTCGGACGGGCCACGACCACGACGCGGGTGGCCGGTGCGTCGAAGCCCTGGGTGAGCACACCGTAGTTGGTCAGGACCTGGATCCTGCCCTTGCGGAAGTCGTCGATCTGCTTACGACGTTCGTTGGGGGGCGTGGTCGAGTCGATCGCTGCGGCCTTGATGTCCCGGTCACCGAGCTTGGCGGCCAGGAGCTTGGCGTGGGCCACGGATGTGGCGAACACAAGCACAGGCCAGTCGGCGGGCATGGCGGCGATCTCGTCGACGATGCGCTGGCTGCGTCCGTGGTCCTCGGCCAGCCGCTGCTCGGCGCCCTTGGGCAAGGTGGAGAACTTCTCGGACTGGGCACGCTCGTCCGCCGTCAGCGAGATGTCGGCGCCCACCAGTTCTCGGTGTTTGACCTGGGCCAGGACACCGATCTGTTGCAACCCCTTGATGGCGACGGACAGATCGCCGTCGAAGACCCCGGTGTCGAGACGGTGGCCGAACCGCTGCACGAGCAGCCGGGTCAGTTCCTCGTTGTTCCGGTACGGGGTCGCGGTGAGTCCGATCAGGTGACGACTGGTACGACGGTGTGTGAGGTCGAGCTGTTCGAGCAGCCGTGTGTAGCGCGGCGACATCGCGGTGTGCGCCTCATCGATGATGACGAGTTCGGCAGTCTCCCGCAGCCAGGCGTAGTCCTCCTTTTCCAGGCAGCTGTCCAGCTTGGCGTCGGTGGCGACGACCAGGTGCGGACGTCCGTCGACGGGGGTCGCCTCGTTCGAGGCCCAGAGCCGGCTGATGACCAGAGGAAGCTCGGGACCCACCTTCGACCAGACGAACTTCCAGCTCTGCACGGCCTGTTCGCACAACTCGTCGGTCTGGGCGATCCACAAGACCGGACCGGGCAGATCCTCCCGATCACGGATCCACCGGATCACTCCCTCCGCTGTGACGCGTGTCTTGCCGGATCCGGTTGGCAGGCTGAGCATGCCGCGCTGGGGCATCGAGTTCTCCAGCAGAGCGAGCAGCGCCTGCGCGAGTTCCTCCTGGTAGGGGTGCAGGGAAGGAAATTCGGACGGACCGTCGACCTCGATGCGGGGCTCCAGCGAGGGCACCTGAGCGCCCGCGAAGGAATCCGGGAACCCGAGGTCGGTGACGAAGCGCAAGGCCTTCGGGTTCCCGGTGAAGGAGCTGGGAGCGCGGGTGGGGAAGTCCAGAGCGAGATCCCGGGAGTGGACCCGAAGGATCGCTTCGCCGTGGGCGTTGAAGGCCATCTCTGCGACGCGCCGAGGGGTCGGTTCAGCGCCCTGCTCCTGGATCTCGCTCTCCATGAGGCCGGGCGGAAGCTCGCCACGCAAGGCCTCTTCACCGATCAGCAGAGCGATCTTGTCGATGACGCTCTCGCTCTCCCGCACAGCGCGCAGCCTCCCCTGCAGAGCCTGGTCGTGCTCCTGCCTGTCCTGGAGAGCGAGTGCCTGGCTGCAGCCTGCCGTGCCGAAGCCCCACTTGAATTCCTCATCGGCGGCCTGCAGAACCTGCAGCCGGTCCAGGGAGTCCAGTACGAAAAGGGTCTGGCCCTTCCTCGCGAACTTGAGCGACTTCCGCTTGCTGCCCATGGGCGTGCGCACTACTTGCTCAAGCTCGGAGCAGCGCTGGATCTTGTAGCTGCTGCCTGCCTGACCGAGGCGCGCCTTGACCGTCGTGAACTCCTCGAACAGGGACACAGCCCGCCCGATCTTGACAGGCTCGATCTCTCTGCTGATGACGTCGGAGACCTTGAGCATGCCCCATTCCTCGATCATCTCCTTCGCCGTGGCCACATCCGCCTTGTCGGTGACCAGGAGCGCGGGGAGTCGCTCACGGACGAGCTCCTTGAACTCCAGCGCGTTCATCGCGACGGCGATCTCGTTGTCAGGGCGCCCTTCCCAGGAGGAGCCCACGCGGCATCGGGTCGGAACGCCTTCCGGGAACTCGAAGCCGACCCTGTGCAGGAGGGCGTACGCGCGACCGATGAACGCGTCGTCCTCGCTCTCGAGCACGAGGTCCAACAGCTTGCCCCAGCGTCGGGCGGGCACCTCGTCGGAGGTCGTGGGCATGTTGAGTCTCCGCGCCGCCTCCTCCGAGATCTCGGCGACAGGGAGAACAGCACGGAACGCCTTGAGCTGCGGACCGACAGCCTCGGACACCCGGGTCAGTCCCAAGGAGGTCTTCACGAGGCCATGCTTGGAGATCATCCAGCGCAGCGGGGACATCACGGCCTTGCGGGTGCTGGCGGTGGTTCCGTACTGCATCTGCCAGTACTGCGAGATGTCGGATGCCGGCAGAGCTGCTACGAAGGCTGCGCGGCCCTCCTCGGACAGTGCGGGCAGCAGGTGCAGCGGTCCCAACGTCGGAGCACCCTCGACGGTGAGGCGGGAGATGCTGGGGCGGGGGGCGGAACTCGACAGGCCGCGCAAGTGCTGGGCATGAATGATTTGTCGGTATTCCTCGAACCATGTCTCTTGGTGGGCCTGGTATCCGCCGGCGGGACGGTCGATCAACCCGAGTTCACGGAAGACCGGTCTGTCGCTCTCGTGGAAGTCCAGGTCGACGGCGATGGCCTTGTCGCGGCTTCCGTCGCCTGGCACCACGGGTCCGGGCAGGAGGCAGTCACGCATCAGCCTGTAACGACCGTCCATGGTGCGAACGCGTAGCGTCTCCAGCGGCCTGGGCACCTTGGTGCGAATACGGTTGACCTGCGCGCTGCCGCCGGCACTGCGTAGGAGGATCCAGAAGTTGGACCATGCGTCGTTGTCGTAATTGGCGAATCCCTGATCGAGGACGCCCTCGAACCGTCCCTGCGCATTGGCGACGTTGATGCCGATATTGTGCAGATGCCGGGCCATTTCGGGGCGTTCGGAGATCGACGGGTGGACGTAGACCATGTCGTCGCGAAGGGAGTCGGCGGAGGTCCGGTGGAAAATCTCACCGGCTATCGGGGCGACGACCCCGTGCTCCTCCGTCAGCACGATCCGGGCCTTGCGGGCCTCGGCGGTGAGAGAAGAGTCGCCGCGATAGCGCGCGGCCTGATCCTTGAGCACCATCAGCGAAAGGATCTCGATGGCGTGGCACGAAGCCTCAGCGGAGCCGTCGGCGACGAGCGCTTCGAGCCAGTCCTTGACGTTCTCGGGCGTCTTCCCGGCCGCGTCCAAGATGTGCATCATTTTGCCGCGACGGAGGGCGCTGTCGGAGGCGTCGACGGATGAGTGCACCCAGTTGGTGGGGCGGCCGCTGTACTCCGACCAGATCCGGATCCATTCCTTGTCAAGATCGGACGGCGTGATGAACAGGTCGCGAGGGAGCTGGAGTTCACCGTTCTGATCAGGCAGTGAGGGGCGTTGGGCAGCTATTTCCCACACTTGCCGGAGGAAATAGTCGTCAGCCCAGTTGAGCTTCTCCTTGGTGCGGCCCGGCAGCAGGGGAAGGTACGCGGCGGGGTCCTCGGCGGGCACAAGTTGGGGCAGGGTATCGATCACCAACTGGGCCGCGACCTGCAGTAGCTCCCGGTTGAAGGGGCTGCCGTCCAGAAGGTGCTGTCGGTCCTCGTTCGTCTTCCATGGGGCGTTCAGAATGCCGGTCAGCGACACCTCGTATTTCGTCGGGAAGAAGGCCCAGAACGACCCCCTGCCGACGGGTGTGGTGTACAGGCCGTTGCGGACGGTGTATTCGGGCACGGCCCAAGAGATTTCGAGTACTGGCCGGTTGTGCAACTCGCCAGCGCTGTCCGCGACGTTGTCGGTGGGAGAGTGGGCGACGGAGAACACCTTCCACTGCTCGGTGGTCTGCTTGGCGCCGCGTGCCACTTCCCTGAGGGTGCGGTGGATGCCCTTGGGTTCGATCGAGATTTCCCGCCGTGCGGGGGGCATGGTGCGCTCGTCGTGCAGCAGTACCTGGCCGACGTGGGAGGAGAACAACTGGAAGCGGGCAGGGAAGGCTTCCGTGATCCGCCCGGTGCGACTCCTGTACCCGCTGATGTCCCGTCCGAGACGCTCCGCGGCACCGGGTATCAGGGGCAGACGGACGACGGTGGTAGCCCAGCGCAGGAGTTTGTCCAGCACGTTGTCGTCGGCACGTTCCTGTTCGACGTCGAGGGGCCGGGCCATGCGGAGCACCGGGGTGTCCATTCCGATGTCGCCCTGCCGGCCGATGGCCTGGGCGATCTCGGCGGCGGACCAGTCCCGGTCGAAGCCGAAACCGAAGGCACCGTTCCCGCTGAAGAATTGGGGCGAGTCGCTCACGGAGAGCACGGACTTGACGCCGACGCCGAAGCGCCCGATCTGCCCGCCGCGCTTGCGCGAGACACTCATGCGCAGGATGGTCTCGGCGCCCTCCGGCGTGACCGGGGTGCCTTCGTTCGCGCAATAGAGGTGGCCGTCGGTCAGGACGACGTGCAGCTTGCCGCCGGGCGATGCCGCGATCTCGTCCGCCGCGTTCTGGACGAGTTCGAGCAACTGCCTTTCTCCGTAGCCGCCCTGGGTGATCCGGCGCTCACCGTTGGCGTGCTCCTGTATCAGTCCCGGGTCGACCTGATAAGTCTTCAGGACGGTCGAGGACTGTCGGATCACGGTGTCGATCACGGGCGGGAGCGAAGGGTCGGCCAACTGCCGGTCGGTCATGAGGCACCTGTCTCGAACGAGAGAAACGAACCGAGGACACCGTGGGGGAGGGGGTGCCGGTATGAAGCCGGCACCCCCCGGCTGAAGCAAATCAGGACAGCTTATGAGAAATGAGGGGGATCAGCTGTCGATGGTGGTGACCGTGGTGACGGTCGTGATCGTGGTGAAGGTCGTCGTCACGGTCACGACCGTCGCAGTCTGCTTGGCCGAGCGGATCTTCTTGGTGCGGGTGACCTTGATCTGATAGGTGCGGGGGCTACCGGCGCGCCGGGGGGTGGTGGGGCGACGGGTGGCACGGGACCTGCGGGGCACGGGCGGGGCGAAGGGGGTGGTCGACTGCTCCGTGGGCTGGCTCTGCGCGCGGCGGGCGAGGCGCCGCCGCTCCGACGCCAGAATCTGGGGGTGGATACCGTGACACATCAGAAGCTCGGCGCGGAGATCGGGGTCCTCCGTGCTGTCGTACTCCTTGATCAACCACGCCATCCAGGCGTCATCGTTGCTCATCTGGGTCCCCTCCCTGTGGGCGCGTCGACGAGCGCCCGTGCTGGATAACGCATGCAAAGAAAGCTGTGCAACTGGTCTGAGGGCAGAGCTCTCCGCCCCCCGGAGCAAGCGCGCACCCTCAACGGCCTTGGCCAGGTAGGGATTTGCTCGGAAGACCGTACCACGCGGATCGTCTGCCGATCTGAAGATCAGAAGAAAATTCAATCCATCCCGCTGGCGCTCGAAGCGATCGCGCATGTCTATTGAAATTTGACAGTGACGACAACGTCAAACAAGGTGCTACCGTGGCGCTGCCCGGAACCGATGGGGAAGTGGGGGCAATGGAGGACACCGAGGACTTCGGCGTCTGGCTTGGGCGCCAGTTGCGCCGCAGCGGGATGTCGCAGGCCGAGTTCGCCAAGCGGCTGGGGGGGAACCTGACGCGCGCGGCGGTGTCGGCGTGGGTCACCGGCAGGGCGCAGCCGCGGGCGGAGATGATGGTCAGGATCGCCGAGATCCTGGAGACGGACGTCGCCACCCTGGTCACCAGGGACGCCGACGCCGGATCCCCCCGACCGATCGGCTGGTATCACCGGATCGCCCACCACGACGGCGGTCGGGAGTACGGCAACGCGGCCGCCTTCGCCTTCGACGCGAACCTGGCTGTACTGGCCCGGGAGGTCACACAGAACGCCCTGGACGAGCGGCTGGACCCGCGACGCCCGGTGCGCGTGCGCTTCACCCTGCACGAGCTGACCGGTGAGCACCTGCACTCCTTCCTGTCAGCGCTGAAGTGGGAAGAGCTGGAGCCCCACTATGCGGCGGCGGCACAGTCCCGGCAGAAGGTCGGTCGGGTCCTCGCCGAGGGGCTGAGGGCGTTGCGCGAGGGGTCCTCTCTTCTGCTTCTCCGGGTGGACGACTACAACGCCTCGGGGCTGACCGGGCCCGAGTACGGGGACGGACGGTACGCCGCTGTGGTTCGCCGGCAGCTCGACAGCCACAAAAGCAACGACCGGGCCGGTGGTTCGTACGGGCTGGGGAAGGCCACCCTGTGGGCGGCGAGTCGACTGGGTCTGGTGCTGGTCAACAGCACCCTGTCCGAGACGCATGAGGGGCGGACAGCCCGCCGGGTGGTCGGGCGTCTCGACCTTCCCTGGCGAGAGGTCGACGGAGTCGCCTACGCAGGACCTGCCTGGCTCGGTGAGCCGGACACGGAGAAGGAGCATGAAGGCGTCTCCCGCTCCTGGTGGGCGGACGAGCGTGTGGTCGCCGATCTGCGGCTCGATCGGGACAGCGACGATCCGGGAACTTCCTTCCTCGTCGTCGGCGCTCATGACGCGGCCGGCAACAACGACACCCTGGAGGACCTGCACGAGGCCCTCAGCCGGGCGCTGGCCGACAATTTCTGGGCCGCCATGACCTCTGGCCGTTCGACGTCGGCCATGCTGGAAGCATCGGTTCGCGCTCTTCGTAATGGTGAATCTGTGGTGTCGGAGAAGCGGGTCGATCCGCTCGATCGGCACCCGGCGCTGGCCCACGCGCTGCGGGCGTACATCGATGGTGAGACGGTCGAGGAGCTCACGGCCACCGGACAGGTCGCCGCCGTGGAGGTCACCCTCGTCGTCCCGCCACTGCGGGCCGCCGGGCGTAGGGCTGAAGGACACAGTCACCGTGCCGTACTCCTGGTCACTCCTGCCGCCGACAAGGACGAGGAGCACAGCCGTATCACCTGCATGCGCGGTACCCGGATGACTGTCACGGCCCGGCGTCCGCGCGGTTTGCGTCCGGGAGTGGACCCCTTCCAGGCTGTCCTGCTCGCCGGTTTCGCCACTGGCGACGACGGCGCGGCGACGCGTGCCGCCGAGGCGTTCCTACGAGCTGCCGAGCCACCGGAGCACGACAGGTGGGGAGCGACAGAGGAACTCACCGCCGCCTATGCCAACGCACCACGCCGATTGACCGAGTTCAACGCGGCCATGGACGCGGCGCTGCGGGGCGTGATCGGTCGGCGGACAGCCGGTCAAGATTCGACCGGACCTGAGGTCCTCCGGAAGCTGCTGCGCCTTGATGCGCCCACCACGGTGGGTGGTCGTCGTGGCCAGGGACACCCGCTCGTGGACCGGGTCGTCGGGAAGGTGGACGGAGACGGGGCCTGGACCTTGGACGTAACGCTGACCGTCCCACAGCGCGACGACCGCTGGCAGCTACTGCCGGTGGTCAAGTTCGATGTGCGGTCAGGGGGGCGTCCTTCATTGGAGTGGGCGGAGCTGTCCGCGAAGGAGAACTGCGAGATCGTCGACGGCAGGTTGCTCGTCGATCCGGACGTACGATCGGCGCGCTTCGGCGGTGTCACGGCTGTCGGCAGCCACCCGGTGGCCGCCGACATGGCCGGTGTGATCGTGGACATCCAACAGGCACGGGAGGCTTCGGCGTGAGCACCGTGTACGCGTACCCGACCTTGGTGGGGAAGATCGAGGTCACCGTCCGAGGGGCGAGCATCGACGGGAAGCCGCTGCAGCTCTCGTTGATCTCCCAACGCGATCAGGTCGTCGCCCTCCATCAGATCGAGCGGGACGACTGGACCGAAGGCGTACTCGATCTAGAAGTCTCCCTTCCCATGGACGAATTGGCCGACGGCCCGTGGTCCGGAGTCGCTTGCGTCGCCGTACTGTCCGAGGGAGCCACCAACACCCGCAGAGTGAGTCGTCTGGAACGCCGCCGTGGCGATACACATTGGCGAGGCGAGGTCCGAGTGCGCCGTTCCACTCACGTGGCGCGTGCCGTCCTCGACGTGAGCGTCGTAGGCAGTCACGGTGGAGTCGACGGGCGTGTTCTCGGTACCTCTGATACGCCCTGGATCGTGGACCTACTTGCCCGTGTTCCCACGAGACAACGCGATCTGGAGATCCTGGAGGAGGATTTCCGGGACGGCCCGCAGGAGTGGCTGCGTCCGTTCATGGCTGCGCCTTGGTTGATCGACACCACCGGAGACGTGCCGGCCGTCCTGCTCAACACGTCTTTCGAGGGTCTTCCCGAGCTGCTGTCCGGTGCGCGTGGCTCGTTGGAGAAGGCGACAGCGGGACTGGTGGCCGCGCAGATCGCGGGAGAGGCCTGGGCGACGATGTTCCACTCCGCGCTGAGCGACCTCGAATTCGATGAGGACGGCACCCCGCGTCTTCCCGGAGGATGGCGGGAGTCAGTGCTGCGCGCCATGCTTCCTGAGGTGTTTCCCGGCCTGCCTCTCTCCGAGGCACTGGGGGAGGCCCACAGCCGTCGAAGTGACGGCCGAGGGTGGGCGGAGGTCCAGTCGCGGATTCAGTTCGCAGCCGGACGACGCGGTCAGGTGCCCAAGAACCTGACGGCGGCCATCCGCGCCGTAACCCGTTCCCAGGAAGTGAGCCGATGAGCCGACACCGCATCGAGCCCCCCGAACGGCTCGCGCTGCTACCCGCCCACCTCGCCACGGCCTTCCTCACTCACGGGGTACGCGCGGGACAGGACGGTCTGCCGCACGTGGCGATCCTCCGGGCGAGCACGCCGATCGAGAGCGACGCTGTCCGGTGGAGCTCCGCCCCGGTGCGGGAGATCGTCGATGAGGCGATGCGCAGGTTCGACGTGGCCCGGACCGACGCCGATGCCTGGCTGGCACCTCGGTTGCACGCGACCCTGCGGATGACCCGTGCTGAGGCGGCGAACTCGGGTCTGTGGAACTTCCTTGCGCTGGCCGTGGCACCGGACTTTGTCCTGTGGCGGCACATGCCGGCCGGGGAGGCCGCTGACGGCGCGCCCAGGAAAGTCAACAGCGCCAGGTTCGTAGGCCCTCACTACAGCCAGGCATTCGCCCGACTGTGGTGGGCCGCCGAGATGTTCCGTGACGGTCCCGATTACGCCCCCGCGGAGATCGCCTGCCGCAATCAGGACATGACCAACACTGCGCTCCGGCTCGCTGTCATCGATCACAAGCCCACCGCACTGGCCTTGGTGCGGGTCCTCGAAGGGTTGGCTGACGAGGGAGCCACACGACTCGGGGATCGGGTCAACGCGCTCTGCACGGCAGTCAATACGGCCGGCAGCACGCTCATGTACGAAGTGATCGCTCCGGACGAGGCGCCCGACCACCACGCACTCACCGACTGGATCGACGATGCGGAATCGGCCCCGGCTGTTCCGTGGGACAGACTTCCCGGAGGGCCGGACGACGGCACCGCCCGGCGTTCCTCCTGCGAGGTCCTGTCGCGGATGTTCGAGCGATTCGCCGTCGAGGCGCCGCTGCGTGACCGGGCTCGGTCCGGGGTGGCGCACGCTTAGAGGGATAGCAGGACAGAGGTGGCGCGTTCGCCGGCGATGGGCGCGCGGGCGCAGTTCGACATGCGCTCCGGCCCGCGTCCCACCATCGCTCGGGCCGAACTCGTCGGAGTGGACAAATGCCAAGTGGCGGACGGAAGGCCGCGTTTGGACGAGGCGAGAGGCAAGGCACCCGAGCCGGGCGGCCCGTGGTCCGACGTCGTGGTGGTTGCGGACGCGCCCGTGCGACGGAAGGAGGCAAGCGAGGAGGACTGATCCGAGCCCCTCGTCCTACTGGTGGGGAGGGCGCCAGGACTTCAGTGCCTCGATGGCTCGTTCCTTGCGGCTCTCGTCCAGTCCCAGTGCCGTACACAGCACGTGCACGGCCAGGAGCGGCGGGATCGCGTTGCCGATCTGCTGCGCGACGTCGGTTCCTCGCCAGGGATACTCGGCCGGAAAGGTCTGCAGCAGTCCGGCCTCGCGGAACGTGAAGCGGTCCTGTTCCGGACCCAGTTCAGGATCGTCGTTCGCGTCGAAGCCCTTGAGGTCGTGCACTCTGTTGCGGCGTACCTTGCCGGTGACAGTGGCCGCCGGCGCGTCGGACGTGCGGAGGCCACGCTTCTTGGGGTCGCCCCCCGAACCGTAGTTGGAGCGGACTACGAAGTCCGAGGAGCGCGAGTCCTTGAGCGCGTCACCCATCGAGACCCATGGCTTCACTGACGGGGAGGCCGAGGCACCGAAGAGCGGACTCTGCCGGAGGGAGCGGACGGAGGCCTTGGGTTTCTGCGCCGCTGAGTGGCGCTTGGCCCCCTTGTGATAGCGCTGATGCGTCACTGGCGGGAACTCGACACTTCGGCCTCTGCCCTTCCCCTGGTAGCGAGCGATCAGCACCGCGCGGCGCCTTGTCTGTGGCACTCCGTACTCCTCGGTGTGCAGAATCTCGCACTCCGCGTCGTACCCGAGTTCGCGAAGGATCTCGCGGTACTTCTTCCACACGGGGAGGACGGTGGGGACCTGCTCCAATACCACCACCTCGTAGGGATCGGACTTGAGCTTCTTCTCAACGATCCATCGAAGGGGTTGGAGAACGAGCCCGGTGCGCTCGTCGGCCCATTCCAGTTCGACGGCTCTCCGCTCCACCTCCGCCCAAGCCTTCTCCAGGTGTCCGACGGTCGTGCTGTCTCCCACGAGCTGGGCCAGGTCCGTCACCTCGTCGAGCGCCTTGTGTCCCTCCCGGTTACCCGCCACCGAGTAGGTCTGGCAGGGCGGACCTCCGGTGAGGACGCGGGCCGAGCGCAACTCGGGGTCGAGCGGGTTCAGCTTCGCCACGTCGCCCACTTCGGTGGTGCGGAGACCGGCGGCGTGCCGCGTCGCGCGGGTCGATTTCTCCCACTCCACTCCGATTGCGGGCTCTCCGAGCACCTCGGCCGCGATGTCCAGGCCGCCCGGTCCTGCGAAGAGATCGACGATCACAGGTGGGCCCTGGTTTGCGTTCGTGTGAGGTGCGCGGGTCATGAGGGGGAAGTCTAGTCGGCCCGGGTACGGCGTACGGCCCGTATCGCGCGGCCGTTCGAGAGCCCGCTATTTCTGGTCTGACCAGGGAAGTCTTCGGTCAGGAACGGAGCGCGTGAGCGATTGCGAGGCCCAGTGCCTCGGCCACCGGCGGCGGGGAGGCGTGGCCGATCTGCCGGTAGCGGGCAGTTTTCTTTCCGGTGATCTCCCAGTCGTTCGGGAAGCTCTGGAGCAGGGCTGTCTGGTCCACCGTGAGCCGCACCATGCCGTCCTTGCCGAGTTCCGGCGCCCACGCGAAGTCCTGCCCGGGGATCTCGTCGCCCAGTGAATGGGCGTTCACACCCAGCTTTTCCCACTTCCGCTTGGTTCCGGCCGGGCCCAGGTCGGCCCCACCGCGGTTCTTCGACCCGCCTACCAGCGTCGGAGCCACGGTGGCCGCCTGGGCCGCCCAGCGGTCGGCATCCCTCCAGCCACGCGACCGCATGGAGGGCGCCAGGGCTTCGCCGGCCGACACATGATCCGTCACGGTGGGGGAGGGCGACCGAAAGGCCGAGAACCACCGCTTCTTGAGCGCCACAAGCACCCCTTGCTTGCGGTCCTGCGGCACTCCGAAGTCGGCGGCGTTGAGGACGAACCAGCCGAACTCGTAACCGAGATGCTTTAGTTCGGCACGGGCGAACTCGTGGAAGTCGTGGAACCTGTCCGGGTCCGCGAGGGCGGGCACATTCTCGACGAGCATGGCCCGAGGCCTGACCGCATGGGCGAGGTAGACGGCGGCCTTCAGCAGCCGCTCCTCCTCGCCTGACTCGGTCCGGGCGGCGGTGGCGTTGGACTTCACCCGCGGTAGTCCTGCGGACAGCAGGTCCACGTCGTAACTCTCCGGGTGCTCACTCGGATCGAGATCCAGAAGGTCCCCTTGAAGTACGTTCCAGTGCGGTCGGTTGGCCCGCAGGGTTCTGCAGGCATCGGTGTCCTCGTCCAGGAGCAGCGTCGGTTCGAAGCCGGCCCGCTCCAGTCCCAGGGCCAGCCCACCGGCCCCGGAGCACACGTCCACAAAGGTCAGCCCGCTCATCAATGCGTCCCCCGAGCCCGCTGGGCCCTCCGTCGGGTCACTGCCGCTGTGACGCGCAGGGCCACATCTTCCGCCGATTCATGCTCCCAGAACCGCAGGACCTCCCACCCGGCGGCCACGAGATGCTCGGTGGTCTCCGTGTCTCGCGCCATGTTGCGGTCCAGCTTCTGGCGCCACCACTCCGCGTTCGACTTCGGCTGCGTCGCGTGCTGGGGGCAGCCGTGCCAGAAACACCCGTCGATCAGCACTGCCACCTTGACCGATGTGAAGGCCACGTCGATCCGGCGTCGGGTCATGCCTGGGACCGGGAACTCCACGCGGTAGCGCAACCCGGCAGCGTGGAGCAAGCGACGAACGGCCAGTTCGGCGGCCGTGTCCTTGCTGACCTGTCTGCTCATGCGCGCGGAGACGGCGGGCGACAACGGCTTCATCGTGCTCAAGGCGGCTGTGCCTCACGATCGCGGCTCGGTCCGGTCGGTTGCAGTTCGATTCCATCACAGCGGAGCGGTCAGCCGCTCCGGGTCTTGGTGATCGAGATGGCGGCGATGGGGGCCGGTGCCGCCGAGGTTGCCGTAGGGCCACTCGCTTCTTAGCAGTGTCGTGATTCCGCGGCCCGCCTCAAGGGCGCTGCGCGTCGCCTGCGGCGATCGGCCTGCGGCCGACCCTTGACCCGGGCCGCGGAATCACTGAGGGAGAAGCGAGCGAGCGGCCCGGGAGGGTGGGGGGCCCGGCCGAGTTCAGGGTGGAGGTTAGCTGGGTTGTGGGGCGGGGTTCGGGGCGCGTACTCGGCTCGCAAGCACGCCGGGCTGGCTTAGCGGCTTGCGGTGAGTGGTGGGGGTGAGTGGTGGGGGTTACGCGCCGTGGCAGGTCTCGTACGTTTCCCCCGAGCCGCACCAGCACGCACTGCCACGTTGCGGGGGCCAGGAGACGGCCAGGCCTCGGGCCGCCAGGGTCGTCGCGTACTGGGGGAGGAGGGTCGCGTCGTCCGGGGAGGAGCCCTCTGAGGCGGCGAAGGCCTCGTATGACGGGACCGTGCCTGTGACGATGCCCAGGTTGGGGGTGCCTGAGGAGGACAGTTCCCTCAGGGAGGCCTCTATTGTCGTCAAGTGGGACTCGTGGGACGGGTATTCCGTCGACAGGCCTGGGTACGCCGTCACCAGTTCCGAGAGTTCGGGGGCCGGCCAGTGGAGGACCGCTACCGGGAAGGGGCGGGACAACGCCTCTCGGTACGCGCCCAGCTCCGCTCGTAGGCGGGAGATTTCGGCCTGCAACTCCGCTGGGTTGTCCGAGCCCAGGGACCAGACTCGTTTTGGGTCGTGGAGTTCGTCCAGGGAGATCGAGGACGAGTGTTGGGTGTCCGCTACCGCGTCCCAGTTGTCGTGGGGGGCGCCCAGCATGCGGCGGACCCTGTGGCGGCCGAACAGCAGGGCGCGGGTGGAGTAAGGGGGTTCTGCCACGTCCGTCAGGAGGAGGGTCACGGCTGAAGTGAACGTGTCCTGGGCCGCCTCCAGCTCGTCGTGGGCCTCCAGGGCCTCCGCGACGATCACCCAGGGGGCCGGGTCGCGCGGGGCGGCCGCGCGGACTCCGTCGATGATCGCGCGGGCCTCCGCCTCGTGGCCGTACTCCCAGAGGTTGGAGGCCTTGAGGGCTCGTACCAGGTGGGGGTTGTCCAGGGGGGTGGAGGACGACAGGAGGCGGTCGTAGAGGGCCGTCGCGGTGGGGCGGTCGCCGGCCAGTTCCCGGTGGGCCGCGGCCTGCAGCAGCAGGTGCTCGGCGTCCTCCGGGTAGAGGTCGGCGGTCCGCTCCAGGCGTGCCGCTTCGGCGGTGTGGTCGACGTTCTCGGCAGGCGTGTCGGGGCGCATGGACGACACCGTACTGCCGATGGGGGAGGGAAGGGGATGAGAGGTGAGGTGCGGGCGGGGGCGGGAGGGAGGGGGTAAGGAGGTGGGAGGGGGCAGGTCAGGGGCGCGTTCGCTCCTACCTTCCGGCCTACCTTCCGGCCTACCTTCCGGTCCACCATCCGCCCGGTCTTCCGTCCCGCCCCTCCCGTCCCGCCTCCCTCCCGCTCCGCTTCCGTCTAGATCGTCACGCCGTCGATCTGCAGTGTCTGTACCGCCCCCGCCGCGAACGGGACCGCCACCGACTTGCCGCTCAGGAACGTGTCCGAGTACGCGCGGTAGCGGTCGCTGCCGCCCGAGGTGTGGGTGTTCCAGCGGGGGACCAGGCCGTTCGTGCCGCCGGTCACCGTGGTGAAGCCCGAGAGGTTGAAGGTGAAGGTCTGGGCGGAGGTGGCGGTGTTGATCGCCACGATCACCAGGCGCTTTGCCGACGCGTCGTACGCCGCCGCCGTGTAGCTGGAGCCCGCGTCCAGGATGGTCATTCCGGGGCGGATGTGGCGGCTGAACTGTGCCATTACGTAGTACTTGGTCTGGATTGTCGTGGGTTGGAGGGTGTTCGCGTCGTACGCGATCATCGCCCAGCCCGCCGTCGGGTCCATCACCTGCCAGTAGACCCAGGCCGTGGGGTGGAGCCAGCGGAAGTCGTAGCAGAGGTTGCGGGCGAGGGTCCAGCCCGTGCCGTCGCTGTCGCCCGTCTCCGAGTTCCAGAGCTTCTTGCCGGACGTCGTCACCACGTCCGTGTAGAGGAGGTCGCGGCGGCCGTTCGCGCCCTGGTAGCCGTGCACGTTCACCTGGCTGACCAGGGCTTTCGTCGACGAACCGAAGGCCGCCCAGGTCGAGCGGGCCGTGTCGTAGTTCGTCTCGTCGGAGGCCGAGATACGGACCGACGTCAGACCGCGGGCGTCCAACTCGCTGCGCATGTAGGGGAGTACGGCCGCCTGGACCGCCGGGTCCATGTGGCAGCCCTCCTGGGTGCCGGTGGCCGTCCACCAGGAGGCCGCCGGCTCGTTGAAGGGGTCGACCGTCGCGAAGTTCACGCCCCAGTTGTTCTTGGCGTAGAGGGCCGTCGCCGCCAGGTGGGAGGCGTGCTGGCGGTAGTTCCAGGTCTGGAGGTTGTTGCCGCCGCCGGAGGCGCCCGAGGGGTTGTGGTTCGAACACATCCACCACATCGGGGAGTTCGCGAAGAGTTCCGTCGTGGCCCCCCGCGCCACCGCCTTCGTCAGGGCCGCGCGCTGGTTGGCGTCGGCGGTCCAGTCCCAGGCCGAGGAGGTCGGGTTCTCGTTGGTGTAGTCCTGCCAGAAGCCCTCGATCTGCTTGAAGGCGGGGATGTTGGGGGACTTCACCATCGACTCGCCGTTGATGGAGTTCGAACTGCACGCGCCGAGGTTGTACCGGGCGATGTTCATGCCCAGGCCGGGCAGGGCCGTGCCGTTGTACGTCGTCGTCTTCGTGGTGAACCACAGGTCGGCGAAGTCGTCCCGGGCGCCGAAGACGTTCGCCCACCAGGCGAGGGAGGTGCCCCAGCCCTCCCAGGTGCCGTACTTCGTGGCCGGGTTGACGGCGATGGTCGCGTCTGCGCTCGCCGTGCCCGTGCCGAGGGCGGTGCCGACGACCGCGCCGCCGGCCGCCGCCAGCAGGGCTCTGCGGCCGAAGGCCGTCGGGGGGCGGTCCGGGGCCGGGGGCTCCGCGGTCGGTCTCGCCTGGTCGTCCTTGGGGTCGGGGGATGCAGTCATGTCAGCTCCGGGGGATGCGGGTGCCGAGGGGAGGGAAAGGTGGGGTTCGGGGGGACCGGCCACCTTCCGAACTGCTCAGTGGAGACAACTGCTCAGTGGGGACAACTGCTCGGACAACTGCTCAGTAGGGACATCGGAAGAGTCAGGGGTGAGTGGTGAGGTTGTCGAGAGGTGTGACAGCGCTTTCTGCTATTTCTTTCAAGGGTTGTGAGAAGGGGAGATGAAAGTCCCCCACGTACGTGCCCTCCGCGTCGCCGCCGAGTGCGCCGTCACCTTCGGGCTCGTCCTCCTCCTCTTCGTCGCCCATCAGCTGTGGTGGACCAACCGGCAGGCCCAGGAGGGTGCGGCCCGCGAGGTGGCCGCGCTGGAGAGGGAGTGGGCGGTCGCGAGCGGGACGGAAACGCCCTCCCAGCCGTACGAGCCGTACGCCGTCCTCGTCGTCCCCCGCCTCCGGCTCCGCGTGCCCGTCGCCGAGGGGGTCGGCCGGGCGGAGGTCCTCGACAAGGGGTACGTCGGGCACTACCCGGGGACCGCGCAGCCGGGCCGGCCCGGGAACTTCGCGCTCGCCGGGCACCGCACCACCCATGGCGAGCCCTTCCGCCGGCTCGACCTGCTCGCCCCCGGCGACAAGGTCCGCGTCGAGACCCGGGACGCCGTGTACACGTACGTCGTCGACCGGACGCTCCCGCAGACCGCGCCCGGCGACGGCGGTGTCCTGCGGCCCGTCCCGCGCAGCGAGGTGCGCACGGCGTACGGGTACGACGAGCGCGGCCACTACCTCACGCTCACCACCTGCACGCCCGCGTACACCTCCACGTACCGGCTCGTAGTCTGGGGGAAGCTGCGCTCGGTCCGGCTCAGATGAGAGCATGCGGATGAGAGCGGTCCGATGAGAACATCGGATGAGAGCATGTGTGCGAGTGCGCCGCCGAACGGGGCGCGGGGAGTACCGAGAGGGAGGAGGAGTGTCGTGATCCGGAGCTGGTTCGGTCAGCGTCCCGCCGCGATGCTGCTGCTGCTCCTCTTCGAGGTCGCCGTCCTCGACACCGGCACGCTCTCCGCGGCCGTCGCCTTCGCGGCCACCGCCGCGGCCGGCTCCGCCTTCGCCGCCTGCGCGCTGATCGCCTCGCGCTGCGCGCCCGTCGTACCCCGGACGCGCGTACGGACCGCCATCCGGGACCGTGAGCGCCGTACGGCGTTCCTCCCGCAACGCGATCCCGACGCACGCGGGCGTACGCGCCCCCGGGCGCCCGGACACGCCCTCCTGACGGCCACCGCCGCGTAGGGCACACCCCCACCCGTTCTTCTTCTGGCTGAGGCCTGTGCTCCGCAGGCGGCCCGTCGCGCCGAGTCCGGTCGATCCGACCGCAGCTCACCGCTCCCCGGCACGACGAGACCCCTGGAGGGCTCACACCCATGTCCGTATTCGCCGACCTTGTCGCGCACCTCGCCGATCTGCTCCAGCCGCTGTTCCACGCCTCCGCGACGGCCGTCGCGATCGTCGTGTTCACGGCGCTCGTACGCCTGCTCGTGCACCCCCTGTCCCGGGCGGCGGCGCGCGGGCAGCGGGCGCGGATCGCGCTGCAGCCGCAGATCGCGGAGCTGCGGAAGAAGCACGCGAAGAACCCGGAGAAGCTCCAGAAGGCGATGCTGGAGCTGCACACCAAGGAGAAGGTGTCGCCGCTGTCCGGCTGCCTGCCCAGCCTCTGCCAGCTGCCGGCCTTCTTCCTCCTCTACCACCTGTTCTCCAACACCACGATCGGCGGCGAGTCCAACGCCCTCCTCACCCACAAGCTCTTCGCGGCCCCGCTCGGCGACCGCTGGCACGACGCGCTCGGCGACGGCGGTGTGTTCGGGCCGCAGGGGGTCGTCTACCTGGGGCTCTTCGTGATCGTCGCGTGCGTCGCCGCCTTCAACTTCCGGCGTACGAAGCGGATGATGGCGGCGGGTACGGCCGGGATGCCGGCCGTGTCGGACGAGCAGGTGCCCGGGATGGCGGCGAGCATGGGGGCCGTCAGCAAGTTCATGCCGTTCATGTCCTTCTTCACGCTGGTCAGCGTGGCGGTGGTGCCGCTGGCCGCCGCGCTGTACGTGGTGACCAGTACGACCTGGAGCGCGGTGGAGCGGGCGGCGCTCTACCCGCTGCCCTCGGCCGGGACCGCCCCCGGTGCGTCGGCGGCGGCTGCCACCACCCCGTAGGGGCCGGCGCGGACGGTCCAGTCCGTGAACCGGGTCTTGCGGAGTGGACCGTGACCTTGGACGATCGACCAGTCCTCCGATGGCTGCACCCATCGGTCGGGCGCGGCGGACGACCGAGGGAGATGGCGACCATGAAGCTGCTGCGAGTCGGTACGGCGGGTGCGGAGCGGCCCGCGCTGCTCGACGCCGAGGGGGTCCTGCGGGACCTGTCGGGCGTCGTGCCGGACATCGACGGCGCGCTGCTCGCGGACGAGGCGGCGCTCGGGCGGGTCCGGGAGGCCGCCGAGAGCGGTGAGCTGCCCGTCCTGGACGCGGCGGGACTGCGGGTCGGGCCGCCGCTCGCCCGGATCGGCAAGATCGTCTGCATCGGGCTCAACTACCACGACCACGCGCGCGAGACCGGGGCCGAGCCGCCCTCCGAGCCGGTGATCTTCTTCAAGGCGGCGGACACGGTGGTCGGGCCCTACGACACGGTGCTTGTGCCGCGCGGGTCGACGAAGACCGACTGGGAGGTCGAACTCGCGGTCGTGATCGGGCGTACGGCCCGGTACGTCGAGTCGCGTGAGGCGGCGCTGGAGCATGTCGCCGGGTACGCCGTGTCCCACGACGTGTCCGAGCGGGAGTTCCAGCTGGAGCGCGGGGGGACGTGGGACAAGGGGAAGAACTGCGAGACGTTCAATCCGCTGGGGCCGTGGCTGGTGACGGCGGACGAGGTGCCCGATCCGCAGAAGCTGGGGCTCCGGCTGTGGGTCAACGGGGAGCCGAAGCAGGACGGGACCACCGGGGAGCAGATCTTCGGGGTGAGTGAAGTCGTGCGCTACGTCAGTCAGTTCATGACGCTGTACCCCGGGGATGTCATCAACACGGGGACGCCTGCGGGGGTGGCCCTGGGGGAGCCCGAGCCGAAGCCGTTCCTTCGGGCCGGGGATGTGGTGGAGCTGGAGATCGAGGGGCTGGGGCGGCAGCGGCAGGAGTTCGAGGACGCGTAGGTGGTGTACGTGTTGGGCTGAATCGCTTCGGTCCGGTTCTGTTCCTGCTCGGAAAGTAGTTGCCACTGCCTCGTTTGTTGTTGAAGATGTGTCTGCTTCAACATCAACAACCAGTGACAACGGGGGAAAACATGAAGCAGCTGGGCAGGAGCAAGCGCGTGGCGTCCGTCGGGACCGCCGCCTCGGTGCTGGCCGCAGGGCTGGTTCTCGGTGTCGCGGCGCCTCAGGCGAGTGCCGCGGACTGGAGTTCCTTCACCTATGAGGTGGACGGTTCCGTCAACGTGACGGTGTCCAACGGCGGCAGGGTCGCCGGGTTCGGCGCGTGGGCGCGTGACCCCGGTGATCTCGGAAGCGCCACCGGAGACACGCTGATCGCCAACGACCAGTTGGCGGACGGCTACGGCATCGAGGCGCGTCTGGACACGGGCAGGGTCGCCACGACCCGAGGGCACGAGTCGCCGTACACCGACCGTGTGACGGGGGACCTTCGCGAGGACCAGACGTACTACCTCACCGTCTGTGTCGTGCAGGGGTCGTTCAAGAAGTGCTTCGGGAGCAACGCCGTCAAGTCGTGATCCGCGTGCCGGACCGCGCGAGTCGTGTTCCGAACGTCTGAAAGGGGCCCGCTGTGCGCGGGCCCCTTTCGGGTTCCGGTGGGGTGTGCCGCCGGATCAGTGGTCGAGGAAGCGCCCCAAGGCCTCCACCACCATGGCGTGGTCCTCCAGTTGGGGGAGGCCCGAGACCGTTGCCGTGCCGATGACTCCGGCGCCCATGACCGTGATCGGGAACGAGCCGCCGTGGGCCGCGTAGGTGTCGGGGTCCAGGCGGGAGGAGTCCTCGAAGGTGGTGCCCTTGGCGCGGAAGCGGGCGCCGACCAGGTAGGAGGAGGCGCCGTAGCGTTCCACGACCCGGCGTTTGCGGTCGATCCAGGTGTCGTTGTCCGGGGTCGAGCCGGGGAGGGCGGCGTGGAAGAGCTGTTGGCCGCCGCGGCGGATGTCGATGGCGACGGGGGCGTGGCGTTCGCGGGCCAACTCCACCAGGAGGGAGCCGAGCGCCCAGGCGTCGTCGTGGGTGAACTGGTCGAAGACCAGGCGGAGTTCCTGGGCCTCCAGTTCCGCGATGGTGGGGGCCTCGGTCATGACAGCTTCACCGCCACACCCTCGGTCGCCGACTTCCGCGCCGCTTCCAGTACGTCCAGCGCGGCGGCCGCCTCGTACGCCGTGACCGGGTTCTCGCCGGTGCCGTGCAAGGCGGCGGACACGGCCTTGTAGTACGCGGGGTAGTCGCCCGGGAGGGTCGGGACGGGGGTGCCGCCGCCGGTCAGGGGCGAGTCGCCGGCGCCGACGCGGCCCCAGAGGTTCTCGGGCTCCTCGCCCCAGGCGGTGCCGGGAGCCGGGCGTTCGCCGTCGCGCAGGGCCGCCTCCTGGGGGTCGAGGCCGTACTTGACGTACCCCGCCTCGGAGCCCAGTACCCGGAAGCGCGGGCCGAGTTGGGGGGTGACGGCGGAGGCGTAGAAGTGGGAGCGGACGCCGTTCGCGTGCGTCACCGCGATGAACGTGTCGTCGTCCGTCTCGGCACCCGGGCGGCGCAGGTCGGACTCGGCGTACACGAGGGTGGCCGGGCCGAAGAGGGTGAGGGCCTGGTCGACGACATGGCTGCCCAGATCGTAGAGGAGACCTCCGATCTCTGCGGGGTCGCCGGACTCGCGCCAGCCGCCCTTCAGTTGGGGGCGCCAGCGTTCGAAGCGGGACTCGAAGCGGCGGACCTCGCCCAGTTCGCCGTCGGCGAGCAGCTTGCGGAGGGTCAGGAAGTCGTTGTCCCAGCGGCGGTTCTGGAAGACGGAGAGGAACAGGCCGCGGGAGTCCGCGAGGGCGGCCAGCTCGCGTGCCTCGGCCGCCGTACCGGCGACGGGCTTGTCGACGACGACCGCGAGGCCCGCCTCCAGGGCGGCCGTCGCCACGGGGACGTGCGTCTTGTTCGGGGAGGCGATGACGACCAGGTCCAGTTCGTCCGCGCGGGCCCACAGCTCGTCGGCCGTGGCGGCGAACCGCACCTCCGGGAACTCGGCGCGGGCCTGGGCGCGCCGCTCGGGGTTCGACGTGACGACCGTGTCGAGGGCCAGGCCCTCGGTCGCGGCGATCAGCGGGGCGTGGAAGACGGAGCCGGCGAGGCCGTAGCCGACGAGGGCGACGCGGAGGGGGCCGCCCGCGCCGGGACCTGAGCCGGTACCCGTGCCGGTACCTGTGCTGGTGTCTGTCGTGCCTGTCATACGACCACTTAAGCAACGCTGTTGCCAAAGTGCAAGCGCGAGGGACAATGGGAGGGTGAACGGCAACCGGAACGGCAACGGCGGCGCCAGCGGCGACGTCAACGGCGGCGTCAACGGGAACGGGAACGGGAACGGGACCAGCGACCGGAGTGGCAACGCCGGCAGGGGCGGGCGCACCGCGGGAGTGACCGGCGTGAATCTGCTCGCCCTGCGCAGCCACAACGGGGCGCTGGTGCTGGACCTGCTGCGGGCCGCCGGGGTGGCCGGGATAAGCCGACTGGAGCTGGCCGACCGGACCGGGCTCACCCCGCAGGCGGTCAGCAAGATCACCGCCCGGCTGCGTGCGGACGGGCTGGTGACGGAGGCGGGGTACCGCGCGTCCACCGGGGGCAAGCCGCGCACCGTGCTGCGGCTGGTGCCCGACGCCGGGCACGCGGTCGGCCTCCACCTCGACCGCGACGAACTGACCGCCGTCCTCTGCGACCTGACCGGCACGGTGGTCGCCGAGCGGCGGGCACCGCTGAACCTCGGCGCCGGGGCGGACGCGGTGGTCGAGGGCGCGGCGCGGGAGGTGGAGGCGCTGCTGGCGGGGGTGAGCGAGGGGCGTACGGCGGCGTGGGGTGAGGGGCGTACGGCCGTGCCGGGCGAGGGGCGCGCGGTTGAGGTGGGCGAGGGGCGTGAAGCCGGGTCGGCGGAGGGGCGTGCGGCTGGGGTAGCGGAGGGGCGTGGGGCTGGGGTGGGCGAGGGTGGGGCCGGGGTGTACGGCGCCGCGCTGCTTCCCGTGCTCGGCGTCGGGGTCGCTCTCCCCGGGCCTCTCGATCATCTGCACGGGGTGCTGCACCGGGTCACCGGGTTCCCGGAGTGGGACGGGTTTCCGCTGCGGGCGGCGCTGGCGCGGCGGCTCGGGATGCCGGTGGTGGTGGACAAGGACACCAACGCGGCGGCGCTGGGGCTCGCGGCGGTCGCGGGGGCGCACGGGTCCTTCGCCTACCTCCACCTCGGTACGGGGCTGGGGGCGGGGCTCGTGATCGACGGGGCGGTGCATCGCGGGGCGCGGACGCGGGCCGGTGAGTTCGGGCACCAGGTGGTGCAGCTGGACGGGCCGATGTGCGAGTGCGGGAACCGGGGGTGCGTGGAGGCGCTGTGCCTCGCGGCGGTGGCGCGGGGGGATGTGGAGGAGGCGGCGCGGGTGCTCGGTACGGGGGCCGCGAATCTGGTGGGGCTGCTGGACATCGAGCTGGTGCTGCTGGGTGGGCGGACGGTCGAGGCGCGGCCCGACGTGTTCGTGCGGGGGGTGGGGCTGGTGCTGGACGAGTGGGCTCGGCGGCAGGGGGAGGATCCGGCCGTGCCGGTGCGGGTGGTGGGGGGTGGGGCGTCCGGGGTCGCGGAGGGGGCGGCTCAGTTGTTGTTGGCGCCGTTGTTCGGGCGGGAGGACGGGTGACGGGGGTGCCTGTTCGCCGTGGGGGTTGGGGGCTGGGGGTGCGTTGGCGGGTGCGGGTTCTTCGTGGTTGATCGCGCAGTTCCCCGCGCCCCTGAAATGGGCCGCTGTGTTTCTTCCCGGTGTCTATGAGGGAGCCCCCCGCTCCGCTGATCGAGCGGTCATCCGGGGTCGATCCTGGGGGGTCGAGGCGTGGCGGGGGGTATGGGTGCGGGTTGATGGCATGGTCATGTGTTCATGCGACTGTCCACATATACGGCTACGTGTCTGACCCTCGCCCTCGCCACCACAGCAGCCGCCCTCGTCACCGGCCCCGCGGCGGCGGACGACCGGCGGCCCACCTGCACCGGTGCCGGTGCCGACGGTGGCGCCTTCCCCCTCCGGACCCGTATCCGCGGTGGTCCCGCCGCCTATGTCGCCGGCGGTGGCTTCCACACCTGGGCGGTGGACCTCACCAACACCACCTCCCGGACCTGCGGCAACATCCACCCCGTGGTCGTCCTGGTCGACGGCGCGCGCAGGCTGGAGCGGACGCAGCCGCAGCTGGAGTTCTACGCGGACGCCAAGGGGACCACGGCCCGGCCGGTGACCTTCGAACGGACCGACGCGGACGAGTTGGTCGGCGTCCTGGGCGGCGCCGGCACCGGGTTCACCGTGCCGCCCGGCCGCACCCTCACCGTCAGGGTCCGTCTCTCCCTCACCTCCGACGCGGCCGTCCCCAACGACGTCGTGGCGAAGGCGGCCGTGGTCGAGCGGCGCGGCGACGACAGCGAGTGGGTCGGCGAGTCCAACGCCTACCGCTTCCGGATCACCGACGGGGAGGAGGCGGAGGAGAGAGAGGAGCGGGGAGAGGAAACCGAGCCCGGCAAGGAAGGGGGCGGCCAGGACGGGGGCGGGGCCGCGAAGGAGGGCGGCGGCGGTGTCGTACGGGGCGAGCCGCGGCCGTACGCCGACGAGTTGGCCGCCTCGGGAATGCGCGAGGCACTGCCGTACGTCACCGGGCTCCTGCTCCTCTCCGCCGGCGGCCTGCTGGTGGCGGCCGTCCGCAGACGCACCGCCGGGTGAGGCGAGGAGTGGCAAGCGCCGTCGCGGGGTGCGGGTGGGTGGGGGCGGGCCGCGCAGTTCCCCGCGCCCCTGAAAAAGCGGGGCTGCGCCCCTGCTTTTTCGGCCCGAAAGGGCCGTAGGCCCTTAAGGGGCGCGGGGAACTGCGCGAGAAGCCCCACCGAACCCGCACCCGCCAACACACCCCTCCCACGACCGACCCCCTCTGACCTGATCGCGCGCGGTCTCAGCGGCCAAGATCGGCCTCCTCTTTTCGGCCAGGGCTCATTAGGGTTGGGGCGGACCCGGACGTACGGATGTACGGACGTACGGCAGGAATCGGTAGAGGTCGGCAGGAGAACGCACATGGCAGAGCGCAAGCCCATCGAGTCGTGGCTCACCGACATGGACGGGGTGCTCATCCACGAGGGCGTGCCGATCCCCGGCGCCGAGGCCTTCATAAAGAAGCTCCGCGAGTCCGGCCGCCCCTTCCTGGTGCTCACCAACAACTCCATCTACACCGCCCGTGACCTGCACGCCCGCCTCTCCCGCATGGGCCTGGACGTGCCCGTGGAGAACATCTGGACCTCCGCCCTGGCGACCGCCCAGTTCCTGGACGACCAGCGGCCCGGCGGCACGGCGTACGTCATCGGCGAGGCGGGGCTGACGACCGCGCTGCACGACATCGGGTACGTCCTCACCGACCACCAGCCCGACTACGTGGTCCTCGGCGAGACCCGTACGTACTCCTTCGAGGCCATGACGAAGGCGGTACGGCTGATCAACGACGGTGCCCGGTTCATCGCCACCAACCCGGACGAGACCGGCCCCTCCACCGAGGGCCCGCTGCCCGCGACCGGCGCCGTGGCCGCGCTGATCACCAAGGCGACCGGGCAGAAGCCGTACTTCGCCGGCAAGCCGAACCCGCTGATGATGCGCACCGGCCTGAACGCGATCGGCGCGCACTCCGAGACCAGCGCGATGATCGGCGACCGGATGGACACGGACGTCCTCGCGGGCATCGAGGCCGGGATGGAGACCTTCCTCGTCCTCACCGGCCTCACCACTCCCGAGCAGATCGAGAAGTTCCCGTACCGCCCGTCGAAGGTCGTGAACTCGATCGCGGACCTCGTCGACCGCATCTGAGCCCGGCCGCCCCCCGGCCTGCGGACGACCTCCGCCCCCGGTCCCCGGATAAACCTCCGGACACCCGTCGGACACCCGTACGGAGCAGTCGTGGCGCCTCCCCGGATGCGGCGCGCTGCCCGGCGGGGGAGTCTCAGGTGTCTGGAGGTTCACCATGGGCTCATTGCGAGTCACTCTCTGTGCCGGGACGGTGGTCGCGGCGGCGCTGACCGCGTCGGCGCCCCCGGCCCACGCGGCCGACTCGGGGAACGTCTCGGTGGTGCCGGCCTCGCCGGTGCCCGGCAGCGACATCCAGGTGCGGGCCAAGGGCTGTGCGGGGCGGTCCGGAACGGCCTCCTCGAAGGCGTTCGTCGCCGACGCGCAGCTCACCCAGCTCAGCGGCAGAAGCCTCGGCACGCTCGCCGGGGAGACCCGCGTACGGTCCTCGCTCAAGCCCGGCACCTACGGCGTCCGGATCACCTGTGACGGCAGGGAAGACAAGGTCACGGGGACGATCGAGGTCGGCGGCGGGAAGCCCGGCGGCGGGAAGCCCGCCACCAAGCCGCCCGCCACCGGATCACCGGCACCGAAGCCGCCCGCCACCAAGCCACCGGCCACCGAACCGCCGGACACCGCGCGGCCGGACACGAAGCCCGATGAGCCCGATGCCTCCACCCGGCCCTCCGCCCCCGCCTCCCCGGTCGCCCCCGTGCGCGCGGGCGGCGGTGGGGCGGCGGCGGGGCTCGCGGCGGCCGATCCGGCGGGCGCACGGGGCTCGGCCGACCCGGCCAACTCCATGGACGACGCCCGGCACACCGGCCCCGGCGCCCGGCACGCGGTGGTCGGACTGGTTCTCGCCGGGGTCGCGGCGGTGGCGGTCGTGGCGCGGGGCGCGCGCCGGGGCCGCGGCCGGGGTACGGAGTAACGGACTAAGGGGTCGCTGTGCCGAGACGGGACTATTCCGACGACGGAAGCGCGATCGGGGGCGTCGGTGCCGAAGGCAGGCCGGGCGGTACCGGCCGCGTCGTCACCGGTGTCGCCTGGGCCGTGCTGCTGCTCGCCCTCTGGCTCTGGGGCCGCGAGGTCACCGACGTACGGCCCGGCACATCCGCGCCGACCACCGGTGACGTGGCGGCGGTCGGGCGGCCCGACCGGGCCGAACTGCCGCCCGCGGCCGAGCCGTTGGGAGGTGCGCGGCCTCAGCGGCTGGACATCCCCGCGCTGGGCGTGCAGGCGCCGGTCGTGGCCCGGGGCCTGGACCGGGACGGGGCGATCGAACCGCCCGCCTACGGTCAGCCGGGCGTCGTCGGCTGGTACGCGGCCGGTGCGCGGCCGGGGGCGACGGGCGCCGCGCTCTTCGTCGGGCACGTCGACACCGAGACCCGGCCCGCCGTCTTCTACAAGCTGAGCGCGCTGGGGGTCGGCGAGAAGATCCGGGTGGCCCGCAGCGACGGCCGGATCGCCGAGTTCACCGTGGACGACGTCCAGGTCCTCGGCCGCGACGACTTCGACGCCCGACAGGCCTACGGCGTGCGGCAGTCGGGGCGCGCCGAACTCCGACTCGTCACCTGCGGCGGCACGTTCGACAAGGCGAGCCGTACGTACACCGCGAACGTCGTCGTCTCCGCGTACCTGAGCGGGACGGGAACCTGAGCGGGACGGGACCGTGAGCGCGCCCCGGGCGCTCCTCACCCGCGCCGAGTGACAGCCGGCACCCGCGCCGAATGACACGCGGCCCGGCCGGCGACCCGCTCCCCCGGAAGCCGCCGACCGGGCCGGTCCTCGACCGTGCGCGCTCGGGCCGCGGGAGTTGGCCCGGCGCGAACACGGGAGGTCTGGGGACTCGGAGTACTGGGAGCACCCGGAGGGCGCGACAGGCCTGGCCGGGGCCGTTCGTCTGCGACTCTAGAGCGCGCGGGCGCCACCGGCTAGAGGCTGTTTGACGCCAAGTCGACCGGGCGTGGCTCTATGTCATCGGCCCAGGTGAACGCGGCACGGAAAGCCGCTTCTCGGCCAAGGCGACGACGGCCTCGTGGGCGAGGCGGGACTTATGTCAGGATTGGGGCTTACGACACGGTGCACCCAAGGGGGAGTTGGATGTACGGCAGTAGGGGGGCCGGGGTTCGGGCGTCCGTGGGGGTGATGGGGGCGGCGTTACTGCTCGCCGGCTGTTCCGGGGGAGACGACGGTGACGGTGAGAAGGACCGGGCCTCCGGTCCCGGCATCACTCAACAGCCCAGCGGCACCGACCCGTTCTGGGTCAATCCGCAGGGGAACGCGGCGGCGCAGGTCGCCGCCTACGAGAAGGCCGGCAAGGACAGGGACGCGAAGCTGATCCGCAGGATCGCCGAGCAGCCGACCGGCGAGTGGATCGGCCCGGAGAACCCGGAGCGGGAGGCCAAGGGCTTCACCGAGGCCGCGGAGAAGGCCGACCGGGACGCCGTCCTCGTCCTCTACAACATCCCGCACCGCGACTGCGGCCAGTACTCCGGCGGCGGCGCGGCCGACGGGGACGCGTACCGGGCGTGGATCGACGGCGTGGCCGAGGGCATCGGGGACCGGTCGGCCACGGTCGTCCTGGAGCCCGACGCGGTGCTGCACGTGGTGGACGGCTGCACCCCGGAGGAGTTCCACGAGGAGCGGTACGACCTGCTCAAGGGCGCGATCGAGCGGCTCGGCGGGCTGAAGAACACGAAGGTGTATCTGGACGCGGGCAACGCGGGCTGGGGCGACCCCGAGGAGATCTACGACCCTCTCAAGTGGGCCGGCGTGGAACAGGCGGACGGCTTCGCCGTCAACGTCTCGAACTTCTACACCACGGACGATTCCATCGAGTACGGCCGCCGGCTCTCCGCGAAGATCGGCGACAAGCCGTTCGTCATCGACACCAGCCGCAACGGCAACGGCCCCTGGACCGAGGGCGACGAGGACGAACGCTGGTGCAATCCGCCGGGGCGGGCGCTGGGGGAGTCTCCGACGACCAAGACGGCGGACTCACTGGTGGACGCGTATCTGTGGGTGAAGCGGCCGGGAGAGTCGGACGGGGAGTGCAAGGGGGGACCCAAGGCCGGGGAATGGTGGCCGGAGTACGCCCTGGACTTGGCGAAGGCGTCCGGCTGACCACCGGTGGGGGCTGGTCGCGCAGTTCCCCGCGCCCCTTAAGGGCCTACGGCCCCTTCGGGCTGAAAAGCATGGGGCGCAGCCCCTGCTTTTCAGGGGCGCGGGGAACTGCGC
>NZ_JBVKAY010000008.1:59292-505997 GCF_055657445.1 Streptomyces sp. NPDC107538 | reverse complement strand
TTCTCCTCGCCGGTGATCAGTCCGTCGACGGCGGAGAACTGGCCGGTGACACCGATCGCGGCGCGCACCGCCTGCGGGGCGGTGGCGATGTCGTGACCGCCGACGCGGATCCCGCCGGAGCCGGGGCCGGGAGAGATCAGGGTGGAGAGGATCTTGACGGCGGTGGTCTTGCCGGCGCCGTTCGGGCCCAGCAGGGAGAAGATCGTCCCCTCCGGGACGGTCAGGTCGATGCCGTCGAGTACGACCTTGTCGCCGTAGGACTTGCGCAGCCCGTTCGCCGCGATGGCCGGGTCGGTCATGACAGGTGCTCCTTCAGAGCTTCGGGTCGGGAGAGCGTGGGTCGGTGGTCGCGGTGCGAGGGCGTGCTGCGGGGGCTGGGTCAGAGGCTGCGGGCGTCGATGTCGCCGTAGCCGGTGGTCGCGCGGATGGCGAGGTGGGCGCCGGCGCCCTCGCTGTTCTTGAGGGTGTTGCGGACACGGCCGTAGGAGGTGCCCGCGTCCAGGGAGGCCGAGACGCCGGCGGCGGCGCCGATCGAGATGTCGCCGTGCCCGGTGTCGAGGGTGACCGTGCCGCGCGCCGCCTCGGTGACGCGCAGGTCGCCCTTGCCGCTGGTGATGTCGGCGGAGCCGTCCAGGCGGCCGATCAGGGCGTCGCCGGCCAGCAGGTTGAGCCGGGCGCTCGCGGCCTCGTCGAGCTTGATCCGCCCGTGCGCGCCGTCGATGGCCACATCGCCCAGCCGTCCGACGCCCCGGTACTCGGCGGCGGCCGACTTCGCCTCGACCCGGGAGCCGGACGGCAGCTGGACGGTGACCTCCAGGGTTCCGGAGGGGCCGAACAGCTCGCTCTTCGCCTTCGGGGCGTCGATCCGCAGCACACCGTCGCGGAAGTCGACCGTGGTCTCCTCGGCGGCCCTGATGTCGCGGCTCTTGGAGGAGTCGGCGGGGCGGACCTCGACGGTGGTGTCGGTGCGGTCTGCGGCGATGAGCTGCACACGGCCGGCGGTGATGTTCAGGACCGCGGCGATCGGGGCGGGGGTGTCGAACTTCTGCATCGTGCTCTCCTCGGCTCTGCGTCGTTTCTGACGATGGAAAAGCTACGTTGCATTCAGATATCGCGCAACGTACTCGTTGCACGAGAATCACATTCCTGCAGCTCAGAGCAGATAATTTGTTGCAACGGCTTGCGAGGCAACGCAACAGGCTGCCTCACGCACGTTGCAATGAAGTGGAAGTGAACGCTATAGTGGGCGCACCACGGAGCACGAAGGAGACAGCGATGCCGGGAGGCAGGCTCACCCAGCAGGAACGCCAGCAGATCGCGCTAGGACTGGCCGACGGTCTCGCCTACGCCGAGATCGCCAGACGGCTCGACCGCCCGACCTCGACGATCACCCGCGAGGTGATGCGCAACGGCGGCCCCACCGCCTACCGCGCCGACCTCGCCCACCGCGCCACCGAGCGCCGCGCGCACCGGCGGCGCCAGGCCGCTCCCCGTGAGGCCCGGACGCCCGAGCAGGCCCATGGGCGTGACACCGAAGCCGTACGGGAGTTCGAGGAGACGTTCACGACGGTCATGATGGCCTCGGGCATGCCCGCGATGATGGCCCGGGTGATGGCCTGCCTCACCCTCACCGACTCCGGCAGCCTCACCGCCGCCGAACTGGCCCAGCGTCTCCAGGTCAGCCCGGCGTCCATCTCCAAGGCGGTCGCGTTCCTGGACAGCCAGGGGATGATCCGGCGCGAGCAGGGCGAACGCCGCCGTGAGCGGTACGTCGTCGACGACGACGTCTGGTACCAGTCGATGATCGCCAGTGCCCGCGCCGTCGCGCAGATCGTCGAGATCGCCCGGCAGGGCGTGGGCGTCGTCGGCACCGACACCCCCGCCGGCGCCCGGCTGGAGAACGTCGCCCGCTTTCTCGACTTCGTCGCCGAGAGCTCCCTGCGCGCCGCCGAACAGGCCCGCGAGGTCCTCCACACCAAGCCGCGCACACCCACGGAGGAGACGGCCGAGCCCCGCCCGTAGCGCGGACAGCCGGCTCAGGGCGTCCGGCGGAAGCGGCGCAGGGCCGGGAGCGGGCCTCCGCCGGAGGTGACGAAGGTGCCGGCGCCCTGGACCCTGCGCGGGCGTCTCGCGTCCGCGTCCCAGAGGGCGAGTTCGGGGTCGTAGGGGCCGAGGACGACCCGGGCGCCGTCCGTGTCCTCCCCGATGTCCTCCCCGATGTCCTCCCCGGTGTCGTCCCCGATGTCCTCACTGGTGTCGAAGACGCGGACCGGATGCCCGGCGTCCCAGGCGGGCCAGCCGGGCGTGCCGTCCGTCGCGAAGCGGACCCAGGCGGAGTGCAGCGCGGCGGCGAGGTCGCGCGGGGCGTGGTCACCGGCGAGCTTGGCGGAGGCGGGTGTGTCGCCGGTGTCGAAGACGAAGCCGAGTTCGAGGGCGTGGCAGGAGCCGAGGGCGGGGATGCCGGAGGGCCAGGCGAACTCGTAGAGCCAGGACCGCGCCTGGGCCTGGTCGAGGCGGGCGTCCGCCACCCGGTGCAGGGGGACGCGCAGGAGGTGGTCGGTGACGAGCTGCCCGACGAGGTCGGCGACGCCCTTGTCGGGGTGGAGGTCGCGGTAGCCGCGCGGGACCTCGGGGCCGCAGTGGCAGCGGGCGCGGGCGCCGGCCAGGGCGACCGTGCCGAGACGGTCGACGCGTTCCTGGAGGCCGCCGGGGACCAGCCAGAGACGGTGTTCGTCGCGGGTCCAGCCCATGAGGAGGTCGACACCGGGGGCCGCGCCGTGCTCGGTCAGGGCCGCCATCGGGTCGGTGGGCAGCAGGTCGCCGTCGACGACGACGCCGAAGGCGGGGCCGCCCAGCACGGGGCTGCTGAGCCGGCCGGCCTCGGCCTGGGCTTCGAGCAGGGCGGCCCGGTCCACGGCGGCGAAGGCCTCGGCGGTCGCCGGGACCTTCAGCCGGTTCGCCATCCGGCGGACCATCCGGCGTACCTTGTCCCGGTCCAGGGCCTCGGGCGGGCCGCTCTGCAGGACGGCCCGCCGGAACAGGCCCCGCGCACGCGGGGCGGCCAGCAGCGCGCCGACGCTGATGGCGCCCGCCGACTGGCCGAACAGGGTCACCCGGTCCGGGTCGCCGCCGAACCCGGCGATCGAGTCCCGCACCCACTCCAGCGCGGCCAGCTGGTCCCGCAGTCCGCGGTTGGCCGGGGCGTCCGGGAAGAGGCCGTAACCCTCCACGCCCAGCCGGTAGTTGAGGGAGACCAGCACCACGCCGTCGCGGGCGAAGGCGGCACCGTCGTAGACGGGGACCGCCGACGAGCCCCGGGTGAGGGCGCCGCCGTGGAGGAAGACCATGACCGGCAGCCGGGCCCCGGGGCCCGGCTGCGGCGTCCATACGTTCAGGTTGAGGCAGTCGTCGCCCGGGACGACGGGGTCCGACAGATAGCGGGCGAACGCCTCCGAGTACGGCGGTTTCGGAGGCGTCGGACCGAAGGCGACGGTGTCCCGCACCCCCGCCCAGGGCTCGGGCGGGGCGGGCGGGCGGAAGCGGCGGGGGCCGAAGGGCGGGGCCGCGTACGGGACGCCCCGGAAGACGGCGATCCCGTCCTCGTGGCCGTCCCCGCCGTCCGCGCCGTCCGCGTACTCGTACGCGCCGCGTACGTCGCCGTACGGCGTCCTGACCACGGGGCCGCCCTGCTGCCGGTCTGCCGTCATCGCGCACCAGCTCCTCACGGGCGCACACGCTCCCGCGCGCACGCCCGCTCACTCGCTCGTGAACCGTCGTTCACCCTCAGAGCACCACATCCCTTCGCGGTATTCCGGTCGTACCGGGTCCTGGGCGGCCGTTCGGGCGACGGCCGCCCTCGGACGGGTCGGCGGCTACTTGGCGTACATCAGGGTGCCGAAGCCCAGCTGGTCGTAGCCGCCGCTGGCCGAGCCGTAGTCCCCGCCGCCGCCCTCGGGGCGGACGCTCTCGGCCATGGCCTTGATGTAGGGGACGTCGAGGCCGCGGCGGCGGCCGTAGTGGTAGTAGATGAGGTCCCAGACGGGCCTGACCTGGCCGCGGCTCGCGGAGGAGACGGCGGTGTGGGTCTGCTGGGCGCAGTTCTGGCCGGTGCCCCAGGTGTAGGCGGTGAAGGGCACGTCGTTGCCCAGGTTGTACTTGGCGACGTACTGCGCGGCCTTCATGAACCGGTTGCCGTCGTAGCCGTAGAGGTCGTCGCCCTGGGACCAGGCCATCTCGCAGAAGGCACCCATCTGGCCCATGCCCATCATGGTGTGCCCCTGGTCGCGGCCCGCCTCCTGCCACTGCCCGAGGGCGTAGCCGGCGGAGTCGGTGTGCAGGTACGGGACGGCGTGGGTGATCGATCCGTTCCCGGCGCCGGTCTTGAAGTAGTTGACGGCCTGGTCGTACTTGGCGCCGTCGTCGCACAGGATCCCGATCGCGAGGATCGAGTTCATGGTGCACAGGTCCCAGTTGGCCCAGTAGTTGGTGATGCAGGCGTCGTTGTGGTTGTTCAGGAACTGGTTGTTGAGCGGGTAGAAGACGTTCAGCATCATCGTCTTGAACCGGTCCAGAGCGAATCCGCTGTAGCCGCGCATGAGTTCGGCGGCGTTGGCGAACTGGTAGCCGTAGATCCCGGCGGCCAGGAACCGGTCGGCGTTGCCGGTGACGGTGGTGAGGGTCGACGACCAGGCGTTGAGGATGCGGACCGCCGCGTCGCCGTTCGCGGTGGTGCCGGCGATCTTCCAGCGCAGCGCGTTCTGGTAGGCGGCGTGGATGTCGTTGTAGAGGATGCCGTAGTTCTCGCCGGTGCCGCCGCGGATGATCGTGGCCTGCGGGTTGGGTGTCCAGGTGCTCGCGGAGTGGGAGTTGGCGGTCAGGCGGTTCCAGCCGGACAGCCAGGGGGCGTCGCCGGCGGCGACCCGCACCTTGGCGCGGTTGAGTTCGCCGTAGGCGTGCAGCATGCCGGGGTGGGTGAAGGTGGCCGGGGCCGCCTCCGCCGTGGTGGCGACGGAGGCGGCGCCCAGCGCGAGGGCGGCGGTGAGACCGCCGGCGGTCCGCAGCAGACCGCGACGGCTCAACTCGCTCTCGGGGGCGGGCCCTTCGGGGCCCGTGTGGGGGGAGTCGTGGGAAGAAGCGTGGGGGGAAGTGCGGCTCATCGGTACATCTCCGATCCTCAGGTGGGGGTGATGCTCACCTCGCTGAAGCGCGCGGTGCCGTGGGTCAGCGGGCTGCGGGAGCAGACCACCAGGCCCACGTGGTAGGGGGCGTCACCGAAGCCGGGGATCTCTCCCTCGGCGAGGGGGGTGAAGGTGGCGCCTCCGTCCGTGGAGACCGCCGCGGCGAAGCGGGTCCCGGTCCGCTTCAGCCGCAGCAGGCAGGGGGTGGTGACCGTGGAGTCACCGGTGAAGGCCGACCGTCCGGCCACGGTCGTCCGGAGCATGAGCTGGGCGACGGTCCCGCCGCTGACGATCGCCCCGGCCGCCTGGTCGAACGGCGACAGCGACTTGGCCATCAGCAGCCCGACCCGGTCGGCCGCGGCCCCGGTACGGGAGTCCAGCCGGACGGTGACCTCGCAGTCACCGGTGACCGGCCGCCGTACGAACTGACCTGTCATCCCTTGGTTGTTGACGGTCAGATCGACTCCGGCGCCCCGGACGACGAAGGTCCCGTCGTCCTCGTCCTCGTCCTCGTACGCGGTACTGCCGGGGGTGCGGACGGCGGCCACGCCGAGGGTGCCGAAGTCGCGGTCGTCGAGGACGACGTCGCCGAGATCGCCGTACGTCCAGGGGGCGGGCGGGGGTGTGCCGACGGTCAGGGTGAGGGTGCCGGTCGCCTCGCCCGCCGCGTTGCCGGCGGTGGTGGTGACGGTGAACTCGCCGGTCCGGGTGGGGGTTCCGGAGATCAGGCCGGTGCGCCGGTCGACGCGCAGGCCCTCGGGGAGCCCGCTCGCGGTGAACCGTACGGGTGCGTGCGAGGCCCGGATGAGGTGCTGGAAGGTGTCGCCCCGGTTGGCGAACGCCGTTGCGGGTGAGGTGAGTTCAGGGGTGGACGGGGTCGGCATCGTCGCGGCGGCGGGCGCGGAGCGGGGGCCGCTGCCGCCGGTGTTCGTCTTCGCGACGGCGTAGTGGTACGTCGTACCGGGGGTGCCGGTGGCGTCCGCGTACCGCAGGCGGGCGCCGAAGCCGAGCGGGGCGACCCCGGTGGCGATCGTCCGGTAGGGGCCGTCGGCGCGGGTGGCGCGGAGCACCTTGTAGCGGGCGGAGAGGTCCGGATCGGTCCAGTCCAGCTCGACCGCGTCCGCCCCGGTGGCGGCCCCGAGGTCGGTGGCCCGCCAGGCAGGGCGGGCCACCGACCAGACCTCTCCCCCGGCGGCGGAGACGACCCGGACGTTGTCGAAGGCGCCGGTGCCGGTCTCGGCGTACTCCTCGGCGACGCCCAGACAGGAGGTCAGGACCAGGCCCGCGTACGCGGTGCGCCCCAACTCGACCTCCGTGGAGCCGACTTCGGTCCAGTCGACGCCGTCCGGCGAGATCGCCCCGGTGCAGCGACGGCCCTTGCGGGTGACCCGCACCCAGTACGGGGCCCGCAGCCGGTAGCCGTCGCCCGCGCCCTCGACGTACAGCGCCTCCAAGGGGGTCGCCGACTCCGGCAGGGCGCCCAGGGCGGAGATCGGGAAGGCGGCGGAGGTGGTGATCGCCTGGAGCTGAGAGGGCGGTACGGGCGTGCTGCCGGTGGCGGAGATCTCCGCGCCGACCGCCTTCCGTACGCTCCACACCCCGCTCCAGGTGTGCAGCGGCAGCCCCTGGATCAGCGTCGAGGCGTGCGCGGCACCCGCGTCGAGGCCGGCGCGCAGGGTGACGCCGATCTTGGAGTACTGGGAGCTGAGCGGCCACACGATCCGCGCGGTGACCGAGCCGTCCCCGCGCAGCGGTACGTACGCCAGACGGTACGTGTCCGCCGTGCCGCTCGCCCGCAGCAGGAACCGCTCGCCGTCGAAGGCGGCGGCGCCGGGGATCTCCACCACCCCCAGATCCTGGCCGGCCCAGGGCTCGGGCAGCCCGGCACAGGCGCCGGCCGGGCTCGAACTGCCGCTGCTGCCGCCAGAGTTGGTGGCGGTGACGGTGTAGTGGTAGGTCCGGCCCCGGCGCACGTCCCGGTCGGTGTACGTCGGCTCGTCGAGGCCGGTGGCGACCTTCTCGTACGGGCCCTCGGGGCGGGTGGACCGCCGGACGGTGTACCCGGTGGCCCAGGCGGACGGCAGCCAGGCCACGGTCACGGCCCCGGGCTCGCCCACCGCCGTCACACCGGCCGGGGGCTTCGGCGCGGGGGCCGAGGCGGGGGCCGTGGCCCCGGCGTAGGCGAAGGTGCCGAAGCTCGGGAGGTCGTCGTTGCTGCCCTCGACGAACCGGGCGCCCGCCGTGCCCCGGAAGACCGCCGCCTTCGTCGCGGGGGCGTCGAGGCCGCGTACTCCGGCGTAGTGGGCGTAGTACATCTCGTAGACCGGGGGCAGGGTGCCGCGGCCGACGGCCGAGACGGTCTTCTTGATGTACTTGCCGGTGCGGTCCAGGTCGGGGGTGAAGGGGACGTCGCCGCCGAGGTTGTAGCGGGCGGCGTACTCGGCGTTCGCCAGCAGCCGGTCGCCGTCGAAGCCCCAGAGGTCGACGCCCTGGTTCCAGGCCACCTGGGCGGCGTCGCCCATCAGGCCGACGGCCAGCTGCTCGTGTCCCTGGTCGCGGCCGGACTCCTGGCCCTGGCCCGCGGCGGTGACGACGCGGCCCGGGACGCTGCCGTTGCCGGCGCCCGCCGCCGCGAAGCGCAGCGCGTCCTCGAAGAGGACGCGCTCCTCGCAGAACACGCCGATGGCCAGGACGGTCTGAAGAGCCGTCAGGTCCCAGTTGCCGTTGGCGTACAGCATGTAGCCGGAGATCGCCGGGTACCAGACGTCGAGGAACGAGCGCTCGCAGCGGGCGATCGCCGCGTCCGGCCAACCGTCGTAGCCGGTGTGCCGGAGCAGTTCGGCGGCGTTGACGAACTTGAAGGCCTGGAGGCCCGCGCCGAGCGGGCCGTCGGCGCCCGTGACCATGGTGAGGGAGGCCGACCAGGCGTCGAGGATGTCCCGGGCCTTGTCGGCGTGGGCCCGGTCGCCCGTCACACACCACATCAGCGCGTTCTGGTAGGCGGCGGCCGAGTCGGCGACGGCCTGGCCCATGAAGTTGCTGGGCCCGCGCCCCCAGGAGGTGATCTGGCCCGTGTTCTGCACGGTGTACGTGGACTTGGAGCGGGCGTGGGCGGCCAGCGCGAGATAGCCGTCGTGGACCGGCGCCTCCTTGGCGGCGACCGCCGCTCGCCACCGGTCCAGGTCGGCGGCGGTGTGCAGGAGGCCCGGATGGCTGAAGGTGCGGGCCGCTCCGGTGGAGCCGTTGTCCCGCGAGGCCGCGGCAGAAGCGGAGGCGAAAGCGGAGGCGGAGGGTGCGGTGGACAGGAGTCCTGCTCCGGCCGCGGCCGTGACCCCGGCCGCGCCGAGGAAGGACCGTCTGTCGAGGAACGACCGCCGGTCGAACCGTCTGCTGAGGGGAAGCACAGATGTCTCCTGGTCCTACGGGTGGCGCACGGTGAGCTTGACGGACCGGGTGGTGGTCCCGGCGCTGTTGGTGGCCGAGACGGTGACCGTGCGGGTGCCGGGGCGGGCCGGGACGCCGGAGATCAGACCGGTCCTGGTGTCCATGGCGAGGCCCTTGGGCAGGCCCTCGGCGGCGAACGACGTGGGCAGCCCGGTCGCCGTGACGAGGTGGTTGAAGACCCGCTTCGCGATGGCCGTGGCCTCGGCGGCGCTGGTGATCTCCGGGGCCTCAGTGGCGGCGGCGGTGTCGGCGTCCAGGAAGCGGAGGTTCTGGACGTGCTCGTTGGCGAACATCGGGACCATGTCGGTGGTCAGATACCAGCCGGGCTTCTTCATCTTGTCGTGGACGACCGTGCCGTTGACCGACAGGTTCTGGAAGGTGAGGTTCTTGATCGGGCGGTCCGCGTCGTAGCCGGTGAGGATGGCCGTGGAGGCGTGGGTGCCGTTGTAGGTGAGGTCACGGACGTACACGTCCTCGATGCCCCGGCCCGGGGAGGCGTTGTACCGGTTGGCCATCACCCGCATGTTGAGCAGCTGGCCCCAGGTGAAGTCCTCCACGCGGACGTCCTGGATGCGGACGTTGCGGATGAGGTTGCTGTCGCCGGGGTTGAGGGCGAAGCAGCCCTGGTAGAGGACCTGCGGCTCGCGGTGCTGGAGGATGTCGATGTTACTGAAGACGATGTTCTCGATGGTCTCGGGCTTCTCGGGGTTGCCGTGGGTGCCCATGTTCACCGGGTGGGCGACATCGGCCCAGAGGGTGGAGTTCCGGACGGTGATGTTGCGGCAGTCGCCGTAGTAGTCCCAGCGGTGGGCGTAGATGGCGATGCAGTCGTCGCTGTTGCGCATCCAGACGCCCTCGATCAGGACGTCCTCGCTGCTGAACACGTCGATGCCGTCGCCCCACTGGCCGCTGCTGTACGAGTGCAGGTTGCGGACGGTGACCTGCTGCGACTGGCCGATGGTGCAGGAGTAGCCGGTCTTCAGGTTCATCACGAGGATGCCGTCGATCTCGATGTTCTTCGAGAACGCCACGGTGGTGCCGCTGTCCGTGTCGGCGATGATGCCGCGGCCGATCAGCCGGGCGTTCTCGACGTTCGTGAACGACACATGGGCCTTCAGCACGGCACCGCCGGCCAGGTAGACCGTCTTTCCGCTGGGCACCTGGAGCACATTGCCCGGGACGGTGTGGATGCCCGGCCCGAAGTAGAGGACGTCGGGGTCGCCCTCCTCGCAGCGGGTCTTCTCGATCGGGTTGGCGTGCAGCTGGAGGTTGTTGTAGAGGTCGCCGTCGATCTCGACGGAGAGGTTGCGCGGCTCGCTGAGGCTGAGGGTGACGGTGTCGCCGCTCACCTCGTGCGCGAGGTCGTACGACAGCGGGCGGACGCGCGCCTCGCCGATGGCCCCCTTGGCGGAGGTGACCTGGACCTCCACGGTGCCGGAGAAGTCGAGGCTCGCGACGGAGGTCTGGCGGATGACGCCGGAGCCGGTCTTCTCGTTGATGGTCTTGGTGCCGACCCGCAGTACGGGCACCGTCCGCCACTCACCGCCCGGCGTACGGGCCTTGACGGTGTAGCTCGCGTTGAGGGCGACCCCGGTGGGGACGGTGTGCACCACCAGGCGGTCGGCGGCCTCCGGTCTGTCGTCCGTGGCCGCGCTCGCGGTTCCGGTGGCCGCGCCCAGCAGGGAGTACGCGGCGGCCGTGGCACCGGCGGCCTGGAGGAGCGTACGCCGGGACGGACCTGAGCCCTGGGTGTCGTTCATGAGGAACTTCCTTACTGGCAGGGGGAGTTGGGGAGAGCTACTTGAGCCCCGAGGTGGACATCCCGGCGACGAAGCCGCGTTGGGCGACGAGGAAGATCAGCAGGATCGGGATCACGTACATCACCGAGGCGGCGGCCTGGAGCTGGGTGACGGGTGTCCCGGCGGAGGTGACGTAGGTGGACATCACGGCGACCGCGAGGGTGGAGCGGTCCGTGGACAGCAGGAGCTGGGGGGCGATGTAGTCGCCCCAGGTCCAGGTGAAAGCGATCACGAAGCTCGCGGAGAGCACCGGCCAGGACTGCGGCAGGAAGATCCGCCAGAAGATCGTCGCGTAGCCGCAGCCGTCGACGATCGCGGCCTCCTCCAGCTCGCGCGGCAGCCCGGCGAAGAACTGCCGGAAGAGGAAGACGAGATACGGTGCCGCCGCCAGGCCCCACAGCACCCACGGCCAGTAGGTGTCGACCATGCCGAGCTTGGCGAAGATCAGATAGGTGGGCAGCAGGGTGATCATCTGCGGCAGCATCATCGAGCCGAGCAGCACACCGAACAGGGTCTTCTTCCCGGGCGCGTCGAGGCGGGCGAAGCCGTAGCCGACCCAGGCCGAGCTGAGGGTGACCAGGGTGGCGTAGAGGAAGGCGATGATCAGGGAGTTGCGGGCGTAGCCGAGGAAGTCGATCAGCTGGAAGGCGTCGGCGAAGTTGTGCCACTGGAAGTCCGCGGGCAGCCAGTGCACCGGGGCGGCGGCCGTCTCGGCGGAGGTCTTCAGTCCGGTGAGGACCAGCCAGCCGAACGGGCCGAGGAACAGCCCGGTGGCGACGACGAGCACGGTGTAGAGGACGAGCCGGCCGGTGCGTATCCGGACGCGGGCCGGGGCGGGGGCCACCGGGGGTGTGGATCTGCGCGCGGGCCGGCCGGGGGTGGTGGCGCCCGGGAGAGCGCCCCCGGCGGTGTCGCTCGTGACGGTCACTTCTTCGCCTCCGGATCGACGTTGTAGAACACCACTCCGGACGTGAACCTGAAGATGAGTCCGGTGACGGCGAGGATCAGGACGAAGAGCACCCACAGCAGCGCGGAGGCGTAGCCGTAGCGGCCGAGCGCGAAGTACTCGGCGAACACATGCATCATGTACATGTAGTTGGACTGGGGGATCGCGGTGACGCCGCCCGTGGTGGGCTCGGCGGCCAGCAGCAGCGGCATGATGGTCTGCACCGAGGCGATCACCCCGGTCACCGTCTGGAAGAGCAGCACCGGGGACAGCAGCGGCACGGTGATGCTGCGGAAGGTCCGCCAGGCGCTCGCCCCGTCGATCCGGGCGGCCTCGTGCAGTTCACGGGGTACGTCCTGGAGCCCGGCCAGCGAGATGATCATGACGTTGCCCGCCGCCCACAACACGGTCATCAGCAGCACATAGCGGGCGTACGGATCGGCGAGCCAGCCCAGGGCGTCGATGCCGAGGAAGCCCAACGCCCCGTTCGCGGCACCGGAGTTCTGGTCGAACAGCGACTTGAACGCGAGGCCCGCGCCCACCGGCGGTACCACGGCCGGGAGATAGAGCAGGGTGCGGAACAGGCCCCGGGCCCTGAGCGGCCGGTTGACCAGGACGGCGAGGCCCAGCCCCGCGACGATCGACAGCGGCACCGAGGTCACCGCGAACAGCCCGGTACGGCCCAGGGCGTCCCAGGTCACCGGATCGGCCAGCAGTTCACGGTAGTTGCCGAGCCCGATGAACCGCCAGTGCGGCGAGATCCCGTCGTAGGTGGTGAGGCTCAGCCACAGCGCGTACGCCATCGGGACGACCGTCAGCAGCAGGAAGCCGATGATCCAGGGCGAGGTGAACATGTAGAACGCCCGGTGTCTGCGGGCGGTGGCGGACGCGCGCTTCGGGCGCGCCCTGCCCTGGCGCACCGGGTGCGCCTCGACCTGACCGACCGTCATCCGACCTGCTCCTTCCCTCGGTCGAGCTGCTCGTTGATGGTCGAGTTCAGGCGTCCGGCGAGGGTGTCGACGGAGATCTCGCCCTTCATCGCGGCGGGCGCCACCTGGTTGAAGAGGGCCTTGAAGCCCTCCGCCGTGAGGTAGGGGGTGAAGGAGATCACCGAGAAGTGCTTCAGCTCGGCCTCCTGGGCCCGCAACACCCGCCGCTGGTAGTCGTGTTCGGCGGGCATCAGCGGGCGCAGCGACTTCAGGCTGGGGATGCCCCAGCCGCCGGCCGCGCGTTCCCTGGCCGGGGCCTCGCCGAAGAACCACTCGAAGACCCGCCAGGCCGCGTCCTTGTTCGGTGCCTTCCTCGGCATCCAGAAGCCGGTGCCGCCCTGGCAGGGGCTGACCCGTGCGCCGCCCTCGAAGACCGGGGCGGGGGCCAGCCGGGACACCTTCGCCAGCTTCTCGTCGGTGTTGATCATCCCGCCGAGCCAGTAGCCGCTGTTGGTCATGGCCATCCGGCCCGCCTGATAGGTGGGCCCGTCCCAGGCGTTGGGGTCGGGCTGGATCGCGCTGGGGCCGACCCTGGTCCGGCAGTAACCGATGTACCAGGCCAGCGCCCTGCGGGCCTCCGGGGTGGTGAAGTCGATCCGGGAGAGGTCGTCGTCGAAGAGACTCCCGCCGGCGGCCGCGGTCAGGGTCGAGAGGTTGGTGGCCTCGTAGAGACCGTTGTAGCTGCCGCCGAAGACGATCGTCTGGCCGTTCTTCCGCCGGGTGAGCCGTTCGGCGCGGTCGAGCCACTCCTCGTACGTCACCGGCTCGGACTCGGGCGGACGGTCGATGCCCGCCTCGTCGAAGTGCGCGGTGTTGTACCAGTACATGGAGTCCTGCGAGAAGTCCTTGACCATGCCGTAGCGCGGGCCCCTGCCCTGGGTGCGGCCGTCGTAGCGCCACAGGTCGTTGACCGGGTCGAGGTCGTCGGCCTTCAGCACACCGCTCGCGGCGAAGTACGGGTCGAGGTTCTCGGCCACGTCCCGGGCCACGAAGTACGGGGTGTCCACGGCTCCGACACCGCGCACCAGATCCGGTGGGTTTCCGCTGGTCAGCATCGCGATCAGCTTGGTCATGTCGTACTTCACGGTGACGATCCGGACGCCGGTGTCCCGCCGCGCCCGCCGGATCAGCTCCGGGGAGAGGTCCTCGGGCTTGACCATCAGCGTGACGGTCTCACCGGAGCCGCCGACGCCACCGGACACCGGCAGGGCGCAGCCGTTCAGGGCCGCACCGCCGGCCGCGGCACCACCCGCCGAGAGGGCGAGGAACCGGCGACGGCTCAGGGAACCACCGGCACGGGGAGACACGGACACGCCTCACCTCCAGGGACGAGAATCGGTCGATGCGTCGACAACCGGTTTCTATCTGTCGACGGGCAGAGCTTGTGCCTGACCGGAAACCGCGTCAAGGGGCTGGGCGAGTTTTCGAAAACTCTGCGGGAACCGGTTGCCTCGTCCGACACGATCAAGACGATTGACCACCCGTCGCACCCGTGCCTACGGTAGAAGACGTTTTCTGAGACTGTTTCCGCAGCAGCGCCTGCGGCCACCCCCCTCTCGACTCTCCAGGAGAGCCATGCCCAGCGCCCCGCCGACGCGAGCCGTGTTCGCCATGGATCCGGTGCATCTGCCCCTGCTCTTCCCACCGCCGCTCATGGCACGGCTGCGTCAAGTGGCCCGGATCGACCCCGAGTTCGTCGTCCGGGACTTCGCCGATCCCGTCGCCGCCCCGGTGCTGGCCGGGGCGGAGGTGCTGATCACCGGCTGGGGCTGCCCGCATCTCGACGCGGACGTCCTGGCGGCGGCGCCCCGGCTGCGTACCGTCCTGCACGCGGCGGGCTCGGTCCGGGCGCTGGTCGGCGAGGCCCTGTGGCAGGGCGGGGTCACCGTCTCCAGCGCGGTCGCCGGGAACGCGCTGCCGGTCGCCGAGTACACCCTCGCGATGATCCTGCTGGCCGGGAAGGACACCTTCGACCAGCGCGAACGCTTCCGCAGGACCCACACCTACCCCTCCCCCGCCGAGACCGCCGCCATCGGCAACGTCGGCCGCCGGGTGGGGGTCATCGGCGCCTCGCGCGTGGGCCGCCGGCTCCTGGAGCTGCTGAGGCCGTTCGACTTCGCCGTCTCGCTGTACGACCCGTACGTCGACCCCGCCGGGGCCGCTGCGCTGGGCGCCGAACCGATGACGTTGGAGGACCTGCTGCGGACCAGCGACATCGTCAGCCTGCACGCCCCCGACATCCCCGAGACCTACCGCATGCTCGACCGCGCCGGACTCGCGCTGATCAGGGACGGCGGTGTCCTCATCAACACCTCCCGGGGCGCCCTGGTCGACCCGGACGCGCTCACCGACGAGCTGCTCTCCGGCCGGCTCAGCGCGGTCCTGGACGTCACCGAACCCGAGCCGCTGCCCGTCGGCTCCCCGCTCTACCACCTGCCCAACGTCTTCCTCACCCCGCACATCGCGGGGTCCCTCGGCAACGAGCTGGAGCGCCTCGGCCGTACCGTCGTCGAGGAGCTGGAGCGCCTCGCCTCGGGCCTGCCGCCCGCGCACGAGGTACGGCACACGGACCTGGCCCGGGTCGCCTGAAACCCCGGCCGACCCGACCTGCCCGCGCCACAAACGTTTTCGCGCCCCGAGCCGTCCCGCGCCGTCCCGCGCCCCGTGCCCACGACGGCCCCCACGCGGCGGAGCACGCTCCGGCCTGGGCACTCCGCACCACTCCACGGCCACCGAACGACCGCTTCCGGCAACCCCGCCGACAATCCGGCGTAACAATTTACCGTCGCGCTCTTGCGGTGGGCCGATCAGGCCACCTACGTTTCACAGCAACCGTTTACTACAGCGTTTCCGCAGGGGATCCGAGACCCGAGCTGACGGTCCACCTCGCTCGCCGTCGCCCCACCGAGCCGCCCCTCGCGCCCCACTTCCGCGCTCGCCCACGTCTCGAAGGATGACTGTTCCATGAACTCCAACAGCCCCCGGAGAAGGTTCGCCCGCGCCGCCGTCGCGAGTGTCGCGCTGACAGGTCTGCTCGCCGCGTGCGGCGGCTCGGACTCGGGCGACGACGGCTCCTCCGGCGCCACCGGCCCGGTCACCCTCCCCTTCTGGGGCTGGGCCAACGGCCAGGAAGCCGTGGTCAAGGCGTTCAACGCCTCCCACAAGGACGTCCAGCTCAAGTACACCAAGGTCACCGACCAGCTGACCATGCAGAAGCAGCTCAGCAACGCGGTGAAGGCGGGCAACGCCCCCTGTCTGCTGCAGAACACCGCCGAGTACGTGACGAGCTGGGTGTCGCAGGGCGCGCTCGCCGACATCACCGAGTACGTCGGGTCGAGCGCGGACAAGTTCAACCCCGGCGCGTGGGCCGGTGTCCAGGTGCAGGGCAAGGTCTACGGCGTACCCACCGCCTCGGCGCCCGCCTTCACGATCTACCGCACCGACGTCTTCGAGAAGTACGGCCTCAAGGCACCCGCCACCTGGGACGACTTCATCGCGGCCGGCAAGGTCCTGAAGAAGCACGACATCCACATCACCAACTACGCCGGTGAGGACCCGAGCACCCTGGAAGTGCTCGCGATGCAGGCCGGCGCCCACTGGTACGCCATCGACGGCGACTCCTGGAAGGTGGACTTCCAGGACGCGGGCAGCCTGAAGGCCGCCGACGTGATCCAGCAGATCATCGACAACGACCTCAACTCCAAGCTCTCCTTCGCCGACTACGCGGCCGTGCAGCGCAACTACGACAAGGGCGGCACGGTCACCCGCCAGATCTCCACCTGGCAGATGTCCGGCATGGTGCAGAACTTCACCGACTCCTTCGGCGACTGGGCGCTGTCGCCGTGGCCGACGTACAAGGGCGAGGCGGCCAAGACGCCGGCCGGCACCAACCAGAGCGGTGGCATGAACCTGGTCACCGAGCAGTGCAAGCACAAGAAGCAGGCGGCCGAGGCGGCGCTGTGGCTGTCCACCGACACCGGCGCGGTCAAGACGATGGCCAGCCCGGAGACCGGCAGCGGGGTGATGCCGGCGGTCGCCGACAGCGAGTCGTACGTCGCCGAGGCCATCTCCGAGAAGCTGCTCGGTGACAACTACGCCCCCGGTGAGAAGGTCGTCACCGACAGCCTGGGCACCGTCACCGACGACTGGGTCTACGGCCCCAACTGGACGGCCATGTTCACCGAGCTGCAGAGCGAGTGGGGCAAGGTCGTCAGCAAGGAACAGAAGGTCACCGACCTGCTCGCGCACATGCAGGAGTGGACGGTCAAGGACCTGAAGTCGCGCGGTATCAACGTCAAGGGCTGAGGCTTCCTTCGATGATTCGCTCCCAGCGCTGGAAAGGTGCCGCGTTCACGGTGCCTTTCCAGCTCGGATTCGTCTTCCTCTATCTGCTGCCCATCGGGTACGCGGTCTACGAGTCGCTGTTCCAGGAGAAGCAGTCCGGGCTCGGCCTCGGCGGCGCGACCCGGGAGTTCTCCGGGCTGGACAACTATCAACTCGGGCTGACCGACTCGGCGTTCATGGGGTCGATCCTGCGGGTGGTGCTGTTCGCCTGTGTGCAGATCCCGTTCATGCTGCTGATCAGCCTGGTCCTGGCGCTGTTCCTGGACACGCTCACCTCGAAGGCCGCGAACCGCTTCCGGATCGTGCTGCTGGTCCCGTACATGATCCCGGGTGTGGTCGCCGCGATCGTGTGGATCAATCTGTACAGCCCCGCGGTGGGTCCGCTGACCCCGCTCGGCGACTTCCTCGGCTTCGACTGGAACTTCTTCGCGCCGTCCATGGTGTGGCCGTCCATCGGCAATCTGCTCACCTGGCACGGCATCGGCTACAACATGGTGATCATCTACTCGGCGCTCCAGGGCGTCCCCCGCGAGCTGTTCGAGGCCGCCCGTCTCGACGGCGCCTCCGAGAGCCGGATCGCGCTGAGCATCAAGATCCCGTTCGTCCGCGGGGCGCTGGTCCTGACCGGACTGCTCTCCATCATCCAGATGCTGCAGATCTTCAACGAGCCGGCGCTGTTCCGGAACATCACCCCCGAGACCGTGGACGACAGCTTCACCCCGATCATGATCATCTACAACCAGGCGTTCAACGCGGGCAACTACCCCTACGCCGCCGCCCTCTCGGTGCTCCTGGCCCTGATCCTCGGCGTCGCCTCCCTCGTCTTCTACCGGCTGACCTCGAAGGAGGTCGACTGATGGCCACGACCACCACCGACACCCCCAAGAAGTCCGGGCTCTCCGGCCTGCCTCCCGTACGGCGGATCACGACCCCCGACCCCGCCTCGGGCGGGCGCGGCGGCCAGCGGTTCATCCTGCTCGGGCTGGTCCTGGCGAGCCTCTACAGCCTGTTCCCCGTGTACTGGCTGATGATCGCCGCCACCAAGGACCAGGTGGGCCTGTACCAGAGCAACGGCCTGTGGTTCTCCGGTATGCACCTCTGGGAGAACCTCCAGCAGGTGTTCACCTACGACGACGGCATCTTCCTGCGCTGGACCGCCAACTCGTTCCTGTACGCCGGAGTCGGCTCCCTCGGCGGCACGCTCATCGCGCTGGCCACCGGTTACGGCCTGGCCCGCTTCGACTTCCCCGGCCGGGGTGTGGTGTTCGCGGCGGTGGTGGGCTCGTTCCTGATCCCCATCGCGCTGCTCACGCTCCCCCTCTATCTGATGTTCTCGAAGATCGGCCTGGTCGACACCCCCTGGGCGATGCTGATCCCGTGCCTCATCAACCCCTTCAGCGTGTACCTGGCGAAGGTCTACACCGAGGCGACGATCCCCTTCGAACTGCTGGAGGCGGCCCGTATCGACGGCGCCGGTGAGCTGCGGATCTTCTTCAGCATCGTGCTGCGGATGATGACCACGGGCGGTGCGACGGTCTTCCTGCTGGCCTTCGTCAACACCTGGAACGCGTTCTTCCTCCCCCTGACCCTGCTGCGGGGCAAGGAGAACTGGACGCTGAACCTCGGCCTCTACAACTGGTCCGGCAAGCGCGCGGAGTCCGGCATCGACGTGACCAGTCTCGTCCTCACCGGCGCGCTGCTGTCCATCATCCCGCTGGCCATCATGATGACCGCGATGCGCCGCTACTGGCGGTCGGGCGTAACCCTGGGAGCCCTCAAGTGACACCTTCGGTCCCGCCCCGGACGACCGTGGCCCGCAACCCGGTCATCCGCGGCTTCGCCCCGGACCCGTCCCTGATCAGGGTCGGCGACTGGTACTACGTGGCGACCAGTTCGTTCGAGTGGTTCCCGACGATCCCGATCCACCGCTCCCGGGACCTCGCGCACTGGGAGTACGCCGGCCATGTGCGCAGCGCGGCCCCCGGCGGCTCGCTCGCCGGGGTGCCCGACTCGGGCGGCGTCTGGGCCCCGTCGCTGAGCTGGGACGGCGAGCGCTTCTGGGTGGTCTACACGATCGTCCGGTCGGTCGGCACGCGCTACTTCGACCTGGACACCTACGTCTGTACGGCCCCGGCGGTGGACGGCGAGTGGACCGCTCCCCGGCGGGTGGCGAGCCATGGCTTCGACCCGGCCCTGTTCCATCACGAGGGCCGGCTCTGGCTGCTCAACATGCAGAGCGACCACCGCCCCGACGGCGACCGGTTCGCCGGGATCGTCCTGACCGAGCTGGACCGCTCGACGCTCCGCCCCCTCGGCGACACCCATCTCCTGCTCCAGCACGACCGGTTGATCGAGGGCCCCAAGCTGCTGCTCCACGACGGCTGGTACTACCTGGTGCTGGCCGAGGGCGGCACCGGTTTCGAGCACGGCGTACGGGTGGCCCGCAGCCGCGCGCTCACCGGACCGTACGAACTCGACGCGCTGCCCCTGCTGACGACCCGGGACGACCCGAAGGTGCCGTTGCAGAAGGCCGGGCACGCCGAACTGGTCCGGACCCCGGCGGGCGACTGGTACCTGAGCCATCTCACGGCCCGCCCCCTGCACACCGAACACGGCATGCGCTGCCCCCTGGGCCGGGAGACCGCCGTCCAGGCAGTGCTCTGGGACGCGGACGGCTGGCCCCGGCTGCGGCACGGGGGGTGGCATCCGGCGGTGGAGGTGGAGGTACCGGGCGCGGAGGTGCAGGTACCGGGCGTGGACCCGGCGGTCGGCACGGGGCCCGCGACGCCGGTGGCCCTTGCCGCGTCGGCGCTCCCGCCGGGTGCCGCTGGGCCGACCGCGCCACGGCCACGGGCCCGCGAGGAGGCCGCGATGCCATCGGCTGCCACCGGGGCCACTGCGCCGACGCCGGCAGCCCTGTCCGCCGGGCCGAAGGCGGCGGCCGACGGCCTGCCCGCCGGAACGACGGCGACGGCGACGGCGACGGCAGAGAGCGACGCCCTCGGCTGGCCGTGGAGCAGTCTGCGTGCGGCGCCGGACGTGTCGTGGGCGGACGCGGGGGTGCGGCCCGGCTGGATTCGGCTTCGGGGGCGGCAGGGGGCCGAATCGCTGTGGGAGCAGAGTCTGTTGGCGCAGCGGATCACCGAGCACCGGGCGGAGGTGGAGGTCACGGTCGAGGCCCGGCCGCGCACCTTCGGCGAGGCGGCCGGTCTGACCCTGCGCTACAACGGCTCCGCGTACCTCACCCTCGACCTGACCTGGGCCGAACCCGAGGGCGAGCCCCAGCGCGGCCAGCAGTGGAGGGGCGCGGGCCGTACCGTCCTGAGCCTCGTCGAATGCGACACGGACGGGGCCCGGCAGCGGGCCGTGGTCGAGGTCGAACCGGGCCGGCCGATCACCCTGGGCGCGAGCATCGACGGCCCCGAGGCCCGCTTCTGGTACCTCCACGAGGGCCGGCGCGTCCCCGTCGGGCCGCCCCTCGACTTCACCCACCTCTCCGACGACCACGGCCCCGCCCTCCGCTTCACCGGCACCCTGGCCGGCATCCACGCCCAGGACCTCGTCGCCGCGGAATTCACCGCGGACTTCGGGGGGTTCCGGCTGGTGTGCGAGGAGGGGTGAGGGGCGAGACACGAGGAGGGGCGGCCCAGGGGTTCCGGTCCGGCCGCCGGGGCAGGTAGGCCCCATGGACGGAAACGATCCGCACATTCATGTCGGGGCGAGGGCGGTCCACGGGGACGCCGCTGTCCGGAACACGGTGGCGTCCACCTTCGGCCTGGCCGGTGACCTGCCGAGCGTCGTCACCACGGGGTGCGGGCTGCGCGTGCCGTACGCGATGACCTCGCCGCGTGCGGACCGGGTGACCTGTCTGCCGTGCCGTGAACACGCGCGGAGCGAGCATCTGCGCTTCGCCACACAGGTCGAACACCTGAGCGGTATGCCGGGATCGACGATCAGCCCCGCCCAGGGAAAGCTGGTCGCGGAGAGACACCGGGACCTCGCGCGGGAGTTCTCCGACCCGGAGAGCTGACCCGGCTCGGTTCACCTGGTGCCGGGGGCGCCCGTCGCGACGAGGTTCAGGAGGTTGTCGTGGATCTCGGTGAAACGGATCCGTACCGCCTCCGCCGCCTCGGTGACCTTCTGGGCGGTGGGGTCGTGAGGTCGTTCGAGCAGGAGCTGGACGGTGTCGGCCAGGGCGGTTTCGGGATCGTCGATGCTCAGCGGGTCCGTGGCGTCGGCGTGGTTCATGACGGTGACGAACCCGACCAGTACGGCGTGCAGGGCGTACATCTGCCGGGGCAGGGGGAGGTCGTCGCGCACGATCCCGTGATCGCGCAGGACCGCCAGCACCGCGCTGCCCAGCGCGCTCGTCGTGGCCTCGGCGAAACGCTCCCGGTCGGCGGGCCGGTGGAGCAGCTGCCGCATGGCACTGTCGTCGCTCTGGAGCCACCGCAGCCAGGGGTTGCCGAGGGTCGTACGGACGAGCAGCGGAGCGAGCCGGCGGGGCAGCACGGACTGCGGATCCTGCGCGATGTGCCCGTTGATGTCCGTGAGCCAGGCCAGCACCTCGCGCGCGGCCAGCCCCACGAACAGGTCCTCCTTGGTCTCCCAGTACAGATAGACCGTGCCCTTGCCCACGCCCGCCGCCGAGGCGATCTCGGCGATGGTCACCTTGCGGACGCCGTGTTCGAGGGCCAGCTCGCGCGCGCTGTCGAGGATCCTGGCCGCCTTGACGGAGTCGTGTTCGATCAGCCGGCTCACCGTCGTGGTTCCTCCCGTTCGCTCTTCGGCAGCATGATGTCACGGTGAGTCCGCGGGGTTCGCGGGGTGGTGAACTGCCCGGGGCGCGGCCCGTCTACCGGTCGACCAGGCTCATGTGCAGCTCGTTGTAGCGGTCGCCGCGGACGCCGACGCGGGCCGCCAGCGCGTCCAGGTCCGCCCGCTCGTCGGCGGACAGGGCGAGCCGGGTGGCGGCGGCGTTCTCCTCCACCCGGGCGAGGCGGCGGGTGCCGGGGATCGGCACGATCGACGGGTGCCGGCCGAGCAGCCACGCCAGGGCCACCTGCCCGGGGGTGGCGTCCTTCGCGTGGGCCAGGGCGGCGACGTGATCGACCAGTGCCTGGTTGGCGGCGAGGTTGTCCTGGGCGAACCGGGGGATGGTGGTGCGGATGTCGTCGGCGGTGAACGCGGTCGTGGTGTCGACGGTGCCGGTGAGGAAGCCCTTGCCGAGCGGGCTGAACGGGACGAATCCGATGCCGAGTTCGGCGAGCGTGGGCAGGACCTCGGGTTCGGGGTCGCGGGTCCACAGCGAGTACTCGCTCTGTACCGCCGTCACCGGGTGGACGGCATGCGCCCGGCGGATCGTCGCGGCCCCCGCCTCCGACAGGCCGAAGTGCCGTACCTTGCCGGCCTGGACGAGCTCCGCGACGGCGCCCGCGACGTCCTCGATCGGTACGTCGGGGTCGACCCGATGCTGGTAGAAGAGGTCGATCGTGTCCGTGCGCAGGCGGCGCAGCGAGGCGTCGGCCACCCGCCTGATCTGCTCCGGCCGGCTGTCGAGACCGACCGATTTGCCGTCTTCGATGCGCCAGCCGAACTTGGTCGCGAGGACGACCCGGTCGCGCAGCGGGGCGAGTGCCTCGCCCACGAGCTCCTCGTTGGCGTAGGGGCCGTAGACCTCGGCGGTGTCGAAGAAGGTGACGCCGTGGTCGACGGCGCCGCGGATCACGGCGATCATGTCCTGCCGGTCGCCGGGATTGGGGCCGTAGCTCTGGGACATGCCCATACAGCCCAGGCCGATCGCCGAGACCTCCAGGCCCTGGCCGAGGATACGAGTGTGCATGGCGGAGTCTCCTTGCGGTGAGCGGTGAGCGGTGAACGGCGGGCGGTGAACGGGGTCCGCCGGCCGGGCGCACGGTTCAGTGGCGGGTGGTGCGGTCCGGGTCGGCGGTCGCGGAGGCGTCTTCGGTGGCGGCCCAGGCGGCCAGCAGCCGCAGGGCGTCGTGGGCCGGGGTGTCGGGTCCGGTGCTGTACGCGGTCAGGGTCAGGCCGGGCTGTGCGGGCAGTTCCATGGCGTCGAAGTCGAGGGTGATCTCGCCGACGACCGGATGCCGGAAGCCTTTGCGGCCGGTGTGGTGCAGGCGCACGTTGTGCCTGGCCCACGCGGTGCGGAACTCCTCGCTGCGGGTGACGAGTTCGCCGATCAGCCCGGTCAGGTCGCTGTCGCCGGGCGCCCGTCCGGCCTCGGTGCGCAGCAGGGAGACGGTCGTGTTCACGGACTGCTCCCAGTCGGGGAAGAAGTCCCGGCCGTGCGGGTCCAGGAACTGGAAGCGGGCGATGTTGACCGGACGCGGCGCGCCCTCGGTGAACAGCGGGGAGTACAGGGCGCGGCCGAGGCGGTTGACGGCGAGGATGTCGAGGCGGCCGTTGCGGATGAAGGCCGGGGAGTCGGTCATGGCGTCGAGGACGCGCAGGACGCTGTCGGGGAGCGGGCCTCGGGTCCGTCTGGTACGGCGGGCGGGGCGTCGGGCGACGGCGCGGGCGAGGTCGTAGAGGTGGGCGTGTTCGGCCTCGTCGAGTTGCAGGGCACGCGCGACGGCGTCGAGGACTTCCTCGGAGGCTCCGGCGAGGTGGCCGCGTTCGAGGCGGATGTAGTAGTCGATGCTGACGCCGGCGAGCATCGCGACTTCCTCGCGGCGCAGCCCGGGCACACGCCGGTTGCCGCCGTAGGCGGGCAGCCCGGCCTGCTGCGGGGTGATCTTGGCGCGGCGGGAGGACAGGAACTCGCGGATGTCGCTCTCGGTGCTCACGCCCTCCAGGCTAGGCGGGCCGGCGCGGCCGCGGGGGGCCCTGTCAGTACCTGGCAGCGCAGGCCCTCCCTCCCGCCTTCGGCCTGCGGTTTCCTGGTGGTGAGGCGGCCGTCGAAGGCCCCCCGCCCGCCCCACGCAAGCCCGCACGCAGAAGGAAAGCCCATGGAATTCGTCAAGCAGCAGGACACCGTCAAGGCCCCCGCCGCCTGGTTCACCGGCGACGTCTGGTTCGACGTGATCCACGCGGGCCGGGAGCCGTCCCGGATGCGCGCCAACATGGTCCGCTTCTCTCCCGGCGCCCGCACCCACTGGCACTCCCACGTCCTGGGCCAGACCCTCCACGTCGTCTCCGGCACGGCCCTGATCGGCACCCGCGACGGCACCGTCTTCGAGGCCCACCCCGGCCGGACCGTCACCTGCCCCCCGAACGAGGAGCACTGGCACGGCGCCACCCCCGGCCGCTTCATGGAGCACATCGCCCTGTGGGAGGGCACGGGCGACGGCACCGACGAAACCACCTGGAACGAGCCCGTCACCGACGAGCAGTACAACCGCCCCCGCGGCACCTGACACCGAGGAGTTCTGATGACCGACCAGCCCAAGCAGCTGGGCGGCGGACGCCGCATGCTCGGTGACTTCGCCCCGAAGCTCGCCGAACTCACCGACGACGTCCTGTTCGAGGACGTGTGGAACCGCACCGAGCTGGCCGCCCGCGACCGCAGTCTGATCACCGTCGCCGTCCTCGTCGCCGGCGGCGACGCCGACCAGCTCGCGTTCCACCTCGGACGGGCCAAGGAGAACGGCGTCACCGAGACCGAACTCGTCGAGGCGATCACCCACCTCGCCTTCTACGCCGGCTGGCCCAAGGCCATGACCGCGATCACGGTCGCCAAGCAGGTCTTCTCGGACTGAGACCAGGTCCCGGAACCCCACGCCGACCATTGGCCGGGTGGGGGCCCCGGGGGAGGTCAGGACCGGGCGGGGTCTCCGGGGATGGTCAGGACAGGGCGATGTCGACCGTCTTCATCCGGGAGGCCTTGCTGCGGTGCTCCAGCTTCGAGATGACCGTACGGCCGACCGTCGTCCCCACCACGTGGTCGAAGACGGACCGGATCTGGAACTCGGTGTGGTCGGCCGGGACGAAGAGCCTGCGCATGGCCATGCCGCTCTCCTGGTGGAACTCGATGAAGGGGCGGAGCTTCTCCTCCCACGCCCGCAGGGCCCCCGGCACGTCCCCGGGGTGCTGCTCCAGCATCGTGCCCAGCATGTCGGCCCCGGCCATGCCGCTGGAGGCGCCCATCCCGGAGTAGAGGGTCAGGCACCACGCGGAGTCGCCGACGAGGACCACCCGGCCCCGGTGCCAGGTGTCGAGCCGTACCTGCTCGGCGGTGTCGAACAGGTGGTCCGGTGCCTCCTCGAACCGGTCGAGCAGCCAGCCGAGCGTCGGACCCGTGGGCTCCGGCCCGAAGACCGCCCGCAGGGTGTCGATGGCGGGCCGGGTGAACTCGGCGTCCGCGTCCTCGGTCCGGTAGTTGAACAGCACCGTCGGGGGCCGGTCGGCGAAGGCGAAGACCCAGGCCGAGCGGCCCTCCTCGGACATGATGATGCCGTCCGTGCCCCGGAAGCCGGGGACCGGGCCGGGCAGCGCGCACGCCGCGAGCATGTAGCCGAGGCGGTGGATACGGCCGTCGTCAGGGCCGAACGTCAGCCGGCGCACGGTCGAGCGCAGGCCGTCGGCCCCGACCACGAGGTCGAACCGTTCGGTGGTCACCGCCCCCGCGGCCCGGTCCTCGATGTCGACCCGCACACCCTCGTCGTCCTGGCTGAGCGCCACCGGTACGGACGCGTACCGGATCTCCACGTCCTCGGGCAGGGCGTCGAAGGCGGCCTGCTCGACGTCGCCGCGCACGACCGGGCGTGACTCGCCGGCCACGGCCTCGGCGAAGCCCATGCCGCGCCGGCGGCGGCCCGCGCGGTCGACGTTGTAGTAGGCGATGGCCTCGGAGGAGCGGTCCGGGACCTCGATGCCCAGGCGCTCCGCGGCCGTCATACCGGTGCCGAAGAGGGTGAGGAAGTACCCGCCGCGACGGCGCTCGGCGGCCCTTTCCAGGACGGTGACGTCCCAGCCCGCCTTGTGCAGCCGCAGCGCGGAGGCGGTTCCGCTGACGCCGAGTCCGACGACGAGGGCCCGCTGTCGTGGGGTGGTGTTCGTGTTCATGCGCCGAGACTATACTCACTGACCAGATTGGTCATCTGGTCAGCAATGGTCGCGGAGAGTCGCTCGCGGCCCATGGAAACGGAGTTCCCGCCATGCCCACCGTCCTCGTCCACGGCTTCCCCGAGACCCCGGAGGTCTGGGAGCCGCTGCTCGTCGCTCTCGCACGTGTCGCCCCCGGCCGCCCCGAGCCGGTCCGCCTGTCCCCGCCCGGCTTCGGGGCGCCCCTGCCGACCGGGTTCGGGGCGACCGTGGGTGACTACCGGGACTGGCTCATCGGTGAACTGGAGCGTTTCGACGAGCCCGTCGACCTGGTCGGGCACGACTGGGGCGGCGCCCACGTCCTCAACGCGGTGACGGCCCGCCCGGACCTCGTACGCAGCTGGGTCAGCGATGTGATCGGTCTGTTCGACCCGGACTACGGGTGGCACGAGTTCGCCCTGAGCCAGCAGGCGCCGGAGAGCACGGGCCCCGACCCGGCCATTCCGCTCGGCCCGGACCTCGCGACACGGGTCGCGATGCTCGTGGCGTTCGGTATGAGCGAGCCGGTGGCGGCGCGGGTCGCGGCGGGCCAGGACGAGGCGATGGGGCGGGCCGCGTACGCGCTCTACCGGTCGGCCGCCCAGCCGGTGATGGCCGGCCTGGGCCGGAACCTCGGCCGCGCGGCCGAGCGGCCGGGCCTCGCCCTGCTCGCCACCGAGGACCTCCTCGTCGGCACCATGGAACAGCGGACCCGCACGGCACGGCTGGCCGGCGCCCGCACCGAGACCCTCGACGGCCTCGGCCACTGGTGGATGACCCAGGATCCCGACCGCGCGGCCCAGGCGCTCACCAAGTTCTGGGACTCACTGGACCACTGAACGCGCCGGGCCCTCCGGCCCACGCGTATCCGCTTCGAGAGAGCCCGCGCACCGCTTCGGGAAATCCCGCGCGCCGCGATGAGTTCCGGGGTGTTCGGCAGTCGTAATGTCGAATCCCTTACCGAGGAGGACTTCCGATGCGCAAGGTGACGTATTCGATGAACGTCTCGCTCGACGGCTACATCGTCGGGCCGGACGGCAGTTTCGACTGGTCGGAGCCCGAGCCGGAGGTCTTCCGCTTCTGGATCGACGAGATCCGCGAGGTCGGCGTCCATCTGATGGGCCGGCGGCTGTACGAGGCGATGCTGTACTGGGAGACCGCCGCCCAGGACCCCTCGCTCGGCGAAGCGGAGCACGAATGGATCGCGCTCTGGAATCCGCTCCCCAAGGTGGTGTTCTCCACCACGCTGTCGACCGTGCAGGGCAGTGCCCGTCTGGCCACCGGCAGCGTGGCCGAGGAGATCGAGCGGCTGCGGGCCGAGCCCGGGGAGGGCGACATCGCGATCGGCGGGGCCACGCTCGCCGCCGAGGCCGCCGCGGCGGGCCTGATCGACGAGTACCGGACCATGGTCTATCCGGTCATGGTCGGCGGCGGCATCCCGTACTTCCCCCGGCAGGAGCGCCGGGTCGATCTCGAACTCGTGGAGACCCGCCCCTACGGCTCGAACGTCGTCTATCTCCGCCATCGCGTGGTGCGCTGACCCGAACTCCACCTGTTCGAAGTTTCGAAAGTTTTGGCTGGGGCCGTCCTGTGAATCCCCGCTTCTTCCCGCCGTGTTGAGTTGGCCTTAACGTAGGAAGCGCTTGCTACGCGGCGGGGGACTCCGCCGTGCGCGCAGCGCTGTTCGAAAATTTCACGGGCCTCGGGACGGGCCCCGAGAGGTGGAGTCGCGATGGTGCGTGGCGGGAGCGCGACGGCCGGGCCGACGCTGGCGGTGGTGGCGCGCGAGGCCGGGGTCTCCGTACCGACGGCCTCGAAAGTGGTCAACGGCCGGGAGGACGTGGCCCCGGAGACCAGGCGCCGGGTCACCGAGGCGTTGGACCGGCTCGGCTATGTCCGCAGACCCCGGTTCGAGGCGTCCAAACCGCCGCGCATGGTCGACCTGGTGGTGCACTCGCTGGAGAGCTCCTGGTCGGGCGCGGTCCTGCACGGCGTCGAACAGGCCGCCCACGACGCCGGTCTGGAGGTCGTGGTCTCGGCCGGTCTCACCCGCACCCGGGGCGCCCGCCCCGAACGCGGCTGGTTCGACAAGCTGACCGCCCGGGGTTCGGCGGGCGTGCTGTTCAACCTGGCCGAGCTGTCTCCCGCCCAGTACTCCTGGCTCACCCAGCACCGCATCCCGTTCGTGCTGATCGACCCGGTCCTGGAACCGCCGCCGGGCGTGGTGTCGGTGGGGGCGGCCAACTGGCAGGGCGGGATGACCGCCGCCGACCATCTGCTGTCCCTGGGGCACGAGCGGATCGCCGTGATCGCCGGGTACCGCCGCAAGATGTGCAGCAGCGCCCGGGTCGCGGGCTACCGCTCGGCGCTGACGGCCGCGGGGCTGCCGTACCGGCCGGAGTACGTTCGCTACGGCAACTTCATGGAGGCCACCGCCCGCCACCGGATGCTCCAGCTGCTCGACCTCCCCGAGCCGCCGACCGCCGTGTTCGTCTGCTCGGACAAGATGGCCCTCGGAGTGTACGAGGCGCTGGCCGAACGGGGATTGCGGGTGCCGGACGACATCAGCGTGGTCGGTTTCGACGACCTGCCCGAGGCCCGCTGGGCGACCCCCGGGCTGACCACCGTCCGCCAGCCGCTGTCCGAGATGGCCCAGACCGCGCTGCGGCTGCTGGTGCGGATGATGGAGGGCGACCAACCCGAGGGCACCCGCACCGAGTTGTCGACGCGCCTGGTGGAACGCTCCAGCACGGGGGCGCTGCGCTCGGCCTGAGCCGGGGGTGCGGGGAGCGTTTAGGTTCGGTCAAGTGGTTGCGGTGACCCTGAGTTCGGGTGAACGGTGGGCGACGTGGGACCGTACGCATACGGATGCCCCTCGGGTGTTCCGGCGGTCGTGCCGCCCCCGGCCCACTCCGCACCACCAGCACCGAGCTCCACATGCTCCACAGGGAAGGACCTTCGGGTTGTCGCACATACGCTCTCCGCAGCTTCCGGGACCGACACCGGCGCCGGACGACGACAAGCCCCCGGAGTCGAGTTCACCAGAGGCGGACTCGGAAACGAAGCCGAGCGCGAACGCGGAGGAGAAGGCCGAGGCCAAGCCGGCGGCAGAGGCTGGGCCCGAGGCAGAGGCTGAGGTCGCGTCCGAGAGTGAGGCTGAGGTCGCGTCCGAGCCCGAGGCCGAAGCCGCGTCCGAGCCTGAGGCCGAGACCCAGCCCCAGACCGAGGCCGAGACCCAGACCGAGGCCGAGACCGAGGCCGGGCCGACGACGGACGAGGAACCCTCTGCCAAGGCGCCGGTCGAACCCCCGGTCGAGCACTCGGACGACGCCTTGGCCGAGGACTTGGCCGAGAACTCGGCCGAGGACTCGCCCGCGCCCCTCGCCGAGGAGCCGGCCGCTCCCGGGGGCTGGCGGGCCGAGCACCCCCGGGCCGCTCGGGCCGTCGCCTGGGGTGGGAGCGGACTGGCCGTCGCGCTCGTCATGTTCGCGTTGCTCGTGCCGAACGACGTCACGGACATCACGTTCGGGAGGTTCCTGCGCATCCCCGCGGAGGGGATCCTCGTCGGCGGGCTGCTGCTCGTGCTGCCGGTGCGGGCGCGGCGCGTGGCGGTGGTCGTGGTCGGGGTGCTGCTCGGGCTGCTGACGACGGTCAAGATGCTGGACATGGGGTCGTACTGGACCCTGGACCGCCCGTTCGACCTGGTGCTCGACTGGATCCTGCTGGACAACGCACGGACGTTCGTACAGGACTCGCTCGGTGACACGGCCGCGCTGGCGGTGACGGTCGGGCTGATCCTGCTGACGCTCGTGCTGCCGGTGCTGATGACGCTGGCGGTGGTGCGGATCAGCCGGCTGATGACACGCAACCGGCAGACGGCGAGCCGGACGCTGCTGGTCCTGGGCACCGCGTGGATCACCTGCTCGACGCTGACGCTGGAGGTGGCCGACGTCCCGGTGGCCTCGCACAGCGCGGCGACGCTCGTGGAGAACCGGATCGAGGCGGTGAGCGGCGGCCTGAAGGACGCCGAGGCGTTCGAGAAGCAGTCCGCGGTGGACGCCTTCGCCGACGTACCGCCGGACCAGTTGCTGACGGGGCTGCGCGGCAAGGACGTACTGATCACGTTCATCGAGAGCTACGGCCGCTCCGCGATCGACGACCCGCGGATGGGCGAGCCGCTCTCCGAGACGCTCGCGCAGAAGACGCGGGAGCTGAAGGACGCCGGATACGCGTCGCGGAGCGGCTGGCTGCGCTCCCCCATCACCGGCGCCGGCAGCTGGCTGGGCCACTCCACGTTCCTGTCCGGTCTGTGGATCAAGAACCAGTCGCGCTACTCGCACCTCGTCGCGAGCGACCGCCTCACCCTCACCGAGGCGTTCCGCCGGACCGGGGCCTGGCGCACGGTCGGTATCGTGCCGGGCACCCAGAAGGCCTGGCCGGAGGGCAAGTACTTCGGCCTGGACCACATCTACGACTCCGACGAACTCGGTTACCAGGGACCGAAGTTCAGCTGGTCGACCATGCCCGACCAGTACACGCTGAAGGCCTTCGAGGAACTGGAGCACGGCAAGCAGGACCGGAAGCCGATGATGGCGGAGATCATCCTGACCTCCAGCCACAACCCGTGGGCGCCCATCCCGAGCACGATCCCCGAGGACCAGATCGGCGACGGGTCGGTCTACCACTCCCTCCAGAAGGCCGAGGGCAAGGACCCCACGGAGGTCTGGAAGGACCCGCTGGCCGTCCGGGACGAGTACCGCAAGTCCATCGAGTACTCGGTGACCAGCCTCGTCGACTACGTCGCCAAGTACGGCTCCAAGGACACCGTCCTGGTCTTCCTCGGCGACCACCAGCCCAACAAGACGGTCACCGGCGACAACCCCAGCCACGACGTGCCGATCTCGATCGTCGCCCAGGACCCCGAGGTGCTGGAGAAGATCTCCGACTGGGGCTGGACGGACGGACTCCAGCCCGCCGATGCCACCCCGACCTGGCGGATGGACAAGTTCCGCGACCGCTTCATGACGGCCTTCGGTCCGCAGCAGCCGGGCGGTGGTACGTCCTAACCGCACCCGACGGCCGCCTACGGCTCGGGGCGCTGCGGCTCAGCCCGAGGCGCCCACCTCGTTGTCCGGTGCGCCGTCGCCCGCCGGGGGCAGATCGCCGCGTTCGACCGGCGGGCCGTCGTACGGGGGCGGCGGCTTGTCGTGGTGGCGGGGCGGGAGGAGGACGGCGAGTTCGGCGTCGGTGGGGCGGTGCGCGGCGAGCGCGGCGGCCCGCAGGGCGGGGCGGTCCACCGCGCCCGCGGCGGCGCTGATCCGGACGAGGTGGCCGTCCTCCGGCACGGCGTACTCGTGTTGGCCGGCCGAGCTGCGGTACCAGGCCTCCCCGTCGCGCTCGCAGACGACCGGCTCGCCGGTGTCCTGGCCGATCGGCCGCTCCGGGCAGTCCGCGGCGGTCATCGTGGAGCGGTCGACGAGGACCAGGAGCTGGGCGCTGTTCTTGCGGGACCAGTAGGCGGCGGAGAAGCCGTCGGCGCCGTACACGCCGACGGACTGCCGGGCCAGTGTGAATCCGGGGGCCTCGGTGACATAGACGAGCCCCGGGGCGAGGCCCAGCGCTTCGGCGCGGGCGTTCAGCTCCGCCCGGTCGGGGGCCGGTTTCAGCGGCTCGCGACCCGCGATCACGGCCTTCTCGGTCCCGCAGGCGGTGAGCACCAGCGGCAGCACCGCGAGGGGCAGCAGCACACGCGCGGTACGGAGTTCTCGGCGGCGAGGCATGGGCATGCCCACCATCCTGCCGCACAGATGTTCCACAGGTGAGCCAAAGAGTCCGTTCTCCCGAGAGCGCTTACTCACAGCGCTTCCGCACAGCGCTCCTCCCGCCGCGTGCGGGTGTCCGATTCCTTCAAGACCGCGCGACGCCGGCCCGCCTACGGTGGCCGTATGACTCCACGACTCGATGCGATCGGCATGGTGGCCTCGGACATGGCCGCCTCCGTCACCTTCTACCGCAGGCTCGGTTTCGCCTTCCCGGAGGGCGCCGAGAACCAGCCGCACGCCGAGGCCGCGCTCCCCGGCGGACTGCGGCTGCTGCTCGACACCGAGGAGACCGTCCGCTCCTTCCACCCCGAGTACCGACCGGGCACGGGCGGCGGCGCCGGGCTGGCCCTGCTGTGCGACAGTCCGGCCGAAGTGGACGCGGTGTACGAGGAGTTGGTGACCGCCGGGTACCACGGTGAACTCAAGCCGTGGGACGCGGTGTGGGGCCAGCGGTACGCCGTGATCCTCGACCCCGACGGCAACGGCGTCGACCTCTTCGCACCGCTGCCGACACCCGCCCCCGAGTAGCCGGGCACCCCGCCGGCAAGGGCCCGCTACCCTCCGCCGAGCAGCTCACCGAGCGGCAGGCCCGCCAACTCCCGTACGTCACGGGCCAGATGAGCCTGGTCGGCGTACCCGGTCCGGGCCGCCGTCTCGGCGAAGGGCACCCCGTCCCGGGCGAGCGCGAGCGCCCGCTGCAGCCGCAGCACCCGGGCCAGCGTCTTGGGTCCGTACCCGAACGCGGCGAGTGATCTGCGGTGCAACTGCCGCGCGCCGAGCCCGAGTTCGTCGGCGGTCGCCGCCACGGGCCGCCCCGCGCCGAGGGCGTCGACGACCTGCCGCAGCACCGGATCGGGCCGCCCCACCTCGGCCGCCCGCTCCAGGACCACCTCTTCGAGCCCGCTCGCCGGATCACCGGCCGCGTTCACCCGCGCGGTGAGCCGCCGTACGACCGCCGGTGACCACAGCTCGGCCAGCTCCACCCGCCGGTCGCGCAACGCGTGCGCGGGTACCCCGAGGAAGGCGGGCGCCTGCCCGGGAAAGAACCGGAGCCCCGCCCAGCCGCCGGCCGCCCCTTCGGTGACGTACGCCGTCGTGTCCGGCCCCGCGACCATCAGCCGCCCGTCGTGCCACAACAGATCCATGCACCCGTCGGGCAGGACCCGCCCGGCCCCCGGCCCACTCGGACTGTTGGTCCACACCACAGCCCCGCCCAGCCGGGAAGCCCTTTCCGCATACACACCAAGAAGGCTACGCCGGTGACCACCGGGCACCACCGCGCCCTCCAGGGGCACGGGGAACTGCGCGAGCAACCACGACGCGCGTAGGCCCACGACCCACCGAACCCCCAACGGCGCCGAAGAGCCCGGGGTCGCCCGGCGGCCGACAAGGCACCGCCCGCCCGCGCACCCGGCCTCGCCCTAGTCCTCCCCCTTCTTCACCGGTGACCGCAGCCTTGATGTCACGTCCTCCGGGGGCAGGAAGCGGGACCAGCGTTCGGGGAACTCCGAGGGCATGTCGGGGTCTTCGGGGTCGTGGGAGCGGGCGGCGGCGGCGCGGGCGACGTATTCGGCGGCCTGTTCCTCGCGGAGGCGCTCGTTGGCGGCGCGGGCCGCGGCCGTGGCGGCGGCGGGCCAGACGCGGTCGATCGCGGCGTTGACGGCGGCGCCCACCAGCACGGCGAAGGCGCTGACGCCGATCCAGAGGAGGACGGCGACGGCGGCGGCCAGGGAGCCGTAGATGGTCGCGCCCTCGACGGTGTTGGTGAGGTAGATGCGGAGCAGGAAGCTGCCCAAAACCCACATGCCGAGGGCGACGAGCGCGCCGGGTACGTCCTCGACCCAGGGGGAGCGGACCGGTACTGACACGTGGTAGAGCGTGGTCAGGAAGACGATGGACAGGACGATCACGACCGGCCAGTAGAGGACCTGGACGACCGTCGCCGACCACGGGACGATCCGGACGACGGCGTCGGGCCCGGCGACCATCAGCGGCAGGGCGATCGAACCGATCAGCAGGGCCACGAGGAAGAGCAGGAACGCCATCAGCCGGGTCTTGACGATGCCGCGGACCCCGTCGAGGCCGTACATGACGGTGATGGTGTCGATGAAGACGTTCACCGCGCGGGAGCCGGACCACAGGGCGAACAGGAAGCCTATGGAGATGACGTCGGGGCGACCACCCTTCATCACGTCGTCCAGGATGGGCTGCGCGATCTGGGCGACGCCCTTGTCGGACAGGACGGTGCGCGAGGCCTCCAGGAGGTTGAGCTCCAGGCTGGCGATGGTGTCGGCGCCGGTCCAGTCGTCGACGTAGCCGAGCAGGCCGATCATGCTGAGCAGCAGCGGCGGTACGGAGAGCAGCGTGAAGAACGCCGCCTCGGCCGCGAGGCCCAGGATGCGGTACTCGATGCAGGAGTTGACGGTGTCCTTGAGGAGCAGCCAGGCGGTCCTGCGCTTGGAGACGTCCCGGTAGAGGGCGCGGGCGCGGTGGAGACGTCCATGGGGGCTCTCGGGCGTCCCGGACGGTGGGGGTGACTGACTTGCTGGCTGCACGCCCTAAAGGTATCCGGCCGCGCGTGCCGCCCTCACCTCCCGGTGCCGTCGGCGGTGACAGGGTCCGCGTGCGACGCACGCTTCCCTCGGGTCGCGTCACGGGGCAGCAAACGAAGGGAAACCCAGCAGAAACCAAAGGTGATTCCGAATCGCCTTTTCTGTCATGGACGTGCTGGCCGAATCATGGAGGGGGCCGGAAGCGGAACCTCTCGGCGCTTTTGTACCGTCCTTTTGGAAAGTTCCCCGCTGAAGCACGGGACGGACCCGGGTCCGACACTTCGGAAGAGATCGGGGAAGAGGCTGGAAAGGGGCGGGAAATCGTCAAATACCCGACCCTGCTTGACCCGTTCCCGAATGTACCGAAAGAATCCGGATTGCATTCCGCTGCGCCCCTCTGGACCAGATGCCGGCACAGCTACCCACCGGGGGATTAACCCAGGCTCCGACCAGGCCTGATCAATTCCGCCCCATACGTCACCGCTTTCCTTTCGCGCAACTCCTCCCCCTCCTTCTGTCATTCCGCGCGCCGTCCCGTTCACCCCCGGGCGCCTTCCATCGCAATACCTGTCGCGGAGAAATTCAATGACATTGCCAGCGCCACGACCCGTGGTGGAAAAACCGGGCGAGGTCCAGGGGGCCGAGCCGGACGCGGCGGAATCGTACACCGCCGTCGAGCGACTCCTCGCCGAAATTCTGGCCGGCGTCGCACGCCTCGAACATGTGCCCGCAGAAAGCCATTTCTTCGATGACCTCGGTGCCAACTCACTGACGATGGCGCATTTCTGTGCCCGCGTCAGGAAGCACCCCGATCTGCCGTCGGTGTCCATCCGGGACGTCTACGGCCACCCGACGATCCGCACTCTCGCCACCGCGCTGACCGAGGCCCCGGCACCACCGGCCGGACCACCGCCGGCGCCCGCCGAACCCGTGCCCCCGGGCAGCACGGTCCGCTACGCCCTGTGCGGGACGCTGCAGTTGCTGCTCTTCGCCGGCTACTGCCTGCTCGCCACCTCCGGCTACGTCCAGGGGTACGAGTGGGTCGCGGACGCCCCGGGGATCGTGGAGGTCTATCTGCGCTCGGCCGTCTTCGGCGCGCTCGGCTTCCTCGCGCTGTGCGCCCTGCCGGTCGCCGCCAAATGGCTGCTGGTCGGACGGTGGAAGCCCGTGGAGTTCCCCGTGTGGGGCCCGGCGTACCTCCGCTTCTGGATCGTCAAGGCGCTGCTGCACACCAGTCCGATGGCGCTGTTCGTCGGCAACCCGCTGTACGTGCTCTATCTGCGGGCCCTGGGCGCCCGGATCGGACCGGGCGTCACGATCCTCAGCCGTACCGTCCCGGTCTGCACCGATCTGCTGACGATCGGCGCGGGCACGGTGATCCGCAAGGACTCCTTCTTCCTCTGCTACCGGGCGCGCGCCGGGCGCATCCGCACCGGCCCGGTCATCCTCGGCCGGGATGTCTTCGTCGGCGAGCACACCGTCCTCGACATCGGCACCGCCATGGGCGACGGCTCCCAGCTCGGCCACTCCTCCGCGCTGCGCGCCGACGAGTCGGTCCCGGCCGGCCAGAGCCGGCACGGCTCACCGGCCCGGCCCACCGACGTGGACCACATCCGGGTCCCCGCACTCCCGTGCGGCACCCTCCGCCGGACCGGCTACGGGCTGGCCGCCCTGCTCCAGACCCTCCTGCTGTACGTACCGCTGGCCGTCGGCGGCGCCTATCTGCTGCTCACCGCCGTACCCGAACTGGACACCCTGCTCGACCCGGCGTCCCAGCACATCTCCTCGGGACGCTTCTACGCCGAGGCGGCGGCCCTGTCGCTGGCGCTGTTCACCGGCTCGATCGTCGTCGGAACCGTCACCGTGTTCGCCGTGCCCCGGCTGCTGCGCCCGCTGGTGAAGCCCGACCGTGTCTATCCGCTGTACGGCTTCCACTACTCGGTCCACCGCGCGATCACCCGGCTGACCAACCGCAGGTTCTTCAAGTGGCTGTGCGGCGACAGCTCGTACATCGTCCCCTACCTCAAAACCCTCGGGTACGACCTCTCCCGCGTCGACCAGACCGGGTCCAACTTCGGCACCGCGATGCAGCACGAGACGCCGTACCTGGTGAAGGTCGGCAGCGGCACGATGGTCGCGGACGGGCTGTCGGTCATGAACGCGGACTTCTCGGGGACGTCGTTCCGGGTGTCCCGGACGGCGATCGGCGGGCACAACTTCCTGGGCAACCTCATCGCCTACCCGGCCGGCGGCCGGACCGGCGAGAACTGTCTGCTGGCCACGAAGGTGCTGGTCCCGCTGGACGGCGAGATCCGTGAGGGGGTCGGGCTGCTCGGCTCGCCGCCCTTCGAGATCCCCCGCTCGGTGGAGCGCGACAGCCGCTTCGACCATCTGCGCGAGGGCGACGAACTGCGCCGCCGGCTCGCCGCGAAGAATCGCTTCAACCTGCGCTCGATGGGACTGTTCCTGTTCCTGCGCTGGCTGCACACCTTCGCGCTCACCGTGCTCGCCTTCGCCGCCTACGACCTGTACGGGCACGGCGACGGCTTCGCGGCCCTCCTGCCGCTCGCCGCGCTGCCCCCGGCGGCGCTGCTGTTCACCGTCCTGTACTGGGCGCTGGTGGAGCGGACCCTGACCCGCTTCCGTCCGCTGCGGCCCCGGCTGTGCTCCATCTACGACCCCGTCTTCTGGCGGCAGGAGCGGCTGTGGAAGCTGCCGGACCACCATCTGGAGGTGCTCAACGGCACCCCGTACAAGAACCTCGTCTGGCGGCTGCTGGGGGTGCGGATCGGGCGGCGGGTCTTCGACGACGGGGCGTTCATCACCGAGCGGACCCTGACGGCCGTCGGGGACGACTGCACCCTCGCGGCCGGCAGCAAGATCCAGGCGCACTCGCAGGAGGACGGCACCTTCAAGTCCGACCACGTCACGATCGGCGCCGGCGCCACGCTGGAGGTCCAGGCCTTCGTCCACTACGGCGTGGTGCTGGGCGAGGGGGCGGTGCTCGCACCGGACTCCTTCCTGATGAAGGGCGAAGAGGTCCCGCCGCACGCCCGCTGGGGCGGAAACCCGGCGACGGAGAACACCGGATCACAGTAAATCGGGGGAAGAAGATGGAACGGATCAGTCAAGCGGAGTCGGGCGACGCCGCCCGGACGTACTGGCACGGAGTGCTCACCGCCGGGGGGCTGACCGCGATACCGCGGTGGAGCGCCGACCCGGTGAAAGGGGTCGCCGCCTACGAAGTGGCGCTGCCGGAAGGGCTGTTGACCGCCTCGGAGGGTACGGCCGCGCTGCTCGCCGCGCACGCCAAGGTGCTCGCCGCGCTGTCGGGCGAGGGCGAGGTGACCACCGGCTGGCTGGAGGACGGCCGGCTGCTGCCCTGCCGCCTCACCGTCGCGCCCGGCGACACCTGGCGGGCCCTGCTGGGGCGCACCCACCGGGCCACCGCCGAGCTGCTGACACATGCCGCGTACCCGGTGGGCGCCCTGCGGCACGAACTGGGCCTCACCGAGCCGCCGTTCGAGACCGTGCTCGACACCGGCGGCGGCGACGGCGACCTCGACGAGGACGTGGTCCTGCGCGTGGGGCTGGTGCACCGCGACGAGGGGCCGGCGCTGCGGCTGCGCTACCGCACGGACGTGCTGGACGAGGAGGGGGCGGCCCGGATCGCCGGGTACCACGTCACCGCGCTCACCCTGCTGGCCGAGGGCCCCGACGCCGGGCACGGGCGGCGGAGCCTGGTGGGCGAGGACGAACTCCGGTTCCAGCTCGACGGGTTGGCCGGACCGCGGCGCGAGCTGCCCGACCGGCGGGTGCACGAGCTGTTCGAGCAGCGGGTGGTGGCCCACCCGGACGCGGTCGCCGCCGTCCACGGCGACCGGCGCTGGACCTACCGCGAACTCAACTCCCGCGCCAACCAGCTCAGTCGGGCCCTGCTGGTCCGGGGCCTCGGCCACGAGGGCGTCGTCGCCGTGGTGACCGAGCGGAACCTCGACTGGATGGCGGCCGTCCTCGCGGTGTTCAAGGCGGGCGGCGCCTATCTGCCCGTCGAGCCGCACTTCCCCGCCGAGCGCGTCGCCCGCACGCTCGCCCGCGCCGGCTGCGAGCTGGTCCTCACCGAGCGGGGCAGCACCGCCACCCTGGACGAGGCCCTGGCCACGCTGCCCGGGACGCAGCGGCTGCTGGTGGAGGACGCGTACGACGAGGCCCATCCGGACTCCGACCTCGGCCTGGAGATCGGGCCGGACCGGCTGGCGTACATCTACTTCACCTCCGGTTCCACGGGTGAGCCCAAGGGCGCGATGTGCGAGCACGCCGGGATGCTCAACCATCTGCACGCCAAGCTCGACGACCTGGACATCGGCGAGGGGGACGTGGTCGCGCAGACCGCGCCCCAGTGCTTCGACATCTCGCTGTGGCAGCTGCTGGCCGCGCCGCTGGTCGGGGGACGGACGCTGCTGGTCGAGCAGGAGGTGATCCTCGACGTCGGGCGGTTCGTCGACCGGATCGCCGAGGGCCGGGCGAACGTGGTCCAGGTCGTGCCGTCGTACCTCGAAGCGGTCCTCGCCCAGCTGGAGCGGCACCCGCGTGAACTGCCCGCGCTGCGCCGGGTGTCGGTCACCGGGGAGGCGCTGAAGAAGGAGCTGGCGGAGCGCTGGTTCGCCACCGAGCCCGGGATTCCGCTGGTCAACGCCTACGGGCTGACCGAGACCTCGGACGACACCAACCACGAGGTGATGGACCGGGCCCCGGAGGGCAGCCGGGTGCCGCTGGGGCCTCCCGTCCGCAACGTCCGGGTGTACGTCGTCGACGAGCACCTCGCCCTCGTGCCGCTGGGCGCGCCCGGGGAGATCGTCTTCTCCGGAGTGTGCGTCGGGCGAGGATACGTCAACGATCCCGAGCGCACCGCGCGGGCGTTCACCACCGACCCGTACCGGCCCGGCGAGCGGCTGTACCGCAGCGGGGACCAGGGGCGCTGGCGGCCCGACGGCAAGCTGGAGTTCCTGGGCCGCAAGGACACCCAGGTCAAGGTGCGGGGCTTCCGTATCGAGATCGGCGAGGTGGAGAACGCGCTGCTGAAGGTGGCGGGTGTCCGGGACGGCGCGGTCGTCGTCGCCGGGGGCGCGCGGCTGGTCGCCTTCCACTCCGGCCGGGCGCTCGCGGCCGAGGTGCTGCGGGACCGGCTGGCGGCCTCGCTGCCGGCGTACATGGTCCCGTCGGTGTTCCACCATCGCGCGACCCTGCCCCTGACCGCCAACGGCAAGACCGACCGGCGCGCGCTCACCACGCTGGCCGAGCGGCTGGACGCCGGGGCGGACGAGTCGGTGGAGCCGCCCGCCACGGCGACCGAGGAGCGGCTCGCGGCCGTATGGGCCGAGGTACTGGGAGTGCCACGGGCCCGGATCGGCCGGTACGACCACTTCTTCGACCGGGGCGGCACCTCCCTGTCCGCGGTGAAACTCGCGATCGCCCTGGAGCGTGCGGTGTCCCCCAAGGACGTCAACGGCCATCCGCTCCTGGCCGACCTGGCCAAGCTGATCGACACGAGGGCTGGCGCGCGAGCCGGGACCGGGGCCCCTGCGGGGACCGTCACCGGGAACGCCACGGGGACGGCCGCCAGGACCATCCCCGGCCCCGCCACCGGGGCCCCCGCAGGCACCGTCACGGGGACCTCCGCCGGGACCGCCGCAGGCACCGTCACCGGGAACTCCGCCGGGACTGCCACGGGAACCGCCGCCGGGACCCCCACAGGCACCCTGCCCGCGACCCCCGCCGGGTCTCCCACATTCACCCTGTCCGGGACCGTCACGGGCACCGCCGCCGGCACGTCGGGCTCTGCCTCCGGGGCCGTGGGGAGGTCGTCGTCGTGAGCTTTCTGAGTCGCCTGCGCGCCGCCGGGCGCCATCGCAAGGAGACCGTCACGCCGTCGTCGCCGTCGCCGACTCCCGTACCGCTGACTCCCGTATCGCTGACGGACGTCGAGATCGGGCCCGGCAGTCCGCCGCTGCTCGTCGTCTCGCCGGGCGAGCCCGCCGGCGTCTGGGCGGCCGGGCAGCGGGATGCCCTGCGGGGCGTCGTCGCCGAGCACGGCTCGGTGCTGGTGCGGGGGCTCGGACTGCGGGACGCGGACGAAGTCGGCGCGGTCTTCCGGGGGTTGGCCGACACGCTGATGACCGAGCGGGAGGCCTTCGCGCCCCGGCGGACGTACGCGGACGGCGTGTACTCGTCGACGGCCTGGCCGTCGAACCAACCGATGTGCATGCACCACGAGTTGAGCTACACCGTGGAGTTCCCCGGGCTGCTGCTCCTCGCCTGCCTGGAGGCCGCCGGGCAGGGCGGGGCGACCGGGATCGCGGACGCGGAGGCCGTACTGGCCGCGCTGCCAGGGGAGTTGACCGAGCGGTTCGAGCGGGACGGCTGGCTGCTCACCCGCTCGTACAACGACGAGATCGGCGCCTCGGTAGCCGAGGCGTTCGGCACCGACGACCGGACCGTCGTCGAGGCGTACTGCCGGGCGCACTCCATCGAGTTCGCCTGGCGGCCAGACGGCTCCCTGCACACCCGGCAGCGGCGCGCCGCCGTACTCCGGCACCCGGTGACCGGCCGGCGCTGCTGGTTCAACCAGATCGCGTTCCTCAACGAGTGGACCATGGACCCCGAGGTCCGCGAGTACCTGGTGGACCTGTACGGGCCCGACGGGCTGCCCTTCAACACCCGCCACGGCGACGGCACTCCGATCGGCGCCGACGTCGTCGAGACCCTCAACGCGGTCTACGAGGCGCACACCGTCCGCACCCCGTGGCGGCCGGGCGACCTGCTCCTCGTCGACAACATCCGCTGCGCCCACAGCCGGGAGCCCTTCGAGGGACCACGCGAGGTGCTGGTGGGCCTGGCGAATCCCGTACGGCCGACCGGCCACACCCTGCGGCACGCCACGCGGCACCGCACGCAGCACTCCGGCTCGAAAGACGACTCGAAGGACGAGGTGAGGTTCACATGACCGAGGTTCCGGGTTTCGCCGTGATCTCCGGCGCCCAGGTTCAGCAGGCCCTGCGGGGCCGGGAACGGGAGATCGTCGACCTGGTCGAGTCCGCCTATCTGCTGCACGGGAACGGGGACACCGGCGACACGGTGAACCCGCCGTCGTACTTCCTCCGCTTCCCCGACCGGCCGTCCTCGCGGATCATCGCGCTGCCCGCCTCGCTGGGCGGGAAGTACCAGGTGGACGGGTTGAAGTGGGTCTCCAGCTTCCCGGAGAACACGGCGAGCGGGCTGCCGCGCGCCTCCGCCGTGCTGATCCTCAACGACCACGCCACCGGGTACCCGTTCGCGTGCCTGGAGGCGTCCATCATCAGCGCCACCCGGACCGCCGCGTCGGCGGCGCTGGCGGCCGACCGGCTGAGCGAGGCGCGCCGGGGGGCGCCGCGTCCGACGCGGGTCGGCTTCCTCGGCACGGGCCTGATCGCCCGGTACATCCACACCTTCCTCGTGGCGACCGGTTTCGCGTTCGAGGAGGTGGGGGTGCACGACCTGTCCGCGGACAGCGCGCGGGGGTTCCGGGGGTATCTGGAGCGGTCCGGGGCGGACGGACGCGTGACCGTGTACGACAGCGCCGAGGACGTGATCCGGGCGAGCGACCTGGTGGTCCTCGCGACGATCGCGGGCGAGCCGCACATCCATGAACCCAAGTGGTTCGCCCACCACCCACTGGTGCTGCACGTGTCGCTGCGCGATCTCGCGCCCGAGGTGCTGCTCGCGTCGGCGAACTTCGTCGACGACGTCGAGCACTGCCTCAAGGCGAACACGTCACCGCACCTGGCCGAACAGCTCACCGGCGCACGGGACTTCCTCGACGGAACGCTCCATGACGTCCTCACCGGCCGGGCGACCGTGCCGGCGGACCGTCCGGTGATCTTCTCGCCGTTCGGCCTCGGGGTCCTCGACCTCGCGGTCGGCGGTCGTGTTCACGACGAAGTGGCCCGCTCCGGCGGACTGCGGGTCGTGGACGACTTCTTCCACGAGCTGCGCCGCCACGGCTGACCGCCGGGCGCAGCGAGTACGACAGTGCACAACCAGGGGGGCAGCGGTGCCAGTCATATCCGTTCCCACGGACTTCAACGAGGAGGAGCTGTACGTCGATCTGCGTCAGGTCGTCGGACACCAGCTCTTCCTGAAGTGCGAGGGGTTCAACTTCGCCGGCTCGATCAAGCTCAAGGCCGCGTCCGAGATGGTGCGGGCCGCCGAGCGGGAGGGACGTCTCCGGCCGGGCTCGACGCTCGTCGAGTCGTCGTCCGGCAATCTGGGCGTCGCGCTGAGCATGATCGCGGCGAGCCGGGGCTACCGGTTTCTGTGTGTGACCGATTCCCGGTGCAATCCGCAGACCCGGCGCGTGATCGAGGCGCTGGGCAGCCGGGTGCACATCATCTCCGAGCCGGACCCGCACGGCGGTTTCCTGGGGGCGCGGATCTCGTACGTCCGCGCGCTGTGCGCCACCGACCCGGGGTACGTGTGGCTCGACCAGTACACCAATGAGGCGAACTGGCGGGCGCACTACCGCACCACCGCGCCCGCGATCGCCCGGCAGTTCCCGCGGCTGGACGTGCTGTTCGTGGGGGTCGGCACCTCGGGGACGCTGATGGGCTGCGCCCAGTGGTTCTGGGAGCGGCGGCGCCGGGTGCGGATCGTCGCGGTGGACAGCGTGGGTTCGGTGGCGTTCGGCGGTGCGCCGGGCCGCCGGATGATCCCGGGGCTCGGCACCAGCGTGACCCCGGCGCTGCTCGACGCGTCCTATGTCGACGACGTCGTCCGGGTGGAGGAGATCGACACCGTACGGGCCTGTCACCGCATGGCCCGGCGCGGCTTCCTCTTCGGGGGCTCCACCGGCACGGTCGTCAGCGGCGCCGGCGCGTGGCTGGCCCGCAACGGCACACCCGACACCACGGCCGTGGCGATCTCCCCGGACCTCGGGGAGCGCTACCTCGACACCGTCTACCGGCCGGGCTGGCCGCTGGAGCAGTACGGGGAGGCCGTACTCGGCCCGGAGGAGGAGTTCGGCACGGGCGAACTGGGGACGGGCGAGCTGGCGGCACCCGTCTGAGGCGACCTCCGGGTGCCCGGCGCCGACCGGTTCCGGTCGGCGCCGGGCACCCGCCGCGGGACACCCCTGGCTGTCGCCGTGACGACGGGATGCCGACGGGTAGGTTCCGGATATGGCATCCAGCACCCATGAAGTGACCAATCAGCCTCCGCCCCTGGTGGACTACGACGTCTTCGGCGCCGACGAGGTGCTGACCGAGGCGGTCGAGCGGCATCTGGCGCCCGATGTGCTGGAGGAGGCGCGGGACGAACTGGCCGGGTTCGGGCGTACGGCCGGCTCCGCGCAGGTGCAGGAGTGGGGGCGGCTGGCGAACGAGAACCCGCCGAAGCTGCGGGCGTACGACCGGTACGGGAACCGGGTGGACGAGGTCGAGTTCCATCCGTCGTGGCACCGGCTGCTCGGCAAGGGGGTCTCGGCGGGGCTGACGGCGGCCTGGACCCGGCCCGGCGGGCATGTGCGGCGGGCGGCGGCGTTCGTCGTCTGGACCCAGGTCGAGGCCGGCAACGGCTGCCCGCTGTCCATGACCCACGCGGCGGTGCCCGCGCTGCGCACGGACCCGGCGCTCGCCGCCGAGTGGGAGCCCCGGCTGACGTCCGTGCTCTACGACTGGGACATGCGGCCCGCCGACCAGAAGGCCGGGGTCCTGTTCGGGATGGGCATGACCGAGAAGCAGGGCGGCAGCGACGTCCGCGCGAACACCACCGCCGCGCGACCGCTGGCCGAGGACGGGACGTACGAGCTGACGGGCCACAAGTGGTTCTGTTCGGCGCCGATGTCGGACGGGTTCCTGGTGCTGGCGCGGGCTCCGGGCGGACTCACGTGCTTCCTCGTCCCCCGGGTGCTGCCGGACGGGTCGCGGAACGTGTTCCGTATCCAGCGGCTGAAGGAGAAGCTGGGCAACCGGTCGAACGCCTCCGCCGAGGTCGAGTTCGACGGGACGTGGGCGCGCCGGGTCGGGGACGAGGGTGCGGGGGTGCGCACGATCATCGGGATGGTGGCGGCCACCCGGCTGGACTGCGCGCTGGGTTCGGCCTCGCTGATGCGGCAGGCGGTGGCACAGGCGGTGCATCACTGCGCGTACCGGGAGGCGTTCGGCGGACGGCTGATCGACAAGCCGCTGATGCGCAATGTCCTGGCCGATCTGGCGCTGGAGTCGGAGGCGGCGACGACGCTGGCGCTGCGGGTGGCGGCGGCCTACGACAGCGTGGACGCGGGCGGCGGCGCGGGCGGTGGCGCAGGCGGCGGCGCGGGCGGCGGGAACGAACGCTCGTTTTACGGGGCGGACCCCGCCGGCGCGGACGCCGAGAACGAACGCTCGTTTTTGCGGCTCGCGGTGCCGATCGCCAAGTACTGGATCACCAAGCGCTGCGCCCCGCTCGTGGTCGAGGCCTCCGAGTGCCTCGGCGGCAACGGCTATGTCGAGGAGTCCGGCATGCCCCGCCTGCTGCGCGAGTCACCGCTCAACTCCATCTGGGAGGGCGCCGGAAACGTCCAGGCGCTCGATGTGCTGCGGGCCCTGCGCCGCGAACCCGGCGCCCTCGACGCCTACTTGCGGGAGGTGGGCCGGGCACGGGGCGCCGACCACCGGCTCGACCGCGCGATCAAGGACCTGCTGACCGAACTCGCCGATCTGGACGGCATCGAGGCCCGCGCGCGCCGGCTCGCGGAACGGCTCGCCCTCGTACTGCAGGGCGCCCTCCTCGTGCGGTACGCGCCCCCGGCGGTGGCCGACGCGTTCTGCGCCTCCCGGCTCGGCGGCGACCGGGGCTCGGCCTTCGGCACCCTCCCGCACACACTGGACCTGGCGTCGATCGTGGAACGGGCGCGTCCGGTGGCTTGAACCCGCACGCACCGAGGACGCCTCCGGCCTCCGCAGCCATCCTCTTTCGAGTGGTCGCACAAGGCCGTTACGACGCGGGGGTGGTGCTGCGCCGACACGGCACCACCCCCGCTCTCCGGCCCCTTCGAGCGGAGCGCGTACGCCGCAGCGGGCGACGTCGAACAAGTTTCAAGGAGCACGGGCCGGTACGCCAGGGTTGCAGGGGGTTGCAACTCATCTGCGCTCTGTGGCCGGAGTGTGTCCCTCCGTGGCCGAAGAGCGGCAGACTATGAACCCCGCAGTCAACGCCGTCGCGCAGATCCGGACTTCCACGGCCATCAGGGGCCGGGAGGCACACCGGACCGCCGGGAAGGAACGAGTGCCGCACTCGCCGATGGAAGTCACGCGGCTCACCGAGACCGACGCCGCCCGAGCGGCCCGGGTCCTCGGCGAGGTCCGCGCCTCCACCCTCGACGGCCGGCCCTCGAAACCCGCCCCGCGCCCGGCGATCCGCGAGTCCTGGGGCCGCATGGCACACAGCGGTGTCGACCCCGACCACGACTTCCGCGCCGACCTCCTCGGCCGTGACGAGGTGGAGCGCCGCCGGCAAACCTCGCGGCTGCGCCATGTCCTGCCGGTGCTGCGCGAGGGGCTGCTCTCCCTCGCGGACACCGAGCGGCACATCATGATGGTCGCGGACGCCGACGCCCGGGTGCTGTGGCGGGAGGGCAGTACGGCGGTGCTCCGCAAGGCCGACGGGCACGGCCTCGGGATCGGCGCGGACTGGCGCGAGGAGACCGTCGGCACCAACGGCGTCGGCACGCCCCTCGTCGCCCGCCGTGCCGTCCAGGTGTTCTCCGCCGAGCACTTCGTACGGGCCCTGCACCCCTGGACGTGCACCGGCGCCCCCATCACCGACCCGCGCGACGGCCGGCTGCTCGGCTCGGTCGACATCAGCGGCCCCCTGGAGACCCTGCACCCCTCGACGCTCGCCCTGGTCGACTCGGTGGCCAAGCTCGCCCAGGCACGGCTGCGGGAACTGCACGTCATCTCGCTGGAGGAACTGCGCGCGGTGGCGGCCCCGGTGCTGGCCCGGCTCGGCGGTCGCGCGGTCGCCGTCGACCGGGACGGCTGGACGGCCGCGGTCACCGGGATGCCGTACACCAGCCGGGTCGCCCTGCCCAAGTCCCTCTCCCCCGGCCGCTGCTGGCTGCCCGCGCTCGGCCTGTGCACCGTCGAACCGCTGCCCGCGGGCTGGCTGATACGCCCCACCGCGGAGCCCGCGCCCGCCCCGACCGCCACGCACATCACGCTCGACGTCTCCCACCCGCGCCGGTGGACCGTCACCGTGGCCGGCTGCGCGGGCTCCTGGACCCATGAACTGACGCCCCGCCACGCCGAACTGCTGTACCTGCTCGCCCTCCACCGCGCCGGCCGCAGCGCGTCCGCGCTGGCCGACGACATGTTCGGCGATCCGGCCCGGACCGTCACGGTCCGCGCCGAGATGTCCCGCGTACGGCGCTATCTCGGCGCCTTCCTCGACCACCGCCCGTACCGCTTCACCGAGCGGGCCGACGTCGAAGTCCTGCTCCCCGACACCCCGTTGGACCTGCTGCCGCACTCGGTGGCACCGGGGGTGGTCCGCACCCGGGGCGTCGCACTGGTGAGCCCCGGTCAAACATCCGCGGCCCCTCGCGACCATCCGCACCCCCCTTTCCGGTGAACGGATCATGGCCTCGGGGTGAGGGATCTCCCTGTATTTCCCGGGACCTCGGCGTGACACGTGTCCCACTGCCGTAGCATCGCAGCCAGGCCGCCCCACCTGCCTCGCCGTCAAGATCTTGTTCTCGGTTGGCAGTTGGCCGTCCCCGGGAGGTTTCATGAAGCACCGCGGCAGACACCGTCGACGCAGAAGGGGACGTGCGCTGCGCGCGTCCCTGGCGGGAACCGCGCTGGCGCTCACGGCGGCGGCCACCCTGATCAGCACGTCCCAGGCGGCGGGCGGCCGGACGCCGGGCGCCCTCTCCCCGGTCACCTCGTCCGGTGAGCTGCGCGCGCTCCAGCTCCGGGAGACCCTGACCGACCGCACCGCCCTGCAGGCCCTGACCGACGAGACCGGCGGCCCGGTCGGTGTCGACGAGGTGCTGGGCAGCGCGAACCACGCGATGCGGGGCGAGGGCGACTGCTTCGGCTCCGAGCGGGAGAACCTGCCCGTCGAGCCGGTGGCCTCGCGGGCGTACTGCTGGGAGCCGGGCGACGCGGTCAACGACCGCTGGATCCCCCGCTCGGTCACCACGTCCCGGAACAACCAGGTCATCGCGGCCGGCTGGACCCACAGCGGCGCCACGAGCGACAACCTCGACGGCAGCGGCAGCGGTGCGGACGACGCCGGGCTCGCCCGGGTCGCCTTCGTCGACGCCCGCGACCCGGCGAACCTCCGCTACCGCTGGGTCCTGCTGGTCGTGCCGACGGCCGACGCCCGGGGCTTCGAGGGCCTGCGGTCCCGGCTCGGCGGCATGGCCTGGTACGAGGACAAGCTGATCGTCACCGCCCGGGGCCCGCAGAGCCGCGGACAGCAGGACGACTCCGTATACGTGTTCGACCTGGCCCGCTTCCTCCGGGCCGGCGTGACGGACAGCGACGCGATCGGCAGGGCCGGCGACGGCTGGTCGGCCCACCACTACCGGTACGCGCTGCCCGCGGTCGCCGCGTACAGCCCGGCGGCGGGCGGCGGCTGCGACCCCCGGGGCGACGACGGGGCGCCCTGTCTCGGCTCGCTCTCCCTGGACCGGACGTCGAACCCGCCCACGGTCGTCGCGAGCGAGCGGCTCCGGCCGGGCCGCGAGGAGCCCGCCCGGGTCTGGCGCTACGCCCTCGACACCACCGCCGACCGCACCGGCCTGCTCACCACCACCGGGCGCCGGAGCACCGCCGTCGCCACCGAGGCGTACGCGACGGAGGCGTCCCGGGTGCGGGGCGTCCTCGCCCACCAGGGGGACTGGTACGTCGACCAGGCCGCCGAGAAGCGCGACGGGCAGGGCACCCTCTGGCGGCAGGACGAGGAAGGGGCCGACGCCGCCAAGTGTGCGGACGGCCAGTCCGGCGAGTCCTCGGGCTCGGCGCTGGAGTCTTACGACTGCTGGGGCCGGAACAGCGCCTCCCTCTCCTACTCACCGGAGACCGGCGAGCTGTGGACCCTCACCGATCCCATCCCGGAGCGCGTGCTGTACGCGGTGAAACTGTCGGACGTCGACGGCTCGCTGGACTAGGCGTCTCCGCCGACGAGGCATCCCGGCCCGGCCTTGGAGGCGGGCCGGGGACCGTGATTCCCTGGGCCCATGAGCAGCAGCCCCGTCACCACCTGGTCCCTGGAGCAGACCTCGCCGAGCGATCTGCTTCCCGCCGCCGCCCCCGAGGGCGACGACGTCCGCATCGTGCGCGCCGAGGTCCCCTCCCCCGAGTTCAGCCGCTTCCTGTACGCCTCCGTCGGCGGCGACATCCGCTGGATCGACCGGCTGTCGTGGCCGTACGAGCGGTGGCAGGAGCACCTGGGCCGGCCCGGGGTGGAGACCTGGGTGGCCTACGACCGGGGGACGCCGGCCGGTTATGTGGAGCTGGAGCCGCAGGACGGCGGGGCCGTGGAGATCGTCTACTTCGGACTGATCCCGGCGTTCCGCGGGCGGCGCATCGGCGGGCATCTGCTGTCGTACGGGGCGGCGCGGGCCTGGGACCTCGCCGAGCGGTGGCCGGAGCTGCCGCCGACCAAGCGGGTCTGGCTGCACACCTGCACCCGGGACGGCGAGCACGCCATGGCGAACTACCAGCGGCGGGGTTTCCAGCTGTTCGACACCAAGGTGACGGAGGAGGCGGACGCCCCGGCGCCGGGGCCCTGGCCCGGCGCGACCGTTCCCACACCATGACCCACATCACATCGTCTCGACATGCGAGACATCCTTGTCCGGAATGTGGATGACGGTGGACTCGGTCTAAAGAGCCGTGACACGCTTCCGTCATGTCTGGAACTGGAATTGCCTTGGTGAGTCGGCGCCATGTCGACCTCGGCCGCATGTCCAGCGCCATCTGTCCGGTGAGCTGACGCCCCTGCCGCGAGGGGTTGGACGACCCCGGGCACTAGCGCCGCACCCTCCTCTGTTTCAGCCCGCGCAACGACGCGCAGGCGACGCACACGCTGCCCGCGTGTGCCCGCATGCGCGCGCAAGCGCAGGTCAGAGCCGCCTCCCCGCCTTTCCCGAAGGACATACACCCATGGCCGCCACCCCGCAGAACCCCGCCACGCCCCGCCGCAAGGTGAGCCGTCACCGTGGCGAGGGCCAGTGGGCCGCGGGACACTTCACCCCGCTGAACGGCAACGAGCAGTTCAAGAAGGACGACGACGGTCTCAATGTGCGGACACGCATTGAGACGATCTACTCCAAGCGTGGCTTCGACTCGATCGACCCCAACGACCTGCGCGGCCGCATGCGCTGGTGGGGCCTGTACACCCAGCGCAAGCCCGGGATCGACGGCGGCAAGACCGCGATCCTGGAGCCGGAGGAGCTGGACGACAAGTACTTCATGCTGCGGGTGCGGATCGACGGCGGACGCCTGACCACCCAGCAGCTGCGGGTGATCGGCGAGATCTCGCAGGAGTTCGCCCGGGGCACCGCCGACATCACCGACCGGCAGAACGTCCAGTACCACTGGATCCGCGTCGAGGACGTCCCCGAGATCTGGGAGCGGCTGGAGGCCGTCGGGCTGTCCACCACCGAGGCCTGCGGTGACACCCCCCGTGTGATCATCGGCTCGCCCGTCGCCGGGATCGCCGCCGACGAGATCATCGACGGCACACCGGCGATGGACGAGATCAGCCGGCGGATCATCGGCAACCCGGACTTCTCGAACCTGCCCCGCAAGTTCAAGTCCGCGATCTCCGGCTCGCCGCTGCTCGACGTGGCACACGAGATCAACGACATCGCCTTCGTCGGCGTCCGCCACCCCGAGCACGGCCCCGGCTTCGACCTCTGGGTCGGCGGCGGTCTCTCCACCAACCCCAAGATCGGGCAGCGGCTCGGCGCCTGGGTGCCGCTCGACGAGGTCGCGGACGTCTACGAGGGCGTCATCTCCATCTTCCGCGACTACGGCTACCGGCGGCTGCGCACCCGCGCCCGGCTGAAGTTCCTGCTCGCCGACTGGGGCACGGAGAAGTTCCGCCAGGTCCTGGAGGACGAGTACCTCAAGCGCAAGCTGGTCGACGGCCCCGCGCCCGACCAGCCGGTGGCCCGCTGGCGCGACCACGTGGGCGTCCACCAGCAGAACGACGGCCGCTACTACGTCGGGTTCGCCCCGCGCGTCGGCCGGGTCGACGGCACCACGCTGACGAAGATCGCCGACCTCGCCGAGGCGCACGGCTCCGGCCGGGTCCGGACCACCGTCGAGCAGAAGATGATCGTGCTCGACGTCACCGAGGAGCAGGTCGACTCGCTCGTCTCGGGCCTGGAGGCGCTGGACCTCACGGTCAACCCCTCGCCCTTCCGGCGCGGCACCATGGCCTGCACCGGCATCGAGTACTGCAAGCTCGCCATCGTCGAGACCAAGGCGCGCGGCTCCCAGCTGATCGACGAACTGGAGCGCCGCATCCCCGACTTCGACGAGCCGCTCACCATCAACATCAACGGCTGCCCGAACGCCTGTGCGCGTATCCAGGTGGCGGACATCGGTCTCAAGGGCCAGCTCATGCTCAACGACCAGGGCGAGCAGGTCGAGGGCTACCAGGTGCACCTGGGCGGCGCGCTCGGCCTGGAGGCCGGCTTCGGCCGCAAGGTCCGCGGTCTCAAGGTCACCTCCGACGAACTCCCGGACTACGTCGAGCGCGTGCTCAAGCGGTTCCAGGACGAGCGCGAGGACGGCGAGCGCTTCGCCGCCTGGGTCACGCGTGCCAGCGAGGAGGCCCTCTCATGAGCGAGCGAGCCGCCCCTTTCTACTGCCCCTACTGCGGTGACGAGGACCTGCGCCCCAACGAAGAAGGTCATGGGGCGTGGGAATGCGGAGCCTGCAATCGAGCCTTCCAGTTGAAGTTCCTCGGGCTGCTTTCCCGGGGTGTTCAGCGAGCCGACAGCGGAGGGGATCACATATGACTGCCGTTCAGACGGACTCGGATTCCGATACATCCGCGTCCACGGCCGCGTCCTCGACGGACGCGGCCGACCCGGACGCGGCGCGGCGCGCCGAACTCAAGGCGCTCGCCGAGCAGGCCGGCCGCGACCTGGAGGACGCCTCGGCGCTGGAGATCCTCCAGTGGGCCGTGGACACCTTCGGCAAGCGTTTCTGCGTGACCTCCTCGATGGAGGACGCGGTCGTCGCCCACCTCGCGTCCCGGGCCCGGCCCGGCGTGGACGTCGTCTTCCTCGACACCGGCTACCACTTCCCGGAGACCATAGGCACCCGGGACGCCGTCGAGGCCGTGATGGACGTCAACGTCCTCACGATCACCCCGCGGCAGACGGTCGCCGAGCAGGACGCCGAGTACGGGCCGAAGCTGCACGACCGCGACCCCGACCTGTGCTGCTTCCTGCGCAAGGTCAAGCCGCTCGAAGAGGGTCTGACCCGGTTCGACGCCTGGGCGACGGGCCTGCGCCGCGACGAGTCCGAGAGCCGGGCGAACACCCCGGTCGTCGGCTGGGACGACAAGCGCGGCAAGGTCAAGGTCTCCCCGATAGCGCGCTGGACGCAGGACGACGTGGACGCCTATGTCGCCGAGCACGGTGTGCTGACCAACCCCCTGCTGATGGACGGCTACGCCTCCGTCGGCTGCGCCCCCTGCACCCGCCGGGTCGCCCCGGGCGAGGACGCGCGGGCCGGCCGCTGGGCCGGGAACGCCAAGACCGAGTGCGGGCTGCACCTGTGACCGCGACCGTGCCCACGACGAACGACGTACCCGCGAAGAACGACGACCCCGTTCCTGTGACGAACCAGGAGAACCACGTGACGACCGGAGCCACCGGAGCCACCGTCTGGCTCACGGGTCTGCCGAGTGCCGGCAAGACCACCATCGCCTACGAACTCGCGGGCCGCCTGCGCGAGGACGGCCACCTCGTGGAGGTCCTCGACGGCGACGAGATCCGCGAGTTCCTCACCGCGGACCTGGGCTTCAGCCGCGCCGACCGGCACACCAACGTGCAGCGCATCGGCTTCCTCGCCGATCTGCTCGCCCGTAACGGCGTCAAGGCGCTCGTCCCGGTCATCGCGCCGTACGCCGACAGCCGCGAGGCGGTCCGCAAGCGGCACGCGGCGAGCGGCGCCGCGTATGTCGAGGTGCATGTGGCGACGCCGGTCGAGGTCTGCTCCGTACGCGATGTGAAGGGCCTGTACGCCAAGCAGGCGGCCGGGGAGATCTCCGGGCTGACCGGGGTCGACGACCCGTACGAGGCTCCCGAGACCCCGGATCTGCGCATCGAGTCGCAGGACCAGACGGTCCAGGAGTCCGCGGCGCTGGTCCACAAGCTGCTCACCGAGAGGGGTCTGGCATGACGACGACCGTCGCCGCCGTCTCCGGGGAGACCGGCACCCCGTACACCCTGTCCCACCTGGACACGCTGGAGTCCGAGGCGGTCCATATCTTCCGTGAGGTGGCGGGCGAGTTCGAGCGGCCGGTGATCCTGTTCTCCGGCGGCAAGGACTCCATCGTCATGCTGCACCTGGCACTGAAGGCCTTCGCCCCGGCGGCGATCCCCTTCACGCTGCTGCACGTCGACACCGGGCACAACTTCCCCGAGGTCCTGGAGTACCGCGACCGTACGGTGGCCGAGCACGGGCTGCGCCTGCACGTCGCCTCCGTGCAGGACTACATCGACCGCGGTGTGCTCAAGGAGCGGCCTGACGGCACCCGCAACCCTCTCCAGACCGTGCCGTTGACCGAGAAGATCCAGGCGGAGAAGTTCGACGCCGTCTTCGGCGGTGGCCGTCGCGACGAAGAGAAGGCGCGGGCCAAGGAGCGCGTGTTCTCCCTGCGGGACGAGTTCTCCCAGTGGGACCCGCGGCGCCAGCGTCCCGAGCTGTGGAACCTCTACAACGGGCGGCACGCACCCGGTGAGCACGTCCGCGTGTTCCCGCTGTCCAACTGGACCGAGCTGGACGTCTGGCAGTACATCGCCCGCGAGAAGATCGAGCTGCCGGAGATCTACTTCGCGCACGAGCGTGAGGTGTTCCAGCGGGCCGGGATGTGGCTGACCGCCGGCGAGTGGGGCGGCCCCAAGGACAACGAGACCGTGGAGAAGCGCCTCGTCCGCTACCGCACCGTGGGGGACATGTCCTGCACGGGCGCGGTGGACTCGGACGCGGTGACGCTGGACCAGGTCATCACCGAGATCGCCGCCTCCCGGCTCACCGAGCGGGGCGCGACCCGCGCCGACGACAAGATGTCCGAGGCCGCGATGGAAGACCGTAAGCGCGAGGGGTACTTCTAGGCATGACCACGACCACGGAACTCACCGAGACGACCCTGCTGCGGTTCGCGACCGCCGGTTCGGTCGACGACGGCAAGTCCACCCTCGTCGGGCGGCTGCTGCACGACTCCAAGTCGGTCCTCACCGACCAGTTGGAGGCCGTGGAGCGCGCCTCGGCGAGCCGTGGCCAGGACGCCCCGGACCTCGCGCTGCTCACCGACGGACTGCGGGCCGAACGCGAGCAGGGCATCACCATCGACGTGGCCTACCGCTACTTCGCCACGGCCAAGCGCCGGTTCATCCTCGCCGACACCCCCGGCCATGTGCAGTACACCCGCAACATGGTCACCGGCGCCTCCACCGCCGAGCTGACGGTGATCCTGGTCGACGCCCGCAACGGCGTCGTCGAGCAGACGCGCCGGCACGCCGCGATCGCCGCGCTGCTGCGCGTGCCGCACGTGGTGCTGGCCGTCAACAAGATGGACCTGGTCGCGTACGAGGAGCAGGTCTTCGCGCGGATCGCCGAGGAGTTCACGGCGTACGCGTCCGAGCTGGGCGTCCCGGAGATCACCTCCATCCCGATCTCGGCGCTCGCCGGCGACAACGTGGTGGAGCCGTCCGCGAACATGGACTGGTACGGCGGCCCGACCTTCCTGGAGCACCTGGAGTCGGTCCCGGTCAGCCATGACCTGGCGCACTGCCACGCACGGCTGCCCGTGCAGTACGTGATCCGGCCGCAGACCGCCGAGCACCCGGACTACCGGGGCTACGCGGGCCAGATCGCGGCCGGGACGTTCCGGGTCGGCGACGCGGTGACGGTCCTGCCCTCCGGCCGCACCACCAAGGTCACGGGCATCGACCTCCTCGGCGAGCCGGTCGACGCGGCCCACACCCCGCAGTCGGTCACCCTCCTGCTGGAGGACGACATCGACATCTCGCGCGGCGATCTCCTCGTCCCCAGCAAGGACGCGCCCGCGACCACGCAGGACATCGAGGCGACCGTCTGCCATGTGGCCGACCAGCCGCTGACGGTGGGCCACCGGGTGCTGCTCAAGCACGGCACCCGCACGGTCAAGGCGATCGTCAAGGACATCCCGTCCCGGCTCACCCTCGACGACCTGTCCCTGCACCCGCACCCCGGGCAGCTCGTCGCCAACGACATCGGCCGGGTGAAGGTCCGTACGGCGGAGGCACTGCCCGTCGACTCCTACGCCGACTCCCGGCGCACCGGCTCCTTCATCCTGATCGACCCCTCCGACGGCACCACGCTGACCGCCGGCATGGTCGGCGAGTCGTTCGCCTCCCCCGAGCCCGTCAAGGACGAGGCCGAGGACGACGGGTGGGACTTCTGACATGAACCCCGTGGACTACTACGCGACGTTCGCGAAGGAGGGCGGCCGGGTCGGCAGCGGCGCCCTCGGCAGCGGGCAGGGCGGAGTCGCGCGATGTGTGCGCTGACGTACGCGCACCGCTCGCGCGCCCTCACCCCCCACCGCCGTAGACGAAAACCCGACCTCCCGGCCACGACCTGAGAGACCGTGACCGCCGGGCCTCCGAGAGGAACACCTCCCGTGCCTGCACACCGCTCGTCCGCCTTCCGGCGCACCTTCGCCGCCGTCGCCGCGCTGCCCCTGCTCGCTCTCGCCGCTTGCGGTTACGGTTCCCAGTCGACCGAGGCCAAGACCGACAAGGTCGCCGCCGGGGCCGAGAAGATCGACGGTCTCGACACCGTCAACATCGGCTACTTCGGCAACCTCACCCATGCCACCGCCCTCGTCGGCATCCAGAAGGGCTTCTTCCAGAAGGAGCTCGGCGGCACCGAGGCGAAGTACACGACCTTCAACGCCGGCCCCTCCGAGATCGAGGCCCTCAACGGCGGCTCCATCGACATCGGCTGGATCGGCCCCTCCCCGGCGATCAATGGCTACACCAAGGCCGACGGCGCCAACCTGCGCATCATCGGCGGTTCGGCCTCCGGCGGAGTGAAGCTCGTCGTCAACCCGGACAAGATCAAGTCCCTGAAGGACGTCAAGGGCAAGAAGATCGCCACCCCGCAGCTCGGCAACACCCAGGACGTGGCGTTCCTCAACTGGATCGCGGAGCAGGGCTGGAAGGTCGACGCGAGCACCGGCAAGGGCGATGTGTCGGTGGTCCGCACGGAGAACTCCGTCGCCCCGGACGCCTACAAGTCCGGCGCCATCGACGGCGCCTGGGTGCCCGAGCCGACCGCCTCCAAGCTGGTCGCCGAGGGTGCGAAGGTCCTGCTGGACGAGGCCGACCTGTGGCCGGACAAGAAGTTCGTGATCACGAACATCATCGTGCGCCAGGAGTTCCTGAAGGAGCACCCGGACGTCGTCGAGGCCGTGCTGCGCGGCTCGGTGAAGACCAACGCGTACATCGCCTCCGACGGTGACGCGGCGAAGGCAGCGGCCAACGCCCAGCTCAAGGCCGACTCCGGCAAGGAGCTGCCGGCCGAGGTGCTCGACCCGGCGTGGAAGTCCATCCAGTTCATCAACGACCCCCTGGCGTCCACCCTGCAGACCGAGGCGGACCACGCGGTCAAGGCCGGTCTGCTGGAGAACCCGAAGCTCGACGGCATCTATGACCTGTCGCTGCTCAACAAGGTCCTCAAGGCCGAGGGCGACGACGAGGTCGACGACGCGGGTCTCGGCGTCAAGTAACCACGAAGTCAGCTGAGTTGGTCCGATGAGTTCCCAGGAGGTGACGACCATGGCCACCGCACTCGCCAAGGCCGCCGACGGCGTCCAGGCGGCCGAGCACGCCGCCCGTATCGAGCACGTATCGAAGTCCTTCGCCGGGCCCGCCGGGCAGCAGCTCGTCCTGGACGACATCACGCTCGATGTCGCTCCGGGCGAGTTCGTCACCCTCCTGGGGGCCTCGGGCTGCGGCAAGTCGACGCTGCTCAACCTGGTCGCGGGTCTCGACGACCCGACGGCCGGCAGCATCACGACGGACGGGCGTCCGGCGCTGATGTTCCAGGAGCACGCCCTGTTCCCGTGGCTGACCGCGGGCAAGAACATCGAACTGGCCCTGAAGCTCAGGGGAGTTCCGAAGAACGACCGTCGCGAGCGGACCGAGGAACTGCTCGGTCTAGTCCGGCTCCAGGGCGCCTACGACAAGCGGGTGCACGAGCTGTCCGGCGGTATGCGCCAGCGGGTCGCCCTGGCCCGCGCCCTGGCGCAGGAGAGCAAACTGCTGCTGATGGACGAGCCGTTCGCCGCGCTCGACGCCATCACCCGGGACGTGCTCCACGACGAGCTGACCCGGATCTGGAGCGAGACACGGGTCTCGGTGCTGTTCGTGACGCACAACGTGCGCGAGGCGGTGCGGCTCGCCGAGCGGGTCGTGCTGCTGTCCTCGCGCCCCGGCCGGGTGGCCCGCGAGTGGACCGTGGGCATTCCGCAGCCGCGCCGCATCGAGGACACCGCCGTGGCGGAGCTGTCCGTCGAGATCACCGAAGAACTGCGCAAGGAGATCCGCCGCCATGGCCAGCACTGAGACCACGAGCGACGCCGGCCCCGGCAAGAACGGCAGGAACGCCGGGGATTCCGACGATCTCGCCGGGCTGGAGGCGGGCCTCGACGCGCTGGACTCGGTGCAGACCGGGCGTCCGCCGCTGCGTCAGGTCCTCGTCCAGAAGGTGCTGCCGCCGATCACCGCGATCGCCCTGGTGCTGGCGGTCTGGCAGCTCCTCGTCCTGGCGGAGGTCGCGCCGGCCTACAAGCTGCCCGCACCCTCCGCGGTGTGGGACGAGGTCCGGCAGGCCTGGTTGCAGGGCACGCTCCTGGAATCCATCTGGACCAGCGTCTCCCGCGGTCTGCTCGGCTTCCTCGCGGCCCTGGCGATCGGCACCCCGCTGGGGTTGCTGGTGGCCCGGGTCCGGGTCGTCCGCGCGGCGATCGGTCCGATCCTCTCCGGTCTGCAGTCGCTGCCGTCGGTGGCGTGGGTGCCGGCCGCGGTGGTGTGGCTGGGCCTGGAGCCGTCGGTGATGTACACGGTCATCCTGCTCGGCGCGGTCCCGTCGATCGCCAACGGTCTGGTGTCCGGCATTGACCAGGTGCCACCGCTGTTCCTGCGGGCCGGCCGCACCCTGGGCGCGACCGGGCTGAAGGGCACCTGGTACATCGTGATGCCGGCCGCGCTGCCCGGCTATGTGGCCGGTCTGAAGCAGGGCTGGGCGTTCTCCTGGCGTTCGCTGATGGCCGCCGAGATCATCGCCAAGGCTCCCGACATCGGCTCGGGCCTCGGCCAGATGCTGGAGGCGGGCCGCACCAACAGCAGCATGCCGCAGGTGTTCCTGGCCATCTTCCTCATCCTGATCGTCGGTATCGCCATCGACCTGCTGATCTTCAGCCCGCTGGAGCGCTGGGTGCTGCGCAGTCGCGGTCTGCTGGTGAAGAGCTGATCCGCGTGTTCCCCAGGTCCAGGAAGCCGGTCCTCCTCGTCGTCGCCCACGGCAGCCGCGACCCGCGGCACGCCGCGACCGTGCACGCCCTCGTCCGGCGGGTGCGGGCGCTGCGCCCCGGGCTGCGCGTGGAGACCGGCTTCCTGGACTTCAACGTCCCTTCCGTGCAAGGGGTGTTGGAGTCGCTGGCGGCGGAGGGCGTCCGGGACGTGGTGGCCCTGCCGCTGCTCCTGACCCGCGCCTTCCACGCCAAGGCCGACATCCCGGCCGTCCTGCGGGAGGCCCCGCCGAGCCTGCGCGTCCGCCAGGCGGAGGTACTGGGCCCCTCGCCCCTGCTGCGGTCGGCCCTCGAACGCCGTTTGTACGAGGAGGGGTTGAGCCCCGCCGACAAGTCCTCGACCGGGGTCGTGCTGGCCTCGGCGGGGTCCTCCGACCCGGAGGCGATCGCGGTGATCGCCGACATCGCGCGGGAGTGGTGGCACACCGGTTGGTGCGCCGTGCGACCCGCGTTCGCCTCCGCATCACTCCCCCGCACCGAAGACGCCGTACGGGAACTGCGCGCGCTCGGCTGCGAACGGGTGGCCGTGGCGCCGTACGTCCTCGCCCCCGGCCGGCTCCCGGACCGCATCGCGCGGGGCGCGGCCGGGGCGGACGTCCTCGCCGACGTCCTGGGCCCGGCGCCGGAGGTGGCCCGGCTGCTGCTGCGCCGCTACGACGAGGCGTCCGTGAAGGCGCTGCTGCCGACCAGGGTCGTCGCCAGCGCCTGAATCAGGGCCCGTGCCTCAGGGCCGGGTACTCAGGGCCCGGTGCTCAAGGCTCGGGGCCCTCCCGGCCCGGCGCGTGCGTTCCTGTCATCTCATCCGCCGAGTTTCGGGTCCCGGCCGCTCGACGCCAACGCCCTGTCGAACACCGGTGCGTCGGCCGGGACCGGGACGGGGTCCGCGAAGCCGTCGTACTGGCGGTAGAGGGCGCCGTGGGTCTCCACGACGCCCAGAACGAAGCGGGCGGCCGGGTCCGAGATCCGGAAGTGTCCGCCCGTGGCCGCCGCGACGTCCCAGCCGTGGACGGCCATCTCCTTGATGATCATGCCGGCGAGATCGGCGGCGGGCAGGGGGCCCATGCCGAGGTCGATGTCGCCCTCCCAGAGGGACGGGTCGGCCCAGGCGGTGACCGCGCGGTCCAGCTGGGCGGCATAGGCGTCGGCCCAGTCGGGGTCGGCGGTGAAGTCGCGCTGCGTCAGCTCGTCGGGGAGGGGCTTGCGCAGGGCGCGGTGCTCCAGGCCGTGCGAGGTGTAGAGGACCCAGTGGTTGACCAGGGCGCGGACGTCCCAGTCGCCGCAGTGGGTGGGGTGGGCGAGCTGGTCCGCCGTGACGTCCCGGGCGATCCGGGACGCCTCGGCGGCGCATTCGACCATGTACGGAAAGGCGTCGTGGTTGTTCATGCGCCTCACGCTAGGCACGGCCCGCCCGACCCTCTTGAACAAACGCGACAGTCAGCCGGCCGCGGTCAGCTCCACCAGTTTCGTCACCGTGTTCCAGTTGCGGGACGTGCCGATCAGGCCTTTCAGGAAGCGCGGCTTCGCCAGGGTCTCCGCGAGCTTGGAGCGGCCGAGGCCCTCGGGGGCGTACAGGTACAGCGCGCGGTCTCCGAGCCTGAACTCCTCGGGGAGGAAGGCCGGTTGGTCGATCTCCTCGAAGCGGCTCGCGTCCGCCGTCTCCGACAGATACGTCACGTGCAGTTGCTTGCCCTCCAGTTCCGCCGCCGGGAACGGGCAGGCGTCGCGAACGGCCTTCAGGTAGGCGTGGTCGCGGACCAGGACGTCGACGGTGAAGCCGAAGTCGTTCTCGATGGCGGCGGTGATCTCGGTGGCGAGGGATGTCTCGTCGCCGTGGTCGCTGGTGAGGACGGCGTTGCCGCTCTGGAGGTAGGTGGCCACGCCGGTGTGGCCGAGGCCGGTCAGGAGGGTGCGGAGGTCGGCCATGGGGACCTTCTTGTTGCCGCCCACGTTGATTCCGCGCAGGAGCGCCGCGTACGTCGTCGTCATGGGGTCACGATAGGCACGGCAGGGCGCGGGCACCCTGAGGAGGGGCCCTGAGAGGCGCGGATAGGTGTAGGGGGTCGCTGTCCTCCTTGGTGGGGAGGAGGTGCGGTCCGAGCGGATGAGTCGTAGGCGCCGGGGTTCACCGGACAGTACGAAGCGATGCCCTTATCCGGCCCATACCTTCGAAGTGAAGGGCGACGGCAGGGGGCCGTCACCCGGCGACGAGGGGACTGGTCGGCGATGGCTGACGGAGACATACGGGTGCGGGGGGTCGCCGCGCGGGCGGGCGGCTGGAGCGCCCGGCACCGCTGGGCGGCCGTCGGGATCTGGCTGCTGTTCGTGGCGCTGACGATGGGGATCGGCTCGGCGATGGGCTCGGTCGAGGTCAAGGACAGCGACCAGCTCAAGGGGGAGACCAGCACGGCGGCCCATATCGTCGAGAAGGCGGGGATCGAGGAGCCCGCCGGTGAGACGGTGCTGATCCAGGCGAAGGACGACGGCGTCAAGGCCACGGACGCCGCGTTCCGGGCCGCCGTGGACGATGTGATGAAGGCCGTCGAGGGCACGGGGAAGGTCACGGACGTGACCTCGCCGTACGACACGCGGACGATCTCGGAGGACGGGCGCAGCGCGCTGGTGCAGTTCGACGTGCGGGGCGCGTCGGACACCGCGGGCGAACGGATCGAGCCGGTGCTGAAGGCCGTCGAGGGGGTGCAGAAGGAGCACGGGACGCTGCGGATCGAGGAGATCGGCGGCGCCTCGATGATGAAGACGTTCGACGACGCGTTCGGGGACGACTTCAAGAAGGCCGAGTACTCGGCGGTGCCGGTGGCGCTCGGCATTCTGCTGATCGCGTTCGGCGCGGTCGTCGCGGCGCTGCTGCCGGTGGCGCTCGCGGTCACCGCGATCATGGCGACGATGGGTCTGATGGCCATCGTCAGCCATGCGATCCCGATGAGCGACACCGCCAACTCCGTGATGCTGCTGGTGGGTCTGGCCGTCGGCGTGGACTACTGCCTGTTCTATCTGCGCCGGGAGCGCGAGGAGCGCGCGGCGGGCCGGGATCCGCAGACCGCGCTGCGGGTGGCCGCCGCGACCAGTGGCCGCGCCATCATCGTCTCCGGTGTCACGGTGTGTGTGGCGATGGCGGGCATGCTGTTCACCGGGCTCGCCGAGTTCGAGGCGATGGGCCTGGCCTCGCTGATGGTCGTCGCCGTCGCGATGGTCGGGTCGGTCACGGTGCTGCCGGCGCTGCTGTCGCTGCTGGGCGGGCGGGTCGAGAAGGGCCGTATCCCCTTCCTGCACCCGGAGAAGCGGCGGAGGAACGGCCGTTCCGCGGGCGACGGTGCGGAGAGCCGTTTCTGGAACGCCGTGCTGCGGGTCGTCCTCGCCAAGCCGGCGCTGTCGCTGGCCGTCGCGACGGGCGCGCTGCTCGCCGTGGCCGCGCCCGCGCTCGGGATGAAGACGCAGAACCTCACGCTGGACCAGGAGTTCGGCGACTCGCTGCCGATCGTGCAGACCTACAACCGGGTCAACGAGGCCTTCCCGGGCGGTTCCGAGCCGGCCGAGGTGGTCGTGAAGGCCGAGGACATCAACGCGCCCGAGGTGCGGGCGGCGCTGGCGGACTTCAAGGCGGAGGCCGTCGCCTCGGGCGCCTCGCGCGGCCCGGTGGAGATCAAGGTGCACGACGCCCAGAACGTGGCCTTCGTGTATGTGCCGCTGGTCGGCGGCTCCGACCAGGACAAGGCCGGCGCGAGTCTGGACAAGCTGCGCGACGAGGTACGGCCCGCCACGCTCGGCAAGGTCGACGGTGTCGAGGCGCCGGTCACCGGGCAGGTCGCGGGCAACCAGGACTTCAACGACCAGCTGGTCGGCTCGGTCGTCCCGGTCTTCGCCTTCGTCGTGGTCTTCGCCTTCCTGCTGATGCTGCTGTCGTTCCGCTCGCTGACGATCGCGATCACGTCGATCGTGCTGAACCTGCTGTCGGTGGGCGCCGCGTACGGCATCCTCGTCGCGGTCTTCCAGCACGGCTGGGGTGCCTCGCTGGTGGGCGCGGAGGGTGTCGGCGCCATCATCACCTGGCTGCCGCTGTTCCTGTTCGTGATCCTGTTCGGGCTGTCGATGGACTACCACGTGTTCGTGGTCTCGCGGATCCGTGAGGCGCGACTCAAGGGCCGTACGACGAAGGAGGCGATCCGGCACGGGGTGGTCACCACGGCCGGGGTCGTGACCAGCGCCGCCGTCATCATGGTCGCCGTCTTCGCGATCTTCGGGACGCTCTCCATGCAATCCATGAAGCAGATGGGTGTGGGCCTGGCGGCGGCCGTCCTCATCGACGCGACGATCATCCGGGGTGTACTGCTCCCGGCGGTGATGGCCCTGCTCGGCGAGCGCAACTGGTATCTGCCGAAGTGGCTGAACCGGCTGCCGGACCTCACCCACGACGAGTCCCCGGAGCCGGGGCCGGACCCGCTGCCGCCGGCCAGGGAGGGTGCGCGGGTACGGGTCTGATCGGGGCCCGAGCGTGGCCGGGGGCCGGGGTGGTGTCACCACCCCGGCCCCCGTCTGTCGTCCGTCGGCTCAGGCCGCCCTGGCCACGTCCCCCCGCATGTCTCCCCGGTCGAAGGAGTCGAGGGTGCGGGTGAAGTCGCGGGTGGAGAGCAGCAGTTTGTAGACGATGGCCAGTTCGAAGACGAGGAGCAGGACGCCGGAGACGATGGTCGTCGTCAGCACCGCGTCGATGATCGGGCCGATCATGAAGACGCCCATCTGGAACTCGATGCCGCTGATCAGATGCGGGCGGACGCGGTGCCGCAGCAGGAAGGAGCGGACGCGCAGATACGCGGGGAAGCGGCGGCGGAACTCCTGGTGCAGGTCGACGACCTGGGCCTGCGGCGCGGCCTGGGTGACCTCGGCGGCGGCCGTGCGCAGGTCCTGCTCGATGTCGGCCTCGGGGTTCTCGCGCAGCAGGTCCTCCATGAAGGCGAGTTCCCGCCCGTTCTCGGCGCGGCGGGCCTCGCGGAGCCGGGCCTTGATCTGCTTGCGCATGGTGTGGCGGACCTTGAAGGTCTCCAGGGAGTTGATGTAGCGCAGCGCGTCGCAGCCGATGACGGCGGCGGCGAGCCAGATGTAGAGCGTGTCGCCGGTGCGGTGGTACTGCCCGGCCATCAGGGCCACCGAGCACGCGGCGACCCGGACCCGGTCGAAGACGAAGTCGAGCCAGGCGCCGAACACCGAGCCCTGGCCGGTGAGCCGGGCGACCTTGCCGTCCATGCAGTCGAGGATGAAGCTCAGGTGGTAGACGACGGCGCCGGCGATCAGCCAGCGCCAGTCGCCCAGCGCGAAGAAGCCGGCCGAGACCAGACCCAGCAGGAAGGCGCCCCAGGTCAGCTGGTTGGGCGTGATCCTCGTGTACTTCGCCGTCAGCCGTACCAGCGGGGTGGCGACCGGGTCGACGAGCAGCACCGTCCACCAGGCGTCCCGCTTCTTCTGCGTGACGCGGCGCACTTCCGCGAGGTCGGGTATGTCTCGGCGCATGGGTCAACTTCCTGGCGTTCGAATGGAATTCACTCCCAGCTTGGAAGTCGTTCACACGAGGAACAAGAAGTGTCGAACACAACCTTTCGGAGGGGGTAACGGTCGAACCCGGTAACAGAGTCAGTGCGCGTTCCGCGCGGACCGGGCGTTACCTGAGCGTTACCGAGTGATCCGACTGTGACCTAAATAGTTCCGGGATTTCACGGTAAGCGTGGAACCAACCGGCTTGCCCCGCTATCAGGGGGTCCGGAGCGGGGTACGAAGCTCCGCCTCGATGAGGTCGGCGGCCTGACGGGTGCCGCCCTCCGCCGCCATCTCCCGCTGGACCCCCTGGAGCCTGCGGGCCACTTCGGGATCGTCGACGAGGGCGAGGACCGCCTCGCGCAGAGCCTCGGCCGTCGCCTCCTCCTTGGGCAGATGGCGGGCCACCCCGAGCGCCTGGAGCATGTCGGCGTTGCCGAACTGGTCGACGGCCTGCGGTACGGCGACCATCGGCGTGGCGGTGGCGAGGCCCTCCTGACTGCCGCCGGCGCCCGCATGGGTGATGAAGGCGTCGGCCTGTTTCAGGATCGCCAGCTGCGGCACCCAGTCCCGCACCTCCACGTTGGCCGGGATCTCGCCCAGCTCGGCCGGGTCGACGTGCCGGCCGACCTGGAGCACCATGTGCCAGCCGGGGAGGTCACCGAAGGCCTTCACACACTCCCAGTAGAAGTCGGGCTGCTTGGTGAAGGACGAGCCCAGCGAGACGAGCAGCACCTTCTCCGCGTCGGCGGGGCGGGTCCAGTCGCCCTGTGCCGCGCGGTCGCCCTGGCAGGCGCCGACGAAGGTGTAGTGGCGCTCGTCGACCCGGTCGGCGTGCGGCTGGAGTGCCTTCGGGATGAGGACGAGGGAGCGTTCGGGGCGGCCGAGGAAGGGGTCGGGGTGCTCGGTGATCCCGTTCTCCTTCAGCCAGGCCTCGAAGCGGGCGTAGTACGCCCGGCCGCGTTCGGTCTTCTTCGGTTCGGCCCACATGGGTTCGGCGACCTCTTCCTCGTAGCCGGTCCAGGCGACCAGGTTCGGGGAGAGGGAGATCGCCTTGACGCCCCAGCGGTGGGCTAGGACGGCCGCGGGGTAGGAGGTGATGTCGTGGAGCACGAGGTCGGGTTCGTCGCCCTCGTACGCCTTGATGAGCTGGGGCAGGGCCTGGATGGCGTCGTCCAGGAAGGGTTCCACGTTGTCGAGGAGCGTGCTCCCCCACGCCTCGGGGTCGGCGTCGGGGCCGGGCAGGGTCGAGTGCCAGGGTTTCGGTTCGGCGCCGGTCTCCGCGACCTTCTCGGCGAAGGCCGGCGGGATCGCGTACGTCACCCTGTGACCCCGGGCCACCAGCTCTCGGATCACTTCGAGGCTGGGGTTCACGTGGCCGTGGGCGGCGATGGAGAACATGGCGATGTGGGAGGTCATGAACCCGACGGTACGCGAGACGAGACGTATCGTGCAACCGGGTTTTTGTGGTCGCACTTTCGGGTGCGTCGTCGAGTGCGGGTCGGTGGGGCTTCTCGCGCAGTTCCCCGCGCCCCTAAAAAACCAGGCCCTGCGGGCCTGAAAGACCACGGCCCTCCGGGCCTGAAAGGCGATGGGGCTGCGAGCCTGAAAAGGCGACGGGCTGCGGGCCTGAAGGGGCGACGGGGCTGCGGGCCTAAAAAGTCGACGGGGCTGCAGGGTGAAAAGCATGGGGCGCAGCCCCGGCTTTTCAGGGGCGCGGGGAACTGCGCGAGAAGCCCCACCGGGCCGGCAGCCGACAGCGCACCCAACCACCCCCCTAGCGCTGGTACCGCGCGAGCACCAGGTTCCCGTCCCGCTCCAGGCGTCTGCGCAGCTCACCCAGACCGATCGCCCCGCTGTAGTACTCCTGGTACGCGGGCGTGGCGACCTTGTCCTTCCACTCCGGGTACCCGCGTACGGACTGCGCGGGCGCGGAGCGGAGGTACGCGGACAGCGCCGTCCCCGTGGCCCAGTCGTCCTCCGCCGTACGCAGGGCCGGATCCCGGAGGGCCTCCGTGCCGGTCGGGAGCATCCAGTCCCCGAGGGCGAGGCGGACCATGTTGTCCGGGCGGAGGAGGAAGTCGATGAACGCGACGGCCTCCCGCCGGTGCGGACTGTCCTCGGCGACGGACAGCGTCTGCGGACTGACCCCCTGCGCAAGCCCCTCCGCCCCGGCCGGCGCGGGCAGCACCTGCCACTCGAAGCCCTCGGGAGCCTGCTGCACGATCTGCTGACGGTACGAGAAGCCGAGCGGAACCATCGCGTACTTGCCGCCGAAGAAGCCGGGCAGGGTGTCGGAGCCGCCCATGCCGAGCGTGGTGCGGGGCGCGCTCCCGTCGGTGTTCACCTCGTCGTGCACGGTCTGCGGGACGACCGCGTCGGCCGCCTCGAAGCGGACCTCGACCTTGCCCTCCGCGTCCCGGTGGAAGAGCTGTCCGCCCGCCGAGAGGGAGAGGTTCAGCGTGGCCGACACCGGCTCCTTCAGCGGCCAGGCCACCCCGTACCTGCCGTCCCCGCTCAGCTCTTTCGCGACCGCCCTGAACTCCTCCCAGGTCCACGGGTCCTCCGGCGTCGGAACGCGCACGTCCGCCTCGCGCAGCCACGTCGCGTTGGCGATCAGCACCCTCGGCTCCTGGAGGAACGGCACCCCGTAGACACCGTCCCCGAACGTCGTCGTCTCCCAACTGCGGCGCGGGATGTCCGACTTCAGCCGCTCCGGCAGCAGCTCGCGCAGATCGGCGAGGTAGCCGCCGTACGCGAAGTCCGCGAGGTCGTCGGAGGCGTCATGGATGATGTCGGGCGCCTCACCGCCCTCGAAGGAGGTGAGCAGCTGGTCGTGGACGCTGTCCCAACTCCCTTGTACGTACTCGACCTCGACACCGGGGTGGGTGGCGTTCCACTCCTTCACCAGCTCCTTGTTGACGGCGACGGACTCCTCCTGCCAGGCCAGGGACTGGAAGCGGAGGGTCACCCGGCCGTCGTCGGAGGTGCCCTCACCGCCGGTGCAGCCGGCGGCGAGGGCCCACAGCAGCAGGGCCGCGACGAGTCGTCGTGCGCGCATCAGCTCTTCACCGCCCCGGCGAGCATGCCGCCCGTGATCCGTCTCTGGATGACCGCGAAGACGACCAGGGACGGGAGTGTCGCGAGGAAGGCCGCCGCCGCCAGCGGGCCGAGGTCGGCCACGCCCTCCGCGCCGATGAAGTGGGTGAGCACGACCGGCAGGGTCTGCTTCTCCGGGGTCTTCAGCAGGACCAGCGCGAAGAAGAACTCGTTCCAGGCGGTGATGAACGCGAACAGCGCCGTCGCCACGATGCCGGGTGCCAGCAGCGGCGCCGTCACCGACAACAGCGTCCGCAGCTTCCCGGCCCCGTCGACCGCCGCCGCCTCCTCCAGCTCGGCGGGCACGGCCCGGACGTAGCCGACGAGCATCCACAGCGCGAACGGCAACGCCCACACCACGTACACCATGATCAGTCCGGGCAGGGAGTTGATCAGCCGGAGGTTCTTCAGCACCAGGAACAGCGGGATGATCACCAGCACGAACGGGAACGCCTGGCTGACCACCACCCACCCGGTCGCCATCCGCGACAGCGTCGTGCGGTGCCGGGCCATCACGTACGCCATCGGGGTCGCGATCAGTACGGCGACGACGGCCGCGCCGAGCGCCGCGAGGAACGAGTTGAACGCGGCCTGGAGCAGGGGCTGTTCGTCGAAGGCCTGGCGGAAGTTGGCGAGGGTGGGGTCCTCCGGGATCCAGGTCGGGTGGAGACTGCCCAGTTCGCGGGCCGGTTTGAAGGCGGTGGAGACCAGCCAGAGGAACGGGAACGCGAGGAAGACGAGATACGCGAGAAGGGCCAGGTACTGGCCGGTGCGAGCGGCTCTGCTGGTCCTCACTTGCCCTCACCCCGTCGCAGTCGGCCCACCAGCACGAACGCCAGGACGATCGAGATCACCGCGACCATCACACAGCCCATCGCCGCCGCGTACCCGAACTGCCCGTAGCGGAAGGCCTCCTCGTAGGCGAAGAGCATCGGCAGGCGGGTGCGGCCGCCCGGGCCGCCGTTGGTCAGGACGTAGACCAGGGCGAAGGAGTTGAAGTTCCAGATCAGGTTGAGCGCGGTGATCGCGAGGGCGACGGGTCTGAGGGCGGGCCAGGTGACCGTGCGGAAGCGGCGCCAGGCGCCCGCGCCGTCCATCGCGGCGGCCTCGTGCAGTTCGCGCGGGGTGTTCTGCAGGCCGGCGAGAAGGGCGACGGTGGTCTGGGGCATGCCCGCCCAGACGCCGACCACGATGACGGCGGGCAGGGCGGTGGCCAGTCCGCTCAGCCAGTCCCGGCCGTCGCCGAGGCCCAGGTCGCGGATCGTCTCGTTGAGGATGCCCGCGTCGGGGTTGTAGACGAGCCGCCACATGATGCCGACGACCACCTCGGGCATCGCCCAGGGGATGATCGCCAGCGCCCGCGCCAGCCAGCGCAGCCGCAGGGGCTCGTTGAGGAGCAGCGCGAGGCCGAGGGCGAGAAGGAACTGCGGGACGGTGACACCGACCGCCCAGAGCAGGCCGATGCGGAACGACTCCCAGAACAGGGTGTCGTGCAGCAGGTCCTGGAAGTTGAGGGTGCCGATCCACCGGGTCGGCTCGGTCCGCCCGGACTGGGCGTCGGTGAACGCCAGCGCGATGCCGTAGAGCAGCGGTCCGACGCTCAGCACCAGGATGGGGATCAGGGCGGGCAGGACGAGGAACCAGGCGCCGTGGTCGAGCAGACGCCGGTCCCGGCCGTCCGCCGGGGCGCGCCGCTTGGCCGGTCGCGGGCGTCGCGGCTTCGCGGTCGCCAAGGTCATGTCCGTCATGGTGCTGAGGCCATGACAGGGCGTCAAGGCACCGCGCACAGGGCCCGACCTGTGCGAATGCGAGACTGTGCGGCGGATGGCGTGAACTGGATGCCCCGGGCAGGGGCATCGGCGGTACGGACACGGAGGCGAAGGATGGACGAGGCAGGGGCCCGGGAGGTACTGGTCGCGGCCGGTGTGCTGCCCGCCGGGGCCGGGGAGGCGCGGCTGCTCGCGCTGGGCGAGAACGCGGTGTTCGCCGCCGGTGACCTGGTGGTCAAGGTGGGCCGCGACGCCGAACTCCTGGACCGGGCCCGCCGCGAACTGACCATCGCGGGCTGGCTCGCCGGGGCGGGCGTCCCGGCGGTGCGCGCCGCCGAGCCGGAGGCACTGCTCGTCGAGGGGCACCCGGTGACGGTGTGGCACCGCCTGCCCGACGCCGTACGCCCCGCCGGCGCCCGTGATTTGGCCGAACTCCTACGGCTGGTCCACGCCCTGCCTACCCCTCCCTTCGCGCTGCCCCGCCGTGAACTCCTGGGCGGGGTGGAGCGCTGGCTGCGGCTCGCCGGGGACGCGATCGACCCGGCGGACGCGGACTGTCTCCGGGCACGCCGCGACGGCTTCGCGGCAGCCGCGGCGGCGCTCGTCCCGCAGCTGCCGCCGGGTGCCGTGCACGGCGACGCACTCCCCCGCAACGTCCACATCGGTCCCGACGGGCCGGTCCTCGTCGACCTGGAGACCTTCTCCGGCGACCTCCGCGAACACGACCTCGTCGTCATGGCCCTCTCCCACGACCGGTACGGGCTGCCGGCCGAGGAGTACGACACCTTCACGGCCGCCTACGGCTGGGACGTACGGGAGTGGGACGGCTGTTCCGTGCTGCGGGGTGCCCGGGAGACGGCCAGCTGTGCCTGGGTCGCCCAGCACGCGCCGAGCAACCCCAAGGCACTGGCCGAGTTCGAACGCCGGGTCGCCTCGCTGCGCGACGGGGACGAGACGGTCCGCTGGTATCCGTTCTGAGCGGCGCCCGGCCGTGCGGCTCCCGGCTCAGCCGGCCCGGAGTATGAGCACCACTACGTCGATCTCGGCGTCACGGGCCAGGGCGAAGCCGCGCTTGTGGCCGGTGACGACGAAGCCGCACTTCTCGAGGACACGGACCGAGCCCGTGTTGTCGGCGCCGGCGTGGGCGTGCAGCGGCCGGGTGGGGTCCAGGTCGAGCAGGGCGGTGAGGGCGGCGGTGGCGATGCCCCGGCCCCAGTGGGCGCGGTCGATCCAGTAGGTGACCTCGCGTTCGTCCGGCGGGCCGTAGACCGCCGCGTTGCCGACGACCTCGCCGTCGGCGACCACCGTGCGGGTCAGGATGTCGGGGTTGGCGCGGATCTTCGCCCAGTGACTGTCGAAGAGGCCCCGGTCGGAGTGGTACTCCCCGGTGAAGGCGGCGATCCGCTGTGCCTCGGGGTCGGACGCGTGCTCCCAGAAGAACGGCAGGTCGCCGTCCCGTACTTCGCGCAGGGAGATCTCGTTGGCGCTCATACCGTTTCGTCCTCCAGTTCGCGTAGCGGCCAGGTCGCGTCCACAACCGCTTCGGGGTCGCCCTTGCGGCGGAGGAAGGCCTGGAAGTCGGCGGCCCACTCCGCGTACCACTCGATCTGACGGAGGTGCAGCGCGGCCGGGCCGAGGCCCGCGACCTTCGGATGGCGCTCGGCTATCGCGCGGGCGAGCCGGGCGGCGGCCAGGGCGTCGGCGGACGCGTCGTGCGCGGCGTCCAGCGGCACTCCGTACTCCCCGCAGACCGCTTCGAGGTTGCGCTTGCCCCGGCGGTAGCGGTCCACGGAGCGGTCGATCGTGTACGGGTCGATCACCGGTGCCGGGTCGAGGCCGCCGAGGCGGTCGCGCAGGGACGGCAGGGCGTACCGGCGCAGCTCGGCGGAGAGCAGGGTCAGATCGAAGGCCGCGTTGTACGCCACGACCGGGACGCCCGTCTTCCAGTAGGAGACGAGGACGTCGGCGATGGCGTCGGCGACCTGGTCGGCCGGTCTGCCCTCGGCCGTCGCGCGGGCGTTGGTGATGCCGTGCACCGCCACCGCCTCCTCCGGGATCTCCATGCCCGGATCGGCGAGCCATTCCCGGTGTCCGACCGGCTCCCCGTCCCTGACCTCGATCACCGCGCCCGTGACGATCCGCGCCTCGCGCGGGTCCGTCCCGGTGGTCTCCAGGTCGAAGCCGATCAGCAGCTGCCGGTGCCAACCCATGCTGGCCCCCCTTCTTGGTGGTGCTTTCCCCCAGTGACCACCACCATCGCATGGGCCACTGACAATCCGAGGACCGCATTCCGCTTGGCCCCTCGACAGGCGTTCACGACACCGGCCGGGAGTCCGCCCACGCCACTTCGAACTCCTCGCGGTATGTATCGAAAAGCCCGACTTCGCCATGGTCGTCCGCCTTGAGGACCCGGTTGCCGCCGCGCAGGACGAGGACCGGCGCCTCCATGCCCCGGGTGCGCCGCAGATAGGTCTGGACGACCGCGACCCCGTCCGTGCCGTCGCCGTCGACGAGGTAGGCGGTGAAGCGCGGGGTCTCGTCGAAGACCTGGATCTCGAAGGCGCCGGGGTCGCGGAGCCGGGAGCGGACCCGGCGCATATGGAGGATGTTCATCTCCACGGCGCGACTCAACTCGCCGCGCTTTATGCCGAGTTCGCGCTCGCGTCGCTTGACCGCGCTGGACGCGGGGTTGAGGAACAGCAGCCGTACCCGGCAGCCCCCGTCGGCCAGCCGGACCAGCCGCCGGCCGGAGAAGTTCTGCACGAGGAGGTTCAGGCCTATGCCGATGGCGTCGAGGCGGCGGGCGCCGCCGAAGAGGTCCTCGGCGGGGAACTGCCGCAGCAGCCGCACCCGGTCGGGGTGGACGCCGACGACGTCCGCGTACCGGTCGCCGACCAGGTCCTCGACCGCGTCGACGGGCAGCCGGCGCGCGGAGGGCACGTCGCTGCCCGCGCCCAGGATCTCCAGCAGCTTCGCCGAGGCGCGCTCCGCCTGGGCGAGGACGGTCCCGGACAGGGCCCGGTTGCGGGAGACGACGTTGCGGGTGACCTCCAGCTCGTCGAGCGCCAGTTCCACGTCGCGCCGCTCGTCGACGTACGGCTCGAAGCAGGGCCAGTGCTGCACCATCAGCTCGCGCAGCTGCGGCAGGGTGAGGAAGCTGAGCACGTTGTCGTCGGCGGGGTCGAGCAGATAGCCCTTGCGGCGACTGACCTCACGGACCGCGACGGCCCGCTGCACCCACTCCTGTCCGGCGGGCCCGGCGGCGGCCACCACCCAGTCGTCGCCGTGGACGGGCTCGTAGATGGGCCGCAGCACGGCGGCCACCACGGCGCGCAGCCGCTGTTCGACGAGGTTCAGCCAGATGTAGGCGCGGCCGGCTCGCTGGGCGCGCGTACGCACTTCGAGCCAGGCGTCGGCGTTCCAGTCCAGTTCCGGGCCGATGGACCCCATCTCCATCGGCCGCGCCAGGGACACCGCGCCGGGTGGGACATCTGTGGAGTTCCCCTCGTGACCCGTGTCGCCCGCGTCACCAGGAGGCAGCTCCAGCCCTCCCGAGCCCACCCACGCACCGCCTTCCGCTCCCCCGAGCTCACCCCTACTCAACGATCAAGGAAGGGTACTCCGGTAGCGGGTGACGATACAGCCGGATGGACAGGTCGTTTCCCAACTACCGCCCGTGACTTGGCCGTTCCGGCGCGCGACCGCCCGGGGAGTGAGCTGTTTCATAGCGGCCGGCCGGGGGACCGGGGGCCGGGGGCCGATACCGGCCGCCCGCGGAGCGTCACGATCCGTCCACCACTGGGCAGGAGAGACGTATGTCCTAGGAGGTTCCATCACTTTGGGGGAGACTCCCCCCGGAGTGGCCCCCGGCGGCGCGCGACAACTGGAAGAGTCGTATCCATGCAGGTCTGGCCTGGACAGGCGTATCCGCTCGGCGCCACGTACGACGGCGCCGGTACCAACTTCGCGGTCTTCTCGGAGGCCGCGCACCGAGTCGAGCTGTGTCTGCTGGACGACGACGGCTCCGAGACGGCGGTCGAACTGCGCGAGACGGACGCGTTCGTGCGGCACGCGTACCTGCCCGGCGTGATGCCCGGGCAACGGTACGGCTTCCGTGTGCACGGCCCGTACGCGCCGGAGCGCGGGCTGCGCTGCAACTCCGCGAAGCTGCTCCTCGACCCGTACGCGCGTGCCATCAGCGGCTCGGTCAAGTGGGGGGAGGAGGTGTACGGCTACCACTTCGGGGCGCCGGAGGAGCGCAACGACCTCGACTCGGCCCCGCACATGATGACCTCGGTCGTGGTCAACCCCTACTTCGACTGGGGCGACGACCGGCGGCCCCGCACCGAGTACCACCACACGGTGATCTACGAGGCCCATGTCAAGGGCCTCACCATGCGGCACCCGGGGCTGCCGGAGGAGCTGCGCGGTACGTACGCGGCGCTCGCGCATCCCGCGATCATCGAGCACCTCACCGGGCTGGGTGTCACGGCGCTGGAGCTGATGCCCGTACACCAGTTCGTGAACGACCATCGGCTGGCCGACATGGGGCTCGGCAACTACTGGGGCTACAACACGATCGGCTTCTTCGCCCCGCACAACGCGTACGCCTCCTGGGGCGACCGGGGGCAGCAGGTGCTGGAGTTCAAGTCGGCGGTCCGGGCGCTGCACGAGGCGGGGATCGAGGTGATCCTCGACGTGGTCTACAACCACACCGCCGAGGGCAACCACCTGGGCCCGACCCTCTCCTTCAAGGGCCTCGACAATTCCTCGTACTACCGGCTCACGGACGATCCGCGCTACTACATGGACACCACGGGCACGGGGAACTCCCTGCTCATGCGGTCGCCGCACGTACTCCAGCTGATCATGGACTCGTTGCGGTACTGGGTCACCGAGATGCATGTCGACGGGTTCCGCTTCGACCTCGCGGCCACGCTGGCCCGGCAGTTCCACGAGGTGGACCGGCTGTCGTCGTTCTTCGACCTCGTCCAGCAGGACCCCGTGGTCTCCCAGGTGAAGCTGATCGCCGAGCCCTGGGACGTCGGGGAGGGCGGCTACCAGGTGGGGAACTTCCCGCCGCTGTGGACCGAGTGGAACGGCAAGTACCGGGACACCGTCCGGGACCTTTGGCGGGGCGAGCCGCGGACGCTCGCGGAGTTCGCGTCCCGGCTGACCGGCTCGTCCGACCTGTACCAGGACGACGGGCGGCGCCCGCTGGCCTCCATCAACTTCGTCACCTGCCACGACGGCTTCACGATGCGGGACCTGGTCTCCTACAACGAGAAGCACAACGCGGCGAACGGCGAGGACAACCGGGACGGGGAGAGCCACAACCGGTCCTGGAACTGCGGGGCCGAGGGCGAGACCGACGACCCCGGGGTGACGGCGCTGCGGGTACGGCAGATGCGGAACTTCATCGCGACGCTGATGCTGTCGCAGGGCGTGCCGATGCTCAGCCACGGGGACGAGTTCGCGCGGTCCCAGGGCGGCAACAACAACGCGTACTGCCAGGACAACGAGGTGTCCTGGGTGCCGTGGCCCTCCGGGGAGGACGGCGACGAGGGTGACGGTGGGGTCTTCGGGGATCTGCTGGAGTTCACGCGGGCGATGGTGTGGCTGCGGAGGGACCATCCGGTCTTCCGGCGGCGGCGGTTCTTCCACGGGCGGCCGGTGGAGGGGACGCACGACGAGCTGTCGGACATCGCCTGGTTCACGCCCGAGGGGCCGGAGATGACGCAGCGGGACTGGGACGCGGAGCGGGCGGGGGCGGTGACCGTGTTCCTGAACGGGAACGCGATCTCCGAGCCGGGGGCTCGGGGGGAGCGGATCAGTGACGACTCGTTCCTGTTGATGGTCAACGCGTCGGCGCTGCCGCTTGAGTTCGTGGTGCCGGTGAACCATGGGCCCGAGTGGCGGATGGTGGTGGATACCGGGCGGGAGGACGCGGTGCCGGTGGACGAGGTGAAGGTGGCGGCCGGGGAGCGGGTGCGGTTGGTGGACCGGAGTCTGGTGGTGTTCCGGAGGCCGACCTAGGGTGCGGGGTTCGCCGTAGGGGGTGCGGTTCGTCGCGGAGTGCTGGTCGTTCGTGGCTGGTCGCGCAGTTCCCCGCGCCCCTAAAAACTCCGCGTCCTCGCGTGTCCAAGTGCTCCAAGTCCGGTGTGGCGGGTACGTAGGAACCCATGACCTCTGTCGTGCCTGCCTCCACCTACCGGCTTCAGCTTCAGCCCGGGTTTCCCTTCGCCGCCGCCGCGGACGCCGTGCCGTACATCGCCTCGCTCGGTGTGTCCCATCTGCATCTCTCCCCCGTGCTGGAGGCCGTGCCCGGGTCGTCGCACGGGTACGACGTGGTCGATCACGGGCGGGTGCGGGGGGAACTCGGGGGCGAGGAAGGGCTGCGGGAGCTGGCCCGGACCGCGCGCGACCACGGCCTCGGGCTGGTGCTGGACATCGTGCCCAACCACATGGCCATGGCGCCCCGGTACAACCGGGCGCTGTGGGAGGTGTTGCGGGAGGGGCCGGGGTCGGCGTACGCGCGGTGGTTCGACGTGGACTGGGAGGTGCAGGGCGGGCGGATGCTGCTGCCGGTGCTCGGGGGGCCGCTGGGTGCGGAGATCGAGCAGTTCGTGGTGGACGGGCGGGAGCTGCGGTACTACGACCATGTGTTCCCGCTGCGGGAGGGCACCGAGAAGCTGCCGTTGGCGCAGCTGCTGGACGCGCAGTGGTACCGGCCGGTGTGGTGGCGGCTGGCCCGTACGGAGCTGAACTACCGGCGGTTCTTCAGTATTTCGGAGCTGATCGGGGTGCGGGTCGAGGAGCCGGAGGTCTTCGACGCGACGCACGGGAAGATCCTTCAGCTGCTGGCGGAGGGGGTCGTCGACGGGCTGCGGGTCGACCATCCCGACGGGCTCGCCGATCCCGACGCCTATCTGCGGCGGCTGCACGAGGCCACCGGAGGGCGGTGGACCGTCGTCGAGAAGATCCTCGCCGACGGGGAGGCGCTGCCCGCGGCCTGGCCGGTCGCCGGGACCACCGGCTACGACGCGCTGCGGCACATCGACGGGCTGTTCACCGATCCGGCGGGAGTGGGTGAGCTGCTGGGGCAGTACCGGAGGTTCACGGCCGCGCAGGCCGACCGGGGCGGCGAGTGGGAGTCGACGGTACGGCGGGCCGCGTACCGGGTGCTCACGCACGAGCTGGTCGCGGAGGTGGAACGGCTCACTCGGGCGGCGCACCGGTTGTGCGAGCGCTCCCCCGATCTCTCCCTGCGCGACCAGGCGCCGTGGGCGCTGCGCACCGCGCTGTGCGAGCTGCTCGCACGGATGGAGGTGTACCGGCCGTACACCTCCCAGGACGCCTCCCTCGTCGTCACCGAGGAGGCCGCGGCCGAGGCGCGCGCGGTGTTCGTGGTGCCGGAGGAGGCCCGGTCGGTGGACGCCGTACGGGATCTGGTGCTGGGGCGCGTGGACGGCGGGCCGGAGTACGCCGAGTTCCGGGCCCGGTTCGCGCAGACCTCGTCGGCGCTGCGGGCCAAGTCGGTGGAGGACACGGCGTTCTACCGCTATGTGCCGTTGGTGTCGGCGAACGAGGTGGGCGGCGATCCGGGCCGCCCGGCGGTGTCGGCGGAGGACTTCCACGCCTACTGCGCCCGGGTGCAGCGCGACTGGCCGGCCACCGGAACCGTGCTGTCGACGCACGACACCAAGCGCAGCGCGGATGTCCGGGCGGCGGTCGCGGTGCTCGCGGAGTGCCCGGGGCGCTGGGCCGACCTGCTGGCGGAGGTGACACGGGACGGTGCGGGGGTGCCGGATCCGCAGCTGGCGTGGGCGGCCTGGCAGACGGCGTTCGGGCTCGGCCCGGCGGATGAGGAACGGCTTCAGGGGGCCCTGCTGAAGCATGTGCGGGAGGCCGGGCTGCACACCTCCTGGACCGAGCAGAACCCGGCGTACGAGCAGGAGGTGGCGGAGTTCGTCGCGCGTGGCCCGGCGCTGGACGCCCGGGTCGCCGCGCTGCGCGAGGAGTTGGCGCCCCATGTGCGGGCGAACGTCCTCGGCGCGGCCCTGGTGCAGCTGACGATGCCGGGGGTGCCGGACGTGTACCAGGGGACGGAGGCCGAGTACCGGGCCCTGGTGGACCCGGACAACCGGCGGGCCTTCGCCGCGCACGAGGAGGGGGCGGAGAAGTTCCGGCTGACCGGGGCGGCGCTGCGGCTGCGCTGGCGGCGGCCGGAGGTCTTCGGGGACGCGGCGACGTACGCGCCGCTGGCCGCGGAGGGGGTGGGTGCCGGGCACTGTGTGGCCTTCACCCGGTCCGGCGAGGTGGTCACGGCGGTGACCCGGTTGTCGCTGCGGCTGGAGGAGGCCGGGGGCTGGGGGGACACCCGGCTGACGCTGCCGAAGGGCCGGTGGGTCGAAGTGGTCGGCGGAGAACGGGAGTTCACGGGTGAGGTGCGGGTGGCGGAGCTGTTCGCGGCCCTGCCGGTCGCGCTGCTGGAGCGGGTGGGCGCGTGAGACGTGCCTCCCGCACCGGGTGACGGTGACGTGACCGCCGGGTAGCGGCGCTCCCCGTACCGGGTGACGGTGAATGCGACCGGGCGCCCCTGAGAGCCGCCCCTTCCACGGACGGACACTGGGTACGTCCTCCGCTCGGCCAGGCCGGGCGCGCGGACTCCGGTGCCAGGCGGACGGGACGGGGGTGGGTCTGCTGTCGGAGCTCGGTTATCCCACGGTGGCTGAACTGGAGTCGGCCGCGAGAACCCTGACGGTCCGTCGGCCGGGCCTGTGCGCTCTGCGGAGCATCGGCCTCTCGCGTGCCGGCCGGCCGCTGCGGCTGCTGTCCGTGGGCCATGCGAGACGCGCCGTGCTGGTCGTCGCGGGCGCGCACGCCAACGAGCCGACCGGCGGCTCCACGGTGCTCGCCCTGGCCGAACGGGTTCTGCGGCAACGGGAGTTGCGGTCCGGTGTCTCCTGGCACTTCGTGCTCTGCGCGGACCCGGACGGTGCGAGCCTGCACACGGCTCCCGCGCCGCGCACGCTCCTCGACTACCACCTGGGGTTCTTCCGGCCGGCCGGTCCCGAGCAGCCGGAGTGGTCGCCGTCGGTGCTGCCGCCCGACCGGCTGCCGCCCGAGACGCACGCCCTGATCGGGGTGCTGGACGAGCTGCGGCCCTACCTCCAGGTGACGCTGCACGGCACGGATCTCGGCGGCAGCTGGGTGCAGTTGACCAGGGACGTGCCGGGGCTCGCCGAGCCGTTCGCCAAGTCCGCGGCGGAGCTGGGCATCCCGGTGGAGCGGGGCGCGTCCGACGCCGCGGGCTGGCCGGTGTCGGGGCCCGGGGTGTTCGTGATGCCCCGGCCGGGCGCCCAGGTGGCGTACCCGAGCATGCCGGACGACGCGCGGCACAGCACCTGGTACCACGCCCACCGGTACGGCGGTCTGACGGCGGTCGTCGAGGTGCCGATGTGGGCGAGCGACCTGGTGGACGACACGGCCCCGCACCCGGCGCCCGCGGCGGCCCTGCGGTATCTGGCACGGCGGCTCGTCACGGACGCGGGCCGGGTGGAGCAGGTGCTCGCCGAGGCGCTGCCCCGGCTGCCGGGGCCCGACGGGCCGTTGCTGCGGGCGGCCCGGTGGGCGCTGACGCTGGTGCCGGGGCTGGCGCGGGACTGGACGGACGGGCCGCCGCCGGATCTGTCGGCGGCGTATGTGGGGAGTGTGGACGCGTTCGGGCGGCGGCTGCCGTTGCGGGCCGCCGCGATGTTGCGGCGGGCCCTGGTGGATGCGGATGTGCCGGGGGCGGGCCTGTTGGAAGAGCTGGTCGCCGAGTGGTGTGAGTCTTTCGGTGAGCGGTTTCGGGCTCGGTGGGTGCCGGTGGGGGATCAGGTCGAGCATCAGGTGCGGACGGTGGTGGCGGCGGCGGATTGTGCGCTGGGGGTTGTCGGCTGAGTGCGCCTACTGGGGTGCCTCGTTGTGTGGTTGGGCGACCGCTGCGCCGTCGTGGCTGGTCGCGCAGTTCCCCGCGCCCCTTTGGGGCACGCTGTCGGCCCCTAGGGCCTGTCGTTTGGATCACGCCGGCTTCGGGCGGCGGCGCCTGATGGCTGCCGGTGAGCGGGGCGTGGTGCGTGCAGCTGCAAGGCGGAGGAGGGCGTCAACGCGGAGCGTTGGCAACCGACGACAACGCCGCAGATGTGCGTGCCACGCCCCGCGCCCCAGGCGTGATCCAAACGACAGGCCCTAACTCGACAGGGCGAACACCGCTCCTGTTCTGGCCGACATCACGCACGCGTTCGCGAACGTCTGCTCGTAGGCGACCTGGCGGCCGTTCCACTGGCCTTCGGCGGTGGCTCGGACCGGGGCGTAGATCTCGGTGCAGATGGCGTCGCGGTGGGGGATGCGGGTGATGTCGCCTTCGGTGCGGCGGAGTTCGGCGCAGGCCTCGGTGGCGCGGCCGTGGCCCTGGGGTGGGTCGCAGAGGAGGAGGGTGCCCCGGGTGTCGGAGGTGCGGGGGTCGGCGGCGGCGCCGGGGGCCTGGGCGTCGACTCGGGTGAGGGAGACGTAGAGCCAGTCGCCCTGGACGGCGGTCGTACGGTCGGGGGCCGAGGCGCCGACGGTGAGGAGGGCGAGGGCGGCGAGGAGGGCGGCGCGGGCCGCGCGGGTGGGGTCGGTCATTCCCGGTGCATCGGCACGGCGGGCTCGGAACTCCATCCCGGCTCACCCGAACGGGAGTCGGCGCGGCCGTCCGGGCAGGGTTCCCGCGGCGAGGTGTGCGGGCGCCCGGCCGTCAGTGCGAAGGCGGCGAGGACCACCCGGGTCTGGTACTCGGCCTGGCGGGCGACGGGGATCCACCGCGCCCCGTAGCCGTCGCGGTACTCGGCGCACCACTCGTCGATGAGCCGGTCCAGCTCGGGCAGCGCGCCGGCCGGGTCGTGTCCGGACCGGATGACCAGCTGGTGCAGCAGTCCGGCGGTGCGCAGGGCGACGCGGCGGCCGGAGAGGGCGAGGCTGGTGAGCCGGGCGGTGTCGAGCGGGGGCAGCGGCCGGGCGGCGCGGTCGTGGACGTCGGGGTCCCAGGAGTCGGCGAGGCCCGGCCCGACCAGTGCGTAGTCGTCGACCGGGGCGAGGAGCCGGGCGGCGTCCGGGCCGCCGCTCACCGAGGGCCGGACCCGGGCGAGGAGGTCCGCCAGGAGCCGGGTGTCGCGGCGCAGGGTGTGGCTGACGCGGCGCAGTACGGCGTCGGCGTCGGGCGACGGGGAGGCGTCCTCGACGGCGGTCACGCCCCACATGGGTGCCTCGACGACGGCGGTGAGCGTGCCGTGGCGGTGCGGGTGGTACCAGGTGGACTCGACGGCGGCCTCGGTCATGGCGGCGGCCAGGTCGCCCCGGCGCGGCGGCGGGATGCGGTAGACGGCGGGGCCGAGGCGGGGCCAGTACAGGGTGTCGTACGGGCTCAGTTCACGCGGGATGCCGAGGCGGGCGGCGGTGTGGGCGACGCGTTCGGCGAGGCCTGGCAGTTCACGGGTCAGCTCGACGAAGCCGCCGCCGACGTCGACGCCGTGCAGCGAGCACTGGAACAGGGGCCGCAGTTCGTCCTGGAGGTCGAGCAGGGCGCGGGTCTCCGGCAGGGCGGCCCCGGCGGCGCCGTCGGGCAGCCACTCGGGCTGCTCCAGGAAGCCGGGGCGGAAGAAGTGCCGGAAGTGGTGGCCGAGGGTGTACGGGCCGGACAGCCAGCCCTCGTTGCGGCGGGAGCCGTCGGGGTCGAGGCTCAGCAGCAGGTTCCAGGTGACGTCGGCGGCGTCGCTCAACCGGGGGTCGGCCAGGGCCCGTTCGGCGAGCCGGAGGACGGTAGCGCCGCCCACGGGTTCGTTGGCGTGCGGGCCGGCGACGATCAGGGTGTGACGGGAGCCGTGCCCGACGGAGAGCAGCCACATCGGGGTGCCCGCCCGTGAGGTGCCCACGCGGCGCAGTCGGGAGCGGTGCGGATGCCGGGCGACCAGGGCCGCGGCGCGGGCGGACAACTCGTCCACGGTGGGATAGCGGAGGAGTGGCGGCAGGGCACACACCTCCACGAATGTGGCGCCGTCGACTCACCTGGTGTGCATGGTGTACACACAGTCAGTCATGGCCGAGAACACACGTCAACACCCTGGAACGGAAGGGAAGTTGACGAACTCGCTGCGTAAATCCCAGGCCAGAGCTTTGCCGTGGGATCGGTCGGAAGGTCATTCCGAGGAGAGCCGGAAGTTCATCCGGCCGAAACTCACCTGATCGCCGTCGCGGACGACGGCCGCGCCGATCACCCGACGGCCGTTGACGGTGGTGCCGTTGGTGGAGCCGAGGTCGCGCAGGATCCACAGGCCGCCCTGCCGGCTCAGCTCTGCGTGCACCCGGGAGACCGTCTCGTGGCTGAGCCGCAGTCCGCTGCCGGGGTCCCGGCCGATGCGCAGGGCGTGGCCGCTCGCCGGGTGCGGCAGCTGCAGCTTGGGGAGCCGCTCGGCCTGCCAGGCCCGGCGGAGCTTCACACCGAAGCCGGAGACCGCGCCGACGGTGCCGAGCACCAGCCGGGACCAGCGCTTCTCGGCGGGCAGGTCGGCGGTGAGCGCGGCGAGTTCGTCGGAGCGGCGGGCGGTGAGGGCCAGCTCCATCCGTCGGATGAACGTGTCGTGCGACAGGCGGCCCAGCGCGACGCCGTCACGGAGCACCCTCAGCGCGCGGTCGCGCTCGGCGTCCGACAGCCGCGCGGGGTATGTGTGGAACTCGAAGGACGACGTCACGCGTGTGATTGTCGGTCAGCAGGACATGAGGTGTCCAGACAGGCCGTGAACGGTGACCATCCCCGGACATGCCGGAACATGCCCGAACACGGCCGCCGGGCGATGCGACGCGTGCGGGCAAAAGCGGCGATCCGAGCACGCGGCGATCTCGTTTGCCGCACGATGGACACGAGCGGCCGGGTGGCACGAGGTCGCTCGACCCCTGACTACCCAGGACCACCACCGGCAGCCGAGGGAGAAGCGTTCCGTGCAGTTCGAGGTGTGGGCACCGCAGGCCGACCGTTTGGCTCTCCATCGCGAGGGCGCCGTGCACGCCATGGAGCGCGATCCGGAGCGGCCGGGGTGGTGGACCGTGGAGGCGGAGGCGTCGGACGGCACGCGCTACGGCTTCGCCGTCGACGACGGCCCGGTTCGGCCCGATCCGCGCTCGCGCCGCCAGCCGGACGGCCCCGACGGGCCGAGCGCGGTCGTCGACCACGGGCGGTACCCGTGGCGGGCCGAGTGGCCGGGGCGCGGGCTGCCGGGCGCGGTGCTGTACGAGCTGCACGTGGGCACGTACACCCCCGAGGGCACCCTGGACGCGGCGGCCGAACGCCTCGGCCATCTCGTCGAACTGGGCATCACCCACGTGGAGTTGATGCCGCTGTGCCCGTTCCCGGGGACGCACGGCTGGGGCTACGAAGGGGTCTCCCTCTGGGCCGTGCACGAGCCGTACGGCGGTCCCGAGGCGCTGAAGCGGTTCGTGGACGCGGCGCACGGGCTGGGCCTCGGGGTCGTGCTCGACGTCGTGCACAACCATCTGGGTCCGTCCGGCAACTACCTGCCCGTGTTCGGCCCGTACTTCACCGAGCGGCACCACACGCCGTGGGGCGCGGCGGTCAATCTGGACGCGCCCGGCTCGGACGGGGTGCGGGCGTACTTCCTCGGCAGCGCGCTCGCCTGGCTGCGGGACTACCGCCTCGACGGGCTGCGGCTGGACGCGGTGCACGCGCTCAAGGACACCCGCGCGCTGCACTTCCTGGAGGAGCTGTCGACGGCGGTCGACTCGCTCGCCGAGGAGGTGGACCGGCCGCTGTTCCTGATCGCCGAGTCGGACCTCAACGACCCGCGCCTGGTCACCCCGCGCGCCCAGGGCGGTCTGGGCCTGCACGCCCAGTGGAACGACGACTTCCACCACACCCTGCACACCACGCTGACCGGCGAGTCCCACGGCTACTACGAGGACTTCGCGCGGGCCGGGCTGGCGGGTCTGGCGAAGACCCTGACCGGCGGCTACTTCCACGACGGCACGTACTCGTCCTTCCGGGAGCGCCGCCACGGGCGCCCCCTGGACCGTACGAGCGTCTCCGCGCACCGGCTGGTGGGCTACACCCAGACCCACGACCAGATCGGCAACCGCGCCCAGGGCGACCGGCTCGCCGCGACCCTCTCCCCCGGGCTGCTGGCCTGCGCGGCCACACTGATGCTCGCCGGGCCCTTCACCCCGATGCTCTTCATGGGCGAGGAGTGGGCGGCGTCCACGCCCTGGCAGTTCTTCACCGACCACACCGATCCGGAGCTGGCGGAGGCCGTACGGCGGGGGCGGCGGCGGGAGTTCGCGTCGCACGGGTGGGCCGAGGAGGACGTCCCCGACCCGCAGGACCCCGCGACCCGGGACCGCTCCTGCCTCGACTGGTCCGAGCCGGCGCGGGAGCCGCACGCCCGGATGCTGGCCTGGTACCGCACCCTCATCGCCCTCCGCCGCACCTTCCCCGACCTCTCCGACCCCGACCTCTCCGACGTCAAGGTCGCCTACGACGAGGACACCCGCTGGTTCGGCTTCCGCCGAGGCGACGTCCGCGTCGCGGTGAACCTGTCCAAGGAGACAGCCACGATCCCGGTCGGAGTACCGCACGCGAGGATCCTGGCCGCCTGGGACCCGGTGGAGGCCCCAGGGGCGGACGGGGTACTGACGCTGGGCGGGGAGTCGTGTGTGGTACTGACGGTGGCGTGAGACGCCCGCGAGATGACGGGGCCGCAGGCCCGTCAGGGGCGCGGGGAACTGCGCGACCAGCCACACACGGCCCGCAGTCGCCCTACTACGCGCACCCCCGAGCCATGAGGCGCCCCTCCTCAGTCCTCACCCCGCAGATCCGTCACCCTCTCCAGCAGGATCGGCTCCCACGTGCGGCGCACCCGGTGGCGGAGGACGGGGAGCGGGGCACCGGCCCGCCCCCGCACCCCCTCCGCGAGAGCGATCACCGTGTCGCAGCGGGCCAGCCACAGCCCGCGCAGACAGGGCCGGGCCCCGTACCCCGCGAGGGTCGCCGCGCGGACGGCGGCCGGGGAACCCACGGCCGTGGCGAGGCCCGCGATGTCCTCGGCGGGATCACCGATCGCCGCGTCGCCCCAGTCGAGCACCCCCCGCACCCGGCCGTCCGCGCTCAGCACGAGGCGGTCCCCGGTCAGCCCGTGGTGCACCAGCACCGCCCCCGGCGCCATCAGCTGCGCCGCGTTCGCGGAGGTCAGCTGCCCGAGCCGTCCCGCGTCGAACTCGTCGGCCTCGGCGAGCAGCCGCGCCGCCCGCCCCGCCGCCGCCCGCAGCGCCTCCAGCGAGCGCGGGGCGAGCCGCGGCACCCCGAGCGTCTCGGCCTGCCGGGGCGGCACCTCGCGCAGCCCCGTGAGCAGCGCCGCGAGATCGGCCTCGCCCACCGCGGACACGTCGTGGTCCTCCGCCGTCCCGCCCGGCAGCCGCGTGTCGAGCGTGTAGGTGAGGCCCCCGGACCACTCGCCGTGCGCGACGCTCACCGGAACCGCGACACCGACGTGCGGACGGACCAGGTCCCGCAGCCGCAGCTCGCGCCGCTGCCGCCCGACGGCGTGCCGGTCGGTCGCCAGACGCAGCACATGGCGGGTGCCGACCCACCAGGAGCCGTGCGTGGCGTCCCCGGCGACGGGCCGTACGTCGGGGCCGCCGCCGCCCTTGCCGCCGGGCCGGGCCTCCCCGTTCTTCAGCAGGGTACGGACCAGCCGGCGGACGCTGTCCGCGGTGGGTGTCGGTGCCTGGGTCATGGTCGCGCCGTCGTCCGGGGGGTCAGGGGAGCGGAAGGAGCGGGGGTACGGGAACGGTCACTCGACCACCGCCAGCTCACGCGGTGTGTTGTTGAGGCGCCGGCCGCCGTCCTCGGTCACCGTCACGATGTCCTCGATGCGTACGCCGAACCGGCCCGGCAGATAGACGCCGGGTTCGACCGAGAAGCACATCCCGGGCACGAGGGGCCGCTCCTCCCCCTCGATCATGTACGGCGGTTCATGGGTGGTGACACCGATGCCGTGCCCGGTGCGATGGATGAACCGGTCGCCGTACCCGGCCTCGGTGATCACCGCGCGGGCGGCCCGGTCGATGTCCTGGCAGGCCGCGCCCGGCCGTACCGCGCGGAACCCGGCCTCCTGGGCGGCCCGTACGAGGTCGTGCACCGCGCGTTCCTCGGCGGCCGGTTCGCCGACGTGGACCGTGCGGGAGGTGTCGGAGCCGTAGCCGTCCTTGAGTCCGCCGAAGTCGAGGACGACCATGTCGCCGTGGCCGATGACCCGGTCGCCGGCCTCGTGGTGCGGATTGGCGCCGTTCGGGCCCGACGCGACGATCGTGAAGTCCACCTGGGAGTGCCCGAACCGGCGCAGCAGCGCGGCGAGATCGGCGGCGACGTCGGTCTCCCGGCGCCCCGCGAACGGCACCCGCCGGATCTCCTCGTACGCCCGGTCGGCCGCCGCGCCCGCCGCCGCCATCCGTTCCAGCTCGGCGGCGTCCTTCACCGCCCGGAGCATGGGCAGCGTCTCGGTGAGCGCGACGTACGCCGTGTCCGGCAGCCGTCGTTGCAGGCCGAGCAGGTGCAGGGCCCAGGTGTTGTCGCTGACGCCGAAGCGGCCGCGCGGGCCGAGGACGGAGACGGCCGCCTCGTACGGGTCCTTGCCGTCGGTCCAGTCGCGGAGGGTGAGCGCGGGGCCGCCGGGTGCCCCGGCGGCGTCCGGGGCCTCCAGGGTGGGGACCACCAGCACCGGGTCCTCGCCGTCGCGCAGCACCAGCATCGTCAGCCGCTCGGTCTCCGGCGGGCGGTGGCCCGTCAGCCACACCAGGTCGGGGCCGGGCGCCACCAGCAGCCCGTCGAGCCCGGCCTCCGCGGCGGCGCGGGCCACGCGCCGCATCCGGGCCCGGTAGTCGTCGGCGGTGAAGGGCGCGGGCGGGACCTCGGTCGGGGCGGGCGCGGGCCCGTCGCTGGGCGTGCCGGTCATCCATGCCTCCGTCTGCTCGGAGTCCCCTGCCACCACAGGGCCACGGGCAGCATCCTGCCCCTCCGCAGCGGCCCACGCGAGCCGATTGACACGACCACGGCGTCGCAACACCCCCTAGCTCTCCAGTGCGAGCCGAGCGCCGAGGAGCAGGAGTACACCGCCGGAGACCTGCTCCAGGCGCCGGCGCACGCCCGCGCGGGACAGTACGTGCTTCATCCGGCCGACGAACCAGACGTAGAGGCCGTAGTAGCCGATCTCGAAGACCGCCCAGAGCGCGGCGAGGCCGACCATGGTGGGCAGATGGGGCGCACCTTGAGGAACGAACTGGGGCAGGAAGGACATCGCGAAGATCGCGGCCTTGGGGTTGGCGAGGTTGAGCAGCAGCCCGCCCCGGTAGGACGCCCAGCCGCTCTTCGCGGCCGCCTCCCCCACGCTCTCCGGCTCCCCCTTGCCGCGCCGCGCCTGCCACAGGGTCTGGACGCCGAAGACGACGAGGACGATCGCACCGACGATGCGCATGACGTCGTACGCCAGCTCGGACGCGGCCAGCAGCGCGGTCAGGCCGCACGCGGCGACGAGGCCCCAGATGAAAACACCGGTCTCGTTGCCGAGCACGGTCAGGAAGCCGGAACGCCTGCTGCGCAGGGACTCCTTGATGATCAGGACCGTGCTGGGGCCGGGTGCGGCGGCGATCAGGGTGCAGGCGCCGAGGAAGGCGAGAAGGGTGCTCAGCATGCCGCCATCGTGCCCGCCGGGCGCCGGGTACGGCCAATGCGTTTCGCCGCGCCCCCGTGCCCCCCGCGCGGGCTGCGCCTAACGCTTGGGAGTTGCCCAGCCATTAGAACTAATGCTTGTATTCGAGTGTTCCATTAGGCGAGGCCCCGAGGAGGCGTACGACGATGCTCGTACTCGCGCACATCAGTGATCTGCATCTGGACGGGAGCGACCGGGCGACCCGCCGGGCGGAGCGGGTGCGGGATCTGCTGTGGGGGCTGCCGGGGCGGGTGGACGCGCTGCTGGTGACCGGGGACATCGCGGACCACGGCACGGAGGCCGAGTACGAGGAGGCGGCGCGGCTGCTGGGGCTGCGGGAGGGCGGGGCCCCCTTCCCGGTGCTCACCTGCCCGGGCAACCACGACAGCCGGGCGCCCTACCGCAAGGCGCTGCTCGGGGAACCGCCCGCCGACGGGCCGGTGAACGCCGTCCATGTCTTCGCGGACGCGGCCGTGCTGATGTGCGACTCCAGCGTGCCGGGCCGGGACGAGGGCGAGTTGGACGCGCAGACGTACGCCTGGATCGAGGAGACCCTCGACGGTCTCGACGGGGACCGGCAGGTCCTGCTCGCCTTCCACCACCCGCCGGTGGCCCTCCACCACCCCCTGCCGGACGCCTACCGGTTGGGCCAGCCGTCGAAGCTCGCCCGGCTGCTGGAGCGCCGGCCGGAGATCGCGGGGATCATCACCGGGCACGCCCACACGCCCGCCGCGACGACGTTCGCCGGGCGCCCGCTGGTCGTCGGCCCCGGGGTCACCTGGACGCTGCGGCTGCCCTGGGAGGGCGACGCGGTCGCGGACCGGGAGGCGCCGCCCGGACTGGCGTTCCATGTGCTGGACGACGAGGGGCGGCTGACCAGCCATTTCCGGGTGGCCGTGTAGGGGGTTCGGGCCCGACGGCTCAGGTGACGGCTCAGGTGACGACTCCGGGTACGGCGACCAGGTGCCGGCGGGTGCCGGTCGCGTGCCGCACCAGGAGGCGCACCGCCACGCCGGGCCGGGCGGCGGCGACGGCCCGCGCCAGGTCGGCCGCCGATCCGGTCCGGGTGCCGCCCAGGGCGAGGACGGTGTCACCCCGGACCAGGCCCGCGCTGTAGCCGGGGCCGGGGACGTGGACACCTACGACGCGGGCGCCTCCGCCTCCGGTGTCAGTACCGCCCGCGCGGTCTCCGGGGGCGTCGACGACTTCGACGCCGAGGGTGAGGCGGGTGAGCGCGCCGGTGGGTGTCGGGACCGAACTCCCCGCCCCCGGTGCCGACTTGGGCAGCCCGCCCGGCCGGGCGGACACCCCCGGCGCCGCATCCGGCGCGCTCCCCCGCAGCTCCGCGAGCCGGCTCATGCCGATCACCGTGGCGCCCATCGTGCCGAGGCCGACGCCCGACAGGACGAGGAGGGCGCAGACGACCAGGGCGAACAGCAGGGTGATCAGCCGCTGCCGGGCACGGCGGGGCGCGGCGTGCGGGCGCCGGGCGGTGCCGGACGGGCGGCCGTCACCGGACTCCCGGCCCGGCATGGGCTTGGGCCTCAACACGGTCTGTTCCATGGTCTCGCCACCTCCGGCCGGGGACCTACCCGGGGCGGCACGGCACGACGAGCCACGAAAGAGTGAGACTGACACCCCGTCACATCGGGTTCGGGACCGGCCGCGGCTCGGTCAGCTCCCGCACCAGGGCCGCCGCCGCTCCCCGGGGCGTTCCGCCGTACACCAGCTCCGTACGGTGCACCAGGCGTGGTGCGACGAGGGGGACGGCGACCGCGCCGGGGACGTCGGCGGCGAAGCCGTGGGGCAGGACGGTCAGGCCGTGTCCGGCGGCGGCGAGGGTGGTGAGCGTGCGCAGGTCGGTGCCCTCGTAGCGGAGGGCGGTGCGGACGCCGCCGGTGCCGCTCGTGGTGCGGAGCCGGTCCAGGGGGAGGCCCACGCCGGGGGCGTCGAGCCAGCGGGCGTCGGCGAGGTCGGCGAGGCGGAGCCCGGGGCGGCGGGCGAGGGGGTGACCGGCGGGCAGGAGTACGCAGACGGGTTCCTCGCCGACGCCCCGGGTGGTCAGGGGTGCCACGTCGGGGAGCCGGAGGGGGTCGCTGGGGGCGGCGAGTCCGTCGACCAGGCCGAGATCCGCGCCGCCCGTGGCGACGGCCGCCGGGATCTCGTCGCGGGCGAGGGTCCGCAGCGTGACCCCGGCGGCGGGCAGCGCGGCGAGCGTACGGGGGCCGAGTGCCGTCGGGGTCGCCGCGAGCGTCAGTCCGTGCTCGGGCGCGGCGGCCATCCGTACGACGTCGGCGCGGGCCGCGTCGAGCCGCAGCAGCAGGGGTCCGGCATGTTCGAGGAGCCGCTCGCCCGCGGCCGTGGGGACGACGGGGCGCCGGGTCAGCAGCGGTGCGCCCAGGTCCTGTTCCAGCGCGGCGATGTGCTGGGACACCGCGGACTGGGTGTAGCCCAGCACCCGCGCGGCCTCGGAGAAGGAGGCGAGGCGGGCCACGGTGACGTACGTACGCAGGAGATGCGGATCCATGGCGGACAGGATCGCGCACTGGGGCGGGCGCGGTTCGGCCGGTGATCGTCCGGCGGTGCATCAGTGATGCTTATCGGGGGTGCAGAAATCATCGTTGGACGTGAAGTCGGGGCGCCGCCCAGGATGACGGTCATGACCCACCACGCGGCTCAGCCCGCCTCCTCCCGTACGGCCCCGGCCGCCCGGCTCGCGCTCGTCGGCGACCGCTCGCCCGATGTCGTCTCGCACAGCCGGATCCCGCTCCTCCTCGACGCCCTCGCCGGGCGGGACCGGCTGGTCCTCGACGCGTACTGGGTCCCCTCCGAGGACGCCGCCGCCGACCCGGCAGCCGTACGGGGCTTCGACGCGGTGTGGGTAGTGCCGGGCTGCCCGTACCGCAGCGAGGCGGGGGTGCTCTCCGCGATCCGGACCGCGCGCGAGGAGGGCATCCCGTACCTGGGCACCTGCGGCGGCTTCCAGCACGCGCTGCTGGAGTTCGCCCGGAACGTGTGCGGGCTCACCCGGGTCGCACACGCCGAGAACGACCCCGGCGCCGAGGACTTCCTCATCGAACCGCTCGCCTGTTCCCTGGTCGGGCACGAGGCGGCGGTCGTCGTCGAGCCCGGGTCGCTCGCGCAGTCCGTGATGAACACCGAGCGGTCGGTCGAGCGGTACTTCTGCGCGTACGGCGCGACCCGGCACCTCGACACCCTGGGCGCGCACGGGCTGCGGTTCTCCGGGCACGACGAGGACGGCCAGGTGCGGATCGCCGAACTGCCCGGCCATCCCTTCTTCCTGGCGACGCTCTTCCAGCCGGAGCTGGCCGGCGACGGCAGCCGTCCGCACCCGGTCGTACGGGCCTTCGCCCGGGCCGCGGTCGAGCACGCGACCCGGGCGGCGGCACCTCAGCCGGTGTGAGCCGGCCGCCCATGACTCAGCCGGTGCGAGCCGGGGCGAACGGCCGTACCGGCGGGCGGTCCGGGACGAAGCCGTGGGCCCGGCGGGCCAGGAACTCGGGCTTGTAACGGTCCACTTGCCGGTGCCAGTTGAGGATGCCGGCCAGCCAGTTCCGCAGATCGTCCACATAACCGTCCATGATGGCGCGCGCCTCCTTCGACAGCCCGAAGTCGTCGTAGACGACGGGGAGTTCATGGGCGACGACATGCTCGAACTGCCGCATCCGCTGGGTCATCAGATCGTGGACGACGCCGAGCGCCTTCGGGTAGTCGCAGCCGAAGAAGTTCTGCACGACGAGGATCGCGTTGTGCACCTCGCCCTCGTACTCGATCTCCTTCTGGTACGAGAAGACGTCGTTGATGAGCCACCCGTAGTCGATCGCCGCGTTCTCCAGGGAGCGGACGGGGCCGCTGCGGTAGACCTCCGGCGGGATCTGCGGGCCGTGGCCCATGCGGCACAGGCTGAGGGTCATGTCGGAGCCGAAGGTGGCGCGCCGCATCTCCAGATAGTCGACCGGGTCGGGGACGCGGTTCTGGATCTGGTTGAACACCTCCCACACCCAGCTCTCCGTCATCTTGTCGACGGACGCCTTCAGCCCGCGCCGCTCGTCGGGGGTCATCGCCAACGTCGTCCGGGACCAGAGGTCGATGAGGCCCCGTTCCATGCCGTTGACCGGGACGGGGGCCGGCTCTCCGTCGACGGGCATGCAGTCGGAGAGCCGGGCCGTGGTCAGGCGGGCGGCGGCGAGGTCGCGGCGATGGCCGAAGACGAGGGGGTAGTAGTCGTCGCCGTAGGTGCCCCAGGCCAGCCAGCCGGAGCTGAGGTCGAGTTCCTCGGCCGTGGCGTCCGGGTCGAGGCCGGCGGCGCAGAGCGGGAGGTCGGCGGCGGCGAGCCGCTCCTCGTCCCAGACGCCCTCGCTCAGCATGCCCATCTCGTGCATCCAGGCGGTGAGGCGGGGGCGGGCGCCGTCCAGGTGCGGGCACAGCTCCACCTCGAACGGCAGGTAGAAATCAGGTAGTCGGGACGGTCCGACCTTCTGGTACGGCACATGGGTGTGGGCGCGGAGCCGCTCCGCCGCGGCTGTCGCGAGCAGCGCCCCGACGTCGGTGGCGGACGTCCCGAAACCGGCCTGGGCGAGAAACGCGGGACCGGAGAGGACCGCGCCGCCGAGGTCGAGCGGGCCGCGCGTGGCGGTGGCCCCCTCGTTCATGTAGCGGCTGGACCGCATGTGCCATTCGTGGCCGCCGGACTGCCAGTCCTGGAGACCCTTGGTGTACGCCGCGACGGCGGCGATCTCGCCGGGGGTGAGGCCCTTCTCCAGGGCGAGGCCGGGAACTTCGGTGAGGGCGGTGTTCTCGAACTGGTGCAGCCGGGAGGTGAGGATGTCGTTGACGGTCTCGGCGGCCTGCTGGGTGCCGCAGCCGAAGAAGTGCTCCAGCACGAGCACGCCGTTGCTGTTCTCGCCCTCCTCCTCGACCTCCCGCTGGTAGGAGAACAGGTCGTTACGCAGATGCACGGCGTCGGAGAACGTCTCCATCAGCACGCGCAGCGGCCTCGACTCCGCGACGGACTCCGGGACTTCGGCGGTCGCGTACTCGACGAGACCGGCCGACCAGGGCGCGCCGCCGACCTTGCGGCGCATCTCGATGTACTCGACCGGGTTGGCGATCCGGCCCTCGTTGATGTTGGACAGCTCCCACATCGACTCGTTGAGCAGATGCTCGGTGGCCACGGCGAAACGGCGGCGCCAGTCCATCGACATCGCCGGGACCGTCCGCGCCCAGAGGTCGGCGAGGCCCGCCTCCACCGGGTTCCGCGGCTCCGGTACGGGGGTGGCGAGGTCCAGGGGCATGAAGAGGGGGAGCCGGTCGAGGTGAGCCTTGCCGCCGGGGCGGTCCTGGGTCCGTTTGAACAGCTCCAGGAAGTGGTCGTCGAAGAAGAACACCCACACGTACCAGTCGGTGATGAGCGAGAGTGCCGGGCCGTCGCAGTCGGGGTGGGTGTACGCACACAGCAGGCCGTAGTCGTGCGCGTCCAGGTCGGCCCGGTCCCAGACGCCGGACCCCTCCAGCATGCCCATCTCCCGGGCCCACTCGGCGGAGTGGGCCCGCGCCTCTTCGAGGTGGGGGTTCAGCCGTGCGGGATACGGCAGATAGAAGTGCGGGAGTGCGAACGGCTGCGTCATGGCCGGGCCCTACCCGCGGCCCTCGGCGAACATCCGGACGGGGGCACATGATCACACCATCGCGTGAATCCGAGGAGTTTTCCCCGTCAAAGGGACGGTGCTCCCCCCACCTGGATCAGCGCCCTCGTCCCGCTCGTGCGCCACGTCTGTCCCTCCGCCTCCACGAGCGCGGATTCCGTCTGCGGGGTCAGGCCGGTGATGACGTCGGACTTGAGGGTGCGGAGGGCGGTGACCGGGGTGGGGAAGTAGGCGGTGGCCTCGGGGAAGGGGGTGGTGGGGGGCCAGAGGCGGTCGCCGACGAGGCGGCGGTAGTTGAGGTCGCCCTTCATGAGCGTCAGGTCGGCCGAGGCGAAGTCCGCGCGCAGGTCGGCGGGCATGTCCGCGTACGGCAGGGGCGCGCAGGAGAAGGGGTGGGCGCGGAGGACCAGGCGGCCTTCGGTGAGGGCGGTGCGGAGGCGGGTGCCGGCGTCGGTCTTCGCGGTCACCAGGTGCCCGACCGCGTCGAGGGTGTCGGCGGTGGTGGCGTCCGAGACGAAGTACGGGTACGGCTTCAGATGCAGGACGGCGCGGCCGAAGTGGCCGTGGGCGAGGAGGTGGTCGATGAGGAGGAGGTCGGGGATCAGTTCGCGGCCCGCGTTGTCGGCGACCAGGCAGAGGGTGCGGTCGGCGGAGGCGGTGGGCGCGCCGGTCAGGAGGGACAGCAGCGACTCGGTGTCGTCCGCGACCAGTTGGGAGGACTCGGCGGTGTCGTCGTCCCCGGCCGTCTGGAGGCGGAAGCCGAGGTCGGCCCGGTTGCCCCAGAGGGAGCCGTGGAGCAGGGCGTCGAGCTGGTCCGGGAGGGGCTGTTCCGACAGGGGGCCGAGCGCGGTGAGTTCGGCGGCGGCCTCGGGGGTGTCCAGTTCGGCGAGCTTGAAGGGGCGGAACGGGTCGACGCCCTGCCAGGGGCCGGGGCCGAAGTAGCCGACGGCGCGCAGGAGTTGGCGGTAGAAGCAGCTCTCGGCGGCGAGGAAGGGGAGGGAGAACCAGGAGCGGCCGGTGTAGCGGCGTACGTTCCAGATGTCCCACCAGTCGTCGTCGGCCGGCGGGGCGAGCACGCCCTCGGTGCTGTTGTGCAGCAACTCGTCCAGGGCGCGGCGCTGTTCGGGGCCGTAGGGGGTGGCGTCCCGCACCTTGCGGATGAGCGCGGGGTGCCGTTCGGCGAGGACGCTGTGCGGGAAGGAGGCCGGGTCGTCGCTGCGGATGACCGGGGCCGGGGCGGGTGCGGGGGTGTCAGGCATGGCCGTGGGCTCCTGTGCGGGGCAGGAGTTCGGCCTGCTTCGCCTTCTCGTCGAGTTGCTCGTGGAAGCCGGCCTCCGTCCACACGTACTTCCTGAACTGGTCCGTCGTCAGCGGGCCGGACCAGGGGCTGCCGCTCGGGTAGAACACGGAGTCGCAGGAGGCGCAGTGGTGGGCGGGGTTCCACAGGGCTTCGGCGCGGGGCCGGCCGGACGTGACGACGGCGCGTTCGCGGGCCTCGCCGCGGATCACCCAGAGGGTGCCGAAGAAGAGGAGGACGGCGAGGACCGAACCGCCGATCGTGAAGAGGGGTTTGTCCTCCTGGACGCCGTGCTGGGCAAGGCCCGCGCAGACACCGGTCAGGACCATGCCCTCCAGGAAGTGCATCACGCTGTCGAACCTCGACTCCGCACCCGGCGCCTTCGCCAGCCGGTCGGAGAGACCGGAGCCCGGGGAGTCGGGGGCGGCACACGCGTCGGGGACCGAGCGCACCACCGGCCCCGAGGCCCCACAGCGGGGGCAGACCGCCATGACCGGAGCCGCGCCGAACTCCCCTGCCGTCTCGCCCGGTCCTGCGGTCCGGCTCCGGGCCGGGCCGGTTCCCTCGAACTTCTCTGTCGCCATACGCATACGCTAACGCCCGCCGACGCGCTCGTTCCTATGTGCCAGACATGCGCCGGCGGCCGACCGATGCCCGCTCGCATCGGTCGGCCGCCGGCAGTGGGGGGTGGCGGTCCGTCGGTCCGGCCGTTCAGCCGGACTGTTCGGTGGGGTTCAGGCCTCGCGGCCCGAGCCTCAGAAGGTGAGCTTCCAGTTGTTCAGGCGGCCGGTGTCGGAGGCCGCGACGTCCTGGACCCGCAGCTTCCAGGTGCCGTTGGCGACCTCGCTGGAGGCGTTCACCGAGTAGGTGGTGACCAGGTTGTCCGCGGAGTCCGAGCTGGAGGCCTTCAGCGGGTAGGTCGAGCCGTCCGGGGCCACCAGGGTCAGGACCAGGTCACCGCGGTAGGTGTGGGTGATGTCCACGCCGACCTGGAGGGCCGAGGGCGCGTTGCCGGTGCGGCCGGTGACGGAGATCGAGGACTCGATCGCCGCGCCGTTGTCCGGGATGGAGACGGCCGTGGTGTTGGTGAAGGTGGTGCCCCCCGTGGAACCGCCACCGGTCACCGCCTGCACCGTCTTGGCCGCGTCGGCCAGGCCGGCGCCGCAGCCGCCCGAGCAGGCACCGGGCAGAGCACGCGAGTTGGTCTTGATCGCGGACTCGATCTGGGCCGGGGTGAGCGCGGAGCTCGCCGACTTCAGCAGCGCGGCGAGGCCCGCGATGTGCGGGGCGGCCATGCTGGTGCCCTGGTAGTAGTCGTACGACTCGCTGCCGGGGGTCGAGGCGCCCGCGTTCAGCGTGGAGAGGATGCCGCCGGACTCGGTGGTGCGGGTCTCGCCGCCGGGGGCCGCGATGTCGACGACCGAGCCGAAGTTGGAGTAGTACGAGCGGGCGCCGGCGCGGTTGGTGGCCGCCACCGAGATCACGTTGTTGCAGCTGGCGGGCGAGTAGTTGGCCGCGTTGGCGTTGCTGTTGCCCGCCGCGACGACGACCGTGGTGCCGCGGTTCACGGCGGCGTTGATCGCGGTCTGGGTCGCGGAGGTGCAGGCGCCGCCCCCGCCGAGGCTCATGTTGATGACCTTGGCGACGTTGGTGTTGGCGGGGACACCGGAGACGGTGCCGCCGGACGCCCAGGTGATGGCGTCGATGATGTCGGAGTCGTAGCCGCCGCACTTGCCGAGGACCCGCAGCGGGGAGACCTTGGCGCCGTAGGCGATACCGGCGACACCCTTGCTGTTGTTGGTGACGGCGGCGATGGTGCCGGCGACGTGGGTGCCGTGCCAGGAGGAGGTGCTGGCCGGGTCGCCCGCGGCGCACTCGTTGGCGGCGGTCCAGTCGCCCGGGTCGGCCGGGTTGCTGTCACGGCCGTTGCCGTCGTTGGCGACGGTGGTGTCGGCGATGAAGTCGTAGCCGCCGACGATGTTCGCGGCGAGGTCCGAGTGGGCGACGTAACCGGTGTCGATGACGGCGACCGTCACTCCGGTGCCGGTGGTCTTGTCCCAGGCACCCGGCAGGTTCATGCCCGCGGTGGACTCGTAGAGGTCCCACTGCTTGGTGTACTCGGTGTCGTTCGGGGTGGCCTGCGCCTTGTTCAGGCGGTCCGGGACGACATAGGCGACCTGCGGGTCGGCCTGGTACTCGGAGATGACGTCGGCGACGTCCGTCTTGGTGAGGTCCTCGCCCAGGTCGACCAGGGCGGCACCGCTGCCGAGGCGGCGCTGGAAGTCGAGGCTCTCGCCGGCCTCCTCGCCCTTGGCGGCGGCGTCGGCGTCGGCGGCCTTGTTCGACGTGGCCTCGGCGGCACCGGACTTGTAGCCGACGATCAGGCGCTCGGCGACGGTGCCGGGCGCGGCCTCGGTGGCACCGGCCACGGCGGGGGCGGCGTCGGCCTTCGCGGACGGGGTCTGGGCGACGGCGACCGAGGAGGTCATGCCGGCCACCAGGGCGACGGAGACCGCGGCGACGGATATGAGCTTCCGTCCTGCGGTACGAGAGGGGGAAGTACGCAAGGGCTTCGCCTTTCGTGGCCTGCTCATGTCAGGGGAGGAGCGGCAGTGAAACGCTTCTTCATCGAAGCGGCGGGGGGTCCAGAAAGGGTTGGCGCAGAGACCGGCCAAGCGCGAGCCGTGCCACCAGGGGTTACCTATGGTTCGGCTGTGCGATGACATTAGGCAAAGCCCAGGTCATGGGGATACGGGGAAAACCCTCGACCCCCGGGGAACTCCCCTATGCCGCCCGGGAGTCGGGTCCTGATGTGCCGCTTCGCCGGGTTTGCCGAGGCTTTGCCGGCGCACCACGCATGGCCGGATCCGACCGGTCGAACAAGGCCGCGCCGTTGAACACGGCACCCATGGGTCCCGTACGACACGGTGGACCCGTCAGCCCTCTCAGCCCTCGACCCCCATGGATCGGACGTACCGGATGTACCGCTTGTCCGCCCGCCACACCGACGGCTGCCGCATCGACGGCTGCGACGGCTGCCGCGCCGGCCGCCGTCACGCTCCCGGCCACCGCACCGTGGTCACGGCCGCCGCCGCGACCGTCGTGGCCCCTCTGCTGCTCACCGCGGGAGCCGTCGCCCCGGCCTGGGCGCACGGTGCGCCGACGGATCCGGTGAGCCGGGTCTCGGCGTGCTCGCCGGAGGGCGGGAGCCAGGGGTCGGCGGCGTGCCGGGCGGCGATCGCCGCGAACGGCGGGCCCTTCACCGCGTGGGACAACATGCGGATCGCCGGCGTGAACGGGCGGGACCGGGAGGTCGTCCCGGACGGGCAGCTGTGCAGCGGCGGGCTCGCGCCCTACAAGGGGCTCGACCTGGCCCGCGCCGACTGGCCCTCGACCCGCCTCTCCCCCGGCGGCACGCTGGAGCTGACGTACCGCTCGACGATCCCGCACACCGGGACCTTCAAGCTGTTCCTGACGAAGCCGGGGTACGACCCCACGAAACCGCTGACATGGTCCGATCTGCCCGAGAAGCCGTTCGCCTCGGTCACCGACCCGCCGCTGCGGAACGGGTCGTACGCGTTCTCGGCGAAGCTGCCGGCGGACCGGTCGGGGCACCATGTGCTGTACACGATCTGGCAGAACACGAGCACGGTCGACACGTACTACTCGTGCTCGGACGTGGTGTTCCCGAAGGCGAAGCAGGCCGACTCCGGGAAGGACGAGGGGAGTTCGGCGAAGACGCCCGCCGGGGGCGAGGAGAGCGCGGCGGAGACGCCGGCCGCGGAGACGTCCGAGCCCGCCGACGCCACGCCGACGCGGTCCACGAAGACACCGGCGGCCGGCACAGACGGTTCCGGTGGCGGAGGGGACGGGGTGGCCGACCCCGGGAGCCCCGTCGCCTCCACCACGGACGCGAGCGGCGTCTCCGTACCGCTGGTGGCGGGTGGCGCCACGGCGTTGGTGCTCGCCGCGGGCGCCGCCCTCTACCTGCGCGGACGGGGACGCCGCTCGCGTACCGACAGCTGACCGCGTCGACCGCCGGTCGAAGGGTTGGAGGTCGGTTACCGGCCGCCGGACCGGTAACCGACCCGATTCAGGGGCGAGTCGAGGTCAGTCGAAGGTCAGTTGGTGTAGACCGTCGCGCCGCCCTGGTTGGTGTCCGTGACGGGCGCGTACTTCGCGGTGAAGTAGCCGGTGGCGAAGCACAGGGACGAGCCCGACGTCCTGGTGAACGGCTGGGCGGTGAAGTTGATGCTGTTGTCGGTGTTGTCGGACGTGCCGGTGATGCTCGGCGCCTGGTAGACGCAGTTGATGGTGCCCAACAAGGTGCGCAGCACGACGGTGGTCTGGATGACCGAGCCCGCCGCCGGGGTGACCGTGAGGGCGCCGCCCGAGGTGACGGTCGTGGTGTAGGGCAGGTTGTTGACCGTGATGCTGTTGACGCCGAGGACACCGAGGACGTTGCTGGTGCAGCTGCCGAAGGTGTGGGCGTCCACGGACTCGGTGGCCGTGCCGGGCGCGGCCGGGTTGTCGGTGACGGTCGCGGTGAAGGTCGACTCGGCACAGGAGAGACCGCTCGTGCCGGTCGCGCTGGAGCGGAACGTGCCGGCGGTGCCGGACGCCAGCGAGGCGCTGAGGACGTCGCCGACGGCGACCGCGTCACCGGCGAGGCCGCCTGTGGTGAGCACGGTGTCGGCGGCGGAGGCGGGGCTGATGGCGGACACCATCAGGGCGGCGGTGCCGGCGGCGAGGGCAAGGAGGGATCGCGTACGCATGGGGTGCCTCTTCTCATGAAGTGAGGGACGCCGGTGGCGGCCCTCGGCAGGTGCGGGTGACAGCCCTCGCGAAGCGCGGGCTGCGGTGCGGGCGCGCGAGTGGACACCGTTCGCGCGGGGGAACGCGGCGATGCCGCACGGCGCCCTACGGCCGCTGTCGATCCGTGACACGCCTTCTCCGTACGTGACGGATCGACAGCGACTGCGACAGCCGGGGATGGGACACGGCCCAGTGGAGGGGAAGGCGACCGTGCCCGGCACCGCGGTCAGGGGTGGTGCTGTGCTGGGCCGCGCAGCGCGTTCAGGTGGCGCCACCCACACCCTCGTCTGCGACGGGGTGTTCGGGACGGTGGCATGCGCTGCGCGTCGGATCCGGCGCCACGGATCCGAGGGTGAAACCCGGGAGAGTTGTAGACCTGAAAATGAGCCAACGTCAAGGCGTTGTAAGGAAGTTGACAATCGGTGGCCCGGCGCGTTTCGGCTGGAAACAGTGGCCCTGGACGACAAAACCAAAGGTGAGAGATGTTCAGCTTTCACAGAGGCGGCACAACCAACATCCTTTTGCCACAAGCGTCTTGACCCTTGAAAGTAACCACCGGTAACTTCGCGAATGGCTACTGCGGCGTAACAAGCAAGCCCTTGCACCCACGGGAGGTGCGCTCAGGTGTGCGCCGCAACCGCTGTCCGCGCCAGGACAACGTGCCGTCGAAGCTTCATCGCAATGACTTGGAAGTCCAGGGAGCACACATGGCCTCGTCCTCGGACGCCGCGGCGTCCACCAACGAAAGACCCGAGGGTCCCGAAGCGTCCGGAAGACGCGGGCGGGTCCGCCTCAAGCGCGCCGCCGTGATGGCGGTGCCGGCCACGGCCGTCGCCGCGGGTCTCATGATCCTCACCGCTCAGGGCGCGCTGGGCGTCCAGTTCGCCATCTCCGGCATGCCGTTCGTGGTCACCGCCGACAAGCTCGACGGTGAGGGTTTCGCCCAGTACGGCTCGTTGGACCACATGATCGAGAACAGCCCCAACGAGGGTGACACCGGCGGTCAGGTGCTGGTCGTGACCTCGGTCGTGAAGAACGGCAAGCTCACGAACCTCTGCCAGAGCGTCGACCTCGGCGGCATCCAGCTGATCCTCACGGCCGGCAACAAGGGCACGCCGGTCAGCGTGAAGAACCTGGCGATCGACTCCGACGACATCTCGGGTGACGCCTCGTTCAACAACATCGAGATCGGCCGTGACTCCAGCACGTTCGACAAGGTGGACCAGAAGGGCATGCCCGGTGTCTACGGCCAGCAGGCCGACTCGGTCACCATCACCGATCTGTACCAGCACAACTACGCCGCCACCGCGGCCGTCTTCAAGCTCCCCGACCTGCACATGAGCTTCAAGAGCGAGGGCTGCGACTAGTGAGCGACTTCCGGGAATGGAGGGGTCACCGGCCGTTCGCCGGTGGTCTGTTGCTGGTGCTGGGCGGCGCGGAGATCCTGCTCACCATGAAGGCGCCGCTGCCGGTCATCCTCAAGATCGGAATGCAGGGGCTGGCGGGTTATCTGCTGCCCTCGCTGATGATCCTGTGCGGGTTGCTGATCCTCTTCAACCCCACCCAGCGCCTGTTCTACTCCATCCTCGGGATCATGCTCTCGCTGGGCACCTGGCTCACGTCCAACATCGGTGGGTTCGTCGTGGGCCTGCTGATGGGGGCGGTGGGCAGCACGCTGGCCTTCGGCTGGCTGCCGGATCAGGAACCCCGGGTCAAGCGGTCACGCTCCGCGAAGCGGGGGGAGAAGCGGGCCGAGAAACACGCCGTGGAGATCGGGTAGTCGCGGTTGTTCGGCGAGTACCGGTTCGTCGTGGTTGCTCGTGCAGTTCCCCGCGCCCCTTCAGGGCGTGGGGACTGCGGCCGTCAGAGCCGTGTGGAGGCGTGCCGTGTCGGTCCAGTACGTGTCGTGGGTGAGCGGGACGCGCCAGTAGAGGCCGGGGCCCGCCGTACGGCGCAGGGGCGGGACGGCGACATGGCTGCCGCGGCCGAGGACCTGGACGTCGGGCAGTCGCCACTCGGACGCGTCGCCCGGGAGCACGAGCCAGTACATGATGCCGCCGTAGCCGTCCTTGATGACGGCGCCCGTCGCGCTTCCGAGGGACTCCAGAACGAGGGTGCCGAGGGCGACCGGCACCCGTACGGCGTTCCACCACCGCCCGGCCGGCACGGTGCGAACTTCGGGGCTGTAGGAACACATCCAGCGCGGGGCCCTGCTGACAGTCATGGCACTCACCGGCATTTCATGGGGGGTGGGCCCGATCCTAGGAGCCGCCCCGGAACCCGACTTGCGAGTACGCGCACGGAAGTTGCCGTCGTACGCAGCGGGCACCACGTGATCTCGCCCGGCGACGCTACGGGGTCGTAGCGTGACCGGCCTCGCACGTTGTGTCGTTGGACTGTTTTCGACCGCAGGAGGGCCCGATGGGCAACCCCACCCCCTTGGTGATTGACGCGACCGGCCGTGACATCCACGGTGAGGCCGCCCGGATCCGCGAGGCGGGTCCGGCGACCCGGGTCGTGCTGCCGGGGCCGCCCACCGTCGAGGCCTGGGCCGTCAGCAGCCCCGAACTGCTCAAGCGCCTGCTCACCGATCCCCGGGTGTCCAAGGACGCCCGGCAGCACTGGCCCAGGTTCGCCGCCGGTGAGATCACCCCGGAGTGGCCTTTGTTCACCTGGGTCGCCGTGCAGAACATGTTCACCGCGTACGGCGGTGACCACAAACGGCTGCGCACCCTGGTCGCCAAGGCGTTCACCTCGCGCCGTACGAACGCCCTCCGGCCCCGGATCGAGGAGATCACCAAGGGGCTGCTCGACCGGGTCGAGGAGGGCCTGCGGCGAGGAGAGGCGGTCGACCTGCGGGAGGAGCTCTGTTACCCGCTGCCGATCCAGGTGATCACCGACCTGTTCGGGCTGCCCGAGGAACGGGGCCTGGAACTGCGGGAGTTGGTGGACAAGATCTTCGACACCTCCGCCGACCCCGGGGAGATGACCGCCGCATTCGGTCGGTTGCAGGCCGTGCTGGCCGAACTCGTCGCCGCCAAGCGGGAGTCGCCCGGCGACGACCTCACCTCCGGGCTGATCTCCGCCCGTGACGAGGACGAGACGCGGCTCAGCGAGCAGGAGCTGATCGACACCCTGGTGCTGATGATCAGCGCCGGGCACGAGACCACCGTCAACCTCCTCGACCAGGCCGTCCACGCCCTGCTGACCCACCCCGAGCAGCTCGCCCATGTCCGGGAGGGCCGCGCGGGCTGGGACGACGTGATCGAGGAGACGCTGCGGACCGAGGCGCCGGTGGCGAGCCTGCCGCTGCGTTACGCCGTGGAGGACCTGGACCTCGCCGAGTTCGGCGGCCCGGCGGGCGTGGTGATCGGCCGGGGCGAGCCGATCCTGGCCGCGTACGCCGCCGCCGGGCGCGACCCCGAGCGGCACGGGAAGGACGCCGACGTCTTCGACGTCACCCGCGCCGACAAGGAGCATCTGGCCTTCGGGCACGGCGTCCACTTCTGCCTGGGCGCCCCGCTCGGCCGCATGGAGGCCCGGATCGCCCTCCCGGCACTCTTCGAGCGGTTCCCGTCACTCGAACTGGCCGTCGAGGAGGGGGAGTTGGGGTACGTGGAGTCGTTCATCTCCAACGGTCACCGCCGGCTCCCGGTCCGCGAGGCCTGACGGGCAGCCCCACCGGGCCCCGCGCGAAACGGCTGCGCGCCGCGCGGTACGGCTACTCGCCGCGCCACCAGGACAGCAGCCGGGCCCATCCGCTCCTCGGGCGGGTGGGCTCCGTCGGCGGGGCACCGGAACCGGCGCCGTACGGGCCCTGCGGGCGGGAGGCGGCGGACACGGGAGGCCCGGCGGTCGCGCCGACCGCGGAGGCCGGCGGGAAGGTCACGGGCAGGGCGGCGAGCGCTCGGTGGAAGGGACCCGGACGCCACTCCAGCGACTCCACGGGTACGGCGAGGTCGACGTCCGGCAGCCGGTCGAGGAGCTTCTCCACCGCCACCGAGGCGATCAGCCGGGCCTGGCTTTGCGCGGGGCAGTTGTGCGGGCCCGCGCTCCACGCCAAGTGCGCCCTGTTGCCCACTCGCTGATGGTTCGTCAGAGCTGGGTCGGTGTTGGCGGCGGCCAGCGAGACGACGAGCGGGTCACCGGCCTTCAGCAGCGCGCCCTCGTACAGCACGTCCCGCTTCGGGTAGTGCACGGCGTAGTTGGCCATCGGCGGGTCGGTCCACAGCACCTCGTCGAGGGCGTCCTCCACGGGGAGGCTGCCGCCGGACAGATCGCCGGCGAAACGGTCGTCGGAGAGCAGCAGCCGCAGTCCGTTGGCGATGAGGTTCTGCTGCGGCTCGGTGCCCGCGCCCATGAGCACGACGAGGGTGTGGATCATCTCCTCGTCGGTCAGCTCCGCCGGGTGCTGGGTGAGCCAGGACGTGACGTCCGGTCCGGGCCGCTTCCGCTTCAGTGTGACCAGTTCGAGGAGCGTGGTGCTGAGGAGTTCGTTGGCCCGCTCGGCGTCCACGCCGTCGAAGATGCCGGACATGCCCTCGACCAGCTTCAGCCCCAGTTCGGCCGGGCAGCCGAAGAGGTGGTTGAAGACGAGCAGCGGCAGCACCTGGGCGTACTCGCCGAGGAGGTCCGCCTTGCCGGTGGGCGCGAACCGGTCGATGAGGGTGTCGGCGCTGCGCTCGACATAGCCGCGCAGGGTGTGGGGCTCGACCCGGGCGAGGCTGTCGGTGATGGCGCCGCGCAGCCGCTGGTGCTCCTCGCCGTCGGAGAACAGGGCGTTGGGCCGGTACATCATCATCGGGACGACGGGGCTGTCCGGGGGGACCGTGCCGTCGTTGAGGTCGTTCCAGCGGCGCGGGTCCTTGGCGAAGGTCTCCGTGCTCCGCAGGACGTGCAGCGCGGCGTCGTACGAGGTGACGAGGGTGGCGCGGACGCCGGGCGCCAGCTCCACGGGGGTGGTCGGGCCGGTCGCGCGGGCCCGCCGGTAGAACGCGGCCGGGTCGGCGGCGAACTCCGGTCCGTACATGGGCCGGTGGGCCGGGCAGCCCGGCGGCGGACCGGACGGCGATGCGGAGGTCACGCGTGCTCCAGTTCGGTGTCGGGCTGCCGGCTGAGCAGATACTCGACGAGGGCGATCAGGGCCCGGGTGGAGGAGTCCGCGTCGCGGGCGTCGCAGCGCACCAGCGGGGTCTCGTCCAGCAGGTCGAGGGCCTCGCGCACCTCGTCCAGCTCGTGCACGGGGGCGCCCTCGAAGTCGTTGACGGCGACCGCGTACGGCAGGCCCAGCTCCTCCAGGAGGCCCATCACGTCGAAGGAGTGGGAGAGCCGCCGGGTGTCGGCGAGGACGAGGGCGCCGAGGGCGCCGCGGGTCATGTCCTGCCAGAGTTTGGTGAAGCGCTGCTGTCCGGGGGCGCCGAACAGATAGAGCACCAGCGAGTCGTCGAGGGTGAGGCGGCCGAAGTCCATGGCGACCGTGGTGGTCGTCTTGTCCAGGGTGCCGGCGAGGTCGTCGACCAGGGCGCCGGCCTCGGTCATGACCTCCTCGGTGCGCAGCGGCCGGATCTCGGAGAGCGTGCCGACGAACGTGGTCTTGCCGACCGCGAAGTGGCCGACGACGAGCAGCTTGGCCGCCGTCTTCACCGTCGGCCGCAGGTAGACGTCGTCAGAGGCGGGCGCGGAGCCCATCGAGGACCTCCTGGAGGATTCTGGCGTCCGACGGCCGGGCGGCCGGTATCGGGGCGCGGGTGACGATGTGGCCGCTGTCCATGAGGTCGGCGATCAGCACCTTGGTCACGCTGACCGGCAGCCGCAGATGTCCGGCGACCTCGGCGAGGGAGAGCGAGCCGTGGCGGCACAGCTCCGTCACGCGGCGCTTCTCCGGGGTGAGCCCGGCCAGGGACAGGTCGGTGGTGGCGATCAGCAGGGTGACCAGGTCCAGGGTGTTGCGGGTCGGGTGGGAGCGGCCGCCGGTGACGACGTACGACCGCACCAGGCTCCCCTTCGGCCGGGGGCGGGGCGTCATGCCCTGCTGCCCGTGTCCAGCCGTGCCGGGCTGGTCAGCTCCTTGCCGAGCCGGTCGACGAGCTTGTGCATGCGGTAGGTGACCGACTCCATGTCGACCTCGTCGCCGGTGGACACCGCGAGGTAGGCGCCCTCGCCGGCCGCGACGAGGAAGACGAAGCCGTGGCCGAACTCGATCAGGGTCTGCCGCCACGGGCGGTCCGCCGGGCCGCAGAACTCGGAGGTGCTGCGGCTGATCGACTGCAGGCCGGCGAGGCCGGCCGCGAGGCGCTCGGCGTCGTCGCGGCCGATGTCGGCGGAGTGGGCGCGGAGCATGCCGTCGGCGGAGAGCAGGATGGCGTGGCGGGCCTCGGGCACCTTCAGCACGTCGTCGAGCATCCAGCCCAGCTCGTTGGTCATGGGCTCGATCATGCGTGGGGGGTCCCTTCGTTCTCATGGGGGGTGGGGCGCGCGGGGTCGGGCGCGGAGTCGGGCGCGGGGTCGCGGACGTACTCCTCCTCGTCGAGGATGCGTCCCGCGGCCCGGCCGAAACGGGTGCCGCGGGCGAAGGCGCCCATGATGCGAGCGTTCTCCTCGGGCGATCGGCCGGGGATCCCCTCGGCCGGGGACGCGGGCTCCGCCTCGGGGGCGACGGCCCGCTTGGGGGTACGCCGACGGCGCTTGGGCAGTCCCCCCACGGTGGTGTCCTCGGCTGTGGCCCGGGTCGGGTTCGCGGGTGTGGTCCCGGGGGTCTCCGTGGACGCGGTCCCGGAGGTGTCCGTGGACGCGGTCCTGGAGGTGCCCGCGGGTGTGGCCCCGGTCGGGTTCGCGGCTGTCGTCCCGGGGGTCTCCGTCGACGCGGTCCGGAAGGTGTCCGTGGACGCGATTCCGGAGGTGTCCGCGGGTGTGGTCCCGGGAGTGTCCCCGGCCGTGGCCCCGGAGGTGTCCGTCGACGCGACCCCGGAGGTGCCCGCGGACACGGTCCTGGAAGTGCCCGCAGGTGTGGCCCCGGGAGTGTCCTCGGCCGTGGCCCCGGAGGTGCCCGCGGACGCGATCCCGGGGGCGTCCCGCGACGCGGTCCCGGAGGTGTCCGCGTCGCGGGCCCGGCGGGGGCCTGGGACGGTTGCCGGGACGGGTGTGGGTTTCGCCGTCGGGGCCGGGGCGGCGGGGGCGAGGTGGGTGAGCAGTGCCGAGGGTACGAACGCGACGGCGCGGACGCCGCCGTAGGGCGAGCGGGTGTCCACGGAGACGGTGAACCCGTAGCGCCGGGCGAGCATTCCGATGACGGCGAAGCCGAACTGGGGCGGGTCGTCGAGGCGGGTGACGTCCACCTCGCCGCGGCCGGCGAGCAGCCGGCCGGCGCGTTCCACGGCGTGGGCGTCCATACCGACGCCGGCGTCGTCGATGACGACGCACACACCGTTGTGCACGTTCTGGACGTTGACCTCGACCGTGGTGTCGGGCTGCGAGTGGCGGGCGGCGTTGTCGAGCAGTTCGGCGACGGCGAGGACGACCGGCTCCACGGCGCGGCTCTCCACGGCGATGTCGACCTGGCCGTGGACGCGGACGCGCCGGTAGTCGCGGATGCGGGAGGTGGCGCCGCGGACGACCTCCACGATCGGGGAGGTGGCGCGCTGCCGTCCCGGCCAGGAGCCGCAGAGTACGGCGATGGCCTGGGCGCGGCGGCCGAACTGGGCGTTGGTGTGGTCGACTTCGAGGAGGTCGCGCAGCACGTCGGGGTCGTCGTGCCGGTCCTGCATCTCGGAGATGGCCACCTGCTGCTCGTTGGCGAGGGCCTGGATCGAGCGCATGGACGCCTTGAGCGCGGCCTTGGCGGACTGGTCGGCGCGGGCCTGTGCGTGCTCGACGGCGCCGGAGAAGCGGGCCAGGACCGCGTCGAGTCCCTTGCCGAACTCGGTCCCGGCGAGCCGGGTGTCGAGCGGGCCGACGCCGGGGACGCTCTGGCCGGGGTGGTCGGCGAGGGCGGGCAGGCGGACCGTCACCAGATGGCGCAGTTCCTCCTCGCGGGCCCGCACGTCCTCGGCCAGGGCGGCGTTCCTTCTGCGCTGCCGCCCGCTGATCCCGTGCTGGCGCAGCAGAAGCACGGCGACGGCGAGCAGCGCCACGGCCAGCGCCCAGGTCACCGCCTGCGGTATCGGTTCGGTCATGAAGTACGAGTCCTTACGTCCTCAAGTCCCCAAGCCCCGGGCCTCGGCGGTTCCCGGACATCGGGCGGGAGTTGACGGAGCGCCCGACGCTAGCCGCGCGACCAGGCAGGTACTTTCCGTGACGCGCAGGGAAGTTGTCACAGGGCGCATGAGTGGCGCAAGGGGCGCGAAGGAACCGTGACGATTCCTCCGGCATATTCGGCCAAGGGGGCCGGGCGGCACGGCAACCGCTTGCCACGCTAGGGTGCCCTCCGGGTTCGACCGGTCGGTAACTGTCTTTGATCAAACAGAAGTTGAAGATTTTCCCGCCGGGGACCGTAAAAGACCACGAGGACGTCGTCGGGGGCCCGGACCGGGGAGGAGCAGCGTTGCCCGCGGGAAGTTACAGCGTCGAGGCGCTGACCACCGAGGAGCTGGCCCCGCGCGAGCGTGCCGACTTCTGGACCGAGCAGATCGGCTCGTACCAGTCCCGGATGGGCTTCCGGTACGCCCAGTCGGAGAACTTCCGCGGCACCACCGTCCGGCAGCGCACCGACACGTATCAGTTGGTGAAGTACCGGTCCGACGAGATCGAGTACACCCGTACGATGCGCCAGGTCCGCCAGGACCCGGACGAGGACTACCGGCTGCTGCTGCCGATGAGCGGGGAGATCGTGCTGCGGCAGGACGGCGGGGAGGCCCGGCTGACCCCGGGCACGGCGGCCCTGGTCACCTTCGCCTCGCCCTTCCAGTGCCTGCAGAGCGACGCCATCGACGCGTTCATCTTCACCATCCCGGCCCGCGAGGTCGACGGCCGGCTCAACAGCAGGTCACCGGTGGCCAGCGGACTGAACCTCACGACCGGCCTCGGCCGTATCGTCGGCTCGATGCTGACCGGCCTGCACGAGGAGCGCGAGCACCTCACCGACCCGGAGTTCAACGCCGTCTCCGACCGGGTCGTGGAGCTGGTGTGCATGCTCACCGCGGGCGACGACCGACCCGACGCCCCCGGGCAGTTGGGCGAGGTGGAGGCGATGGTCCGCCGCTATGTGCGCGACCACGTGGCGGACCCGAACCTCACGGGTACGGCGGTGGCGCGCGCCCTCGGCTGGTCGCTGCGCCAGATCCAGCTGGCCCTGCAGCAGGCGGGCACGACGCCTCGTGAACTGATCCGCGAGGAGCGGCTGCGCCTGGTCCGGGACCGCTTACTGTGCGCGGAGTGCGAGCACATGACGATCACGGATCTCGCGTACTCCGCCGGTTTCTCCTCCGCGAGCGCCCTCAGTACGGCCTTCCGGCGACGCTACGGCGTCAGCCCCCGGGAGATGCGCCACAGCATGCGCTGACGTCGGCCTCCGGATGCGCGGACGTCCGGCGAACAGGCTCTCACATCGGCGCTCCCGCCCCGTCGGTTGAAGTCTAAAGTTTAGACAAAGCATGACGCTCCGTCGACCCGGGGCCTTTTCGGGCGCCCCCGGTGTGAATTTTCCCGGGGCACACCGTGCACGCTACGTGCGACCGGCCGCATCGCGCACCCGAGTCCGCATGCCACACCGGGCGTTGACACGAGGCAACAACCCGTGGAAATGGCCTGATCTTTGCCCTCCACGCGACCGGGAACGGACCCCCGGGACGGCCGAACCCGCAGGTGACCCGCCGCCCGGCGGCCCCTCTTTCACAGGTGGCGCGACGCCGTGGCCGGGGTGTGAAGAACTGTTTCCGCGCACCTCGTGGAGAGAGGGTAAAAAGGCGTCGCAGACCCTTGCCGTCACTGACGGCACCTCAGGTGGCAGACCTCCCCTGAGCGTCTAGGACCGCTGGTCAGATAGTTGACGTTCTTCGCTACTCTGTCGCGTACTGGCTGATCGAGAGGACTCCGATGCCTGAACCCCCACCCTTCGCGACGCCCCCGGAACACGGGCGGCCGGAGACGACGACTCCCCCGTCCCGTCACCGGCACGGAAAGACCGGGGCATCGGATTCCGCGAACTCGTCCTCGCCACAGCCCCGGTTGACACGGCTCGCCGTGCTGCCCGCCGCGTTCATGGCCGGAATATCCACCGCCGTCACCGGCACCGTCCTGGGGCTGCAGGAGGGCACCGTCACCCCCGCCACCTGGGGTGTGCTGGCGGGCGGCGCGCTGCTCGGCTGCGGCTGTCTGGCCGGGGCCGTGCGGGCCGCGAGGAAGCGGGCCAGGTCCGACGCGAAGCGCGCCGAGTCCCTGCGGCAGGCCATCACGACCGGCAACTGGGCGCTCGACGAGGACCTGACCCGCCTCAAGCGCGGCGAACAGCTGCTCTCCCGCGGCTTCGCCTACCAGGCGTCGCGCGGCGAAGACCCGTACCAGAAGCTGGAGTACGAGGTCACCGAGGCCCAGCACCGGGCCCGGGAGGCGCTCGTCTGGGCGGCGAGCTACTTCCAGTCGGCCTCCGACGACAACAGCGACAAGGTCGAGGTCTTCGTCAACCTGGCCCGCCGGCTGCAGTCGCTCGTCCACCGCACCATCCGTGAACTGGACGATCTGGAGAACCAGGTCGAGGACCCGGACCTGCTCCGGCGCATCTTCGGCATCGACCACCTGGCCACCCGAATACGCAGGCACGCCGAGAACCTCGCGGTGCTCGGCGGCGCGGTCTCCCGTCGTCAGTGGACCAACCCGGTGACGCTGACCGAGGTGCTGCGGTCCTCCATCGCCGAGGTCGAGCAGTACTCCCGCGTCAAACTGGTGCCGCCCATCGAGGGCACCCTGCGCGGCCACGCGGTCGCCGACGTCATCCACCTGCTGGCCGAACTGGTCGAGAACGCCACCATGTTCTCCCACCCGGACACCCAGATCCTGCTGCGCTCCCGCCGGGTGACCGCCGGTATCGCCATCGAGGTCGAGGACCGCGGCCTGGGCATACCCCAGGAGGACCAGGAGCGGATCAACACGCTGCTCGCCGACCCGGCCCGCATCGATGTCGCCAAGCTGCTCGCGGACGGCCGGATCGGTCTGTTCGTGGTCTCCTCCCTGGCCCGCCGGCACGGCATCGCGGTCCAGCTGCAGGGCAACATCTACGGCGGTGTCCAGGCCATCCTGGTGCTCCCGCAGGGGCTGCTGGGCGAGGAGGAGGGACAGGGCCCCGTCCAGGCGCCCGTCCAGGTACGGCCGGCGGCGCCCCAGCAGCAGCCGCAGGCCCCCGCGCCCGGCCGGCCGGCACCGGCCCACGCGGTTCCCCCGGCCGCCGTACCGTCCCACGCGCACGCGGGTCCCCCGGTGGCCCGCCCCGCCCAGGCCGGTCCCCCGGCGGGTCTGCCGCAGCGGTCGGCCGCCCCGGCGCCTCCCTCGCCGGCCGCCCGGCACGAGCGGGCGCGGCCCGTCCCCGACGTACGGTCCGACCACCGTGCCCCGGGCTACGACCGACCGACGGCCGCCCCGCACGGGGCCGGTGAGCCCGCCCGGCCGACGCTGCCGAAGCGTCGCGCGATGGAGCATCTGGCCCCCGAACTGCGGCAGGCACCCACGCCGCGCCCCGAGACCCTCGAGCAGGAACTGAACTTCAGCCCCGGCCTCCTGGCCGGAATCAATCGAGGCTTCGGTCTCGCCGGCGCGACCTCCGACGCGATCCCCGTCGACGAATCGCGCTGGGCCCCGCACCGACCGCAAGGAGAAGAACCCCACCATGGTGAGCGATAGCCACCCCACCGGACAGAACATCGACTGGCTGCTGGAGAACCTCAAGAAGACCGTCCCCGGTACCCGCCAGGTCCTGTTGCTCTCGTCCGACGGCTTGAGCAAGGCACACGTGGACCTGAGTACCGACGACGCCGACCGTATGGCCGCGATAGCCTCCGGGCTCAACTCCCTGGGCCGCTCCTTCGGCCACGACAGGGTGCTGGGCAACGGCGGCACCGTCCGCCAGGTCATCGTCGAACTGCACAACGGCATCCTCATCGTGGCCTCGGCGGGCCACGGCGCCGTGCTGGCGGTCACCGCGGACGCGACGACCCACACCGAGACGCTCGGCTACGAGATGGGCATGCTCATCCGGGCCGTGCAGCCGTTCCTCGCCACGCCGGCCCGCCGCCACAACGCACCGTCCAGCGCGGGGATGTGACGACGCGATGACGGACGAGCTGTTCCTGGACGAGGAGGCCGGGCGCTTAGTCCGGCCGTTCACCGTCAGCAACGGGCGCACTCGACCCTCGACGTCGTTCGACCTGCTCACGCTGGTGATGGCCACCGGTGTCCTGCCGATCACCGACCTCGGGCCCGATCACGACCTGGTGCTCGGGCTGTGTGTGCGGCCGGTGCCGGTGGTCGAGGTGGCGGCCCGGATGAACCTGCCGATCGCCGTCACCAAAGTCCTGTTGTCCGACCTGGTGCAGCACGAGGCGCTCACCGCACGGGCGCCCCGTGCGGTCGAGGCGGCCTCCGCCGCCAACCGAGAAGTTTTGGAGGCGGTGCTCGATGGCCTACGCGCACGGCTCTGACCCCTTCCCGACCGCCCTGAAGATCCTGGTGGCGGGCGGGTTCGGGGTGGGCAAGACGACCTTCGTGGGGGCGGTCAGCGAGATCGCGCCGCTGAGCACCGAGGAGGTCATCACCACGGCCAGCGCCGGTACGGACAGTCTCGCGGGGGTCGAGGAGAAGTCGACCACCACCGTGGCGCTGGACTTCGGCCGGATCACCCTCGGCAAGGACCATGTGCTGTATCTGTTCGGCACCCCCGGGCAGGAACGATTCTGGTTCATGTGGGACGAGCTGTCCGACGGGGCGCTGGGCGCGGTGGTGCTCGCCGACACCCGGCGGCTCGACGCGTGCTTCCCCGCGGTGGACTTCTTCGAGGTGCGCGGCATCCCGTTCGTCGTGGGCGTGAACGAGTTCGACGGCGCGTACCAGTACTCCCTCGAAGAGGTCCGGGACGCGATCGGGCTGAAGTCGAACGCGCCGATCGTGTTCTGCGACGCCCGGCACTGCAGCTCCGGCACGGGTGTGCTCGTCGAACTCGTGCGCCATCTGCTCGACATGACCCCCGGCGTGGCCACGCACCAGCCGCCCGTGCTCCGTTGATCCCTACTCGCCCCAGCTGACCTCGAACGGAGTTCCGATGAACAGCCCCTACTCCTCCTACGAGCCGCCGCTCGACCGACTGCTCCTCACCCCCGAGGACCCGGTCGGCCCGCAACGCCGGGCCAGGCTGACTCAATTGGGGCTCGCCGACATCCCCCGGCCCGAGTTCGACGCGTTCGCGCGCCGGCTGGCCCTGGAGCTGGACGCGCCGTACGCGATGGTCAACTTCGTCGACGACAGGCGGCAGTTCTTCGCCGGGCTCTACACCCCGGACGCGGGACCGGTGAACATCTCGCAGGGGCAGCTGGCCGAGACCTCGATGAGCCGGGAGATGCGGCTCGACCACGGTTTCTGCCCGCACACCGTCAAGCGGACCGCGGCGCTGGTGCTCGACGACGTCTGCGACTACCCGCGGTTCGCGGGCAACCCGGTCGTGGACGAGATCGGCATCCGCTCCTACATGGGCGCCCCCCTGATGGACACGCTGGCCGGGCTCAACCTCGGCACGATCTGCGTCGTCGACACCGACTCCCGCACCTGGGGCCGCCAACGCCTGGAAATCATCAAACACATGGCCCAGGAACTCTCCGCCCAAATCCACACCCTCGCCTCCGGCCACTGAACACCGCCCGGGCAACGCCGCCGACCACGGAGACCGGCCCGGGCGCCGCCGCCGGTCCACCGGGTCGAGAGGGGGCGGGCCACCGGGCATACGAAAGCCGCGGACACGCCCTCGTGTCCGCGGCTTGTCTGATTCGGTTCCGCGGCTGCCGGTGGGGGCGGTCGCGGGGTGCCGGGGCTCCCCCGAGGCCCGGCTGTGTTGCTAGACCAGTTCTCCGACCGGGATCGGTTCCGGTTGTGGTTCCCGCTGCTCGACCTGCGGGGTGCGGACCAGGTCGGCGAGGCGTTCGGACCACTGGCCCTTGTTCTCGCCGAGTGCGAACTCGCCCAGCCGCAGCCCCTGGATCTCGGAGGTGCCGGCGGGGGCGTAGATGTGGAAGGCGTCGCGCAGATAGCGTTCGACGGGGCGGTCGGTGAACAGGCCGCAGGCCGCGTGCATCTTGACGGACGCCTGGGCCGACTCGATGGACGACTCGACGTTGAAGAGCTTCGCGGTCATCAACTCGACGTCGCAGGGCCGCCCCTGGTCCAGCAGATGCGCGGCGAGATACGCGCTCTGCCGCGCGAGGGTGAGGCGTTGCAGCATCCGCCCCAGCTCGATCTTGATGTTGGGCAGATGCCCGAGCGGCCGCCCGTAGCGCTGGGTCTCGCCGCAGTACCGGGCGGTCTCCTCGAACACCGCCTGGTGGATGCCCAGGGAGACCGCGGTGAGGTTGAGGCGGCCGTAGAGCATCGACGAGGAGTAGGCGACGGCCAGCCCCTCGCCCTCCTCGCCGAGCCGGTTCGCGGCCGGAACACGGCAGTTGTCGAAGATGAGTTCGCCGAAGCTGAAGCCGTGCAGCCCCATGGCGGGCACCTGCTCGCCGAGGGAGAAGCCGGGCCGGTCCGACTCGACGAGGAACGCCGTCATGCCCTGGGAGCCGGGCCCGGTGCGGACCACGACACCGTGCACATCGCCGACATGGCTGTTGCCGACGAAGACCTTGCGGCCGTTGAGGATGTAGTCGTCACCGTCCCGCACCGCGCTGCTCTCCATGCCGGCCACATGGCCCCCCGACCCCGGCTCGGTGACAGCGATGGTCGGGAGCACCTCTCCCGCGGCGATCCTCGGCAGCCAGTGCCTCTTCTGGCTGTCGTCGCCGAAGTGGACGATCTTGGCGACGCCCAGCTGGGAGGCCTGCACCATGGCCCCCATCGCCCCGCTCACCCGGGACAGTTCCTCGATGACGACGGTCTTGGCCAGGTGGCCCGCGCCCATGCCGCCGTAGGCCGGGTCGATCGTGGCACCGATCCAGCCCTGTTGGGCGATCAGCCGGGAGAGCCCCACCAGTGCGGTCCGGGAGGCCTCCATCTCGGGTATCAGAGGCCGCACCACACGCTCGGCGAACTCGCGTACGCGCTGCCGTAGATCCTCATGATCCTGGGTTGTGAAGACGTGTTCCACGCCAAGCCCTTCTAGGCGTTCTCCCGCGCCCGGGGGAGACGCGGTGGCTGTGCGTCGGTCGTGTTCCGGTTCGGAGTCTGACCGATGCTCAACATGGTCTACAAATCAACCTCTTTCGCCAAGATCGTTTAGGAGGTTTGGCCGAAAGATAGACAGTTGAAATTTGAGCGTGAATGTGAGATATGAGTACGACGATGTCCGCATTTTGATACTTTCCATGGCGAACTTGCACGACTCCCCCGATCCGGAAACGGGCAGGGAGTGGCCGGACCACCAGGCACACCGGACATGAGCCCCTTCCCTCCGGGCCGCGCACCGCCAAATACCAAACCGCCGCGCCCCGCGCGCATGTTTGAGCAGGGTGCCACAGAATTCAAGCCATCCACACAGGGGCCGGATGTGGCCGGACCGTGCTCGTCCTGAGGGGTTGCTGTGTCGACAAGTCAGCTTTCCCGAAGCCTCCGGAACGTTCCGCTCCGCCCGCGCGCCGACCACCCGCGCGGACCGGTCCCGCACGTTCGTCAATTGCGGGCGCCCAGCGCCAAGTTGCGGTCGACGGATGCTGACGGCGGGCCTCGGGTCCTGATAGCGTTTCGTCCGCCCGCTGACATTCACCGACGGTGCGTCAAGCCGGAGCACAGGGACGCCGGACGGCTCGCCGCGCCCCCATCGCCATCGGATGTTCACTGTCGTACGAGGAATCAGATGCCTGGCACCCTCCCCCGCATCGGCCCCACGCACGGTGCGACACGGTGGCCCGGATGAGCGGTGACCCGCCCCGCACCGAGACCGGCCCCACCCCCCTCCCCCAGGGTTCTCGGGGCCTGCCCCGCCGACCCCGGAGCACCCCGTCCGCACCGGCCGCGCCGCCGGCCCGTGAGGACGCGGCCGGGACGCCCCCCGGCGCGGACGACGACACGCAGGACACGCTCTGCCCGGACGCCCTGGCCCGTGCCATGGTGGCGATCCGGCGGGGCTCGACGAGGGCCCGGCTCTCCGCACCGGACGACACCGACGCGGCCCCCGGCCGGCCGGCGCCACGGCCCGGTCCCGGCGCCGCCTGACGGGCGCTCCCCCTGGCGCCCCGACGACCCGGCGCCGCCCCTGGCGCCGACCGAACCGTGAGGAACACGCACGACATGACAGAGCAGGAACGACCCGGTCCCCAACTGGACTGGCTGCTGGACGGACTCGTGGAACGCATACCCGAGATCCACTGCGCCATCGTGCTCTCCGGGGACGGTCTCCTCATCGGCAAGTCGAAGGACATCCGGGTCGACGACGCGGAGCATCTGTCCGCCGTCGGCTCGGGCATGCACAGCCTGGCCCGGGGTGTGGCCCGGCACTTCCAGGGCGGCGAGGTCCAGCAGACCGTCATCCAGATGGAGCGGGCGTTCCTCTTCGTCACCGCCGCGGGCCGCGGCGCGCGGCTCGCCGCGATCGCCTCGGAGGAGGTGGACGTCGGCATGATGGCGTTCGAGATGGGGACCCTGGTCAAGCAGGTCGGCAAGTACCTGAGCGCGGCGCCCCGTTCGGAAACCCCGTCCGGTTACGTGCAGGACGCATGAACCGCGACGGCGGCCGGGCATGGAACTCGTCGAAAGGGTGATGGATCGTGTCCGTCGAGCCTCTCGTACCCACCGCCCTGAAGATCCTCATAGCGGGGGGCTTCGGCGTCGGCAAGACCACCATGGTGGGCTCGGTCAGCGAGGTGACCCCGCTGGCGACCGAGGAGCACATCACCGAGGCCGGCAGACGCGTGGACGACCTCAGAGGTGTGGAGAAGAAGGTCTCCACCACCGTCGCCCTGGACTTCGGCCGGATCACCTTCTCCCCCGAGCTGGTGCTCTATCTCTTCGGGACGCCGGGGCAGGACCGCTTCTGGTTCATGTGGGACGACCTGTGCAGCGGGGCCCTCGGGGCCGTCGTCCTCGCCGACACCCGCAAGCTCGACGCCTGTTTCCCCGCGGTCGACTTCTTCGAGTCCCGCGACATCCCCTTCGCGATCGGCGTCAACTGCTTCGACGGCAACCGTGACGTGGACGCCGAGCAGGTCCGCCAGGCCCTCGACCTGGCGCCCGCCGTCCCGATCCTCCTCTGCGACGTACGCCGGCGCCACTCCAGCAAGGAACTCCTCCTCGCCGTCCTCGGCGCGGCCCGCCGCCGGATGGAGGCCCGCCTGGTCGCGGCGGGCCTCCGTCCGGGCTGAGCGTTGGCGCGGCGCGGGCGAGCGGGGGGGCGGGGGGGCGGGGTGAGTGGGCGTGTGCGGCTCCGGTGGGGCGTCTCGCGCAGTTCCCCGCGCCCCTGAAAAGCAGGGGCTGCGCCCCGCGCCCCTGAAAGACCTGGGCCGCGCCCCGGGCTTTCAGGGGCGCGGGGACCGCGTGACCGGCGCCTACGTCCAGGAGGGGTCGCTCAAGTCGGTCAGGGGGAACTCCCCGGCCTCGCGCGGGGCCGTCGGAGGGGCGGGATCGGCGGTGTCCCGGCCCTCCGACGGCAGTTCTGCCCAGACGACACGACCGGACCGTTGTGGGGTGTCGCGCACCCCCCAGTCGCTGCTGAGCATGCCGACCAGCATGAGCCCTCGCCCGTTCTGGTCGTCGGGGCCCGGACGACGCCGGGCAGGCTGTGTGTGACGGCTGTTCTGGTCCTCGACCTCGATCCGGAGCCGTCGTCCGGTGAGGTGCAGTCGGCACACGATCCACTCGCTGTCCGTGTGGGTCAACGCGTTGGTGACCAGCTCGGACGTGATCAGAAGGGCGTCCTCACGGGTCTCCGGACGCACCCCCCACTCGCCGAGCAACTCGCGCACGGTTCTGCGCGCCTCGCCCGCCGAGGCGGGTACCGCGGGCATTCCGAACACACCCGCTCTGTGGGGTTCGTACGCCTCTGTTCCAAGGGGTGGGTACATGGTCGGGGCTAACCGGTCCGTGGACTGGGGGAGAGTGGGCGGAGCCATCGCCGTATGCCTTTCGTCGGCCCTTCGCACCGCAGCGGTGCCGGTGCCACGGCCGTCTCGCCGCCCTCCGCGAGTACTGGCAACTCGCGGGGAACAGCGCTGAGTTGCGGCCACATCTCCCCCAACCTGGCCGCGCAGCCTCAGCGTTCACCGAAGCCGTGACGGTACGACCACTGTGGCATCCGCGAACAACACCTCGCAACCAGCAAGTTGAAAATTGCAATTTGTGGGACGCATGCCGACCCCGTTCGAGCCAAGATCGTGTCAGACTGCGCTCTCGAAGCGACTCGCACAACAACGCGCAATCCTTGAACGAAAACGCGCAGGAGTCGTAATCCAGTTCGACATAGCCTCTGTTGCCCGGCGTGAGGGGTGGTGGGCGTGACCGCGGAAACGGACTGGGGCGGAGCCCCCTCCGTGCTGCGCATGATCCTCGGCAGACAGCTGGAGGAGTTGCGCACTCGCGCCGGTCTGACGTTCGAGCAGGCGGGCGAGGCGATCGGAGTCAGCCATTCCACGATCCGTCGCCTGGAGGCCGCCAAGGTCGCCCGGCTGCGCCTCCCCGATGTCGAGAAACTGCTCCAGATCTACGGTGTGTCGGACCAGCAGGAGATCGAGACCTTCCTGAAGTCGGTCCGCGAGGCCAACAAGCGCGGCTGGTGGCACACCTACCGCGACGTCCTGCCCGACTGGTTCGCCGCCTATCTGAGCCTGGAGCAGGCGGCGCTCCAGATCCGCGCGTACGAGCCGCAGTTCGTGCACGGCCTGCTCCAGACCGAGGAGTACGCCCGTGCCCTGCTCGGCGCCGGCAACCCGCACGCGGCGACGGAGGACACCGAGCGGCGGGTGGCGCTGCGGATGCGGCGCCAGGAACTCCTCACCCGTGAGCAGCCGCCGCGGCTGTGGGTGGTGATGGACGAGACGGTGCTCAGATGGCCGGTCGGCGGACCGGACGTGATGCGCGCCCAGGTCGACCATCTGATCGAGCTGAACCGGCTGCCGCATGTGACGGTCCAGATCATGCCGTTCCAGAACGGTCCGCACCCGGCGATGCGGGCCGGTGCGTTCCACCTCTTCCGGTTCAGGGCACCCGAATTGCCGGACATCGTCTACCTCAACGGCCTGGTCGGCGCCGTCTACCTCGACAAGGGGGAGGACGTCGTCGTCTACCGCGAGGCCCTGGACCGGCTGGGCGCGCAGTCCGCGCCCGCCCGCAAGACCGAGATTCTCCTCGGCGCACTACGCAAGGAGCTCTGACGTGCACCACCCCACAACCCACGGAGTACACCACGACGTCCGCAACGGCATGCCGGCCCGCGAGCTGGGCGTCCAGGACTGGCACCGGCCCTGGAGCGACGACGCCGGCGGCGCCTGCGTGGAGGTGAAGAAGCTCGCCGACGGCCGGGTCGCCGTACGCCAGTCGACCGACCCGGACGGGCCCGCGCTGCTCTTCACCCCCCGTGAGATGACCACGTTCCTGACCGGTGTGAAGGCGGGCGAGGCCGACTTCCTGCTCTGAACCGCTGAACACGCTTGCTGCCACGCCTTGTTGACGCACCACCTGTTTGAGAACCGACGCATCGTCTGTACGACACGACCCCGATGGGAGGGACCGCGTTGCCCGACAACGGATGGCCGGCCGACCGGATCGACACCGATCACGCGCACTCCGCGCGTATCTACGACTACATCCTCGGCGGCAAGGACTACTACCCGGCCGACAAGGAGGCCGGTGACGCGATGGCGCACGAGTGGCCGGCCCTGCCGGTCCATATGCGCGCCAACCGCGACTGGATGAACCGCGCGGTGCGCTGGCTCGCCGAGAAGGCGGGCATGCGCCAGTTCCTCGACATCGGAACCGGCATCCCCACCTCCCCCAACCTCCACGAGATAGCCCAGTCGGTGGCCCCCGAGTCCCGGGTCGTCTACGTGGACAACGACCCGATCGTCCTCACCCTGTCCCAGGGGTTACTGGCCAGCACCCCCGAGGGCAAGACCGCGTACATCGAGGCCGACTTCCAGGACCCGGAGACCGTCCTCGGTTCCGCCGAGTTCCGGGACACCCTCGATCTGACCCAGCCGGTCGCGCTCACCGTGATCGCGATCGTCCACTTCGTACTGGACGAGGACGACGCGGTCGGCATCGTCCGCCGGCTCCTCGAACCGCTCCCCTCGGGCAGCTATCTGGCGATGACCATCGGCACCGCCGAGTTCGCCCCCGAGGAGGTGGGCCGCGTCGCCCGCGAGTACGCGGCCCGCGACATGCCGATGCGGCTGCGCACCATCGACGAGGCCCACGAGTTCTTCGACGGCCTCGACCTCGTCGACCCCGGCATCGTCCAGGTCCACAAGTGGCTCCCGGACGGCACGGGCGAACAGAACATCCGCGACGAGGACATCGCGATGTACGGAGCGATCGCAAGAAAGCCGTGAGCTAGCGCGGCGTGCGCACCCCTGGCCCGTTTCTCCGACGCCGGTCCAGGGGCGCGCCCCGTCAGGGGCGCGGGGAACTGCGCGACCAGCCCCCACCGGACCCGCACTCGCCCGAAAACCCACGAAGGCACCCCCATAGGGCGCCCCGAACCTACCCCGCCACCCCCGTACTGTCCCGAACGATCAACTCGACAGGAATCACCGAGTCCCGCCCCAGAACCCCGGGCTCATCCAACTGCCGCACCAGCAAGCGCAGCGCCATCGTGCCGATCAAAGAGAAGTCCGTACGGATCGTCGTCAGCGGCGGCAGCAGATGCGCCGCCTCCGGGATGTCGTCGTAGCCGACCACGCTGACGTCGTCCGGGACCCGGCGCCCCGCCTCGTGCAGCGCGCGCAGCAGCCCCAGCGCCATCTGGTCGTTGGAGACGAACACGGCGGTGACCTCCGGGCGGCCCGCGAGCCGCCGGCCCAGCTCGTAGCCGGAGTCGGCGCTCCAGTCCCCGGCGAGGGGCGCGTGGACGGGGGCGCCGGCTCGCGTCAGCGTCGCGCGCCAGCTCTCGGCGCGGCGGTCGGCGGAGGTCCAGCCGGGTGGTCCCGCGATGTGCCAGACCGTGCGGTGGCCGAGGCCCAGCAGATGTTCCGTCGCCAGCCGGGCGCCCGCCGTGAAGTCCGAGGAGACCACGGGGGTGCCGTCGCCGAGGCCGTTGTCCAGCATCACCAGCGGGGTGTCGGGGCGGGCCCCGGCCAGGGCGGTGGCGACGGGGCGCTGGGGGGCGATCGCGATGATGCCGTCCGCGCCCTCGGCCGACAGCCGGTCCACCGCCTGGACGACGGTGTCCCGGTCGGCGGTGTCCAGGGCGATGGAGCTGACGAGGTACCCGGCGTCCTGGGCGGCCGTGTTGATCGCGGTGAGGGTGGAGGCGGGGCCGTAGCGGGCCGCGTCGAAGGAGATCACGCCGAGCATCCGGGTGCGGCCGCTGGCGAGGGAGCGGGCGCTGCGGCTGGGGCGGTAGCCGAGGGTGCGCATCGCTTCCAGCACGGCCTCGCGGGTCTCCTGGCGGACGGCCGGGTTGTCGTTGAGGACGCGGGAGACGGTCTGCTTGGACACCCCCGCGAGACGGGCCACGTCGTCCATCACCGGACGGGAGCCGGCGAAGTTACGACGACTACGGCCGCGGGGGGTGCCGTCGGGGGCCCCGGCCGCGGTGCCGTCCGTGGTGCTGCGGGGCATGCGGCTGGCTCCTCTTCTACGGGGTCCGGGTCGAGGTGGTGCTGTCTGGTGCCACAGAATAGAACCGAGGGGCTGCGCCCCTTCGACCCCCTTTTCGCGCTCCGCGCGGGGTGGGTGGGTATGCACGGGCCGGTGGGGCTTCTCGCGCAGTTCCCCGCGCCCCGAAAGGGCTGCAGGCCCTCACGGGCCTGCAGCCCTTTCGGGCCGAAAAAGCAGGGCGCAGCCCGCTTTTTCAGGGGCGCGGGGAACTGCGCGACCAGCCCCCACCGGACCCGCACCCGCCCACTCACCGCCCCTCCCCCCTCGGGGTCGAAGGGGCGGCGCCCCTGGGGGATGGGACGGGTAGGGGCGGCGGGGGCGAGGAAAAGAGGGCGGAATCAGCCAGGGCGGAAGTGCCAGGTTCGGGGGGTGATCAGCTCGACGTGGGTGATCTCCGCCGGGATGTCGACGTCCCCCGCCCAGCCCGGGACATGGACCGGCGCCCCGGCGGGCAACGGAAGCACCCGCAGCCGCAGCACTCCCACCACTCCCCGCCCGACCCCGATGTCCCAGACCCCACCCCCCACCCCCGAGTAGAACTGATCCGCGACAAGCCGGTCCCCCACATACGCCCGGCCCACATCCCCGGCCCAGTGCACCCGGAGAATCGCCCCCGCCCCCACCCCCTCCGGCAGCACCACGTCGTACTCCGCGGCCACCGCCCCGAACCACGAGTCGCCCGGCACACTCGCCCGCCCCAGCACCCCCGTGGTGACCGGCGGAGCCAACCCCGCGGCCCGGACGAGGGTCACCGACGGCGCCCCCGCCTCGCCGCCCTCCCCCGCCACCACCGTGTAGCGGACGAACACCCCGTCCTCCACCGACTTCACCGTCCCCCCGACCACCACAGGAGCCCGCTCGGGCGCGGGCAACACGGCGAGCGACGGCTCCGGGCCCGGCCCGTGCACCCGCACCTCGTCCGCGTGCCCGTCGAAGACCACCCCACCACCGGCCCCGGCGAGCACGAGCCGCTCGGCGCCCCAGGCCCGCCCCCGGTAGGCGGTACGGGCCGTCGCCGCGTCCAGGACCAGCAGGCCGACCCGGCTGCCGTCGGCCGCGTCGACCTCCACCAGCGCGTCGGTCCCGGGGCGCAGCCCGGTCACCAGGATCCGCCCGCCCTCGCTCCGCACCTCGCCGGAGGGAACCGAGACCGTCGTCACCGTTCCCGTGTCCAGGGCGAGTTCGACAGGGATGCCGTCGACCGCGGCCAGGACCAGGACCGTACGGCCCCGCCCGTCGTCGACCGTGCAGACGGGCTGCGCGGTGGCCCAGTCGAGCCGCAGCCCGGCGACCTCCAGCCTCAACGGCCAGCAGAAATACGCCCCTTGGGGGATCGTGACGGGCGTGCTCGGCAGGGACAGAACCGGCGCCGGACCGTCCGGTGACGCCTTACCGTCCTCCGGGAACCCCACCTCGAACGACGTCCCCGGATGCTCCGGCAACGGCTCGTGCGGCTGGTGGTTGTTGACGAAGAGGAACCCCGAGCGGCCGTCCCCCCGCACCGCCCACCGCAGTGTCTCCCGGTCGTGCTGGCCCGTCGGCAGCCGCTCGGGCAGTACCGAGTCCATCGGGGCGATCAGATGGCCGAAGTCGGCCAACAGCAGGTGCTGGAGGCGGAGTTCGTCGTAGGAGGGACGGTACTGGCCGTACTCGCCGAGCGGGGCCCGGAAGTCGTAGGTGAGGACGGGGAGGTCGTTGGGGTAGCCGGTGGCGTGGGACTCCTGGAGGGGCGTGAGGTCTCCCGGCGGGTTGGTGCCGCCGTGGAACATGTAGTAGCCCTGCCAGACCGAACCGCAGCCGATCTTGGTGAGGCCGAGGGCGCCGATGTCGGCGGCCTCGACGCGCGGCCGGCGGTGGTAGGCCACCGCCATGCCGCCGCCCAACTCGCAGGTGGCCCAAGGGAATCGGGCCGCCGAGGCAGCGGAGGCAGCCGGATCCCCGCCGCGCACGGTGGTGGGGCGGAGGTCCGCGCCGATGCCCTCGTCGTCGCGCTGGTCGGTGAAGAAGAAGTGCTTGCGGCAGGTGTCGGGCCAGCCGCCGTCCGCCTCGGTCCAGAAGGTTTCGGTGTAGCCGCCGTAGAGCGGGAGGAGTTCGTCCGGGGGCAGTTGGACCCCGCCCCAGGCGGTCGACGTCCACAGGGGCGCCGACAGGCCCGCCTCCTGCGCGAGCCGCTTCAGGGTGAGCAGATGGCCCGGCTGGTCGTACAGCTCGTTCTCGATCTGGATCGCGACGATCGGGCCGCCGTGGGCCCGGTCCAGACCGCGCAGCTGCCCGGCGATCGCCTCGTACCAGGTGCGTACGGGCGCGAGGTAGGCCGGATCGTCGGTGCGCGGGGCGTCCGTGCGGGCGAGGACCCAGTCGGGCAGGCCCCCGTTACGGACCTCGGCGTGCACCCAGGGGCCGATGCGGGGGACGAAGTCCAGACCGTGGCGGGCGCAGAGTTCGGCGAAGCGGCGCAGATCGCGGTCGCCGTCGAAACGGACGCGGCCCTCCACCTCCTCGTGGTGGATCCAGACGAGGTACGCGGCGACGGCCGTCACCCCGCCCGCCTTCATCTTCAGCAGTTCTTCCTCCCACTCCCCGGCCGGGTAGCGGGTGTAGTGGAACTCGCCGGAGACCGGGAACCACGGACGGCCGCCCCGGGTCAGCCAGCGGCTGGTGACCTCGATTGGGTCGGCCACGCCCGGCGCGTCGGCGAAGGGGAGGTGGCCGCGCAGCGGCGGCACCCGCCCGGCCGGGAGCCGCAGCCGGTGCGGCTCCGGCTCCGGCTCCGTCCCCGTCTCCGGCGGTGTCATCAGGGCTTCACCGGGCCCAGGTCGGGCGTGTCCGTGAGCTGCGCGCGGGCGCTGGTCGTGGCGTTCAGCTCCAGCAGGACCAGCTCGTTGGCGCCGGGGCGCAGGACGGGGCCGGGGACGTAGAGGGTGCGCTGCGGGCCCCGGTTCCAGTAGCGGCCCAGGTGGAAGCCGTTGATCCAGGCCTGGCCCTTGGTCCAGCCGGGCAGCGACAGGAAGGTGTCGGCGGGGGTGTCGACCTCGAAGGTGCCCTGGTGGAAGGCCGGGACGGTGGCCGGGGCCGCGCCGGCGGCCGGGGCGAAGGGGACCGTGGACAGGTCGGCCAGCGGGAGGCGGTGGGTGTCCCAGCCGAGCAGCGGGGTGCCGTTGAAGGTGACCTGGCCGAGCAGGCCCTTCGCGGCGCCGATGCGGGGGCCGTAGTTGACGCCGCCCATGTTCTCGACCAGCACGTCCAGCGTGGCGCCGGGGTGCGGGACGCGCAGCGGCAGGGTCTCGTCGTGCCGTTCGCGTTCCAGGACGCCGACGGGGGCGCCGTCCACGAAGACCTGGGCGCGGTCGCCCACCCCGCCCTCGAAGTGGAGCAGACCGTCGCCCGCCTCGGAGAGGGTGGTGCGGTAGAGGGCGTAACCGGAGCGCTGGCCGAACTCCTCCATCGTGAGCGGGCGTTCGGACCGGCCCACGGCCGCGTCGAGGGAGGTCGCGTACGGCAGCAGCGGTGCCCGGCGGTCCAACTCCACGGTGATGCCGCCGAGTTTGGGCGCGGGGGTCGGCACCGGCTCGTCCGGGACCGGCGCGTGACGGGCGATCACCTCCCGGAACGCGTGGTACTTGGTGCCGGGGTCGCCGGACTCGCCGAGGGCGGCGTCGTAGTCGTAGGAGGTGACGATCGGGGCGTAGCACTGGTCGTGGTTGGCGCCGTTGGTGAAGCCGAAGTTGGTGCCGCCGTGGAACATGTAGATGTTGACGGAGGCACCGGCGGCCAGCAGCTTGTCGAGGTCGGCGGCGGCGCTCTCCGCGTCCCGGACGTGGTGCTCCTCGCCCCAGTGGTCGAACCAGCCGATCCAGAACTCCGAGCACATCAGCGGCCCTTCGGGCATGTGCGCCCGCAGTGCCTTCAGGTTCTCGTCGATCCTGCCGCCGAAGGTGGCGGTGGACAGGACACCGGGCAGGCTCCCGGCGGCCAGGTGGTGGGCCGAGCCCGCCTGGTCGCAGGTGAAGAGCAGCTCCTCGACACCCCGCGACCGCAGCGCCTGGTGGACGTGCTTGAGGTACGCGGTGTCGTCGCCGTACGCCCCGTACTCGTTCTCGACCTGGACGGCGATGACCGGGCCGTCGTTCGCGGCCATGTACGGCAGCAGCGGGGGCAGCAGGATGTCGAGGTAGCGGTCGAGGGCGTCGGTGAAGCGGGGGTCGCTGGAGCGCAGCCGGATGTCGGTGTCCGAGGTGAGCCAGGAGGGCAGGCCGCCACCGTCCCACTCGGCGCAGATGTACGGGCCGGGACGCAGCAGGACGTGCAGGCCCTCGGCGCGGGCGAGGCTCAGATAGCGGGGCAGGTCGAGCAGGCCGTCGAGGACGAGCGGGCTGTCCGGGTCGGGCTGGTGGAGGTTCCAGGGGACGTACGTCTCCACCGTGTTGAGGCCCATCAGGCGGGCCTTGCGCAGCCGGTCGGCCCACAGGTCGGGGTGGATGCGGAAGTAGTGCATCGCGCCGGAGATGATCCGGAACGGTTCACCGTGCAGGAGGAAACCGTCGGACGACGTGGTGAGAGCGGGCGTGCGCAAGGCTGCTTCCCTTCGACTGGGGTGGGGGTACGGGGCGGGCGGGACGTGGTCGGCCCAGGGTGTCTCAACAGGCCTACGGGGGCGATGAGTCGGGGCGGGTGGCGCGGATGAGCCAGAGTGTGGCCAGCAGGCAGACCGCCGAGACCGCGCAGAGCAGCAGCGGGACCGCGCGGACGCCGGACCACTCGATGGCCTTGCCGAGCGCCGGGCCCGCCGCCACTCCCCCGATCATGGACGCGGCGATGACGAGCGCTCCGGCCCGGCGGGCCCGGGGTGCGGCGGCGTGGAGCCAGGGCAGGCCGGTGGGGAAGATCGGCGCGATGAACAGGCCGACTCCGGCGTAGGCGTACGGGGCGAGCCAGGGCACCGAGGCGAGCAGCAGACAGACGGTCATGCCCGCGCAGGACACGGCGATGATCGTCGGGGGCGAGTGACGCAGGGCGACGGGGGCGGCCAGGAAGCGGCCGACGGTCATCATCAGCCAGTAGGCCGAGGTGGCGGTCGCGGCGGCTCCGGCGCCGTACCCGACCGTCTCCAGGTGGGTGGGTTCCCAGCCGCCGACGCCGGTCTCGACGCCGACGTGCAGGACGTAGAGGGCGACGAACACCGCCAGCACCGAGCCCAGGCTGCGGCCCAGCACCGAGCCGCCGGGCCGTCCCTCGGCCGCCTCGGCACCCGGCTGGGGCACCCGGTCGCGGACGCCCCGCAGACAGAGCAGCAGCGGCAGGTTGGCGGCGGCGACGGCCAGGAAGAGCGCCGGGTAGTGCTCGGCGCCGAAGGCGGCGACCAGGGCGGGGCCGAGGATCGCGCCGATGCCGAAGTGGGCGTTGAGGATGTTCAGCATGGCGGTCGAGCGGTGGCCGAAGCCGACGGCGAAGAGCTGGTTGAGGCCGTAGTCGATGCCGCCGAAGCCGAGGCCGGCGAGCAGGGCGGCGGCGAGGCCGGCGGGCCAGTTCGGGGCGAGCGCGAAGCCCGCCGCGCCGAGGGCCATCAGCAGATACGAGGTGCCGAGGAGCCGCCGGTTGCCGATCCGGCCGAACAGCCGGTCGAAGAGCAGTACGCCGGCGACCCCGCCGACGAAGTGGGCGCTCAGCCCGAGCCCGGCGGCCGAGGGCGACAGGTCGTACGCGTCACGGAAGGCCGGGATCGCGGGGCCGTAGAGCGCCTGGAGCACGCCGATGAGCACGAACCCACCGCAGGACGCCACCACGGCGGCAGGGCTGAACACCCTCGTCCCCGGGGCGGGTCGCATGTGCTTCACCTCTCGCGCGGTCGGTGCGTCGGGCACGCGGACCCCACCTCTCCGTGTCTGGGCCACTCGCAGTGTTACCGGTAACATCCCCGCCGTCAAGATCCCCCACAAGCCTGTGTGACGGGTGGGGCGAGGGAGGGGTGACGGGTAGGGCGAGGCGGGGGGTGTGGCGGGCGAGGCGGGGGTTGACGGGGGTGGCAGGGGGTTGGCGGGGGGGAATTTCCCGGGCGGTCGGGGCTCGCCGCGTGTTTTGATGCGGCCGTGACGACTGACAGGAGTGACAGCGTGCCCTCGGGGCGTACGCGGCGAACGGGGCGTACGGGGCGTACGACGGGGGAGGCCCGGCGTCGGACCGATCGCGATCTCGAGGACTGTGTCCGGGTGCTCGCGGAGGTCCATGACCGCGACGGCTATCCGGTGAACTGGCCCGACCGGCCCGCCGCGTGGCTGTCGCCGCCCTCGCTCCTCGCCGCCTGGGTGGTGGAGGTGGACGGCCGGATCGCCGGTCACATCGGCCTGTCCACGAGCGGCGCGGACGACGCCGCACCCGGCCTGTGGAGCGCCCGCGCGGGCGTGGGCGTGGACGAGACGGCCGTGATCAGCCGCCTCTTCGTCGCCCCGTGGGCCCGCGGCCTGGGGCTCGGCGCGGCCCTCATGGCACAGGCGGTCTCCGAGGCCCGGCACCGCGGTCTGCACCCGGTGCTGGACGTGGTGGCGTCCGACACCGCCGCGGCGGCCCTCTACGAACGGCTCGGCTGGCACCTGCTGGCCACGGTCGAGCAGCGCTGGGGCCCGGACCAGGCGGTGGCCGTCCGGTGCTACGCGGCGGCCCCCTGATCGCACCGCCGCGCGGCACCGGAGCGGCGGGGTGGACGCGCCCGGGAGCGGGTGCCGGGCGCGCCCCGCCGCGAGGCCGGTCAGCAGATGGTCTGCACGCTGTTGACCAGGCGGTGGCCGTCCGGTGCTACGCGGCGGCCCCCTGATCGCGCCACCGCGCGGCACCGGAGCGGCGGGGTGGACGCGCCCGGGAGCGGGTGCCGGGCGCGCCCCGCCGTGGGGCCGGCTCAGCAGATGGTCTGCGTACTGCCGACCAGGCGGTTGTTGCGGAAGGTGGTGTTCTCGCCGCAGGGGCTTTCGCGGATCGACGAGTTGGTGACGGTCAGGTTCTGGACGGTGATGTCACGGTTGTTGGCGAACTCCGTGCGCGCCGCGAGCCGGATCTCGCCACCACCGGACACCGTGCCGCTCTGGGCGGCGAGGTTCACGTTGTAGCAGTTCTCGATCAGGATCGCGTTGTTGCCGGTGTTGGTGAGGTTGATCCGGTCGATGACCGCGCCACCGCTCTCGGAGACGCAGAAGACACCGCGCCCGCCGCCACGCGCGACCACCTCGCCGACACGGATGTTGGTCGGGTACGAACTGCCCACCCGGCCATTGCGGTTGGCCATCCGGAAGGCCGCGTAGCCGGTGCCGGTGCCCGCGCCGTCCGCGTCGACCTTGGTGACCGTGGCGTTGATCGTCTGGTTGAGCAGCAGCCCGGACTCGCCCACGTTGCGGGCGGTCACCGTGCCCACGGTGAGCCCGTCGACGCCGTACGTCTCGACCGCGTGGCTGCTCGCGCCGGACACGTACACGTTGTCGATCCGTACGTTGCGCGTCCACTGGCTGGTGTCGCCCCGGTTGTCGATCCGGACGCCGAGGCCGCGCGAGAGACGCATGTCCAGCTGGCCGAGGACGACGTTCTGGACGTTGCGCAGGAAGATCCCGTACAGCGGGGTGCCGGTGAGGTTGAGATGCTGGACCTCGATGTCCCGGGTGCCCCGGGAGTAGACGGGCGCCTGGTCGCCGGAGCCCGTACCCGTGACGTTGATCGTGCCGCACACGTCGAGCACGGTGTAGCTGGGCAGCGAGACCCGGGAGCCCGCGCCGATCGACCCCGAACCGCGTACGACGACGCGCTCCTTCGAAGTCCGGCCGGAGGTGAGGCTGTTGACGGCGGCCTGCATCGCGGCGCGCATGTCGGCCCCGGTGTACGTCACGCTGCCGCCGCGACGGGCGGTCCAGGTACTGCCGTTGAGCACGGCCTCCGCCTGATACGCGCCCTCGCCGCACGCCGCCGCGACCCGCGCCTCGGCGGCGACCGGGGTCGCGGCGAGCTCCGGCCCCGGGCTCGCGGGCGCGGTCAGCGCGGCGGCCCCGGTCAACAGCGCGGTCGCACCGGCCGCGGTGACAAGGGCGCGGGTGCGGTTGCGGGTTCGGGTGTGCGTGCGGCGGGCGGTGGGGTCGGCGCCGGCCTCTACGGCACTGCTGTCGGTGGACCGGGCTGCGGCTCTGCGTCCCATGTCGGCTCTCCTGTGGGGGATTCGGTGCTCCTGCGGTGCGCCTGCGGTGCGCCTGTCCTACGGTCCCGCCGTACCGTCCCGCAGTACGGCCCCGCCGAACCGTCCCGCCGTGCGCCGTGCCCTCCCCGCCGGCCCCGAGTCGCCGCATCGAAACCGATTCGACCGCGCCGTTCCGGGGTCGAGGGGTCGCCGGGCCGGTGACCTGGAGGGGCGTGGCTTCGTACGGCGCCGGGCGTACGGCGGTGTCGTGACAGGCGCTCGATGTGGCGGGCCGCGAGTGTGGCAAGCGCTTTCCACGGGCGTCAAGGGCCCGGTGGCACCCTCCTCCGTTCTCTCACGTCACTCACGCGTCATCGGCGGCTCCGCAGGCGTCTCCCGGACCTGCCCGAAGAGCACGGCCCGCGCCACGGCCGGGGCGAACAGGGCGCCGAGCGGCTCCTTGAGGGAGACGACGGAGCGGAAGGCGCGGCCCACGACGGGGTCGCCGGGCACACGTTCCTGCACCCGGCGCAGATACCACCCGGCGACCCGGTCCGCGGCCCGCACGGTGACCGCGTCGCCGATCGCCCCCGGCATCACCTTGTCCGCCCCGGCCGAGATGTCCCACGCCTGGCGCGACGCCGCGAGCAGCGCCCGCTGCACTACGCGCGTGGTGGGCGTACGGCGCGGATCGGACAGCGCGTCCCGCAGGGCCACAGCGCTCGTCGCGGCGACGGCCATCCCCTGCCCGTAGACCGGGTTGACGGTACACAGGGCGTCGCCGACGGCCAGGAATCCGGCGGGGCGGCGGCCGGGCAGGTCGTAGCGGCGCCGTACGTTCGCGGTCCGCCGGAAGCCGAAGACCGGCGACAGCGGTTCGGCGTCACGCATCCAGCGGTGCACCACCGGGTGCGGCAGCCGCTTGGCGTACGCCTCGAACTCGTCCTCGTCTGTGGGTGGTTCGTCGCCGCGCAGCCCGGAGAGGGTGGCCAGATGGGTGCCGTCCTCCAGGGGGAGGACGACGGCACCGTACGGCTGCGTGGGGTTGGGGATGAAGTAGAGGCCGAGCGCGGGGGCCGGCGGGGCGGTGCCGAGGGTCCCGGCGGTGTCCCGGTAGACGCGGGAGGCGTAGGCGAGCCCGGTGTCGATGGTCTCCTCGTGCGGGGCCTCGGCTCCGAGGGCCGCCAGCCACCGGGCGGCCTTCGTGCCGCGCCCCGAGGCGTCGACGACCAGGTCGGCGGGCAGTTCCCGTTGTTCGCCCCGGTTTCCGTCGCCGCGTTCCCGCACCAGCACGCCCCGTACGCGCGTGGCGTCCCCGAGCAGACCGACCGTGTCCGTCCCCTCGACGAGGGTGACCGTCGGCTCGGCCAGGACCCGGCGCCGTATCAGCCGCTCCGTCTGGGCGCGCGACCCGGTGTGGATGTGGACCGTGGCGGGCGTCCGCCGCAGCCAGCGGTCGTTCTGGAACTGCACCATGTCCGCCGGCATCCCGACCCGCGGTGCACCGGCCTCCCGGAGTTCGGCCATGAAGCCGGGCAGCAGTGCGTCCAGGGCGAGTTGGCCGCCCTCCAGCAGGACATGCGGATGCCGGCTCTGCGGTACGCCCGGCCGGGGCGCCGCCGCCCCCTCGCCGTCCCCCTTCGGGAAACGGTCCCGCTCCACGATCGTCACCCGCTCGGCGTGGCCCACGAGGGCCCGTGCCGCGAGCAGGCCGGCGATGCTGCCGCCGACGACCACCGCGTGGCGACCGGCCGGGCCCGTCGCCTCGTCCGAAATCCAACGGCCGTTCGTCCGTGCCGAGTTCACCGACTGCACTCCTCGTTCTCGCAGACCTGTCCGATGAACAGCTCTATCACCGCCGCCGAGGAGGCGCCGGGTCGACGCACCGGCGCCGGTGACGGCACCTGCGAGAGGGAGCGCAACGGCTGCCTCACGGGGGCGCGGAGCTGCGCGTAACTCTGGGTAACTCGGGGAATCACGTATGGTCATGGGCGGGGGAAAGATACGAGATACGAGATATCAGGAGGGCCAATTGGCGCTGGAGCCGGTGCGGTTCGCGGTTCTGGGGTCGGTCCGGGTGGAGCGGACGGGGGCTGAGCCGACGTGGGGGCGTCCGCAGGAGCGGGCGCTGCTGGCGTTGTTGCTGGTACGGGCGGGGCAGCCGGTGGCGGTGAGCGAGATCGTCGACGTGCTGTGGGGGCGGCTGCCGCCGGACAGCGCCGTCAATGTGATCCGGCGTCATGTCGGGTCGCTGCGGCGGATGTTGGAGCCGGGCCTGCCCAACCGCGCCACCGGCCGCTGGCTGATACGGGACGCGGGCGGGTACCGCCTGCTGGTCGACGCCGACTCCCTGGATCTGCTGCGGTTCCGCCGGCTGCGGGACGAGGCGCGCCGGGTTCGCGGCGACAGCGAGGGGGCGGCGGCGCGGGTCGTGGAGCTGCTCACCGAGGCGCTGGGGCTGTGGCGCGGGCCGGTCGGGGCGGGGCTGCCCGAGGAGATGCGGGAGCGCGCCGGGTTCGCGGCGGTCGACCGCGAACGGGCGTCGGCCGTACGGGAGGCGGCCGACGCGGCACTGCGGGCCGGCATCCCCGCCGCCGTACTGCCCCTACTCCAGAACGCGGTCGCCGACGACCCGCTCGACGAACCCCTGCTGGCCCGCCTCGTACGCGTCCTGGCCGCCACCGGGCGCGAGACCGAGGCACTGAGCGCCTTCCACACCGCCCGCGAACGGCTCGCCGAGGAGCTGGGCATCGACCCGGGGCCGGAACTGCGCGAGGCCCATCGGGATGTACGGGGTGAGGACGGGCGGGGTGAAGGCGGGCGGGGTGAGGGTGGGCTGGGTGAGGGTGGGCTGGCGGAGGGGGTGCGGGGCGAAGGCATGCGGGGTGAAGGCCCGCGGCGGGAGAGCATGGGGCGCGGTGCCGGGTCACACGACGCCGCGTCCCGCGGCGCGGGTTCGGCGGAGGCCGCGGTCTTTGGGGCCGAGGTTGGGGCCGAGGCGGGGGCGAGCGTCGAGGCCGGAGCGAGGGCGAGCATCGAGGCCGGGGCGAGGGCCGACGCCGGAGCCGCAACCGCCGCCGTAGCCGAAGCCGCAACCGCAACCGCTGCCGGAGCCGAGACCGAGCCCGTAGGTACCCCGAGCCCGCAGGCACCGGCCCAGACACAGCCACAGCCACAGCCACAGGCACAGGCACCGGCACCGGCACCGGCACCGGCACAGACACCGACCACCATCCCCGCCCAACTCCCCCACGACCTACCGACGTTCACCGGACGCCGCGCCGAGCTGGAGCAGGTGCTGGCGCTCCTGGACGGCGGTGCTGACGGCGTCATGGGCCCCGCCGGCACCGTCGTGATCAGTGCCATCGGCGGCATGGCCGGGATCGGCAAGACGACGCTCGCCGTGCACTGGGCGCACCGGGTCGCGGACCGGTTCCCGGACGGGCAGTTGTACGTCAATCTGCGGGGGTTCGCCCCGTCGGGCACGGTGATGGAGGCCGGGGAGGCGGTGCGGATCTTCCTCGACGCGCTGGGCGTACCGCCGGAGCGGGTCCCGCACGGCGTGGACGCCCAGGCGGCGCTGTACCGCAGCCTGTTGGCGGGGCGGCGGTTCCTGGTGCTGCTGGACAACGCGCGGGACACCGAGCAGGTACGGCCGCTGCTGCCCGGCACACCCGGGTGTCTCACCATCGTCACCAGCCGCGACCAGCTGGCGGGCCTGGTGTCCTCGCACGGCGCGCACAGCCTCGCGTTGCGTCCGCTGGACGCCGGGCAGGCACGGGCGTTCCTCGAACGCCGGCTGGGGGCCGGGCGCCTCACCGGGGAGGCGCGGGCGGTGGCGGAGATCGCGGCGTTGTGCGGTGGGCTGCCGCTCGCGCTGGCCTGTGTCACGGCGCGCGCCGCCGCGCACCCGGGCTTCCCGCTGTCGGCGATCGCGGCGGAACTGCGCGCCGCGCACGGCAGCCTGGACGCGTTCAGCCGGACGGACCCGTCCGCGAACGTCGGGGCGGTGTTCTCCTGGTCGCTGGGTGCCGTGTCGCCCGAGGCGGCCCACCTCTTCCCGCTGCTCGCGCTGCACCCCGGCCCGGACTTCTCGGTGGCGGCGACGGCCGCGCTCACCGGCCTGCCCGCGCGCCGGACACGGCGACTGCTCACCGAGCTGGCCGACGTCCACCTCCTGGGCGAGCCCGCCCCCGGCCGGTACGCACTGCACGACCTGCTGCGCGCCCACGCCACCGAACTCCTGGAGGACCAGGACCAGAACCAGAACCAGGACCGGCGCCCGGAGGACGAGCGCGAGACGGCCACCGAGCGGCTGTACGCGTACTACCTGCACACCGCGCACGCCGCCGAGCCGCTCCTCGCCCCGCACGCGGACCCACTGCCGCCGGAGCCGCCGCCGGCCGGTGTCCACGCCGAACCGCTCGCCGACCACGCACAGGCGCTCGCCTGGCTGACCGCCGAGTATCCGGTGCTGCTCGCCGTCGTCGGGGCGGCGGCCCGGTCCGGCCGTGACCGGGTGGCGGGCGCGCTCGCCTGGTCGCTGGAGCCGTTCTTCGACCGGCGGGGGCACTGGCACGACTGGGCGACGGTCCAGCGGATCGCGCTCGACGCGGCGCTGCGGACCGCCGATCCGGGGTGGGAGGCCAGGGGGCTGCGGGCGCTGGCGCGGGCGGAGAGCCGGCTCGGGCTGCACGGCACGGCCCGCCCCCGCCTCGACCGCGCACTGGCGCTCTTCACCGAGCTGGGCGACGCCGTCGGGCGGGCCGACACCCATCGCAGCCTCGGCTGGCTCCACGACCAGGAGGGGGATCTGCCCGGCGCCCTGCACCACAACCGGCTGGCCATGGAACTCTTCCGGGCCGGTGGCCGCCGCGCCGCGTACGCCAGTGTCCTCAACTCCGTCGGCTGGTACCACACGCTGCTCGGCGAGCACGGGGAGGCGTTGCGGCACTGCCACGAGGCCCTGACCCTGCTCCGGGAACTCGGCGACCGCTACGGCGAGGCGGCCACCTGGCACACCATCGCCTACGCCCACCACCACCTCGGTCGCCATCCGAACGCCCTCGTCGGCTACGGCCATGCCCTCGCCCTCTACCGGGAACTGGGCGTGCCGTATCTGGAGGCCTGCACCCTCGTCCACATCGGCGACACCCACGCCGCGATGAGCGACCATCCCTCCGCCCACGAGGCCCGTCAGCAGGCCCTCACCCTCCTCATCACCCTCGGCCATCCCGACGCCGATCAGGTACGCGCACAGCTCGACGCGAGCGGGCGCTTCGGGTGACGTGGGAGACGCGGTTCGAGGTGCTGGGACCGCTGCGGGTGTGCCGGGACGGGGAGGAGCTGGACCTCGGGTTCCCGCAACAGCGGGCCCTGCTGGGGTTGTTGGTGGTGCGGGTCGGGCGGCCGGTGCCGTGGGGTGACCTCGTCGACGTGCTCTGGCCCGAGCGGGCGCCGGCGAGTGCGCGGAACGTGGTGCGCCGTTACGCCGGTTCGCTGCGGCGGCTGCTCGAACCCGGGCTGCCGCCCCGGGCGCCCGGCCGGCGGCTGCTGCGGCGTGCCGGGGGCTATCTGCTGGAGGCGGACGAGGACGAGGTCGATCTGCTGCGGTTCCGCGCGCTCACGAAGCGGGGCATGCGGGCGGCGGCCACCGGGCGGTCCGAGGCCGCGGCGGCGCACTTCCTGGACGCGCTGAGCGAGTGGCGCGGTCCGGTGGCCATGGGGGTCCCCGCGGTCGCACGGGAGCACGCCGTGTTCACCGCGGTGGAACGGGAGTTGATCGACACGACCCGGATGGCCGCCGACGCGGCTCTCCTCTGCGGCCGCTCCGAGCAGCTGCTGCCCCGGCTGCGGCAGGCCCTCGAACTCGACCCCCTGAACGAGCCCCTGCACGCCGCCCTCATCATGGCCCTCGCCGCGTCCGGCCTCCAGGCGGAGTCCCTCGCCGCCTACGCCCGCATACGACGCCTCCTGTCCGAGGAACTCTCCGTACCCCCCGGCCCGGAACTGACCACAGCCCACACCCGCATCCTCCACCAGGACTGGACCACCCCCACCCGCCCGCTCCCGCGTGAGCCGGTTGGCCGCGCTGCCGACCCCGGGCTCGGCGTTGGCCCCGCTGCGATCCAACTCCCGCCCGACGCCCCCGCCTTCGTCGGCCGACAGCCCGAAGTCGCCCGGCTGGCGGACCTCACGGACGCGGCGACGGCCCCCTCCCCCCACACGCCCACCTCCTCCCCACCGGCCCCCGTCTCCGTGCTGATCTGCGGCATGCCCGGCGTAGGGAAGACCGCGCTCGCGTCGCACTGGGCGAGTCGGGCGGTCGGGCGCTTCCCCGATGGGCAACTGCGGGTGGACCTAAGGGGGTTCGATCCCGTCCGGGCGCCGCTGGACCCGGCGGAGGCGCTGCGGGGGATGCTCGTCGCGCTCGGGGTGCCGCCGGCGCGTATGCCGGAGCGGACGGACTCCCTCGCCGGGCTGTACCGCAGCCTGGTGGCCGGCCGGCGGTTCCTGGTCGTGCTGGACGACGCGGCCGACACCGAGCAGGTACGACCACTGCTGCCCGCGTCGCCCGGCTGTCTGACCCTGGTCACCAGTCGCCACGGACTGTCCGGCCTGATCGCGTCGGGCACCCACCCCCTGCACCTGGACCCGCCGACGACGGCCGACGCACGGGCGGTACTCGCGGCACACACCGGCCCCGCCCGACCGACCGAGGCCCCCGACGCGGCGGACGAGATCGTCACCCTGTGCGGTCGCCTCCCCCTCGCCCTGGCCCTCGTCGCCGCCCGCGCCACCGCCCACCCGGACCTCCCCCTCTCAGCCCTCGCGACCGAACTCCGGCACTCCCCCCACACCCCCGCCGACCTCCGCACCGCCTTCGCCCTCTCCTACCGTCGCCTCGCACCCGAACAAGCCCTGCTGTTCCGGCAGTTGGCGCTCCACCCCGGCCCGGACCTGACCCCGGACAAGGCCGCGGCCCTGCTCGACCTCCCGGCCCGGCGCACCCGGCAGCTTCTCGACGACCTCGCCGACGCCCACCTCGTCACCGAACACGCCCCCGGCCGCTACACCCAGCACGACCTCCTGCGCGCCTTCGCCACCGACCTGGCCGACACTCCACCGTCACACTTTTTTCACATCCCCCTTCCTACGCTCCGGGTGCAGTGACTGACGGTGTGCCCGAACGGCCGTGGAGGAAGCGACAGATGACCAGGTCCAGGTCCACGTTCAAGACCGGTTCCAGGTCCGGATCCGACACCGGCGCGGCCGGGGCGGCGGGCCTCCGCATCTCCGTGCTCGACCTGGGCCCCGGCGTCGACGGAACGGCCGCGGAGCTGCCCGGGGACGGGCGCCCCGGGCCGGACGCGTATCGGCTGACCGCGCGGACCGGCGGCGCGTATCTGCTGGTGGGCGTGGGCGGCACCGGCGTCCCGCCCACCGAACGGCTCCCCGATGTCCCGCTCCAGCCGGGGGACATCTGTTTCTACGACGCGAACCACCCGCCACGCCTGGACTTCCCCACCCACGGCCTGCTGAAGGTCTTCCTCGTCCCGCGCGAGGAACTGGGACTGGAGGACACCGACCTGCGCCGCGTCCTCGGGACCCCCGTCGCCCGGTCCTCCCGGCTGGGGACGCTGCTGTCGCCGTTCCTGTCCGAGCTGGCCGACACGGCGGTCTCGGCCGCGCCCCTGGTCGGCGAGATGCTCGCCCGGAACGCCGTGAACCTGCTGGCCACCCTCGCCACCGAGCAGCTGGGGCGGACCGTGACGGGCACCCCGGGAAACGGCCGGTCACCGCTGGTGGCCCGGATGCTGCGGTTCATCGACGAGCACCTGGCCGACGCGGACCTGTCGCCCGAGGTGATCGCGGGCGCCCATCACATCTCGGTCCGCTATCTGCACAGGCTCTTCCAGGACGAGGGCACGACCGTGGGCCGCTGGATCCAACGGCGCCGCCTGGAGGAGTGCCGCCGCGACCTCGTCCTCGGCGTCCGCCACCGCCGGACCATCGCCTCGGTCGCCGGCCGCTGGGGCTTCCTGAGCGCGACCCACTTCAGCCGGGTGTTCCGGGCGGCGTACGGCATGTCCCCGAGCGAGTGGCGAGACGCGGCGGCGCCGTCGCCTCCGCGGTCCGTGCGCTCCCGGACCTGACCCGGTGCGCTGACAGACGATTCCCGGAGGTCCCCCGGTTCTAGCGTGCTGACCGAAGTACCGGAACACCGGCACACCGGCACACCGGCACACCGAAGCTCCGCAGTACCGCACGCGACCCATCGGGAGAACCACATGTCCGACACCTCCGAACCGACCCCTCCGGTCCTGGAACCGGCTGCCGCCGCCTTCGCGGAGGCCACCGCCAACCCGCCCTTCCTCTTCGAACTGCCGCCCGCGGAGGGCCGGAAGGCGGTCGACGAGGTGCAGTCCGGCGAGACCGGGAAGCCGGACGTCGACGAGGAGTGGATCACCGTCTCGGGCGGCCCGACGGGCAGCGTGCGGGCGCGGATCGTACGGCCCGCCGGTGCCGAGGGCGTCCTGCCGGTCGTGCTCTACATCCACGGCGCGGGCTGGGTGTTCGGCAACGCCCACACCCATGACCGGCTGGTGCGGGAACTGGCCGTCGGCGCGCACGCCGCCGTGGTCTTCCCGGAGTACGACCTCTCCCCCGAGGCCCGTTACCCGGTGGCCATCGAGCAGAACTACGCGGTGGCGAAGTGGGTCGTGGAGCAGGGCGCGTCCAAGGACCTGGACGGGGCCCGGCTGGCAGTCGCCGGTGACTCGGTCGGCGGCAACATGACCGCCGCGCTGACGTTGATGGCCAAGCAGCGCGGTGACGTCCCGCTGGTCCAGCAGGTGCTGTTCTACCCGGTGACCGACGCGAGCTTCGACACCGGCTCCTACCAGCAGTTCGCCACGGGCTACTTCCTGCGCCGGGACGGCATGGAGTGGTTCTGGGACCAGTACACGACCGACGAGGCCGAGCGCGCCCAGATCACCGCGTCCCCGCTGCGGGCGAGCGTCGAACAGCTCCAAGGCCTGCCCCCGGCCCTCGTCATCACGGGCGAGGCCGACGTCCTGCGCGACGAGGGCGAGTCCTACGCCAACAAGCTCCGCGAGGCGGGCGTCCCGGTCACCGCCGTCCGCTTCCAGGGCATCATCCACGACTTCGTCATGCTCAACGCCCTCCGCGAAACCCACGCCGCCGAGGCCGCGATCACCCTCGCCACGAGCACCCTGCGCAACGCCCTGCACACCAACTGACTCCCGCACCAGCCCCGCGCCCCGCCAGGGGCGCCGTCTAGGGCGCGGGGGACCTGCGCCCCGTAAGGGGCGCGGGGAACTGCGCGAGAACCCCCACCGAACCCGCACCCGAAACGCACCCCGCGCGGAGCGCGAAGGGGGTCGAAGGGGCGCAGCCCCTGGGGATGGGACGGGTAGGGGCGGCGGGGGCGATCAAGCCCACGCACCCACCCACCCGAACCCGCACCCGCGCCCGACCACCGGCCCCCAGGCCGCCCAGAAGGAGAACACCACCATGTCCCCCACCCCCACCCCCACCGTCCTGCTCATACACGGCGCCTTCGCCGACGCGTCCAGCTGGACCGGTGTCATAGAGGAACTGCAAGCCCAGCACATCCCCGTCCGCGCACTCCCGAACCCCCTGCGCGGCCTGGCCTCCGACGCCGCGTACATCACCTCCGCGGCGGCCCAGATCAACGGCCCGGTCATCCTCGTCGGCCACTCCTACGGCGGCGCGATCATCACCGTGGCCGGCGCCGCCGAGAACGTCGTCGGCCTGGTCTACGTGGCCGCGTACATCCCCGAACAGGGCGAGAGCCTGGGCGAGTTGCAGGGCCGCTTCCCGCTCGCCCCGCTCGTCGCCAACCTCGACGAGTGGTCGTACCCCGTCGAGGGCGCGGACCCGGGCACAGAGGTCACGATCAAGCAGGACGCCTTCCCCGGCATCTTCGCCGCCGACGTCCCGGCCGAGGTCACCAGGATCCTCGCCGTCACCCAACGCCCCTTGTCCGCCTCGGTGTTCACCGAGCCGGCCGCGACCGCCGCCTGGCAGGACAAGCCGTCCTGGGCGGTCGTCGCCGACGCCGACGAGGCCATCAACCCCGACGTCCAGCGCTTCGGCGCCAAGCGCGCCGGCGCCACCGTCACCGAGATCGAGGGCGCCTCCCACGCCGTGGCGGTCTCCCGCCCCAAGGAGGTCGCGGCGGTGATCCGCGAAGCGGTCCGAGCGACGAACTGACGAGCTGACGATCCGACACCCCGTCAAGTGACCTTGTGCAGAACACCGTTGCCCTGATCTTCTAGGGCGACCGGACCGGCGGAGGCCCGGTGCAGGCTTCCACCGACCGCAGGGGGACCCATGCCGCGTACCGCGGTCGTCATCGGCGCGAGCATGGCCGGCATGCTCGCCGCCGCGGCCCTGGCCAGGACCGTCGACGAGGTGACCGTCCTGGAGCGCGACGCGCTCGTGGACACCCCCGGCCCCCGCAAGGGCCTCCCACAGGGCCGCCACGCCCACATCCTCCTGCCCAGCGGCCGTGCCGCCATCGAGGAGCTGGTGCCCGGCGGCGGGGTACGCGAGCGGCTGCTGGCGGCGGGCGCCCGGGAGCGCGGCCTCACCTCCGGCCTGGTGACGCTGGGCCCGCAGGGCTGGTACCGGCGCTCACGCCACCACGACACCCATCCCCTGCTCATCGCCGGCCGCGACCTGATGGACTGGACCGTCCGCGACGCCGTCCTCACCGCCAACCCCCGCGTCAAGATCCGCCACGCCTCGGCCACCGGCCTCCTGGGCACCGCCGAACGCGTCACCGGCATCCGCATCACGGAATCCGGCACCGAGTCCACAACCGAAACCGCAGCCGGCACCGGCGAGACCCTCCCCGCCGACCTGATCGTCGACGCGAGCGGTCGCGGCACCCGTGTCGAGCACTGGCTCGCGGACCTCGGCATCACCGGCATCCGCAAGGACGTGGTGGACGCCGGCGTGGTCTACGCGAGCCGCGTCTACCGCATCCCCGCGGGCGCGGCGGACTTCCCGCCGACGAACGTCACAGCGGACCCGACGGGCGGCCGGCCGGGCCGGGCGGGTCTCGTCCTGCCGATCGAGGGCGGCCGCTGGCTGGTCAGTCTCAGCGGCACCCGGGGCGGCGAACCCACCGCCGCCCCCGACGACTTCGTCCCCTTCGCCCGCGGTCTGCGCCACCCCCTCATCGGCCGACTGATCGCCGGCGCCGAACCGCTGACGGACGTCCTGCTCAGCCGCAGCACCCGTAACGAACGCCGCTGGTTCGAGAAGTCCGAGCGCTGGCCCGAGGGTCTGGTGGTGCTCGGGGACGCCGTCGCCACGTACAACCCGGTCTACGGCCAGGGCATGTCGGTGGCCGCGCTCGGCGCGCGCGAGCTGGGCCGGGAGCTGGAGCGGACCGGCGTCGGCGCGCCCGGCCTGGCGCGGCGGGCGCAGCGGGCCGCCGCGCAGGTGGTGAACGCGGCGTGGACCATGTCCGTCGGCCAGGACCAGTGGTTCCCCGGCGTCCGCGGCAAGTCCCCCACACTGGCCGACCGGCTGTTCTCCGCCTACGTCGGCCGGATGTCCCGCGTGGCCACGAGTTCGTACCGCGTCTCGGCCGCCATGTGCGAGGTGACCACCCTCCAGAAGGACGCCCTCCGCCTCCTCCACCCCACCCTGCTCCTCCCCACAGCCCTGGGCCCCGTCCTCCCACCCCTGTCAGGCCCCCCACTCACCCCGAAAGAGCGAACCATCCTGACCAACCTGAACACCACCGCGCCCTAAAGGGGCGCGGGGAACTGCGCGAGAACCCCCACCAACCCGCACCCGAAAGCGACCCCACCCCACACCTACGGACTCTCCGCCCGCGCAGCCCCCCGCACAGCCCTCTCCACCACCCCCGCCCGAACGGCCCGAGACATCCGAATCAACGACGGCTGCCCGATATCCAACCCCTGCCCCCGATCCGCAGGCACCACGTACCCCTGACCGAGCCCGACGATCACCTCCAACGCGGCCCGGTCGAGCACCCCCTGCTCAAGCCCCCCGGCACGCCCCCGCGTGCCGACCACCGCGGCGACGGCCACCATCGCCGCGTCCCCGATCGCCTCGGCCTCGCGGACGCTGGAGCCGAGGGAGAGCGCCTGCCGGTACGCCCGCTCGCGCACGGCCTCGTCGAAGTGCACGGAGACGTCCCGCAGGCCGTCCCGTATGGCCGTCGTCCGATGGGTCAGCCGAAGCTCGACGTCACCGAGGGACCGCCAGGACAGCAGGACGCGGTGCCGGTTCCGGCCGTGGTTCCGGGAGCCGACGAGCCGGAAGAGCGGCCCGAGCCGCAGGAAGGCGAGGAGACTGTCGATCCGCGGCCCGAACAGCGGCAGCACATACCCGGCCGAGGTGAGGGCCGCCCCGGCGGTGACCAGCATCGGGGCCACCCGGGTGCTCAGCGGATCCCAGTGGTGCCCGCTCCAGCGGCCGACGAGGGCGGCCGTCTTGAGCACGCCGTAGGCGCTGGTGCACAGCCAGCCGACGGCGAGCACGGCCAGCGCCCGCCGCGTCCAGCCGCTGAGCTGGAAGGTCCAGCGCCAGCACAGGACCGTGGTGGTGAAGGCCGCCACCATGTGGGCCACGAGATAGAGGACGATCATCTCGCGGATGTACGGGGTGCCCGCGTAGTAGGTGTCGAAATCGGCCAGGCGCTCGACGGGCGCGTCCCCGAGGGCGAAGAGCACGGTCTGTGCCACGACGATCACGGCGTAGGCGAGCAGCCAGCGGCGGGAGACCTGTCGCAGGCGGGCGGGGTCGCCCGCCCCGCGCCAGTGGACGATCAGGACGAGGGAGGCGGCGGAGAACGCGTTCACGGCGCCATAGGTGACGCACGCTGCGGCGTTGGGCACGCCGACGGCCCGGTTGACGAGTCCGACGGTGGGCGGGGCGCCGAGGGCGAAGCAGAGGCCGGCGAGGAAGACCACCGTGCAGAGCGCGCGTTTCAGCGGGTCGCGCCAGTCGCGCCACAGGCCGGGCAGTTGCACGGCGGTACCGGTCCACAGGACGGCGGCCGCCAGAAAGTAGACCAGTCCGTTCACGTCAGGCCCCCGGGCTCTGTCCGAGAAACCTCTCGCGTCAACACCCTTCACACAGTAGTCACGTAGTCAACCGCTCCTCCCGACTCTCAGCCCTCCTCGGGGGCCAGCGTCAGCGAGATGCTGTTGATGCAGTACCGCTGGTCGGTCGGGGTGGCGTACCCCTCGCCCTCGAAGACGTGCCCGAGGTGCGAGCCGCAGCGGGCGCACCGCACCTCGGTGCGGACCATGCCGTGCGACCGGTCGGAGAGCAGCTCCACCGCGTCGCTGTCCTTCGGGTCGTAGAAGGACGGCCAGCCGCAGTGCGACTCGAACTTCGTGTCGGAGGTGAAGAGTTCGGCACCGCAGGCGCGGCACGCGTACACGCCCTTGGTCTTGGTGTCGGTGTACTCACCGACGAACGCGGGCTCCGTGCCGGCCTGCCGCAGCACGGTGTACTCGGCCGGTGTCAGCTCCGCGCGCCACTGCTCGTCCGGCTTCTCGACGTCGTACGACATGAGCCTCAGCCCCTCAACTCAACTCGACACAACACAACACACACGACTCAGCTGGAAAGACGGTCCAGGATCCGCGGGCCCAGGTCCGTCACGTCACCCGCGCCCATGGTGAGAACGAGATCACCGGGCTTCGCCATTCCCGCGATCGCGCCGGGCACCTCGTCCTTGTCGTGCAGGGCGGTGACATCGGCGCCCGCGGCGCGCGCCGCGTCGATGATCAGCTCGCTCGTGACCCCCGGGATCGGGTCCTCACGGGCCGGGTAGATGTCGAGGACGACCGAGGCGTCCGCGAGAGCCAGGGACTGCCCCATCTCGGTGCCCAGCTCCTGGGTGCGGGAGAACAGGTGCGGCTGGAAGACGACCAGGATCCGCGCGTCCCCGGCGGCGCCCCGCATGGCCTCCAGGTCGGCGGTCATCTCGGTCGGGTGGTGCGCGTACGAGTCGATGACCTGGACACCCCGCGCCTCGCCCTTCAGCTGCAGGCGCCGCTTCACGCCGGTGTACGCCGCCAGCGCGGGCGCCAGCTCGTCCGCCGGCACCCCGAGCGCGACACCGGCCGCGAGCGCGGCGACGGCGTTGTGGGCGTAGTGCCGCCCGGGCACGGACACCGCGAAGACGATCTCCCGCCCGTCGAGCAGGACGGTGACCTCGCTCTTCAGCCCCTGCGGCACCACCGACAGCACCCGCACATCGGCGTCCTCGCGCTCGCCGTACGTCACCACACGCACCCCGGAAAGCCGCGAGGTCAGCTCCCGAGCGCCCTCGTGGTCGGCGGAGATCACCAGCGTGCCGCCGGGCACGATCTTCCCCGCGAACGTCTCGAAGGACTCGTAGATCTCGTCCATGGAGGCGTAGTTGGCGTGGTGGTCCAGCTCCACGTTGAGCACGATCGCCACCTCGGGCGCGTACTTGTGGAAGCTCCGGTCGCTCTCGTCCGCCTCGGCGACGAAGATCTCCCCGTCGCCGTGCAGCGCGTTCGACCCGGGTACGTCGAGGTCGCCGCCGATGGCGTACGACGGCCGCAGCCCCAGCTCCCCCAACGACACGGCCAGCATGGATGTCGTCGTGGTCTTGCCGTGCGTCCCGGCGACGGCGATGGGCCGGAGCCCGTCCATCAGCCGGGCGAGCGCGTCCGACCGGTGCACGACGGGAATCCCCAGCTCGGCGGCGCGGGCCAGCTCGGGATTGTCGGCCCGGATCGCCGAGGACACGACCACACAGGTCGCGTCGTCGGCGAGATGCTCCGCCGCGTGCCCGATGTGCACCGTGGCCCCGAGCGCCCGCAACGCCTCGGCCGTCTCCGACTCCTTGGCATCACTCCCGGCCACCTTCGCCCCACGCTGCGCGAGAATCTTCGCGATCCCCGACATCCCGGCCCCACCGATCCCGATGAAGTGCGGTCGTTCCATGGCGCTGGGAAGGCCGGGTGCCATGCGTGTTCTCCAGGTGACGTACGAAGCCGACGGACGCCCCCAGCCTATTGCCTGCCGTATGGGGCCCGTACGACCGCCGCCCAAGGACCGCGCCCTGGGCCGGCGGCGCAGCCGCCGCCTAGGGGCGCGGGGAACTGCGCGACAAGCCACGACGCACCCGCACCCGGCAATGCACAGCAACCCCTACGGCGCCCCCCGCCCCCACTACACCCGCGCGTGCGAGAACAACTTCAAAACCGGCACCCCCACCTTGTGCCGAGCCCGAGACGCCCAGTCCCGATGAAAGAACTCCTCCACGTAATGCGGATCGGTCAGCACCAACACCTCATCCGCCGAAACCTCCTCCACCAGCGACTTCAACGCATCCAGCGGATGATCCTCGATCAACCGCCCCTCCGCCGCACTCCCGGCCGCACGCAACGCCTGCAACGACACCTCCAGCGCCCGCTCCCCCGCGTCGAGCGCCAGCTCCCCCTCCGGCGTCTCCCCCTCCCGCGCCGCCTCGTCCAGCTCCCCGAGGGCGAGGTCGTCGATGGCCCGCAGCAACCGGTCGGCCTGATTCCCGCGCGGCTGGAGCAGCACATGGAAGGAGGCCCGTTCGTCGCCGTGCAGGGTCGTGACGAACTCCACGTCCGCGGACGTCAGAGCCTTCTCGATCATCAATACGCTCGTGAACGACACCACAGGCGCCCTTCTCCTCGGAGGGCCCCGCGGGCCCTCACTCCTCAGGGTTCTAGTGTGCCCGGCGAAAGCTAAACGGAACGGAAGATTCCGCCCGCTTTCACGTACGACGGTAACGACCGAACAGGTACCCGGAATCCTCCAGCAGCGACGCCAGTGCGAAGCGCTTGGGCACCGGCACGGACGGGCCCCCGGCGATCCGCTGGGCGTCCCCCGCCGTGAGCATCGGTGACATGGTCAGACACAGCTCGTCCAGGACGTCGGCGGCGATCAGCTGGCCCAGGAGCCGGGGTCCGCCCTCACTGAGCAGCCGGGTCAGCCCCAGATCGGCGAGGCTCCGTACGGCCCGCGCGGGGTCGACGCCCATGCCGTCCCCGGCGACCACCACCCGCACGCCCGCCTTCTCGGCGGTGGCGACCCGGTCGGGGGCCGCGGCGGCCCCGGTGAGCAGGATCGTCGGGGTGAGCGGCGAGGTGAACAGCGGCAGCGAGAAGTCCAGGTCCAGGCTCGCGCTGACCACGGCGACGGCGGGCGCGGGCGTCTGTCCGGCGGCCCGGCGCGCCTCGGCGAACGCCTCACGCGCGCGTGCGGGGCGGTACCCCTCCTGGCGTACCGTTTCCGCGCCGACGATCACCACATCCGCGAGCCCCCGAAGCGTGCCGAAGATCCGCATGTCGGCCTCGCTGGAGATCGGCTGCGACCGCCCACCGTGCTGAGCGGCCCCGTCGAGCGTGGACACCATGTTGGCCCGCAGCCACGCCTCCCGCCCCCCGGCCCCCGCCTCCGGATACGCATACGCCACCGCCAGCTCGTCAAGCCCCCACTCCCGATCGACGAGATCCGCACCGCCGCCCGTACGCACCCCCGCGACCGCCGACCCACCACTGCCCGCACCCGCTCGCGAGCCGGCCTCGCCGCCCGTCCGCGAGCCGCTCTCGGGCCCCACGGACTCACCGCCGCTTCCCGCACCCGCCGGCCGGCCCCCCGCCGGGCCCCCACCCCCACCCGGCGTTCGACCACCGGCCGCATCCGTACCACCGACCACATCCGTACCGCCGGCCACATCCGTACCACCGGTCGCGTCCGGTGTCCGGGCCGCTGTCTCTTCGGTCACAGGGAACAGGCGTCGCATGTCGTGCAGTCTGGCACGACCCTTAGACTCGGTAACCGTGTCGTCGTCCTCAGCCACCGTGTCCGGAATCGGCCCGATACCCGAAGCGGCCCCCTCGTCCCTGTGCGCCCGTGAGCCCCACGTCCCCGCGGACCGGCTCGTCGCCGAGATGGTGCCACCTCCCCGCTTCGACTCGGTCCGCTTCGCCACATACATCCCGGACCCGAACCAGCCCAGCCAGACCGAGGCCGTCCGCGTCCTGAGCGGCTTCGCGGCGGGCCTCGGCGGGGCGCACGCGTCCGGCGCCGGAAAGCGCGGCCTCCTCGGCTCCCTCGGCTTCGGGAGGGCGAAGGCCCCCAAGGTCCCGGCGGGCCCGCGCGGCGTCTATCTGGACGGCGGTTACGGCGTCGGCAAGACCCACCTCCTCGCCTCCCTCTGGCACGCCACCCCGGCCGAGCCCTCCCTCAAGGCGTTCGGCACCTTCGTGGAGTTGACGAACCTGGTCGGCGCCCTCGGCTTCCAGAAGACGGTCCAGACGCTCTCCGGTCACCGTCTGCTGTGCATCGACGAGTTCGAGCTGGACGACCCGGGCGACACCGTCCTGGTCTCCACCCTCCTCGGCAAGCTCGTCGACGCGGGCGTGGCCCTGGCCGCCACCTCGAACACCCTGCCGGGCAAGCTCGGTGAGGGCCGGTTCGCGTCGGTCGACTTCCTGCGCGAGATCCAGGGCCTGTCGGCCCACTTCCGCTCGCTGCGCATCGACGGCGAGGACTACCGCCACCGGGGTCTGCCCGAGGCCCCGCCGCCGTACTCCGACGAGCAGGTCACCAAGGCGGCGTACGCCACCGAGGGCGCCTCGCTCGACGACTTCCCGCATCTGCTGGATCACCTCGCGCGCGTCCACCCCAGCCGGTACGGCGCGCTCACGGACGGCCTGAAGGCGGTCTGTCTGACGGACGTCCAGCCGATCCCGGACCAGTCGACGGCGCTGCGGCTGGTCGTGCTGGCCGACCGGCTGTACGACCGTGAGGTGCCCGTGCTCGCCTCGGGGCTGCCCTTCGACCGGCTGTTCAGCGAGGAGATGCTGAACGGCGGCTACCGCAAGAAGTACTTCCGCGCGATCTCCCGCCTCACGGCCCTCGCGCGCGACGCCGGACGGCTCGTCTAACAGCCCCGAACAGCCCAGGTCAAGGGGTACTTCCGGCCACCTTCCCCTCTCTTTTCAGGCTCTCTTCAGCTCGCAACGTTAAGTTAACCCTGCAAACAACTTTGCAGGGTTAACGTGTTTCTTGACCAGTGGTTGACCATCAGTTGACCAAGTCGAGCAGGTGTCGACGCGTGGGAGACACCGAGAACTGGCAGCGAGGAGGCTCATGTTGCGACGCACACCGGCCGCGACCGGCGCTTCGTCACGAATCGTCACCTCACTCGTCCACATGTTCTTCACTCCCGCGTCTTTCTTCGCATTCGCGCACACGTCTGGTCATGCCATGGCCAAAGCCGAGCCCGGAAACATGCCCGCGTGTCCGCCGCTGGGGGAGAACCCGGCGACCGCGAGCCGACCCGAACGGCCCTCGGCCCCGCACCACGGGGCATCGAGATCCCGTACGGCCCACACCCCGGCCGTGCCGCGGGTCCTCCGCTGCTGAGCGGCGGAACCCGCTCCCCCCACATCTGTCGTGCAAGCCCGACGCGCCATGAGGCGCGCCAGGAGGAGTCACCACATCATGCAGCCCCTCATCGACAACGCCCGTACGTTCGGACAGCGCCCTGAGGAGTTCGCCAGGCTGGCCGAAGGCCAGTCTCCAGAGGTCCTGTTCATCACCTGCTCGGACTCACGGGTCGTCCCGGCCCTGATCACGGGCGCCCGCCCCGGCGAGCTGTTCGAACTGCGCACCGCCGGCAACATCGTCCCGCCGTACGCCCCTGACCGCCCCACCGGTGAGACGGCCACGATCGAGTACGCCGTGGAGGTCCTCGGCGTCACCGACATCGTGGTCTGCGGACACTCGCACTGCGGTGCCGTCGGCGCCCTGGTGCGCGGCGACGACCTGGACGCCGTACCGGCCGTACGGGACTGGCTGACCCACGCGACCCCGCGCCCGGAAGGGGCGGTCGAGGATCCGACGGTCGCCGACGGCGTCCAGAACCACGTCCTCAGCCAGCTGCTGCGGCTGCGCTCCTACCCGTGTGTGGAGAAGCGCCTCGCGGACGGCCGGCTGCGGCTGCGCGGCTGGTACTACGAGGTGCACACCGGTGCCGTGCGCGAACACCGCGCGGCCACCGACGCGTTCGAGACCCTCTGACCGGCGGCCAGGTGTCCGAGATGAACTCCATACCCTCACCCTCGCCCTCGTCCTCGTCCCCCCGTCCCTCCCGCTTCCCCCATCTGCGACAGGACTTCGGCGCCTCGCTCGTCGTGTTCCTGGTCGCCCTCCCGCTGTGCGTCGGTGTGGCCGTCGCCTCCGGGGTTCCGGCCGAACTCGGCCTGGTCACCGGCATCGTGGGCGGCATCGTCGCCGGACTGATGCCCGGCAGCAGCCTCCAGGTGTCCGGCCCGGCGGCCGGGCTGACCGTGCTCGTCTTCGAGGCGGTGCGCCAGTTCGGGCTGCCCGCCCTCGGGGTGATCGTGCTCGCCGCCGGTCTGCTCCAACTCGCCATGGGCGCGCTGAAGCTGGGCCGCTGGTTCCGTGCGATATCCGTCTCCGTCGTCGAGGGCATGCTGGCCGGCATCGGTCTGGTGATCATCGCGGGCCAGCTCTACGCGGCGGCCGGTCTCAAGGCCCCCGCCTCCGGCCTCGGCAAGATCGCGGGCCTGCCCGGTGCCTTCGTCGACGCCCTCGGCTCCACCGCCGCGCTCGCCTCGCTGGCGATCGGCGCGGGCACCATCGCCGTGATGGTGCTGTGGAAGCGGCTGCCGAAGAAGGTCCAGCTGGTCCCCGGCGCGCTCGCGGCGGTCCTGCTGGCCACCCTCGCCACCCTCGCCTTCAGCCTCCCGGTGGCGAACGTCGAGGTGAAGGGCCTGCTGGACGTGATCCAGCCGCCCGGCCTCGACGCCTTCGGGCAGCTCGCGGACGTGGCGATCCTCGGCACGATCCTCGCGTTCACGCTCATCGCCTCCGCCGAGAGCCTGTTCAGCGCGGCGGCCGTGGACCGGATGCACGACGGTCCGCGCACCGAGTACGACAAGGAGCTGATGGCCCAGGGCGCCGGAAACACGGTGTGCGGGCTGCTGGGCGCGCTGCCGATGACCGCAGTGATCGTGCGCAGCTCCGCCAATCTGCAGGCGGGCGCGAAGACGAAGGCCTCGCGTGTCCTGCACGGCGTCTGGCTGCTGCTCTTCGTGGCCCTGCTGCCGGGTGCCCTCGCCCTGATCCCGCTGCCCGCCCTGGCCGGCATCCTCGTCCACGCGGGCTGGAAGCTGATCCCGTTCCGCGAGGTCGTCTCCCTGTGGCGCACCCACCGGGGCGAGGCGCTGATCCTGGTGGCCACGGCCGTCGCGATCGTCGCGGTCAACATGTTCGAGGGCGTACTGATCGGTCTGGCCCTCTCCGTGGCCAAGACCGCCTGGGAGGCCTCGCACATCAAGCTGGAGGTCATCGACAAGGGCGCGGGCCCGGTCCAGGCCTACCTCTCCGGCAACGCGACCTTCCTCCGCCTCCCGAAGATCCTCGACAACCTCGAATCCCTCCCCCAGGACCGCCCCATACAACTCCACCTCACCGGCCTCCACCACCTGGACCACGCCTGCCGCACCGCCCTCGAAAACTGGGCATCCCGCCACAGCACCACAGGCACGGAACCGGTGAAAATGACAGTCCCCGACCCGGAAAGGGCCACGTCAGCCAGGTCCTGACCTCGCGATAGCCATCCCGCCCGTGCCGCCCCGGCTTGCTTGCCCCCCATCTGCGGGCAATCGTGCCGCTGGGGCGGCACGGGTGGGCGCAGGCGGCGCCTCGTCACCGCCGAGCAGCGGGACCCACCCCCGCCCAGCCACAGCCCCCGGGCACCCATGCACCCCCGCCCAGCCACAGCCGAGCCCGCCCCCGCCGACATTCGCCTACGCCCCCACCCCCGACATATCGTGGTAATCCCACCGATACGGGACGACTCAAGGGGGTCGTCATGCTGGAATCCCTCCTCATAGCCGCCGCAGCGGTCGGCTCCGCCGCCATCGTCTACGTCGCAGCCGCCGCCCGAGTCGTCAAACAGTACGAACGAGGCGTCGTCTTCCGCCTGGGCCGCCTGCGCGGCACCCCCAGAACCCCCGGCTTCACCATGGTCATCCCCGGCATCGACCACATCCGCAAGGTCAACATGCAGATCGTCACGATGCCGGTCCCCGCCCAGGAGGGCATCACCCGCGACAACGTCACCGTCCGCGTCGACGCCGTCGTCTACTTCAAGGTCGTCGACCCCGCGAACGCCCTCATCTCGGTCGAGGACTACAAGTTCGCGGTCTCCCAGATGGCCCAGACCTCCCTCCGCTCGATCATCGGCAAGAGCGACCTCGACGACCTCCTCTCCAACCGCGAGAAGCTCAACCAGGGCCTGGAGCTGATGATCGACAGCCCCGCCGTCGGCTGGGGCGTCCAGGTGGACCGGGTCGAGATCAAGGACGTATCGCTCCCCGAGACCATGAAGCGCTCGATGGCCCGCCAGGCCGAGGCCGACCGCGAACGCCGCGCCCGCATCATCAACGCGGACGCGGAGCTACAGGCGTCGAGAAAGCTCTCGGAGGCGGCGAAGGAGATGGCCGACACCCCCTCCGCCCTCCAACTCCGCCTGCTGCAGACGGTGGTGGCGGTGGCCGCCGAGAAGAACTCCACCCTCGTCCTCCCCTTCCCGGTGGAACTCCTCCGCTTCCTGGAACGAGCCCAGGCAGGCCCCCCACCCGACCCCCCACCCCCGCCTTCACCCCCACTCCCACCTCCCGTGTCACCCCCGACCCCGCCCCCTCCGACCGAGTGACACCCACACGACTCCTCTCCCGTCCCTCTACGCGCGTGGTTCACGCGGCGTTAACCACGTGATACACACAGGCGGGTCACATCCTGTCCGCCAACAGGAAGGTCCCCCCATGTCAGTGACCCGCCGTCAGGCCCTCGCCCGCTCGGGCGCGGGCATCGCAGGAATCGCGTTCACCGGAGCCCTGTCCGAACTCTTCGCGGGTACGTCGGCCGCGCAGAGCCCCCTCGACAACTCCGCCGGCTACGGCCCCCTGCTCCCCGACCCGAACGGCCTGCTCGACCTGCCGAAAGGTTTCCGCTATCGGGTGCTCTCCCGCGAGGGCGACCCCCTCCGCTCGGGCGAGGGCCAGGTCCCCAGCAACCACGACGGCATGTCCGCCTTCCCCGGCCGCCACGGACGCGTCCACCTCGTCCGCAACCACGAGAACCGCCACAACGGCCGTATCCCGGTCCCCACGATCGAGGGCCTCACCTACGACCCGATGGGCAAGGGCGGCTGTACGTCGCTGACGCTGGACGCCCGCGGCAAGGTGCTCTCCGAGCGCGTCGCCATCGCCGGTACCGCCGTCAACTGCGCGGGCGGGCCCACCCCTTGGGGCACCTGGCTGACCTGCGAGGAGACCGAGGACCGGGCCGGCACGAACGGCTACACCAAGGACCACGGCTTCATCTTCGAGGTCGACGCCGCCGACCCGCACCGCTCGGGCGCCGTCCCCCTCACCGCGATGGGCCGCTTCCAACACGAGGCGATCGCGGTGGACCCGAAGCGAGGGGTCGTCTACGAGACGGAGGACGCCTTCGAGAAGCCATTCGGCCTCTTCTACCGCTTCCTCCCCGACAGGCCCAAGGGCGGCCTGGGTTCACTCCGCGCCGGGGGCCGCCTCCAGGCCATGCGCGTCCCGGGCGTCCCCGACCTCTCCCCCATCCAGGACCCGGGCACCTGCTTCGAGGGCATCGAGTGGATCGACGTCCCCGACCCCCTCGCCGCCCAGACCGCCATCCGCCACCAGGACTTCGGCCCCGGCGGCATCACCCACGCACAGAAACTCGAAGGCTGCTACTGGGGCGGCCGCTGCGTCTACTTCGTCTCCTCCTTCGCCCGCAGCGCGGACGGCTCCGCCGCCGACCACTACGGCCAGATCTGGCGCTACGACCCCGACCACCGCACCCTCACCCTGGTCATCGCCTTCGGCCCCGACACCGACCTCCAACTCCCCGGCGAATCCCCCGACAACATCTGCCTCGCCCCCTCCGGCGGCCTCATGGTCTGCGAGGACGGCAACGGCACCCAGCACGTCTACGGCGTCACCCGCCACGGCGACGTCTACGCCATGGCCCGCAACGCCCAGGACATCGGCACCCCGGACGCCCCCGAATGGGGCGAGTTCGCCGGCGTCACCTTCTCCCCCGACGGCGACACGATGTACGTCAACTGCTACACCCCGGGCACGACGTTCGCGGTGACGGGGCCTTGGCGTCGTAGGTGACCCGAGGTGTACGGCCCGTCGCCGTACATGTGTGTTCGATGGACAGTACGCGTAACCGTTCGTGACTCTGGGTGAGTTGGTGGTGGGGAGATCCGACTCATCTGGAGGTGGCCGAGCGTGAGCGTGGACTGGGAGCCGGACCCGTCCGACAGTCTGAAGACGTTCGGGGCGTTCGTACAGGCGCTGCGGGAGCATCACGGGTACACGCGGGAGCAGTTCGCGCCGCTGGTGCAGTACAGCGTCCATACGGTCGCCTCGATCGAGTTGGGCAGGCGGATGGCGGACGAGGTGTTCGTGGAACGGGCGGACCGTGTACTGGGGAACACGGGGGCGCTGCTGCGGGCGGCGAAGCATGTCTCGCGACAGCCGGGCCTGGCATCGTGGTTCCGGCGGTGGGCCCAGCTGGAGCGGCATGCGGTGAGCTTGTGCACGTACGAGTGCCGCCTCGTGCCGGGCTTGCTGCAACCGGAGTCGTACGTGCGGGCGTTGTGCAACGAGGACGTCCCTCCGCTCCCCGACGACGAACTGGAGGCCCTCGTCAAAGCTCGAATGCAGCGGCAGAAGCTGTTCCACGACGAACCCAGGACCACGTTCGACTTCGTCGTCGAAGAGGCCGTGCTCATGCGCCGCCTCGGAGGCACGCACGTGTGCCGCGATCTGCTCGACCACCTGCTGGCAGCAAGCGTCTTGCGCAACGTGACCATCCAGATCATGCCTGCCCGCACCGAGCACCACGCCTGTCTGGCCGGCCCCATCCGCCTCCTCGAAACCCCTGATGCGCAGCGGTACGCGTACTCCGAGGGACAGGAGAGCGGGCGCCTCATCGCTGACAAGAAGGAGGTGGCCAAGCTCTCCCTCCGCTATGCCAGACTGCGTTCGCAGGCCCTCTCCCCGCATGACTCCGTGGGCCTGTTGAAGCGAATGCGAGGAGAGCTATGAGCACCGCTGAACTGCACTGGGCCAAGAGCAGCTACAGCAGCGACCAGGGCGACGACTGCGTCGAGATCGCGCTCGCCTGGCGAAAGTCGACGTACAGCAGCGCCCAAGGCGACGACTGCGTCGAAGTCGCCGCCTGCCCCTCCACCATCCACGTGCGCGACTCCAAGCTGCCCGCCAGCCCCGAGCTGGCGGTCTCCCCCGCCGCCTGGGCCCCGTTCGTCGCCCGGGCGGGTGACTTCGGGCCGGACGCTCCGTAATCCTTCGACCCCATCGCCGTACGTTCATGCGGTGATCAGACCTGTACGAAGAATCACCGCGCTCGGCGCCGCACTCGCCGCTCTCACCGCCTGTGGCGGCCCGCAGGCCTCGACGCGCATCGTCAACGCCACGGCCAGCCCCTCGGCCGTGTCGTCCTCCCGGCCCCCCACACTCGCGCCGGGCCCGGCCGGGCTGACCCCGGTGTTCGAGCACGGCCTCCGGAGCCGTACGGACAAGACCGTGGCGCTCACCTTCGACGCGGACATGACCGCGGATCAAGGGGAGCGGGCCGCCGGGGGCGAACGCTTCGACAACCCGGAGCTGATCGCCGCGCTGCGCCAGCTGAAGGTTCCGGCCACGGTGTTCATGACGGGGCGGTGGGTCGAGGAGTACCCGATCCAGGCGAGGTCCATCGGACGGGACCCCTTGTTCGAGGTGGCGAACCACTCGTACAGCCACCACGCCTTCACCGAGAACTGCCACGGCCTGCCCACGATGGCCCCGGGCCGGATGCGCGCGGACCTGGAGCGGGCCTACCGGGTGTTCCACGAGGCGGGTGTCCGGGACCCGATGCCGTACTTCCGTTTCCCCGGCGGCTGCTACGACAGCCGGGCGCTGCGCAATCTCAGCGCGTCCGGCGTCACGGCCGTGCAGTGGGACGTGGTGAGCGGGGACGCGTTCGCGACGGACGCGGACGACGTGGTGCGGGAGGTGCTGGACGGGGTGCGGCCGGGGTCGGTCGTGGTCATGCACTGCACACGGAGTGGCGCCCCGGTCACGGAGAAGGCCGTACGGAAGATCGTGCCGGTGCTCCGGGCACGCGGCTACCGCTTCGTGAAGGTGTCCGACCTGGTCGGAGCCACGACGGCGACAGCGCCCTGAGCCCCGGCAGGCCCCGAAGCCGTCCCTCTACGCTGGACATATGAGCGACATGAGCGACTACTGCGGCACCGAACAGACGCCCCCCGCGGCTCAGACAGCCCCCCAGGCCACCCCTGACCCTGCCGCCGGCCCGCCCTTCGCCGAGTGCGTCCTGTGCCAGAAGCCCACCGAGTATCCGGAGTCCCACAAGGGAATCACCCTGTGCCCGGTGTGCGAATGGCAGGAGGCCGAGCGGACCGCCTGTTCAGGCTGAGCGGCGCCGCGTCAGGGCGCAGGCCACGGCCGTGGCCGCCGCCGCGAGGAGCCCGGCCGCGAGCAGCGGCAGCACGGGCACCGGGATCGTCGCGTGCCGCGAGCCCTCGACGAGGGCCGTGACCGCCGCCCGCGCCGGGGAGCCCGCCACCACCAGGGCCAGCAGCGCGCCCAGCAGGAGCGCGGGCACGGCCCGGCCCCGCGAACGCAGCAGCGGCCAGTTCGTCAGCGCGCCGACCGCCGTGCCGAGGAGGGCGCAGACGAGCGCGGCCAGCAGGCCGGCGCCGCCCGCCGGGAGCGACTCGACGCGGGTCTGGTGGTCCGTGCTGGTGGGGGCGCTGATGAGCGTGACGAGGACCGTAGCCGCCGTCCCGAGGAGCGCCGCCGCCGAGAACGCGACCAGGACACAGGCCAGGTGCGCCCGGCCGGGTCCGGCCGCCGCGCCCGTACAACTGCGGGCCGCCGGTGGCTCGTTGGTGACACAGATCCGCATCAGCCAGGCGGAGACGGGCAGCAGCGCGGCGGCCGTGTAGCCGAGCGAGTCGAGCACCGGCTGCCCCCTCTGCACCCCGATGCCGAGGAACGCCGCGTACAGGATGACAGGCGGCAGCCAGCGCTGGGAGCGGACGAGCAGCGCCGCCTGGTAGCGGAGGAGGGCGGTCATCAGGAGCTCTCCAGTTCGGGTTCCGGCGTCGCTTCCGGCGTCGCTTCCGGTCTCGGGTCGGGCACGGGCGCGGGTGCGGGCACCGGCGCGGGTTTCGGCGTCACACTCACCACGTGCCACGGCGGTCGGGCGTCCAACAACGCCCGCAGCAGCTCGTCGGATCCATCCTGCGGGACCGTGAACCGATGGGTGCCGTAGGCCGTTTTCTCGACGGACGCCGCCAACTTCCCCACCCCCTCCGGGACTTGCGCGTCTGCGGGACCCCGCCCCTCGACGACCACGGAGACCGAGGAGTCGTCGCCCCGCGACACCCGGAGTTCGAGCGCTCCCCCCACCACCGCGTACGTCGCGTCCGGCGCCCCCGCCAGCCGCCGGGGGTCGTGGTCCACGAACACCACGGCGGAACCGGAGGCGGTCCGCTCCCCCACCACCCGCTCCAGCTCCTCGCGCGCGTCGGCGTCCAGGCCGGTCCACGCCTCGTCGAGGACGAGCAACTCCGGTGCGGCGAGCAGGGCTTGGGCGACGGCGACCTTCTGGCTGCTGCCCTTGGACAGCTCCCCCATCGGCGTACGGGCGTACTCGGCGGCTCCGAACCGCTCCAGCCACTCGGCGGCGGCGCGGGCGGCGGCCGGACGGTCCAGGCCGTGCACGGCACCGAGATGGGTGAGGTACTCGGCGGCGGTGAACGGCAGCGCGGCGGGGAAGCGTTCGGGGACGTACGCCGTGCGCGGGCGGCCCGTGGCCCGGCCCTCGGTGGGGGCGTCGAGCCCGGCGAGGACGCGCAGCAGCGTCGACTTGCCGGTGCCGTTCGCGCCCTCGACCCGGGTCAGCGTGCCGGGGGCGATGTCCAGGTCGACGCCGCGCAGCACCCAGTCGCCCCGGAAGCCGTAGCGGCGACCGACACCCTCCAGCCTCAGCAGTAACTCACGTTCCATGCCCCCATCCTCGTACAGGCGGACGAGTACCGGTCCCGGGAACGGGTCTTCCGCCTGGCAGACTGGGCGCGTGACCACCAGTGATCCCACGCAGGACGGCCCGGCGGCCCAGGACAGCCCGTTCCGGGACGAGCGGACCGCGCGCGACGAGGCGCCCCAGTTCGTGCTGCCGCTGGTCGCGCGGATCGAGAAGGCCGCGCCCCCGGCGCGTACGGACGCGCTGGAGACGGCGGCGCGGGCCGTGCTGGTGATGCTGAGCGACGAGCGGTCCCTCGGGGACGGCGAGTGGGCCGAGGCGATGCGGAGCTGGCAGGACGCCCGGATCCGGAAGGTGGTCCGGCGGGCGCGCGGCGCGGAGTGGCGGCGGGCCGAGGCGCTGCCGGGGATCACGGTGGCGGGCAAGTCGGCCGAGGTGCGCGTCTTCCCGCCGGTCCCCCTCGACGGCTGGCCCAAGGACCTGGCCCGCCTCCAGGTCTCCGGCACGGACCTCGACGACCCCGAGCCTCCGGCCGCTCCCGATCCCGCCACCCCGGTCCTCTGGCTGAACCCCGAGGTCGCCATGTCGGCGGGCAAGGCCATGGCCCAGGCCGGCCACGGCGCCCAGCTCGCCTGGTGGGACCTCGACGACACGGCCCGCGCCACCTGGCGGGACTCCGGTTTCCCCCTCGCCGTCCGCACCGCCGCCCCGGCCCACTGGCAGACCCTCACCACGGCCGGCCTCCCCGTCGTCCGCGACGCCGGCTTCACGGAGATCGCCCCGGGCTCCACCACGGTGATCGCGGACCATCCCGCGTTGCGCTCCTGAGCCATCTCGCGCCCTGATTTAACGACTTTCAGATCATCTCTGCACGCCGGACGGAAGTATTTCGACCGCTTCCGTCGATGAGGTGTGGACTCCACCCCGAGTGGAATAGAAACCGGGCATGCCATCATTGCGCCCGCGTCTGGCTCGATGCATCGGGGGGACATCATCGATATTTCCTTGATCAGGGGTTCCGTTGTCGCGGCCCTGCTCTTTTCCTTGCTCACCGGATGCGGCGAGGACCGCCCATCCGATGATTCCGGAAACAACGACCCGCGAACACCGGTCAGCGAATCCCTGGAGCCCACGGAGCCCACGGAGCCCACGGAGACGGAGCCCACGGATCTCATCGAGACCGAAGGCCCGGCGGATTCCGTCCCCGACGAAGAACCGGAAGAGGTCGAGTCGCCTCCCGAGGAGGAAACCGTCGTCGGACAGGTGCCCGCGGAACTCGTGGGTGTGTGGGACGGGGACGGGGAGGGTTCCGCCCGCGTCGACCGGATCACCTTCTCCGCCGACGGAACCGTGAGCCTGCTGTACAACAACCGCCAGACCCTGGAGGGGCCGGCGGTCGTGGAGGATTCCCGGATGACCCTCCATGTCGCGGGAGGGCCGATCGTCTACGAGAGCTGGTACATCGAGCAGTCCGACATCGGAAACGAATACGGCTACGCATTCGAGATGCTCATGCTGGACGGCGTGAGTTATGTACGCCAGATCGGTTAGTCCGCATTCATGAACAAGGGGGCGTCCATGAGCGATCAATTCGACGTGGTGGACGAAGAGGTGGTGCGCGAGGTGACCCGAAAGGTCATCTCCCAGGTCGCACCCCACGAAATGGTTCTGTTCGGAATGAACAGCCGGGCCTATTTCCGGGATCCCGCCGGAACGCTGAAGAAGGCGGCCGGTGACGGCGGCGGGTCGAAGGAGAGCATGCTGGGGGCCGGCGGCGCCGAGGTCGTCGTACTGCTCACCCCGTTCGCCCTCGCGATGGTGCAGGGGGCGCTTTCCTCCTTCATCGGCGCGTTCGCCGCCAACCTCGCCGACGGCAGCGGCACCGCCGTGCGGAGGTGGCTCGGCGGCGTGTTCGGCCGGACCGGCGACGAGGGCGGGACCGACACGGGCGACCCGCTGAGCCCCGACCAGGTGGAGTGGCTGCGCGAGGAGGCGTACCGCACGCTGCTGCGGGCCGAACTCAGGGAGGCACAGGCCCGGTTGCTGGCCGACGCTCTGGCAGGCGCGGCCCGCGTACGCCGGTGACCGGCGGCGGTCCCGGTGTCCCCCTCCCCGCCCGACCCGTTCGCGCTGCCCAGCGGCGCCAAGTTCCGCTTCGTCCTCGTCGTCACCGCTCTTCTGGGGACGATGGTCTTCATCCACAACCTCCTCTACTTCACGTTCTCACCCGACCGTGACCGGGCCGTCGCCGTCTACCGCCGTTGCGCGGCCGCCCCGGCGGATCAGCCCTCCGCGGCGGACACCCTGTCCTACACCCGGGACTTCCTGTCGTGCATCGCCCCGTACGAGCGGGAGAAGGCATGGTGGGTGCTCGGCGGGATCCTGTTGCTGGTGCTGACCGCGACGGCGATCCACATCCTGCTCCCCTCGTTCCTGACGCGATGGAAGCGGTTGGAGCCGGTGTCGCCGCACGACCCCGATCTGGCACCGCTGCTGCCCCTGTTGCACGCGCTGTGCCGGGAGGCGGGCCTGTCACGACCTCCCGAGTTCCTGGTGAGCGACCTGGACGACCGCAAGGTGGACGCGTACACCTTCGGCCGGAGCGGGCGACACCGTGTGGCGCTGGCCCAGGGCACGGTGGCGGCCTTCGTCCTCGCCCCGCAGCGCGCCCGTGCCGTCGTCCTGCACGAACTGGCGCACCTGCGGAACAAGGACGTCGACGTCACCTACCTCACCGTCGCCCTGGCCCTGGCCTTCGTCCCCACAGGCCTGCTGCCGCTCGCCGTCGCACTGATCGGCACACCGGCGGACAACGTCCTCTCGGTGCTCTGGCGGTCCCTGGTACTGGTCGCCCTCGTCTGGACGACCTGCACATCCGTGCTGCGCCACCGCGAGTACGGCGCCGATGTACGGGCTGCCGTCTGGGGCGCGGGACCGGGACTGCTCGACGTGCTCGCCACCGAATCCGGTCGTGCCTCCCACAGTCCCGTGCCCTGGTGGCGCCGGGGGCCGCTCGCCCTGCACCCGTCCGGGGCCGCGCGGGCGGCCGAGATCGTCCGGCCCCGGGAGCTGTTCCGGCTCCGCTTCACCGAGTGCCTGGCCGCCGGGCTCGCCGTCTCGGTCGCGGCGAACGGGCTGCTCACCCTGTTGTGGCTGATGGCGAACCGGCTCGACGCCCTCGACGCGCGCTGGACGATCGTGCTGCTGTGCGCACCCGCCGCCCTCGCCGTGATCGGCCTCGGCGTCTGGCGCGCCGCCCTGTTCGGCGATGGCCCCCGGGCGGCCCTGCTGCCGGGGCTGGGCCTCGGTCTCGGACTGGTCCTCGGCGGGCCCCTCGCGCCCCAGAACGGCATCGTCCTGACGGGCCGGTCTCTCCTGCCGGGACCGGCGGCCCTGCTGTGGTCCCTCCTGCTGTGCGCGCTCATGGTGGCGCTGTCGGCGTGGATCGCCCGGTCGGCCGCGCTCTGGGAGGCGATCGGGGAGCGTCCGCCGGGAAAGGTCTGGCAGGCAGGGCTGCTCGCCGCCGCGCTGCCGTTCGCGGTGCTCCTGAGCGGGTGGATGCTGCTGTACGACGCCGGCGACGGGTTGGAACCGGTCCACGACTCCGCCCGTGACCTGTACGGCCTGGTCAGCGCCTCGGCACCGGTGGGTCCCTTCTGGCTGTGGGCCCTCGTGGAACATCCGTTGACGCTGCGGTTCACCCAGTGGACGCCGCTCGTCATGGCCTTCGTGGCCGTGTGGCTGTTCCCGGTCGCCGCGCTGTGGCGCCGTCGGGCGTCGTACGACACCGGGTGGGCCGGGCATGTCCTGACGACGAGTGCGGCGACGGCCGGAGCCTTCGCGTGGTTGCAGCTCCTGGAGCGGGTGGTGCTGCGCGCGAGTGTGAGCCAGGCGGTACGCGGCCAGGACGGATTCGTCCTCGCCTTCGCCTACTGGCAGATCGGCGCCGCGATGCTGTTCCAGGGGATCGCCGCCGCCGTGGCGTTCCGGGCACGCCGCCACGACCGACTCGCGATCCCGTTCGCCCTGCTGACCGCCTTCCTGACCGGCTGTCTGCTGACGGTGGTGTTCTTCGCCGGCGTCGTCCTGGCCGGCTGCGCCGATGTCCTGGCCATCGTTCCGGGCCCCTGTGCACTGGACCTTCCGCTGTCTCTCGTCCGCGACACACTGCTGCGGATCCTGACCGGAGGATCTCTCTGCGCGCTCGCGGGCGTGACGGTCTCCCTGGCCGTGGCGCGCCTGCGGGTCGACCATGGCGGCCCCGAGCCGTCCGCGCACATACGACGCCTCACGGTGCCGGACGGGCGGCTCACGATCGCCCTGGCCTGTCTCCCGGCGACCCTCGTCGTGGGGTTCGCTCTCGTCGTCGGCCCCACCGGGCAGACGTCCGAGGCCGGTACCGGTACGGCCGGTGCCGATGCCGGAGCCGCGTCCTCGGCGGCGGCCTGCCGGAAGTTCGACGGGCTCCTGGGTTCCCTCGGCTCTCTGAGTCCGGCCGAGGCCGACGCCCAGCTCTACGAAGCGGTGCAACTCGCTCTGCAGGCGGGCGACATCCCGCTCGCCACGGCCTTCCAGGAACTCTTCACCGCCGCTGGGGACGAGGACGCCGCGCGGTTCGGTGCCGCGACCGACAGCATCGACCGCCGGTGCACCGCCCAGGGAGCCCCACTGGCAAACCTTCCGTAGCGAACGGGCGGCCGTCCGGCACGCGTTGCGCCGGGCGACCGCCCCGACCGCCCCGACCGCCCGCACTCAGCCGGTTCAAAGCCCGTTGAACAACTCCGGCCCCCCACACGTACTTCCCGGTACTGGCCAAGCAACTGTCCCAACGACCAGTTGGCATCATCCGGGAGGATCACTTTGCCTCGTCTCAACGGCTCGGTCTACGCCGGCCTGGCTCTCGTCGTCACCGTCGGCGCGCTGGCGTTCCCGATGTGGTCCTACACAGACCGTTCCGGCACCGCCCAGGCCAACATGGCCGCCAGTTCGGTGAACACCCAGTGGGGGCCGCTGACGGCCGCCGACCGGGACCTGATCATCCGTGTCCGGCTCGCGGGGCTGTGGGAACTGCCCGCCGCCGAGAAGGCCATGGCGCGGTCGAAGAGCCCGGAGGTCCGGGAGGCGGCCGACCACCTGATCGTGGGCCACAAGGACCTCGACGAGCGCGTGCGGGCCGTGGCGTCGCAGATGGGCGTCGAGCTGCCGAACGTGCCGAACGAGCAGCAGCAGGGCTTCCTCGCCCAGATGGACAACGCGACCGACGACCAGTTCGACCGCGTCTGGGCCAACCTGCTGCGCTCCGCGCACGGCAAGATCTTCCCGGCCATCGGGCAGGTACGGAACATGACCGAGAACACCCTGGTGCGCCAGCTGGCCTCGGACACCAACCAGACCGTGCTGGACCACATCACGGTGCTGGAGAAGACCGGCCAGGTCGACTTCGACGCGATCGCCAACGGCACCATCTGACGCGGCTCCGGCCGCGGCTCGGGCACCGACCCGTTCCGCGGTCCCGGACCGGGCACACCCCGCGGTCATCACCCGCACCCCCAGCAACGTTCAGTCCCCAACGATCAGTTGGTTTCCTCCGGGAGGCTCATTTGCGACGCTCCAAGGGCTCTGTCCTCGTCGCCCTGGCGATCGCCGGCACGCTCACCGCGGTCGCCTACCCCATCTTCTACTCGTACCCCAACCGCAACGCCACGGCCGCGGCGGCGCTCACCGGTGACACGGTGACCACCCAGTGGGGGCCGCTCACCCCCGGCGACCGCGACCTGCTCATCCGGGTGCGGCTGGCGGGACTGTGGGAGCTGCCCGCCGGGCAGCAGGCACTGGAGCGCAGCGGCAGCGCGACCGTCAGAGAGGCCGCCGACCACCTGATCGTGGGCCACACCGACCTCGACAAGCGGTCGCGGGTCATCGCGGCGAAGCTGGGTGTCGAGCTGCCCAACCAGCCGACGGCGGAGCAGCAGGGCTGGCTGGACCAGATGACCGCCAGCAAGACCGAGGCCGAGTACAACAAGACCTGGGCGAACCTGCTGCGGGCCGCGCACGGCAAGATCTTCCCGGCCATCGCCTCCGTGCGGAACTCCACCCGCAACACGCTGATCCGTCAGCTGGCGTCCGACGCCAACCAGACCGTGCTGGACCACATCACGATCCTGGAGAAGACCGGCGAGGTCGACTTCGCGACGATCGCCGACAACTCGGTCAGCGGTACCGCCAGCCCGACCGGCCCGGCGCCGCCCGTCCCCGGCCAGGTGCCGCCCGCCGCGCCGCCGGCGGTGCCGTCCACCAACCCGGACGTGAAGTCGACCCCGTCGCCCTTCAACAACAGTCCGGTCCCCACCGGCCGTCCGGACCCGGAGGAGATCAACAAGGACCAGGGCACGGTTCAGGTCCAGTAGCGGCCGGGCTCGACGGCTCGGGCGGAAAGCTCAAATGTTGCTCTGAAGGTCCCCTCCACGGGGTTCGGCCCCGGCTGCCGGGGCCATGACTCCGTCACGCCGGAACACGGGTCCGCCGTGAGGAGAGACACAAGGGTCCTGGTGCAGCCGTGACCGACGTGACCGAGGAGGGGGCGGAGACGATGGAACAGATCGCACGGTTGGGAACGGGCATCGGCTGGCGGCCGGAGATCGCCGACGCCGTCGAGCGCATGGCCGGGGCGGAGGGCGGTGTCGACTGGGTCGAGGTCGTCGCCGAGAACGTCTGCCCCGGTCACATCGACGAATCGTTGCTGCGGCTGCGGGAGCACGGCGTCACGGTGGTGCCGCACGGCGTCTCCCTCGGTCTCGGCGGCGCCGACCGCCCCGACGCGCAGCGCCTGCGCTCCCTCGCGGAGCGCGCGGAGGCACTGGGCGCCCCCCTGGTCACGGAGCACATCGCGTTCGTCCGGGCCGGGGGCGCGCTCACCGCGTCGCCGCTGCTGGAGGCCGGGCACCTGCTGCCGGTGCCGCGCACCCGGGACGCCCTGGACGTGCTGTGCGAGCACGTCCGTATCGCCCAGGACGCGCTGCCCGTGCCGCTCGCGCTGGAGAACATCGCCGCGCTCATCAACTGGCCGGGCGAGGAGATGACCGAGGGGCAGTTCCTCTACGACCTCGTCGACCGCACCGGCGTCCGGCTCCTCATCGACGTGGCGAACCTGCACACCAACCACGTCAACCGGGGCGAGGACCCCGCGAAAGCGCTCGACGAGCTGCCGGTCGAGGCCATCGCGTACGTCCATGTCGCGGGCGGCTTCGAGCGCGACGGGGTCTGGCACGACAGCCACGCCCACCCCGTCCCCCAGCCGGTCCTCGACATCCTCGCCGACCTCACCTCCCGGGTGACCCCACCGGGTGTCCTCCTGGAGCGCGACGACAACTTCCCCGAGCCGGGTGAGCTGGAGCGGGAGCTGGGCGCGATCCGGGGGGTGCTGGAGAAGGCCGAGGTGCGGGGTTCCGCGGCGAAGGTGCCCGCCATCGCGCCGGCGCCCGTCGAGGAGGCCGAGCCCGTCGCGCGGCAGCGGCTCGGGCTCGCGCAGGCCGCGCTGCTGTCCGCGCTGGTCGCGGGGACACCGGTGCCCGAGGGGTTCGACCGGGTGCGGCTGGGCGTACAGGCGCGGGCGCTGGCGGCCAAGCGGGCGGACGTCGTGGCGAAGGTGGCGCCGGAGCTTCCGGAGATCCTGGGATCGTCGTACCGGCCGACGTTCGTGGCGTACGCGCAGGGCAACCCGATGACCGACGGCTACCGGCGGGACGCGCTCTCCTTCGCCGAGCATGTGCTGCTCACCGGCCGCCCCGACGACGCGGACGTGCTCCGCGCGGTACGGCAGTGGTGGCGGGAGCGCTCGGGCCCGACGCCGCTCTCGCAGCGCCCGACGGCCCGGCTGGCCCGCGCGACCCGCAGGGTGCTGCTACGCCGCTGAGCCGGGGCGTTCGCCCCCGGATGTGCTGCGATTAACAAACCCGTGCACCCCGCACGGGTTTGCCGTCGTTTACGCCACGTTTTGACGCGATTCGCCCACCGTTTCGCGTACGCCGTCCGGCGCGCTTTGTCCCCTCCTCAACCATTCCTCCGCATACGGCAGTTGGCGTAGACCGGGCAGTAACATGCCGTTCGGCAGGCCGATCAGCACCCGTAGCGCATTAGCGTGCGGTGCCGCGAGCAGGAGGCACCATGCGAACCACCAAGGGCCGAGGGGGACTTTTCAGTGGCACAGGACTCATCGTCGCCGGACTGACGGCGACGCTCGTCGCGCTGGTCTTCCCGGTCTGGTCGTACGCGGACCGCTCCGGCACCGGCGTCAGCGTGCTCAACGCGACCACGGTGACGACGCGGTACGGCGCGCTGTCCGCCCTGGACCGGGACTTCATCACCAAGGTCCGCCTGGCGGGGCTGTGGGAACTGCCCGCCGGGCAGCAGGCCGAGACCAAGGGCACCACCGAGGCCGTACGGGTCGCCGGTGGGCATCTCATCGAGGGGCACACCTTCCTCGACGCCCGGGTCCGCAATGTCGCCGCGCGCCTCGGCGTGCCGCTGCCCAACCAGCCGACCGACCAGCAGAAGGGCTGGCTGGACACGCTGACGGCGGCCCAGGGCCAGGAGTACGACCGCGAGTTCGCCAACATCCTGCGCCTGGCGCACGGCAAGGTCTTCTCCGTCGTCGCCCAGGTCCGCGCCACCACCCGCAACTCGCTGGTCCGCGACCTCGCCGACGACGCCAACACCACCGTCCTGGACCACATCAAGGTCCTGGAGGCCACCGGGCTCGTCGACTACGACGCGATCGCCCGCGACACCGTCTCCGCGAGCGCCCCGCCCCTCACCAACTCCCCGGCCCCACCCGTCCCGTTGACCGACCCCGGCTCCCCGGTCCCGGTGACCCCGACGCCGACACCGTCCGGGTCACCGTCGCCCTACACCCTGCCCCCGGCCGCCAACGGGCCCGAGGAGGACGTCGGTCAGTAGTACTCGAACCGCCCTTCGGGGCCTGGCAATTGCAGCCCGCAACGGTGAACAAACGGACGAGACCGGGAACCTTCCCTCCGGATTACGGTCATCGCCCGCCACCGGTCCGGGCCGGCGCATAGAAACACGCCATGCTCTGGGTCCTCTTCCTCCTCCTGGCCTGGGCCGCCGCCGGCGTGTCCTGTGCCCGACTGTGTCTGACCTCGATGCGTGCGGCGGCGGCCGACACCGCCGTCCACGCGGACCACGTCCACCACTGCCACCGGCTCACGCTGTACGAGGCGGCGTTCCTGTCCGGCGGCCCGGCGCGCGTCGCCGACCTCACCCTCGTCTCCATGGCCCGGCAGCGCCGGCTCCTGCTCGCCCACACCGGCTGGGCGACCGTCGTGGACCCGGACGGACGGGACGAGATGGAACGGTCCGTCATCGGCGCGATAGGCCCCGGCGGACAGTCCCGGATAGCGCCCGTACGACGGGCCACCGCGACCGCGGACTCCGTACGGCGGCTCTCCGACCGTCTCGTCGCGGCGGGTCTGGCCGTACCGGAGGCCGCGCGGACGAGCGTCGCCGACGCGGTCACGCAGGTACGGGGCGCCGCGCTCGGTGTGTGCGGGCTGGGGGCGCTGGCGCTGATGCTGCCCTCGCAGGGCTTCGAGGAGCAGCGGGTGCTGGTCGCCCTGTGGTTCGCGCTGCCGCTGGTGCTGACCCTCAGCTGTCTGGTCATCGCCCGGGTCGAGGGCCCGCCGGGCACCCGGTGGGCGTCGCAGGAGGGGCTGCGGGTGCTGGGGACCGTGGTGGGCCGGGGCGGCGGCGAGGTGGCGGACCTCGTCTCCGTGGCCGTCTGGGGCGTCGGGGCGGTGGGGTCGCCCGAGCTGCGGGCGGCGTTCGAGCAGCGGTAACGGAACGCGCTCCGACGGAGCACGCGACAGCGGAACACACGGCGGACGGTGCTTTACTTTTGCCCCTTATCGCACGAACCATCCTTTTGTCGCTGTCGGGCTTCGGAGGGACTGAGGGACTGCCATGCGAACTGCCGTTCTCCACGGGGCTGTCGGGGCGCTGTTGCTGAGCCTCCTCACCGCCGCCCCCGCCGCCCCCATCGCCCCCGCCGCTCCCGCCCCCGACGAGGCCATCCGGTTCGGGAAGTGCCCGGCGGTGGAGGGCCTGCCGGACGGCGTGCGATGCGGGACGGTCCAGGTGCCGCTGGACTACGCGCGGCCCGACGGCGAGCGGATCTCCCTGACCGTCAGCCGGATCAAGGCCCGGGGCAAGGACGCCCAAGGGCGGAAGGTCCCCCGGCAGGGCGCGCTCGTGTTCAATCCGGGCGGCCCCGGCGCCTCCGGCATGTTCTACCCGCTCATCGGCCACCTCCCCGAGTGGAAGCGGATCGGCGCCGCCTACGACCTCGTCGGCTACGCCCCGCGCGGGGTCGGTCGCTCGGCACCGCTGTCCTGCGAGGACCCCAAGCGGCTGCACCGGGGGCCCTCACCGGCGCCCACGCACCCCTCGGAGGCGTACAAGAAGGAGCGGATCGCCCGCGCCAAGGCGTACGCGCGGGGGTGCGCGCGGCGCGGCGGAAGCGCGCTGCGGCACTACCACTCCCTCAACAACGCCCGTGACCTGGACGTCCTGCGGGCCGCGCTCGGCGAACCGCGGCTGACCTTCATGGGCGCGTCGTACGGCACGTACTTCGGGGCGCTGTACGCGGCGCTGTTCCCCTCGCACGTCCGCCGGATGGTCTTCGACTCGGCGGTGAACCCGGACCCGGAGCAGATCTGGTACCGCAACAACCTCGACCAGTCGGCCGCGTTCGAGGGGCGCTGGGCGGACCTCCGGGCCTGGATCGCCCGGCACCACAAGGTGTACGGGCTGGGTGACACCCCGGAGAAGGTGCTGCGGAGCTACGAGCGGGCGGCGGCCCGGCTGGCCGTGAAGCCGGCCGGCGGGAAGGTGGGCCCGGGGCAGCTGCAGGGCGCGTTCCTCCAGGCCGCGTACTACGACGACCACTGGCCGGAGCGGGCCCGCGCGCTCTCCGCGTATCTGAAGGGCGACGCGAAGCCGCTCGTGCAGATCGCCGGGCCCTACCCGGAGGCGGCCGTCGAGCAGGAGAACACCAAGGCCGTCTACACGGCCGTCGAGTGCAACGACGCCCCCTGGCCGACGCGGTGGCGGACCTGGGACCGCGACAACACCCGGCTCGCGCGCACCGCGCCCTTCGAGACCTGGGACAACGTGTGGACGAACCTGCCCTGCGCGTACTGGGACGGACCGCGTCAACGGCCGCTCGACGTACGGACCGGGCCCGGTGAGCTGCCGCCGACGCTGATCCTCGCGGCCGAGCGGGACGCGGCCGCGCCGTACGACGGGGCGATCGAGCTGCACCGGCGGCTCTGGGGGTCGGTGCTGGTCACCGAACGGGACGCGGGGAGCCACGGGGTCGCGGGCGGGACGAACAAGTGCGTCAACGGGCACCTGGAGGCGTACCTGTTGGAGGGGCGGGTACCGGAGCGCAGGGCCGCGTGCGCGGGGCGCCCCGATCCCCGGCCGAGCCCCGCGCCCCGCTAGGGCCCGCGCCCCTCCGGGGCCTCGGCGGCTACGCCAGGCCCGCCACCAGTTCCGCGACCGACTTGCGGCGGCCCGTGTAGAACGGGACCTCCTCGCGGACGTGCATCCGGGCCTCCGAGGCACGGAGGTGACGCATGAGGTCGACGATGCGGTACAGCTCGTCGGCCTCGAAGGCGAGGAGCCACTCGTAGTCGCCCAGCGAGAACGAGGCGACCGTGTTGGCGCGGACGTCCGGGTAGCCGCGGGCCATCTTGCCGTGGTCGGCGAGCATCCGGCGGCGGTCCTCGTCGGGCAGCAGGTACCAGTCGTACGACCGCACGAAGGGGTAGACGCTCACGTAGTCGCGGGGCGTCTCGTCGGCGAGGAACGCCGGGATGTGCGAGCGGTTGAACTCGGCGGGCCGGTGCAGCGCCATGTTCGACCACACGGGCGTGAGGGCGCGGCCCAGCTTGGTACGGCGGAAGAGGTTGTACGCCTCCTGGAGCTGGTCGGCGGTCTCGGCGTGCCACCAGATCATGAGGTCGGCGTCGGCGCGCAGGCCCGACACGTCGTACGTACCGCGGACGGTCACGTCCTTCGCGGCGAGCTGGTCGAACAGCTCCTGGACCTCGTCGGCGTAACCGGCGCGGTCCTCCGGGAGCACGTCCTTCAGCCGGAAGACGGACCACAGCGTGTAACGGATGACCTCGTTGAGGTCCTTGGCCAGCTTGCCCTTGTTCGGGATACGGCCTGACTCGGTGGTGGGGGCGTCGTCGCTCATGGTTCTTATTCTCCCGCTCCGCCGTGCAGGCTCTGCACCGGGTGGGCGGTGAGATCGCGCACCGCGCGCAGGTCGCCGTGGATCTGGTCGACGGCGGCCGTGGCGCTCGCGACACAGGCCGGGATGCCGACGCCGTCGTACGCCGCTCCGCAGACCGCGAGGCCCGGCAGCTTGCCGATGTGCTCGCGGACGCGGGCCACGCGCGCGTGGTGGCCGACCGGGTACTGCGGCAGGCCCCCGTCCCAGCGGGTGACGCGGGTCTCCAGGGGGGTGGCGGTCAGGCCGGTGGCCTCGCGCAGATCGGTGCGCGACACCTCCACGAGGTGGGCGTCGTCGTGCTCCAGGATCGCCGTCTCGCCGTACCGGCCGACCGAGGTGCGCAGGATCAGCAGGTCCGGGTTCTCGTCCGCGATCCAGCCCCACTTCCGGGAGGAGAAGGTGGACGCCTTGATGGTGCGGCCGTCGACCGGCGGCACCAGGAAGCCGCTGCCCTCGGGGAGGGTGAGGCCGGCGCGGCGGTAGGCGAGGGTGACCAGGGCCATCGAGGCGTACTCGACGCCGGACAGCTCGGCGGCGGCCTCGGGCGCCTCGGCGCGCAGCAGACCGGCGGCGACCGGGGCGGGGACGGCGACGATCACGGCGTCGGCGTGCAGCACGCGATCCTCGGGACCGCCGCTCCCGGAACCGCCGGTGACGACGCGCCAGCCGCCCCCGGCCTCGCGGCGCAGCTCCGTGACGGGGGTCCGGGTGCGGATGTCGGCGCCGCGCTCGCGCACCGACTCGGCGACCGCGAGCGGCAGTTGGCCGATGCCGCCCTCGATGCCCATGAACACCGGCCCGGTCTGCTGGGCGGCGGCAGCGCGCTCCTGGATGCCCCGGACGGCCTCGGTGAGAGAGGTGTGGGTCCGCGCGGCCTCGAAGAGCTGCGGGACGGCCGAGCGCATCGAGATGCGGTACGCGTCACCGGCGTAGACCCCGCCGAGCAGCGGCTCGACCAGGCGGTCGACGACCTCGCGGCCGAGTCGGGCCGCCACGTACTCCCCCACCGCCACGTCGTCGCCGACCTCGGTGCGCGGCAGCTCGGCGTCCCGCTCGATCCGGGCCAGGCCCTCGTCGGACAGGACCCCGGAGAGCGCGGACGCGGTGCCGGGGACGCCCATGACGTGCCCCTTGGGCATGGGCCGCAGGGCACCCCGGGTCCACAGGGAGGCGGTGGCCGTGGCGGGCGGCTGGAGCCGGTCGGCGAGGCCCACCTCGCGGGCGAGGGCGACCGCCTCGGGGCGGCGGGCCAGCATCGACTCGGCGCCGAGGTCGACGCGCGCACCCGCGATCTCGCCGGGCAGCAGCTTGCCGCCGACCCGGTCCGAGGCCTCCAGGACGGTCACTCTCGCACCCCGGTCCAACAGCCCGTGCGCGGCGGCCAGCCCCGCGATCCCGGCCCCGATGACGACGACAAGCCCGGCGTCGCGCCCGCTGTCACGGCCGACGTCCGTACGTGATCCGCTCATGACTCCACCCTCTCAGATGTCACTGACAGTCACGTCGTCGGGACGGGCCTCGGCCCCTGGGGGTACGTGGCCTCGCCGAGTCCCGACCGTGACCGCTTCGGGACCGCTTCCCGCCAACGTTCCGGTCCCCTCCGGCGTCGAAGGAGCGTCAGCAAGGCAGGCGGAGAGGCCTGCCACGACCCTCGGGGGGTACAGCCACAATGGCCGAAACACACGTACGACGTTCCCGGCGGCCCGCAGGGGCCCTGGCCGCCCTCTTCCTCGCCGCCGCCCTGGCGCTCACCGGCTGCAGCGGCCGTGACGACGCGTCGACCATGGACAGCGGTGCGAAGGCGCAGAGCCAGGCCGACGAGAACGCGGCCCGGCAGGAGGGGGCGTACGAGGGTGAGAGCGGGGCCGGCGGTGACATGAGCGGCGGCAAGGCCGCCGACGCGCCGCCGAGCATCACCTCCAGCCACATCATCCGCACCGCCACCCTGACCGTGCGGGTCAAGGACGTGCCGAAGGCCCTGGACGAGGCCCGCACCGCCGTGGAGAGCGCGGGCGGCTACGTCGGCGACGAGTCCACCACCCGCGACGGCAAGGACCGCGAACGCACCCGGGTCGTCCTGCGCGTGCCCAGCGAACAGTACGAGGAGGTCCTCACCGCGCTGGAGGGCACCGGGACGCTGATCGAGCGCAAGACGAAGGCCGAGGACGTCACCGACCAGGTCGTGGACGTGGAGAGCCGGATCAAGACGCAGCAGGCGAGCGTGGCCCGGATCCGTGAGCTGATGGACCGGGCGACCAAGCTCGGTGACGTGGTCACGCTGGAGGGCGAGCTGAGCACCCGTCAGGCCGATCTGGAGGCGCTGCTCGCCCAGCGGAAGTCGCTGAAGGACCGCACCAGCCTCGCCACCATCACGCTCTCCCTGTCCGAGACGGCGGTGAAGAAGGCCGACAAGAAGGACGACGAGCCCGGCTTCATGGACGCACTGGCGGGCGGCTGGAACGCGTTCGTCGCCGTGTTCGTCTGGCTGGGCATGGCCCTCGCCGCGATCCTCCCCTTCGCCGTCGCCACGGCCCTGGTGGTGTTCGTGTGGCTCCGCGTCACCCGGACCCGCACCCGCCACCTCGCCCCGGCGACAGCCGCCCCGATCGCGGCCGCTCCGAGCCGGGAGGAGCGGGAGGAGGAACAGGAGGAGCGGGAGTGACGCGAACCTGAAATGCGGGACCCCCGTAGCGTGTTCCCATGAACATGAGTCGCGCTGAAGAACGTGCGAGGGAACGCCTGGTGGTCGTCGGAGGCGACGCGGCGGGCATGTCCGCCGCGTCGCAGGCGCGCCGGATGCGGGGGCCCGACGAGCTGGAGATCGTGGCGTTCGAACGGGGCCACTTCACCTCCTACTCCGCGTGCGGCATCCCGTACTGGGTGGGCGGTGACGTCCCCGAGCGGGACCGGCTCATCGCCCGCTCGCCCGAGGAGCACCGGGCCCGCGACATCGACCTGCGGACGCGCACGGAGGTCGTGGAGATCGACGTCGAGGGCTCCCGCGTCCGCGCGCGGGACCTCGATTCCGGTGCCGAGTCCTGGACGGCGTACGACAAGCTCGTCCTCGCGACCGGCGCCCGCCCGATCCGCCCCGACCTGCCGGGCATGGACGCCCCCGGCGTGCACGGTGTGCAGACCCTGGACGACGGCCAGGCCCTGCTGGACACGCTGAACGCCACCGAGGGGCGGCGCGCGGTGGTCGTCGGCGCCGGCTACATCGGCGTGGAGATGGCCGAGGCGCTCATCAACCGGGGGTACGAGGTCACGGTCGTCAACCGCGGCAAGGAGCCCATGTCCACGCTGGACCCGGACATGGGCCGCCTGGTGCACCAGGCCATGGAGGGCCTGGGCATCACCATGGTCGACGACACCGAGGTCACCGCCCTGCGCACCGGCGCCGACGGCCGGGTCCGCGCGGTGGTCACCGAGGACGCCGAGTACCCGGCGGACGTGGTGGTCCTGGGCATCGGCGTACGCCCGGAGACGGCACTCGCGCGGGCGGCGGGACTGCCGCTGGGCGACCACGGCGGCCTGCTGACCGACCTCTCGATGCGGGTGCGGGGTCACGAGAACATCTGGGCCGGCGGCGACTGCGTCGAGGTCCTCGACCTGGTCTCCGGCAGCCACCGCCACATCCCGCTCGGCACCCACGCCAACAAGCACGGCCAGATCATCGGCGCCAACGCGGGCGGCGGATACGCCACGTTCCCCGGTGTCGTCGGCACCGCCGTCAGCAAGGTGTGCGACCTGGAGATCGCCCGCACCGGCCTCCGCGAGAAGGACGCGGACCGTGCGGGCCTCCAGTACGTCTCCGTCACCATCGAGTCCACCAGCCGCGCCGGTTACTACCCCGGCGCCGCCCTCATGACGGTCAAGATGCTCGCCGAACGCCGCACCGGCCGCCTCCTCGGCGTCCAGATCGTCGGCCGCGAGGGCGCCGGCAAACGCGTCGACATCGCCGCCGTGGCCCTCACCGCGGGCATGACAGTAGAACAGATGACCGCCCTCGACCTCGGCTACGCCCCACCCTTCTCCCCGGTCTGGGACCCGATCCTGGTGGCGGCGAGAAAGGCCACAACGGCCGTAAGGAAGGGCGCCTCCTGACGGGGGCGCGCCCCAGGCTTTTAAGGGGCGCGGGGAACTGCGCGACCAGCCACAACGCCCCCGCACCCGGCAACGCACAGCACCCCCACGGCGATCCCCCGTCTTAAAATCCCCCCGCTACATGGCCGACGTACCGGTGATCCGATCAATCGCCTGCCGAGCCTGATCCGCCGGCGGCCGCGACGGCAACGAGGACACCGACGCCGCCGACGTCACGGCAGAGGTCACCGCCGGCGGCGCCGTCGGCGCCGCAGCCGGCTTCGCGTGCGCCGCCGCCGGCCGGGCCGACCGCAGCCGATGACTGACCGCCTCGTCCAGCGTCACCGGCCGCTGCATCCGCGCGGCCAGCCGCCCGGCCTCCTGGCCGAGCGCGGCCACGTCCTCCCAGGGCAGTCGCACCACCAGCGAGATCTCGGCCTCACCATCAGGGGTGGCGTGCATCGCCGGGGCAACTCGGTCGTTCATCGCCTGTTCCTCACGTAGATACGTAGATCCGCGGTTGAGAAGTCATACGCACCACCCGCCCCGCACGTTCACCGCCCCGCGCCCCGGGCCGCACCGACCCCCGGCCCCGCTGATTCCGGCCCCGTATCCAGGGCACAAGTCCGGTGTGGTCATCCCCGTCCATGACGTGAACCCCGTGGGCCGCACGCCCTACGTGACATACGCGCTCATCGCCGCGAGCGTCTTCGTCTTCGTCTTCATGCCGGGTCTCGCCGGTTCCGTACCGGGCGACAGCGAACTGGCCCGGCTGTGCCACACCCAGGCGTTCCTGGAGCGGTACGCGGCGGTACCGCAGGAGTTGATCCGGCATCAGCTGCCGCAGCTGGTGCCCACCGGCGAACTGACCCGCTCCGGCGGCTGCGCGCTGGGCCCGCCCGGCTACGACAAGTCGCCCGCGCTGTCCGTCCTCACCGCGCTGTTCCTGCACGGCGGCTGGCTGCACCTGCTGGGCAACATGCTCTTCCTGCTGATCTTCGGCACCAACATCGAGGACCGGCTCGGCCACGTCCGGTTCGCGCTGTTCTACGTGGCCTGCGGCTACGCGGCGTCGTACGGCTACGCGTTCCTCAACGCCGACTCCGGCGACCCCCTGATCGGCGCGTCCGGCGCGATCGCCGGGGTCCTCGGCGCGTATCTCGTGCTCTATCCGAAAGCCAGGGTCTGGGTCCTCGTCCCGTTCCTGGTCTTCCTGCCGCTGAGACTGCCCGCCTGGCTGGTGCTGGGCTCCTGGTTCGTGCTCCAGGCCGTCTACTCGTCCGGCGAGGGCGTCTCCGACGTCGGCACGGTGGCCTACGCGGCGCATCTCGTCGGCTTCGTGGCCGGCATGCTCCTCGCCTGGCCCCTGCGCCCCGGCACCCCGCCCCCGCCCGAGCCGCGCGGCCTGCTGTTCGGCAGACGGGCGCGGCCCGGCTGGTGACCCGGGAGCGTCTATCGCCCGGTCTGGGTGTGGACGTACTCGACGAGGCGGGTCAGGGAGTCCGGGTCGGTGCTGGGCATGACGCCGTGGCCGAGGTTGAAGATGTGGCCCTCCAGTCCGGCGGCCGAGTCGAGGACCTCGCGGGTCTTGGTCTCGACGGCCTCGGTGCCGGCGAACAGGACGGTCGGGTCCAGGTTCCCCTGGAGCGCCTTGCCGGGGCCGACGCGGCGGGCGGCCTCGTCGAGCGGGACGCGCCAGTCGACGCCGACGACGTCCGCGCCGGCCTCGCCCATGAGGCCCAGCAGCTCACCGGTGCCGACACCGAAGTGGATGCGCGGGACGCCGTACCCGGCGACGGCGTCGAAGACCTTCGCGGAGGCGGGCAGCACCGAGCGACGGTAGTCCGCCGGGGCGAGGGCACCGGCCCAGGAGTCGAAGAGCTGGACGGCGGAGGCACCGGCCTCGATCTGGACCTTGAGGAACGCGGAGGTGATCCCGGCGAGCCGGTCGAGCAGGTCGGCCCACAGCTCGGGGTCGCCGTACATCATCGCCTTGGCGTTCTCGTACGTACGGGACGGGCCGCCCTCGACGAGGTAGCTGGCGAGGGTGAAGGGGGCGCCGGCGAAGCCGATGAGGGGGGTCTCCCCCAGCTCGGCGGTGAGCAGCTTGATCGCCTCGGTGACGTAGGAGACGTCCTCGGGGGTCAGGTCGCGGAGCTGGGCGAGGTCGGCGCGGGTGCGGATCGGCTTCTCGACGACCGGGCCGACGCCGGGCTTGATGTCGAGGTCGATACCGATGGCCTTGAGCGGGACGACGATGTCGCTGAAGTAGATCGCCGCGTCCACGTGGTGCCGGCGGACGGGCTGGAGGGTGATCTCCGTGACCAGCTCGGGACGCATGCACGACTCCAGCATCCCGATGCCCTGGCGCACCTTCAGGTACTCGGGGAGCGAGCGCCCGGCCTGCCGCATGAACCACACCGGTGTGTGGGGCACGGGCTCACGCCTGCACGCCTTCAGGAAGACGGAGTTCTCGACGGTGTCACGGGGGGCGGTCGGCTGGTGGCCCGAGGGGCCGGCGTTGGCACTCACGAGGCAAAGTCTCGCACGCCCGCCCGACGGTGACGGCCGGGGCTGTGGACAACCGGGGCCCCCGCTTCCCGGGCCGGTGCTCCCGGCCTTCGGCGCGGCCCGCGTTCGCTGAGCGCGATGCGACCGTGACCCAGCGCACGGGTGTCTTGCCCTGCGCCGAGGCCCGGTTCCCCTTAATGTTCCGGCATGGCTGCGGCTCAGGGACGACTGTCGGACGGCGCTGGCGGAATGGACGACGCGAAGGAGGGGGAGCGCGATGGGAAGGACGCGGCACCGTTGCCGTTCCGCTCCGCCGTCGAAGCGCTGCGGTCCACACGGCTGCGGCCGGAGATCGAGATCGAGTCCACCAAGCCGCCCCAGCGCCTCGCCCCCTACGCGTACGCCCTGGAGGCCGCCGTCGTCGAGGGTGACGAGGATCTGGCCGACGGCCGTCTCGTCCTGCTGCACGACCCGGCCGGGCACGACGCCTGGCAGGGCACCTTCCGGCTGGTGACGCTGGTGCGGGCGGAGCTGGAGCCCGAGATGGCGGCCGATCCGCTGCTGCCCGAGGTGTGCTGGTCCTGGCTGACCGGCGCGCTGCAGTCCCGGGGGCTGTCGTACGGCGAGCCGAGCGGGACGGTGACCCGGGCGAGTTCGCACTACTTCGGGGGGCTGGCGACGCGTCCGGCGGCCTCGCAGATCGAGATCCGGGCCTCGTGGACGCCGCGCGAGGTGCTGGGCGGCGTCCCCGACACGGCGGCCCACCTCGCCTCGTGGTGCGACCTCCTCGCCCAGATCGCGGGGCTGCCCCCGGCGGTCGACCCGGGGGACGCGGCGGTGGTGAGCCTGCCGCAGCGACGGGGACCGCAGTCCCGCTGACCTCTCGACCTTCAGGGCCGTGCTCCTCGGAGCACGGCCCTTTTTTGTGCGCGAGCGACCACACCGACCATCACACCGGCCGAAACCGTCACTTTGTCGATACGGCCACTTTCGGCCTCGTATCGACGTGAAGCGACACCGTTCGATCTTCGAATGATCGAAGACGTGTCCGAATTGCACGGATTATTACTCACTAAATCGTGATCATTCTCTAAAGGAGCAGAGGTTTGATGCCGAAGACCTCTGTGACCTTGAAAGCACGGTTCGTCCCGGCTTCGACCCCACGAGCCCGGCGAGCCCGCCCCCCGTCCCGCACCCAGGAGGCCTGGTGTCCGTTCTCCTCGAGCAGCCCGCAAGCCTGGTCGCCTACCGTCCGAACAAGCCGACCGCGATGGTGGTGGTGGCCGATCCCCGGGTCCGGTCCACCGTCACCAGGCACTTGTGGGCCCTCGGGGTCCGCGATGTCATCGAGGCCTCGTCCATCGCCGAGGCCCGTCCCCGCGTCGGCAACCCGCGTGACATCTGCGTCGCAGACGTTCACCTGCCGGACGGTTCCGGCCTCACCCTCCTCTCCGAGACCCGCGCGGCGGGGTGGCCCAACGGCCTCGCCCTCTCCGCCGCCGACGACATCGGCGCCGTACGCAACGCCCTCGCGGGCGGTGTGAAGGGATACGTCGTCACCGGCACCCGTACCAACATCGGACTGCCCACCCGCCCCGGTGCCGCCCCCATGGGCTCCGCCGCCCGTATGCACCGCCGCCCCCCGGGCGCCCCGAGCCACCCGGGCGGCTACCGGGAGCTGTCGGGCCGCGAGGTCGAGGTGCTGCGCCTGGTGGCGGAGGGGCAGTCGAACAAGGCGATCGGCGTCTCCATGGGCCTGTCCGCGCTCACGGTCAAGAGCCACTTGGCCCGCATCGCACGCAAGCTCGGCACCGGCGACCGCGCCGGGATGGTGGCGGTGGCCCTGCGCACCGGGATCATCCACTGAGTTCACGAATGTCCGGCCCCTCCCGGTTCGCCGGGAACATTCACTGACACGTGTGACACGTGACTGGTTTACGTCCCTGGAAGGCCCGTCGACGGAACGTTCCGTCGGCGGGCCATGTCCATACACAGATACCCTTGACAGGTGACCGACGCCCAAGAGACCGCAGCAGACAGGACCCTGCGAACCACCGGAGGCGCCCCTCCGGACGACGGCGGATCTTCTGAAGCGGGGGCGCCGATCCCTTTGCTGGAGCCACGGGACGGCATTCCGGCGGTGATCGCCGACGAGTCCTCGCTGGCCGCGGTGATCGCCGCGTTCGCCGCCGGCTCCGGCCCCGTCGCCGTGGACGCCGAACGCGCGTCCGGTTACCGCTATGGTCAGCGCGCCTATCTGGTGCAGCTGCGCCGTGAGGGCGCGGGCACCGCGCTCATCGACCCCGTCGCCTGCCCCGACCTCTCCGGCCTCGGCGAGGCGCTCTCCGGCGTCGAGTGGGTGCTCCACGCGGCCACCCAGGACCTGCCCTGTCTGCGCGAGATAGACATGGTGCCCACCCGGATCTTCGACACCGAGCTGGCCGGGCGTCTCGCCGGGTTCCCCCGGGTCGGCCTCGGCGCCATGGTCGAGAGCGTCCTCGGCTACGTCCTGGAGAAGGGCCACTCCGCGGTCGACTGGTCCACCCGCCCGCTGCCCGAGCCGTGGCTGCGGTACGCCGCGCTCGACGTGGAACTCCTGGTGGACCTGCGGGACGCCCTGGAGAAGGAGCTGGACCGGCAGGGGAAGCTGGAGTGGGCGCGGCAGGAGTTCGACGCGATCGCGTCCGCGCCGCCCGCCGAGCCTCGCAAGGACCCCTGGCGGCGTACGTCCGGGATGCACAAGGTGCGCCGCCGCCGGCAGATGGCGGTGGTCCGGGAGATGTGGGAGGCCCGGGACCGGATCGCGCGGCGGCGGGACGTGTCGCCGGGCAAGGTGCTGAGCGACGCGGCGATCGTCGAGGCGTCCCTGGCCCTGCCGGTCAACGCGCACGCGCTGGCCGCGCTGAACGGCTTCGGGCATCGGATGGGGCGGCGGCAGCTGGAGCAGTGGCAGGCCGCGGTGGACCGGGCCAGGGCGCTGCCGGACTCCGCCCTCCCGGCGCACGGTCAGCCCGTGGCGGGGCCGCCGCCGCCGAAGGCCTGGGCCGACAAGGATCCGGCCGCGGCGGCGCGGTTGTCCGCGGCGCGGGCCGGGGTGTCGGCGCTGGCCGAGCAGCTGAACATGCCGCAGGAGAATCTGATCACTCCGGATACGGTGCGGCGGTTGTGTTGGGAGCCGCCGCGTACGGTTGACGCCGAGTCGGTGTCCGCGGCGTTGGCCGGGTACGGGGCTCGGGCTTGGCAGGTGGAGTTGGTGACGCCGGTGTTGGTGGGGGCGATGGGGGCGGTCGCGAAGGTCAAGGGCGCCTAGTCGCCGTGGCGGGTGGCTGTTTGTTGGGCGGGGTGCGGGTGCGTCGTGGCTGGTCGCGCAGTTCCCCGCGCCCCTGAAAACAGCGGGGCTGTCCCGGGTCAGCGGTTTCTCGATGCCCTTACTTCGTCGCTCCCCTCGTGAAGCCGTTGTAGATGAATCTCTGGAGCAGGAGGAAGGCGATCAGGGTCGGGAGGATGACCAGGACCGCTCCTGCCGAGATCGTTTCCCAGTGGGCGCCGAAGGGGCCCTTGAAGCGGAAGAGGGACGTCGAGATGACGCCTCGGTCGTCGGAGGGGAGGTAGAGGAAGGGGATGTAGAAGTCGTTGTAGACGGTGATTCCCTTGACGATGACGACCGTCGCGATCGCCGGTTTGAGGAGCGGGAAGATGATCTTTCGGTAGATCGTGAAGGCGTTGGCGCCGTCCAGGCGGGCGGACTCGTCCAGGGAGACCGGGATCGAGCGCACGAACTGCAGGAAGATGTAGATCGAGACGATGTCGGTGCCCATGTAGAGGGCGATCGGGGCCCACAGGGTGTCGAACATGCCGAGGCTGTCGACGATCTGGAAGGTCGCGACCTGGGTGGTGACGCCGGGGACGAGGGTGGCGACCAGGAAGAGGGCGACGACCGGCTTCCGGAAGCGGAAGCTGAAGCGGTCGATCGCGTAGGCCGCCATCGAGCCGATGAGGACCGTACCGGTGATGGCGAAGAAGAGGATGAAGGCCGTGTTGCCGAAGGCCGTGAGCATCTCGCCGTCGCGGAAGGCAGTGGCGTAGTTCGCGAAGTTGAGGAAGCTGTCCGGCAGGGTGAGGGCGCCGCTGTCCTCGGCCATCTGCTCCTCGGTCTTGAGCGAGGTCAGGACGACCACGAGGAGCGGCAGCAGGACCACCGCCGACGCGCCCACCAGGGACAGATAGGTGAGGGTGCGGGCGACTCGCCTCCGCAGCACGGGAGTCGAGGTCGTCGCGGTCGTCGGGGCCGTCATACGAGGTCCACCCTGTCGTCGGGGACCAGTCGGCGTTGCAGCCACGTCACCGCCAGGATGATCAGCAGCAGGACGACCGCGGCGGCGGACGCGAGGCCCGTCTTGTTGAACTGGAAGGCGAGCTTGACCGTCTGGATCACGAAGGTCTCGGTGCCGGTGGCACCGCCGGTCATGATGTACGGGATCTCGAACACCGAGAGGGAACCGGAGATCGAGAGGATCACGCTCAGGCTCAGGACCGGGCGGATCCCGGGCGCGATGATGTACCGGAACTGGTGCCAGCGGTTGGCGCCGTCGAGTTCGGCCGCCTCGTACAGCTCCCCCGGGATCGACTGGATCGCGCCGAGGAAGAGCACGAAGTTCAGGCCCAGGTAGCGCCAGACGGAGACGCCCGCGAGCGAGGTGTTCGCGGACGTCTCCGTGCCCAGCCAGGCGCGGTCGGACTCGTGGCCGAAGAGGGACAGGACCGAGTCGAGGGTGCCGCCGTCCTGGAAGAAGTACAGGAAGACGAAACCGATCGCGACGCCGTTGATCAGGTACGGGAAGAACAGGATGCCCTTGAAGAGGTTCCGGAAGCGGACGTCGAAGCTCAGGACCGTCGCGAAGTAGAGGGCGAGCGCGATCTGCAGGACCGACGCGGCCAGGTAGTAGCCGCTGACGAAGAAGACCCGGAACAGCTCGGGGCGGGTGAAGATCTCGATGTAGTTGTCGGCGCCGGTGTAGGTCAGCTCGGGGCTGACGCCGTCCCAGTCGGTGAAGCTGTACGCCACCATGTTGGCGACCGGCGCGTAGGTGAAGACGATCAGGAGGGTCAGCGGGGCGGCCAGGAAGAGCCAGGGGGTGAGCGTGCGCCACAGGCGCGCCCGACGCATCAGGACCCCACGGTCTTCTCTGCCTCGGTCCAGCGCTTGCCGAGGTCGTCGAGGAAGTCGTCCACGTCGCCGTCCTTGGCGCCGCGGGCGATGTCGACCAGTTCCTGACGGTAGGCCGGGCCGTAGATGCCGACCTCGGAGGCGCTGTCGATGTCCTTGACCGTGCCACCGGCGGTGTCGTCGAGTTCGATCAGCTCGACACCCTGCTCCTCGTACGGCTTGAGCACCTCGGGCAGCGGGGCGTCCTTCAGCGTCGAGATGGAGAGGTTGTCGGCCGCGTAGCCCGACTTCTCGGTGAACCAGTCGATCCAGGCGCGGGCCGCCTCCTTGTGCTTGGAGTGGATGTTGACGGCCTGGTTGTAGTCGGGGGTGGCGGTCGCACAGGCCTTGCCGTCGACCCGGGCGGGGAACGGCATGAACCCGATGTCGTCGGGGTTCGCTCCGGCCTTCTCGGCCGCCTGCCGGAACTGGATGACCGCCCAGCTGCCGAGCCACGCCGTCGCGATCTCGCCCTTGGCCAACTGGGGCTTGGAGTTCTCCCAGTTGGTGGTCGCCGGGTCCTTCTCGATCAGGCCCTGGTCCACGATGTCGTACAACAGCCGGTCGCCCACGCGCAGTTCACCGTCCTCGCCCCAGGGGTTGCCCTCGGCGAGCGCGGTGGTGGCCCCGGTGTCGCAGCTGACCGAGCCGTTGACGAACGTCCACTGGGTGAGCGGCCACTGGGCGGCGAAGTTGGTGTAGTACGGGACGGCGTCGGTCTTCGCCTTGATGGCCTTCAGCGCGGTGAGGAACTCGGCGGGGGTGGTGGGCCAGTCGGTGACGCCGGCCTCGGCCCAGATCCGCTTGTTGTAGAGGAAGCCGGGGGTCGCGCCCATCGGGCTCTGGCCGTAGACCTTGCCGTCGACGGTGGTGAAGCCGGTGAAGCGGTACTTCTCGCTCAGCTCCTGCTGGGTGCCGAGCGAGGCGAAGAACTTGGGATAGTCGTTCTTCTTGATGACGGCCGGGATCATGAGCACGTCGCCGTAGTTGTCCGTGTTCATCCGGATCTTGACTTCGGCCTCGTAGTCGGTGATCGCGTCGAACTTCACCTTCACCTTCGGATACGTCTTGTTGAACTCGGCGGCGTACTTCTTCATCGTGCCGTCCTGCACGATGTCCGTCCGGTGGGTGAGGACCGTGATGGATCCGGACACCTGCGCCGGGTCGTCGGCCGCTTCGGCGTCGGCGCCCTTCGAGCTGCCTCCGCCGCCGGTGCAGCCCGACGCGAGAAGCGCGGCCGCCAGCAGTGTTCCGGTGAGCGTCTTCCGGTGGTTCATGTGCACCAGCTCCGTTCGGGACGGACGAGCACGGGTGGGATGGCTGGTTCGGCACTCTGGCAGGCCGATACTGAACCGGTAAAGTCCCTATTTCGCCAAGGCTGTCGAAAGATTTCGCGATAGTGTCGACGGGCGGAACTCGACCGGTTTAGGAGTGCGCATGCTGGACGCCACACCGCTCACCGAGGGCTGGATGCTGCGGCATGAGGGGGGTCCTCTTCCCGCCGTGGTGCCGGGGTGCGTGCACACCGATCTGCTGGCCGCGGGACTGATCCCGGACCCCTTCCTCGGGCGGAACGAGGACGAGGTGGCGTGGGTGGGGCGCCGGGAGTGGACGTACGAGGTCGAGCTGCCCGGGGGCGGCGCGGCCGGCGGGCATGATCAGGTCGATCTGGTCTTCGACGGGCTCGACACCGCGGCCGAGATCCGGCTCGACGGGCGGGTCCTCGGCTCGGTGCGGAACATGCACCGCTCGTACCGCTTCGACATCACCGGCATGAGCGGCCTGCTCTCGGTGCGCTTCGCCTCCGCGTACACCGAGGCGGAAGCGGTGCGGCAGCGGCTCGGCGACCGGCCGAACGCCTATCCCGAACCCTTCCAGTTCATCAGGAAGATGGCCTGCTCGTTCGGGTGGGACTGGGGGCCGACGCTCGTGACCGCCGGGATCTGGCGGCCCGTACGGCTGGAGAGGTGGTCCACGGCCCGGATCGCCCGGGTACGGCCGGTCGTCACGGTCTCCGGCACCACCGGGCACGTGGAACTGCTCGTCGACGTGGAGCGGGCGGCCGTGGAGGCGGGGCTGCGACTGGAGGCCCGGGTGGGCGGTGTCAGCGCGGTCGCGGAGGTCGAGGGGACCGGCGGGGTCGTACGGCTGGAGGTGCCCGGTGTGGAGCTGTGGTGGCCGCGCGGGTACGGCGAACAGCCCCTGTACGAAGTCGAGTTGACGCTGTACGGCGAGGGCGACGGCGACGCGCTCGATGTGTGGCGGCGGCGGGTCGGGTTCCGGACCGTGGAGCTGGACCGGAGCGCCGATGAGCACGGGACCGGGTTCACCCTCGTCGTCAACGGTGAGCGGCTGTTCGCGCGCGGCGTGAACTGGATCCCGGACGACGTGTTCCCGTCCCGTGTCACCCGCGAGCGGTACCGGGAGCGGCTGCGGCAGGCGGCCGGGGCCGGTGTCGACCTCGTACGGATCTGGGGCGGCGGGATCTACGAGAGCGAGGACTTCTACGACGTCTGCGACGAGCTGGGGCTGCTGGTCTGGCAGGACTTCCCGTTCGCGTGCGCGGCCTATCCGGAGGAACAGCCGCTGCGGGGCGAGGTGGAGGCCGAGGCCCGGGAGAACGTCGTACGGCTGATGCCGCATCCCTCGCTGGTGCTGTGGAACGGCAACAACGAGAACCTGTGGGGGTTCCGGGACTGGGCCTGGGAGGAGCGGCTCGCCGGGGAGTCCTGGGGCGAGGGGTACTACCTGGGGCTACTGCCGCGCGTGGTGGCGGAGTTGGACCCGACGCGGCCCTACACGGCGGGCAGCCCCTGGTCGGGGTCGTGGGAGCGGCATCCGAACGATCCCGCGCACGGCACGCACCACTCCTGGGAGGTGTGGAACCGGGAGGACTACGCGGAGTACCGGGCGAACGTGCCACGTTTCGTGGCCGAGTTCGGGTGGCAGGCGCCGCCCGCGTACGCGACGTTGCGGCGGGCGCTGCCCGGTGAGGACCTGGCCGCCGACTCGCCCGGCATGCTGCACCACCAGAAGGCGGAGGACGGGAACGGGAAGCTGGAGCGGGGACTGGCTCGGCATTTCGTGGTGCCCGAGGGGGACGCGGAGAAGGCCTTCGACCGGTGGCACTATCTGACGCAGGTCAACCAGGCGCGGGCGGTCGCCGCCGGGATCGAGCACTGGCGGTCCCACTGGCCGGTGTGCGCGGGCACGGTCGTGTGGCAGCTCAACGACTGCTGGCCGGTGACCTCTTGGGCCGCGATCGACGGGGACGGGCGGGCGAAGCCGCTGTATCACGAGGTGCGCAGGGTCTACGCGGACCGGTTGCTGACGCTGCGGCCTCGGGTGCTGGCCGTGGTCAACCAGGCCGCCGGGGAGTGGGCGGGCACGGTGCGGCTGCGGCGGATGTCGGTCGACGGGGTGGTGGTCGGGGAGACGGGGGTGGAGTTCGCCGCGGCGGGGCGGGCGGTGGTACGGGTCGACGTACCGGGGGAGCTGGAGCCGGTGGGGCCGAAGGAGTTCCTGGTCGCGGACTCGGACTCGGGCTCGGGCTCGGGCTCGGGCTCGGGCGGGCTGCGGGCCCTGTATTTTCCGAGCCCCGACCGTGAAATCCCCTACCCCCGGCCGGAGTTCGACGTGAGCGTCGCACCGGGCTCGGTCACGGTGACGGCCCACACCCTCGTACGGGATCTGCTGCTCCAGGCCGACCGGCTGGAGCCGGAGGCGCGGGCGGACCGGGGGCTCGTCACGCTGCTCCCCGGGGAGCGGGTGACCATCGGGGTCAGCGGCTGGAGCGCTCCCGATCCGGAGGCCGCGCGGGCCGCCCTGTACTGCGTGGAGCCCGGCCGATGACGACCTCCCGGGTGACCATCAAGGACGTCGCCGCGCTCGCCGGGGTGTCCAAGGGGGCGGTGTCGCTCGCGTTCAACCGGAAGCCGGGGCTGTCCGACGCCACACGGGACCGGATCTTCGCGGCGGCGCGGGAGCTGGGGTGGGCGCCCAATCTGGCGGCGCGGTCGCTGTCCAGCCAGCGGGTGGACGTGGTCGGGCTGGCGGTGTGCCGGCCGGCGAAGCTGCTCGGGCTCGAACCGTTCTACATGGAGTTCATCTCCGGGGTGGAGAGCGTGCTGACCGAGCGGTCCTGTTCGCTGCTGCTGCGGCTGGTGCGGAACCTGGAGGAGGAGGTGGGGCTGCAGGACGCGTGGTGGCGGGGGCGGCAGGTCAGTGGGTCGATCCTCGTGGATTTCCGCGCGGATGATCCGAGAGTGGCGGCGGTGGAGCGGCTGGGGGTGCCGGTCGTCGCCGTCGGGCATCCGTCGCTGACCGGGGGGCTCACCTCCGTGTGGACGGACGACGCGACCGCCGTGACGGAGGCGGTGCGGTATCTGGCGGCGTTGGGGCATCGGCGGATCGCGCGGGTGGGGGGCGCGGCGTCGTTGGGGCACTCGACGATTCGTACAGCGGCGTTCGATCATGTGGCGCGGGAGTTGGGGCTGGCCCGGGCGTGGCAGGTGGCGACCGACTTCTCGGGGGAGGCGGGGGCTCGGGCCACTCGGTCGCTGTTGACCGGAGCGGGGGGTGATCGTCCTACGGCGATCGTCTATGACAACGACATCATGGCGGTGGCGGGGTTGTCGGTGGCGGCGGAGATGGGGGTGCGGGTGCCGGAGGAGGTGTCGTTGCTGGCCTGGGACGACTCGCAGTTGTGTCGGCTGACGCGGCCGACGTTGTCCGCGATGAGTCATGACGTGTATGGGTTCGGGGCGGATGTGGCGCGGACGTTGTTCGAGGTGATCGGTGGGGGTGGGGGTTCGCATCCGGTGGCTACGCCTGTGCTGGTTCCTCGGGGGTCCACTGCGACTGCACCCTGAGCGCCGTACGGGGCCGCGGGTGCGTGGTGGCTGGTCGCGCAGTTCCTCGCGCCCCTAGGGTGGCTGCTGTAACCGGCGGTAACATGCAGAACCCGTGTGACGTTCGCCGCTCCCCCGCTCAGGGGTGTGCAGCACAGTTACTCGTAAGTAGCATGGGGCTGAGCGCCCGCTCAGCGGTTGCGTATCGCAGCAGTGCCGTCCCGCACCTCTGGAGGAGAGCCATCGTGCCTCGTACCGTCAAGGAAGTCGTCTTCGTCGACGGCGTCCGCACCCCGTTCGGCAAGGCGGGCCCGAAGGGCATCTACCACGAGACCCGTGCCGACGACCTCGTCGTGAAGGCGATCCGGGAGCTGCTGCGCCGCAACCCCGGGCTGGAGCCCGCGAAGATCGACGAGGTCGCCATCGCCGCGACCACGCAGATCGGTGACCAGGGCCTCACCATCGGCCGTACGGCGGGCATCCTCGCCGGGCTGCCGCAGTCGGTGCCCGGGTACTCCATCGACCGGATGTGCGCCGGCGCGCTGACCGCCGTCACCTCCGTCGCCGGTTCCGTCGCCTTCGGCGCGTACGACGTCGCCATCGCCGGCGGTGTCGAGCACATGGGCCGCCACCCGATGGGTGAGGGCGTGGACCCGAACCCGCGGTTCGTCAGCGAGAAGCTGGTCGACGAGTCCGCCCTGTTCATGGGCATGACCGCCGAGAACCTGCACGACCGGTATCCGACGATCACCAAGCAGCGCGCCGACGAGTACGCCGTGCGCTCGCAGGAGAAGGCCGCCAAGGCGTACGCCAACGGCAAGATCCAGGCCGACCTGGTGCCGATCTCGGTACGGCGGACCAACGCGGAGGCCGGTGAGACCGGCTGGGGCCTGGTCACCGCCGACGAGCCGATGCGGCCGGGTACGACCATCGAGAACCTGACCGGGCTGAAGACCCCGTTCCGGGTGCACGGGCGGGTCACCGCCGGTAACGCGGCCGGTCTGAACGACGGCGCCACCGCCTCGCTCATCGCGTCCGAGGACTTCGCCCGCGAGAACAACCTCCCGGTGAAGATGCGCCTCGTCTCGTACTCCTTCGCGGGTGTCGAGCCGGAGGTCATGGGCTACGGCCCGATCCCGGCGACGGAGAAGGCGCTCGCGCAGGCGGGCCTCTCCATCGACGACATCGGTCTGTTCGAGATCAACGAGGCCTTCGCCGTGCAGGTGCTGGCCTTCCTGGAGCACTACGGCATCGCCGACGACGACGCGCGCGTCAACCAGTACGGCGGCGCCATCGCCTTCGGTCACCCGCTGGCCTCCTCGGGTGTGCGTCTGATGACGCAGCTCGCCCGTCAGTTCGAGGAGCAGCCGGAGGTCCGCTACGGCCTCACCACCATGTGCGTCGGCTTCGGCATGGGCGCCACGGTCATCTGGGAGAACCCGCACCACAAGGACGCCGGAGGCGACAAGTGAGCACCACCGAACTCCTCAAGGGCGCGGCCGAGCTGTTCCCCGACGAGGTCGTGACGTCCGCGCACGTACGCCACCTCGACCTGCCGTTCGGCGCCGGGCGCTTCGCGCTCATCACGCTGGACAACGGCCTTGACCACACCAAGCCGACCACCTTCGGCCCGGCGTCGCTGGCGAACCTGAACACCGCCATCGACCAGGTCGAGAAGGAGGCCGCGGCCGGCGAGATCGTCGGTGCCGGTGTCACCGGCAAGCCGTTCATCTTCGCCGTCGGCGCCGACCTCAAGGGCGTCGAGCTGCTGAAGAACCACGACGACGCGCTCGCCATCGGCAAGGGCGGCCACGAGGTCTTCAAGCGGCTCTCCGCGCTCGCCGTCCCGACCTTCGCGTACTACAACGGTGCCGCGATGGGCGGTGGCGTCGAGGTCGGTCTGCACTGCGCCTACCGGACCGTCTCGAAGGCCATCCCGGCCTTCTCCCTCCCCGAGGTCTTCCTCGGCCTGGTCCCCGGCTGGGGCGGCTGCGCGCTGCTGCCGAACCTGATCGGCGCCGACAAGGCCGTCTCGGTGATCATCGAGAACAGCCTCAACCAGAACAAGCAGCTCAAGGGCCAGCAGGTCTTCGACCTCGGGATCGCGGACGCGATCTTCGAGGGCGCCGACTTCCTGGAGCAGTCGCTGATCTGGACGGCGAACGTCCTCAAGGGCGAGGTCACGGTCGAGCGTCCCGTGATCGACCGCGGTGAGGGCTGGGACCAGGCCGTCGCCAAGGGCCGGTTCATCGCGGACTCCAAGGTGCACGGGGCGGCCCCGGCCGCGTACCGCGCGCTGGACATCATCGAGGCCGCCAAGGACGGCGACCTCCAGGCGGGCTTCGACGCCGAGGACGTGGCCCTCGCCGACCTGATCATGGGTGGCGAGCTGCGCGCCGGTATCTACGCCTTCAACCTGGTGCAGAAGCGCGGCAAGCGTCCCGCCGGTGCCCCGGACAAGAACCTGGCCCGCCCGGTCACCAAGGTCGGTGTCGTCGGCGCCGGTCTGATGGCCTCCCAGCTCGCGCTGCTCTTCCTGCGCCGCCTGGAGGTGCCGGTCGTACTGACCGACATCGACCAGGAGCGCGTCGACAAGGGTGTGGGCTATGTCCACGCCGAGATCGACAAGCTGCTGCTCAAGGGCCGGATCAACCAGGACAAGGCCAACCGTCTCAAGGCTCTGGTCACCGGTGTCCTGGACAAGGCCGAGGGCTTCGCGGACGCCGATTTCATCATCGAGGCCGTCTTCGAGGAGATCGGCGTCAAGCAGCAGGTGTTCGCGGAGGTCGAGGCGGTCGCCCCGGCGCACGCGATCTTCGCCACCAACACCTCCTCGCTGTCGGTGACCGAGATGGCGTCGAAGCTGAAGAACCCCGAGCGGGTCGTCGGCTTCCACTTCTTCAACCCGGTCGCGATCCTGCCGCTGCTGGAGATCGTCCGGGGCGAGGCCACCGACGACGCCTCCCTCGCCACGGCCTTCGCCGTCGCCAAGAAGCTGAAGAAGACCGCCGTTCTTGTGAAGGACGCCCCGGCGTTCGTCGTGAACCGCATCCTCACCCGCTTCATGGGCGAGATCCAGAACGTCATCGACGAGGGCACCCCGGTGCCCGTGGCGGAGAAGGCGGTCGAGCCGCTGGGTCTGCCGATGTCGCCGCTGGTGCTCCTGGAGCTGGTCGGCCCGGCCATCGGTCTGCACGTCTCCGAGACCCTCAACCGGGCCTTCCCGGACCGCTTCACGGTCTCCCCGAACCTCGCCGCCGTCGTCAAGGCCGGCAAGCGCGGCTTCTACGTCTACGACTCCGGCAAGCCGGAGCTGGACCCCGAGGTCGCCGCGCTCCTCAAGCAGGGCGACTCCGTCCTGGACGAGGAGCAGGTCCGGGCCCGCGTCCTCGACGCCGTCGCCCAGGAAATCGGGCTCATGCTCGACGAGGGTGTCGTCGCCGAGGCGCAGGACATCGACCTCTGCCTGATCACCGGCGCGGGCTGGCCCTTCCACCTGGGCGGCATCACGCCGTACCTGGACCGTGAGGGCGTCAGCGAGCGCGTCAACGGCAAGAAGTTCCTGGCGGCCGGGGTGGCTTCGGTCCCCGCGTAACCGTCGTACGGACATGTCGTACGGACATGGGTGAGGGCCTCCGCCTCCGGGCGGGGGCCCTCTTCTCATGGGACGGCGTCCCTGAGCGTGAACCTCCCGGTCAGCAGGGCGTGGTCGGACTCGGCGTACCTCTCGGCGTCGCCGTCCACCACCGTGAAGTGGCGGCGGTCGGCGAAGACGTAGTCGATCTTGCGGCCACCGGCGGTGGGCTCGCGGTCGGCCTCGTCCGCCTCCGCGAAGCGGCCGGTGAGGTACGCGAGGGCGGGCGCGTCCGGCGGTAGGTTGAGGTCACCGGCGAGGATCACGGGGGTGTCCTGCGGGAGTTGGGCTATCCGGTCCCGGATCTCCCGCAGCTGCCCGGGGGCCTTGGCGTTCGTGTGGGCCGTGCACGCGACGAGGGGGCGCCCCGCGAACGACGTGTGGGCGCACAGGAGTCCCCGCCGGACCTCGACCGTACGGCCGCCGCCCGTGTAGGTCTCGTCTCCCGTGTCGGTGAAGGGGTGGTGGTCCCGCCGGTCGTCGGGGACGTCCTCCCGGCTGAGGACGGCCGAGCCGAAGGCGCCGGTGTCACCGCAGGCGGGCACGTTGTCCTGGGAGGAGGCGTAGGTGCCGTCCATCGTCCAGCCCTTTGCGGCCAGTTGGCGCTTGAGTTCGGCGTACTGGGCGAGGCAGATCTCGTTGACGGTGACGATGTCCGCCCGGAGAACGATCGCCCGCTCCACCAGGCGCGGGATCGAGGTTCCCGGGCCCGAGCCGCCGGAGTTCCACGGGCAGACGGCCGCCGCGCCGCACAGGTTGTAGTGGACGACCCGTAGTTGCAGGGGCCTCGTAGGTGCCGTACCGCCCCGGCCCTCGTCGCGCGGTGCCACGAGCACCCCCAGGAGCACGGCGAGCCCGCAGGCCACCGCACCCAGGAGCGCCCGGCCGCCGCCCTTACCAGTCACCTGTGAACGGCCGGTGCTCGCAGACGGCGTCGGCGCAGTCGTGCCGGGAGGCCCCGGACAGCCGGACGGGGCTGTTCTCGGGGATGCCGACGACCTTGAACGTCCGTGCGGCGGCCGGGGATTCGGAGGCGCCGAAGAGGGCGACGACCTCGACGGTGTGGGTGCCGGAGCGCCAGGGGTGGGCGTGGGTGAAGGACCACTCCCCGTTCTCGTTGACCCCGGTCGCGCCGATGAGGACGCCGCGTTCCAGGAGGACCACCTTGGTGACGCCCTGCTCCACCTTGCCGGCGAAGCGCGGCCGGGGCCCGGCGAAGGCGCCCTCGGCGGGTGCCGTGATCAGCGGGGCCGGGACCTCGGTGCGCACGGTGAAGCGATGCTCCAGGACCGGGGTGCAGCCGTCGCCGCGCAGGCCGACGCACTGGATGAGGTGCTCGCCGCCGGACCAGTTGACCGAGCGGCGCCACATCCACTGGCCGGTGGCGCCGACGCCCGTACCGCCGAGGTACTGGCCGTTCTCGAAGAAGAGCAGGTAGTCGGTGCCGGGGGCGGCGGCGCCGGTGAACTTGACCATGGGGCCGGAGAGTCCGCCCAGGGCGGGCTTGCCGATGACCGGTGCCTCGCCGCTCCGCTGGGCGTAGTGCAGTGCGGACTCCGGGGCCTGGATGGTGAACTCGCCGGAGACCGGGGGCATGGCCGGCGGTTCCATGAGCGCCTGGACGTTCACCTCGGACTTGTCGAGGACGCCCAGGTTGCACAGGCCGGCGACGACGATCCGGGCGACCTCGAAGGCGCCGGTGTGGTTGAGATGGGTGGAGTCGATGCTGCCGTCGGGGTGGCCGGGGTGGTCGCCGGCGTCGACCCAGCAGAAGTACTGGCGCAGCCGCATCGGGCCGATCTCGGCCCACAGTTCCGTGGTGCGGCTGGTCAGGTCGACCAGCGGGGCGCCGAGTTCACCGGCGACCTCGGCCATGGCGTGGGGGTACGCGCCGAGGGTGTTGAGGACCTCGCCGGTCGCGGAGAAGGCGTACCGGGCCATGGGGGTGACGAGGACGGGCACGCCGCCCTCCTGGTGCACATAGGTGACGAAGAGACGTAGCAGTTCCTTGTACTCGGGGACCGGGACGTACCGCGTCCCGTTGTGGATCATGTGGTCCACGCAGCCGAAGCCGATGAGGACGATGTCGCCGCGCTTCATGCGGTTGAGCATCGCCGGGAAGCGTTCGGTGAAGTACTTGCGGCTGGTCATGGCGGAGCGGGCGTAGTTGGCGACCTCGACCGGGCCGAGCAGCAGCTCCTCGATCTTCTGGCCCCAGCCCGCCATGGGCGCCTCCTCGTCGGTGCGAGGGGCGGGGACGGAGTCCCCGAGCACGAATATCGTCCGGTTCATGTCTCGCGGTTCATCTCTCATCCGTCCTGGCGGTCTCTAGCGATCGACGACGTTCATGGCCATGGCTCCCGAGGCCGAGCAGTACGGCCGCACCCACACCGGGCGCGCGGGATGGATCACGGCGTACGCGGAGGGCTCGTCGCCGACCAGGGGCACCGGCGGGTAGGCGTACGCGCCCTTGACGTCGGGGAAGTCCTCCAGGAGGTGGCAGACGCGGAGCTTGCTCCGGTCGGCCGGGTCGGGCTGGAGCCACCAGTCCCAGTCCTCCCAGCGCTCCAGGCGGTGGTCCACGACCTGCCGCACAGGTGCCTCCGCGCGGAACCGCCGACTGCCCAACAGGTGCACGGGCACCGTGAAGTTCGTGGAGTGCCGGCCCCGGCGGCTGACGACGAAGAGCGCGCCGGGCTTCAGCAGGCGCTTGCCGCACAGGACGCCCTCCACGGCGATCCCGGTGTCGGTCACCTCCACACCGACGCATTCGGCGTGGTCCTGGCGGAGCACACTGCGCAGCATGAGGCGGCCGTTGGGCTGCGCGTAGGGGAGGTTCCAGCCGACCGGGCCGGTCGGCGGCCTCGCCACCAGGCGGTCGCGGGCGTCGATGAGGGCGCGCGTGTCGCGGAGCCCGGCCTTCATGTGGACGGCGCCCGTCTTCGGGGCGCGCATGGTCACCTGCCAGCGTCCGTCGCCGAGGTGGTCGAGGGCGGAGGGGGTGATGGCGGCGGTGTAGCGGGTGCCGCCGTCGTCGAGCGACTTGCGTACGGTGCGCAGCGGCAGGTCGGGCAGCCGGTCGCCGTCGGAGGGCTTGTGGCGGAGCACGTACTGCCAGCGGTGGCGGCCCTCGGCGGGGCCGTCGGTGGCAAGGCGCAGCCAGCCCGCGTCGTCCGCCGTCACGTCCACGACGGCCGCGCCGAGGGAGACGGGCGGGACCACGGCCAGGGCCTCGGCCTTCTTCCGGGGCCCTGCGGGTGCCCGGTACCCCTTCGCCCTTGCGGCGCGGCGGCGGGCCGCGTCCTCGAACAGCTCGACATAGCGGGCGGCGACGGCGGCGGGGTCGTAGCGGGTGGCGTTGCGCAGGGCGGCGGCGCCCATGTCGCGGCGCAGGTGCTCGTCGGCCATCAGGCGCCGCAGACCCCAGGCGATGGCGTCGACGTCGCCGTTGGCCACGAGGAGGCCGTCCTCTCCGTCGGCCAGGATCTCGCGGGGGCCCACGGGGCAGTCGGTGGACACCACGGGCAGACCGCAGCGCATCGCCTCGACCAGGGTCATGCCGAAGGACTCCGCGCTCGATGTCACGGCGGCGATGGAGCCCTTGGCCCACTCCGACTCGATGGGCGAGAAGCCGCCCATGAGCAACGCCCGTCCCGCCAGGCCGAGTTCGGTGACCAGGGCGCGGAGTTTGCCGGCCTCGCCGCCGTCGCCGTAGATGCGCAGCTGCCAGTCGGGGAACTCCTCGGCGAGCATGCCGAAGGCGCGGATGAGGAGGTCGTACCGCTTGATGTGGTGCATGCGGCCGGCGCTGACGACGACCTTGTGGGTGCAGTCGGAGGGCGGTACGGCGGGCTGCGGCACGCTGTTGGGGATGCCGACCACGGTGAGGCCGGGGATCGGGGTGTGCTCCATGAAGGAGCGGGCGTCCGCCTCGGTGACGGTCGTGATGCCGTCGAGCCGGGGGTAGACGCGGGCCATCTCGGCGCGGACGGCGGGCGGGATGGCCAGGTGGGTCATGTGTTCCTGGGCCACGCGCAGGGCGCCGTCGCGGGTGTGGGCGGCGACGAACAGGTTGAGGCTCGGACGGGTGCCGACCACGACGTCCGCGTCCGTCTTCTTCAGCTCGCGGATGATGCGCTGGTCGGTGAAGCGGCTGTACTGCGCGAAGAACTCCTCCTGGCGCGGCACCACTTCACTGGGTTCGTCGCTGCCGGCGGCGCCCCGGTCGCCCGACCCGGGCCGCAGGTCGACCAGGGCGCGGACGGTGATCCTCGGCGAGATCTCGAACTTCGTGGCGGTCGAGCGCCGGAACACCGAGACGATCTCGACCTCGTGGTGGACGGCGAGGGCCTCGGCGAGGTTGATGACCGTGCGGTTGGTGCCGCCGATGCCGTAGATGTTGTTGATCAGGAAGGAGATCTTCACCGGACCTCACGCTCCTTCCGCTCGAAGGGACTCGGCACCGGGTAGTAGGAGTCGAGGAACCGGCGGAGCATCGCCGTCTGGCGGTCGGTGTCATGGCCGTCGGAGAGGGTGTCGTTGATGCAGAACGCCTGCCGGTCGCGGCGGGCCAGCAGGATGCCGAGGCGCCGCTGGATCTCGGGGCGGGCCAGGTCGAGGTAGGCGAAGCTGATGTCGGAGGGCACGGCCCGGCCGGTGAAGTACGCGTAGTAGTGGTACAGCGACGACGGGATGGAGATGTCGTCCGGACTGCGGAACCGGCTGTGCGAGGTCGCCAGGTGGGCGTCCGCGAACTCCTGCTCGATCTCGTGCAGGACACTGCGGCGCAGGGCGTACGGGGCGTGCCGGATCTTCTGCACGATGGCCGAGCCGAAGTTGTCGAGCAGCAGCCGGCGGTTGTTCTTGCCGGCGGCGTCGACGGGGCGGTCGCCCTGGGTGCGCTCCCACCGGGGGACCTGGGAGGGCGAGAGGAACGTCCGGGTCATGCCGTTGGAGAGAAAGAAGTCCTGCGGGGTGACCGGGCGGCCCAGGAACATGTCGTCGTTGAAGTAGAGGAAGTGCTCGGCGAGGCCGGGGATGTGGTGCAGCCGGCTCTCGATGGCGTGGGAGTTGAAGGTGGGCAGCGCGGTCGGGTCGGCGAAGATCTCGGAGTGGTCGACGACCGTGAGGCGGGGGTGGCGGTCGAGGAGCCAGGCCGGGCGCTGCCGGTCGGTGACGACGTAGACGCGGCGGACCCAGGGGGCGTTCTGCTCCAGGGCGCGCAGCGAGTAGCGCAGTTCGTCGCGGCTGATGTAGCGGGCGGCGTTCGCGGACTCGGTGTGGTAGCCGGTGTGCCCGAAGTGGGCGCGGCGGCGCTGCCAGGCCGGGTCGTTGCCGTCGACCCAGGTGTAGACGACGTCCACGGGGAAGCGGACGTCCTCGGGGAGGGCGTCGGCGCAGGGCGCGATGGTACGGACGGCGCGGGTGCGGCGGGTGTGCAGGGCGGCGAACCCGGTGAGCCGGCTGACGGGGACGGTGACCCGGGGCTCGGCGGGCGAGACGTCCTCGGTGACGCGGTTGGGGCGCGGGGCGACCAGACGGCCGTCCTCGGGCCGCCAGAACTCGATGTCGCAGCCGTGCTCCTGGCCGAGGACCAGGGCTCCGGCCGGGTCGCTCCACAGCATGCCGACGCGCAGCACCCGGGCCTCCCCCGCGATCCGGCGGCCCGTCCTGGAGCCGCACAGGGCGGTCCGGCCGGTGGCGGCCTCGCCCCGGCAGGCCGTGACGTACACGGGTCCGCTCGCGGAGCAGCGGTCCAGGACCGCGCGCACCCGGTCCCGGTCGGTCTCGGCGACCGCGAGGCAGGAGCGGAAGTCGGAGTTGCCGCGGATCGCGAAGTAGTCGACGCCCGCCTCCTCCAGCAGGGTCACCACCAGTTCGAGGTTGGCCTCGCGCAGCCCGAGCGGCGACACCGTGGGGCGCACGAGGGCGATCTGCGCCCCGGGCCCGGCCAGCGCGGCGAGCCGTTCCTCCGCGCGGAACAGCTGCGGCCAGCGGCGGCGGGCGCGGTACGCGCGGAGCAGCCGGGAGCCCAGGGTGACCGACTGGAGGTGGCGCAGCAGTTGCTTGAGCGCCGTGCGCAGACGCGGCGGGACGCGGCGCGCGATACGGCGGCGCAGTCCGGTCGGGACGAGGGCGCGGTACGCCCCGACCAGGGCGGACGCCTCGGGATTGGCGATGCTCACGACGGGTTGTCCGACTCCTCGGAGGCCTCGTGCTCGAAGACGCTGGGCACGGGGTGATAGCGGCGCAGGAAGCGGAGGGCGGCGTCGGTGCCGCCCTGCGTCAGGGCCTCGGGCGCCCCCAGGCCGACGAGCTGGATCTGCTGGCTGTCCCGGCGGACGAGCAGCCGCTCCAGGTGCCGGGTGAGGCCGGGCAGGGCGGCGTGCAGGGTGACGGTCGCCTCGCCGGAGGGGTCGGCGAGACCGGCGACGGCGCCGAAGTGGTGGATCAGCCCGTCCATGGGGTGGGTGCCGGTCGCCGCCGGGGCCGTCTGGACGTCGGGCAGGGGCAGGAGCTGGGCACCCGAGTCGGCGAGCCGGGACAGGGTCTCGCAGCTGAGGGGCTGCGGGCCGTCGGCGTAGCCGTGCGCGGTGACACGGCCGGTCGCCGCGTACGCGGAGCGGGTCCAGGGCGCGAAGGACTCCTCGGCGGTCCAGGGGCCGCGGCGGGGGCGGGTCACGCCGTGCGGGGTGAAGTAGTCGAAGGCCCGCACGGGGCGGCCGAGCAGCGCGCCGGGGCGCAGCAGCAGGAAGTGATCGGCGATGTCCGGCAGTTGGTGCAGCCGCCACTCGGCGCCCGGCCGGGCGGGCACGATGCTGAGGCGTTCGTCCGCCCGCAGCCAGTCGGGGACGGGGGCCTGCGCGACCACGTGGACGACGTCGGTCCAGGGCGCGTACTGGTGCAGCGAGCGCAGGGCGGCGCGCAGCAGTTCCTCGCCCCAGGGGGTGGCGTGCTGGTGCAGCAGGACCGCGTCGACGGGGAAGGTGATCTCCTCCAGCCGGGCGATGTCGAAGTTCTCCAGGGTGATCGTCGGCTCCATGGCCCCGTCGATGTCGAGGTAGCCGGAGAGCCGGTCGAGGCCGATCTCGATGCCGAGGGCGTCGCTGGGCACGGCCCGCTGCACCCGGTTGGGGCGCGGGCCGACGACCCGCTCCTGGGGGAGGTCGGTGTTGACGGTCCAGAACTCGATCTCGACGCCCTGGTCCTCGCCGACCCACAGGTTCTCGGTGGGGTCGGTGCGCAGCCAGGTGAGCCGGATCACCCGGGCCTTCCCGAAGTGCTTCCACGCCTTCACATGGCTGCCGGGGATGTCCTGGGTCTCGCTGTTCGCGGGCGACACGGACACCACGTAACCGGTGTGCTCCTCCAGCAACGCGCGCAGTGCGCGGCGGACCGCGCCCTTGTCCCGCTGCTCCACGGCCAGACAGATCCGCCGGTCGTCGAGGGCGGGCACCGCGAACCAGGGGACGTCGGCGGCGTCGAGGGCGTGGGTGACCAGGTTGTGGTCGAGGCGGCGGGCGAGGTCGACGGTCAGTCCGGTGTGCACATGCCCGATCCGGCCGTCGTGTGCGGTGGTACGGCGCTCGGAGTGCCCGAACTCCGCCTTGCGGACCCGCCGCAGGGCACGCTGGTGCAGCCGGGCCTCGCGGCGGCCGAGGGCCCGTGCGAGCGACCGCTTGGCCTTGCGCCGGACGCGTCCGGGGACGGTGGTGGCGGCGACGGTACGGACCGGCTGCGGGACGAGGCGCTGGTAGACGTGGGCGGCGGAGCTCAACGACGTCTGGTCGGACACGTCATGAACTCCGTTTCTCCAGGTGTGGGGACTTCGTCGCTTGTAGGGGCCATGCATCGGGTGGGAGGTCCGCTCGTCGGCCGAGCGGGCCCCGGGGGGCGCCGTTCATCGCTCGTAGGGGCTCGGGGTGGGGAAGTACGCGTTGAGGAAACCGTCGAGGAGTTCCTGCTGGGCCTCGATGTCCTCGGGGGTGGAGAAGGCGTCGTTGAGACAGAAGGTGTCCTGGTTCCGGCCGTCGAGCAGCCGGCCCAGCCGGTCCGCGAGGTCGGGGACGGCCAACTGGAGATAGGTGAAGGGCATCGAGCCCGGCTGGGCCCGTCCGGTGAGCGCCGCGTAGTAGAGCGCGAACGACGAGGTGGGCGAGAGATCCGTCATCGCGCGGAACCGGCTGGCCGACGTACGCGCCCACGCCTCCGGGAAGTCCCGCTCGGCCTCCTCCATCGCCGAGCGGCGCAGGGCGTACGGGATGTGCTCCATGGGCTGGGTGATCACCTTGCCGAAACGTTCCTTCAGGAGCGCCCGGTTGTTCTTGCAGGCCGCGTCGACCGGGGTGTCGGTCTCGGTGACCGGGCCCTGCGGGATGCGGTTGCGGGAGGGGAAGTAGCGGGCGGTGCCGGACGGCGTGAAGAAGGCGTGCGGGGCGACCGGGCGGCCCATGAACATGTCGTCGTTGAAGTACAGGAAGTGCTCGGCGAGGCCCTCGATGTGGTGCAGCTGGCTCTCGATCGAGTGCGAGTTGAACGTCGGCAGGTCCGCCGGGTCGCGGAAGATCTCGCGGTGGCTCGCGATCCGCAGTCCGGGCAGGTCCTCGCGCAGCCAGGCGGGGACCTGGTCGTCGGTGACGATGTAGATGTTCCGGATCCAGGGCGCGAACAGATGCAGGGACCGGACCGAGTAGCGCAGTTCGTCGCGGCTGATGAAGCGGGCGTCGCTCGCCGACTCGGCGTGGTAGACCTCGCCCTTGGCGGTCGCCTTGCGCCGCTGCCACGCGGGGTCGTCGCCGTCGACCCAGGTGTAGACGGCGTCGACGGGGAAGCCGATGTCGTCCGCGCAGTTGACCAGGAACTCCGGGCGGGTGGCGAGCGGGGGCGCGAGGTGCGCCGGCGTCCAGTCCGACACGAAGCGGCTGAACAGCCGGGCGGCGCCGTGCACGTTCACGCCCCGCGCGAGGACGGCCCAGGTGGCGCGGTTGGCGCGGGGGGCGACGAGGTGGTCGCCGTGCGGCTGCCAGAACTCGACGGCGCAGCCGTACTCGTGGCCGAGCAGCAGATGCCGGCCGGGGTCGGTGCGGTACCAGCTGACCTGGACGACCCGGGCCGCGGAGACACCTCGCCAGGCCTTCGGGTCACGCGAGGAGACGGGGCGGGCGGGCCGGGGCGCGTCGGGGTCGATCACGCTCAGATGGCCGGGGTACTGGCCGAGCCCCCGGAAGACCGCGCCGAGCACCCGCTCACGGTCCTGCTCGGCGACCGCGACGACGGTGGCGTGGTCCGAGGTGCCGCGCACGGCGAAGTACGGGACACCGGCCGAGTCGAGCAGGGAGGTGAGGGCACTGCGGTTGGCCTCGCGGGCCGCCAGCGGGGTCAGGCCGGGCTCGACGTAGACATCACCGCGCTCGGCGGCGACCGCGGGGTTCGGCGTGTGGCCGGATGTCAGCTGTGGCGGAGCGGCGGAGACACTTCCGTCATGGCTGGAATCACCCGTCGTCCGTTGGACGCCGGGCTCCGAAACGATGGTCACGCCTGCTGCCCCTCAGCCCCCGTCGGCCACCTGTGTCCGCACCCCCGGCGCGAAACGTGACCACTTGCACACCGACGACACTGTCGGATTCATTCACATAAAAACTTTAACCTTGCACAGGTCTGGCACATCATCACGACCAAATCAGCCAACTGTCAACAGCAGGCAAAAATGACAGAAAACACACAGCAATCGGCATCGTGACCGAACTCTCGGTAACCGGTGGGTGAACGGGGTGCCACCCGACCCGCCCTGACGGTCGGTTTATAGTTCGGACTCGTCGCGATTTGTCGAACATGCGTGTGCCTATGTCGCCAGGGTCGGCATCGATCGCATCAAGCCACACAACGAGAGGACACCGAGGCGCATGACGCACGCCCTGACGGAGCCGGACCAGAGCCCGAGATCCAGGCGTGCGCCGTCGAACCGCCGCGCCAAGCCCCAGCGCAAGCGCCGGGTGTGGCGCTGGGTCGCGCTCGGCCTCGCCGTCCTCGTCCTGGCGGCCGGCGGCACCGGCTACTGGCTCTACAGCGACCTCAACGGCAACATCGACGGCGTCGACCTCGACAAGGCGATCGGCGACGACCGCCCCGAGAAGCTGCCGACCTCGGGCCAGAACATCCTGGTCCTCGGCTCCGACTCACGCTCCGGGAAGAACGCCGACCTCGGCACGGGCGACGTCGCCGGCGCCCGCTCCGACACCGCGCTGGTGATGCACATACCCGAGGGCCGCAGCAAGGCCGTGGCGATCAGCATCCCCCGCGACACCCTGGTGACCCGCCCCGAGTGCACCAAGTCCGACGGCTCCACGCTCGCCTCCGCGAAGCGTGTGATGTTCAACTCGGTCTACTCGCTGGCCGGACCGGCCTGTGTGGTGAAGACCGTGGAGCAGATGTCCGGCATCCGCATGGACCACTTCATGGAGATCGACTTCGCCGGCTTCAAGGGGCTCGTCGACGCGATCGGCGGGGTCACCGTCACCGTCGACGAGGCCATCCACGACAAGTCCAGCGGCCTCGACCTGGAGGCGGGCACCCACCGGCTGAACGGCACCCAGTCCCTGGCCTTCGTCCGCACCCGGCACGGCGTCGGCGACGGCAGCGACCTCGGCCGGATCGGCCTCCAGCAGCAGTTCATGATCGCCCTGCTGAGCGAGATCAAGAAGCAGGACCTCCTCGGCAGCCCCACCAAGGCCTACCGGATCGCCGACAGCCTCACCGAGTCCCTCACCACCGACTCCGACCTCGACTCCCTCACGGCACTCTCCGACTTCGCCCGCAGCATGAACGGCGTCGACCCCGCCACCATGGAAACGATCATGCTCCCGGTCACCTACGACAAGACCGACCCCAACCGGGTCGTAGCCGCCGAACCCCAGGCGACCACCCTCTGGAAGGCCCTGCGCGCCGACAAGGACATCCCGGATTCGGCGAAGAAGTCCCCGGCGACGGGCGGCACCTCGTAGCGGTCCGGGACAGCGGGCCTGAAAGGCATGGGGCGCAGCCCCTGCCTTTCAGGGGCGCGGGGAACTGCGCGAGCAACCCCACACAACCCGCACCCGCCGAATCACCCACCCCGGCAGACGGATAGGCGCCGTCACACAACAACAGACGGCGCCAGAACCAACCCACCCTCATCCCGCTGCACAGCGACCCGCAGTGCCCCGTCCGCCCCGAGCACCCCCAACACAACCCGCCCATACGCGTCCCGAGCCAGCGCGGGCACCCCCCGCTCACCCGTGGGCGACCACCACACCCCGGCCTGCTCGTTCTCCGTCCCGCACGCCGCCAGCACGACCTGCCCCTCGACGTCCCGATGGGCCAGCACCGTGCAGTCATAGCCGTCCAACGGCGCCCGCAGCACGGCGACCGGCCCCTCCGCCGGCGCCCCGCCCAGCGGAATCACCCAGCCACCCGGCCGGTGCGCGACGACGCCCCCGGTCGCCGGGTCGGTCCAGTAGTACGTCGCCCGGTCGGGCCCGGTCTCCAGCCCCGCCGTGCTGCCGGGCAGCACCGAGAGCGGAATGGTCGGCGCCTGCTCGAAGGGGCCGTCGGGCTTCTCCTGGGTCCAGCGCATGATGAGGCCCTGGCCGCCGGCCATCACCTCGACCCGCCCGGAGGCGTACGCGACCACGGCCACCGGCTCCTGCACCCCGCTGCCCTTGAGGTCGGTCCACGGGCTCCACTTGCCGCCCGCCAGCTCCCGGCGCAGCATCACACCGCCGCCCGCGTTGCGCGCGAGGACATGGACGTTGCCGCCGGCGCTCACGGCCCCGGCCGGTATCCCGAAGCGAGCCGCCTTCGCCGCGTCCTTGTGCGGATTGCCCAGCGAACGCCACTCGGTGACCGGCCGCCCGGTCTGGTACTGGATGGCGTGCACGATGTCCACGGCGGCCGGGCCGTCGCCCTTCGCGGTCTCCCGCCGCCCGAGGAAGTGCACATAGGTGTCCGCGCCCTGCACGATGTGGAGGTCGGTCAGCCCGGCCACGGGGAACAGGTCCGGGCCGGTCCACTCGGCGCCGCCGGGCCGGCTCTGCGTCCAGCGCAGCAGCCCGGCACGCGCGCGGGCGTACGCGGTGAGCCTGCCGTCCTTGCCGAGGACGAGCCAGGAACCGGTGAGGGGGGCCTCGGCCCTGTGCCGCCCTCCCCCGCCGTTCGCCGAGGTGTCGGCCGCCGCCCCCTGGGCAGCGGCGCGCCCGGATCTGGTCCGCATGACGTGACCTGCCCTTTCGATGACGCTCGGCGCGGCTCCCCGGCCGCCTTCTCGCACAGGAACGCGGAAGGCCGAGCGGCCCCCATCATAGGATGAACGTTTCACCAGCAGGGAGTGGCGGCCGGGCGTGCGACCCTGTCCCCATGGACGACCCCCTGCTTGTGATCGTCGACGCGGCCAATGTCGTCGGCTCCGTGCCCGACGGCTGGTGGCGCGACCGACGGGGCGCGGCGGAACGCCTGCGCGACCGGCTCGCCCGGGACGGCGTCCCCGGCCGCGACGAGCCCGTGGAACTGGTCCTGGTCGTCGAGGGCGCCGCCCGCGAAGTGGAACCGGTACCCGGCGTACGGGTCGAGGCCGCGCCCCGCAGCGGCGACGACCGCATCGTGGAACTGGTCGCCGAGGAGGCCCGCGACCGCCCCTGCCTCGTCGTCACCGCCGACCGTGAACTACGGCGCCGGGTGGGCGAGTTGGGCGCCGAGGTCACCGGGCCCCGGGCAGTGCGCCGGGAGTCCTGAGCGGTCGCCCCGAGCGGCGCGCCGCCCCGCACACACGACGTGGCCCCGCGGCCCCGCCGTAAGCGGAACACACGGGGCCACAGGACCGCGGTACTACGGTCCGTTCCTCCGGACGTACGGGCCTCCAGACCTACGGGCCTACGAGGCGCCGTTCCGCGGCGGCCTCCCGCCGACCTCGTCCACCGTGGTCTCCTCATGGCGTCCGAGGCGGCTGTGCGAGCGGCCGTAGACGAAGTAGACGACGAAGCCCAGCGCCATCCAGCCGGCGAAACGGAGCCAGGTCTCGGTGGGCAGGTTGAGCATCAACCACAGCGAGGCGAGCACCGACAGGATCGGGACGAACGGCACCCAGGGGGTGCGGAACGAGCGGTGCAGGTCGGGGCGGGTCCGGCGGAGGATGACGACGCCGATCGCGACGACCACGAAGGCGAACAGCGTGCCGATGTTCACCAGCTCGGCCAGCTCGCTCAGCGGGGTGAAGCCCGCGAGGATCGCGATGACCACACCGAGCAGGATGGTCGGCCGGTGCGGGGTCTTGAACCGCGGGTGGACGTGGGAGAAGAAGCGCGGCAGCAGTCCGTCGCGGCTCATCGCGAAGAACACCCGGGTCTGGCCCAGCAGCAGGATCATGCACACCGTCGTCAGGCCGACGGCGGCGCCGAAGCTGATGAAGCCCGCGAACCACGGATGCCCGGTGGCCTTGAACGCGTCGGCGAGGGGCGCGGTCACCGACAGGTCGGTGTAGTGCTGCATGCCGGTGACGACGATCGACACCGCCACGTACAGCGTGGTGCAGATGACGAGGGAACCGATGATGCCCCGGGGCATGTCCCGCTGCGGGTTCCTGGTCTCCTCGGCGGCCGTGGCGACGACGTCGAAGCCGATGAACGCGAAGAAGACGACGGAGGCGGCCGTGAAGATGCCCATCACCCCGAAGTTGGAGGGCGCCCAGCCGAACATCAGCTGGATCAGCGGGGCCTGGAGACTGTCCCCCGCCGGTACCTCCTGCGCCTTCGGGACGAACGGGTCGTAGTTGTCACCGTTGACGAGGAAGGCGCCCGCGACGATGACGGTCAGGACGACCGTCACCTTGATGGCGACGACGACGGAGGTGACGCGCGCGGAGAGCTTGGTGCCGGCCACCAGGATGGCGGTGAGGACGAGGACGAGCGCGGCGGCGAGGATGTCGAACCCGAAGCCGTCCGCCCCGTCTCTCGTACTGAGCGCCGCCGGCAGCTCCCAGCCCGCGTTGGCCAGCAGCGAATGGATGTAGCCGGACCAGCCGACCGCCACCACCGCCGTCCCCAGCGCGAACTCCAGCACCAGGTCCCAGCCGATGATCCAGGCGGGCAGCTCCCCGAGGGAGGCGTAACTGAAGGTGTACGCGGATCCGGCGACCGGGACCGTGGAGGCGAACTCCGCGTAGCACAGGGCGGCGAGCGCGCAGACGACGCCGGCCACGACGAAGGCGAGGGCCACGGCGGGACCGGCGTTGTTCTTGGCCACCGTGCCGGTGAGGACGAAGATGCCGGTGCCGATGATGACACCGACGCCGAAGACCGTCAGATCCAGCGCGGACAAGGATTTCTTGAGCGCGTGCTCTGGCTCCTCGGTATCGAGGATGGACTGCTCGACCTTCTTCGTCCGGAAGAGTGTGCTGCTCATTGGCGTACCTCCCACGCTTGTCGTCCTCGACATGATCGAGAGGGGGCGTGGAGCGTATGCCCCGGCGCGGGTGGTTTCACGCGAATGGGCCGGTCTCACCACCGTAAAGGATGGTGAGACCGGCCCGAACGGCCCAACCGGGTACGTCAGTCGCGGGCGGGCTCCACCTCGGCGGCGGCATCGCCGAAGCGGCCGTCGATCTTGGAGACCAGGCCGGTGACCTGGCGGGCGATGTCCGGCGCGGTGAGCCCGATCTCGGCCAGCACCTCGGCGCGGGAGGCGTGGTCGAGGAAGCGCGGCGGGATGCCGAAGTCCCGCAGCGGGATGTCCACACCGGCGTCGCGCAGCGCCTGGGCGACGGCCGAACCGACGCCGCCGACGCGGGAGTTGTCCTCGACGGTGACGACCACGCGGTGCTGGTCGGCGAGCGGCGCCATGTGCTCGTCGACCGGCTTGACCCAGCGCGGGTCGACGACGGTGGTGGTGATGCCCTGCTTGTCGAGCAGGTCGGCGATCTCCAGGCACATCGGGGCGAGGGCGCCCACCGAGACGAGGAGCACGTCCGGGGTGTCCGTGCCCGGCTCGCGCAGGACGTCCATGCCGCCGACGCGGCGCAGGGCGGGTACGGCGGGGCCGACGGCGCCCTTGGAGAAGCGGACCACGGTCGGGGCGTCGGTGACCTCGACGGCCTCGCGCAGCTGGGCGCGGACCTGGTCGGCGTCGCGCGGCGCGGCCAGCCGGAGCCCCGGGACGACCTGGAGGATCGACATGTCCCACATGCCGTTGTGCGAGGCGCCGTCGGTGCCGGTGACACCGGCCCGGTCCAGGACGAAGGTCACCCCGCACTTGTGCAGGGCGACATCCATCAGCACCTGGTCGAAGGCGCGGTTCAGGAAGGTCGCGTAGACGGCGAAGACGGGGTGCAGTCCCCCGGCCGCCAGACCGGCCGCGCTCACGGCGCCGTGCTGCTCGGCGATGCCGACGTCGTAGATCCGGTCCGGGAAGGTGTCCGCGAACTTCTTCAGCCCCACCGGCTGGAGCATCGCCGCGGTGATCGCCACGATGTCCTCGCGCTCCTCGCCGAGCCGCACCATCTCGTCGCCGAAGACGGAGGTCCAGTCGGCGCCCGACGCCTTGACCGGCAGGCCGGTGTCGGGGTGGATGGGGCCGATGCCGTGGAAGCGGTCCGCCTCGTCCTGGAGGGCGGGCTGGTAGCCGCGGCCCTTCTCGGTGAGGCAGTGCACGATGACCGGCCCGCCGAACCGCTTGGCGCGGGACAGCGCGGACTCCAGGGCCTCGACGTCGTGCCCGTCGATCGGGCCGACGTACTTGAGGCCGAGGTCCTCGAACATGCCCTGCGGGGCGATGAAGTCCTTGAGGCCCTTCTTCGCGCCGTGCAGCGTCTCGTAGAGCGGCCGGCCCACCACGGGCGTGCGCTCCAGCAGGTCCTTGCCGCGGGCGAGGAACCGCTCGTAGCCGTCCGTGGTCCGCAGGGTGGCGAGGTGGTTGGCGAGTCCGCCGATGGTCGGCGCGTACGACCGCTCGTTGTCGTTGACGACGATGACCAGGGGGCGGTCCTTGGCGTCGGCGATGTTGTTGAGCGCCTCCCAGGCCATACCGCCGGTGAGCGCGCCGTCGCCGATGACGGCGACCACGTGGTCGTCGCGTTTCAGCACCTGGTTGGCTTTGGCGAGGCCGTCGGCCCAGCCGAGCACCGTGGAGGCGTGGCTGTTCTCGATGACGTCGTGCTCGGACTCGGCCTGCGAGGGGTAGCCGGAGAGGCCACCCTTCATCTTCAGTTTGGAGAAGTCCTGGCGCCCGGTGAGGAGCTTGTGGACGTAGGACTGGTGGCCCGTGTCCCAGAGCACCTTGTCCTTGGGCGAGTCGAAGACCCGGTGCAGGGCGATGGTGAGCTCCACCACGCCGAGGTTCGGGCCGAGGTGACCGCCGGTCTTCGACACCGCCTCGACGAGGAAGGTCCGGATCTCCTCCGCCAGCTGGTCCAACTCCTCCAGGCTGAGCCGGTCCAGATCGCGCGGTCCCCTGATGCGGGTCAGCAGCGGCACCCGTGCCTCCTTGCGATAGTGCTGTTCGAGCGTTACCGGGCTCGTCGAAGTCTAATCTTCCGCGCACCGGGCCCACCGCCGGGCGGTCGGGTCCCGTGTCACACGAACGGCCGTAAACCATCCTGCGCAGACGTACCCGTACGAAACGTCCGACAACAAACAGAAGTGCCCGGCGCCTTGAAGGCACCGGGCACATCCGCGCCCTGAAGGGGCGCGGGGCTGTTTCGATATGCGGCTCCGCCGCGCGGGCGCGATCAGCCACGAACGACCCGCGGCCGGCGACGGACGGGCACCCCCACGGCGCCTCCCGCCGGACCGCTACGCGCGGCCCGCGGCCTTCTGGCTCCGACGGCTGACGGAGTCGATGACGACCGCACCCAGCAGAACCGCACCCGTGATCATGTACTGGATCGACTGGTTCATGTTCAGCAGGTCGAGACCGGTCTGGATCGACTGGATCACCAGCATGCCCAGCAGCGCCGACCACACCGACCCACGCCCACCGAAGAGGCTGGTACCGCCGATGACCGCCGCGGCGATCGCGAGCATCAGCGTGTTGCCACCACCCGCGGACAGCGTCGCGCTCGCGGTCTGACCGGCGAAGAACATACCGCCGACCGCCGCGAACCCACCGGAGATCGCGAAGACGCTGATCCGGACCATCGGCACGTTGATACCCGCACGGCGGGCCGCCTCGATGCCACCGCCGACCGCGAACACCTTGCGGCCGTAGGTCGTACGGCGCAGCACGAAGTCCACGACCACCAGCGCGCCGAGGAAGATCACCAGCGCGTTGGAGACACCGGACGCGTTGTTGAGCACGGCGGCGGCGGCGAAGGCCGCGACCGCGAGCGCGCCGACGCGCAGCAGGATCTCGCTGGTCGGCCGGAACGGCACGTTCGCGGCCCGGCGGCGGCGCTGCTCGTTGAGGTTGCCGACGAGGGAGAGCACGACCGCGAGGCCGGCCAGGATGTACGCGCCGATGATGGCCTGGTCCATGAAGAAGGAGCTCTGGCCGAGCAGCCGGACCGGACCCGCGTCGGACGGGATGTTGATCGTGCCGCTCTCGCCCAGCAGCCACAGCATGACGCCGTTCCAGCCGAGGAAGCCGGCCAGGGTGACGACGAACGCGGGTACGCCGATCTTGGCGAAGAACCAGCCGTGCAGCGCGCCGATGGCGATACCGGTGAGGACCGCGAGGACCAGCGACAACCAGGAGTTCATGCCGTGGTTCACGGCGAGCACGGCGAACAGGGTGGAGGCCAGACCGCTGACCGAGCCCACCGACAGGTCGATCTCGCCGAGCAGCAGCACGAACACCAGGCCGATGGCGAGCATGCCGGTGGCCGAGAGGAAGTAGCTGATGTTGGAGAGGTTGTCGGCGCTCAGGAAGCGGTCGTTCTGCAACTGGAAGATCGTCCAGATGACGATCAGGCCGATGACCACCGGCAGCGAGCCCAGCTCGCCGCCCTTCACCTTGCGCTTGAACTCGGTGACGTAGCCCTTGAGGCCCTCTTCGCGGACCAGCAGACGCGGGTCGACGACGGTGACCGGCGCGGCCGTCGGGTCGTCGGCGGGGGCGACCGTGGTCTGACCCGCCACGGTGCCCTGGGAGGAATCGCTCTTCACGGTCTTGGACGTGTCGCTCACTTTGCCGCCTCCGTGCGCTCCGCGCGACGGGTCACGGCGTTGTCCGTGGCGCCCGTGATCGCGGCGATGATCTCTTCGTGGCTGGTGTCCTTCACCGAGAAGGAGCCGTTGTTCTTGCCCAGCCGCAGGACGGCGACGGTGTCCGCGACCGCCTTCACATCGGCCATGTTGTGGCTGATGAGGATGACGGCGAGGTCGCGCTCGCGCAGCCGCTCGACCAGGTCGAGGACCTGCGCGGTCTGCTCGACGCCGAGGGCGGCGGTGGGCTCGTCGAGGATGACGAGCTTGGGGTCGCCGATGAGGGCGCGGGCGATGGCGACGACCTGGCGCTGACCGCCGGAGAGGCTCGCGATCGGGATCCGGACGCTGGGGATCCGGATGGAGAGCGTGGACAGCAGCTCGCGGGAGTTCTTCTCCATCGACACCTCGTCGATGACACCCCGGTGCAGCAGTTCGCGCCCGAGGTAGAGATTGCCCACGACGTCGAGGTTGTCGCAGAGCGCGAGGTCCTGGTAGACCGTCGCGACGCCGAGGCCCTGGGCGTCGTGCGGCTTGTTGATCCTGACCGGGTCGCCCTGCCACTCGATGACGCCCTCGTCGATGGGGTGCACACCCGCGATCGTCTTGACCAGGGTGGACTTTCCTGCGCCGTTGTCGCCCACCAGGGCGACCACTTCTCCGGCGTGGACCTCCAGATCGACGTCGGTGAGTGCCTGCACCGCACCGAATCGCTTGGAGACTCCGCGCAACGCCAGCACGGGCGTAGCGGACACGTGAACCATCTCCTTCGCCGCCTGACCGGCGGGGATGCCGCGCCGGTAACAGGCGCGGAGGATGTGCGTGACGCACAAGACGTATGTGACGCACAAGGCTTACAGGTGAACATGCGTAGATCCGCCGCGCCCGACGGGCCGGGCGAGGTCCGCGGTCCGGCCGCGCCCTGAAGGGGCGCGGAGAACTGCGCGACCGGCCACGACGGCGGGGAGGACGACCGACGGCCCTCCCGGCACCTCCCGGCGGAGCGTGACGGTTCCGTCCGGCGCCCGCCCCGGAAGCGGGGTCTGAGGTGGGGCGGGCGCCGGACAGGCTCAGCGGGTCGGAGTGACTACTCCAGACCGGCGGACTTGCACGCCTTGGCGTACTCGGCGGTGCAGATGTCGGCGACCGTGTACAGGCCGTCCTTCACCACCGTGTCCTTGATGTTCTCCTTGGTGACGGAGACCGGGGTCAGCAGCTTCGCCTGGACCTTGTCACCGGAGCCGCTGGTCACCTCGGTGTCGGCCAGGGACTTGATGTCCTTGCCCTCCAGCAGGTTGACCGCCAGCTCGGCGGCCGTGTCGGCCTCCGGCTTGTAGGCCTTGTAGACCGTGGAGGACTGCGTGCCGGCGACGATCCGCTGGATGGCCGCGAGTTCGGCGTCCTGACCGGTCAGCGGGATGTTGCTGATCTTCGCACCCTTGAGGGTGTTGGCGATGCCACCGGCCATGCCGTCGTTGGCGGCGTAGACGCCCGCGATGTTCTTGGCGCCCAGCTGGGTGATGGCCGCGGACATCTTCTGGGCGGCGACGGTGTCCTTCCAGAGGCCGGACTGCTCGTAGGCGATGTCGACCTTGCCGTCGAGGACCTTGTGCGCGCCCTCCTTGAACTGACCGGCGTTCGGGTCGGCGTCGTCACCGTTGATCATGACGACCTTGGACTTGGCGGTCGCCTTGTCGCCGAGCGCGTCGAGGAGGGCCTGGCCCTGCAGCTCGCCGACCTTGACGTTGTCGAAGGAGACATAGGCCGAGACCGGGCCCTGGGCGAGACGGTCGTAGGCGACGACCTTGACGCCCTTGTCCACCGCGGACTGGATGGAGGACTTGATGGCGGCGGAGTCCTGGGCGGAGACGACGATGACCTTGACACCCTTGGTCACCATGCTGCTCATCTGCTGAGCCTGCTTGGTGGGGTCGGCGGCGGCGTTCGCGTACTCGACCTTGCAGTCGGAGCAGAGCTCTTCGACCTTGTCCTCGAAGTACGGGCGGTCGAACTTCTCGTAGCGCGCGGTGACGTTGTCGGGCAGGAGCAGACCGATCGACTTGCTGTCCGAACCGCCGGTGCTGCCGCTGTCCGAGTCGTTGTCGTCGCCGGCCTTGCCACAGGCGGCCACGGACAGCGCCAGCGACATCGCGGTGGCGCCGATCGCGACTCTACGCATCGTTGCGTTCATTTGGGTTGTGCCTCCCTGACACGGGCCGCAGCACTGCGGCCGAGGTGGCTGGAAGTCAACTCGGCCACACGTGCGACGTCAAGAAGTAAATCCTTAACGGGTTGGCAACGGCGTGTTTCGTTCTCTAAGTGAAGACAGGGGTTGCCGCAGAGAGGGTTCCGTCCAAAAGGGTCGAATCACCCATCTCACTGAGGGCCAGAGCCAGGGCCCCGAGGACCTCGGCTCGACCGCCAAGCGCCCCTGGCAGCACTGAGAGTTGACGTGCGGCACTCGGGATCGCGTACCGGCCGACCGACTCCCTTATGGGTCCGAGAACCAGCTCTCCGGCCTCGGCGAGATCGCCACCGAGGACCACGCGGCTCGGGTTCAACAGATTGCAGAGATTGGCGACTCCACTTCCGATGTGTCGGCCGACGTCGGCGATCACCCGACGGCAGCCCGGGTCCCCGTCCCTCGCCAACCGTACGACCCCTTCCATGGTCAGATCGGTGCCGTGGCTGGACTGGAGGAGCGGCAGCACATAGCGCGCGGCGGCGAAGGTCTCCAGACAGCCCCGGTTGCCGCAGCGGCAGACCGGGCCGGATTCATCAAGAGTAATATGCCCGATTTCTCCCGCTGTGCCACCCGGGCCCCGGTAGATCTTGCCATCGATCACCAGTCCGGCACCAACGCCGCTGGACACCTTGATGTACGCCAGGTCCCGCACCCCCCGGCCGCTGCCCCAGACCAGCTCACCGAGGGCGCCGAGGTTGGCGTCGTTGTCCACGTGCACGACGACGCCGAGGCGGTCCTGCATCTCGGCCGCGGGCTTGGTGCCGGTCCAGCCCGGCAGGATGGCGGTGGAGCCGAGCGTCCCGGACTCCACGTCGATCGGGCCGGGCACCCCGAGGCCCACGCCCGCGATCTTCGTACGGTCCACACCGGTGGCCTCGATCAGCCGGGTGACCAGCTGCTCCGCCCGGTCGAAGCCCTGGGTCGAGGAGGCGTCCACGTCCAGCGGCTCGGCCTCCTCGGCGAGCACCTGATGAGCGAGGTTCCCTATCGCGACGCGCAAATGCGTGTGCCCGAAGTCCACGCCGATCACGATCCCGGCGTCCCCGCTGAGCGAGACCGCGCGCGCCCGCCGACCACCGGCCGACGTGGGCGTGACCTCGACGGTTCCCCCGTCCTTCAGCTCGCGCACGATGTTGGAGACCGTGGCCGCCGAGAGGCCGGTCGTCCTGGCGATCTCCGCCTGCGTCAGCGACCCGGCGAGCCGCACCGCCCGTACGACGCGTTCGAGATTTGCTCTGTGCAGCGACGACTGCGACCCCGGAGTCTCCATCGACTCATCCACTCCCGTCCAGGACGGGCGGCCCGCACGCCGCCCGTGACCCAGGTCACAGCCACGGGACCCGGGTCACTTACAAGTTGTGAACTCCAAGCTCCGCTGAACGGGTTACCGCAGTCAAGTCCTTGAGGGAAACTGGGGCCGCCGAATGACCACTAAATGTCACTCTGCGGCTACTTGAGGTCCCCGAACGGGCCACTCGGGGCACGAGGGCGGACCGGAACGGGGCCGGGTGGAGCCGGGTGGAGCCGGGGTGGGGCCGGGGTGGGGCCGTGGTGGACGGCCCCACCTCGCTACTTCAGCGCCCCGGCGGTCAGTCCCTGCACGACCTGCCGCTGGAACACGATGTACGCGGCCAGCACCGGCAGCATCGCCATCACCAGACCGGCGAAAAGTCCGGACCAGTCGCCCTTGTATCCCTGGCTGACGGCCAGCTGGACCAGGCCCTGGGTGAGCACCCGCTTGTCCGGATCGGTGTTGAGGACCGTGGGGAGCATGTACTGGTTCCACTGGCCCAGGAAGTTGAAGATGCCGACGCTGATCAGGCCCGGCTTGGCCATCGGCATCATGATCTGGAAGAACGTCCTGGTGTGCGAGGCACCGTCCACGAAGGCCGCCTCCGCCACCGAGGTCGGCAGCGTGCGGAAGAACGCGGTCAGGAAGAACACCGTGAAGGGCAGCGAGTACGCGATGTAGACCAGGATCAGCCCGTGGATCGTGTTCAGCAGGCCCATGTTGTTCACGACGTAGAACAGCGGCACCAGCGCCAGCATGATCGGGAAGCTCATGCCGCCGATGAACAGGAAGTAGATGAACCGGTTGCCCGGGAAGTCGAAGCGGGCCAGCACATAGGCCGCCATCGACCCGAGCACCAGGGTGCCGACGAGCGAACCCCCCACCACCAGGATGGTGTTGAGGAAGTAGTCGCTCATGTTGGCCTCGGTCCAGGCCCGCGACCAGTTGTCGAAGTGCAGCGTGTCCGGGAGCGACCAGGGGGACGAGAAGATGGAGCGGTCGTCCTTGAAGGACGTCATGACCGCCCACAGCAGCGGCATCACGACCATGATCGCCCAGATGACCAGGATCGCGTGCGAGAAGACGTTGAGGGTGACGCCTTCCTTCTTCTCCCTCCGGCGCGGCCCGGCCGGAGGGTCGACCTTGACGACGGGGCTGCCGGAGTCGGCCGGTACGGGGGCGGGGGTCTCGGTCGTCTTCATCAGCTCAGTACTCCAGCCGCTCGCGTCGGCCCAGCCGCATCACCACGGCGGCGAAGGCCAGGGTGACGACGAGCAGGGCGACACCGATCGTGGTGGCGTAGGCGGCCTGCCCGTCGCGGAACGCCTTCTGGTACACGTACAGGACCATGACGGTGGTCGAGTAGTCCGGACCGCCGGGCCCGGTCGTCATGATCTGCACGACCGCGAACGACTCCGCGCCCAGGGCGAGGATGCCCACATAGATCCAGCCCGACTGCACCGTGTCCCACAGCAGGGGGAGGGTGATCCGGAAGAAGGTGGTGGCGCGGCTCGCCCCGTCGAGCAGCGCGGCCTCGTACATCTCCGTCGGGATGGAGGCCATGCCCGCCGAGAAGAGGACCACGAAGAAGCCGACCGTGGACCAGACGAGGACCGCCATCACCGCCCACAGGGCGAGGTCCGGGTCGCCCAGCCAGAGCGGCTGGACGTTGTCGAGCCCGATGCCGCGCAGGATCGAGTTGATCGCGCCGCTGTCGGGGTTGTACGCGAAGGCGAACAACAGCGCCACGATCGCGATCGAGAGCACCTGCGGAAAGAAATAGACGATCTTGTAGAAGGACGAGCCGCGGACACCGGTGACCACCGGCCCGCCTCTCCGATGGCGTCCCCCCACATTGATCATGAAGGCGAAGAACAGCGCGAGACCGATCGTCACCACCGGCAGTACCAATGCGAACAGCAGACTGTGCTGCAGGGACTTCCAGAAGATCGGGTCGTCCAGCATGCGCTCGTAATTGCCGAAGCCGACCATCTTGAATTCGGGACTCAGCCCGGTCCAGTCCGTGAACGAGTAATAGATGGACTGGATGAACGGCCAGACCACGAAAAGCGCGTAAATGCCGAGGGGCACCGCCAGAAACCCCACGATGAAACGGTACTTGCCGTGCTGCATTACCACCGACCCCGATCTGCGCGCGGACCCGGCCGCCAGGGCCTGTCCGGGGTGCGCACCCCGGACAGGCCCTGGTGACGACTCCTCACTGGTGCTTGTAGTGCTTGATCGACGAGTCCTTGGCCGCCGCGTCGGCGAAGCCCTGGATCTTGTTGATGGCCTCGACCGGGGTGAGCCGACCGGCCATCATCTCGCCGAGCCCCGCCACACCGATCTGTTCCTTCTGCAACTGCACGTACCAGTCCTGGATCCGCGGGTTCACCACGTTGTCGCCGGCCAGTTCCAGGGCGGCGACCCCGGACTTCAGACCGGGGGTGAGGGTGATGCCGTCGGTGCCGCCGTTGTACGCGGTCAGCGACTTGACCTTGCTGGTGAAGTTCTTGGACGACGACTCGCTGAGCATGATGCGCAGCTGCTCCATGCCGCCCGCGCCGTTCTTCGCCTTGGCCGGGACGATGAAGGGCTCGCCGCCCGAGGCCCAGATGGTGCCGAAGGGCATCTTGTCCGAGCTGTCGATTCCGGTGGGCGCGGAGACGGCCAGGTCGAAGTCGGCCGGGATGACCTTCGCGGACTCGTTCTCCACCCAGGAGCCGTTCGGGATGAACAGCGCCTTGCCCTCGGCCCAGGCCGTCTGTGACTGGATGTGGTCCAGACCGGGAGTGCCCCTGAGGATGTAGCCCTTCTTGTACAGCTCGTAGTAGGCCTCGAAGCAGGTCTTGACCGCCGGGTTCTTCCAGGCGTTCGGCTCCAGATTGTCGATCGCGTCGAGGACCTCCCGGCCGCCGACCTTGCCGATCATCGGGTAGAGGGAGAAGGGGAGGTAGTACGGGTACTTGCCCGCGTACGTCCAGCCCGCCATGTCCTTCTTCTTGGCCTTCTCGCAGACGGCGAGCATCTGGTCCCAGGTCTCGGGGTACTGCTCGTCGAGCGAGTCCAGGGCCTTCTGGGAGTACCAGACGCCGTACACCGTGTAGGCGTAGTACATGATCCAGACGGGGTCGCCGTCGAACTGGCCCATCTCCACGATCCCCGGGCGCAGGGTGTCGCGGACCTTCTTGTCCGGGTCGTCGTAGGACGGGGCGTCCAGCAGCGGGGTGAGGTCGGCGAGCTGCTTCTTGCCGACCAGGACGCCCATGTCCATCTGCTCGGCGCCCGAGTTGTCGATCAGGTCCGGCGGGGTGCCCTGGTTGAAGCGGGGCTGGAGGGTGGACTGGATCTTCTGGGTGGCGGAGAACTTGACGCTCGCCTTGGGGAAGTTCTTCTCGTAGATCTTCACGGCGTCCTCGGCGTACTCCTTGCCGAAGCCGCCGTCGAAGAGGACGAACTCCATCTGCGTGGTGGCGTTGACACCGAGGGGGTTCTTGGCGGTCTTCTCGCCCGCCTCGGCCTTCTCCTCGCCGCCTCCGCCGCTGCTGGCGCACGCGGAGAGAAAGCTCATCGTCGGCACGGTGATCAGGCCGAGCGCGGCGGAACGCTTGATCAGATCGCGGCGGCCGACACCGGCGGAAGGGGTGGTGCCTACGCCCTCGGGGCCGTGGTCGTTCTCAGCGGTAGTGGATCCCATGCTCAAGTCCTCGCCTTCTCCAGGACTCAGGCGGTGAACCGGATCCTCCCGGCACCGCGGTCGGTTCAAGCTGGGGTCGTGCGTGAGGATTCAACAGGGGCGAGGTGGCGGTCGGCGCGCGGACACGTCCGCGACCACCGGTAATTCCCCCCAGGTAGTGCCTGTCCACGGTTGTGCGACCTGTGCGACCACTATGCGGACGCCGACAGGTATAGTCCACTTCCCGCCAAGGGGGCAAGATCGAATGCAAGGTTCGCCATCGGTCTTTTCCGAGTTGAGACCTCTCGGAAATATGAGCGAGCTTGCGCCACCTGACCGGAAAATCCCCGCCATTCGGCCGGGATGGCGCACTCAACACCCTTGACATCTCTCGTCACTTCAACCCCTACTGGTCCCTGCGTCACACGCTCGACAACGTTGTCCTCTTTCGGTCGTTTCTTGATCGAAAATAGCTGCTGGACGTAGGGAGGGTGCTCGCTGATGCGGCACAGACGGGGTTCCACGGTGGTGCTCGGCGCCGCCGCTTTCGCTCTGGTGGTGGCCTCGCAGGGCGCGGCCGTCGCGTTACCGGACCGACCGGCGGCCGGGGAACGGGAGTTCAGCTCCTCCTTCGAAACGGACGACCCGGCTCCGGACTGGGTCAGCACGGTCGACACCGCGCCCGACGGCTCCCCCCGCGCCTCCGGCGTCGACGGCGGCTACACCACCGGCATCCCCGGCGGCATCACCGACCGGGTCACCGAGGTCCGGGCCAGCGGCGAGAACACGGGCAGCGGGGAGGTGAAGGAGAACCTCGTCGACGGCGAGTCCGCCACCAAGTGGCTCACCTTCCAGCCCACCGGCTGGGCCGAGTTCGACCTCGACCGCCCGGCCAAGGTGGTCACCTACGCGCTGACCTCGGCGAACGACGCCGAGACCCGCGACCCGAAGGACTGGACACTCCAGGGCTCTACCGACGGCAAGCAGTGGAAGACCCTCGACACCCGCTCCGGCGAGAGTTTCGGGGAGCGGTTCCAGACGAAGTCGTACGACATTCCCGGTGACGCGGCGGCCGAGTACCGGCACTACCGGCTCGACATCACCAGGAACAACGGCGCCTCGATGATCACCCAGCTCGCCGATGTGCAGTTCTCCACGGGCGGCGGACAGGCCCCGGCGCCGAAGGAGATGCTGTCGCTGGTCGACCGGGGTCCGAGCGGTTCGGCGACCGCGAAGGCCGGGGCGGGCTTCACCGGCAAGCGGGCCCTGCGCTACGCGGGCCGGCACACGGCGGACGGCCCGGCACACTCGTACAACAAGGTCTTCGACGTGAACGTGGCCGTCGAGCGGGACACCGAGCTGGCGTACCGGATCTTCCCCTCGATGGCGGACGGCGATCTGGACTACGACGCCACGAACGTCTCGGTCGACCTGGTCTTCACCGACGGCACCTCGCTGAGCGGGCTGGGCGCCGCCGACCAGCACGGATTCCCGCTGTCGCCGCGCGGCCAGGGCGCGTCGAAGGTGCTGTACGTCAACCAGTGGAACGACGTGGTGGCGCGGATCGGGTCGGTCGCGGCCGGGCGGACCGTGGACCGGATCGTGGTGGCGTACGACTCGCCGAAGGGCCCGGCGAGGTTCCGCGGCTGGCTCGACGATGTGACGCTGCGCGTCCGCGCGCCGGAGCGGCCGAAGGCACATCTGTCCGACTACGCGGTGACCACCAGGGGAACGAATTCCAGCGGCGGTTTCTCCCGCGGCAACAATTTCCCGGCGACCGCGGTGCCCCATGGCTTCAACTTCTGGACGCCGGTGACCAACGCGGGCTCGCTGAGCTGGCTGTACGACTACGCGCGGGCCAACAACGCGGACAACCTGCCGACGATCCAGGCGTTCAGCGCGAGTCATGAGCCGAGCCCCTGGATGGGAGACCGGCAGACCTTCCAGGTGATGCCCTCGGCCGCCTCCGGGACCCCCGAACTGAGCCGTACGGCACGGGCGTTGGCTTTCCGGCACGAGAACGAGACGGCCCGGCCGTACTCCTACGGGGTGCGCTTCGAGAACGGCGTCAAGGCGGAGATGGCGCCCACGGACCACGCGGCGGCGCTGCGCTTCACCTATCCCGGCGACGACGCGAGCGTGCTCTTCGACAACGTCACGGACCAGGCGGGGCTGACCCTCGACAAGGACGCCGGTGTCGTCACCGGGTTTTCGGATGTGAAGTCCGGGCTGTCGACGGGCGCGACCCGGCTCTTCGTGTACGGGGTCTTCGACGCGCCGGTCACGGACGGCGGCTCGACCGGGGCGAAGGGCCACCTCCGCTTCGACGCGGGCGACGACCGCGCGGTGACGCTCCGCCTCGCGACCTCCCTCATCAGCCTCGACCAGGCGAAGGACAACCTGCGCCAGGAGATCCCCGAGGGCACCTCCTTCGAGACGGTGAAGGACCGGGCGCGGGCGCAGTGGGACCGTGTCCTCGGGAAGGTGGAGGTCGAGGGCGCCACCCCCGACCAGCTGACCACGCTGTACTCGAATCTCTACCGGCTGTATCTGTACCCCAACTCCGGTTTCGAGAAGGTCGGTTCGACGTACAAGTACGCCTCGCCCTTCTCCCCCATGACCGGCCAGGACACCCCGACCCACACGGGCGCGAAGATCGTCGACGGCAAGGTGTACGTCAACAACGGCTTCTGGGACACCTATCGGACGACCTGGCCCGCGTACTCGCTCCTGACGCCCAGTCAGGCGGGCGAGATGGTCGACGGGTTCGTGCAGCAGTACAAGGACGGCGGCTGGACCTCCCGCTGGTCCTCGCCCGGCTACGCGGACCTGATGACCGGCACCTCCTCGGACGTGGCGTTCGCGGACGCATACGTCAAGGGCGTCGACTTCGACGCGAAATCGGCGTACGAGGCGGCCCTGAAGAACGCCACGGTCGTGCCGCCGTCGGCGGGCGTCGGCCGCAAGGGCATGGCCACCTCGCCCTTCCTCGGCTACACCAGCACCGACACCCACGAGGGCCTGTCCTGGGCCCTGGAGGGCTATCTCAACGACTACGGCATCGCCCGGATGGGCCAGGCCCTGTACCGGGAGACGGGTGAGAAGCGGTACAAGGAGGAGGCCGCCTACTTCCTCAACCGGGCCCAGGACTATGTGCGGTTGTTCGACACGGAGGCCGGGTTCTTCCAGGGCCGGGACGGCAACGGTGCCTGGCGGGTCGACTCCGCGAAGTACGACCCCCGGATCTGGGGCCACGACTACACGGAGACCAACGGCTGGGGGTACGCCTTCACCGCGCCGCAGGACAGCAAGGGCCTGGCCAACCTGTACGGCGGACGGAGCGGGCTGGCGGAGAAGCTGGACACCTACTTCTCCACCCCGGAGACGGCCTCCCCCGAGTTCGTCGGCTCCTACGGCGGGGTCATCCACGAGATGACCGAGGCCCGTGACGTCCGCATGGGCATGTACGGCCACTCCAACCAGGTCGCCCACCACGCGATCTACATGTACGACGCCGCCGGGCAGCCCTGGAAGGCGCAAGCGAAGGTCCGCGAGGCGCTCTCCCGGCTCTACACCGGCAGCGACATCGGGCAGGGCTACCACGGCGACGAGGACAACGGCGAGCAGTCCGCCTGGTACCTGTTCTCCGCGCTCGGCTTCTACCCGCTGGTGATGGGCAGCGGCGAATACGCCGTCGGCTCCCCGCTGTTCACCAAGGCGACCGTCCACCTGGAGAACGGCAGGGATCTGGTGGTCGAGGCCCCGAGGAACAGCGCGAAGAACGTGTACGTGCAGGGCCTGAAGGTCAACGGCAAGACCTGGACGTCGACTTCGCTGCCGCATTCCCTCATCTCCCGTGGTGGCGTGCTGAAGTTCGACATGGGACCGAGGCCGTCCCGCTGGGGCACCGGTGAGAAGGCGGCCCCGGTGTCGATCACCAAGGGCGGGCAGGCGCCGGCCCCTCGCACGGACGCCGTCGAGGGGGAGGGCGCGCTCTTCGACGACACCTCGTCGACGAAGGCGTCGGTGGAGACGGCCGACCTGCCGACTCCGGCCCGTACGAGGGCCGTTCAGTACACGCTGACCTCCGCCGGCCGCGCCGAGGCCCCGACCGGCTGGACCCTCCAGGGCTCCCGGGACGGCACGACCTGGAAGACCCTCGACGAACGCTCCGGCGAATCCTTCACCTGGGACCGCCAGACGCGGGCCTTCTCGATCCCGGCCCCGAGGACGTACGACCACTACCGGCTCGTCCTCGACGGCCCGGCGACCCTCGCGGAGGTGGAACTGCTGTCCTGACCGGCCGGGGTCGGGTGGTGTGACCCACCCGACCCCGGACCGGCCCCAACCGGCTTGACTTGGTTGCCTGTTGAAACGATAGAGTCTTGTCCAGACCACTCGACAACGTTGTCCTGTCGAGGGGCCCCACAGCCGCACTCCCCACCGCGCCCGGTCTCCCCCGTACCGGGTCGCGGCTCGCGGACCGGGTGGGCACGCACCGCCCGCCCACCCGGTCCGCCCCGAGCGCGACGCCCGCCCCCGCACAGGGCGGACGGCGTCGGTCGGAGCGCCGGGTTCAGCCCACCCGGCAGGGCAGCGTGGTCGCGGGATCACCTCCCGCCCCCTGCACCACATACCCGAACGTCGCCGTCTCGCCGGGATCCAGCGAGCCGTTCCAGTCCGCGTTGTGCACCATCACGTTCTGCCCGGTGTACGTCGCGCTGCCGCTCCAGAGGCTGTCCACCTTCTGCCCGGTCGGCAGCGTCCAGTTGACCATCCAGCCGAGCATCGGCACGTCACCGGTGTTGGTGACGACGACCTCGGACTGGTAGCCGCCGGTCCAACTGCCGGTCGTACGACGGGTCGCGGCGCACTGGCCCGGTACCGGCTCGGTGGGGTTGCCGGGCTCCTTGATGCCGGTCACCTCGCCGTTGCCGCCGTCGAAGACGACGTCGGAGCAGGAGTAGAAGGTCTCCTGGCTGTCGGAGCGCTGCCACACCATGTAGACGAGGTGGCGGCCCGACTTGTCGGCGGGCAGCTGGCCCCGCCACGAGTAGTTGGCCTCGACCGTGCCCGGGCTGCCGTTCAGCGGCGGGTGGTCGACGCTCAGGAACGGCTGTGCCTCCATGTCGTTCCAGGTGAGCGTCTTCGTCGGGTCGAAGCCGTCCTTGGTGATGTAGACGTAGAACCAACCCGGGTGCGCCGCCCACGCGTTGTACGAGAAGTCGACGGTCGCGCCGGAGGTGAGGTGGGTCAACGGCCAGTCGGCGCTGGGGGTGTTGAACCCGGTGAAGTTGGTGTTGCCGCCGCTGCACAGCTGGCCGTCCGGGACGAAGCCGCGGGTACGGCCGGCGCCGTCCGAGCGGAGCACCGAGAACCAGTTGTAGAACGGGGTCGTCCCGCTGACCTGCTGCGCGGAACGACAGGCCGGGTTGATCGGTTTGATCTCCCCGGTGTCGGTCAGCCCGTCCTGCCAGCACAGGAAGGTCCGGCTGCCGGGCTTCATCGGAGTGCCGTGCGCCTCGGCCTTCCCACTGCCGGCCGTGACGACCAGGCCGAGCGCCGGGATCGTGGTCACGAGGGCGAGCAGGACGAGAAGAAGTGCACGGTGGCGCCGGGGCAGCCTTAATCGAAAGCTTGTCACGTGCATGACAAATACTCCTTGCGTGTACGGCTTGGAGGTGGGGGGAATGTGCGGGTGCCGCTGTGGGGGGTGTCGATCTGGACGTGCGGGTGTGCGGGTGCGCGGGCGTGCCGATGTGCGGGCGTGCCGTGTGCGGGTGCGCGGATGTACGCGTGCGCCGAGGTGCGGGTGGGTGGTGTGGGGCGGGAGCGGATCCGGGAGGGGGTGACGGGTTCCGGTCCGTCCTCCCGCAATGGGAGCGCTCCCACCCCCACCTGCTTCGGAAGCTAGCGCGGAGCGCGGCGGTTGTAAACGGCTGGCGCGTGGTGACGCGTTCGCGGCGTGCGCGGGAGGGGGCGCCGTAGGACGCGGTCGAGGTGGAAACGGTTGAACGGCCTCAACGGCCTGAACGGGTTGAACGGGTTGAACGGGTTGAACGGGTTGAACGGGCTGTCATGCCGGTGATGGTCTCCAGGGGCGTTCGGCGCGGAGGCGGACCGTGGTCAGGAGGCGGCGGGTCAGCTTCGCGTGGGTGCCGGTGCCGAGGGCGAGCAGGCGATAGAGGCCGCCGGCCGGGCCCGGGAAGGTGGCGCGGGTCTCGGCGCGGAGACGGACACCGCCGCCGCCCGGCTCCGCCTCGTCGAGGCGGAAGGTCCAGGTGTACGAGGAGAAGCGGTGGCGGCCCAGGAGGGTCAGTTCCCGGGGCGGGATCGCGGTCGCCGTGCGGAAGCCGGGGAAGGTCGTCGCGCCCTCGACGGGCGGGCGCGGGCCGGCCGCCGTGTGGTCGGCGCAGCCGACGATTTTGGCGTAACGGACCGCGGAGGGGCGGGAGAAGGCCCAGTCGAGCGTCTCGGCGAGGGCCCACCAGACGGCCTCGGCGTTCGCCGCGATGAGGATCGTGTGCTCGTCGACGAAGGGCAGGGGGCGGCCGGGGCGGCGCATCGGTGCATCCGTGGGGACATCCATGGGGACGAGTCTTCGCTCTTCGGTGTGCCTGCCGCCAGGGGGTTGTTCGGCGAGGTTCGTCGCCTCGACGACGACCAGTCCGCCGATCCTGTCCTGGACGTCGCTCCCTGGGCAGGCCCGTCAGGACGTGCAGCCCGTCCTCGCCGAGGGCGGTGATCCGGTGGGGGCCGAGACCGGGCACGGTCCGGGTGTGCGTGGAGCCGTCGGCCGCGATGCCGCCGAGGGCGGTCCGCTGCGCGGTGCTGAGCGTCTCCGGGTCGCCGTCCGCGCCGACGACCTCGGCGGAGGTGATGTTCCCGGCGCCGTCGAGCCGGGCGTCGAGAGTACCGACGGACGGTATGGCCCCGCTCGCGGAGGAACGCCAGGCCGGTGTGGTCGCGCGGGCCGGGGGTCTGGCCGAAGGGGGCGTTGGCACCCCCCGGCCACGGGAATCCCTTGAGTCGCTTTCCGCGCGGCGCTCACTCTGATCACTGGCTTCCGCTCACCAGGCCGGAAGCGTCGTCAGCGTTCAGGGGAGGACGCCACCCATGCGAAGACTCCACGCCCTGTGGGCAGTGGCCGGAGCGGCCGGGCTGCTCACCGGCGCGATCACACCCGTGACGGCCGGAGCCGGGACCCCGGCCGCCGTGCCGACCGCCGTGCCGACCGCCGTGCCGGACACCGTGTCGACCGCCCCGCCCACCGCCGGCGGCACACCCGCGCCGCGGACCGTCACCCTCGTCACCGGGGACACCGTCTCGCTCACCGCCGGCCCGGACGGCAGGTACGCCGTCGACGTCCGGCGTGGCAAGGGCCGTGAGGCCGCCACCTTCCTTTCCAGCGAACAGGACGGTGAGATCAGCGTCGTCCCGGCGGACGCGCTTCCGCTGGTGCAGGCGGGCCGCCTCGACCCGGCTCTGTTCAACGTCACCCAGCTGGTCGAGCAGGGGTACGCGGACGCGGAGATCGGCGTCATCCCGCTGATCGCCGAGTACGGGCAGGGCGGGACGACGCCCGAGGGCGCGCGCAGGACGCTCGCGTTACCGGGGATCGGCGGCGCCGCGCTCAGCGCGCGGAAGTCGACCGCCTTCTGGGCGGACATCGCCCCCGCGCTCGGTACCGAGCCCACCGCGAAGGCCGCGCGGCGGTTCGGCGACGGCATCGACAGGATCTGGCTGGACGCCAGGCTCACGGTCTCCCTCGACGTCAGCGTTCCGCAGATCGGCGCACCCGAGGTGTGGAAGGCGGGTTACGACGGCAAGGGCGTGAAGGTCGCGGTCCTGGACACGGGTGTGGACGCCGGTCACCCGGATCTCGCGGGCAGGATCGCGGAGTCGAGGAACTTCGTGCCGGACGAGACGATGGCGGACGGCCACGGTCACGGCACCCATGTGGCGTCCACGATCGCCGGTTCGGGCACGGCTTCGGACGGCAGCCGCAAGGGCGTGGCGCCGGGCGCCGAACTGCTGGTGGGCAAGGTGGCCGACAACGCCGGTGGTGCGCAGACGTCGTGGATGATCGCGGGCATGGAGTGGGCCGCGCACTCCGGCGCGCGGATCGTCTCCCTCTCGATCAGCGGCAGGGCGGCCGGCCCGTCCGATGTGCTCACCGAGACCGTCGACGCGCTGTCCGAGTCCACGGGGGCCCTCTTCGTGATCGCGGCGGGCAACGCGGGCCCGGCCGCGAAGTCGGTCGGCACCCCGGGCACGGCCGACTCGGCCCTCACCGTCGGCGCGGTCGACAGGTCCGACAGGCTCGCCTCCTTCTCCGGCCGGGGTCCGCGCTACGGCGACTACGCGGTCAAGCCGGAGATCACGGCACCGGGGGTGGGCATCACCGCCGCGCGTGCCGCGGGCACCGCCATGGGTACGCCGGTCGACGACGACTACACGACGGCCAACGGGACGTCGATGGCGACCCCGCATGTGGCGGGTGCCGCGGCGCTGGTCGCGCAGGCGCACCCGGACTGGACCGGCGCGCAGCTCAAGGCGGCTCTGGCGAGCACCGCCAGGACGATGCCGGGCGACAGCGTCTTCGAGCAGGGCGACGGCCGGGTCGACGTCCTACGGGCGGTGCGGCAGGGCCTCTTCGCGACGCCGACGCTGAGCTTCGGCACGTACGCGGACGGCGACACCGAGGTCGACGGCAAGGACATCACGTACACCAACACCACGGACGAGCCGGTGGAGTTGACGGTCTCCTCCACGCTCGCCGAGGTGACGCCGGGCGCGGACACCGTGACCGTCCCGGCGCGGGGCACCGCCACCCTGCCGGTCACGGTCGACCCCGCCGACGATCCCCAGGGCCGGTACGCGGGCCACATCACCGCGACCGCCGACGGTGTCACCGTCACGACCGGGGTCGGCTACGAGAAGTCGCCGGGGACGGTCAGCCTGAAGGTGAACCTGGTCGGCCGTGACGGCAGGGCGGCTCCCTCGGCGATCTACACCCTCCAGGAGCTGAACGGCGCGATCCCCAACCAGTACGGCGGTGTGGCCGACGGCTCCACCTTCGAGGTTCCGATCGGTACGTACTCCCTGGCCACCTGGATCGCCGTCCGCGACTCGGGCGGCACGGCCGTCGGCAGCTCGGTGGTCGGCGATCCGGAGCTGAAGGTCGACAAGGACACGGAGATCACCTTCGACGCCCGCACCGCCAACGAGATCAGGCCGGTCACGAAGGACGACGCCGAGTTCCAGGGCTTCAACACCACCTGGCACCGGGACACCCCCGCCAGCAACTGGACCCTGAGCTACAGCCAGGGGTTCTGGACCGACCACGTCTATGTGGCACCGACGAAGCCGGTCAGCCGGGGGAACTTCGAGTTCTACTCCAAGTTCCGTCTGTACGCGAAGGAGTTGACGGCGAGCGTCAGCGGCCCGGAGAAGTACCCGCTGTCGCTCGGCTACCCCAACTACTACAACGGCCTCCCGGTGAGGTTCACCGGTGACCGAACGGTCCGGGCAGTGGACGCGGGCGGTGGCACCGCGGCCGACTTCGAGGGCCTGGACGTCAGGGGCAAGGTCGCGGTGGTCGGGCTCGGCGCCACCGAGTGGGCCGACGAGGCGCTGGTCAACGCGACCGCGGCGGGGGCGAGTTATGTGATCGCCTACCGTAGGACGCCCGGTGTCTGGCCCACCTCCGTGGAGGGCACCACGATCCCGATCATGATCGCCTCCGGCGAGGAGGGCGCGAAGCTCACCGCACTCCTGAAGACCGGAAAGAAGGTCGAGCTGAAGCTGGGCGGCACGGCGGTCAGCCCGTACGTGTACAACCTGACGCTGCCGCAGCCCGGCGCCGTCTCGAAGAACCAGACCTACCGCCTGAACAGCTCCAACCTGGTGCGGACGACCGCCCGTTACCACGCGTCCGAGAAGGGCCGGATCGGCCGGGACAGCGTCTTCACCTTCCGCCCCTGGTCCCTGGCGGCCGTCGAGACCGGCAGGAACGTCCCGCTCGGCAGGGAGCGCACCGAGTACTTCTACGTGGACCCCGACTCCCGCGTCGCACGGACGGTCACACCGCACTCGACCGCCCTCAACGGCCAGTGGAGCACCGAGCGGATCTACGACGAGGCGGGCACCCTGCCCGCCGAGGACTGGCTGGGCCAGGTGGTACGCCCCGCGACGAACACCCGGTACGGCCTCTCGCAGCGCACCGGCGACAGACTCACCCTTCGGATCCCGGAGTTGTCCGACTCCACCCCCGGCCACTACGGCGCCGTCGACGGCACCGACGACACCGGCAAGGGCAAGCTGTACGACGCGGCGGGGAAGCTGGTCGGCGAGACGGCCCTCGGTGGCTGGGGCGCCTTCGACGTCCCGGCGGACGCGGCCTCGTACCGCTTCGTCCTGGACGTGGCACGCCGGGCCGACTGGGCGAAGTACTCCACCGAGACCCACACCGAGTGGACGTTCGCCTCGGGGCACACCGACACGGAGACGACTCTGCCGATCCTCTCCGTCGACTACGCCCTGGACCGGATCGACCTCCTCAACCGCGCCGAGTCCGACCGGAGGACGACCCTCGGGCTCACCCTCCGTGACCAGGAAGGAAGCGTCAGGGCGAGCGGGCTGAGGGCCTGGGCCTCGTTCGACGACGGCGCCTCCTGGAAGGAGGTGAAGGTCAGGAAGGGCAAGGCGCAGATCAGGCATCCGAAGGACGCGACGTTCGTCTCGCTGCGGGTACGGGCCGCCGACGGCGACGGCAACCGGATCGACCAGACCGTGCTGAGGGCCTATGGCCTGAAGTAGGAACACGGCCCGAAGCGACACACCGGCCATAACAATGATCGTCTACCGTGCCGGGCCATGGTGAACACGGCATACGACACGGCAGGACAGACCCCTGCCGCGAGCCCCTGGGCCGCGGTGGGGGTCTCCGCCTTCGACGAGCTGCTGTACCGGACGATCCTTCACCAGCCCGACTCCGGCACGGCCGGCTGGGCGCTGCTGACCGGTTCGTCCCCGGCCCGGGTGCGCGAGTCCTGCGACCGGTTGCTCACCCTCGGCCTGCTCCAACCGCCCGACTCCATGGGCGGGTTACGGGCGGTGGACCCGAGGGTGGCGATCCGCGCGCTGATCCGGCGACGCGAGACGGAGTCCGAGCTCCTCGTCGGCACCGCCGAGCACATGGCCACCGCGTACGAGGCGGGACTGCTGCGCGAGGACCCGTCGCGGCTGGTGGAGGTGGTCTCCGGGGAGGGCGCCACCGCGGCCCGTCTGGAGGAGCTGTACGCCCGCGCCGAACACGAGGTGTGCGTCTTCGACACTCCCCCGTATCTGGCCCCGCCCACCCCGCAACTGGATCTGCAGGCCGAGCTGCTCCGGCGCGGGGTCGCCTATCGGGCGGTCTACGCGGCGACCGCCCTGGAGGACCCGAAGATCCTGTACCAGGCCTGGAGGATGGTCGAACTCGGCGAGCGGGCCCGGGTGCTGCCTTCGGTTCCGGTCAAGTTGCTGCTGGTCGACGGGCGTCGGGCGATGCTCCCGCTGACCGCGTCCGCGGCCGGCGGCTACTGCGCGGTCGTCGTACGGAACTCGGCGGTGACCGAGGCCCTGCAGAAGCTCTTCGAGCTGGCATGGCAGCAGGCCACCCCGCTCGGCCGGCCGGACACGGCGGGTGAACTGTCCGAGGGGGAGCGGGTGTTGGCCCGACTGCTGGCGGCCGGGATGAAGGACGAGGCGGTGGCCCGCCACCTGGGCGTGAGTCTGCGGACACTGCGGCGGCGGGTGAGCGAACTGCAGGACCGGCTGGGGGCGGCGAGCCGTTTCCAGCTGGGGGTGCGGGCCTCGCAGCGGGGCTGGGTGTAGGCGCGGCGGGCGGGTACGCGGACGGGCCGCGCCCCGTGAGGAGCGCGGCCCGCCGCCGTACCGGATGATCCCTTACTTGCGGATCAGGCTGCGCAGCACGTACTGCATGATGCCGCCGTTGCGGTAGTAGTCGGCCTCACCGGGGGTGTCGATGCGGACGACCGCGTCGAACTCGACCCCGCTGTCGGTGGTGACCTTGACCGTGCGCGGGGTGGTCCCGTTGTTCAGCTCCTCGACGCCGGTGAAGGAGAAGGTCTCCTCGCCGGTGAGGCCGAGGGAGGCGGCCGTGGCACCCTCGGGGAACTGCAGCGGGAGGACGCCCATGCCGATGAGGTTGGAGCGGTGGATGCGCTCGTAGGACTCGGCGATGACGGCCTTGACGCCGAGGAGGGCCGTGCCCTTGGCCGCCCAGTCACGGGACGAGCCGGAGCCGTACTCCTTGCCGGCCAGGATGACCAGCGGGATGCCCTGCTCGATGTAGTTGCGGGAGGCGTCGTAGATGAACGACACCGGACCGCCGTCCTGGGTGAAGTCGCGGGTGTAGCCGCCCTCGGTGCCCGGCGCGATCTGGTTGCGCAGGCGGATGTTGGCGAACGTGCCGCGGATCATGACCTCGTGGTTGCCGCGGCGCGAGCCGTAGCTGTTGAAGTCACGGCGCTCGACACCGTGCTCCGTGAGGTACTTGCCTCCGGGGGTGTCGGCCTTGATCGCACCGGCCGGGGAGATGTGGTCGGTGGTGACCGAGTCGCCCAGCTTGGCGAGGACGCGGGCGCCGGCGATGTCCGAGACCGGGGTGGTCTCCATCGTCATGCCCTCGAAGTAAGGGGGCTTGCGGACGTAGGTCGACTGCGGGTCCCACTCGAAGGTGTCGCCCTCGGGGATCGACAGGGCCTGCCACTGGGCGTCGCCCGCGAAGACGTCGGAGTAGGACTTGGAGAACATGTCCTCGCCGATGGCGTTCGCCACGACGTCGTTGACCTCGGCCTCGGAGGGCCAGATGTCCTCCAGGTAGACCGGCTTGCCCTCCTGGTCCGTGCCGAGGGCGTCGCGCGTGATGTCCACCTTCATGGAGCCCGCGAGGGCGTACGCGACGACCAGCGGCGGGGAGGCCAGGTAGTTCATCTTGACGTCGGGGTTGATCCGGCCCTCGAAGTTACGGTTGCCGGAGAGCACCGAGGTGACCGCGAGGTCGTGGTCGTTGACGGCCTTGGAGACCTCCTCCGGCAGCGGGCCGGAGTTGCCGATGCAGGTGGTGCAGCCGTAGCCGACGAGGTTGAAGCCGACCTTGTCGAGGTAGGGGGTGAGCCCCGCCTTGTCGAAGTAGTCGGTGACGACCTTGGAGCCCGGGGCGAGGGTGGTCTTGACCCACGGCTTGCGGGTCAGGCCCTTCTCCACGGCCTTCTTCGCGACCAGCGCGGCGGCGACCATGACATACGGGTTCGAGGTGTTGGTGCAGGAGGTGATGGCCGCGACCGTCACCGCGCCGTGGTCGATCTCGTACGTCGAACCGTCGGGGGCGGTCACGGTGACCGGGTTGGACGGGGCGCCGTTCGGGGTGACGGCCGGGGAGTCGGAGGCCGGGAAGGACTCCTGGCCCGCCTCGTCCACGGAGTCGACGTAGTTGAGGACGTCCGTCTTGAACTGCTCGGCGGCGTTCGCGAGGACGATACGGTCCTGCGGGCGCTTCGGGCCGGCGATGGACGGGACGACCGTGGAGAGGTCCAGCTCCAGCTTCTCGGAGAAGTCGGGCTCGGCCTGCGGGTCCAGCCAGAGACCCTGCTCCTTGGCGTACGCCTCGACGAGCGCGAGCTGCTGCTCGGAGCGGCCGGTGAGCTTCAGGTACTTGATGGTCTCGCCGTCGATCGGGAACGTCGCGGCGGTGGAGCCGAACTCCGGCGACATGTTGCCGATGGTGGCGCGGTTGGCGAGGGAGGTGGCGGCCACGCCCTCACCGTAGAACTCGACGAACTTGCCGACGACACCGTGCTTGCGGAGCATCTCGGTGATCGTGAGCACCAGGTCGGTGGCGGTGGTGCCGGGGGTCAGCTCACCGGTCAGCTTGAAGCCGACGACGCGCGGGATGAGCATGGAGACCGGCTGGCCGAGCATCGCGGCCTCGGCCTCGATGCCGCCGACGCCCCAGCCCAGCACACCGAGGCCGTTGACCATGGTGGTGTGCGAGTCGGTGCCGACGAGGGTGTCGGGGTACGCCTGGCCGTTACGGACCATGACCGTACGCGCGAGGTGCTCGATGTTCACCTGGTGGACGATGCCGGTGCCGGGGGGTACGACCTTGAAGTCGTCGAACGCGGTCTGGCCCCAGCGCAGGAACTGGTAGCGCTCGCGGTTGCGGCCGTACTCCAGCTCGACGTTCTGCGCGAAGGCGTCGTGCGTACCGAACTTGTCGGCGATCACGGAGTGGTCGATGACCATCTCGGCCGGGGAGAGCGGGTTGACCTTCGACGGGTCGCCGCCGAGCGCCTTGACGGCCTCACGCATGGTCGCGAGGTCCACGACACAGGGCACACCCGTGAAGTCCTGCATGATCACGCGGGCCGGGGTGAACTGGATCTCCTGGCTGGGCTGGGCCTGCGAGTCCCAGCCGCCGAGGGCACGGATGTGGTCGGCGGTGATGTTCGCGCCGTCCTCCGTGCGGAGCAGGTTCTCCAGCAGGACCTTGAGGCTGTAGGGCAGGCGAGCCGAGCCCTCCACCTTGTCCAGCCGGAAGATCTCGTACGACTCGTCGCCCACCTGCAGCGTGCTGCGGGCGTCGAAGCTGTTCGCCGACACGACAGTCTCCTTCATTCCATGTGCGCGTACCACCGCATCCTGCCGCCACGCCCCCTTGGCCGATCCGCTAAGGTCAGGCTAAGTTAGGTATGCCTTACCGGGGTGGGCGGTCGCAGTGCGCCTCGGCAGATATCTCGATGTCGAGATAACAGTAGTACATGGGCGCGGGCTGGTCATGCCCGGCCCGATGTGGCGTGTGCCAATCTCCGGGCGGGTGGGCGGCCCGGCGCGCGGGCCCGTCATCGCGTCGGCGCTCGCATCGCCTCTCGCATGGCCCGTCACGTCGGTTATTGCGTTGCGGGGCGTTCCCGGGGCTTCCTAGCATGGCTGTTCCTCATGGGCGGGGGAACGAGCCCTGTCCGCGGCCGTGCCGGCGGATCGGAGATCCCACGCGATGACTTCCCACCTCCACGCGCTCAGCTTCGACGCGAACGACCCCGCAGGCCTCGCGCGCTTCTGGGCCGGCGTCCTGGACCGGGAGACGACCGAGGACCCCTATGGAGGCATCGCGCTCGCGCCGAACGACGACGCCGGGCTACGGCTGCGCTTCCTGCCCAGCCAGGAGAAGAAGACCGTCGCCAACCAGATGCACTTCGACCTGACCAGCACCTCCCTCGACGACCAGCGGAGGACCGTGGAGCGGGTGCTGGAGCTCGGCGGCCGACACATCGACATCGGCCAGCTCCCGGAGGAGGGGCACGTGGTCCTCGCCGATCCCGAGGGCAACGAGTTCTGTGTCATCGAGCCGGGCAACAACTTCCTCGCCGGCTGCGGATTCGTCGGCGCGCTCGCGAGCGACGGCTCACAGGAGGTCGGGTACTTCTGGAGCCGGGCCCTGGGCTGGCCCCTGGTCTGGGACCAGGACGAGGAGACCGCGATCCAGTCACCGCACGGCGGCACGAAGATCACCTGGGGCGGTCCGCCGCTGGACCCTAAGGTCGGGAAGTACCGCCTCCACTTCGACCTCGTCCCGTCCGCGGACAGCGACCAGCAGAGCGAGATCGACCGCCTCGTCGCCCTCGGCGCGGCCCCCGTGGACATCGGCCAGGGTGCGGTCGACTGGGCGGTGCTGGTCGACCCCGACGGCCACGAGTTCTGCGTACTGCCGCCGCGCTGAGGCAATTGCCACCGGGGGAAGCCCAGTTGTCGTACACGGGCGGGGATGCGGGCCGAAGAGCGGGGTACCCGGGGGACATCGGGAAGGAGACAGACATGCCGCTCACGTTCCGCAAGAGTTTCCGCATCCTGCCGGGTGTGCGACTGAACATCAACAAGCGCTCCTGGTCCCTCACCACCGGCGGGCGCAACGGCCCCCGCCACACCCACAGCAGCACGGGGCGCCGTACGACGTCGATGGATCTGCCCGGCCCGTTCGGCTGGCGCCGCACCCGCAACGCGCGGCGCCACTGAGCTTCGTCGGGGTCCCGCCACACCGCTGACGGTTCGTCACCTGAATGGGCCCGCGCCGCACCCCCAACGGACCCCCCAAGAGGCGCCATCTCATATCTGAGATAACCTCTGCCCCATGGCAGACGACTACCTCGTACGCATCGGCAAGCTCATCCGTGACGCAAGGCAGCACCGCGGCTGGACACAATCCCAGTTGGCGGAGGCGCTCGGCACGAGTCAGAGCGCGGTGAATCGAATCGAGCGCGGTAATCAAAACATCAGCCTTGAGATGATCGCCCGAATCGGTGAAGCCCTGGACAGTGAGATCGTCTCGCTGGGATACGCGGGTCCGATGCATCTGCGGGTGGTCGGCGGCCGTCGGCTGTCCGGTTCGATCGACGTGAAGACCAGCAAGAACGCCTGTGTCGCGCTGCTGTGCGCCACCTTGTTGAACAAGGGGCGCACAGTGCTGCGCCGGGTGGCCCGCATCGAGGAGGTGTACCGCCTTCTGGAGGTGCTCGGTTCCATCGGCGTCCGCACCCGGTGGATCAACGGCGGTGTCGACCTGGAGATCGTGCCGCCGGCCGAGCTGGACCTGGACGCCATCGACGCGGAGGCGGCCCGCCGCACCCGCTCGATCATCATGTTCCTGGGCCCGCTGCTGCACCGCATGGACCACTTCAAACTGCCGTACGCCGGCGGCTGCGACCTCGGCACCCGCACCATCGAACCGCACATGATCGCGCTGCGCCGGTTCGGCCTCGACATCACGGCCACCGAGGGGCTGTACCACGCCGAGGTGGACCGGTCCGTGACCCCCGGCCGGCCGATCGTGCTGACCGAGCGCGGCGACACGGTGACCGAGAACGCGTTGCTGGCCGCGGCCCGCCACGACGGCGTGACCGTCATCCGCAACGCCTCGTCCAACTACATGGTCCAGGACCTCTGCTTCTTCCTGGAGGCCCTCGGCGTACGGGTGGAGGGCATCGGCACCACCACGCTCACCGTGCACGGCGTGCCGCGACTCGACGTCGACGTCGACTACTCGCCCTCCGAGGACCCGGTCGAGGCGATGAGCCTGCTCGCCGCCGCCGTGGTCACCGAGTCCCAACTGACCGTGCGCCGGGTGCCGATCGAGTTCCTGGAGATCGAGCTGGCGGTCCTGGAGGAGATGGGCCTCGACCACGACCGCTCACCGGAGTACTTCGCCGACAACGGCCGTACGCGCCTGGTGGACCTCACCGTCCGCCCCTCCAAGCTGCAGGCACCGATCGACAAGATCCACCCCATGCCGTTCCCCGGCCTGAACATCGACAACGTCCCGTTCTTCGCGGCCATCGCCGCCGCCGCACAGGGCCAGACCCTCATCCACGACTGGGTCTACGACAACCGCGCGATCTATCTCACGGACCTCAACCGCCTCGGCGGCCGCCTCCAACTCCTCGACCCCCACCGCGTCCTGGTCGAGGGCCCCACCCGCTGGCGCGCCGCCGAGATGATGTGCCCACCGGCCCTGCGCCCCGCCGTAGTCGTCCTCCTCGCGATGATGGCCGCCGACGGCACGTCCGTGCTGCGCAACGTGTATGTCATCAACCGCGGCTACGAGGATCTCGCGGAGCGGCTCAACTCGGTGGGGGCGCAGATCGAGATCTTCCGGGACATCTGAGCGGTGGAGGTGTCGTGCCTCTAGGAGATGAGGGGCACGACACTCCTAAGTGCCTGCTGACCTGCTGTTACATGCTTGCGGGACCTTCCATTGATCATCGCTGTTTTTCATCACCTTGTGCAACGCGCGTGCAAGATGATCTTGCACTGGTGACGATGTGTCAGGTATATTCGAGTGTCCGTCAGTCTTCACGGAGCGTGCTCGCCGCAGAGGGCCCCGCAATGTCCGCACCGACGGTGCCACTTACGGCATGGTTGCGCTGATGAATCTGCGGGCCACGGTGTCGATCATCGCGAGGTCGATCACGGCTTCGGAGGGATGCGGGTGGGCTTCGCGGTGGTGGGCCAGGCGCGGTGCAGCATGAACCGGCCGTAGGTTCGCTGGACCGTCCACCGCTTGGGGTCGGGAAAATCTCCTGGTCCCGCAGGTCCATTGGACGCATTTAAGGTCGATGCCGAGGTCGAAGAAGTGCTTGCAGTAGCCGCCGTCGAGTCAGACCTTCCGCAGGGCGGTGTGGTTGGAGGCGGCCTGCTTCAAGTGGGTACGGCCAGCGATGAAGTCCTGGACGCCGGCCGCGGTGACCCACACCGCCAAGGCCAGGCTGCGGGTTTCGGTGATGATGTTGCGCGGTAGAGCGGAATCTCTCACCCCAACGCCGAACGACCTCCACGGTGATTCCTGCGGCGTCCCGGACCCAGACATGGAAGTCGGCGCCGCCCCGCTACCACGCAACTTGCTCGCTTAAGGGAAGCCAGCACGCCAGTGGACGCCGCCGCACTGTGGTGCGGCGGCGTCCACTGGCGTCGGTATTCAGTTCAGCAGCGCAAGCGCCGTTCCCAAGATCAGCAGCTCCAGGGTCAGAGTGCCCCCGAAGGCAACCGCGCCCCGGGTGAGAGACCTAGGCCAGGTTCCGCCGTCGAGCTGGGTAAGCACGACGGCACCTGCAGCGGCGACAATGGCAAAGAGCACCATCACGGCGAGTGCCGTCAGGGTGTCCGCCATCACTGCCGAGGAGATGCCCACAGAACGCGCGTCAGTCGGCTCACTCAGCACCGCGTTCGCGGTCACGCCGATAATCATGTTCATGGCAGACATTGCCTTCCTCTGCATGGATGAGAGCGCTGTCGCCGTCCTGTTGGTCGGCGCAACTCCCTTGCTATGCCGGAACCGTCTCAACCAGGCCCTGAGCTTCGCGTCGTCCCCACGCTCAACCTGACACTCACAGTTCGTGAGCGTCCTTTGCCTCACGTCACTGTCTTTGCGTCGGCTCCTGTTCCAAACAGACCGACCTCCGACATACTTGGGAGATGGGACGGGGGAGTGAGCTCAACGATCTCTGTAAGGAACTCGTAGGGGCGGCCGAGCGCCTCTTGCAACTGTTCAACAAGCCGTTTCAACAGGATGAATTCGCCTACCCTCAGTTAGCGCGCATTACAGAGCGCTTGCGCCCCGGGGCATGGGACCGAGATCGGACCGGGGCCTTGCGCGACGTGTTGCGTGAGGCAATCGCCGATCTTCCCAAGGAGCATCCCGAGGGGCTGAGCACGTCCTGGGCTCGACTCGGAGCGACACTGTTCGCGCTGCGCGAGGGCCTGCAGCCACCATTCGACGGTCAGCGTGCGCAAAGCTGGCTCAAAAAGGAAGCGCAGGTAGAGGGGAACTTCCACGGATCGCCTGCCACCTGGGGGCGGCGTACGAAGGAACTGCGCGAGAAGATCGCCACAATCCTTCTGGCCAAGGAAGCAGCGCGGACGGAATTCGGTGAGAGGGCTGGTTCCCGCCGTTTCATTACCCGCCCGGATATCACGGACCGGTTTCAGGACATGATCTTCGGAAGGTTGTCCGGCATTGTCTGTCTGGTCGGGCCGCGTGGCAGCGGAAAATCGACACTGGCACGCGAGATCGCGCTCGGAGTGGACGGTGGGGCCGTTATATTGTTCGACGCCTCCGATGTAAGCACCCTCTATCGGGGCGTAGTGAGGGAGCTGGGCAGGCGCGGGGTCTTGACGGCTGGACTGGATGTACAGAGCCTCGCCCGCGAATTCATAGCCCTCCTGCTGCGACAGCAAGGGGCTGGCTGCGTGATCGTATTCGACGACGTATCCTCTTGGGAAGTCATCGAAGCACTGGTCGAACCTGCATCCCACACGCTATTCGTGGTCACCTCCAATCACGGAGATCTTCGGATACCCGTCAAGCACGAAATCATCGAAGTTGGCCCGATGCAGCCCGCTCAAGGGGAGAGCATGGCTCGGTTGCTGATCGGCTCCGAGCAGGCCACCGACGAAGAATGCCGGCGGCTTGCCCAGGGGGTGGGTTTCTTGCCTCTGGCTATCGACCATGCGTCCGCCCTCGTCAATGAGGGTTGGATCTCCATAGACGGCTTCCTGCAACAGCAATTGATATCCGCCAGTGAGGCGTACCGGTCTCTGGACCCCAGCGGGCCGACAGCACAGCGGTCCCTAACCTTCATTTACAGTGAACTGCTGACGATGCTGCGCCGCCGCTGCCCTGAGGCTGTTGATGTCCTGGTTATCGCTTCCGTTCTGCACTACCCAGCGGCATTGCCCGTGGATCTCATCCGCCGAGCGCATGAGATCACAGTCCGCCGCTCCACTCGCCGTGTATCTCCCGAGTTCGCCTTCGGCAGAGCGGTCGGCGAACTGCAGCGGTTGCGTCTACTGCACGCCTTCCGAGGCGTATGGAGTATCCACAAAGTCCCCCACGCGATCCTCGACAGTCTGTTACTTGATGAGGAAGGAGAGGAACAAGAGATCGCACGGCTCTCACTGGTACGGGCTATCGCCGATAAAGCGGAAAACGTCCTGGTTAGTCGGGCGGTTGATGGCGTCAGTTTCAGTGAGTTTTCGGAACTAGACCACGTGATCGGCCGAATCGAACGCATCACCCCAGAACAGGAGAAGGCCCTGAGGCTGGGGCGTGCCATGCAGACCCTGGGAAAGCTAAATGAAATGCACGGGTCAGGAATATTCGCAGGCTTAAACGTGAAGATGGTGTTCCGGGCGCTGAAGCAGGGCGGCGGGATGCCTCCGGTACAGGATCTGGACTCACTTCAGATGTACTACGCCCGGCTGAGATCCGAGTGGTGCGAGGGCAAGCTGACACCTCGGCAGTATGCTCTCCAGCTCGGCACAGTGGTCCAATTGGCCCCACGGTTCGCCTCTGAAGATGACCCGGAAGCTGTTCTCTGGGGGATGGTCGCGCAGATCGACATTTGTCTACTCCTAGGCTCCCCCAGGCAGGCCGTCGATCACACACTCCGAGCCATGGACTTCGTTCTGCAGGTAGTAGGTAGGGAATTCCATCTCTGGAAGGGCGAACTGTTCCAAAGGATGGGCGAGGCAAACGCTCAGCTCGGCAAGTGGCACACGGCCATGCGCGTCTACGAGTTCGCCTGCCGCAACTTCAAGTCGGATCTAGAACGGCGCAGCAACGCAACCGGCTTCGCCTCAGCTGCGGCGGGAATCATCCGAAGTGTGAGCCGAGTGACCGAAGGGGGGATTCACGAGGCTGAAACGGAGATCGTGGAATTTTGTAGGCGTGAATCAGTCATTGATCCTGCCGACCCACTGTTCGATCCGCTCGTCCCATCCGATGCTCTTGGAGCTGTCAACGCAGCCCAGGCACATGCCAGGTACGTCTACGCCATCCAAGCCTGTGCTGCAGCCGAAACCCCGGCGGCGTTTGCTGCCCAGAACAAGCCTGCGGCGTCGCTCTCCGCGTGGCTCGACCCCCGCCTCCTGTCATTTGAAGAGATGAACGACCGGCTGCGCTACCGGGCAGCGATTTCCGAGAGGTTTGTCGCTGACTTCAAAGTCTGTTCCACATGGACGGAGGCTGCAGCCGAGGGAGATCCGCTGGAGCTTCTGGCTGCCAGCCACACCAAGAGACTGCTGGTATTCCTCCACTACCTCTCCGTCGGTGACGTCAACCTCGCCGTAAAGGTCCTTGAGGCACAGATTTCAGTCGTTGCTTTCCTCACTGACCGCCAAAGGCACGGGAGGTTGCTCGAGATCGACATCGCGCCCGCCACAATCCAACACTTCATCGCCACGTCCTACTGCATGGCGCGTCTGATCGAGATGGCTGACCCATCCCGCTCAGTACTTCCCCTTACGGACGCTGATGGTCAGGTTCTTATACCGGAGGACCTCGCTTCGGTGTTTCCTGAGAACCCGGAGGAACACGGCGTGATCACCTGGTATCAGAAGGTCGCGGCGGGTGTCGTTCGCCCCGCAGGCCTCCTAGCATTCTGAGCCAGTCTTCGACGGTTGTTGTTGTCCTGGCGAGCACGCAGAGCGGAAGGCGGCGGTGTGGACGGTCACGGAATTCCCCAGGGCTACGGTCACGTAATTCCCCGGGCTGTCATCCCGTCGCCCCGGAAAGGTACCCGGGGCCACCATGCCTGAAGGCGGCCCGAACTACCGCCCTGAGCGGAGACCACGCGAATGCGCATGACAGTTGCGAGCCGGCTCCGCGATCATTGGCCGATGACCACGAGACCGGATCTTCTCAGTCTGAGCATCGTGTGCCCTCCACCCGATGAGGGCGTCGTGCAGGTCCGCCCGATCGTCAATGGGCGGGATCTTCTGGGCGAGGTGGTGCCCGGTGGCGTGGGAGGCTCCCCGTACCTGGGAGTGGGGCCCCGGTATCTGCTGGGCCGGGACGGGCCGTTGCAGGCCACGACGACGCCCCACGAGGCTCGTCTCGCTTGGTCCGGGTGCGGCGCGGAGGAGTGCTGCGGCGCCCTGTACATGACGGTCACGCGTAACGGGGATCATGTGGTCTGGGCGGGCTGGCGCGACCTGGCCAATCAGGACTTCGGTATGCCGGAGCTTCGGTTCACCACGGGTCAGTACGAGGCCGAGGTCCTACGAGCCGGAGAGGACCGCAGTTGGGAGTGGCCGGCAGGAGCGGTTGCGCGGCTGCTTGAGGCGGGGTTGAGGGGACGGGGTGACTGGCTCGCCAGGTGGGACTGCGAGTTGGAAGGCGTCTGGGCCTCCCGCAAGGAACCCGATTGCATCCACGTCGTCCTGATGCATCCCCGTGACCGGACCGGTGCAGATCTGCCCTGGCTCCAGTTCGGGATGACCCTCCAAATCTCCGGGGACGTCCCATCGGTCCAGGCCGAGCGCCTTGAAAGGCGGCTGACCGCAGGCGATCCCCGTGCCACCGCCGAGGTCTGGGGAGGTTCCCATGACGCCGAGCAACTGGGCTATCCATGGCCGCCGGTCGACCCGCTGTTCATGTGAACGGCAGGGAGAGGCGGGGTTGGGCCTCCCCCTGCCGTCGGGCATCCACTCGCAACCGCCATCCCCATGGGGAAGCGTGACCGTTCGGGTGGGGAATTACATGACGCTGATCATGTAGACCGTGGGTAATAGGGTGACCTGACACGGCTTACACCTCGTTACAAAGCAATCGGGCGCAGGGCATTGGGCGAAGTAGATCTGGGGCGCTCAGGCAGACTGCCAGATATGAGCGAGAACGTTCCGCCTATCAGCGCCCGCGACTTGGATCGGTGGCTCACTCCGGGCGTCAAGGGCATCGGCGCCGCCAGCTTCCTTGCTGATGTCGGCCATGAAATCCCCACTGCGCTGCTTCCGTCTCTGCTTACGTCTCTCGGCGCTCCGGCGGCGGCTTTGGGTGTGATTGAAGGGGTCTCCGACGCCCTGGCTGGCGCGGCCAGGTTCGGTGGCGGCGTCCTGGCGGATGATCCGTCCCGGCGCCGCAAGGTCGCCGTGGGTGGCTATGCGGCCACTGCCGTTCTTGGCGCCGCGACCGCCGGAGCGGCCACGGTCTGGCAGGTCGGCCTGTTGCGGGCTGCGGCATGGACGGCTCGTGGCCTGCGCGTCCCCGCGCGCAATGCCCTCCTCGCCGACATCGTTCCTGCCGGGGCCTACGGGCGCGCCTACGGCTTCGAGCGGATGATGGACAACCTGGGCGCGATCTTCGGTCCTCTCCTGGCGCTCGGTCTGGTTGCCTGGCTCGGCGTCACCTGGGCTATCGGCCTCTCCATCATTCCCGGTTTGCTGGCCGCTGTCGCGATCGTCTATGCGATCCGCCGCACTCCCACACCTCTGCCCCGGGTCAAAGTGCCGCTCAAGATCCGGATCAAGCCGGTCCTGCGGGGTGACCTTGGCAGGCTGTTGGCTGCAGTAGCGGCCTTCGAGGTCGGAAATGTCGCCGTGACACTGCTGATCCTGCGGGTGGCGGAACAGCTTGAACCAGCGCACGGAGCGAAAGCCGCGACCACGATTGCGCTCGGCCTCTACATCTCGTACAACATCACCGCTTCGCTGGTAGCCATTCCTGCGGGCCGGCTCTCCGACAGGCTCGGCCGACTCGGACCGGTCATCGTCTTGGCCTGCGGTGTCACCAGCTTCGCCTGCTCCTACGGGCTGTTCATCGTCGACGCAGTCGCCATCGGGTTCCTCGCCTTCCCCTTCATCCTGGCGGGCATCGGCATCGGCGCCGTCGAGACCGCTCAGCACTCGGCGGTTGCGGCCCTTGCTCCCGAGACCCTGCGCGGCTCCGCCTTCGGCATGCTTGCCGCCATCCAGTCCTTCGGGAACCTGGCCGCGTCCACCGTTGCCGGCGTTCTGTGGACCGTTTTCTCGCCCGCCGCCGCTTTCGTTTACCTGACAGCCTGGATGGTCCTCGCGTTGGCCGGGCTGATGGTCAGTTACCGCAGGTTTCGGCGCTGAGTGCTGTATGAACGCCGAAGCTCCCGGAGGCTCAGTCCGGGAGCTTGGCGGAATCTCCTCGCGAGGGGCGGCGGAGAAGCCGTATGCGGTCAGCCGATGCCGAAGTGTACGTACTGGGGCTCGACGTGGCGTCGGTCGGTACCGCCCTGGAGGGTGACTCCCGAGGCCACCCACTGCGATGAATTCGGGTGGTGCCGGCGGCAGGAGACGTAGTCGCCCCATGATCCGCCGTTCGGTCCGTTGGTACCGGTTCGGGTGATGGCCAGTCGCCACTCACCGCCGTCGCGGAAGCCCACAACGTGCGAGGGGTGCCGGCTCCCTCCGCCGAAGGCCATTGAGACGCCGACGACGCCTTGGGCGTTCGGGCAGGCCGCGGGATAGGCGAAGGCAGAGTTCGTGTTCCAGATGTCGGGTTGCTCCACCATCAGGTGAGTGATGACGTCGACGACCGCGCCCTTCACGTACGGTTTCGGTCGACCGGATATAGGTGCTGCGGTCCACAGGAAGCCCGCGCGGGTACCGCTCACCCAGGCGCCCGTGATCCGTGAGTCGACCCGGTCGAGCCACTCCGCGCCGTCAGGTCCCGGTGCACTGTACGGACCGGAACTCCACGGGCTCACCTGGACGTCGAACGAACCTATCGTGTTGGAGCTGTCCGGCCAGCCGTGCACCCGCAGCGTCGTCCCGCTGTTGTGGCTGGCGAAGAACATGCTACCTGTAGCACCTTGGGTGAGACGCAGCGAGCCGTTCTTCGTTGTCGACCACCATTGGTAGGTCAGGCCCGAGCCCGAACGCAGTGGGTCGAGAGGGAGCTTGAAGGCCACCGCGCGCTTCCACTGGTCGGCGGAGTTGAACACGTTGAAGGTGACGTACAGGTGGTTGCTGCTGAGGGCCGCATCCGGATAGTCGAACCACAGGTCCGTCCAGGAGGAGTCGAGGTTACTGGGACTGAAGTCCCACCAGTGCCACGCGCCCGGGTTCGCTCCCGGAGCGACGGCGATCCGGAAGACGTTGTTGCCTCCGGGGACCGCGATGTACTGGAGGATCCAGATCCAGATGTCCCGGCTGGGCTCATAGACGACGATCTGGTCGCAACAGAATCCGTCGGCAGCCGACGGCAGGGCAGTGAACGGATCGACGTGTTCCCAGTCCTTGCCGCCGGTGGTGCTTCTGGCGGCGGCCCAGTTGCAGGTGTAGAAGACGTTGCTGTTGGATGCTGCGACGGTGGGCTCGTTGACGGTGCTCGTCTGGGTGCTGGTGGCAGCATCGTCGAGGCCGACGTTCCTGATGAGTTGGACATTCGCCATGGCAGTAGCGCTCCTTAGCGAGCTGCGACGTGGCCCTGAGTGAGAGGCAGGGCCATCGGTCACGGCTCTTCGGGGACGGATTCCGGCGCCTGGCCCTGGGCGGGGCCCATCGGCTTCCGGGGTCCGGTGAGCCTCCTCTCGCGCGCGTCAAGCTGGTGGGGTGTCGGCTTCTCGGGCTGGTCTGCGGACCCGTCCAGCGCCCTCGGTTCTCCTTGGGGAAGCGACTGGGCCTCTCCGGCATGTCCCAGGGCAGCGTCCTCGGCCGTGTACTCGGGGCCATCGCCGCGGATCTCGTTCGACATGCGCCAACCACCTTCCGATTCGGAGTATCCACTGAAATTATGGACAGATAGACAATCACATTCTGTCATTACATTCATTACGCCTCTCGCAAGACCTGCCGTCAGATCCTCGGACATGCGCAGCCTGTGACTCGTTGCGGTTCTTCGCGAACGTTCAACTATGATGTTTATATTCGAAGGATGCATCACGTCGGTCTGCTCTCGAGCTCACAGGCTGGCCAGTAGGCGCCCGGTGTAGCCCACCATCACCGTCCAGAAGAGTCCGGTGTATCCACGCTCGCCGATTTTGGTGTTGAAGCGTCTGCCGAGGAACGTTGCAGCGAACATCAGCGGAAGACACACCAGGGCGATGAGATAGTCCCCGCCACCGAGCAGTGCAGCATCCGTCCAGACGGCGGTTTTTGTGGCATCCCCGACCAGTGATGCCAAGGAAAGCGCGCCGACGAGGTGGAGTCGATCCAAGAAAAGCCCGCGGACAGCAAGCCCCTTCAGAGGTCCGGAAGTTCCACTGAATCCGGATGTCGCTCCCGCAGCGAACGCCAGTACCGGGGAACTCGCCCGCCGCCAACGGGTAAGATCGAGTGATTCGACCAGAAACGCCGCAGCAAAACTGACGATGACCGCGATGGTCACCGCCCGGTCGGGCGCAGAAACCAGCAACTTGGCTCCCAGGAAAGCACCCACCGCAACCAGCACGATGATGACGGCGGCTTTCCGGTAAGGGAGCGTCTTCCGGTAGGCGAATACCTTCACCAGATTGTTCGCGGCAAGAAGGAGTGCCGCCAGCGCCACCCCGGATTTTGTGCCAAGCACAAGCGCCAGCGTGGGAACAAGAATGAGGCTGCCTCCGAACCCTGCCGAAGCAGAGAGTGTGAATGCCGCAGCAACAGCCACGAAGACAAGAGGGATCAGATGCGGATCCATCAGTATCCTCCCTCAGCCCGCACAAAGCAGCGGCGATGCGAGAAAGCGATCGGCTCACCGGGATCTACGCACACGGCCACGCCACTCGGGGCGGAGGACCGGATACGGCAACATGCTGGCAGCACCGAACCGGCCAACCGCCGCGCCTACTTCGCAGCGCAGAAGCGCATGGCTGTCAGAAGCGCCTCCCCCAGTTCATCGTCGCGGAAACGCAGTCTCCCCACCCATACTGACTGAGGTGGTAGTACGTCTGCCCGGCGTACAGTTCGAGCCGATTACCGCCGAAATCAGGACGGTCCCAGAGCGTGATGTGCCAGCGGCACCAGTTGACCGACGAAATGATGTCGTTCCAGTCCCCCAGGCCCAAGAATCCGCGCGGGACACGCCTCAGGTTCCTCCAGCCATATCCCGGCCTGTTGTCCAACCGGTCTCCTCCTGCGTCGTCATGCTCGAAGTACGAAGAATGCTCCGGGAGGGAGTCGGGATTCGTCGTTCCGATGTCATGACGGACCGAAGTCAGCTGGACCGCATGCTCGTTGAGCCCCTCCAGCGAAGTGAAGCAGTAAAGAACCTCGTTTCGCTAGGAGTCGAGACCAGGCGTGCAGTACAGCGCCTGACCGTCGAATTGACTGATCACTTCGGGCTCATGGGTCTCTCCGTCGATCACCACCATCATTTCGGGAACCTGATGCTCAGGCGGCTCCGCGACGGCGCCGTCCAGGTTTCCGACCAGTGTCACGGGGACTTCATTCAGGGTACGGGGAACTGATTCAGCCAGTCGCTCGACGATTGCATCGAAGGAGTCGAGGCCGGACTCTGTGAGACTCTCGCGAACTTGCGCCTTCGTGTCGTCCGGGGTCGCGTTTCCTACTTCTCGGAACAGTGGCTTGGTCATGACTCACTCACCTTCCTCGTGGTTGCGTACACACCCCGCACGAGCGGCGGGACAGATGAACAGCGCGGTCAACCGCTGCAGCAAACTGATGGAATAATCCAGAGCACGGCCATAACCGACTACACCATCAGCATGCGTCTCATCGGTGCAATCCGCATCTCAGCGCCTAGGTATCTCCGCACACAGGCGGGGAGTTGAAAGTCGAAACACCGGCTCAATAGGCTGGTCATATCGGGTGGGTAGGCAGCGGGGGCGCACCTTTGGTCCAGCACGCATGGCCGCCTGCCTGACGCCCGCAGGGTGAATCCCCACCGACCGGGCGGCACCCGTTACAGGGGCGCGGCGCACCATGTAAAAGACCCATTCAAGACCGTTACAGAACCCGGTGATACCCAACTTCCCCTGTCGCAGCCCTATTTGTATATCAAGTCCGCACATGGCACGAGAGGGCGGAACGCGGGGGCTGTTGCATGATCACGTTTCGTCCGGAGTGCCGTGCTGGCCCTTCCGTGGAGGGGACATCCCGGTACGGGCAGGGGCGGACGCAGTGCAGGCACGGTCTCAGTGATCATGTGAGTGTCGAAGTCCCATGAAAACCTGGCGAGTCCGTGCCTGCTCCTGCATCTTCTCCCATGCCCACCGCGCCGGCCCAACTGCGCCGGACTGCCGCGCCCATCCGCTGTCGGACGCGGTCGCACTGTCCGGCTTCCTGAACCTGATGCCCGACCCGCGAGGCGTCCGTGGCCGCCGCTACCGGCTGTCCGCTCTGGTCGCGTCGAGTGTTCTGGACGGTGCCCGCTCGCCCACCGCGATCATGGAATGGATCGGCGACTCCCTGCGTGGGACTGCCGGGTTCTCGGCTTCCCCACCGACCCGCTCTCCGACGCAGTGTCCGTCCCGCACCCCACATCCTGCGCCGTCTGCTCATCCAACTCGACGGCGACGCCCCGACCGGGCGATCGGAGCCCTCCTCACCGCCCGCGCCGCCCCCGGCCGGTCCCGGACTGCGGGCGATCGCCGTCGACGGCAGGCCCTGTGCGGCTCGCGCACCCACGCCACCGGGCACGTCACCCTGCTCGCCGCGAGGGACCACACCGGCCACGTCCTGGCCCAGCGTCAGGTCACCGACAAGAGCAAGACCTCCGCCTTCCGGCCCCTGCTGGACAGCGCCGACCTGACCAGCACGGTCATCACCGCCGACGCGTTGCACACCCAGCACGCTCACCGCACCTACCTCCGCAAGCGCGGTACCCACTACATCGCCCAGGTCAAGGCCAACCATCCCGGCCTGTTCGCCAGGGCCGGCCGCCTGCCCTGGCGCGAGATCACGCCCGACCACTACGACCGCACCCGGTCCCACCACCGCCTGGAGATCCGGCGGCTGAAGACCGCCGCCTTCGCCCACCTCGACTACTCCGATGCCCGCCCGGCCCTCCAAGTCGTGCGCTGGAGGAAGGACTTCACGCACCACGTCCGCGACCGCACCTTCCGCGAAGACGACTCCAAGATCAATGTCGGCCATCTCCCGCGCATCGTGGCCGACCTGCGCAACCTCGCCATTGGCGCCCACCGCCAGGACGGCCACGCCAACATCGCCGCCGCCCTACGCCACACCGCTCGCGACCGGCGAAGGCCCCTGGTCGCCCTCGGCCTCGCCGGATGACTCCAGACAGACCTCGATCATGCAAGGGACCCTGGGGGTTCTCTGGGACTTCCGGCTTCGTCAACCGGCACGAGCATGGAACAACTGAAAGACCATTCGCGCAGGTCAACGACCGAAGGCACCTCATCGTGGCAGGTCACCGCGCTGACTGGTCTCTTCCGGGACATTTGATACGAGGGTGCCGCCGCACCTGAACAAGACGGTTCCGACCGGCATCGGGCCGGTCGGGATCGACGTACCCCGCGACCGGGGGGGGGTCCTTCGAGCCGGCCATCGTCGAGAAGCGGCGGCGCCGGGTGACCGGCGTCGGCGAGATGGTTCTGTCGCTGTCCGCGAAGGGCATCACCCACGGCGAGAACTCCTCGCACCTCCGTCATGCCGCTGTCAGATACGAGTGGCTGAGCGTCTGGCTCGCGCGGCCCAGGATGCGAGTGGCGACACGGACGCGAGACGCGGTGGCCGCGCACCGGAACGCGTGGAGCCGGTCGAGGATGGCCTCGCGCTGTGCGACGGACCCGAGAGGACCATCGAGCGTGAGGTCCATGCGGTGGTGTTCCTCGGCCGAGCCGTCGCGGGCGAGGTGGGTGACGCTGAAGGCGCACAGCAGTTGGCCGGCGGTCGGTCGGAGCAGGAGGCGGCAGCTGATGTGGCTCTCGGGGTAGTGGACGTCGATGACGTCGTCCACGCAGGACACCTGCAGGGCCGAGGCTACTCGTGGGTCGCCGATCAGGAGGGCGAAGCGCGGTGCGAGACCGCGGACGAGCGGCCGGGACCGTCCCGGGGTGGGCTGGCTCATGTGGGGACTCCTCGTAGCTCGGTGCCGTGTGACACCGTGTCGTCTAAAGCCAAGCTGTGACGGGTCGTTGCGGTGTGCCGACTCAGGGTGCGGCCGTGCTACGGAGCCGGGCGGTCTCGCCCGGCGAAGCGGGACCTCGCAGCCGGGCGCTCATGGCCTGGCCCAGGCCCTCGGGCCCGGTGTGGCCGCTGTTCCATCGGGCGGAATGGTCGAGGCCGCGCCGTATGCCGTCCCTGTTGACGGTGTCGAGAGTGCGCTTGATCCCTTCCATGACGTGTGCGGGGTGCCGGCGCAGGTCGTCGGTCAGTCGGCGGGCGGCGCGGTGCAGGGCGGACTGGTCGGCGAACACGTCGTTGACCAGCCCGATACGGCTCGCGCGTTCGGCGTCGATGGTGCGGCCGGTGAACGCCAGCTCGCGCAGCTGCCCCTGGTTGATCAGCAGCGGAAGTCGCTGGAGCCCGCCCAGGTCGGCCACCACGCCCAACTCGGCTTCAGGCAAAGCGAAATGGGCGTGCCGGGTGGCGTAGCGGATGTCGCAGGCGCTGACCAGTTCCAGGGCGGCTCCGGTGCACTCGCCGTCGATGAGGGCGACGACCGGCTTGGGGCAGTCCGCGACGGCGGTCACCGCCTGCTGGAGTAGGCGTACGTCCTCGTCCATGAAGGAGCGCTCCCGTGCGCGCTGAGCCCGACGAAGTCGTACGACGTACCATCGCAGGTCCATACCGACAGAAAAGGTCGCTCCCTCGCCGATGAGGGCGATGGCGCGGATGTCGTCCCGGAGGCCGGCCCGGTCCATGAAGTCACGCAGCTCGTCCCAGAAGGAACCGCCGAGGGCGTTTCCCTTGCCGCTGCCGACGATGGTGACGAGGGCGAGGCCGTCGGCCACGGTGACGTGGAACGGTGTGTCCGTCATCGCCGGCTCGCCACGGCCGCGACGGTGTGCCCGGCCGGAGCCGGCACGGTGGGAGTCATCCGGTACAGCACCTCCGGGGGGTGGGTGTGCGCCCCGTCGTCGGGGAAGTCCTCGCTCCGGAAGAGGACTTCGGTGTGGACGTCGAGTCCGCGCTCATGGGCGAATTTCCGCATCATCAGGGCGACGGCGCGGTTGCCGGGGTTGATGGTGGTCTCGACGCAGGTGACTCCGTGGCCCGCGGCGCGGTCCGCGAGTTCGTGCATCATCCGCACAGCGAGGCCGGGCGCGTGGTGATCGGGAGCGACGGCCGACTGCCAGGCCATCAGGGTGTCGGGCCGGGCCGGGCGGACGTAGGCGGTGACGAAGCCCACGATCCGGTGGTCGCCGGTCGCCGCGACGATGGACATGTCGGCGAAGTCGCGGAACCAGAGGTTGTAGTAGTAGAGGCTGTTGGTGTCGAGGATGTCGGAGTCGCGCACCAACCGCCATACCGCCGGGGCGTCCGCCGGGCGAGGGGCACGCAGGGTGAGGTGAGGGGCGTCGGAGTCGGTCATGGATGCCTTTCGGGATGCCTTTCGGGGATGCTTTTCGGGGATGCGATGGCGCTGCGCATAATGCGATGGGGCGGTCTTACCGGAATGTTCCTCTGTGAGGACGGCATGGCATGGGGGGCTTACCGCGCTAATCCTCGTCAAGCGCACGCCTGAGGGCACCAGGAGCGTTTTTCATCGTCGGAATACATGCACAGCACAGGTCCCCGTGTCGGCGCGGGGGAAACTGGCGAAAACCGTCTCTGGCTGGTTTCTGTAGGGAAATGAAGATCTTCTCGTGAGCGGTGTGACGCCGCGCGCCTTTCGTTCCGCAGGTGACGAACGGGTTGACGGCCTGTCACCAGCCGTTTCCACGGAGCGGCCGGATTCGACCCAACGATCTTCACCCACCGGTTTGAAATGGAGATGTTCCTTCCGCTGCCCCTTTCGGACACTCCTCGGTGTGTTCTGCATGGATACCGTCAGCCTGGCTAACCGTATCTTCGATCACGTCAACTCGATGGGCGGTTCCTGCCGAGGCGGGACCGAGGACGAAATGGAACGAGTTCGCAATGAGGAGAATGCCCTGGCGCAGAACTCTCTTCGCCGAGCCCGTCTTCTCCGGACGTCTTTGTCGTCGCGCCCCCGTCGAGTCGTGAGAAGCCACCAGGAAATCTCGTACCGCGCCTTGTGAACACCGGGTCGGCACACCGTGCTGCCCGTGCGCATCCTGCGCACACACTGCCCACCTCGCACTGAGGCGTGGCCGGGCGACGGCGGTCACACGCCTGCTCACCATCCCCCACCTTTCCGCAGTCGTACGCGGAGGAGACCTTCACCGATGACCACGAACGACATCCTGCGCACCCTGACTCCGCTGATCCGAGCGCGCACCGAACACCCTCCCGCCGATCCTGCCGTCCTGACGCCCGAGACCCGCCTGGAGCAGGACCTGCGCCTGGACTCGATGGCGACCGTGCACGTACTGGAGGACATCGAGGACTCCTTCGGCATCACCATCCCCGACGAACGGCTCGCCGGCGTCTACACGGTCGGAGACCTGGTGAATATCGTGCGGACCACGGCCGGCGGGTCCGGGGAGCGTGTCGCGTGAGCACGTCGACGGAGCCCTCCGCCCCCGCCACCGACCCGCTGATCGAGGCGGTCCGGGCCATCGACACCACGGCGCTGGACTGCATCCAGGCCAACGCCGCCGTCCTCGCCCACGCGACCCATGGACCGGGCGCCCACCTGGAACTCGGCGGCCGGCTGCGGTTCGCCCCGCGCTTCGGCGAAGGCACACACCTGCCCACGGTCGAGCAGACGCCGACCGAACAGATCGCGTGGATGGGCGGCCCCCTCGGGCTCGACCTGCGAGCGCGGCGGCCTTTGACGGAAGGCCGGGCGCTGCTGGACCTGCTCCCCGAGGACGGCAGCCCCCTGTACGTCGTGGGCGACGCCTGGCGCATGCCGTGGCTGCCCTACCACGGGCACCAACACATGGATCACAGCGTGCTGTTGCGGGTGGCGGACGGGGGCACACGTGTCGAGGCGGTGGACGCCTATGACAACGAGACGCCCTACGGCCGGGCGGAGCCGGTGGTGTGCGCCTACGACCACGCGCAGGCGGCGGCCCTGTTCGACGGCTCGTCCGTCCTGCCGGTGACGGTACGCTCCGCGCCGGCCGCCCACCCGCCGGTGTCCGAGACGCTCGCCGAGAACGCCCGGGACGCGGACCTGCTGCTGGCGGGCGACACCCCCGAGCGCTACGCGGCAGCCTTCCGCGACCACCCCGATCAGCAGGAGGCGTGCACGGCACTGCTGCTGGAGACCTGGCTGCTGAACCGCTCGCGACGGCTGCACGCCACCTGGGCGGCCCATCACGCGCCGGGTTCCACGCTCGCGCACACCACCCGCGACCAGGCAGCCGCCTGGGACGACCTGGCCGGCCAGTGCTACCTGGCCGCACGCCGGGTCCAGCGCGGCCGCCCCGTGCCCCCGCAGATCCACACCCGCCTCGTCGAACTGCTGCGCGCGGACGCCCGGTTCGCCGTGGAAGCAGTCGGCACCGGACCAGGAGACACCATGCCCCAGGAACCCGCGGAGGTACGCCGGAAGGCGGAGGTACGCCGGACGGTGGTGGAGACCGTCGCCGACGTCCTCGGCGCAGCCCCCGAGATGGTCGCCGCCACCGACGACCTGAGCCGGCTCGACGGCTACGCCTCCTTCCAGATGGTGGAGACGGTGGAGCGCCTGGAGGGCTCCTACGGCGTGGAGTTCGCCCCCGGCGACCTCGAACCGGCCGTCCTGCGACGCGTGGACGGACTGGTCGGCCTCGTGCTGCGCACCACCGCCGGCACGGAGGTGACGCACCCGTGAGCACCCGCCCGCACGCCACCGTGCTGCACGAACTCCTCGACGCCCCCACCACCGACCCCACCGCCCCGGCCGTCACCTGCGGCGACCTCACCCTCGGCCGCGCCGAACTGGTCGACGCCAGCCACCGCTGCGCCAGGGAGCTGCGCGCCCGCGGACTGCGCCGCGGCGACCGCCTGGTCGTCACCAGTGACAGCGGCCCTCTCCTGGTGCCGCTGCTGTTCGGGGCCTCCCGGCTCGGCGTCGTCTTCTCCGTCCTGCACGAGCAGGTACGCGGCGACGTGCTGCGTCACGTGCTGGCCGACTGCGAACCGGTCCTCGCGATCGCCGCGTCGCCCGCCACCCGGGACGCCGTGCGCGAGGCCGGTATCGCCGTGGCCGCTCCGGAGGACCTGGACGTCGAGGCCGCTCCGGAGGACCTGGACGTCGAGGCGGACACGAAGCCGGCGGCCGATGCCACGGACGAAGCCGGCGCCGGTCGTGCGGGCGACACCGCCGTGGACAGCGGGCCGCTTCCGGTCGATCCGGTCTGCCTGATCTACACCTCCGGCACCACCGCCATGCCCAAGGCGGTGGTCTCCACCCACCAGCAGATGACGTTCGCCGTGCACGCCATCGCCGAGCGGCTGGCGTACCGCGCCGACGACGTCGTCTACTGCCCGCTGCCGCTCTCCTTCGACTACGGCCTGTACCAGGTCTTCCTCTCCGCCCTCGCGGGCTGCCACGTGTGGCTCGGCTCGGCCACCGAGTCCGGCCCCGCGCTCCTGGCCAACCTGGTGCGCAGCCGGGCGACCGTGCTGCCGGCCGTGCCGCCGGTGTCCGCCGCGCTGCTGAGGCTGCTGCGCAGGCGCGGCGGGGAGCGTCCGCCGCTGCGGCTGCTCACCAACACCGGCGCCGCGCTGCCCGCCGACATACCGAGCGGACTGCGCGAGGTGCTTCCCGGCCTGCGCGTGCAGCTGATGTTCGGACTCACCGAGTGCAAGCGGCTCACCATCGCCGAGCCGGACGAGGACCTGATCCGCCCCGGCAGCTGCGGGCTCCCGCTGACCGGTACCGAGGTCTTCGTGGTGAACGAGGCCGGTGAACGGCTGCCGGCCGGGGAGGTCGGCGAGATCACCGTGCGCGGACCGAACGTCATGGCCGGCTACTGGCGCCGGCCCGAACTCACCGCCTCCCGCTTCCCCCGCCGCGAGGGCCTTTTTCCCGAGCTGCGCACCGGGGACTACGGGTGGACCGATGAAGCGGGGCGGCTGTACTTCGCCGGACGCCGCGACGACATCTACAAGCAGGACGGGTTCCGGGTCAGCTCCATCGAGGTCGAGGCCGCCGCCCGCCGACTGCCGGACGTCAGCACCGCGGCCGTACTGACGCCCGACGGTTCGCGCCCCGAGGCGGTCCTGGTGGTCACCGGCACGGCCGACCCTGTCACCGTGCCGGCCCGGCTGCGCGAGCACCTGGAGGACTACAAGGTGCCCCGGGTGTGCCACGCGGTCGACACGCTGCCGGTCAACGCCAACGGCAAGATCGCGAAGGCCGTACTGGCCGGACAGCTCGCGGAGGCCGTCCGTGACTGACACCGTCTCCCCCACCGGGCCCGCCGCGACTGACACCGTCTCCCCCACCGGGCCCGCCGCCGCGCGCACCTCGGCCCCCCGACCGTCCGCCGCGCCCGTGCCGCCCGGCACGGCGACCCCGGCGTATGTCTACGACCTGGCCGTGGTGCGCTCCGCGCACGCCCGGCTGAGGTCATGGCTGCCGGAACCGAGCGAGCTGTACTACTCGCTCAAGGCCAACCCGCACCCGGCCGTGGTGGCCGCACTGCACGAGCTGGGCTGCCGGGCCGAGGTCAGCTCACCCGGCGAACTGGACGCCGCCCTGGAGGCAGGGGTCGCGGCCCACGACATCCTCTACACCGGCCCCGGCAAACGCGACGAGGACCTCGACCGAGCGCTCAGGGCGGGAGTACGCGACTTCGCGGTGGACTCCGTGCACGGCATCGGCCAGCTCGACGGCGCCGCCGCCCGGCACGGCGTGAGCGTCACCTACCTCCTGCGCGTCAACCCCGGTGGCGGCAGTCGCGGAGCCGGGCTGCGGATGACCGGCGACCCCTCGGCGTTCGGCGCCGACGCCGACGACATCACCGCCCACCCCGAGCGGTACACCGGCGGCGAGCACGCCCGGATCGACGGCCTCCACCTCTATCTGGCCACCAACATCGCCGACGAGGAGGCGCTCGGCAGCTCCTTCGGTGAGGCGATCACCGTGGCGCGCGACCTGCGCGAGGCACTCGGGGTGCCCCTGCGCACCATCGACCTCGGCGGCGGCTTCGGCGCCCCCTACGCCCGCGCCGGTGAACTCCCCGCCTACCCGGGACTCGCCGACCGTCTGGAGCGCCGACTGGACGAGGAACTGCCCGGTTGGCGCAGGCGCGCGCCCACCGTGGCCTTCGAGTCGGGCCGCTATCTGACGGCCACCTGCGGGCAGCTGCTGACCCGGGTCCTGGACGTCAAGTCCTCCCACGGGCAGCGGGTCGTGGTCCTGGACACCGGCATCAACCACCTCGGCGGCATGGCCGGTCTGCGCAGGGTCCCGCCGCTGCACCCGTCCGTCGTCCCGCCCCACGGCACCGGACCGGAGGACACCCACGCACCGGACGACCCCACCGACCCGACTGGCACCGCCATGATCTGCGGCCCCCTGTGCACCCCGCTCGACACCTGGGCGCGGTCGCACCCGCTGCCCGCCGTCGCCCCCGGTGACCTGCTCGCCGTGCCGAACACGGGTGCCTACGGCCTGCACGCCAGCCTGGTGCTCTTCCTCGGCCACCCGGCCCCGCTGGAGGTCGTCACCGACGGCGGCCGCCTGCTGCGCAGCGACCGGCTGACCTTCCTCCGGCGCGCCGACGGCTGACCACCCGTACGGCCTCGGGACCGTCCGAGGTACCGGCACCCCCTTACCTCGCGCACCCGCGCACGCGCACACACGCACACACGCACACACGCACACACGCACACACCCCAACCCACCATCAGGAGAAGCACCATGGACCAGGCTTTCGTCGACACCCTCCGCCCCCACCTGCGCTACCTCGCCCCCGAGCAGGAGCTCCGGCCCGAGGACCGGCTGCGTGACCTGGGGCTCAACTCCATGCAGGCCATCGACCTCGTCTTCGACCTGGAGGACAACTGCGGGGTGACCCTCCCCGACGACCAGCTCACGGACGCCAACTTCGAGACCGCCGGCGCCCTGTGGTCGGCCGTGGCGGACGCACGCTCCGACTCCCTGACGGACGCCCGGTGAAGGCCCTCGACGCAACGCCGGCCGAGCGCCTGGAACCCGTCCTCGCCACCGTCGGGCAGCACGCCGCCGAGAGCGACGAGAAGGCGTGCTTCCCGGTGGAGGGCCTGACCGCGATGCGGACCTCCGGCCTGCTGGGTCTGCTGGTCCCCGCCCGCTACGGCGGACTGGACGGCACCGTCCCCGACCTGCTGGCCGTCTCGCAGCGGATCGCCCGTCAGGACATGTCCGCGGCCATGGTGTTCGCCATGCACGGCCAGCAGGTGGCGGCACTGGTCCACCACGCCTCCGAGGACCTGCGCGAGCGGGTGCTGCCGCGGGTCGCCCGGGGGGATCTCTACCTGGGGTCGGTCACCACCGAGGCCGGCAAGGGCGGCCATCTGCTCAGCTCCGGGACCGGCACCCGGCGCGAGGGCGACCTCATCGAGCTGGACCGGATGGCGCCGATCGTCACCGGCGGCGCGTACGCGGACGCCTATCTGATGACCGTCCTCGCCCCCGGCGCCGGCTCCGACAACCAGGTGTCGCTGGTCTACGCCGAGCGCGGCCAACTGGACGTACAGGTGCTCGGGGGCTGGGACCCCATGGGTATGCGCGGCACGCACAGCGTGCCGATGCGGTTCACCGGAGCGGTGCCGCACGATCAGGTCGTGGGCGCCCACGGCGACTTCCGCCGCGTGACCGTCGACGTCTTCGCCCCGCTGGCCCATCTCGGCTGGAGCGCCTGCTGGCTGGGCACGGCGGCCGGCGCGCTCTCCCGCACCGTGCGGATGCTGCGCAGCCCCGACGAACGGCACAGGCGGGACCTCAAGAGCGAGTTGCTGCTGACCCGGCTGTCCCGGGCCCGCCAGCGCGTCGACACCGTCCAGGCCATGCTGAGCCACGCCACCGACGTCTACCTGTCCCTCTCCGAGCGGGAGCGGGGCGGCGCACCCTGGCAACTGCTCGTCAACGCCTTGAAGGTGACGGCGTCCGAGCAGTGCCCCGCCGCCGTGGAGGAGCTGATCGAGCTGGTCGGACTGCGCCACGGCTATCTGCGCGACCAGCCGCTCGCCCTGGAACGCGCCCTGCGTGACCTGCGTTCCGCCTCACTGAACTACGGCAACGACCGGCTGCACCTCGCCAACGGTTCGCTGAGCCTGCTGGACCAGGAGACCACCCTTGTCTGACACCTTCACCCTCCCGCCGGCCGGGACCGTGACCGCCCCTCCGGCCGCCGCGTGGACGCCCTCCGCCCGGCTCCGCCCGGACGGCCGGGCGTCCCGTCCGGGCCGTGACCCGGTGGCCCGCCTGTGGCAACCGGCTCCGGACGTGACCGTCACCGTGGCGCGCACGAACGCCGTGCTGGCGACGCCCACCGTCATGGACCGACTACGACCCGAGGAGCACCGCTCGGCCGCCGCGATGGCGGCCTGGCGTGCCCGCGAACACCTGGCCGGGCGGGCGCTGCTGCGTCTTCTCCTCGCCGAGGTCACCGGCGAGGCCGACGCCCACGCGCCGGTCGTCCCCGAGCCGGCCGGCCGGCCCCGGCTGCCCTGGTCGCCCCGGACCGGGGTCAGCGTCTCCCACAGCGGCCCGTACGTGGCAGCCGCCGTCGGCGTCGGACGGGACGTCGGTGTCGACGTGCAGGTGCCCCGCCCACCGTCGCCCGCGATGGTCCGCCGCTGCTGCCCGCCGGAGACGGCACTGCGGCTGGCGTCCCTGTCCCCCGACCGGGCCGCCGAGGTCTTCGCCCGGATATGGACCGTCCAGGAGGCGTGTGTGAAAGCGAACGGTACGGGCCTGTCCGGTGCGCCCTGGCGTGTGCGGGCCGAGCCGGACGGCCAGGCCGGGTCCTGGGGTGCGCTGCTGTGGCGCCGCTCGGCCCGGCCGACCCCGGCGGACAGCGAGAAGGCCGCCCTGGCCTGCGCCTTCGGACCGGCCGCCCGGCCGGCATGACACCGCACTCCGGCCGACATGACACCACACCCCGCCCCGCTCGACACGGGATGCGGGTCCGCAGTATCACCGCTTCCGTTTCACGGAGGATCCCGATGCGTACCGATTCACACGTTCCCGACAGCGTGGGGCTGAGCTGCTACACGGAGAACCTCGCCGGCTACCTGTCCGCACGCGCCCCCGACTCCACCGACCTGCCGGCCCGGTCCGTGCGGCTCGCGGTCGACCCGTCCACCGGAAGCTTCTCGCACCACGACCGTGCCCTGAACAACCTGCCCGGCGGACGCAGGCTCGGCTACCGGGGTGCCCCCGACGCGGAGGCGGCCCGCACGGGCATCGCCGCCGAACTGGCCGAACGCGACAGGGTGTTGGTGGTCGCCGACAGCGGGGCGCTGCCCTGGCTGTCCGGTGCGGCCGACGACCACGCACCCCACCTGGTCATGGTGGACGGCCCCACACCGGACGGGTCCTGGCACGTGGTGGACGGCTTCACCGCCCTGTTCAGCGACGGCGGCTCCCAGGACCCGTTCTCGGGAGAGCTGTCGGGGGCCGAGTTCACGGCTCTGCTGGCCTTCCCCCGCGGGTTGTCGCAGGTGCACCGCACACGCAACCGGCTGGCCTTCGGCTTCCCGGTGGCGCTGCCGTCGCACGAGACCTACCAGTGGCTGGCCGAGGAAGAGGGGACCACCGAGGAGCAGTTGCCCGGCGAAGGCTGGCTGACCGGAGCCGGCGCCCTGGAGGAGACCGCGCGGCTGGTGCTGGCGGACATGGACGGCGACGGCCCGCGGGGCGTGCTGGAAGACGTCTGGGCGGCGGCGCGGCACCACATGTTCCGCGACGCCCATCTGCTGGCCGCCGCGGGCGCGGAGCTGTCCCCGACGCAGCGCGAGACCGTCGACGCCACCACCGCGAAGTGGCGCGAGCTGCCACGGATGCTCCGGTTCGCCGCCAACTCGGCCCGCCGGGGCCGCCCCCGGCCCTCCCTGGTCAGCGGCGCGTTCACCGCACTGGCGGAGCTGGAAGCCGCGGCCTCGCCGCTGCACGCGGCTCATGGCTACGGCGTCCCGACGGCGCGTCCCACAGTCACCCCGTCACCCGAACGACAGGAGAGGTGATCCCGGTGCCGACGTCCACGCTCACCCTGTGGGACCGCTTCGCCCGCACGGCCGGCCGCCACCCCGGCCGCCCCGCGCTCACCGCCGGATCCACCACGCTGTCCTACGCCGAACTGCGCACGCACGCCGAGGCGCTGGCCGCCCGGCTGTGCGCCGGCACACCCCCGCCCCGCCGCGTCGCCCTGCTGGCGGAGCGGACACCCGTGACGTACGCCGCCTACCTGGCGGTGCAGCGGCTGGGAGCCGCGGTGGTCCCGCTCAACCCGGCCGCCCCGCCGGGCCGCAACGAGACCGTCGTACGGCAGTCCGGTGCGGCCCTGGTGCTGGCCGACGCGGCGAGCGACGCGGCCCCGGCGGGACGAGCCGCGCCGCTCGTCCCGGTCGCCCTCACGGACACCACGGACAGCCCCGGCATGTCCGATCTCGCCGGACCCGGTCCGCGGGACACCGCCTACATCCTGTTCACCTCGGGCTCCACCGGCCGGCCCAAAGGTGTGGTGATCAGCCACGCCAACACCGACGCCTACCTGGACCACGCGGTCGAACGGACCGGCGCCGGGCCGGACAGCCGGCTCTCCCAGACCTTCGACCTGACCTTCGACCCGTCCGTCTTCGACATGTTCGTGGCCTGGAGCACCGGCGCCGCCCTGGTCGTGCCCACCCGGGACGAACTCATGGACCCGGCCGGATTCGTGGCGCGGCACCGGCTGACCCACTGGTTCTCCGTGCCGTCGGTCGTCTCGCTCGCCGCCCGGCTGCGGCGGCTGGGGACCGACTCGATGCCGACGCTGCGCTACGCGGCCTTCGCCGGTGAGCCGCTCACCCTGCAACCGGCCCGGTCGTTCGCCGCGGCAGCCCCCGGCGCGTGGCTGGAGAACCTCTACGGCCCCACGGAGCTGACGGTCACCTGCACCGGCTTCCGCCTCCCCGCCGACCCGGCCGACTGGCCGCGCACCGCCAACGGCACCCTGCCCATCGGCACCGCCCACCCGGGCGCCGAGACCCTGGTGGTGGACGAGCGGATGCGCCCCGCCGACGAGGGAGAACTCCTGGTACGCGGTGCGCAGCGGTTCCCCGGCTACCTGGACCCGGCCGACGACCCGGGCCGCTTCGCCGTCGGCGAGCCCGGTACGGGCCTCCGGCCCTACGAGGGCGGACTGCTCACCGAGGCCCACTGGTACCGGACCGGTGACCGGGTGACGAGGGACGGCGGTGAGCTCGTTCACCTGGGCCGTCTCGACAGCCAGGTCAAGATCAGCGGCTACCGCGTCGAACTGGGCGAGATCGAGGAGGCACTGCGCTCGCGTCCCGGCGTGGCCGACGCCGTCGTGGTGGCCCGCGACGACCGGTCCGCTCCCGTTCTGCAGGCCGTCTACACCGGCGACGCCCACGACTCCGCGGCGCTGCTGGAGGCCCTGCGGGAGCGGCTGCCCGCCTACATGGTGCCCGGCACCCTGCTGCGCCTGCCGGAACTGCCGCTCAATCTCAACGGCAAGACAGACCGCCGAGCCGTCCTCGCCGCCCTGGACACCGCCCGCCCGGCCACACCGGGCACCCCCCGCCCCGTTCCCGCGGAGCGGGCCGCCCCCGGCGTCTCCCACGCGCCCCCCAGCGAAAGGAACCCGGTCCCGTGACCGTGACCACCACCCGCACCGCGCTGCCCGGGCGCGAGGAATTCTGCTCCGCGATGGCCCAGTTGGCCACCGGCGTCGCCGTCATCACCACCGCCGGCCCGGACGGCCCGGTCGGCTGCACCGCCAACGCGGTGCTCTCCCTGTCCACCGAGCCGCCTTCGGTGCTCGTCTCGCTCGCCAGCAGCGGCCGCACCGTGCGGCAGGTACGGGACCACGGCGGCTTCGCGGTCAACATCCTCAGCTGGCGGCAGCGGGACCTCATGGACCGCTTCGCCCGGCTGCCGGCGCCGGAGCGTTTCGAGGGCGTCCCCTACCGGGAGGAGGAGGGCTGCCCCGCCCTGGAGGGAACCGCCGCCACCGTGGTGTGCCGCCTCGACCAGGCGCCCACCGCACTCGACCACACCCTCCTGATCGGCCGCGTCCTGTGGACCACGCAGGATCCCACGGCCCAGGCCCTGGTGCTCTACCAGCGCCACCAGCAGGCCGTGGCCCTCTGACCCCACTCGTACCGGTACCTGACAGGGATGAGCATGAGCGTATTCGGCACCATGGAATCAGCGGTCCGCAGCTACAGCCGGGCCTGGCCCACCGTGTTCACCACCGGCTGCGGCGCCGTGCTGCGCGACGAGTCCGGCAGGTCCTTCATCGACTTCTTCGCCGGCGCCGGCGCTCTCAACTACGGGCACAATCCGCCCGAACTGAAGGCCGCGCTGCTGGAATACCTCTCCGGCGACGGCGTCACGCACGGACTCGACATGCACACCACGGCCCAACGCGGCTTCCTGGAGCGGCTGCGGGACCTGGTCCTCACCCCACGCGGCCTGGACTACCGCGTCCAGTTCCCCGGCCCCGGCGGCACCAACGCGGTCGAGGCCGCACGCAAACTCGCCCGCAAGGTCACCGGACGGCACACCGTCGTCTACTTCCAGGGCGGCTTCCACGGCATGACGCTCGGGGCACTGGCCGTCACCGCCAACCCCATGAAGCGCGCCGGAGCGGGCGTACCGCTGACGTACACCGTGCCGCTGCCCTTCGACGATCCCGCCGACGACGACGAGCAGGCGGTGGCCCGGCTCGTCCGGTCGCTGAACGGCGTCGCCGAGGACGAGGTGCCCGCGGCCGTGGTGGTGGAGACCGTGCAGGGCGAGGGCGGGGTCAACCCGGCCCGTCCGGCCTGGCTGCGCGCCCTGGCCCGCTGGGCCCGGGAGCACGGCACGCTGCTGGTGGTGGACGACATCCAGATGGGCTGCGGGCGCACCGGGCCGTTCTTCTCCTTCGAACCGGCCGGCGTGGTCCCCGACATCGTCTGCCTGTCCAAGTCCATCAGCGGGTACGGGATGCCCATGGCCCTCACGCTGATGCGTCCCGAGTACGACGTGTGGAAGCCCGGCGAGCACAACGGCACCTTCCGTGGCTACAACCCGGCGTTCGTCACCGCTGCCCGGGCGCTGGAGTTGTTCTGGTCCGACGGTGCGCTGGAGGCCCGGACGGCGGTGCTGGGCGAGCGTGTGGGCCGCGCACTCGCCGGCACCGCCCGCCGGTACGGACTGCCCGCCCCGCGCGGGCGCGGCCTCGCGTGGGCGCTGCCCTTCGGCCGTCCGGGCGCGGCCCGCGAGGTGTGTGACGCCGCGTACCGGGGCGGTCTGCTGCTGGAGACGGCCGGGCCGCACGACGAGGTGGCCAAGGTTCTGCCGCCGCTGACCGTGGCGGACGAGCAACTGGAGCTGGGCCTCGGGATACTCGACGAGTCCGTTGCCTCCGTGGTCGGCGGGCGGGCCCTCGTAGCCTGACCGGATCCGGGCACCCCACCTCTTGGACCCGAGATCCCCGCGGCGGACCGGCCGCGGGGGCTGCGAAAGGGGAGAACGGATGTCGGTCGACCTCGTCGGCTTCCTCGGCGTAGTGCTGGTGGCGTATGTGGTCCCCGGCCCGGACTTCCTCGTGGTGGTGAGATCGGCCACCGAGAATCCCGCCAAGGGACGGGCCGCGGCGCTGGGCGCCCAGACCGGACTGTGCGTGCACATGCTCGCCGCCGCGGTCGGACTGTCGCTGATCGCCGCCCGGTCACCGGCGGTCTACGACACCATCAAGCTGTTGGGCGCGGCCTACCTCGTCTACCTGGGAGTGCGAGCCGTGCTGGCCGCGCGACGGACCGCCGGGCCAGAGGCGGCCGAGGCGACCGACGGCCTGGGAGACAGCGCTCCCCCGCGGGCCTCGGCCGACGACGGCCCGGTCCACGGCGAGTGGCGATCCGGCTTCACCCAGGGTTTCCTCACCAATGTGCTGAACCCCAAGGCGGCTCTGTTCTTTCTCAGCATCCTGCCGCAGTTCGTCCACGGCGGCGGCTCGGCATCGCGGCAGATCTTCTTCCTCGGCACCCTGGACATCGTCATCGGTGTCGCCTACTGGTTCATCGTTGTCGCCGTCACCGCGCGACTACGGGCATTCCTCGCCCGCCCGAAGGTCCGCCACCGCTGGGAACTGACGACCGGCTGGCTGTTCATCGGCATCGGCCTCGGCCTCGCCGCGGCAGCCTGAAAGCGCTGCTCCTGGTACGGGCCGGTTCCTGCTGAGGACGGGAGAGACATCCAGACGTGGGCGGGGGCGCACCGGTGATCGGTGCGCCCCCGCCCACAGCTGGCGTCCTACCAGCGATACCAGCGGCCTCGCTTCCCACTCGGTCCGGCAGAGCGCGCGAAGAAGCCGACCAGCCATGGTTACCAACCTCCGTCCCGCCGTGTGCCCCGACCTGATCTCCACACACCCCGCAAGATCTGTCTGTTTCGTGTCCGCCGCCCGGGGCATTCGACGGACTGCGGACGAGGAGGCGGCGGGATGCCTGGGGAGGTCGAACGCCGCCACCGATGCGTGACGGGCCTGATCGGCGGGGCTTCTCCCTCACCGGGCAGCGCAGGAGTTCCCGGATCCGCCGGTCGAGCCCGTCCCCGCACCACAAGGTGAAGTAGCAGAACACCGCCGGCCAGGCGGGCAGATCACCCTCACGAAGACACCTCCGTGGAACTCAGGGGCCGCGTCGGCCAGTTGAGAAGGCGGGCGCCGATGACCGCGGTCTGGAGGGTGTAGCGGTCGGCGGGCTCGGTCGGGTCGGAACCGGTGAGCGTGTGGACGCGGGCCAGCCGGTAGGTGAGGGCCCGCACGCTGAGGGAGAGCCGCCGGGCGGTCGAGGCGGCCACACATCCCGTGTCGAAGTACGCGGTGAGGGTGTCCAGCAGGGGCCGGGCCCCGCCGCGCGCCTGCTCCAGCGGGCCGAGCGTGCTGCCCACCAGGTCGACCAGGGCCTGGCGGTCCCGGGCCAGGACCGGGAAGACCAGCAGGTCGGCGGCGCGCAGCAGCGGCTCGTCGAGGCCCATCCGCTGGGCGACGTCCAGGGCGTTGAGGGCCTCCTCGTAACTGTGGCCGATGCCGACCGTGCCGGGCCGGGAGCGGCCGATGGCGACCTGGGCCCGGCCGGTGGCGGCGTAGACGCGTTTGGCGAAGTGGGTGAGGACGTCGTCCTGGTCGCCGGGGGCGATGCACACCATCCGGCCGTCCTTGGTGGTGAACAGGATGCGGCGGTTCTCGAAGCGCGCGAACAGGTCGCTCGCCACCTGGCGGGGTACGGGGTCGGTCTCGTCGTACTTCTCCGGTCCCTCGGCCACGGCGACGGCGTGCGCGCGGGACAGGCGCAGCCCGAACCGTTCGGAGCGGGCGGCGAGTTGGCCCTGGTCGCCGCGGCCGTGCAGGAGGTCGTCGATGAACTCCCGGCGGGCGGCCTCCTCCTTGCGGACCACGAGCCGCTGGGCGCGTTCGTAGCCGTCGGCGAAGGCGTCCACGGCCTGTTCGATGACGGCGAGGACGCTGTCCGGGTCGGCCGCCCGCGGCCAGTTCTCCCGGCCGGCCGCGAGATGCGCCCGCACCAGCGACCGCCAGCCGTGCCCCGCCTCCGCCGCCCGCGCCCCGAGCGCCCGCCGCGACTCGATCTCGTCCCGCGTCAGCCGCCGCCCGGTGGGCGCGGCGTCCGCGACGATCCGCTCGAACCCGTCGAGGAACTCCTCGGCGGGGGTGGTGGGTCGTATGGGGATGGGTTGTACGGGGGTGAGGGGCAGGGCCGCGGCCGGAGTGGGGCCGGCTGTGCCGGGTGCGAGGGTGCCGGCCGGCGCCGGGGCCGGGCCGGTCCCGCCGGAGTCGTCGCCCGCGTTCCGGGCACTGCTGCCGTTCCTGTGCGGTGTGTTCATGTCCTCGCCCCCGTCTCCGTCCCACGCCCATCGCGGTCCCCCGCCCATCGCGGTCCCGCGCATATCGCGGTCGCCCGCCCCACATCGTCCGCCCTTTCACGCGTTCGCGTGGACCGCCGCTTCCGTGGGCTCCGGGGCCGGCTCGGGCCGTGTCTCCTGGGGTGGGGTCGGGGCGCGGCGGGTGAGGCGGTGGGCCAGGGGTTCGGTCCAGCGGGCGGTGAGGGGGCCGAGGACGACCAGGATGAGGACGTAGGCCGTGGCGAGAGGGCCGACGCGGGGCTCGACCCCGACCGCGAGGCCGGCGATGACGATGGAGAACTCGCCGCGCGCGACCAGGGTTCCGCCCGCCCGCCAGCGGCCCTTGACGGAGATCCCGGCCCGCCGGGCGGCCCAGTACCCGGTGGCGATCTTCGTGAGCGTGGTGACGGCGGCCAGTGCGAGGGCCGGGAGGAGGACGGGCGGGATGTCGGCGGGGTCGGTGTGCAGGCCGAAGAAGACGAAGAAGACGGCGGCGAAGAGGTCCCGCAGCGGCGTCAGGATGCTGCTGGCCCCCTCGGCGACCTCACCGGACAGCGCGATCCCGACCAGGAACGCGCCCACGGCGGCCGACACCTGGAGATGCTGGGCGATCCCGGCGACGACGAGCGTGAGACCGAGGACGACGAGGAGGAGCATCTCGGCGTTGTCGGAGGAGACGGCACGGCTGATCAACCGGCCGTGGCGCAGGGCGACATAGAGGACGGTGACCACGGTGCCCAGCGCGATCAGCAGGGTCAGCGCGCCGCCCGCCAGGCTCACCCCGGCCAGCAGCGCGGTGAGGATCGGCAGATAGACCGCCATGGAGAGGTCCTCCAGGACGAGGATGCTCAGCACGACCGGCGTCTCGCGGTTGCCGAGGCGGCGCAGGTCGCCGAGGACCTTCGCGATGACGCCGGACGAGGAGATCCAGGTGACGCCCGCGAGGGCGACGGCGGCGACCGGCCCCCAGCCCAGCAGCAGCGCCATCGCGGCGCCGGGCGCGGCGTTGAGGACGAAGTCGACCGCGCCGGAGGGGTATTGGGTCTTGAGGTTGGTGACGAGTTCGGAGGCGCTGTACTCCAGGCCGAGCAGAAGCAGCAGCAGGATGACGCCGATCTCGGCGCCGGTGGCGACGAACTCCTCGCTGGCCTGCAGCGGGAGGATCCCGCCGTGGCCGAAGGCGAGTCCGGCGAGCAGATAGAGGGGTATGGGTGAGAAGCCCACCCGTCCGGCGAGGCGGCCCAGCAGCCCCAGGGCGAGGATGATCGCCCCGAGTTCGATGAGCATGGCGGTGGTGTGGTGCACGGGCGTCTGTCCTCCGTTGACGAGTGCGGTGACGGCGTCTGTGCCTGGTGCGCGTGCGGATGCGCATGCGTGTGCGGGAATTGCATATGCAGGGATTGCGTGTGCAGGGATTGCGTGCGCGGAGGGTGCGTGCGCAGGCGTGTCCGGGCCGTGGGCGGCGTCGTACGGGCGCGCGGGTTCCCGCGGACACGGGTCGACCGCCCGAGCACATCGGGCGGTCGACGGACGTCCGCTACGGCGGTGAGGGTGTCAGTGCGCGGGGCGGTCGCTCGGACGCGCTGCGCGGCCGGTATCGGGAACGGCGTCGCGCGCGGCGTTCACGACGCGCACGCGGATGACTCGACCCATGTCACGCCCCCCAACACGCCGTCGGCCGAACCACTCCGACCACCACTCGAACGAATGAGCAAATAAGCGCTCACCAGAGCGTTAGCGCTTGGTAAAGGATTCTAGCGCAATACGAAAAGGTAAAATTACACAATAGGTAAAGCGCTACCCATTTCCCTTTACCTCAGGCTCACCCTGTCACTCGCCTCACTCGCCGATCTCGACCTTGCCGTTGTCACCGGCATGCACCGGCGCCCTGTCCCGCGTGACCCCCTTCAGCAGCTCCGCGAGGTCGACACCCGTGGTGGAGCCGAGGAGTTCGAGCCCCTGGGCGACGTTCTCGGCGACCACGCGAGGGATGCGCGCGGCGCCGTCCGTGGAGATCACCGTCATCTTGTCCACCGCGGCCAGCGGTTCGGACGCCTTGGCGACGACCTGCGGCAGCACCTCGACGAGCATCTGCAGCACCGCCGCGTCGCCGTACCGCCCGAACGCGTCCGCTTTCTGCCGCATCGCCTCGGCCTCCGCCGCCCCCTTCGCGCCGATCGCCGCCGCCTCAGCCTCGCCCTCCAGCCGCACCGCCTCCGCGATCGCCGCCCGCCGGGCCCGCTCGGACTCGCCCTGCCGGAGCCCCTCGACGGCCTCCGCCTCGGCCAGCGCGGTACGCCGCTGCTTCTCGCCCTCACCGGTCAGCCGCGCCCGCTCCGCCTCCGCCTGGGCGCCCGCGATCTCGGCCAGCCGCTCCGCCTCGGCCTGCTTGACCCGGGCCACCCGCCGGGCCTCGGCCTCCTGTTCGGCCGCGTACCGCTGGGCGTCGGCGGGCTTGCGAACCTCGGTGTCGAGCTGACGGTCCTTCAACGCGGCCTGCCGCTCGGCGACCTTCTCCTGCTGGGTGAGGATGTCCTGCTGCCGCGCGGCCTCGGCGAGCGGCCCGGCCGCGTTCGCCTGCGCGGCGGCTGAGTCCGTCTCGGCCTTGATCTCGGCCTGCTTGAGGGAGAAGGTCCGCTGGGCGACCGCGATCTCCTCCTCCGCCTTCAGCCGGGCCTGCTCGGCGGCACGCCGGGCGACGGCCTCGGCGATGTCGGCCTCCTGCTTGGCGCGCGCGGCCTCCGGACGGCCGAGGTCCTCCAGATAGGAACCCTCGGTGGTGATGTCCTGGATCTGGAAGGCGTCCAGCACCAGGCCCTGCCCGGAGAGGCTGGCCTCCGCCTCCTCGGCGACCTGACCGGCGAACGCGGCCCGGTCCCGGATCACGTCCTCCACCGACATCCGGCCCACGATGGCCCGCAGCGCGCCCGACAGCACCTCCTGGGTGAAGCCGACGATGCCGTCCTGCTGCATCAGGAACCGCTGGGCGGCGGCCCGGATCGAGTCCTCGGTGCCGCCGACCTTGACGATGGCGACCCCTTCGAGGTTCGCCTTGATCCCGCGCAGGGTGACCGCGCCGCGCACCGCCACCGGGATGTGCCGCGACGACAGGTCCAGCGTGAACCGCTGCTGCACGAACGGCACGACGAACACCCCGCCGCCGACCACGACCTTCTGCCCGCTGTTGTCGGTGAACACCCGCCCGGTCTCCGGATCGGTGGCCTGCTTGCCACGCCGCCCGGTCACGATAAACGCCTCACTGGGACCCGCCACCTTGTAGCGGGTGACCACGACCAGAGCCAGCAGCACCAGGAGCACGACGACCCCCAGCACCGCGAGCACGACAGAACTCATGACGAATACCCCCCGAATCACACGAGACAGAAGAAGAGAAGAGGAAGAGAGGAGAAGAGAAGAGAAGGAAAGAGAAAGGGAAAGAGGAGGAGAGACGGGCTCAGGCGTCCACGGGGCGCACGACCACCGACGTGGCGGTGGGCGCCGCCTCCACCCACACCTCGGCACCCCGGGCGACCGGCCCCGCACTGCGCGCCGCGAACTTCACCGGCTGTCCGGCGAGCCGCAGCAGCACCTCACCGAACCCGTCGGCCGGAATGGCGGTCACCACACTCCCCGCGGTACCCACCAGGTCCCCGCCCCGCGGTGCGGCGGCCGTCCGGTCGCGCGCCAGGGCCCGGCCGAAGCGGTACGTCACCCAGGCCGCGCCGGCCCCGAGGAGAGCGCCGCACCCGGTGGCGACCACCGGGCCCGCGTCCAGCAGTTCGGTCGCGAGAACCCCGCCGAAGCCGGTCGCCCCCAGGAACCCGGCGACGACCGGCAACGACAGCCACCCTTCCAGGGCGCCGTCCAGAACGCCGTCGAACACACCCTCCAGCGCCCCGTCGAAGAGCAGCGACAGGACGAGCAGCACGACCCCCGTGATGCCGAGTCCGAAGTACCAGGCCATCCGCGCCGCCCCCTCCCGCCCCGCCGCCGCTCTCCGGCTTGACGAAATCCTCACACGGGCAGCGGGACCGCTTCATTGCCGTGTTCCGGCAACGTTCCGACGCCTTCCCTTCCTCGTTCCCGGTCCGGTCCCGCCCGGCCCCCTCCGTTCTCGCCCGGTCCCCTCCCGTCCCCTCCCGTCCCGTCCCGTCCCAACCGGACCCGTCCGGACCGGCTCCTTCCCGCCCGTCGGGCTCAGGCCGCGGTCTGCCGTACGACCTCCGCCACCTCGTACCCCGCCTCCTCGATGGCCGCGCGGACGGCCGTGTCGTCGACCGCGTCCCCGCGTACGGTCACCAGGCCGGCCCGGATGTCGACATCGACCTCGGTGACGCCGGACACACCGGTGACCTCCTCGGTGACGCTCGCGGCGCAGTGCGCGCAGCTCATCCCGAACACGGTGAAGTACTTCTCGGCCATGGGGTCGCTCCTGTCCTCGGTCGGCCCGGTGACCGCGCCGCGGGGGCGCACGGGCCGCTTGGCACGAGGTACGGCGGACGCCCCCACGACGTTCATCGCCGGCCCCGTAAGTGACCGGCAGGTAACCCGCCCGATTTCAAGGTCGTTCCAGGGAGGGCAAGGTCACAGCCGCGTCCCCTGCTGCTCCTTTGTGTCTCTGGCCTAGCATCCGAGCATGACGGTCCTGCCTGACGACGGGCTTGAGCTGGCCGCCGAGTTCCCTGACGCCACCCACGAGCAGTGGCAGCGCCTCGTTGCGGGCGTGCTGCGCAAGTCGGGCAAGGACGTCGAGGGCGCTCAGGCCGAGGAAGCCCTGTCCACCGCGCTGGAGGACGGGCTGCGCACCCGTCCTCTCTACACCGCGCACGACATCGCGCCCCCTCCGGGTCTCCCCGGCTTCGCACCCTTCGTACGAGGAGGCCGGGCCGAGGGCAACACCGTCGGCGGCTGGGACGTACGCCAGCGGCACACGGCGGCGGACCGCGACGCGGTGCTCGCGGACCTGGAGAACGGCGCCACCTCCCTGTGGCTGGCGGTCGGCGCGTCCGGTCTGCCGGTGTCGTCGCTCGCCCCGGTGCTCGACGGCGTCTACCTCGATCTCGCCCCGGTCGTCCTGGACGCGGGCGCCGGGTTCGAGCCCGCCGCACGGGAGTTGCTGCGGCTGTACGCCGAGCGCGGTGTCGCCAAGGACGCGGCGCGCGGCAACCTGGGCGGGGACCCCCTCGGCCACGAGGCCCGCACCGGACAGTCGTACGACATCGCCCCGGTCGCCGCCCTCGCGCGGCTGTGCGCCGAGGAGTACCCGGGGCTGCGGGCCCTGACCGTGGACGCCCTGCCGTACCACGAGGCCGGCGGTTCGGCCGCGCAGGAGCTGGGTGCCTCGCTGGCGACCGGTGTCGCGTATCTGCGGGAGCTGACCGGGGCCGGGCTGAGCGTCGAACAGGCCTGTGGGCAGCTGGAGTTCCGATACGCGGCGACCGCCGACCAGTTTCTGACGATCGCCAAGCTGCGGGCCGCGCGGCGGCTGTGGGCCCGGGTCGCCGAGGTGTGCGGGGCGCCCGCCGCCGGGGCGCAGGTCCAACACGCGGTGACCTCGCCGGTGATGATGACGCGCCGCGACCCGTGGGTGAACATGCTGCGCACCACGATCGCCGCCCTGGCCGCCGGGGCGGGCGGCGCCGACTCCGTCACCGTGCTGCCCTTCGACCACGCGCTGGGCCTGCCGGACGCCTTCGCCCGGCGCATCGCCCGCAACACCTCCACGATCCTCATCGAGGAGTCCCACCTCGCCCGGGTGATCGACCCGGCGGGCGGCTCCTGGTACGTGGAGCGGCTCACGGACGAACTGGCCCACGCGGGCTGGGAGTTCTTCCAGGAGATCGAGGGCGCGGGCGGTCAGGCCGCCGCGCTGCGCTCCGGCACCGTACGGGACCGCCTCGCCGCGACCTGGGCGGCCCGCAGCGCCAAGCTGGCCAAGCGCCGCGAACCCGTCACCGGCGTCAGCGAGTTCCCGCACCTGGCCGAGAAGCCGGTGGTCCGCGAACCCGCCCCCGAGCCGCCGTCCGGCGGTCTGCCCCGCGTCACCCGCGACGAGGCGTACGAGGCGCTGCGGGCCCGCTCGGACGCCCAGCTGGCCGCGACCGGCGCCCGGCCCCGCGTCTATCTGGCCTCCCTCGGCCCCGCCGCCGCCCACACCGCCCGGACGACCTTCGCCGCCAACCTCTTCCAGGCGGGCGGCATCGAGCCGGTCACCGAGGGCACGTTCGAGGAGAGCGGCGCCTCCGAGGTCTGTCTGTGCTCCAGTGACGCGCTCTACGAGGAGCGGGCCGCGACCGTGGCCGCCGAGCTGAAAGCCGCCGGCGCCTCGCACGTGTTCCTCGCCGGCCGCCCCGGGCAGTACACCGATGTCGACGCCTACGTCTTCGCGGGCTGCGACGCCGTGGCCGTGCTCTCCGCGACCCTCGACCGCATGGGAGTGTCCCGATGACCACCCCCACCACCCCCTCCACTCCGTCCACCCCCTCCGTCCCCGACTTCTCCGGGATCGAGCTGGGCTCCCCGGCCCTCGACGGCGGTGCCGACGACTGGCGTACGGCGGTCGAGAAGGCGTCCGGCGGGGACGATCCGCTCTGGGAGACCCCGGAGGGCATCCCGGTCAAGCCGCTGTACACCGGGCAGGACCTGGAGGGCCTGGACTTCCTCGGCACCTACCCGGGCGTGGCCCCGTATCTGCGCGGCCCGTACCCGACGATGTACGTCAACCAGCCCTGGACGATCCGCCAGTACGCGGGTTTCTCCACGGCCGAGGAGTCCAACGCCTTCTACCGCCGCAATCTGGCGGCCGGTCAGAAGGGCCTGTCCGTCGCCTTCGACCTGCCCACCCACCGGGGCTACGACAGCGACCACCCGCGCGTCACCGGCGACGTCGGCATGGCGGGCGTCGCCATCGACTCCATCCTCGACATGCGGCAGCTCTTCGACGGCATCCCGCTGGACAAGATGACCGTGTCCATGACGATGAACGGCGCCGTGCTGCCCGTGCTCGCGCTCTACATCGTGGCGGCCGAGGAGCAGGGTGTGCCGGCGGAGAAGCTGGCGGGGACCATCCAGAACGACATCCTCAAGGAGTTCATGGTCCGCAACACCTACATCTATCCGCCGAAGCCGTCGATGCGGATCATCTCCGACATCTTCGCCTTCACCTCGCAGAAGATGCCCCGCTACAACTCCATCTCCATCTCCGGCTACCACATCCAGGAGGCCGGCGCGACGGCCGACCTGGAGCTGGCGTACACCCTCGCGGACGGTGTCGAGTACATCCGCGCGGGCCGGGAGGCGGGCCTGGACGTGGACGCGTTCGCGCCCCGGCTGTCGTTCTTCTGGGCGATCGGCATGAACTTCTTCATGGAGGTCGCCAAGCTGCGCGCGGCCCGCCTGCTGTGGGCCAAGCTGGTGAAACAGTTCGACCCGCAGAACTCCAAGTCGCTCTCCCTGCGCACCCATTCGCAGACCTCCGGCTGGTCGCTGACCGCACAGGACGTCTTCAACAACGTCACGCGTACCTGCGTGGAGGCGATGGCGGCCACCCAGGGCCACACCCAGTCGCTGCACACCAACGCCCTCGACGAGGCCCTCGCGCTGCCCACCGACTTCTCGGCGCGCATCGCCCGCAACACCCAGCTCCTCATCCAGCAGGAGTCCGGCACCACCCGCGCCATCGACCCGTGGGGCGGCAGCGCCTACGTCGAGAAGCTGACGTACGACCTCGCCCGCCGCGCCTGGCAGCACATCCAGGAGGTCGAGGCGGCGGGCGGCATGGCCAAGGCCATCGACGCGGGCATCCCCAAGCTGCGTATCGAGGAGGCGGCGGCCCGCACCCAGGCCCGCATCGACTCCGGACGGCAGCCGGTCATCGGCGTCAACAAGTACCGCGTCGACAGCGACGAGCAGATCGATGTCCTCAAGGTCGACAACTCCTCCGTCCGCGCCCAGCAGATCGAGAAGCTGCGGCGGCTGCGCGCGGAGCGCGACGAGCAGGCGTGCCAGGACTCCCTGGACGCCCTCACCCGGGCCGCCGGCGGCGAGGGCAACCTGCTGGAGCTGGCAGTGAACGCCGCCCGCGCCAAGGCCACCGTCGGCGAGATCTCCGACGCCCTGGAGAAGGTCTACGGCCGCCACGCGAGCCAGATCCGTACGATCTCCGGGGTGTACCGCAACGAAGCAGGCGAGTCCCCGAACGTGGAGCGCACCCGGAGCCTGGTCGACGGCTTCGCCGAGGCGGAGGGCCGCCGCCCCCGCATCCTGGTCGCCAAGATGGGCCAGGACGGCCACGACCGCGGCCAGAAGGTGATCGCGACCGCCTTCGCCGACCTGGGCTTCGACGTGGACGTCGGCCCGCTGTTCCAGACCCCGGCCGAGGTGGCCCGCCAGGCCGTCGAGGCGGACGTGCACATCGTCGGGGTGTCGTCGCTGGCCGCCGGGCACCTCACCCTCGTACCGGCGCTGAAGGAGCAGCTGGCCGAGGAGGGCCGCGAGGACATCATGATCGTGGTCGGCGGGGTGATCCCGCCGCAGGACGTGCCGACCCTCCTGGAGATGGGCGCGGCGGCCGTCTTCCCGCCCGGCACGGTCATCCCGGACGCGGCGTACGACCTGGTGGAGCGGCTGTCGGGCGACCTCGGGCACGACCGGTGATCGATGTCGACGCCTACGCCAAGGGTGTCCTCGACGGGAAGCGGGCGGTCATCGCCCGCGCCATCACCCTCGTCGAGTCCACCCGGCCCCAACACCGGGTGCTGGCGCAGGAGTTGCTGACCGCTCTGCTGCCGCACAGCGGGCGGGCGCGGCGGATCGGGGTCAGCGGGGTGCCGGGGGTCGGCAAGTCGACGTTCATCGACGCGTTCGGCACGATGCTGACCTCGCTCGGGCACCGGGTGGCGGTGCTGGCGGTGGACCCGTCGTCCAGCCGTACGGGCGGCTCGATCCTCGGGGACAAGACCCGGATGGAGCGGCTGGCCGTCGACCCGGCGGCCTTCGTACGGCCCTCGCCGACGGCCGGGACGCTCGGCGGGGTCGCCAAGGCCACCCGGGAGTCGATCGTGGTGATGGAGGCGGCCGGCTACGACGTGGTGCTGGTGGAGACCGTCGGCGTCGGCCAGTCCGAGACGGCCGTCGCGAACATGGTCGACTCCTTCCTGCTCCTCACCCTCGCCCGGACCGGCGACCAGCTCCAGGGCATCAAGAAGGGCGTCCTGGAGCTGGCCGACGTCCTCGCCGTCAACAAGGCGGACGGCCCGCACGAACGCGACGCCCGGACGGCGGCCCGTGAGCTGGCGGGCGCCCTGCGGCTGATGCACGGCAGGGACGCGGCCTGGACGCCGCCGGTGCTGAGCTGCAGCGCCCGCGAGTCGACCGGCCTGGACACCGTCTGGGAGCGCCTGGAGCAGCACCGCGCGCTCCTGGAGTCCACGGGCCGCCTCGCCGCCCGGCGGCGGGACCAGCAGATCGACTGGACCTGGTCCATGGTCCACGACGAACTCCTCGAACGGCTGCGCACCCACCCCGGCGTCCGCTCCCTCGCGCCCGGCCTCGAACAACAGGTCAGGGACGGCGAGCTGACGGCCACCCGGGCCGCGGAACGCCTCCTGGAGGCCTTCGGGGAGCGGACCCCCGGTTCACCCGGCTGATCGTCCTGAGTGGTGGTGGAGTGGGATCCGGCTGACGGTGGATCACGTCGGAGCCGGGTCACGTCAGCTGACGAAGCACCAGCTGCCCGCGCTGCGGCGGAAGGACCATCAGATGCGTTCTGCCCGCATGCTGCTCGTTACCGCGGCGGCCACCGCCGTCCTCGGCGTCACCGCGCCCGGCGCGTACGCCGACGGTGACGAGTGGGAGCACAAGGACAATGGCTACAGCAAGGAACACGACAAGGACAGCGGCCACGACGGACCGCGCGGCGGGGTTCACACGGGTGGCGGTGCGCTGACCTCGCTCACCGACGCGCAGGAGTGGGACTCCGAGCGGGGCGCCAAGCCCGGCGCCGGGGGCTACGACCAGGCGGAGGAGTCCACCAAGGAGTCCAAGGAGTCCTGGAAGGGCGAGAGCGACAAGGAGTCGTGGAAGGGCGACCACGACAAGGGTTCCTGGAAGGACGAAGAGGAAGAGGGCGCCTGGAAGGGCGACCACGCCAAGCCGCGCGGCGGGATGCACACCGGTGGCGGCGCGCTCGCCTCGCCCGCGGTGACGGCGGGCGGCATGGCCGTCCTCGCGGTGGCCGGTACGGGGATGTACGCCCTGCGCCGCCGGAACACCGCCGGAAGCGTGGCCTGATCCCATGCCGGGCGCGATACCGGGCCCGATAGCCACCGGGCCGCCGCACCGTGTGTCGTGTGGCGGCCCGGCCGGCGTCCGACGGTCCGGTGGGGGCTGGTCGCGCAGTTCCCCGCGCCCCTGAAAAGCAGGGGCTGCGCCCCGTGCTTTTCGCCCAGGCCCCACGCACCCGCACCCGCACCCGCACCCGCACCCGACAACACACCCGTCGGCCCGACCACTCCGGCCGCCGACGACGACTCGTCCGTTCCGCTGCCGTACCTGGTGAGGTGGTTTCGATGGCAGCCCACCTTTCTCCCCCCGGCACCGACCCGGTGCCGCCCCGCTCCGGCGCGCGCGTCAATCTGACCGTGCTGTGCGGCGTCGTGCTGATGATCCTGGCGGTGAGTCTGTTCGGCGGCGAGGACTCGTCCGACGCCTCCCGCCCGCCGAACGCCCGGCACGCCCCGCAGGCCGCCCCCGCCGCCTCCCCCACCGAGGAGGCCGCCCCCGTCGAACGGCCGGCGGAGCGACGGCCGCGGGACCCCGGGGCCAGGCCGATCCGGCTGCTCATCCCGAAGATCGGGGTGAGCGCCCCCTTCGTGCCCCTCGCCGTCGGCCGCAACGGGCAGCTCGACGCCCCGCCCGCCGACGACACCAACCTCGTCGGCTGGCACGCCGACGGCGCCGCGCCCGGGGAGCGGGGCACGTCGATCATCGCCGGGCATGTCGACACGGCGACCTCGCCGGCCGTCTTCGCGGGGCTGGGCGAGCTGGAGGAGGGCGACGTCTTCCGCGTCGCGCGGGCGGACGGCAGCCGGGTGTCCTTCGTGGTCGACGACGTGGAGACGTTCGAGAAGGACGACTTCCCCGACAAGCGGGTGTACGCCGACGCGTCGCGCCCCGAGGTCCGGCTGATCACCTGTGCGGGCGCCTACGACCGCAAGGTCATGGACTACACGGAGAACCTGGTGGTCTTCGCGCACCGCGTGTGAGGGCGTGCGGGCACGCCCCCACCCCGCGGTCCGGTCAGCCCGTGGCCTCCGCCGCCGCCCTGCCCGACTGGCGGCCCGAGAAGAGGCAGCCGCCGAGGAAGGTGCCTTCCAGGGAGCGGTAGCCGTGCACCCCGCCGCCGCCGAAGCCGGCGACCTCACCGGCCGCGTAGAGACCGGGGACCGGGCTGCCGGAGGCGTTCAGGACGCGGCCGGAGAGGTCGGTCTGGAGGCCGCCGAGGGTCTTGCGGGTCAGGATGTTGAGGCGTACGGCGATCAGCGGGTGGGCGCTGGTGTCCATGATCTTGTGGGCGGAGGCCGTGCGGCTGAGCGTGTCGCCGGGGTACCTGAGGGCGTTGCGGATGCCCATGACCTGGACGTCCTTGGTGTACTCGTTGTCGATCTCGCGGTCGCGGGCCTCGATCTGCCGGGTCAGGTCGGCGAGGTCGATCAGGTTCTCCCCCGTCAGCTTGTTCATACCCCGGACCATTTCGGACAGGGACGAGGCGACGACGAAGTCCACACCGTTCTTCTTGAACTTCTCGATCGGCTCCGGGGTCTGCCAGATGCGCGAGAGGAGCATCCAGATGTTCTTCTCGGTGAGGTCCGGGTTCTGCTCGGAGCCGGAGAGCGCGAACTCCTTGGCGAGGATCTTCTGCGTGGTCACGAACCAGGAGTAGTCGTACCCGGTGTCGGTGATCGTCTTGAGGGTGTGGAGGGTGTCGTAGCCCGGGATGTCGGGGGTGTTGAAGCGCTTGCCGGTGGCGGAGAACCACATGGAGGACGGACCGGGCAGGATGCGGATGCCGTGGCCGGGCCAGATCGGGTCGTAGTTGCGCAGGCCCTCGGTGTAGTGCCACATGCGGTCGGGGTTGACGATCCGGCCGCCGGCCTTCTCGGTGATGGCGAGCATCCGGCCGTCCACGTGCGCGGGCACGCCGGTGATCATGGTCTTGGGGGCGGCGCCCATCCGGGCGGGCCAGTTGGCGCGGACGAGGTCGTGGTTGGCTCCGATGCCGCCGGAGGTGACGACGACCACGGGGGCCTTCAGCTCGAAGGAGCCGACGACCGTACGGGAGCTGGGCTTGCCGCGCGAGACGTTGCTCGGCTCCAGGACCGCGCCCTGGACGCCGGTCACGGTGCCGTTGGTCGTGATCAGGCCGTCGACGCGGTGGCGGAACTTGAAGGTGACGTTCCCGGCCGACACGGCCGCCCGCACCTTCTTCTCGAAGGGCTCGACCACGGCCGGGCCGGTGCCCCAGGTGACATGGAAGCGGGGCACGGAGTTGCCGTGGCCGTCGGCGAGGCCGCCGCCGCGCTCGGCCCAGCCGACGATCGGGAACCACTGCATGCCGAGGCCCGCGAGCCAGTCGTGCTTCTCCTCCGAGGCGAAGTCGACATACGCCTCGGCCCACTTGTAGGCCCAGTAGTCCTGGCCGGAGGGGTCGCTGATGCCCCGGTCGAAACCGGCCGTGCCCAGCCAGTCCTGCCAGGCCAGTTCCTTGGAGTCCTTGATGCCCATCAGGCGCTGTTCGGGGGAATCGGCGAAGAACAGGCCGCCGAAGGACCAGAAGGCCTGGCCGCCGAGGCTCGCCTCCGGTTCCTGGTCGAGCAGCAGCACCTTGCGGCCGGCCGCGGCGAGTTCGGCGGTGGCGACCAGGCCGGCGAGACCGTGGCCGACCACGATCGCGTCCGCGTCGTACGACGTCGCGGCGAAGGCGGGGACCGCCTGGGCGGCGAGGGCGGCACCGGCGAGCACACCACCGGTCGTCGTCAGGACCCGGCGACGGCTGACCCCGTCCGGGGAGGCGGAGTTCTCCAGGGAAATGGGCACAGGCGTGGACCTTCCGGGGGGAGGGACGGGAAGTACGCGCGGGACGGGGGCTGTTCCTGCGACATCAGCGCTGTTACCGTCGGTAGCCCTCAAGGAAACCAGGTGGACACAACCGTGGGGTAGTGGCCGGGGATCAACACATCCACCCTTCGTTGTGGCCCGGCGACAGCACCGGGGACGGAACGGAACGGGTGGGTACGGGACGGGAGAAGCGCCCATGACGGTCGTCCACGAGCGCGAGCCGGTCACCGGCGTCCTGCGGGCCATGGCCGCCGACACGGACGTCTGCGAGGAACTGGTCCGCGCGGCCCGCGGCCGGTCCCCCGAACTGGCCCGGCTCGGCGAGGCGGAGACCCTCTCCCATGTCAACGCCCTGATCGGGGCGGCCGAGGCCTGGCTCACCACGCTCGGCGGGGTCGAGGAGCACGACTTCGCCGCCGCGCTGCTGCTGGGCGCCGACCGCGCGGCCCAGGGCATCCCGATGACCGCCGTGCTGCGCGGGGTGCAGGCCGCCCTCACCCGGGTCGTGGAGATCACCGTCGAGCGCAGCCGCTCGGCCGGGGTGTCCGACGCCGCGCTGCTCACCGTCGTCCTGCGGCTGAAGGAGTACGGCGACGCCGTGGAGCGGCATGTCGTGGGCGGCTACCGCGCCGCCGAGTCGGGCACCCCGCGCGGGGCGGGCGAGGCCCGCGCACGGCTGCTGCGACGGCTGCTGGCCGAGGGCGACGACAGCCCCGTACCGTCCCATGCGGAGCTGGCGCGGGAGGGTCTGCGGGCGCACGGCCGGTACCACTGCCTGGTGGCGGACCCCGGCGATCCGGCGCACGCCCGCGCGCTCACCGCCCGACTGTCCGCCCTGCCCGGCGTCTTCGGGGTCGTCGACGGCCGTCCGGTGGGACTGTGTCCCCGGCTGCCGGGGAGCGAGGAACTGGCCGAGTGGGGCGGGGACGGAGTGGCGCTGGTGGTCGCGTCACCGGTCGACACACCGGAGCGGCTGCGTCCGCTGTACCGGCTGTGTGTACGGGGGTTGGAGATCGGCGGGCGGCGAGGGCTGCGCGGGGTGCGGGAACTGACCGATCTGGCCGGGGAGATCGCAATGGCGGACCACTCCGTGCTGGGCGCGGCGCTCAGCGGACGGTTCCTCGCCGGGCTCGATCCGGCGGACGACTTCCACCGCCAACTCGCGCTCACCGCACGGGCGTTCCTCGACTGCGGACGGCGGCTGGACCGGACCGCGACGGCGTTGTTCACCCATCCCAACACCGTCCGCTACCGGCTCGGCCGGCTGCACCACCTCACCGGCACCTCGCTCACCGACGGCTCGCTCGACGGCCCGTCCGGGACGCTGGCGACGCTGCACTGGTGGTGGGCGCTGACGACCTGGCTGGACACGGGCACGGAGAGCGCTCCCACGCCGTAAAGCGAACAGCAGGAGACCGGCTGTCCAAAAACCTTCCCCGAAGCGGCCAAGAACGATTCAAGGAACGGCCATGATTGATCAACGCTCGTCCATGATTGGGCAACTTGAACATTTGAGCGTTTAGCCCGGACGTACGTTCCTGCCCGTGAACTCTGACGCGACACCCCCCAGAGGTGACGGCGCCGAGGCGACCGCCGCCGACGCCGACGCCCCGATATCCCACGCGAAGCCGCGCGGCCGACGCTCACTCCTGCGCGCCGCGCTGGCCGGTACGGCCGTCCTCGGTGGTGGCCTCGCGGTCGGTGCCTTCCCGGCCGACGCCGAGACCGTCTCCCGCTCCACCCGCGCCACCCCCAAGTCCTCCGCCGCCACCCGCACGCGGCCGAGCACGGCGGACGAGGCGCTGAAGGAGCTGTCGAAGGGCAACCGCCGCTGGCGGACCCTCCACCAGCAGCACCCCGACGAGGGCACCACGGCCCGCAAGGCCGCGGCGGCCGGTCAGCAGCCCTTCGCCCTGATCCTCGGCTGCATCGACTCCCGGGTCCCCCCGGAGCTGGTCTTCGACCAGGGCATCGGCGATCTGATGACCGTGCGCAGCGCCGGCGAGGTGCTGGACCAGTCGGTGCTCGGCAGCGTCAAGTACGGCGTCCTCGAACTGGACATCCCGCTGGTCGTGGTGCTCGGTCACCAGTCCTGCGGCGCGGTGAAGGCGGCCGTCGCGGTGGACGAGAGCGGTGAGGAGCTGCCGAGCGGCATCCAGTACATCGCCGACGAGATCGCCCCGGCCATCGACCACAGCGTGACCGGTGACGCCCGGGTCGCGGCGACCATCGACGCCAACGTCCGGCTGGTCCGCTCCAAGCTCGCGGCCGACTCCGACCTGGCCGCCAAGGTGAAGGCGGGCGAGGTCGCGATCGTCGGCGCCCGCTACGACCTGACGACGCAGCGCGTGCACCTGCTGAAGTAGCGGGCTGAAGCGACAGGCCCCGGCACAGGGGAAGAAGGCGGCTCCGGTGAACCACCCACCACCGGGGCCGCCTTCGTGTGTGCCGTAGCCGTCGCCGGGCCCGCGCCCGGCCGTCGGCTAAGCTCGGCTCAGCCCTCGACGAGGGTGATGTCCTGTTGCCGCAGCGCGTGGAACCTGGGCAGCGGCAGACCGCTGCCCGACAGCTCCGTGATGGTGGCCTCCACCCGGGCGGGGCCCGGCAGGAAGCGGCCCGGCTGCGCCCGGTCGGTGTTGGTCCAGGTGTGCACCGCGCCGTCGCAGACCGCCGTCGAACCGCCGACGCCCTTGCGGATCCGGCTGTCGCCCTGCTGCAGCGAGGACGACACGAAGACGGGGCCGTTGCCGCCGAGGCAGCGGTAGGTACCGGAGAGGGTGAGCCTGCCGTCCGGGGCGACGACGCCGGTCGGGTCGACGGTCACCGTCTCGGACGGCTCGGTCGTGGCACCGGCGGACGGGACGGCGGCGAGCAGCAACAGCGCGGCACCGAGGGCCGTACCGGCGGCCCGGGGAACACGGGAACGGAACATCCGTTGACCTCCTTGAACGGGGACTCCAGGGACTCCAGGGACTCCAGGGGTACCGGCCGCGGCTGTCCGTTCAGCTGATCATCACTCCATCGTCGGCGCGTCGGTTCCGCCGTCCTCACTACCGGTTCCGCCGCCCTCACCACCGGGTGCGACCCGCGCGCGGGGGGTTATGTCCGCGTCCTGTCACAGGACGTCCGGGTGCTGTCACGTCTCCGGAAAGGGTGTGGCGATGAGTTCCGGGCGCGGGCATCGTCTGTAGTGCGAGGCGGTGACTCGCCGCCGGACTCACGATGACGTGGAGGCGCGCCATGTGTTCACACCAGCCCCTGTGCCCCTCGGCCGGCAGCTCCGACCGCGACGCCGCCCATGTCGTCGCCTTCCACCCCGAGCAGGGCTGGAACCTGCTGTGCAACGGGGCGATCGTCTTCGACGACACCGGTGAGATCCTGCCCGACGGCAGCATCGTCGCCCCGAGCCGTCTCGCCGTCGCCGCCTGACACCCCCGGGCCGGTACGGCTACGGCAGCACCGCGAAGCCGTCCAGTTCCACCAACGCCCGCTCGTCCCACAGCCGTACGACGCCGATCACCGCCATCGCGGGATAGTCCCGGCCCGCCAAGCGCCGCCAGACACGGCCGAGTTGATGTGCGCGGAGCCGGTAGTCGGCGACATCCGTGGCGTAGACCGTGACCCGGGCGAGGTCGGCCGGTGTGCCGCCGGCGGCCTCCAGCGCGGTCAGCAGATTGCCGAGCGCCCGCTCGAACTGCTCCTCCAGCGTCTCCCCCACGACCTTGCCGTCCGCGTCGAGCGCGGTCTGGCCCGCCAGGAACACCACCCGGGTGCCGGTGGCGACCACGGCGTGCGAGAAGCCGGTGGGCGGTGACAGCCCGGCCGGGTTCACCCGCTCGACGCTCATGACGGCCCCTCCCCCGACGCGGCCCGTCGGTACAACTCCCGGGCGATGACCGCCCGTTGCACCTCGCTCGCCCCCTCGTAGATACGGGGCGCCCGCACCTCCCGGTAGAGGTGTTCGAGCAGATGGCCGCGGCGCAGCGCCCGCGCCCCGTGCAGTTGCACGGCCGCGTCGACGACGTACTGCGCGGTCTCCGTGGCCAGCAGCTTCGCCATCGCCGCCCGCCGGGGCACGTCCGGGTCGCCGGAGTCGTACGCCGCTGCCGCCGCGTAGACCATCAGCCGGGCCGCCTCCGTGCGCAGCGCCATCTCGGCGACCTGGTGGGCGACCGTCTGGAGGTCGCGCAACTTGCCGCCGAACGCGTCCCGTTCGGCCGTGTGCTCCAGCGTGGCGTCGAGAGCCGCCTCGGCCATGCCGACCGCGAAGGCGCCGACGCTGGGGCGGAACAGGTTGAGGGTGGCCATGGCGACACGGAAGCCGCGGTCGGGTGCGCCGAGGACGTCGTCGGCCGTGACGGGGACGGCGTCGAAGTCGAGGGTGCCGATGGGGTGCGGGGAGAGCATGTCGAGCGGGGTGCCGGTGAGGCCGGGGCGGTCGGCCGGGACCAGGAAGGCGGTGACGCCGCGTGAGCCCGCGTCGGGAGTGGTGCGGGCGAAGACGGTGTAGAGGTCGGCCTCGGGGGCGTTGGAGATCCAGCACTTCTCGCCGGTCAGCCGCCAGCGGCCGGGGCCGTCGGGCTCCGCCCGCAGGGCGAGAGCCGCCGCGTCCGAGCCGGCGCCCGGCTCGCTGAGCGCGAAGGCGGCGACCGCGTCGCCGTCGCTCACCCGGGGCAGCCAGCGGGCGCGCTGGGCCCGGGTGCCGTGGGCGTGCACCGGATGGGCGCCGAGGCCCTGGAGGGCCAACGCCGTCTCGGCCTCCGTGCACACGTACGCCAGTGACTCGCGCATCAGACAGAGGTCGAGCGCGCCCGAGGTGAACAGCCGTGCGAGCAGTCCCAGTCGGCCCAGCTCGGCGACCAGAGGGCGGTTGACGTGGCCGGGCTCGCTCTTGTCGGCCAGGGGGCGCAGTCGTTCGGCGGCCAGGGCGCGCAGCTCGGCACGCCAGGCGAGTTGCTCCGGTTCGAGCGAGAATGCGGTCATTGCCCGTCCCTTCTCCCCCGAGGGCCGGTCGCCACGAGCACGCCCTCGGGACCCTCACCGAGGTTATCGCGAACTGTTGACTGCCGTCACCAAGGCGATACGCTCGCTGGAGCCGGGCACCCACGGCATGCGAGCCCACCACCACATGCGCGTCCACTTCGGCAGGGACCACAGCAGGGGGCGAACGTCATGAACTCCAGGGTCACCGCCCATGTCGACACCTTCGCCCGGGACTGTCTCCCGCCACCGGACCAGTGGCCCGAGCTGTCGTTCGACCTGCCCGAGCTGCGCTATCCGGACCGGCTCAACGCCGCCGCCGAGCTGCTGGACGGCGGCGCTCCGGGCCGGCCCGTCTTCCGTACGCCGGCCGGGGAGGTCTGGACGTACGGCGAACTGCGCACCCGTGTCGACCGGGTCGCCCACGCGCTGACGTCCGGCCTCGGGGTGGTCCCCGGCAACCGGGTGCTGCTGCGCGGGCCCACCACGCCCTGGCTGGCGGCCTGCTGGCTGGCGGTGCTGAAGGCGGGGGCGGTCGCGGTGACCGTGCTGGCGCAGCAGCGGCCGCAGGAGCTGGCGACGATCTGCGAGCTGGCCCAGGTGTCGTACGCGCTGTGCGACCTGCGGCATGTGGACGACCTGGTGAAGGCGGACGTACCGGGGCTGCGGGTCGCCACCTTCGGCGGGGACGGGCCCGGGGACCTGCTCGGCCTGCCGTCGGCGGACGGGGCGCGGGGGCCGTACGAGGCGGTGGACACGGCGGCCGACGACGTGGCGCTGATCGCGTTCACGTCCGGGACGACCGGGCGGCCGAAGGGGTGCGTGCACTTCCACCGGGATCTGCTGGCGATCGCGGACACCTTCTCCAAACATGTGCTGCGGCCCCGCGCGGACGACGTGTTCGCCGGGTCTCCCCCGCTCGGCTTCACCTTCGGCCTCGGCGGTCTCGTCGTCTTCCCGATGCGGGCCGGGGCCAGCGCGCTGCTGCTGGAACAGGCGGGGCCGAGGCAGCTGCTGCCGGCGGTCGCCGCGCACCGGGTGTCGGTGCTGTTCACCGCGCCGACCGCCTACCGGGCGATGCTGGGCGAGCTGAACGGGGCGGCCACGCGGACGGGTTCGCACGAGTACGACATCTCGTCGTTGCGGCGGTGTGTGTCGGCGGGCGAGAACCTGCCCGAGGCCACCTGGCGGGCCTGGCAGGAGCGGACCGGGCTGCGGATCATCAACGGCATCGGCGCCACCGAGCTGCTGCACATCTTCATCTCCGCCGCCGACGACGGCATACGGCCGGGGACGACGGGCGTGCCCGTACCGGGCTGGCGGGCGCGGGTGCAGGACGAGGACGGGAAGCCGGTGCCGGACGGACGGCAGGGGCTGCTCGCGGTGCGCGGTCCGGTGGGGTGCCGCTACCTGGCGGACGCGCGGCAGCGGGAGTACGTCCGCGACGGCTGGAACGTCACCGGCGACACGTACGTCCGCGAGCCGGACGGGTACTTCCGCTTCGTCGCCCGCGCCGACGACATGATCATCTCGGCCGGGTACAACATCGCGGGACCCGAGGTCGAGGAGGCCCTGATGCGTCATCCGGACGTGGTGGAGACGGCGGTGGTGGGACGGCCCGACGAGGCGCGCGGCCAGGTCGTCGTCGCCCATGTGGTGGTCGCGGCGGGTGCGCGGCGGGACGGCGAGGCGCTGCGCGCGTTCCTCAAGGCGGAGCTGGCGCCGTACAAGTGTCCGCGCGAGATCGTGTTCCTGGACGCGCTGCCGCGCACGGCCACCGGCAAACTCCAGCGGTTCCGGCTGCGCACACCGGGTGACCAGCAGTGATGCCGAAGACCTAAAATGATCAACGTGTCCGAACAGCACGCACCCCGTTCGCTCATCGTCACCTTCTACGGCGCGTACGGCCGTTCGGTGCCGGGCCCGGTGCCCGTCTCCGAGCTGATCCGGCTGCTCGCCGCGGTGGGTGTCGACGCGCCCTCCGTCCGCTCCTCCGTCTCCCGGCTGAAACGGCGCGGCCTGCTGCTGCCGGCCCGAACGGCGGCGGGGGCGGCCGGGTACGCGCTGTCGGACGACGCCCGGCAGCTCCTGGAGGACGGCGACCGGCGGATCTACGCGACGGCGCCCGAGGAGGACGAGGGCTGGGTGCTCGCCGTGTTCTCGGTGCCGGAGTCGGAGCGGCAGAAGCGGCACGTCCTGCGCTCCCGGCTGGCCGGGCTCGGCTTCGGCACGGCCGCCCCGGGCGTGTGGATCGCGCCGGCCCGGCTGTACGAGGAGACCCGGCACACCCTGGTCCGGCTGCGGCTCGACCCGTACGTGGACCTCTTCCGGGGTGAGCACCTGGGGTTCGCGGCGACGGCCGAGGCGGTGGCGCGCTGGTGGGACCTGGCCGGGATCGCCAAGCAGCACGAGGCGTTCCTCGACCGGCACGCGCCCGTGCTGCACGCCTGGGAGCACCGGAAGGACACCCCGGCGGAGGAGGCGTACCGGGACTATCTGCTGGCTCTGGACTCCTGGCGCCATCTGCCCTACGTGGATCCCGGGCTGCCCTCGGCGCTGCTTCCGGCGGACTGGCCGGGGGTGCGGTCGGCGGCCGTGTTCCGGGCGCTGCACGGCCGGCTGCGGGACGCGGGGGCCGGGTTCGCCGACACCTGATCATCGGACTGATCATCCGGATCGTAAAGTCCTGTAACAATTTCGTTCACTTAGGGAACGCTCAGGGTTCTCCTTCTATCTTCTCAGAATCCTTACTTACCATCCTGACGCATGAGTCTCATGCGCAACCTGAACCGTGCACTCACCGCCACCACCGGTCTGCAAGTCCGCAGGGCGCCCGCGGCGGCACCCGCCGCGCCCAAGGCCACGGCGCCGAAGCCGGCCGCGAAGAAGCCCACGGCGGTGTACCGATGTCCGGCTCCCGAGGACCTCGCCACGGACCGGTTGCTCAGGCAGCCGGTCTTCATCATGTCCCCGGTGCGGTCGGGCTCCACCCTGCTGCGCATGCTCATGAACGCGCACTCCCGGCTGCACTCCCCGCACGAACTGCACATACGCAGGCTGGAGGTCGGCTACGGCAGCAAGCTGTCGCAGAAGGCGATGAGCGCCCTCGACCTGGAACGCGGTGACCTGGAGCATCTGCTGTGGGACCGGGTCATGCACCGCGAACTGGTCAAATCAGGCAAGGACTTCGTCGTCGAGAAGACCCCCAGCAACGCCTTCGTGTACGAGCGCATCCGGGACTGCTGGCCCGACGCCCGCTTCGTCTTCCTGCTGCGCCACCCGGTCTCCATCGCCCAGTCCTGGCACGAGGGCGACCCCGACAAGCGCACCTACGACGAGGCCGCCGCCGACGCGCTGCGCTACATGAAGGCCGTCGAGAAGGCCCGCAAGGCGGTCACCGGCGGGCACACCGTGCGCTACGAGGACATCACCGCCGACCCCGAGAAGGAGATGCGGGGGCTCTGCGACTTCCTCGGCATCGACTTCGAGCCGGGCATGCTCGACTACGGCAAGAAGGACGACGCCCAGGTCGTGAAGGGCCTCGGCGACTGGCGCGACAAGATCAAGACCGGTCAGGTGCAGGCCGGACGGGCGCTGCCCACCGAGGACGACATCCCCGACCTGCTGCGGCCGATGTGCGAGGCGTGGGGCTACAGCAAGTGAAGCCGCACGCCGAGATAGCCGAGGTCTGGCCGCGCGACGGGCGCATCAGACTCGTCGGACGCATCCACGGGGTCCCGGCGGACGGCACCTGGCAGCTGCTCCTCACCCGGCGCGCCCGGACCGGCCACACCCTGCGCTACGACGCCGACGTCAAGGGCGACCGCTTCGAGAGCCGGCTGCCCGTCGCCGACCTCGCCGCCCCCGATCACGCACCCGTCGAGGAGTGGGACATCCACCTCACCGACGGCGAGGTCGAACTGCGCGCCGGGAAGCACCTGGACGACGTACGCGGCAAGAAGAAGATCTTCGTGTATCCGGAGCAGCGCACCGGGGACCTCCGGGTGCGCCCCTACTACACGATCAAGGACAACCTGTCTCTGGAGTGCCGCACGGGAGGCACCGCATGACCGACCGCCGCCCGCTCCCCCAGCGCCCCCGCATCCGCTATCTGCTGCTGCACGCCTACGGCCGGGGCGGCACCATCCGCACGGTGATGAACCAGGCCAACTCCCTGGTCGCGGCGGGCTGGACCGTGGAGATCGTCAGCGCGCTGCGCCGCCGCGACGACATCCAGTTCCCGCTCGACCCCCGGGTGAAGGTCTCCACGGTCGTGGACATGCGCGAGGGCGCCTACACCCCGCCGTCCGGCATGGTCGCCCGCTGGCGCGACCGCAAGCGCGGCGAACTGCTGGAGGCACCCGCCCGGCACATCCCCAAGGGCGAGTTCGGCTACCGCTACTTCAACCGGTACGTCGAGGACCGGCTCATCGCCTATATGCGGTCGCTGACCGACGGCGTCCTGGTCACCACCCGGCCCGCGCTGAACTTCCTGGCCGCCGAGCACGCCACCGGTGGGGTGGTCCGGGTCGCCCAGGAGCACATGAACCTCGGCACCCACAAGCGGGACGTGCAGCAGCGCATCCGGGAGACGTATCCGCGCTTCGCCGCGGTGGCCGTGCTCACCGAGCGCGACCGCGACGAGTACGCCGAACTCCTGCCCGGGACCGAGGTCGTGCGCATCCCCAACGCCGTGCACTCCCTCGACCAGGTCCCCGCCGACCCCAGGTCGAGGATCGCGGTGGCGGCCGGCCGGCTCTTCCCGCAGAAGGGTTTCGACCTGCTGATCCCGGCCTGGGCGAAGCTCGTCGAGACCTACCCCGACTGGCAGCTGAGAATTTACGGCAGCGGCGAGAAGAAGTCGGAACTTCGTCATCTCATAGAAGAACACCATCTCTACAATCACGTGTTCCTCATGGGACACACCGACCGCTTGGACGACGAACTCGCCAAGGCCTCCTTCTACGTGCTCAGTTCACGCTTCGAGGGACTGCCGATGGTGATGATCGAGGCGATGAGCCACGCCCTGCCCGTGGTGAGCTTCGACTGCCCGACCGGCCCCGCCGATGTGCTGACGCACGGCGTGGACGGGCTGCTCGTCGCACCCGAGGACCCGGACGCGCTCGCCGACGCCATGGCCAAGCTGATGGCCGACGAGGTGCTGCGCGCCGACATGGGGGTGGCCGCGGTCCTCACCGCCGCCTCCTACGGTCCGGACTCCGTGCACCACCGCTGGGAGTCCCTCTTCACCTCCCTCCACGAACAACGGCACGGCATCGCCGCCGGCGCCGCGAAAGGAACCCACGCATGACCACCTCGTCCAGGGCTTCCAGGGCCCAGGGAGCCACGGTCTGGCTCACCGGACTGCCGAGCGCGGGCAAGACCACGATCGCCCGTGTCCTCGCCGGCCGGCTGCGCTCCGAGGGGCATCGGGTGGAGGTGCTCGACGGTGACGAGATCCGCCGCTTCCTCTCCGCCGGCCTCGGCTTCTCCCGCGAGGACCGCAACACCAACGTCCAGCGCATCGGCCTGGTCGCCGAGGTGCTCGCCCGCAACGGCGTGCTCTCCATCGTCCCCGTCATCGCGCCGTACGCCGACAGCCGCGAGGCGGTCCGCAAGCGCCACGACGTGAGCGGCACCCCGTACTTCGAGGTGCATGTCGCCACGCCCGTCGAGGTGTGCAGCGAGCGCGATGTGAAGGGTCTGTACGCCCGCCAGGCCGCCGGGCAGCTCAAGGGGCTGACCGGTGTCGACGACCCGTACGAGCCGCCGGCCGACCCCGCGCTCGTCCTCCCGACGCAGGACCAGACGCCGGACGAGTCGGCCGCGTCGGTGTACGCGCTGCTGGCGGAGCGGGGCCTCGTATGACCGCCCCCGCCCTGTCCCACCTGGACGCGCTGGAGTCCGAGGCGGTCCACATCTTCCGTGAGGTGGCGGGCGAGTTCGAACGGCCGGTGATCCTGTTCTCCGGCGGCAAGGACTCCATCGTCATGCTGCACCTGGCCCTGAAGGCCTTCGCCCCGGCGGCGATCCCCTTCACGCTGCTGCACGTCGACACCGGGCACAACTTCCCCGAGGTCCTGGAGTACCGCGACCGTACGGTGGCCGAGCACGGGCTGCGGCTGCACGTCGCCTCCGTGCAGGACTACATCGACCGGGGTGTGCTGCGGGAGCGGCCGGACGGGACGCGGAATCCGCTGCAGACCGTGCCGTTGACGGAGAAGATCCAGGCGGAGCGGTTCGACGCGGTCTTCGGCGGTGGGCGCCGGGACGAGGAGAAGGCGCGGGCCAAGGAGCGGGTGTTCTCGCTGCGGGACGAGTTCTCCCAGTGGGACCCGCGGCGGCAGCGTCCCGAGCTGTGGAACCTCTACAACGGGCGGCACGCTCCTGGGGAGCATGTGCGTGTCTTCCCGCTGTCCAACTGGACCGAGCTGGACGTGTGGCAGTACATCGCCCGGGAGGGCATCGAGCTGCCGGAGATCTACTTCGCCCATCAGCGCGAGGTGTTCCGGCGGGGCGGGATGTGGCTGACCGCCGGTGAGTGGGGCGGCCCCAAGGACGGCGAGACGGTCGAGAAGCGGCAGGTGCGGTACCGGACGGTCGGTGACATGTCCTGCACGGGTGCGGTGGATTCGGACGCGGTGACGCTGGACCAGGTCATCACCGAGATCGCCGCCTCCCGGCTCACCGAGCGGGGCGCGACCCGCGCCGACGACAAGATGTCCGAGGCCGCGATGGAAGACCGTAAGCGCGAGGGGTACTTCTAGCCATGACCACGATGACCATCGACACCCTGCGCTTCGCGACCGCCGGTTCGGTCGACGACGGCAAGTCCACCCTCGTCGGGCGGCTGTTGCACGACTCCAAGTCGGTGCTGGCGGACCAGTTGGAGGCGGTGGAGCGGGCCTCGGCGAGCCGCGGCCAGGACGCCCCGGACCTCGCGCTGCTCACGGACGGGCTGAGGGCCGAGCGGGAGCAGGGCATCACCATCGACGTGGCCTACCGCTATTTCGCCACGGCCAAGCGGCGGTTCATCCTCGCCGACACCCCCGGCCATGTGCAGTACACCCGCAACATGGTGACGGGTGCCTCCACCGCCGAGCTGGCGATCATCCTCGTGGACGCGCGCAACGGCGTGGTCGAGCAGACGCTGCGGCACGCCGGCGTGGCGGCCCTGCTGCGGGTGCCGCATGTGGTGCTCGCGGTCAACAAGATGGACCTCGTCGGCTACGAGGAGAAGGAGTTCCGCCGGATCGTCGAGGACTTCGCCCGGCACGCGGACGAGCTGGGGCTGCCAGGTTTCACCTCGATCCCGGTGTCGGCGCTGGCCGGTGACAACGTCGTCGAGCGCTCCGGGCACATGGACTGGTACGACGGTCCGGCGCTCCTGGAGTTCCTGGAGACCGTGCCGGTGGGCGTGGCGGCGGCGGACGCACCGGCCCGCTTCCCCGTGCAGTATGTGATCCGGCACGGTGAAGTCCGCTACTACGCCGGGCAGTTGGTGTCGGGCTCGCTGCGGGTGGGTGACCGGGTGGCAGTGCAGCCGTCCGGTGAGACCTCCGAGATCACGGGGATCGACGTGCTGGGTGAGGCGGCGGAGGCCGCGTACGCGCCGCAGTCGATCAGTGTGCGGCTGGCGGACCAGCGGGACGTCTCGCGCGGGGACATGATCACGGCGGCCGGGACGGACACGCCGACGCTGACGCGGGACGTCCGGGCGGCGGTCTGCCATCTCGCGGAACGGCCGCTGCGGGTGGGCGACCGCGTGCTGCTCCGCCACACCACCCGCACCGTCAAGGCGATCGTCGAGGACCTCGGCGGGTACCCCGAGCTGACCACGAACGACCTGGGCCGGATCGCGCTGCGCACGGCCGAGCCGCTGGCGCTGGACGACTACGCGGTGGTGCGGCGGACGGGGGCGTTCATCCTGGTCGACCCGGCGGACGGGGCGACGCTGACGGCGGGGATGGCGGAGCTGCCGTAGCGGCCGTAGCTGCCGTAGCCGGCTTCCGGGGGCTTGTCCGGCAGTTGCCGCCGGACAAGCCCCCGGTCACCGACTCGGTAGCGGGGAAAGGGACCAGCGCTTGAGCGTGAAGGTGAAGTCGCCGGAGAGCCTGCCGCTCAGCCGGACCGCCGACACGAGCTTGCCCTCCGTGATCAGCCGCTCGGCCTCGGCCCGTCGGAGACCGCAGCCTTCGGCGATCAGCCGCACCGGACGGACCGGGATCCGCGCCGCGAAGCGGACCGAGACGTCGAGCACCTCATGGTCCCGGTGATCCGTTCCGCCGGTGTCGAGGCGCCAGGCACCGCCCCAGTCGAGGGCGACGCGATTGCGGCGCAGCAGGGCCGGGTCCTGGAGCAACTCGGCTGCCAGGGAAGGGTCGTTGGCGTGCATGCGGTCCAGCAGCTCGGGCCGTACGGAGCGTACGTTCACCCGTTCCAGGATCGTGAGTTTCGCCGTCTCCCCGCACCCGGCGCAGAGCACGAGGAGCCAGGCGTCGAGGAGTTTGTGGTGGGCGTTGACACGGAACTTGCCGTTCGCCCGGAAGCGCTCGGACGCGCACGCGTGGCAGCGACGGCGGACGAGCGGCAGGCAGGTGGGCATGACCACCCAGGTGGTGAGCACAGAAGTACACCGGTTTCAGTGAGAAATCCGCAGCGGGAAGCAGCGCGGCGCACAGGTGCGACGCGCGACAGATCAGCTCTCGGGGGGTCTCACACGGTGTACAACGGCACGTCCTTGCCCAGACGACTCGGTCCGGCAGCACGGTAGCGACCGGTGGCGGTGCCGCTCCACCGGTTTTCGGGCGCCCCGGCGGCCCACCCTCGCTCGGCTAGGACAGGGTCAGCCGGGGCTTGGGGGCGTCCGTGCGGCCCGTGGTGGGGCGGCGGCTGCCGGCGCGGTAGGGGGCGGGCCAGGCCACGCCCGGTCCCTCGTAGCCCTGTTCCGCCGCCGCGTGGAGGGTCCAGTGCGGGTCGTACAGGTGGGGGCGGCCGAGGGCGCAGAGGTCCGTACGGCCCGCCAGGATCAGGGAGTTGACGTCGTCCCAGGAGGAGATGGCGCCGACGGCGATCACCGGGATTCCCACCTCGTGCCGGATCCGGTCCGCGAACGGGGTCTGGTACGAGCGGCCGTACTCGGGGTGTTCGTCGGCGACGACCTGCCCGGTCGAGACGTCGATCGCGTCGGCGCCGTGCGCGGCGAAGGCACGGGCGATCGCGACGGCGTCCTCGGCCGTGGTCCCCCCGTCGGCCCAGTCCGTCGCCGAGATACGGACGGTCATGGGGCGCTCCTCCGGCCACACCGCCCGTACGGCGTCGAAGACTTCGAGGGGGAAGCGCAGCCGGTGGTCGAGCGGACCGCCGTAGCGGTCGGTGCGGCGGTTCGTCAGCGGGGAGAGGAAGCCGGAGAGCAGGTAGCCGTGGGCGCAGTGCAGTTCGAGGAGGTCGAAACCGCTGCGGGCGGCACGGCAGGCGGCGGCGGTGAACTGCTCCCGGATGTCGGTGAGTTGGGCGCGGGTGAGGGCGCGCGGGGTCTGGCTGCCGGGCTTGTACGGGATCGGGGAGGCCGCCGTCAGGGGCCAGTTGTCCGCGTCCAGCGGCTCGTCGATGCCCTCCCACATCAGTCTGGTCGAGCCCTTGCGGCCGGAGTGGCCCAGCTGGACGCCGATGGCCGTACCCGGCGCGCGCTCGTGCACGAACGCCACCGTGCGGCGCCAGGCCTCGGCCTGCCGGGGGTTCCAGAGCCCGGCACAGCCCGGGGTGATGCGTCCCTCGGGGCTCACGCACACCATCTCGGTCATCACCAGCCCGGCGCCGCCGAGGGCACGGGCGCCCAGATGGACGAGATGGAAGTCGCCGGGGACGCCGTCGGTCGCCGAGTACATGTCCATCGGGGAGACCACGACCCGGTTGCGCAGCGTCAGCCCGCGCAGCCGGAACGGGGTGAACATCGGGGGCGTTCCCGGCGGGCAGCCGAACTCCCGCTCCACCGCGTCCGTGAAGCGCGGGTCGCGCAGGCGGAGGTTGTCGTGGGTGACACGGCGGCTGCGGGTGAGCAGATTGAAGGCGAACTGCCGGGGCGGCCGGTCGAGTTGGCTCCCGATGTCCTCGAACCACTCCAGGCTGGCCCGCGCCGCGCGCTGGGTGGAGGCCACGACCGGGCGCCGCTCCGTCTCGTACGCCGTCAACGCCGTTGCCAGGTCCGGCTGTTCCTCCAGACAGGCGGCGAGCGCCAGGGCGTCCTCGACGGCCAGCTTCGTACCGGAGCCGATGGAGAAGTGCGCGGTGTGCGCGGCGTCGCCGAGCAGCACCAGATTGCCGTGCGACCAGCGCTCGTTGACGACCGTGCGGAAGGTCGTCCAGGTGGAGTTGTTGGAGCGCAGGGGTCTGCCGCCGAGCGCGTCCGCGAAGAGTTTCGCGCACCGCTCGACCGACTCCCGCTCGTCCGCCCGGTCCAGCCCGGCGGCCCGCCACACCTCCTCGCGCATCTCCACGATGACGGTGGACGCGTCCGGCGCGTACGGGTAGCCGTGCAGTTGCGTCACGCCGTGCTCGGTCTCGGCGATCTCGAAGCGGAACGCCTCGAAGGCGAAGTCGGCGGCGAGCCAGATGTAACGGCACCGGTGTTCCTCGACCGTCGGCCGGAACACCTCCGCGTACGCCTCGCGCGTCGCGCTGTGCACCCCGTCCGCCGCGACGACCAGGTCGTACGTCTCGCAGAGCCAGGCGGGGTAGGGGGCCTCCGTGCCGAAGCGGAGCTCCACGCCGAGGGTGCGGCAGCGGTCCTGGAGGACGCGGAGGAGGCGGTGGCGGCCCAGTGCGGCGAAGCCGTGGCCTCCGGCGGTTTGGCGGGTGTTTCGGTGGGTGATGGTGATGTCGTCCCAGCGGGTGAAGTGGGGCCGCAGGGCGTCGTAGACGGTCGGGTCGGCGTGTTCTATGCCGCCCAGGGTTTCGTCGGAGAGGACTACGCCGAAGCCGAAGGTGTGGTGTGGGGGGTTGCGTTCCCAGACGGTTATGTCGCGGGTGGGGTTGAGGCGTTTGAGGAGGGCTGCGGCGTAGAGGCCGGCTGGGCCGCCGCCGATGATCGCTATACGGGTGGGGGGGTTGGGGTTCGTTGGCGGCTGCGGGTTTGTGGGGGCTGGTCGCGCAGTTCCTCGCGCCCCTGGGGTGGCTGTGCCTGGACTTGGCATGTCAGGCGACGTAGGCATCAGTGGCCCTGCCACTTCGGGGGGCGTTTTTCTGTGAACGCCGCGTGGAATTCGGTGTAGTCGTCGGCGGTCATGAGGAGGGCCTGGGTCGCGGCGTCCAGTTCGATGGCGGCCGACAGGGGCATGTCCAGTTCGGCGGTCAGCAGCGCCTTGGTCTGGGCGTGGGCCAGGGCCGGGCCCTCGGCCAGGCGGCGGGCCAGGGTCTGTGCGGCCTCGTCGGCGCTGCCCTCGTCGGTGAGCTGGCTGATGAGGCCGATGCGTTCGGCCTCGGGGGCGCGGACGGGTTCGCCGAGCATCAGGAGGCGGGTGGCGTGGCCGAGGCCGACGACGCGGGGCAGGAGGTAGGCCGCGCCCATGTCGCCGCCGGAGAGGCCGACGCGGGTGAAGAGGAAGGAGAAGCGGGCGGTCGGGTCGGCCACCCGGAAGTCGGCGGCCAGGGCGAGCACCGCGCCGGCGCCCGCGGCCACGCCGTGCACGGCGGCGATCACCGGGAACGGGCACTCGCGTACGGCCCGGACGACCTGCCCGGTCATCCGGTTGAAGTCGAGCAGCTGGGCGGTGTCCATGGAGAGGGTGGCGCCGATGATCTCGTCGACATCACCGCCGGAGCAGAAGCCGCGGCCCTCGCCGGCCAGCACCAGGGCCCGTACGGACCGCTCCCGGGAGAGTTCGGCGAGCAGGTCGCGCAGGTCGGCGTAGGCGCCGAAGGTGAGGGCGTTGAGTTTCTCGGGGCGGGCGAGGGTGACGGTGGCGACACCGTCGGTGATCTGGCACCGCAGATGCCGCCAGTCGGCGGTGCGGGCGGCGGAGCCGGTGAAGGGACTCATGACGGGGCGGCCTCCTCGGGGGCGCTACCGCTGCGCTGCGGCTGCCTGTGTTCCCTGCCTGTACTTCGCTTGCTTCCCCTGCTTGCTTCCCTGCTTCTCGAAGTTATCACCGTTATCTGACTGTCGTCATGAGTGCGCGATAGGGCGTTTCCGGGTGAGGGGGTCCGTGACTCGGTCACGGGCGTTCGACAAGGCCGTAACGACGGGATCGGTCGGGCGCGGCGGGGCGTTGCCGTGGGTAGACCGCCCGGCAACGGGGCCGACGGTCCCCCACGGCGCCCGCCGCGCGACTTCGCCGGTCCTCGCCGTACCATTCGTCACGTTGAAAGCAGGACGACCCATGACCTGCTCCATGAACGGATCCGCCGCCTTGCAAGAACCCTCCGCCCCCGCCTCCTGGCGCATCGCGCTGCCGCACACCGCCGCGGCCGTGCCCGTGGCCCGTGCGCTGGTGCGTACGGCGCTGACCGACCTCAAGCACGGCGCGGACTGCGACACGGCGGAGCTGCTCACGGCGGAACTGGTCGCGAACGCGGTCGAGCACGCGGCCGGTGACGGGCCCATAGAGCTGGTCGTGGAGCTGGTACCGACCGGCTGCAAGGTGGAGGTCCACGACCCGGACCCGGCGCCTCCGGGCGACCTGACCACCCCGGGTCACCTCGACCCCGATCCCTGGCAGGAGCACGGACGCGGTCTCCTCCTCATCCGCGCCCTCAGCTCGGCCTGCGGCCACCGCCCCACGGACTCCGGCAAGGCGGTGTGGTTCAGGCTGCCGACGGTGCCGCCGCAGCGCCGGCACGCATAGACAGCGCCGGGCCGGGACTCAGCCCAGCGTCGCCACCAGGACCGCCTTGATCGTGTGCAGACGGTTCTCCGACTCGTCGAAGACGACGGAGTGCGCCGACTCGAACACCTCGTCCGTCACCTCCAGCGAGTCCAGCCCGTGCAGCTCATGGATCTCGCGCCCGACCTTCGTACCGAGGTCGTGGAAGGCCGGCAGGCAGTGCAGGAACTTCACGTCCGGGTTGCCGGTGGCGCGCAGCACGTCCATGGTCACGGCGTACGGGGACAGCGCCCCGATCCGCTCGTCCCAGACCTCCTTGGGCTCCCCCATCGACACCCAGACGTCGGTGGCGATGAAGTCGGCGCCCTCGACCCCGTCGTGGATGTGCTCGGTGAGCGTGATCCGCGCCCCGCTGATCTCCGCGAGCTTGCGCGCGTGGGTCACGATCTCCTCGGCCGGCCAGTAGGCCCGCGGGGCGACGATCCGGACGTCCATACCGAGCAGGGCCCCGGTGACCAGGTACGAGTTGCCCATGTTGAAGCGGGCGTCGCCGAGGTAGGCGAAGGCCATCCCGTCCAGCGGCTTGTCGCTGTGCTCGGTCATGGTCATGATGTCGGCCAGCATCTGGGTGGGGTGCCAGTCGTCCGTGAGGCCGTTGTAGACGGGTACACCGGCGTACGCGGCCAGTTCCTCGACGTTCGCCTGACTGTCGCCGCGGTACTCGATCGCGTCGAACATCCGGCCGAGCACCCGTGCGGTGTCCTTCACCGACTCCTTGTGGCCCATCTGCGAGCCGGACGGATCTAGGTACACCGTCCGGGCACCCTGGTCGGCCGCGGCGACCTCGAACGCGCAGCGGGTGCGCGTCGAGGTCTTCTCGAAGATGAGCGCGATGTTCCGGCCCCGCAGCCGCTGGGTCTCCGTCCCGGCCCTCTTGGCCGCCTTCAGCTCCACGGCCAGCTCGATCAGCCCACGGAACTCCTCCGCGGTGAAGTCCAGCTCCTTGAGGAAGTGGCGCCCGGCGAGGGCGTGGGGAACGGTCGCCATGGGGCGCTCCTGGGTCGACGGGACGGGGACAGCGAAGGAAGGCTGGAAGTCTATACGACGTTCCACATTTCTATACGGCCCCACCGCCCATACAGTCACATCGCCCATACGGTCATACCGTCCAGGTCATACCGGCGCCCTCTCCACCGGGCAGCTCATACAACGCGGCCCCCCTCTCCCCCGCCCCAGCTCGCTCCCCGGGATCTCGATCACCTCGATGCCCTGCTTGCGCAGATGCGTGTTGGTGGTGGCGTTGCGTTCGTAGGCGACGACGACGCCCGGCTCGACGGCGAGGACGTTGCAGCCGTCGTCCCACTGCTCGCGTTCGGCGGCGTGGACGTCCTGCGTGGCGGTCAGCACCCGGATGGAGTCGAGGCCGAGCGCGGCGGCGATCGCGCGGTGCATGTGCTCCGGCGGATGGTCGGTGACCTTGAGTTCCTTCTCCCCGACGCCGGGTTCGATGGTGTACGAGCGGAGCATGCCGAGTCCGGCGTACTGGGTGAAGGTGTCGCCGTTGACCATGGTCATGACGGTGTCGAGATGCATGAAGGCCCGGCGCTTCGGCATGTCGAGGGCCACGATGGTCTGCGCGGAGCCGGCGGCGAAGAGCTTGTGGGCGAGCATCTCGACGGCCTGGGGCGTGGTGCGCTCGCTCATCCCGATGAGGACGGCGCCGTTGCCGATGACGAGGACGTCGCCGCCCTCGATGGTGGACGGGTAGTCGGCCTGCCCCTCCGACCAGACATGGAACGCTTCGGCACGGAAGAGCGGGTGGTGCCGGTAGATCGCCTCGAAGTGCACGGTCTCGCGCTGGCGGGCGGGCCAGCGCATGGCGTTGATGGAGACCCCGTCGTAGATCCAGGCGGAGGTGTCGCGGGTGAAGAGGTGGTTGGGGAGGGGGTCGAGGAGGAAGTCGTCCAGCTCCATGACATGGAAGCGGACGCTGGCCGGTTCCATGTGGGCGTCGAGGAACTCGCGCTTGGTCATGCCGCCGATCAGCGCCTCGACCAGTTCGGTCAGGGGCAGCGATTCGAAGGCGGCCCGGAGGTGGTCCGTGGCGAGCGGGCCGTACTCCTTCTCGTCGAAGACGCGGTCGAGGACGAGTTCCCGGGCCTGCGGGAGGCGCATGACGTCGGTCAGGAGGTCGCCGAAGAGGTGGACGGCGACGCCCCGGTCACGCAGCACATCGGCGAACCCGTCGTGCTCGGCGCGCGCCCGGCGCACCCACAGCACATCGTCGAAGAGCAGCGCGTCCTTGTTGCTGGGGGTGAGCCTTTTGAGCTCAAGATCCGGCCGGTGCAGGATGACGCGGCGCAGGCGCCCGGCCTCGGAGTCGACATGGAATCCCATGTCCTCATCCTGACCATTCGGGCGCGTGTTCACCCGCCGGTCGGCCGAATCGGGATCCTTCGAACTCCTCCATCTCGTCCCCTTGACGATAACCGGATCACTCCTTTATCGTCCAAGTGACACTAATTGGTGTCGTCCGGTCGTCACGAGGGGGATCATCCATGGCCGACATCACCAGACGGCTCGGCTGGCGGCATCTGCGCGGGGCGCCCACCGCGCACATCCGTCACCACCGCTCCGGGCGGCTCGCGCACGACGGCCCGGGGCTGAGCTTCTGGTACCGGTCGCTGAGCGCCGCGCTCTCCGAAGTCCCGGTGGACGACCGGGAGTTGGCGATGACCTTCCATGCCCGTACGTCCGACTTCCAGGACGTGGCGGTGCAGGCGACGGTGACCTACCGGGTGAGCGACCCGGCCATCGCCGCCGCCCGCCTCGACTTCTCCATCGACCCCGACACGGGGGTCTGGCGCGGCGCTCCCCTGGAGCAGCTGTCGACCCTGCTGACCGAGACGGCCCAGCAGCACGCGCTGGACGTCCTGGCCCGTACGACGCTGGCCTCGGCCCTGGTCGACGGGGTCGCGGCGGTCCGGGAGCGGGTGGCGAGCGGCCTGGCGGCCGAGCCCCGGCTCCCCGCCACCGGGATCGAGATCGTGGCCGTCCGCGTGGTGGCGCTGCGGCCCGAGCCCGAGGTGGAGCGGGCGCTGCGCACACCGGCCCGGGAGCAGATCCAGCAGGAGGCCGACCGGGCGACGTACGAGCGCCGGGCCGTGGCCGTCGAGCGGGAGCGGGCCATCGCCGAGAACGAGCTGGCCAGCCAGATCGAACTCGCCCGGCGCGAGGAGCAGTTGGTCGAGCAGCGGGGCACCAACGCACGGCGGGAAGCGGAGGAGAGGGCCGCCGCGGACGCGGTGAAGGCGGGCGCGGAGGCGGCCCGGACGGTACGGCTGACCGAGGCGGAGGCCGAGCGGACCGTCAAGCTCGCGGAGGCGGAGGCCGCGCGGAGTGTCCGGCTCGCGGAGGCGGAGGCGGCACGGAGTGTGAAGCTCGCCGAGGCCGAGGCGGTACGGCAGGTCAGGCTGGCCGAGGCGGAGGCGCGCGCCGCGCGGGCCGTGGGTGAGGCGCGGGCCGAGGCACAGGCCGCGTGGCTGCGGGTGCACGCCGAGGTGGACGCGGCGACGCTGCACGCGCTGACCGGGTCGCGGCTCGCGGAGAACCTGCCGCGGATCGAGAGCGTGACGGTGTCGCCGGACGTGCTGACCGGGCTGCTGGCGAAGCTCGGCGGCGGTGGGGCGAGCACCACGGGGGGCTCGGCGTGAGTCTGGCGCCGCGGGTGGTGCTGGTCCATCGCACCACCGAGTACGAGGAGTTGGTGGCCCGGCACGGTACGCACGGCCAGGCCGCCTTCTTCCTGCGGTCCCGGGGGCGGGACATCGAGGACGTGGCCGAGCGGCACCGGCGGGAGCGCGGGGCGCTGGCCGAGGTCACGTCCTCGGTGCCGCTGACCTGGCGTCAGGCACGGGTCGAGCGGGCCGACCTGGACCGGTTCCTCTTCGCCCCCGAGGACGTCGTGGTGGTCGTCGGCCAGGACGGGCTGGTGGCCAATGTCGCGAAGTACCTCGCGGGGCAGCCGGTGGTGGGGATCAACCCCGATCCGCGGCGCAATCCGGGGGTGCTGGTGCGGCATCGGCCCGACCAGGCGGGGAAGTTGCTCGCCGCCTCCATGCAACAAGGCTCCGGGGCCGATGAGTTGACCATGGTCGAGGCCGTCGCCGACGACACGCAGCGGCTGGTGGCGCTCAACGAGATCTACCTGGGCGCGGCGGGGCATCAGACCGCCCGGTACCGCCTGGGGCTCGACGGCGACGGGGGTGCCGTCGAGTCCCAGGCCTCGTCCGGGGTGCTGGTCGGGACCGGGACCGGGGCGAGTGGGTGGATCCGGTCCGTGTGGCAGGAGCGGGCGAGTGAGCTGGTGCTGCCGGGGGTGAGCGAGGCGCGGCTGCTGTGGTTCGTGCGGGAGGCGTGGCCGTCGCCGGCCACGGGGACGTCGTTGGTGGCGGGGGTGCTGGACGGGGGCGGGCGGTTGTCGCTCGCCGTCGAGTCGGATCGGCTGATCGTGTTCGGAGACGGGATGGAGGGGGATGCGCTGGAGTTGACGTGGGGGCAGACGGTGCGGGTGGGGGTGGCGGGGGTTCGGTTGCGGTTGGTGGGGTGACGTGTGGGGTCGAGTTTCGGGTGCGGGTGAGTGGGGGTTGCCCGCGCAGTTCCCCGCGCCCCTGAAAAGCAGGGGCTGCGCCCCGTGCTTTTCGCCCCGAAAGGGCCGCAGGCCTCTTTCAGGGGCGCGGGGAACTGCGCGAGAAGCCCCACGCACCCCCACCCGCACCCGCACCCGCACCCGCCAGAACGACCCGCACCCCCGAGCTATGAGGCGCCCCTGTCACTCCGGGACGGAAGCCGCGCCCTTGCGCCGCTTGCGCTGGGTGTAGGCGACCACGGCCTCCCACAGGTCACGGCGGTCCACCTCGGGCCAGGGCGGCTCCGTGAAGTGGAGTTCGGCGTAATGGGCGTGCCAGGGAAGGAAGTTGGAGGTGCGGATCTCCCCGCTGGTGCGCCACAGGAGGTCGACGTCGGGCAGCGCGTGATGCGGCAGGTGCGCGGCGAAGAGCTGCTCGGAGACCCTGGCGGGGTCGACCTCACCGGCCAGCGCGGCCCGGGCCAACGCCGCGCCCGCCTGGGCGAGTTCCGCGCGACCGCCGTAGTTGACGCAGACGTTGAGGGTGAGGCCGGTGCGGTGGCGGGTGGCGTGCTCCTGGGTGCGGAGGACCTCCACCACGTCGTCCGGGAGACCGTCGGGCGAACCCACCCAGCGCAGCCGTACGTCGTGGTCCAGCAGCTCCCCGTCGAGGAGTTCCGCGCGCATGATCGCGAAGAGTTTGGAGACCTCGTCGGGCGACCGCTTCCAGTTCTCGGTGGAGAAGGCGTAGACGGTCAGATGGGCGAGGCCGATCTCCAGGGCGCCCTGGACGACGTCCCGGAGGGCGACCGCCCCGGCGCGGTGGCCCTCGTCGCGGGGCAGCCCGAGGCCGGTGGCCCAGCGGCCGTTGCCGTCCATGACGATCGCCACGTGCTGCGGGAGATGGGCCTCGGCTATGGCCGGCGGGCGGGCGCCGTCGCGGTGCGGGCGGGGCGGGAGGGGTGGTTCGGCGATCCGGGTGGTGAGCCGTCCGGGGCCGGTCAGCGGGTCCGGTGCGCCGGCGTCCGCCCCAGGGCCGTCGCCCGGGGCCGCGCGGTTCGTCGCCGCCGTCCTCGCCGGGGCGTCCGCCCCGCCGGGCGGCAGCGTCAGCCGCCACACCACGGCCGCCCGCGCCCGCGCCGGGCCGATGATCCGCCACTCGACGGCACGGGAGACCCGTACCGGCCGGTGCAGCACGGCCGATCCGGCCCGGAGGATCGCGTCCAGCTCCGCGCCGAACAGTTCGACGGCACTGTCGAGCACGATGGCGGGGCCCAGCGGCAGCGTGTTCCGCAGCGCCCGGCGGGAGTCCTCCAGCCACTGCCGGGCCTGACCGGTGAGGTGCGCGATCAGCCTCCGGACCGCGGGCGTCCACTCACGGGAGATCAGGTCGGCCGGGGTGACCTGGAAACGGTCCATGACGTCGGCGGGGAACCACACCTGTCCGGCATCGAGGTCCTCGCGGAGGTCGCGGAGCATGTCGGTGAGGAACAGCCCGTCCACGAACCGGGTGAAGCCCGGGAGGTCGCGGAGCCGTACGGGGACGGGCAGTCCGACCCGGACCAGCATCCGCATCAACTGCTCGGGCCAGCTGATGTTCTGGGCGTGGGCACGCTCGCGCCACTCCTGCCAGTCGGCGACGCCCGTGCGGTCGTCGTCCCGCTGGACCGCGTCCAGGGCGCCGAGCAGGTCGCCGAGGTCGAGCCCCCAGTGCCACACCGAGTCGGTCAGCGCGAGCCGGATCGGGTCCTCGCTGGTGCCGCTCGCCAGGTCCGCCTCCAGCGCGGCCCGCCACTCCTGGAGCCGCCGGCTGCGCTGCTCCGGGGTGCCCTCGGTGGAGTCGATCAGGTCGTCCGCGCGGGAGAAGGCCGCGTACAGGGCCCAGCAGGCGGGGCGGGCCACCGGGGGCATGAGCTGCATCAGGGCGTGCTCGGTGGGCCGGGTCGTACGGACCAGGCGGCGGCACTCGTCGTAGGCGGCGTCGAGTGCCGATCGCTCTCTCCCGGACCGTGCGACCGACCATGAGACCGGCCGCGAGACGGATCGTGAGACGGATCGTGAGACGGATCGGGTGACCGCCCGCGTGACGGACCCGGTGACGGGCCGCCTGGTGCTGCGACGCATGGGGAACCCCACATACCTTCGAATGGGACCGATGGGACCGACTCGGGTGACAGCGATCGCCTGCGACTGGCCGCGATCACTGTCCCCCGAGCACTGCCGGAACCGCTGGAACCATTCGAACGCAGTGCACGGCCACGCCTGCCTGCGACATTATCAGCCGCATTGTCGCCTCACAGGGGTGGGGCCGCCCGCCACGGACGGGTGACCGTCCATGGCGGGCCGGTGCCTCACAGCCGGGGGTCGACCGGCTCCGACTCCAGGGCCAGCACCCCGAACACCGCCTCGTGCACCCGCCACAGCGGCTCCCCCTCGGCGAGCCGGTCCAGGGCCTCCAGGCCGAGGGCGTACTCGCGCAGGGCGAGCGACCGCTTGTGGTTGAGGAACCGGCCGCGCAGCCGGGCGAGGTTCTCGGGCCGGGTGTACTCGGGGCCGTAGATGATCCGCAGGTACTCCCGGCCCCGGCACTTGATGCCCGGCTGGACCAGCCGTCCCTTATCGCTCCGCACCACCGCTCCGACCGGCTTGACGACCATGCCCTCGCCGCCCCGGCCGGTCATCTCCAGCCACCAGTCGATGCCCGCCCGTACGGACGCCTCGTCGGCGGTGTCGACGAAGAGCCGCCGGGTGGTCTGCAGCAGGCCGCTGCCGTCGAACTCGACGAGCCGGTCGATCAGGGCCAGCTGCTCGTCGTGCGGGAGCGCGGCGAGGCTGCGGCCCTGGACGGCGAGGATCTGGAAGGGGGCGAGGCGTACGCCGTCCAGGCCCTCGGTGGGCCAGCAGTAGCGCCGGTACGCCTCGGTGAACGCGGCGGCGTCGGCGGCCCGTTCCCGCTGCTTGCCCAGCAGCTCGCCCACGTCCACCCCGCGTGCCGCCGCGCCCTCCAGGGCGGCCAGCGCGCCCGGGAACACCGCCCCGGAGGCGGCGCCGACGGCCGCGTACTGGGTGCGCAGCAGCCCGGACGCCTTCAGCGACCACGGCATCAGCTCGGCGTCCAGCAGCAGCCAGTCGGTGTCGAGTTCGGCCCAGAGTCCGGCCGCGGTGACGGCCTCGCGGATCCGGCCGAGGACCAGCTCGGTACGGGCCTCGTCGGCGAAGAACGGGCGGCCGGTACGGGTGTAGAGGGCACCGGTAGGGCCGTCCACGCCGAAGCGTTCGCGGGCCGCGTCCGCGTCACGGCAGACCAGGGCGACCGCCCGCGAGCCCATGTGCTTCTCCTCGCACACGACCCGCGCGACACCGTCCTCCTTGTACTGCGCGAACGCCTCCGCCGGGTGCTCCAGGTAGCCCTCGATGTGCGAGGTGGCGGTCGGCGCCATGGTCGGCGGCAGGTACGGCAGCAGCCGGGGGTCGACCGCGAAGCGGCTCATGACCTCCAGGGCGGCGGCCGCGTTCTCCTCGCGGACCGACACCCGGCCCGCGTGCCGGGTCTCGACGACCCGCCGTCCGTGCACGTCCGCCAGGTCCAGCGGCCGGCCCTCGTGCCCGCCGGGCGCCTCGGTGGCCAGCGGCCTGGCCGGTTCGTACCAGACCTTCTCGGCCGGTACGTCGACCAGTTCGCGTTCCGGCCAGCGCAGCGCGGTCAGCTTGCCGCCGAACACCGCGCCCGTGTCGAGGCAGATGGTGTTGTTCAGCCAGGTGGCGGTGGGCACCGGGGTGTGGCCGTAGACGACGGCGGCGCGACCCCGGTAGTCCTCGGCCCACGGGTAGCGCACGGGCAGCCCGAACTCGTCGGTCTCGCCGGTGGTGTCCCCGTACAGCGCGTGGCTGCGGACCCGGCCGGAGGTGCGGCCGTGGTACTTCTCCGGCAGCCCGGCGTGACAGACGACCAGCCGGCCGTCGTCGAGGACGTAGTGGCTGACGAGGCCGTCGATGAACTCCCGTACCTCCTTCTTGAACTCCTCGCTCTCGCCCTCCATCTGCTCGATGGTCTCGGAGAGTCCGTGCGTGTGCTGGACGTTGCGGCCCTTGAGGTAACGGCCGTACTTGTTCTCGTGGTTGCCGGGCACGCACAGGGCGTGGCCCGAGCCGACCATGGACATCACGCGCCGCAGCACGCCCGGACTGTCGGGGCCCCGGTCGACGAGGTCGCCGACGAAGACCGCCGTGCGGCCCTCCGGGTGGACGCCGTCGACGTAGCCCAACTTGCCGAGCAGGGACTCCAGTTCGCTCGCGCAGCCGTGGATGTCGCCGACGATGTCGAACGGGCCGGTGAGGTGGGTGAGGTCGTTGAAGCGCTTCTCGGTGACGATCGTGGCGTTCTCGACGTCCTCGACACCGCGCAGGACGTGCACCTTGCGGAAGCCCTCGCGCTCCAGGCTCCGCAGGGAGCGGCGGAGTTCGCGGGTGTGGCGCTGGATGACGCGGCGCGGCATGTCGGCGCGGTCGGTGCGGGCCGCGTTGCGTGCGGCGCACACCTCCTCCGGGACGTCGAGCACGATGGCGATGGGCAGCACGTCGTGCTTGCGCGCCAGTTCGATCAGCTGCTTGCGGGACTCCTGCTGCACGCTGGTCGCGTCGACCACCGTACGGCGGCCGGCCGCGAGGCGCTTGCCCGCGATGTAGTGCAGCACGTCGAAGGCGTCCTTCGTCGCGCTCTGGTCGTTCTCGTCGTCGGAGACGAGGCCCCGGCAGAAGTCGGAGGAGATGATCTCGGTGGGCTTGAAGTGCCGGCGGGCGAACGTCGACTTGCCGGAGCCGGACGCGCCGATCAGCACGACGAGGGAGAGGTCGGTGACGGGCAGGGTGCGGCCCCTGGGGGTGTGCTCGACGCTCACCGCGGCGGTGCTCTCGGGGGTGGTCTCGGGGGTGGTCTCGCTCATGCTGCCTTCGCCTCCTTCTCACTGGTGCCGTCGGTGTCGCGGCGGGTGAACACGCCCATCTGGGTGGGGGGTCCCACCTCGGGGTCGTCCGGTCCTACGGGCACGAACTCCACGTCGTAGCCGTGCCGTTCGGCCACCGTGGCCGCCCAGCCGCGGAACTCCTCGCGGGTCCACTCGAAGCGGTGGTCGCTGTGCCGGGCGTGGCCGGCGGGCAGGGTCTCCCAGCGGACGTTGTACTCGACGTTCGGGGTGGTCACGAGAACGGTCCGGGGGCGGGCCGAGCCGAAGACCGCGTACTCCAGGGCGGGCAGCCGGGGCAGGTCGAGGTGCTCGACGACCTCGGAGAGCACGGCGGCGTCGTAGCCCTTGAGCCGCTTGTCGGTGTAGGCGAGGGAACTCTGGAAGAGCTGGACGCGGGACGCCTGGCGCTCGCCCATGCGGTCGAGCTTGAGGCGGCGGGAGGCGATGGTGAGCGCGCGCATCGACACGTCCGTGCCGACGATCTCGGTGAACCGGACGTCCTTGAGCAGCGCCTGCACCAACTGGCCCTGCCCGCAGCCGAGGTCGAGGACGCGGGCGGCGCCGGACTCCTTGAGCGCGGCGATGATCGCGTCCCGGCGCTGGACGGCGAGCGGTACGGGCTTCTTCTCGGCCGCGCCTTCGCCGCTCTTGGCCGCGCCGTCGCCCTTGGCCGCGCCTTCGCCCTCGGCCTCGGCCTCGGCACGTCGGGTGTCCGCGGTGTCGCCGGTGTCGCCGGTCTCCTCGGTCTCGTCCGCGTCCGCCGTCTCCGGTGTCTCCGGTGCGTCCGGTGCGTCCGGTGTGTCCTCGACCGCGTTGTCGATCTCCTCGACCTCGCTGTCGTCGGCCTCGGCCAGCCGTACGAGTTCCAGGCGCTCCATGGCCTGCCGGGTCAGCGACCAGCGGCGGGAGAGGTAGCGGCTGGTGATCAGCTGGTGCTCCGGGTGGGCCGGGAGCCAGCCCTCGCCGGCGCGCAGCAGCTTGTCGACCTCGTCGGACGACACCCAGTAGTGCTTGGCGTCGTCGAGGACCGGCAGCAGGACATACAGGTGGCGCAGCGCCTCGGCCAGGGTCAGCGACTCCGACTCCAGCACGAGCCGTACGTAACGGGAGGCGCCCCATTCCGGGAACGCGGTGTCCAGCGCCACCGGCTCGGCCGTGACCGTCCAGCCGAGCGGCGCGAAGAGCTTGCCGACGAGGTCCGGGCCGCCGCGTGCGGGCAGCGCCGGTATCTCGACGCGCAACGGGCGGACCTGTTCCGGGAGTTCGGGCCGGGCCTTGCAGTGACCGCGCATCGCGCTGGAGAACACGTCGTTCAGCGCGACGGCGAGCAGGGAGGAGGCCGCGTAGGGGCGGTCGTTGACGTACTGGGCGAGCGCGGCGTCCGGTGCGCCGCCACGGCCCTTGCCCTTGCCGCGCCGGACCAGCGCCACCGCGTCCACCTCCAGCAGCAGCGCGGCCGTGCACCGCTCGGCGTCCGCCTCGGGGTAGAGGACGTGCGCCTTTCCGTAGGAGGTGGAGAACGCCTGCGCGCTGTCGGGGTGCTTGTGCAGCAGCCAGCCGAGATCGGTCGCGGGGCGGTCCGGGGTGCCGGTGGTACTGATCGTCAGGAACACGGTGGGGTGCCTCGTGGTGGGTGGTTGAGCTTGCGGAGAGCCCAACGTACAGGGGTGGGGGGTGGGTGTACCTGGGCTTTTTCGCCCCCGCCGCCCCTACCCGTCCCTCCCCCACTCTCGGCTTCGCTCGAGCGGGAGGTGCCCCCAACCAGGGGCTGCGCCCCTTCGACCCCCACACGTCCGTCCGGTGGGGGCTGGTCGCGCAGTTCCCCGCGCCCCTTTCGGGGCGCGGGGGGTTGGGTGGGGCCCTGGTTTACGGCAGCTGGGACTGGACCTGGGTGGAGATCAGTTCCAGGTGGTCCAGGTCGTCGAGGTCGAGGATCTGGAGGTAGAGGCGCTGGGAGCCGACGGCCTGGTAGCGGGCGATCTTGTCGACGACCTCGGCCGGGGAACCGGCGAGGCCGTTGGCCTTCAGCTCGTCGACCTCACGGCCGATCGCGGCGGCGCGGCGGGCGACCTCGGCGTCGTCCTTGCCCACGCAGACGACCAGGGCGTTGGAGTACACGAGGTCGTCGCCCTTGCGACCGGCCTCCTCGGCGGCCTTGCGGACCCGGCCGAACTGGCGCTCGCTGTCCTCGATCGAGGCGAACGGCATGTTGAACTCGTCGGCGTACCGCGCGGCCAGCCGAGGCGTACGGCTCGCGCCGTGGCCGCCGATGAGCACCGGCACCTTGGCCTGCGCGGGCTTGGGCAGCGCGGGCGAGTCCGTCAGCTGGTAGTAGGTGCCCTCGTACGAGAACGTCTTGCCGACCTCGGTGGCCCACAGACCGGTGACGATGGCGAGCTGCTCCTCCAGGCGGCCGAACTTCTCCTTGGGGAAGGGGATGCCGTACGCCTTGTGCTCCTCCTCGAACCAGCCCGCGCCCAGGCCGAGTTCGACCCGGCCGCCGGACATCTGGTCGATCTGCGCGACCTGGATGGCGAGCACCCCGGGCAGCCGGAAGGTGCCGGCGGTCATCAGGGTGCCGAGGCGGATGCGCCTGGTCTCGCGGGCGAGTCCGGCCAGGGTGATCCAGGCGTCGGTGGGGCCGGGCAAGCCGTCCGAGGAACCCATGCGGAGATAGTGGTCGGAGCGGAAGAAGGCGTCGAAACCGAGGTCCTCGGTGGCCTTGGCGACGGTGAGGAGGGTGTCGTAGGAGGCGCCCTGCTGGGGCTCGGTGAAGATGCGAAGATCCATGCCTCCATCCTGCACGCCGGGCGGTCGGTCAACGGCATCGGTCCCACCCGCGCCGCGGGCCCACGGTCGGGTGAAATCCGTCAATCCGGCGCATGGGGCGGGCGCGGGCCAGTGACCGGCCGGAACGGTGATCGTTGCTCGGGAGGAGCCGGACCGCCCGGCACCCGTCGCCGGCGGCCGCTGCCGGGACGCCCGCACCACACGTGCCCCCTCGGGGGGCGAGGGCCGAGGAGGCCGTCACATGTCCCAGGAAGCCGTGCCGGAGCAGGCTGCCGTGCCTGCGCAGCCGAAGGGTCTGCTCCAGCAGATGGAGGAGCTGATGGCCGCGCTGAACGCGGACCTGTCCCAGCTCGACGCGGATCTGTCGGCACCGCGTACCGCTGTCGCGGAGGAGAGCGACACAGTCTGACCTTCCCTGAGTCATGAGCCCGACGCCCGGCCCCTCCCGGCCGGGCGTTCGTCATGCGGGGGCCGGTGGGGGGTTGGTGGGGGTTGGTGGGGGTTGGTGGGGGGGTTGGTGGGGTCGGTCGGGCCGTCGTCGTGTGCGGGACGGTGGGGGTTCTCGCGCAGTTCCCCGCGCCCCTCGAAGGGCCGGGGCTGCGCCCCGTGCCTTCGACCGCGCTCATCCCGTCGCCGCGTCCCGCTCCGACAACACCTGGTCTCTTACGGCCAGGCGGCGCAGCATTTCCAGGACTCGGTCGCGGGCCTCGTCCGCGGCGTCGATCGCTTCCATGCACTGCCAGTAGGTCGCCTCGTCGTCCGCTCCGCTGGCCAGGCCCACGAGCGCGATGCCGACCTCGCCGAGGAGGATGCCGAGGCGGACGAGGGAGTCGTGGGCGTCACCCAACTCCGTGAGCTGGGCGGCGCGTAAGTCGCCCACGCCGAGCGGCGGGGCGCCGAGTATGCCGCAGCCGCTGCCGGCCAGCTCGGTCAACCCCAGGGCCTCACCGCGTAGTTCAGGTGGCCCCGAGACCGCGAGGCGGCTGCCGATCGCCTGGGCGAGGGCATAGGACTGCCACGCCTCCGCCATGAGCTGAGGTCCTTCGGCGCTGCCCGCCAGAGCACGCCTGCTCGCCATGATGAGCCGCACCGCATCCATGCGCTGCCCCCGACTGTCCCGACGCGCTCTCACACGTCCGCCCGAACTCCTGCCTGTTCATTACCCACAGTGAGGGTCGCTGAGACAGAAAGCCAGAGGAAGCCTGAAATCTGTGGATAACAAGTCGACTGTGGACAACTTTTCAACTCCGGAGAGTGACAACCGGAGCGGCCGACTCGGGACGAGCGCCGTCAGGGCGTGCCCGGTGCCGGAAATCTCCGTTCGTTGCGGTCGCTCTTCGCATCCAGCGCCGACAACGGGTCGATGCCGAGCGCCGCGCAGAGCTGGAGCAGATACGCGAGCACGTCGGCGACCTCGTCGGTGACACGGTGGGCGCTCTCCGGGTCCGCCATCACGCGCGCGGACTCCTCCGGCGTCAACCACTGGAAGATCTCGACGAGTTCGGACGCCTCGACGCTCAGCGCGGAGACCAGGTTCTTGGGGGTGTGGTACCGCTGCCAGTCACGGGCGGCGGCGAACTCGACGAGCCGCTGTTGCAGGGCCGCGAGGTCGGGTGTGCGCGCGGGGTCTCGCGGGGCTTGGCGTGCGGGGTCCGGCGTGGGTTCAGGATCTTTCACGGTTCAGGTCTACCACCGTCACGCCGGCCGTCCCGGTGGCCCAGGACGCGTCGCTCACCGCGCCGACCAGCCGGATGTGCCCCCGCTCGCACATCCGGGCCGCCAGCCGTACCAACTCCAGTGCCTGCCGGGGGTCGAGGGCGCGGTCGAAGCCGTCGGCGAGGACCGTGAGGGTCTGCAGTGCGGCGGGCACCTCCACGACCGGGTCGATCTCCAGCACACCGGGGCCGGTGAACAGCACGAGGGCGAGCGCCAGATACCTCAACTCCCCGTCCCCCAGTAGGCCCAGGGCCGTCCGTACGCCGTCGCCCCGGTCCAGCACCGCCCGTACCGCGCCGTCGCGCAGCGGCTCGGCGAGCAGGTCCAGGACCGGTCCCGCGCAGCCGTCGCGTACGGCGCCGACGAGCAGCGCGTGGCGCCGGCCGCACTCCGTCCGCGTACGCCACAGCACGTCGGCGAGGTTGTCGCAGCCCGGGAGCAGCCGGCCGGAGCCGAGCGGTACGGCGGCGCGCATCCGGCCGGGGCGCGGGTCGCAGGCGTAGACCGAGCGCAGGGCGACCACCATCTGCTCGGCGGCGGCGAGTACTTGGCGCTGGCCGTCCGTCTTGCCGGCGACGCGCAGGGGGAGCAGGGCGGTGCCCAGGCGGTCGTCGGGCAGGGGGCCTCGGGTGACCGGGGAGGTGCCGGCGGTGTGCCAGGAGGCCTGGACGACGGGGCGGCTCGGGTCGACGAGCGCCGTCTCCAGCAGGGTGAGTCCACCGGACCGCAACCGCTCGCCCACGATGCGGAGTTCGGGCTCGGCCTGGACGGCGACGTCGAGATGCACGGGGCCCTCCGGGCCGTCCGCCGTGCAGCCGATGCGGAAGCCGCGCCGCCGCCCGGCGTCGGGGCGGGCCCGTTCGGGGACACAGCTCAGCGGATCGGGGAAGACCTCGCCGAGCTGGACGCCGCCGCCGAGTCTCGCCAGTGCCTCGTACGCCCGCAGCGCGGTGGTCTTGCCGCTGCCGCTGCGTCCCGCGAGCAGGGTCAGCGGGCCCAGCGGGAGGTAGGCGCCCCGGTGCCCCGCGAAGGCCGACAGCCGCAACTCGGTCACGCTCGGCCGTTCCGGACGCGCCCCGGCGTCCACGCCGGACACCACCGGCGAAAGGGATGACACGGTCATATGCGGACAGTAGGCCCCCACCCGCCAGACAAACCGTTCCGCCAAGTGGATCTTCCCGCTTTCGAGGGAGCGCCAGCCGAGCCGAGGGCGCCCCGGCCAGCCCAGGAGCGCCGGGGCCGAGCCCGAGCGCCCCCAAGGGCGGGGGCGATTGGGGCAGTTCCGGGAAGGGTGAAGAGTGGCTGGGAGAGAGGAGGTGGGAGGGGAGGTGGAGAGGGAGGGACGACCGAGGGGGAGGCCGAGGGGGGCCGAGGGGGAGGGAAGACGGAGGGGTTGGAGGTGGAGACTCCTGGGCCGCGCCGACCGACTTCCCGTCGAGCTCGGCCCGCAGTGCGACCCCGCCGCGCCCAGGCCTCGCCCACCCGGCCCCGTCCGACCGGCGAGCGCCCGGACAGATGAGGGGCACCGGGCACCCGACCACAAGCGCGCGGAACCAACCGGGAACGCCGGACGCCGACCACTGACACTCCGGAACAGCCGAGACCGCCGGGCACCGACCACGGGCGCCCGTCGAGCGAGTCGGCACGCCGGACGTCGGGCCCTGGACGCTCCGGAGTCGGCGGGAGCATGCGAGCCGAGCGTCGCCCTCAGAAAGCGCGAGCACCCGGCCTCACCGCCTCCCAGGCCGGGACATCCGGCGGCACCCCCAGCCGCGTACGCGTCGCCGAGCCCTTCACGACAGCGGCACCCGCCCCCGCCCCCGCCCCCGCGCTCCACGCGTCCGGGCACCCGCGCCACACCCCACGCATCCGGACACCCGCGCCGCACCCTCGGAGGCCGAAGCCTCACACCCCACGCATCCGGACACCCGCACGCACCCTCGGGGACCGAAGCCCTCACACCCCACGCGTCCGGGCACCCGCACCGCACCCTCAGGAACCGAAGCCCTCACACCCCGCAGGCCCGGGCTCCCGCGTCGCGCAGGTCCGAACATTCGTGCCGCGTCAGCGGGCACGCCGTGCGCGGCGGCTCGCGTCGTGGTCCGCGGCGGGCGCCGCTCCCAGCCCGCCCGTGCCACCCCGTGCCGCCCGTCACACCCCGGGAACCCCCGCGCCCTCCATCAGCCCCCGGACCTCGGTTCCCGGGGGCGTGAGAAGGAACACGTTTCGGTCCACGCGGTGCATTCCGCTGGCTAGGCCGAAAACCACCCCTGTGCTGAAGTCGAGGACGCGCTTGGCGGTGTCGGTCTCCGCGCCGGAGAGGTCGAGCAGGACCGGGATGCCCGCCATCAGCGTTTCCGCCACGTCACGGGCGTCCGCGAAGACGTTGACGCGCAGCACCACGAAGCGCCGCCGGGCCTCGGTCTCCGCTTCGGGTATGGTCCGGTGGCCGACCGCGGACGGCCAGGCGTCCCGGCCCCGCAGCGGCACGACCTGGGCGAGCCCCTCCCACTGTTCGTCGGTGACATCGTGGCTGTTCACCCTGTTCACCGGCCTCCCCCCTGGCTCGCACTGAATGACTGCATCAGCCAATTCTTACGCATGGTCACCCGTTCGGCCCAACAGCGACACGGACCGCGACTCCGCCGTCCCGCACAACGGCCGGAACCCGCCCTCACAGCCCCTTGCGCCGCCGTGTGTGGCGGGCGTAACGCTCCATGATCAGGTCATGTGACACAGGCGTAACGGGCAATTCGTACGATCGGACCTGCCGGGCCGTGCCCCGGAGGCTGAGCGGAAGCCGACCGGCCGCCGTACCAGACGGTGACCGGCGGCCGTACCGGACGAGGCACAGCCCTCCGGACGACCGCCGGCACGACCGACCGGAGACCCCGGACGCCGACAGAGAGGGGCCGCCCGTGGCCGCACAGGGCCCGCAGGGCACCACGACCCAGGTGCGGACCGTGTGCTCGTACTGCGGTGTCGGCTGCGGCATGCTCCTGGACGTCGGGATGGGCCCCGACGGCCGGCGCACGGTCCTGCGGGCGTCCGGCGACAAGTCCCACCCGGCGAACTTCGGCCGCCTGTGCACCAAGGGCGCGACCACCGCCGACATGCTGGCCGCGCCCGGCCGTCTCACCACCGCCCTCGTCCGGGACGACCGGGGCGACGAACCGGCCCCCGCCCCCGTCGCGGACGCGATCGCCGAGACCGCCCGGCGGCTGCGCGCGATCATCGACGAGCACGGACCGGACGCGTTCGCCTTCTATGTCTCCGGCCAGATGAGCCTGGAGGCCCAGTACCTGGCGAACAAGCTGGCCAAGGGCTTCATCCGCACCAACCAGATCGAGTCCAACTCCCGGCTCTGCATGGCGAGTGCGGGCACGGGCTACAAGCTGTCGCTGGGCGCCGACGGGCCGCCCGGCTCGTACGAGGACCTGGACCAGGCGGACGTCTTCCTCGTCATCGGTTCGAACATGGCCGACTGCCATCCGATTCTGTTCCTCCGGATGATGGACCGGGTCAAGGCGGGCGCGAAACTGATCGTCGTCGATCCTCGGCGGACGGCGACGGCCGAGAAGGCCGATCTTTTCCTCCAGATACATCCGGGTACGGACCTCGCCCTCCTCAACGGGCTTCTGCATCTGCTGCACACGAACGGGCACACCGACCCCGCCTTCATCGCCGCCCACACCGAGGGCTGGGAGGCGATGCCCGACTTCCTCGCCGAGTACGCGCCGGACGCCGTCGCCGACCTCACCGGCATCCCGGCGGACGACATCCGGGAGGCCGCCCGGCTGATCGGCGAGGCCGCCGAGTGGACGAGCTGCTGGACCATGGGCCTCAACCAGTCCACGCACGGCACCTGGAACACCAACGCGCTCGTCAATCTCCATCTGGCGACCGGCGCAATCTGCCGTCCGGGCAGCGGCCCCTTCTCGCTCACCGGACAGCCCAACGCCATGGGCGGACGCGAGATGGGATACATGGGACCGGGGTTGCCCGGCCAGCGGTCCGTGCTCGTCGACGAGGAGCGGGCGTTCGTCGAGGAGTTGTGGGAGCTGGCCCCGGACAGCCTGCGCAAGGACGGGGTCGGCAAGGGCACGGTCGAGATGTTCCAGAAGATGGCCGACGGGGAGATCAAGGCCTGCTGGATCATCTGCACCAACCCGGTCGCCTCGGTCGCCAACCGCAAGACGGTGATCGAGGGGCTGGAGGCCGCCGAGTTCGTCGTCGCCCAGGACGTCTTCGCGGACACCGAGACCAACGCGTACGCCGATGTCGTCCTGCCGGGCGCGCTGTGGACCGAGTCCGAGGGCGTCCTCATCAACAGCGAGCGGAACCTGACGCTCGCCGCCCCCGCCGCCGACCCGCCCGGCGAGGCGATGGCCGACTGGCGGCTCATCGCGGCCGTCGCACGGGAGATGGGCTTCGAGAAGGGCTTCTCCTACGACAGCGCCGAACAGGTCTTCGAGGAGATCAAGCGGGCCTGGAACCCGAAGACCGGGTGGGATCTGCGGGGCGTGACGTACGACCGGCTGCGGTCGGAGCCGGTGCAGTGGCCGGCGGCCTCCGAGGACGGGCCGGCGCGGAATCCGATCCGGTACGCCGGGGCCGGGGCGGACGGGGGGCTTCTCTTCCCCACCGCCAGCGGGCGGGCCGTCTTCCATGCCCGGCCGCATCTGTCGGCCGCCGAGATGCCGGACGACGACTATCCGTACGTGCTCAACACCGGGCGGCTGCAGCACCAGTGGCACACACTGACCAAGACGGGCCGGGTCGCCAAGCTCAACCGGCTGAATCCCGGGCCGTTCGTGGAGATCCATCCCGAGGACGCGCGTGAACTGGGCGTCCAGGACGGGGACTCCGTGGAGGTCGCGTCCCGGCGGGGGCGGGCCGTGCTCCCGGCGGTGGTGTCGGACCGGGTGATGCCCGGGTGCGTGTTCGCGCCCTTCCACTGGAACGACCTGTTCGGCGAGTACCTGAGCATCAACGCGGTGACGAGTGACGCGGTGGATCCGCTGTCGTTCCAGCCGGAGTTGAAGGTGTGCGCGGTGGGGCTGGCCAAGGTGGCCTCGCCCCCGCCGCCCCCAACCGCCCCGTCCCTGCCCGTACCCTCCCTGCCCGTGCCGTCACAGGCTGTCCCGTCATTGCCTGTCCCGTCACAGGCTGAAATGGTGCGGAGCGGGGCCGGATCGGTCACGTCCGGTGCCGCGATGGCCGCCCTCGGGCTGGAGCCCGCTCCCCCGCCCGTCCTCTCCGCCCAGGAGCGCCGGTATCTCACCGGCTTCCTCGCCGGGCTCGGTTCGGGTGTGCAGGGCGTACCGGTGCTGCCGGTGGACGCGCCCTTCAGTCCTGAGCACGCGACGTGGGTGAACGGCGTGCTCGCCGGGATGTACTCGCGGTCGGCGGCCCCGAGCGCGGCACCCGCCGTCGCCGAGCCCGCCGGACGGGAGAGCGCCGGACGGGAGGTCGTCGTGCTGTGGGCCTCGCAGACCGGCACGGCGGAGGAGTTCGCGACGGCCGCCGCCGAGCATCTGGGGGCCGCCGGACACCGGGCGACGCTCGTCGGGATGGACGAGGCCGCGCCGGACCGACTGCCGCTCGGGGCCGACCTGTTGCTGATCACCAGCACCTTCGGGGACGGCGACGCACCCGACAACGGCTCCGGTTTCTGGGACGCGCTCTCCCACCAGGAGGCCCCCCGCCTGGACGGCGTGCGCTACGCCGTGCTGGCCTTCGGCGACTCCTCCTACGACGACTTCTGCGGGCACGGCCGCCGCCTGGACGCCCGCCTCGACGAGCTGGGCGCGATACGCCTGGCCCCGCGCACGGACTGCGAACCGGACTACGAACCGTCGGCGGACGCCTGGCTGGGCCAGGTCATCACCGCGCTCGGCACGGACACGGAAGGGGACGCGGAAGGGGACGCGGACAGGGACGGGGAGGCGGGGAGGGACGGAGAGACGGGCAGGGTCACGGGCACAGCCCCCGTCGCGGTCCCGGCGGTGAAACCCCGCTCCCCCAAGCCGGCCCCCGCCGCCGCCCGGCTGGTCGGCAACCGGCTGCTCAGCCTGCCCGGGGCGGGCAAGGAGGTACGCCGGTTCACCTTCGACACCACCGGGACGGGACTGTCGTACGAGGCGGGCGACGCGCTCGGCGTACGGCCGGTCAACTCCCCCGATCTGGTGACGGAGTGGCTGGCGGTGACCGGTCTGGACGGCTCGGCCCCCGTCGAGGTCAACGGGGTGGGCGAGGTGCCGTTCGCCGAGGCGCTGCACCGGCATCTCGATGTCACCCGGATCACCTCGGACCTGCTCCGCTTCACCGCCGAACGGACGCGGGACAACCGGGAGTTGAAGAAGCTGACGCGCCCGGACAACAAGGACGGGCTGGCCCAGTGGTCGTGGGGACGCCAAGCCGTGGACGTGGTGGCCGAGTTCGCCGTGCGGGCCTCCGCGCAGGAGTGGACCGGCGTGTTCAAACGGCTCCAGCCCCGGCTGTACTCCATCTCGTCGAGCCCGCTCGTCGACCCGCACCACGTCTCGCTGACGGTGTCGGTCGTGCGGTACGAGAACCTGCGCGGGCGCCCGCGCGGCGGGGTCTGCTCCCCCTTCCTCGCGGACGGCGAGGAAGGCCTGGAGGTGCCGGTCTTCGTCCAGCGCTCGCCGCACTTCCGGCCCCCGGCGGACCCGGCCACCCCCATGATCATGGTCGGCCCGGGCACGGGCGTCGCCCCCTTCATCGGCTTCCTCCAGGAGCGGCTGGCCCTCGGCCACCGGGCGCCCAACTGGCTGTTCTTCGGAGAGCAGCACCGGGCGACGGACTTCTACTACGAGGAGGAGCTGACCGCCCTGCGGGACACCGGCGTCCTCAGCCGGCTGGACACCGCGTTCTCCCGTGACCAGCGCGCCAAGGTGTACGTCCAGGACCGGATGCGCGAGCACGGCCCCGAGCTGTGGCACTGGCTCCAGGACGGCGCCCGCTTCTACGTCTGCGGCGACGCGTCCCGCATGGCGAAGGACGTCGACCAGGCCCTGCGGGACATCGCGGTCACCCACGGCGGCATGACGGAGGGCGAGGCCGCCGCGTACGTGAAGCAACTGTCGACGGAGAAGCGGTACGTGCGGGACGTGTACTGAGCGCCCGTCTCTCAGAGGCCACCCCTCAGAGCCACCCGTCGACTTCCAGAGGCCACCCGTCGAGTTTCAGAGGTCGCCCGCCGACTTCCAGAGGACGCCCGTCGACTTTGCCATCTCTTTACAGCGCGTTCCCCCGCTGTCTCGTCTCTCCGCTCGATATGTGATGCCGCCGCGTGCCGGGCCACCGGCCGGGCGGTCCGGGGAACCGACGAGAGAGAGCGACTCATGCGCCGTACCGTCCTCAGTGCCACGGCACTCGCCTTCACCGCCGTACTGGCCACCGCGCTGCCCGCGTTCGCGGACGACACCAGCCCGACGGCCGTACCGCAGCAGGCGTCCGCGGCACCGAGCCCGGTCCCGTCCTCCACGCCCCCGCCCGCGGAGCCGCCGTCCGAGGCCGAACCGACCAGGACCCCGGAGCAGGGCGACGCGAGCCCGGTACCGAGCCAGGTCTCGGTCGTCCCCAGCGGCGCCCCCGACACCGGCGCGACGCCGGAGTCCGAGGGCTCGGGCAGCACGGGTGTCCTGGCCGGCACCGGCGCCGGTGCCCTGCTCCTCGGCGGGGGCGCGGCCGTCGTACTCGTACGCCGCAGGCGGGCGAACCAGGCGTGACGTCACTCTCCCGGCGCGCCTTCGCCACCGCGGCGGCGGCCTCGCTGCTCGTGGGCTGCGAGGGCAGCCGCACCGACCGTGCCACGACCGCGTCTTCCGGGGGCGACGGATCCCCGTCCCCGTCCGGGCCGTCCACCACCGACGCCGCCCGCCCCATCGGGCGTTCGGTGCCGGTGAGGCTGCTGATCCCGGCCATCGGGGTCGACACCCCGGTCATCCGGTTGGGGCTGGCGCCGGACGGCACCGTGGAGGTGCCGCCGGTCACGGCGCACGACCGGGCGGGCTGGTACGAGCACTCACCGACCCCGGGGCAGACCGGCCCGTCGGTGATCCTGGGCCATGTCACGGTCGGCACGTACGGGGACGGGGTCTTCCGCCGTCTCGCCCGGCTGCGGCGGGGCGAGACGATCGAGGCGCGCCTGGAGAACGGCACGACACCGGAGTTCACCGTCGACTCCGTACGGACGGTCGCCAAGGCCGACTTCCCGGCGGACGAGGTCTACGGCAACGTGGACCGCCCCGCGCTGCGTCTCATCACCTGCGGCGGCCCCCGCACGGGCGACGAGTACCGCGACAACGTGATCGTCTTCGCGACACTGAACTCCGAGCGGAACGGGGAACGTTGAAACGGTCCCGTCGATCCCGAGGATCCCATGGAACCCATGGAACCCATGGAACCCGTGAGGAGGCCGCGTCCGAACTGTTCGCCGTCCTCTATCCGCGCCTCGCCGGCTGGTGCCGTCGCCTGGTCGACGACGACGAGACGGCGCACGAGATCGCGTCGGAGGCGTTCACCCGGCTCTGGGCCCGGTGGACGTCCGTGGCGGAGCCGCACGGTTTCCTCTACGTCACCGCGGCCAACCTCGTACGGGACCACTGGCGCAAGCTCGAACGCGAGCGCAGGGCGATGCGCCGGGCCACCACCGAGGCGGTCGTCCACCCGGGGGCGTCCCACACCGAACAGGCCGACCCCTCGGTCCGCATGCTCGTGCAGTCGCTGCCGGAACGGCTGCGCGTGCCGATCCTGCTGCACTACTACGCTGACATGCCGATCCGGGAGGTGTCCGAGCTGACCGGACGGAAGGAAGGAACCGTCAAGGCCGACCTTCACGCGGCCCGCGAACTGCTCCGCGCCCATCTGAGGAGAAGCCTTGATCACACGCCCTGACGAGGGCCCGGACTTCGAGCCCGACGACCCTCTCACCGTCCTCCTGCGTCCCCCCGCCGACCGTCTCGGCCCGCCTCCCGGCCGCTACGAGGCGATCCGCCGTACGGCCACCCGCCGCCGCCTGGTCCGGGCCGCGGCCGGAGCCGCCGCGGCCTGCGCGACCGTGGCCCTGATCGCCCTCCCCCTGCACTTCGCGAGGAACGACGCACCGGCCTCCCCCTCGGTCCCTCTGGCCCCGCCCCCCGCGACCAGCACCTCCCCCACTCCGGCACCGTCCCGCACCTCTGCCACCCCGCCGCCCACCGAACAGCCCCCGAGCCCCGTCCCTTCGGCCCCACCCACCGAGTCCGCCACCGGGACCACCGCCCCGTCGGCGACCCCGAGCCGGTCCGTCGAGCCCGGGTAGTTCCACGGCGATGAGGAGTGTCTCGGTGGCTTCTTCCGCCAGGAGGGACAGGTCGACGCTCTCCCGGGGGAAGGAGCGCCTCGGTGAGGTCGATCGCCCGGGTGTTGACGGCGTGGAGACGGGCGACGAGTTCGCCGGTGTCGCGTTCCGGAGCGGCACGGGCCACGTCGAGAAGGGCCTGCGACATCCCCGGCGGAGTGCGCAACCCGTGCGTGCGTTGGCCGCGAACCTGCGCTGCTCGGCGATGTGCGCCTCCCCGGTGTCCCGGGCATGGGCCAGGGATGCCCCTGGCCCAGACCCCCTCATCCGATCAAGGGGCTTGCCCCCGAACCCAGGCGCCCACGCCCTCGCACCACCCCGTCAGACCGGTACCGCCCACCGCCGGCCCACACCGCCCGGCCTCACCTCAAGTGGCGGCCGAAGAACCGGTTCCCGTCCTCCCCCTCGAACCACGGCGTGCCGGTGTGGCCGCCCGGATTGGCGTGCAGCGTCTTCTCCTTGGCGCCGAAGGCGTCGAAGAGGTCCAGGGCCCGCTGCCGGGGGTTCCCTTCGTCGTCCCACTGCAGCAGGAGCAGCAGCGGAACGGTGACCCGCCGGGCCTCCTCGCGCTGGGCGCGGGGGACGTATCCCCCGGCGAAGAAGCCGGCGGCCGCGATGCGCGGTTCGGTCACGGCGAGGCGGATGCCGAGGGCCATCCACCCCGAGTACCCGACCGGGCCGCCGATTTCGGGCAGCGCGAGGAGGGCGTCCAGGGTGGTCCGCCAGTCCGGAACCGCGTTCTCGACCAGCGGGCCGACGAGGGACTCGAAGATCTCGTCGACGGGCTCACCGGCCCGCATCGCGCGGCGGAGGTCGGCGCGGGCCCGCTCGTCGGCGGCGGAACGGGGCCGGTCGCCGCACCCGGCGGCGTCGATGGTGGCCACCGCGTAGCCGTACGACGCGGAGAGCCGGGCCCGGGCCACCAGCCGGGCCTCACCCTTCGGCAGACCGTTGTTGTGGGCCATGAGGATCAGCGGGACCGGTGCGGCGGACTCGGGCGTCCACAGGGTGCCGGGGATCTCGCCGAGGGTGAATTCGCGTTCGAGGACGCCGTCGTCGAGGCGCTGCTCGGAAGTGAAAAGCATGGTCGTGCCCTTTCGGGAGTACGCGCGAACGGCGCTCCCGGACGACCTATCGCCCGACCGTGACCCCGGAGGGGAGCACCCATGTCGATACAGCGTTCACGGGTACCACCTCCTCGTTCTCTCGCACGGCCGCCGAAAACCTAACAGCGGCCGCCGTCGTCGGCCAACGGGTTTTATCGAGGGCTTCGGACCCGCGGGGAACGCGACCCCGCCTTCCCGGTGGGCGACGGTGCCAGCAGTGCGGCGGACACCAGCGTCAACGAGGACAGCAGGCCCACGAGCGCGAAGCGCTCACCCGAGGTGAACATGCTCAAATGCCGCAGGTGGTAGAGCAGATGGAAGACGCAGAAGACGAGCCAGCCCGCGCCGACCGTGATGACGTACCGGTCGCTGTCGGCGAACCGCCACGCCGCGGCTGTCACGACCAAGAGCGCCATGTACAGCGCGGACATGTCCGTGACCAGGTGCTCGTTGTACGGACCGAGGCGCGGCTGCCAGGGCCGGCCGATGTGCGGAAACGTCTCGTACCAGAGCTCGGGCGCGAAGTAGGCCCACACATGCCCCAGGCACGCCAGAACCAGAACACCGAGAAGCACCCGTCGGGTCACGATCTTTCCCATGCCCATAGGACCGCGCCCCGCCCCCACATGTGACACGCGCTCAGGTGTGACCGTCGCCACGCCCCCGCCCGCACCTCAGGGCCCGTGATCGCCGCGTCGTCACGTCCACGCGGAGTAACCGCCGTCCACGCGGATCGTGTTGATCCCGCTGATGTGCCGGGCGCCGCAGCGGTCCTGCGGCAGGACGAGCTGCGGGCCCGCGCGGTCGAGCGGGTTGTCGTCGATCGTGACGGCGAGCAGAACGGGCGCCCGCCCGAAGTCGGGATCGATCTCCGCCCAGGACAGCAGGGCGTGGTGCCCGTCCGCCCCGGTGACGGCGATCAGGAAGCGCAGACGGTCCCTGCGCCGGCCGGGATCGAAGCCGGGCTCGGCCGCCGACAGCACGTCGTGCAGGAGCGGACCGGTGAAGCGGTGGTGCTGGATGCCACGGGTCGCGCACTCGAAACTGACCGCCGCCGCCTGCTGGGGCCAGGCCAGAAGGTCGGGCACCGTCAGCCGGGACGGTCGGCCCAGGTCACCGGAGAGATCGACTTCCGCCATCGGGACAGCGGCCGTACCGGCGGCTGCGAGGGACTGACTCACGGGCTACCACCTCCCGGATGACCGTACCCGAGCCGACCGACTGTACAAACGCATATACCACCCCTCCTCAACAGCAACCGGGCTGGTGCGAACAGACAGGGTGGTTACGCCTGGCATTTGCGGAAGTATGCTCAGCGTATGCACACCTACCGGATCGGTGAAGCGGCCACCCTGGTGGGCGTCAGCTCATTCCCGGAGCCGCGCCGGCGGCCCACGCCCGGCAGGCGCACCGCACGGAGCGGGAGAACCCCGGCTCCTCGGCGCGCAACCGCCTCTCCGGCACCGTCACCGTCACCGAGCCGGGAGCCGGTCGGGGAACTGGCGCTGGAGCCCGGTGTGCCCGCGATCGCAGTGATCAAGTCGCCCCCTGTGGTCGTCGAAAGACCTTGAGATGAACCCGAGAAGGAGTAGCCCCGTGATGACCCGTCCTGCGCGTCGGACCCGCCGTGCCCACCGCATGCTCCAGGTGACCGGTGTGAGCGCCGCCGCGCTGCTGGCCCTGACCGCCTGCTCCTCCGACGACTCCTCGTCCGCGAAGTCCGACACCTCCTCGTCCGATTCCTCCTCGTCCGATTCCTCCTCGTCGGAGAAGCTGTCCGGCACCGTCACCGTCTTCGCCGCCGCCTCCCTGAAGGAGAGCTTCACGGCGCTGGGCAAGCAGTTCGAGGAGGCCAACCCGGGCACGAAGGTCACCTTCAACTTCGGTGGCAGCGACTCCCTGGCCGCGAGCATCACCGGCGGCGCCCCGGCGGACGTGTTCGCCTCCGCCAGCCCCAAGACGATGGCGATCGTGACGGACGCCGGGGACGCGTCCGGGACGCCCGCCACCTTCGTCCGCAACCAGTTGGAGATCGCGACCCTGCCGGGCAACCCCGACAAGATCGCCTCCCTGAAGGACCTCACGAACTCCGACCTCAAGGTCGTCCTGTGCGACAAGGAGGTGCCGTGCGGCGCCGCCGCGCAGAAGGCCCTCGACGCGAGCAAGTTGAAGCTCACGCCCGTCTCCTACGAACAGGACGTCAAGAGCGCCCTGACCAAGGTCGAACTGAAGGAGGCCGACGCCGCCGTCGTCTACAAGACCGATGTGAAGGCCGCCGGCGACAAGGTCGAGGGCGTGGACTTCCCCGAGTCCGCCGACGCCGTCAACGACTACCCCATCACCCTCCTCAAGGACGCCCCCAACACCGACGCCGCCAAGGCCTTCATCGACCTCGTCACCTCCGCCGACGGCCAGAAGGTCCTCACCGAAGCCGGATTCCTCAAGCCGTGACCCGTCCGACCGACCGGTCCGGCGCCGCGTCCGACACCGTGACGGGCGGACCACGGCGCCGGCACCGACACGGGCGGACGGTCCTCGCACGTCGCCGCAGCGCCGTTCCCGTACCGCTGCTCCTCCCCGCGCTGATCGGCCTGGCGTTCCTGATCGTGCCGCTGGTCGCGCTGCTCGTACGGGCCCCGTGGCGGAGCCTGCCCGACCTGCTGACCAGCGCCGAGGTGTGGCAGGCGCTCCAGCTGTCCCTGGTCTGCGCCACCGCCGCCACCGCGGTGAGCCTGGTCATCGGGGTGCCGCTGGCCTGGCTGCTGGCCCGTGTCGAGTTCCCCGGCCGCGGCCTCGTCCGGGCCCTGGTCACCCTGCCGCTGGTGCTGCCGCCGGTGGTCGGCGGTGTGGCCCTGCTGATGGCACTCGGCCGCAACGGCATCGTCGGCCAGTGGCTGGACTCCTGGTTCGGGATCACACTCCCGTTCACCACGGCGGGCGTCGTGGTCGCGGAGGCGTTCGTCGCGATGCCCTTCCTGGTCATCAGCGTCGAGGGCACCCTGCGCGCCGCCGACCCGCGCTTCGAGGAGGCCGCCGCAACCCTCGGCGCCTCCCGGTTCACCGCGTTCCGCCGGGTCACCCTCCCCCTCATCGCCCCCGGCATCGCCGCCGGTGCCGTGCTCGCCTGGGCGCGGGCACTGGGCGAGTTCGGTGCGACGATCACCTTCGCCGGCAACTTCCCCGGCCGTACCCAGACCATGCCGCTGGCCGTCTACCTCGCCCTCCAGAGCGACCCCGAAGCGGCCATCGCCCTCAGCCTCGTCCTGCTGGCCGTGTCCGTCGCGGTCCTCGCGGGGCTGCGTGACCGCTGGATGACCGCCTCATGACCGACGCCGAGAAGACCACGTACGACAACACCGCACACAACAGCGCGTACGACAACACCGTCGCCGCGGCACAGCGCCGGGACGACGAGGGACTGGACGCCCACCTCGTCGTCGAGCGAGGCGGCTTCCGGCTCGACGTCGCGCTGCGCGCCGCCCCCGGAGACGTCGTCGCCCTCCTCGGCCCCAACGGCGCCGGCAAGACCACCGCCCTGCGCGCCCTGGCCGGCCTCGTCCCCCTGACCGACGGGCATCTGCGCCTGGACGGCAGGGAGTTGGAGCGCATGCCGCCCGAGTCCCGCCCGGTAGGCGTCGTCTTCCAGGACTACCTCCTCTTCCCCCACCTGTCCGCCCTGGACAACGTGGCGTTCGGCCCCCGCTGCCACGGCGCCACCAAGGCGGAGGCACGGGCGCAGGCCGCCGAGTGGCTGGAGCGGATGGGCCTCGCCGAGCACGCGGGCGCCAAGCCCCGCCGGCTCTCCGGAGGCCAGGCCCAGCGCGTCGCCCTGGCCCGCGCCCTCGCCACCCACCCCCGTCTGCTCCTCCTCGACGAACCCCTCGCCGCGCTCGACGCCCGCACCCGCCTCGACGTGCGGGCCCAACTTCGGCGTCACCTCGCCGACTTCGAGGCCGTCGCGGTCCTGGTCACGCACGACCCGCTGGACGCAATGGTCCTGGCGGACCGGCTCGTCGTCATCGAGGACGGCCAGGCGGTGCAGGAGGGCACCCCGGGCGACATCGCCCGCCATCCGCGTACGGACTACATCGCGCACCTGGTTGGCCTGAACCTCTACAAGGGGCGGGCCAAAGGCCATGCCGTACGGCTCGACGCCGGGCCGACGATCACCACCACCGAGGACCTCACCGGGCCGGTCTTCGTCACCTTCCCACCGAGCGCCGTCACCCTCCACCGCGACCGGCCCACCGGCTCCAGCGCCCGCAACCTCTGGCACCTCCGGGTCGCGGGCCTGGAAACCCACGGCGACCAGATCCGCGCCGACCTCACAGGAGAACTGCCCCTCGCCGCCGACCTGACCACGGTCGCCGCCGCCGAACTCGAACTCCACCCCGGCGCGGAGACCTGGGCAACGGTAAAGGCGACCCAGACCCACGCCTATCCCGCCTGAAAGTGGTCAGACGGGCCTGTCGTGCACGGGGATCGGCGGGGCACGACGGACGGCCGGGCTGACGGTGGCGATGACCGCGGTGGCAAGCATCACCGCGGCCAGCACGCACACGGAGCCGCTCGGTCCGACGGTGGTGAGCAGGTATCCGGCACCGAGGGAGCCCAGCGGCATGACCCCCCAGGACAGGGTCATGGCCGCGCTGGTGACCCGCCCCAGAAGCTCGTCGGGAACCAGGGCGGTCATGTAGGTGACGATCACCACGTTCCACAACGGTCCGATGAACGCGCCGGCAGCGCCGATGACACCTATCAGCAGCGGGCTCGGCGCAAGCGCGAACAGCGGCAGCAGCGCGGCCCAGATCCAATTGACGCCGACGATCACGGTCTTGGGCTTGAAGTGCCGATGGAGTCTGCTTGCCGCGAGTGCGCCGATCAGTCCACCACCGCTGTAGATGCCGAGCATCATCCCGATGGTGGTGGCCGTGGCGCCTTGGCGCTGGGCGAGGACGACCAGGATCAGGACGAGGGCGTGGAAGAGCAGGTTGCTGACGGCGATCAACAGGATCGCCGCGCGGATGAGGGGGTGACGCCAGACCCAGCGCAAACCCGCGGTGGTCGCCTTCCCCAGAGGCTCCGACGGAGGCTTCGGCCGATTCTGCAGGTCACGTCGGATGGTCAGCAGCACGAGGGAGGCGACCACGTAGGAGACCGCGTCGGCCAGGAACGGCATCGCGCGGTCGATACCGAAGAGCATGCCGCCCAGGGGAGGGCCGGCCAGAGCCGCACCGCGGCTCCTAGCCTCGTTGTGGGCCACCGCGGTGGACAGGAGCGCGACGGGGACGATCTTCGGGAGCGCGGCGCGTTCGGCCAGCCCGAAGAAGACGAAGCACAGTCCCTGCACGAAGGCGATCACGGCAAGGTGCGCGACCGTGAGTTCGCCCCACCACAGGGCGATCGGGACGGTGAAGAGTGCCAGTCCCGCGACGAGTTCGCTGATCAGCAGGATCTTGCGGCGGTTCCACCGGTCCACCAGCGTTCCGGCCGGCAGGTGTGCGACGAGGAAGGGGAGCGTGCCGGCGGCTCCGACGATCCCGGCGTCGGAGGGCGATCCGGTGGTCGCGAGCACGAGCAGCGGCATGGCCGTCCCGCTGATCTGGGCGCCCAGGGTCGAGACGACCTGACCGCTCCACAGAGCGACGAACTCGCGATTGCGCCATAACGAGGGCTGTTCGGCCGATCCTTCGATGGTCGGGGCGGTCGGGGTGGTCGGGGCGGTCACGCCGCGTCCCCGCCCTGCGGGGTGGGAAACGCGTGGAACACCACGGAGATGTGCCGGCTTCCGGGGGACGCCTGACCGGGTTCCCGGTGCCAGCGTTTGAGGAAGGCGACGTACTCCTCACCGAACTCGGCCAGTTCCTCGGCGGTGAGCACGGTGTTGCCGAAGGAGTGCATGGCCCCGGCCGCGAACTCGCCGAACGCCTCTCTGTCGGACAGATAGGCAGTCAGGTCACGATCGGCACGCTCCCTCCACTGCCGGCCGATCTCCTCGGCGACGACAGCAACCTCGGGTTCCGTCGACCGGCGCGGCAACCGCACGTCCTGCGGGATGGAACGCCAGTACTTCCGACGCCCGGCCGAACGCTCCGTGTCCTCTTCGATGAACCCGAACCGGGCCAGTTGCCGCAGGTGATAGCTGGTCGCGCCGCGGTCCTCACCGAACTCGGCGGCCAGGTCGGCGGACGTGGCCGGACCCTGGCGCTGAAGCCACGTCACCAGTCGCTGGCGCAGCGGGTGAGCGAGAGCCTTGAGTGCGTCGATGTCGGACAGCGAGCGCGGTCGCAGGTCAGCCATGACGAGAAGATATCTATGCAAAGACTTCTTCTCAATACCCCGCGCACGCCCCTGCCGGAGTTCGACCTCTCATCGAGGGCCCGGCCCGCCTGAAGCAGATCCGTCGCTCATCCGGCCACATCGACGCCATAGCCGCGAGCGAGATCGGCCAGGCCATGGTCGTAGCCCTGCCCGACGGCGCGCAGCCGCCAGCCCTCTCCCCTGCGGTAGAACTCGGCGAGAATCATGGTGCGTTCGGTGGTGGCGGCGTCGAGGGTGGCCCGGGCGGTCAGGGCCGCACCGATCCCGCGGGTGACCGTGATCTCGATGGCACCGACGTCGGAGAAGGTCGCGGCCCCGTCGATCGCGGCGGCGATGACGACCCTGTGGATCTCCAGGGGCAGACGCTCCAGGTCGGTGGTGACCGCCTGCTCCGTCGGACCGTCGGTGGCGAGCCGCACGGTACCGTCCGGATGCTCGGGCGCGCCGTAGAAGACGAAGTCCTCGTCTCCTCTGACCTGTTCCCCCGCGTCGACCGTGAAGGCGACGACATCCACGTCGGTCACGGTCTGCTGACGCCATGTCGAGGAAACCGTCCAGCCCGTCCCCGTCGAGGGCAGATCGATGACGGCGCCTCGGACCATGACCTCTGCCGCCTCCGGCCGGCACCCGACCACGAGGCGAGCCGAAGCCTGCGGGAAATGGGGCTTCGGCGTCGGCGTCGGCGTCACCGTGGGTGCGAGAAGCCAGTCGGAGTCGTGAACGGGGAGCGCGAGGGCGGCGATGCGGCCCATACGTCTGTCTGCTTCACCGCCGGACAGCAGGACGACGTCGGTCACACTGGCCGAGAGATTGACGGCCGCGGAGGCACCCAGCGCGACGGCACGGGCGCGTGCTTCTACGGCAGCCTCGTGTGTGCCCCCGAGGACCAGAACCCGGTGCTCGGAGAGCGGTTGGTCCGCACCGGCGGTGGGTGCGGCCCGCGTGGCCGCGCGCGGTGCCGGGACACTCGGTACGGGTTCGCACTGCACGGTAGTTGCCGAGGCCGAGGCCGACGCCAGCACTGTCGCCGTCGCCGTCGCTGGCGCTGACGCCGTCGCCGTCGCCGTCGCCTCGGCCGCGCGAGGCTGCCGGGCCGCGCCCTTGGCCTGGCCAGGCCTCACGCTCTCCAGTAGCCGCAGGTAGGTCGGTTCGTCCACGAGAGGGACGCCCTCGGCCTCGGCGCGGCGCAGCTTCCCGGATCCGGCGCCGGGGTCGTTCGTGACGAGGGCGCTGGTCAGTCCACTGACCGAGGTCATCATGTTCAGCCCGGCCTCCACGGAGCGGGCGACGAGTTCCTCACGGGAGATTCCGGTCTCCCCTGTGATGGCGACCTTCATGCCCTGCACCAGAGGCCCACCGGGCTCCAGACGGCCCGGATTGCGGTAGGCGCAGGGCACCTTGGGAACGTACGGCTTGTAGTCCTGCCGGGGCGGGCAGGCCAGGAGGGGCAGCGACAGGCCCAGTTGCTCGGCCGCGCCCAACGAGCCGCGCAGAATGCCGGAGAGCACCCGCACGTCGTCCCTCGCATCGTGGGCCCGCTCCTGCGGCACACCGTAGTGCGCGGCGAGCGTACCCAGTGTGAGATCCGGCGTCGCGGGCCCGACGAGGCGGTTGAGGGCCAGCGTGCACAACCGCCGACTGACCGGAACCCAGGAACGGACACCGGCGAACTCGTGGGCCAGGAAGTCATAGTCGAACTGCGCGTTGTGCGCAACAAGAACACGACTGCTGAGCAACGCTCCCACCTGCGGCGCGATCTCCTCAAAGACAGGCGCACCCGCGAGACGTGCCGAGGTCAGACCGTGAATGTGCACCGGCCCGGGATCGCAGCCCGGGTTGAGGAGAGTGGAGAACTCCCCCGTCTGATTACCGTGCGCGTCCAAAGTAAGGATGGCGAGAGACAGCACACGGTCCCGCCCGGGTCTCAGTCCGGAGGTCTCCACATCCACGAGCGCCCAGTCGTGGAAGTAGTCGGGAAGGGTGGGCCACGGCGGACTTGACGACAGCAGGGCCATACGAGGTCCCCTCCCCCAGTTGCGGCGGGCGGCACACCCTCTCCGCAGCGATGATCGAACGGGTGGGATTTTCGCACGGCCTGGACGCCTTTCGTGGTGAATTCGTCACAGACGGCCAGCAGCCGGCACCGTCACCCTCCCGTCAATCCCCAATCCTCAATCCGACTCCGTCTCAGCCGATGACCGGCCGACCACATCCCCACAGGCATGGTCGAGTTGGTCGGCGAGGTCGGCCAAATCGTCGGCGTGCAGGTCGAACTCATCCGAAGAGGTGGGCGGATCACCGACGGGGCGGGCGACGTAGGCGGTGCGCAGGCCGACGTTCCGTGCTCCGCGCAGATCCCAGGCATGGGCGGCGACCATCAACAGCCGCTCCGGCGGCCGTCCGGAAACGGTGACGGCCAGCTGATAGACCGCTGGGTCCGGCTTGTAGGCCAGGGCGTCTTCGGCGGACAGTGCCTGATGCCAGCGCAGCCCGGCGTGGGCGTTGAGTCCCAACAGCGCCGTCCGGCTCGCGTTGGAGAGACCGATCAGCGGGAACCGCTCGGCGATCCGGGCGAGCCCTGTCACGGTGTCAGACCACGGCGGAAGCCTGCGACCTGACAGGGCCAGCGCCGCTACGGCGGCCGGATCGTCGACTCCGACGGCATCGGCGACGAGCCGGGCGGCTTCCAGGTCGAGCCTGTCGCTCGCCAGGTAGGGCCGGCCACCGCCGACTATCCGACGTTGCTCGCGGCCGATGAACTGCTGCCACAGCGCCAAAAGCTCTTCGACCCTGGCATCGTCGAGCGACGGGTCGAGTTCACGAATACCGGCGCGAATACCGGCGGGTTCGTCGACGAGCGTGCCGAGCACATCGAACACGACCGCGTCGATCTCCAGCTCTGACATGGAAGAGGTCTCCTGAACGAAGCAGAGGCGTAAGCGTCACTGCTGACCGAACACAGCGGAAAACCACTCCGATTCCCGAACCACCCAGCCCGACCGGAGAACGACGCCCCGACAGACGCTACGTGGCTCCGCCCACGATCCACCAATGGCGTTCGAACCCCCACGCAGCACACACGCAAAACCCCAGCTCAGGAACCCTTCCCCACCGGCTCCAAAATCGCCACGCACTCCACATGATGCGTCATCGGAAACAGATCGAACGCCCGCAGCATCCGCACCCGATACCCGCCCTCCCGGAAGTACCCCAGATCCCGCGCGAGCGCAGCGGGATCGCAGGCCACGTAGGCGATGCGGCGGGCGCTCAGGGAGGAGAGGTGCTGGACGGTCTTGCGGCCGGCGCCCGCGCGGGGCGGGTCGAGGACGATCAGGTCGACCTCCGAGATCCCCGTACGCGGAAGCACCGCCTCGACCTTGCCCTGTTCGATGCGGACGCGCTCGAAGCCGGCGAGGTTGTGCCGTGCGTCCTCGACGGCGCGCTTGCCGGACTCGATGCCGAGAACCGCGCCCTTGTCACCGACGCGATCGGCGAGGGCGCCCGCGAACAACCCCACCCCGCAGTAGAGGTCGAGCGCCATGTCGCCCTTGCGCGGCAGCAGCCCCTGCATGACGGCCTTGACGAGGGTGTCGGCGGCCTTGGGGTGGACCTGCCAGAAACCACCGCTGCCGACCCGGTACGTACGGTCGTCCGCGCGCTCGCGCACGAAGGGGCGGCCATGCACGCGGTGCACGCCCCCGTCCTTCTCCTCGACCCGCATCACCGACACCGGCTTGTCGAGCTCCACGATCGGCAGCCGCGCCCCGGGCCGGGGCTCCAGGATCACCTGGCGGTCCTGCGACCCCGTCGCCGCGATCGCGTCGATCGACGCCATCCCCGTCCAGTCCCGCTTCTCGATGCCCAGTTCGGACACGCCCGGCGCCGCGATCATGCAGTGGTCGATCGGCTCGACCTCGTGCGAGCGGTGGCGTCGCAGACCGGCCCGGCCCGACTCGTCCACGGCGTACTGCACCCGCGTCCGCCACGCCGGGACCTCGCCCGCCGGAAGCTTGTCCCCCTCGGCCGGCATCACGGTGCCGTCCCAGCCCGCCTCCTCGGGCGTGAGGCCCGCGAGCCGCTCCAGCTGCTCGGCGATCACCTCGCCCTTGAAACGGCGCTGCGCCCCCGGCTTGGCGTGCTGCCAGTCGCAGCCGCCGCACAGGCCGGGGCCGGCGTAGGGGCAGGGGGCCTCGACGCGGTCCTTGGAGGCCGACAGCACCGACACCGCGTCCGCCCGCAGGAAGCGCGCGCCCTCCTCACCGTCGGTCACCCGCGCCACGACCCGCTCGCCGGGCAGGGCGTGCCGGACGAAGAGGACCTGGCCCTCGGACGTCCGCGCGATGCAGTGGCCGCCGTGGGCGACGGGGCCGACCTCGACCTCGTACTCCTCCCCCACCAGCGATTTCTTCGGTTCTGCCTGCATGGTGGGGTGACTCCAGAAGAGAGGGAATGCGAAACGGCCGGACAACAGCCCACCAGTCTACGTGGGTGCCGTCCGGCCGTTGACCACGCGCGTTCAGCTCTTGCGGGCCGACGACTCCTTGGCCGACTCCCGCTCCTTCGGCCGGTCCTGCGCCGGACCGCGCCGTACCGACCCCGGCGCGCTCCACTCCTGCCGCTTGCCCGCCCGCCGCTTGGCGACCTCGGAGGACTCCAGCTGGTAGGGCACGGAGGTCACCATCACACCCGGCGTGAAGAGCAGCCGGCCCTTGAGCCGGAGCGCGCTCTGGTTGTGCAGCAGTTGCTCGTACCAGTGACCGACCACGTACTCCGGGATGATCACCGACACCGCGTCGCGCGGGGACTCCTTGCGCAGCCCCTTGACGTACTCGATGACCGGCCGGGTGACCTCGCGGTACGGCGAGTCGAGGACCTTCAGCGGGACGTCGATGCCGCGCCGGGTCCACTCCTCCTGGAGCGCCTTGGTCTCGGCCGGGTCGACGTTGACGCTGAGCGCCTCCAGGGTGTGGGAGCGCATCAGCTTGGCGTAGGCGAGGGCCCGCAGGGTGGGGCGGTGGATCCGGGAGATCAGCACGACGGAGTGGACCCGCGACGGCCGTACGACGTCGTCGCTCGGGCCGTCCGGCGCGGCGATCTCCGCGGCGACCCGGTCGTAGTGCTTACGGATGGCCGTCATCGTCGCGTAGAAGATCACCATGCCGAGCAGGGCGACCCAGGCGCCGTGGGTGAACTTGGTGACGAGGACGACGATCAGGACCAGGCCGGTGAAGAACGCGCCGAAGGTGTTGATCGCACGGGAGCGGACCATGTGGCGGCGCTTGGCCGGGTCCTTCTCGGTGCGCAGATGGCGGTTCCAGTGCCGGACCATGCCGGTCTGGCTGAGCGTGAAGGAGACGAACACGCCCACGATGTACAGCTGGATGAGACGGGTGGAGTCGGCGCCGTAGATCCACACCAGGAGCACCGCGGCGCCCGCGAGGAGCACGATGCCGTTGGAGAAGGCGAGGCGGTCGCCGCGGGTGTGCAGCTGGCGCGGGAGGTAGCGGTCCTGGGCGAGGATCGAGCCGAGCAGCGGGAAGCCGTTGTACGCCGTGTTGGCGGCCAGGAACAGCACCAGCGCGGTGGCCGCGGCCAGCACCACGAAGAAGAACGTGCCGTCGCCGAAGACGGCCGCCGCGACCTGCGAGATCACCGGGTTCTGGACATAGGAGTCGCCGACCGGGGTGCCGTCGCGCACCAGGTCGACCGCCGGGTTCTCGGCCATGCGCACCTTGGTGGCCATGGCCAGGCCGATGATGCCGCAGAACATGGTGACGGCGAGCAGGCCCATCGCGGCGAGCGTGGTGGCCGCGTTCTTCGACTTGGGCTTGCGGAAGGCGGGGACACCGTTGGAGATCGCCTCGACGCCGGTGAGCGCGGCACAGCCGGAGGAGAAGGCGCGCAGCAGCAGGAAGACCAGCGCGAAGCCGGCGAGGCCCTGGTGCTCGGGCTTGATCTCCAGGTCCGCGGTGGGCGCCCGCATCGTGTCGTCGAGGACCAGACCGCGGAACGCGCCCCAGGCGATCATCAGGAAGACACCGACGACGAAGACGTACGTCGGAATCGCGAAGAGCTTCCCGGACTCCTTCACCCCGCGCAGGTTCATCAGCGTCAGCAGCACGATGATGCCGATCGCGCACAGCACCTTGTGCTCGACGAAGAAGGGGACGGCCGAGCCGAGGTTCTCCACTCCGGAGGAGATGGACACGGCGACGGTGAGGACGTAGTCGACGAGCAGCGCGCTGGCGACGGTGAGGCCGGCCTTGGGGCCGAGGTTGGTGTTGGCCACCTCGTAGTCGCCGCCGCCACTGGGGTAGGCGTGCACGTTCTGCCGGTACGACGCCACCACGGTGAACATCAGTACGACGACCGCGACGGCGATCCAGGGGCTGAAGTGGTAGGCCGACACGCCCGCGATGGAGAGGACCAGCAACACCTCGCCGGGTGCGTACGCCACGGACGAGAGCGGGTCGGAAGCGAAGACGGGGAGTGCGATGCGCTTCGGCAGGAGCGTTTCGCCCAGCCGGTCGCTGCGCAGAGCGCGCCCGATCAGAATCCGTTTGGGCACGTCGGTCAGTTTGGACACGCAGAGGATCGTAAGCGCCCCGACTGGTTCTGGGCACATCCGGGTGAAATCCCGGCGGGCCCCGGGGTGAAATCCGTCCGCCGGTGACTGCGAAGTGCGTCACGTCACGCATCCTCCGGTCTGATGGGCGGCGTCCTCACGTCTGTATGACGTGTATGACGTGATGACGAATCCCTACGCCTCCCGACTCCCTGGAGATCCCATGCAGGCCGCGACCGCGGAGCTGATCGGCGCCCTCGCCTCCCTCGCCGGACTCGGCTTCCTGACGAGGGTCAGCGTCCGCCGGATCAGCCGACGCCGTCCCACGATGTGACCCGGGCCTGCACGGGGGTGCCCCCGGTGGACCGCACGTGTGTAGCTTGGGCGACGGTCTGAGACCCTGTTTTCGACGTTTCGGCTGAACAGTAGCTATTGACACCGGAAGGACGGTCGTGCACATCGTCATCATGGGCTGCGGGCGAGTGGGTTCCACCCTCGCCCAGACCCTCGAGCAACAGGGGCACACGGTCGCCGTGATCGACCAGGACCCCACGGCCTTCCGTCGTCTGGGCTCGGGATTCGGCGGCCGGCGCGTCACCGGGATCGGCTTCGACCGCGACACCCTGCGTGAGGCCGGCATCGAGGAGGCGGGCGCGTTCGCCGCCGTCTCCAGCGGCGACAACTCGAACATCATCGCCGCCCGCGTGGCCCGCGAGATGTTCGGCATCGAGAACGTGGCGGCCCGGATCTACGACCCCCGCCGCGCCGAGGTCTACCAGCGCCTGGGCATCCCGACCGTCGCCACGGTCCGCTGGACCGCCGACCAGATGCTCCGCCGGCTGCTGCCCGCCGGGGCCGAGCCGCTGTGGCGCGACCCCACCGGCGGCGTCCAGCTCGCCGAGGTGCACGCCTCGTCGGCCTGGGTGGGCCACAAGATCAGCAAGATGCAGGAGGAGACCGGCGTCCGCGTGGCCTTCCTGACCCGGCTGGGCGAGGCGATCCTGCCGTCCTCCCAGACGGTGCTGCAGGAGGGCGACCTCGTGCACGTGATGATGCGCACGGACGACGTGGAGAAGGTCGAGGCGTCCTTCGCCGAGGGCCCCGACGAAGAGGGCGGTCACTGATGAGGGTCGCCATTGCCGGAGCCGGAGCGGTCGGCCGCTCGATCGCGGGCGAACTGCTGGAGAACGGCCACGAGGTCCTTCTCATTGACAAGGCGCCGACCGCGATCTCGGTCGAGCGCGTCCCCCAGGCGGAGTGGCTGCTCGCCGACGCCTGCGAGATCACTTCCCTGGACGAGGCCGCGCTCCAGCGCTGCAACGTCGTCATCGCCGCGACCGGCGACGACAAGGTCAACCTGGTCGTCTCCCTGCTGGCGAAGACGGAGTACGGCGTTCCGCGCGTCGTCGCCCGCGTCAACAACCCCAAGAACGAGTGGCTGTTCAACGAGTCCTGGGGCGTGGACGTGGCCGTGTCGACCCCCCGGCTGATGTCGGCCCTGGTCGAGGAGGCCGTCAGCGTCGGCGACCTGGTCCGGCTGCTCCGCTTCAGCCACGGCGACGCCAACCTGGTCGAGCTGACCCTGCCGCCCGAGTCGGCCCTCGCCGGCACCCAGGTCGGCGACGTCGAGTGGCCGGAGGACACCTCCCTGGTCACCATCATCCGCGGCACCCGGGTCCTCACCCCCACCTCGGACGACTCCCTGGAGGCAGGCGACGAACTCCTGTTCGTGGCCGCCCAGGCACGCGAGGAGCAACTGGAAGACCTGCTGTCGGTACGCCGCGAGGACGCGACGAGCTAGCGGGGTCCGATACGAGCTTGGGGCGCCCGGAAATCTCCGGGCGCCCCAAGTCTTCGTCGCCTTCAGCCCCTGTGCCCCATTCAGCCGGGTCAGGCACCCTCAGCCCGTCCGGCGTTTGAGGACGAGGCCGCAGGCCGAAGCGGGGGGCTGGGGGCGCAGCCCCCGGGTGTCCCGCACCAACCCCGGCTGCCTACTCACCCGCCCGCGCCGCAGCCTTCCGCTCCTCCGCCGCGCGCTCCTCCGCCTCCATCTCCGCGAACACGTCGATCGGAGCCGGCGCCTTCGCGAGGAAGATCCAGGTCAGCCAGACGGCGAGCAGGAACGGCGGGATCTTCAGGGCGATGAGCACCCAGCCCAGCTGGGTGGTGTCGGCCCACCAGTACAGCGGGAAGAGGATCGCGCACTTGGCGAGCAGGATCGCGCCCCAGGCGTAACTCGCCTTCGCGTACGCCTTCTTGCGTCCCGGGTTCCGGGTCCGCCAGGACAGGTTCTCCTTGAAGACCGGGCCGAGCATCAGACCGATCAGCGGCACCCCGGCCATCGTGGTGATGATGTACGCGAGCCCGAGGCCCAGCGTGTAGAGCATGCCCGGCAGATAGAAGTCCTTGGCGTTGCCGGTCATCATCGCGAAGACCACGCCGAAGGCGACCCCGAAGACACCGCTGAATGCGTGCTTGACGGTGTCCTTCATGACGAGCCGCACCACGACCAGCAGGACGGAGACACCGAGGGCCGCGAGGGCCGCCGAGTGCAGGTCCTTGTTGATCGTGAAGATGGAGACGAAGAGCAGCCCCGGGAGCACGGTCTCGACCATGCCGCGCACGCCGCCGAACGCCTCGAACAGCGCGGCCTCCGTCACCGCCCTGGAGTCGTGCTCGCCGTCCGGTCCGCCCTCGGCGTCCCGGACGCCGTGCTGGGCGTCCTCCGTCGGCTTGTCGAGCGACGTCACCGGCTACTCCCGTCCGAGCGGTCTGAGTTCGTACTTCGGATTGAACAGCACCCTACGGCCCCGGCTCATCGAGATCCGGCCGGATGCGATCAGCTTGCGCCCCGGTTCTATCCCGACGATGGAGCGTCTGCCCAGCCACACCACGTCCAGCGCGGCCGAACCGTCGAACAGTTCGGCCTCCAGGGCCGGGACACCGGCTCGGGGGCGCAGCGTGACCGTGCGCAAGGTACCAGTAACCGTCACGATCTGCCGGTCGTGGCAGTCACATATGCGCGTACAGCCCGCGGTGTCCGCGTCCTCGCGCAGCTCCTCCGACTCCAGGTCCGTCTGGGACGAGGAGAGCCGGTCGAGCATGCGCCGGAACCGGCCCGCCGGCTTCTCGGAACGAGGAACAGCACTCATGACAAAAAGCGTACCGGGGCCCACCGACAGAGCCGCACCCCCGGCTACTTCTCGAAGCGGTACCCCATCCCCGCCTCGGTGATGAAGTGCCGGGGCCGTGAGGGGTCGCCCTCCAGCTTGCGCCGCAGCTGGGCCATGTAGACCCGCAGATAGTTGGTCTCCGTCCCGTACGACGGCCCCCAGACCTCCTGGAGCAGCTGTCGCTGGCCGACCAGCCGCCCGGTGTTGCGAACCAGCACCTCCAGGAGGTGCCACTCGGTGGGGGTGAGCCGGACGTCCCTGCCGTCCCGGTGCACCTTCTTCGCGGCCAGGTCCACGGTGAAGTCGTCGGTCTCCACGATCACGTCGCCCTCCTCGCCCCCGACGGGCTCGGCGCGGCGGACGGCGGCGCGCAGCCGGGCGAGCAGCTCGTCCATGCCGAAGGGCTTGGTGACGTAGTCGTCGGCGCCCGCGTCGAGGGCCTCGACCTTCTCGTCGGAGGTGTGGCGGGCGGAGAGCACGATGATCGGCACCCGGGTCCAGCCGCGCAGCCCCTTGATCACCTCGACACCGTCCATGTCGGGCAGCCCGAGGTCGAGGACGACGACGTCGGGGTGGCGGGCGGCGGCGAGTTCGAGGGCGCCCGCGCCGTCGTGGGCCGCGTCGACGTCGTACTTGCGGGCCTTCAGGTTGATCACGAGCGCGCGGACGATCTGCGGCTCGTCGTCGACCACGAGCACCCGGGTCATGTGGTTCGCCTCTCTGCCGATGGGGCCGTGCCGACCGATGCGCCGGCGGCCGTCTCCGCCGACGGGTCGGCGTCTGCCGACGTAGACGTGTCCCGCGCCGGGTCGGTGCCCGGCGACGACGTCGGGTTAGTACCCGGCGACGACGACGGGTCGGTGCCTGGGGACGACGACGCGTCCGCCGCCGGGTCGATGCCCGACCGCGGGGCCGTACCGGGCCCGGAGCCGTTCTCCGCGGCCCGCACGGTGAGCACCATGGTGAGTCCTCCGCCGGGGGTGTCCTCGGCGTCGAGCGTGCCGCCCATGGCCTCGGCGAAGCCCCGGGCGACCGCGAGCCCCAGTCCCACGCCGATGCCGCGCGGGGCGTCCCCGTGGCGTTGGAAGGGCGCGAAGATACGGTCCTTGGCCTCGTCGGGGACGCCGGGGCCGCGGTCGGTGACCCGGACCTCGACCCGGCCGCCGAGGGCGCTGGCGGAGACCTGGACGGGCGTGCCGGGCGGGCTGTACTTGACGGCGTTCTCGACGACGTTGGCGACCGCGCGCTCCAGCAGCCCGGGGTCGACGGCGACCATGGGCAGGCTCTCGGGGATCTCCAGTCCGACGCTGCCCTCGGGGACACCGCCGAGGGCCATCGGGACCACCTCGTCGAGGTCGATCTCGCGGATCAGCGTGCTGACCGTGCCGGTCTGCAGGCGGGACATGTCGAGGAGGTTGCCCACGAGGTGGTCGAGCCGGTCGGCGCCCTCCTCGATCCCCGCGAGCAGTTCGGCCTCGTCCTCCTCCGACCAGGCGACGTCGTCGGAGCGCAGGGACGACACCGCCGCCTTGATCCCGGCCAGCGGGGTGCGCAGATCATGGCTGACGGCGGCGAGCAGCGCGGTGCGGATGCGGTTGCCCTCGGCCAGTTCCTTGGCCTGGTCGGCCTCCTGCCGCAGGCGCCGCCGGTCCAGTACGACGGCGGCCTGCGCGGCGAACGCGGCCAGCACCCGGCGGTCCTCGGCGGGCAGGACGCGCCCGGACAGCGCGAGCGCCATGTGGTCGCCGACCGGCATGTCCACGTCCGCGGCCTCCGGACGGTCCACCTGGCGCGGCCCGACGCTGCCCGCGCAGGACCACGGGTCGACCTCGCTCCCGCGCTCCAGCAGCGCCACCGACTCCATCCCGAAGGTCTCGCGCACTCGTTCGAGCAGCGCCTCCAGGCTGGTCTCGCCGCGCAGCACGCTGCCCGCGAGGAAGGACAGGATCTCCGACTCGGCGCGCAGCCGGGCCGCCTGGTGGGTGCGCCGGGCCGCGAGGTCCACCACGGACGCCACCGCCACCGCGACCCCTATGAAGACGACGATGGCGACGATGTTCGTCGGGTCGTCGACCGTCAGGGTGTGCAGCGGCGGGGTGAAGAACCAGTTGAGCAGCAGCGAGCCCAGCACGGCGGCGGCCAGCGCGGGCAGCAGACCGCCCAGCAGGGCCGCGGCCACCGTCAGGGACAGGAACAGCAGCATGTCGTTGGCGAGACCGAGGTCGGTCTCGACGTTGGCCAGCAGCAGCGCGAGCAGCAGGGGCCCGGCGGTCCCGACCAGCCAGCCCCAGACCATCCGGGCCCGGCCGAGCCGCGCGCCCCGGGCCACGGGCAGCCCGCGTCCCTTGCCCGCCTCGGCGTGGGTGATCAGGTGGACGTCCAGGTCGGGCCCCGAGTCCCGGGCCACGGTCGCGCCGACGCCCGGCCCGAACACGTACTGCCAGCTCTTGCGGCGTGAGACGCCGAGCACGATCTGGGTGGCGTTGACCCCGCGCGCGAAGGCCAGCAGCGCGGCCGGGATGTCGTCGCCGATGACGTGGTGGAAGGTGCCGCCGAGGTCCTCGACGAGGGTGCGCTGGACGGTGAGTTCCTTGGGCGAGGCGGAGGTCAGCCCGTCGCTGCGGGCGATGTAGACGGCCATGACCTCGCCGCCCGCGCCCTTCTCGGCCAGCCGGGCGGCCCGCCGGATCAGGGTCCGGCCCTCGGGGCCGCCGGTCAGCCCGACCACGATCCGTTCCCGCGAACCCCAGATCTTCGACACCTGGTGCTCGCTGCGGTACGCGTTGAGGTACTCGTCGACCCGGTCCGCCACCCACAGCAGCGCCAGCTCCCGCAGCGCGGTCAGGTTCCCGGGCCGGAAGTAGTTCGACAGGGCCGCGTCGACCTTGTCCGGCTGGTAGACGTTGCCGTGCGCCATCCGCCGCCGCAGCGCCTGGGGCGACATGTCGACCAGCTCTATCTGGTCGGCCCGCCGGACCATCTCGTCGGGCACGGTCTCGCGCTGCCGTACGCCCGTTATCGACTCGACGACATCGCCGAGCGACTCCAGGTGCTGGATGTTGACGGTCGAGACCACGTCGATGCCGGCGGCGAGCAGTTCCTCGACGTCCTGCCAGCGCTTGTCGTTGCGCGAGCCCGGCACATTGGTGTGGGCCAGCTCGTCCACGAGGGCCACCCGGGGCCGCCGGGCGAGCACGGCGTCCACGTCCATCTCGGTGAAGACCGTGTCCCGGTACGCGAGCTCCCGGCGCGGGACCTGGTCGAGGCCGTGCAGCATCACCTCGGTGCGCGGACGGCCGTGGTGCTCCACGACGGCCACCACGCAGTCGGTGCCGCGCTCGATCCGCCGATGCGCTTCGGACAGCATCGCGTACGTCTTGCCGACGCCCGGTGCCGCACCGAGGTAGATCCGGAGCTTGCCGCGTCCCATGTCCCCATTGTCTTCCCGTGACCACCGCCTACGCAGCGTCGACCTTACGGCCAATAATCACGGCAAAACAGACAGAGGCGACCGGAGGCCGCCTCTTTGACACAACCCTGACGCCGACGCCCCGCAAGGGGCCGGGGAACTGCGCGACCAGCCACGACGGACCCGCAGTTCCCGGACGGCCTCAGCCGGATCCCGTCTAGCGCACCTCGGTGATCTCGGGCCCGCGCTGCAGTTGCCCCATGCCGCCGGAGAAGCGGGAACCGGCCTGCTCCTCCTGCTGGACCCCCTCGGGGACCATCTGCGCGTCGTTCGGCAGCTTCAGGACGATCGGGTCGCGCGGCGCCATGGGGCCCTCACCGCGGACGACGACCGTGTCCCGGAAGATCTGCTCCAGCAGCCCGGCGGTCTGCGGCTCCACCGCGCCCCGCCCGGAGATCACTCCGCGCAGGAACCAGCGGGGCCCGTCCACGCCGACGAACCGGACGACCTGGAAGCCGCCCGTGCCGTCCGGCAGCTGCACCGGGACCTGCGCGCGCAGCTCCCAGCCCAGCGGACCCTCGACCTCGTCGATGACACCGCCCTGCTGGGTGATGCCGGAGGCGATCTCCTCACGGACCTCGCCCCAGATGCCCTCGCGCTTGGGTGCGGCGAAGGCCTGCAGCTGGACCGCGCTGTCCCGCAGCACGACGGTCGCCGCGACGATCGCGTCGCCCGCGACCTCGACCCGCAGCTCCATGCCGTCGACTCCGGGCACGAAGATGCCGCCGAGGTCCACCCGGCCCTCGCCGGGCTCGCGCACCTCGGTGCTGTCCCACGGGCCGTCCGGCCGCGGCTCGGGCTCGAGCCGCACGCGCTCCCGCTCGACCTCGTCCGCCTCGCCGTCGGCTTCCCCGGCAACGCCGTCGACCTGCTCGGCCTCGCTCGCCGCGTCCGCCGCGTCCTCGGCGGAACCCTTCTTCTTGCGACGTCCGAACACGTCACTGTCCTTCCCGGTCGGATACGACCGAAGCGTATCGATTCCCACCCGTTGTGCCGCTTGCTGTGCCGCTCGTTGTGCCGTCCACGGCGGCATGACCGCCGGTGGACCCGAAGCCCCCCTCGGCCCGCGCCGAGTCGGGAAGCTCCGCCACCTCCTGGAAGCGCACCTTCTCGACCTGCTGGACGACCAGTTGGGCAATCCGGTCGAAGCGCTCGAACCGCACGGCTTCATGCGGGTCGAGATTCACCACGATCACCTTGATCTCCCCACGGTACCCGGCATCAACCGTCCCCGGGGCATTCACCAGGGCGACGCCGCAGCGGGCGGCGAGACCGGATCGTGGGTGCACGAAGGCCGCGTACCCCTCCGGGAGCGCGATGGACACTCCCGTGGGCAGCACGGCCCGTTCGCCGGGCTTCAACTCCCGGCTCTCCGTGGTGCGCAGATCGGCTCCCGCGTCACCGGGCCGCGCGTAGTCCGGCAGCGGCACGTCGGGGTCGACGCGCCGGATCAGGACGTCGAGAGGGGTACGGCCGCCGCTCACGGGTTCACCTCGAAGGCACGGGCCCGCCGGACCTGGTCCGGGTCGTCCATGGCCGCCCGGATCTCCTCGTCGCGGCCGTGGTCGATGAAGTGGTCCACCTTGACCTCGACGAAGAGCGCGTCGGCGCGTACGGCGAGCGGTCCGTCGGGGCCCCCGATGCGCCCCTCGGCGGTCGCGAAGATCTTCCGCCCGGCCACCGCCGTGGCCTCGGCCCGCAGATGCAGCACGGTGCCCACGGGGACGGGCCGCATGAAGTCCGTCTCCAGCCGTCCGGTCACCGCGATGGTGCGCAGCAGCCAGGTGAGGGAGCCGAGGGTCTCGTCGAGGGCGCTCGCCAGGACCCCGCCGTGCGCGAGGCCCGGGGCCCCCTGGTGCGCGGGCCGCACGGTGAACTCGGCGGTGAGGGTGACGCCCTCACCGGCCGTCGCCTCCAGATGCAGCCCGTGGGGCTGCTCTCCGCCACAGCCGAAACACTGCCCGTAGTGCGCGCCGAGCGGCTCGCCGGGGGCGGGTGCGTCGGGATGCCGTACGGGTGCCTTGGCGTCCGCCGGGGGCCGCAGGGCCGCGGAAGTACCTCTCACAGGCGCAGACCTTACCCGTCCGTCAGCGTCCGGCCACCGTCCCTACGGGCAGGGTTTCCCCTCGGACGCCCCTATTCCGGGACGGGAGGACCCCCATGCCAAGCTTGACGCCATGCAGCTCTCCGCCTCGCCGTACGAAGAACGCCTCACCGCTCCCCGCACCTGGTGGCTCGTCTGCTTCCTGGTCGGTGTCTCGATGGCCCTCATCCTGCTGCCGTTCGGCACGCTGCCCCTGCTGGGCGGCCTGGCCGGCGGCACCGCGGTCGCGGCGGTCGTCGCCAGCTCCTACGGCTCGGTGCGCATCCGGGTCGTCGGCGACTCCCTGATCGCGGGCGAGGCGAAGATCCCGGTCAGCGCCCTCGGCGAACCGGAGATCCTGGACCGCGAGGAGGCCCAGGCCTGGCGCACCCACAAGGCCAACCCCCACGCCTTCATGCTCCTGCGCGCCTACATCCCCACGGCCCTCCGCATCCCCATCACCGACCCGACCGACCCCACCCCGTACGTCTACCTGTCCACCCGCGACCCGGAGCGCCTGACAACCGCCCTGGAAGCAGCGAAGACCGCCGCGTAACCCACCCGCCCCCACAGGCGGCAGGCGGCGATGGAGCGACTCGGCGGCGGGGTTTTCTCGTCGAACTCTTACCGCTCGCCGCCGGGAACGGGGCAGCGACAGGGACGAACGCCGACGAGGCGCCCGGCAGCCGGGACTCTCCCTCAGCCCCCGCCCAGCTCCTTCGGCAGCTCCCCCACCGCCAGCGGATCAACCGGCTCCTCCAGCGGCGGCAGCTCCGGCAGCGCCTCCCACGGCACCTGAACGCGCCGCAGGTCCTTACGGATCCGCTCAGCGAGGTGTTTGGTCTCCCGGCGGTTCATGACCGCCCCCACCGCGGCGCCCACCAGGAACGGCATCAGGTTCGGCAGATTCCGCACCATCCGCTTCATGATCTGCTGCCGCAGCTGCCGCTTCACCTGCCCGCCGAGCGCCGAGTTGATCGTCGACGGCTTGGTCACGTCGATCCCGCGCTCCCCGGACCAGGAGTCCAGATACGCGGTACTGCGCTGCCGCAGATTCCCCGGCGGCCGCGCCCCGTACACCTCGTGCAGCTCGGCGATGAGCTTCAGCTCGACCGCGGCGACCCCGGTGATCTCGGCGGCCAGCTCCGCGGGCATCGCGGGCGGCGCCGGCAGCATCGCGGCGGCCCCGACCCCCGCGCCCACCGTGGAGGTCGCGTTGGCGGCCCCCGCGACGAGCTTGTCGGCGATCTGCTCGGGCCCTAGCCCCGGGAACTGGGCACGCAGAGCCGCGAGATCGCGCACGGGGATCCGCGGGGCGATCTCGATGACCCGGTCGGTGATGTACGCGAGGCCCGCTCTGGCCCCGTCACCGCTCTTGCGGGCCCCGACCTTGAGGCCCTGTTTCAGTCCGTCGCGGACGACGGCCGCGCGCCGTCGGGCGACCGGCGCCGGAGTGTCCACCGGTACGGGCAGGCGTCCCTGCTCATCCGTGGCGCCCCCCGACGCCGTGCCGGACGCACGTTCGAGCGAGGCCGCTCCCTGGTCGGAGGAGCCCCGCTCGTCGTCACGCACGCCGTCGCCGGAGCCGTCGTACGGCTCCTGGTCCGCCCCCTTGCGGGAGCGGCGCTTCCAGGGAGGGGTCGAGCCAGTCACGGCCGACCCTGCCTCAGTCGCAGTCGCGGCAGATCGGCTGACCGTTCTTCTCGCGGGCCAGCTGGCTGCGGTGGTGCACCAGGAAGCAGCTCATGCAGGTGAACTCGTCCTGCTGCTTGGGCAGCACCCGGACGGCCAGCTCCTCGTTCGAGAGGTCGGCCCCGGGCAGTTCCAGGCCTTCGGCAGCCTCGAACTCGTCTACATCCACGGCGGAAGTCGACTTGTCGTTCCGGCGAGCCTTGAGCTCTTCCAGGCTGTCCGAGTCGACGTCGTCGTCGGTCTTGCGTGGGGTGTCGTAATCCGTTGCCATGTCGCTCTCCCCCTCTGGGTGTCTGCGGTGTCTCCAGCGCACGTAACGCGTGAGAGGCCGGACTTGTGCCCGACCTGAGGCGGAGATTTTGCCTCACATCAAGGTCTGTTACTCAATCGACACCCAACCGGACTCCTCAAGAGTGATCGGCTTGGATGGCGAACGGGACCGTACACGGTCCAGAGGCTGCATATCAAAGGCGCCTCAGCATGTACTTCCCGTGATCTCAACCCCCGAAAACCCGGATTTTCCCGGCTTTCCGACGGCCACATGATCACGCTCGGTAGATGGCTGGAAATTCGCCCTTGTGATCGATCACACATTGGTCGTGCACGACCGTTTCGATCAGGCGCCCGGGAAATTCCGCGCAAAGCGAACACGTCCCGGAGCCGGGGGTCATTTTCTCAGACGGGAAGGGTCACGCGCATCACGAGGCCGCCTCCCTCACGTGGCCGGGCCGCGATGTGGCCGCCGTGCGCCCGGGCCACGGACCGGACGATCGACAGGCCGAGGCCCACGCCCTTGTCGCTGCCCGTGCGCTCGGTACGCAGCCGCCGGAACGGCTCGAAAAGGTTGTCGATCTCGTACGCCGGGACCACGGGCCCGGTGTTCGTGACCACCAGCACCGCCTGCCCGTGCTGAAGCTCCGTGGTGACCTCCACCCAGCCGCCCTCCGGCACGTTGTACCGGACGGCGTTCTGCACGAGGTTCAGGGCGATCCGCTCCAGCAGCACGCCGTTGCCCTGGACGACCGCAGGGGCCCGCTCGCCGCGGATCTGCACCTTCTTGGCGTCCGCCTCGGAGCGCACCTGGTCGACGGCCTGGGAGGCGACCTCGGCGAGGTCCACGGGTTTGCGCTCGACGATCTGATTGTCGCTGCGGGCGAGCAGCAGCAGCCCCTCGACGAGCTGCTCGCTGCGCTCGTTGGTGGCCAGCAGCGTTCTGCCCAGCTGCTGCAGCTCGGCCGGCGCACCCGGATCGGAGAGATGCACCTCCAGCAGCGTGCGGTTGATCGCCAGCGGTGTTCTCAGCTCGTGCGAGGCGTTGCCGACGAACCGCTGCTGGGCCGTGAAGGCCCGCTGGAGCCGCTCCAGCATGTCGTCGAAGGTGTCCGCCAGCTCCTTCAGCTCGTCGTCCGGGCCGTCCAGCTCGATCCGGCGGGACAGGTCCGAGCCGGCCACCGCGCGCGCGGTGCGGGTGATCCGGCCGAGCGGCGCGAGCACCCGGCCCGCCATCGCGTACCCGAAGGCGAACGCGATCACGGCGAGCCCGAGCAGGGCCAGCAGGGAACGGCTGAGCAGGGTGTCCAGGGCGACCTGACGCTCGTGGTCGATGCAGGCCGCGATCGCCCGGTTGAAGTCGTCCAGCCGGAGGTTGGTCGGGGCCGTGTCGGCGTCGACCGCGGGACATATGTTGCTGGACACGCTGATGTTCGTGCCGTCCTCGATCTTGAACACCGGGGTGTTGCCGGTGCTCACGGCCTGGGCGGCGAGCAGATAGATGATCGACAGCAGCAGGATTCCGGCGATCAGGAACATGCCGCCGTACAGCAGCGTGAGCCGTATCCGGATGGTCGGGCGCAGCCAGGGGAGCGGGTTCTGTGCCCGACGGGGGTCCCAGGTGGGCTTCGGGGGCGCCTGGGGCGGCGCCGGGGTGGCGGCCACGGCGGATCAGATCCGGTAGCCGGAGCCGGGCACGGTGACGATGACCGGTGGTTCGCCGAGCTTGCGGCGCAGCGTCATGACCGTGACGCGTACGACGTTGGTGAACGGATCGGTGTTCTCGTCCCAGGCCTTCTCGAGGAGCTGCTCCGCGGACACCACGGCGCCCTCGCTGCGCATCAGCACCTCCAGGACCGCGAACTCCTTGGGCGCGAGCTGGACCTCCTTGCCGTCGCGGAAGACCTCGCGGCGGTTGGGGTCGAGCTTGATGCCGGCCCGCTCCAGGACGGGCGGCAGCGGCAGGCTCGTGCGCCGGCCGAGGGCCCGTACGCGCGCGATGAGCTCGCTGAAGGCGAACGGCTTGGGCAGGTAGTCGTCGGCGCCGATCTCCAGGCCCTCGACACGGTCGCTGACGTCGCCGGACGCGGTGAGCATCAGCACGCGCGTGGGCAGGCCCAGCTCGACGAGCTTGCGGCAGACGTCGTCGCCGTGGACGAGGGGGAGGTCCCGGTCGAGGACGACGACGTCGTAGTCGTTGACGCCGATGCGTTCCAGGGCCGCCGCACCGTCGTACACGACGTCGACGGCCATGGCCTCCCGGCGCAGTCCGGTGGCCACCGCATCGGCGAGCAGCTGCTCGTCCTCGACGACGAGTACGCGCACGTCGCTTGTCCTTCCTGTGTCCACCCGCGTAGCGCGTGGGAGGCGCACACGGGCAGGGTGTTCGTGGGTGTGTGACCTCCATCCTGCCTTTTTCGGCCGTAAGTCGGCTGTAAGACGACCCCGGGACAGGAAGGGCGAAGGTGCCCGGCCGGGAATGCGGGATTTTTTCGTCCGGTTGAGGTTTCCGTCCGAGAGACCGGGGGGAGGACGGCTTTACACCCCGCGATCACGCTCTGCTTGTGCCGCACCACCATGCGGTACGTCGGCATCCGCTTTTCCGCAGAGTGGGCGTGGGTGTCCGGCACCGTCGCCGCCCGGCCAGGGCAGCGCTGGGCATCCACAAAGAGACGTGATCGCCCCTTCCGAACGGCACACCCCCGTGCCATCGACCCACGACCCAGGACGAGGGGGCGCAGCATGGACGCATTCACCGCAGGACTTCTGCAGCGCATAAGGGCGACCGAGTCCGACCTGACCAGGGCTCTCGACGAGGGAGACGACTTCCTCGTCGAGGTGGAGCAGGGCGAGCTCGACGACCTGCGCCGCCTCGCCGCCGACCACGGTGTGGAGGTCGGCGCGCAGAGCGTCTGATTCCCGGCCCGACGCACGACACGACACCCCCGGCAGATCCAGTCCGGGGGTGTTGTTTTTTCTGCGCTCGGCGGCTCCGCGGGACGACTGCCCGGCTCCGGGGGGGCGACTGCTGTCGTGGCCCTCAGTCGTGCCAGGCGCCGAGGTCGTCCAGGCGGGTCTGGAGGGCCTCGAAGAGGGTGGGTGGGGCGGCGATGGTCAGGTCGGGCGAGAGGGGCTCTCCGGGGCGGCCACCGGTCAGGGCGCCCGCCTCCCGGGCGACGAGGTCCCCCGCCGCGTAGTCCCAGGCGTTCAGACCGCGCTCGTAGTACGCGTCCAGACGGCCCACGGCCACGTCGCAGAGGTCGATCGCGGCCGAGCCGCCGCGCCGGATGTCCCGCACCTCGGGGATCAGCCGGTGCAGCACCTCGGCCTGCTTGGCCCGTCGCTCGGCGAGGTAGCCGAAGCCGGTGCCGACGAGGGCCACTCCCAGCTCCGGGGCGGGCCGCACGCGCGCGGGGCGGTCGTTGAGGAACGCGCCCTCGCCGAGGACGGCCCGGAAGGTCTCGCCGCGCACCGGGGCGTACACCACGCCCACGACCGTCTCGCCGTCCACCCGGACCGCGATGGACACGGCCCAACTGGGAAGCCCGTAAAGGTAGTTGACGGTGCCGTCGAGGGGGTCGATCACCCACTGGACGCCGCTGGTGCCCTCGACGCTGGCCCCCTCCTCGCCGAGCACGCCGTCGTGCGGCCTGCGTTCGGCGAGGAGGCCGGTGATCAGCTTCTCGGAGGCGATGTCCATCTCGGTGACGACGTCGACCGCGCTGGACTTGGTGGCGGCCACACCGAGATCGGCGGGCCGGCCGTCGCGCAGGAAGGCTCCCGCGCGGGCGGCCGCGTCCAGGGCGATCTCCAGCAGTTCGGCCCGCAGGCCGTCCGGGCGCTCCGGACGCTCTGGCTGGTCGGTCATGGTGCTCCTCACGCGTACGGGCTGTCGGCGCCCGCGGCGGCGGGGCGCGGTGCGCGGGCCGGGCAGCAGCCGACCGGGCACAGATGGTGGCTCGCGCCGAGGGCGCCGAGCGCGCAGGGGGTCACGTCCCGGCCCTGCTCGGTGGCGGCGCGCTCCAGGACGAGGTCGCGGATCGCGGCGGCGAACCGGGGGTCGGCGCCCACGGTGGCCGAGCGGCGGACCGGCAGGCCCAGCTCCTCGCCCTTGGCCATGGCCTCGGTGTCGAGGTCGTACAAGACCTCCATGTGGTCCGAGACGAAGCCGATGGGTGCCATCACGACGGCCGGGACGCCGGCCTCGTGCCGCTCCTGAAGGTGGTCGCAGATGTCGGGCTCCAGCCAGGGGATGTGCGGGGCGCCGGAACGGGACTGGTAGACGAGCTGCCAGGGGTGCTCGACACCGGTCCGCTCGCGCACGGCGTCGGCGATGAGCCGCGCGACGTCCAGGTGCTCCGCGACGTACGCGCCGCCGTCGCCGTGGTCCTCGACCGGGCCGGAGGTGTCCGCCGAGGCGTTCGGGATGGAGTGGGTGCAGAAGGCGAGGTGCGCGCCGTCGCGGACGTCCTCGGGGAGGTCGGCGAGCGACTCCAGGACGCCGTCGATCATGGGCTCCAGGAAGCCCGGGTGGTTGAAGTAGTGCCGGATCCTGTCGATCCTCGGCGGCTCCAGGCCCTCGGCCTCCAGGGCGGCGAGCGAGTCGGCGAGGTTCTCGCGGTACTGGCGGCAGCCCGAGTACGAGGCGTACGCGCTGGTGGTGAGGACCAGGACGCGGCGGCGGCCGTCGGCGACCATCTCGCGCAGGGTGTCGGTCAGGTAGGGCGCCCAGTTGCGGTTGCCCCAGTAGACCGGCAGGTCCAGGCCGTGCTCGGCGAAGTCCTTGCGGAGGGCGTCGAGCAGGGCGCGGTTCTGGTCGTTGATGGGACTGACCCCGCCGAACAGGAAGTAGTGCTGACCGACTTCCTTGAGGCGTTCCTTGGGGATGCCGCGCCCCCGCGTCACGTTCTCCAGGAACGGGACCACGTCGTCCGGGCCCTCCGGGCCGCCGAACGAGAGCAGGAGCAGGGCGTCGTAGGGGGTGGCGTCGTGCGCGTGTGGCATGTCGTCGATCCTGCCACTCGGCACCGACGGACGGGATCCCGGCCCACGCCCGAGGATGACTCGGGGTGACCTGACCCGTAAGCTGTATCGACCGCCTTCGCACCTTACGAGGAATCAGTTCCTCCTCTTACCGGACCGACCGGAGCCCCCGTGCCCAGCCCCTACACCGCCCTGTTCGCCGCCCCCGGCACCAAGGGCTTCACCGCCGCGGGCCTCCTCGGCCGGATGCCGCTGTCGATGATGGGCATCGGCGTGGTCACGATGATCTCCCAGCTCACCGGGCGGTACGGCCTGGCCGGCGCGCTCTCGGCGACCATCGCCCTGTCCGCCGCCGTGCTCGGCCCGCAGATCTCGCGCCTGGTGGATCAGTACGGACAGCGGCGGGTGCTGCGCCCGGCGACGCTGGTCGCCCTGTCGGCCGCCGCGGGGCTGCTGTTCGCCGCGCACTACGGCTGGCCGGACTGGGTGCTGTACCTCTGCTCGGCCGGCATCGGCTGTGTGCCGAGTCTCGGGGCGATGACCCGCGCGCGGTGGGCGGCCCTCTACCGGGACACCCCGCAGCTGCACACCGCGTACTCCTTCGAGTCGGTCATCGACGAGGTCTGCTTCATCTTCGGGCCGATCATCTCCATCGGGCTGTCCACCGCGTGGTTCCCGGAGGCCGGTCCGCTGCTCGCCGCCTGCTTCCTCGCCGCGGGTGTCTTCTGGCTGACCGCCCAGCGCGCCACCGAGCCGGCGCCGCACCCGCGCGCGCGGCACGACAAGGGCCGATCGGCGCTGCGCTCGCCCGGCCTTCAGGTCCTGGTGGCCACCTTCGTGGCGACCGGGGCGATCTTCGGGGCGGTCGACGTGGTCACCGTGGCCTTCGCCGAGGAGCGGGGTCACAAGGCCGCCGCGAGCGTCGTGCTGGCCCTCTACGCGGCCGGTTCGTGCGCCGCGGGCATCGCCTTCGGGCTGCTGCGCTTCGCCGGGGCCGCCGAACGCCGGTGGCTGCTGGGCGTATGCGGCATGGCCGTGAGTATGATCCCCCTCCTACTGGTCGGAAACTTGCCGTTTCTGGCCGTGGCGCTCTTCGTGGCGGGACTGTCCATCGCACCCACGATGATCACGACGATGTCCTTGATCGAAGAGCACGTACCACGCACGCAACTGACCGAGGGCATGACCTGGGTGGGCACCGGGCTCGCGGTCGGCGTCGCGCTCGGCTCCTCGGTCTCCGGCTGGGTGATCGACGCGGCCGGGGCGAAGGCGGGGTACGTGGTTCCGGCGGCCTCCGGAGCCGTCGCGGTCGCGGTCGGTTTCCTCGGGTACCGCCGGCTGCGCAGGCCGGCTCCAAGGCGGGGAGGGCCCCATGAGCACCACAGTGATCGGCAAGAGCGGCACGTGGCGTAACTGGGCGGGGAACGTCACCGCCCGGCCCGTACGGGAGGTCACCCCGGCCACCGTCGAGGAACTCGCCGCCGCCGTACGGCAGGCCGCCGAGGACGACCTCCGGGTGAAGGCGGTCGGCACCGGCCACTCCTTCACGGCCGCCGCCGCGACCGACGGTGTATTGATCCGCCCTCAACTGTTGACCGGTATACGCAAGATCGACCGTGAGGCCATGACCGTCACGGTGGCCGCCGGCACCCCGCTCAAGAGACTCAACATGGCTCTCGCGCGCGAGGGGCTGTCGCTCACGAACATGGGCGACATCATGGAGCAGACGGTCTCGGGGGCGACCAGCACCGGAACGCACGGCACCGGCCGTGACTCGGCCTCGATAGCCGCCCAGATCCGCGGACTCGAACTGGTCACCGCCGACGGCTCGATCCTCACCTGCTCCGCGACGGAGAACCCCGACGTGTTCGCGGCGGCCCGCGTCGGCATCGGCGCCCTCGGCATCGTCACCGCGATCACCTTCGCGGTGGAGCCGATCTTCCTGCTCACGGCGCGCGAGGAACCGATGCCGTTCGAGCGGGTGCTGGCCGAGTTCGACGAACTGCACGCCGAGAACGAGCACTTCGAGTTCTACTGGTTCCCGCACACCGGCAACACCAACACCAAGCGCAACAACCGCAGTGCGGGCCCCGAGAAGCCGGTACCACAGCTGAACAGCTGGTTCGAGGACGAGTTCCTCTCCAACGGCGTCTTCCAGGTGGCCAACTGGGTCGGCCAGGCGGTCCCCGCCACCATCCCGACGATCGCCCAGATCTCCAGCCGCGCCCTGTCCTCGCGGACCTACACCGACATCCCCTACAAGGTCTTCACTTCTCCGCGCCGAGTGCGGTTCGTGGAGATGGAGTTCGCCGTTCCGCGTGAGGCCCTGGTGGACACGCTGCGTGAACTCAAGGCGATGGTCGACCGTTCGAAGCTGCGCGTCAGCTTCCCCGTCGAGGTGCGCACCGCACCGGCCGACGACATCACGCTCTCCACCGCCTCCGGCCGCGAGAGCGCCTACATCGCCGTGCACATGTTCAAAGGCACGCCCTATCAGGCGTACTTCACCGCCGCCGAGCGGATCTTCACCGCGCACGAGGGACGGCCGCACTGGGGCAAGGTGCACACCCGGGACACGGACTACTTCGCCAAGGTCTACCCCCGCTTCGGCGAGTTCACCGCGCTGCGTGACCGGCTCGACCCCGAACGGCGGTTCCAGAACGACTACTTGCGCCGGGTGCTCGGGGCGTAGCCGGGCGGGCGTTTGTCGATGATCGTGTGAAGCGGGTCCCTCCCGCGGTCACGAAAAGGTCTGTTCCGGCGGCGGATCGACGTCTCCCATGAGAAGTTGAGCGGCGTGCCGATCCACGCAAGTGGCCCGAATGGAGTACTGTTGCGAGCCCTGGGTCCGGACTCCCGCCAGGGTGTCCGGGGCCTTCCAGGACCACCGGGAGGGGGATCGTTGCACAGGGTGATGAGGTTCGTCACTTAGCGTTGCGAATTGATAACCGTGCCATAACGGCAGCCTCGGGCTCACGCCCGACACGCCGGGCAACTCGGCAAGGTTGTGGCAGGCTGCACCCGGGCAGGCCACACTCGACTAGCGGAACACTCGACTAGCGGAAGCAGCGACGCACGTGACGTCGGCAGGCACCACCCGGGAGGTCCCCATGCCCGAACTGCGTGTCGTGGCCGTCTCCAATGACGGCACACGGCTGGTGCTGAAGGCTGCCGATTCCACGGAGTACACGCTGCCGATCGACGAACGGCTGCGTGCCGCCGTGCGCGGCGACCGTCCTCGCCTCGGTCAGATCGAGATCGAGGTGGAGAGCCATCTCCGCCCCCGTGACATCCAGGCGCGTATACGCGCGGGTGCCACGGCCGAGGAGGTCGCGCAGCTCGCCGGCATCCCCGTCGACCGGGTCCGCCGGTTCGAGGGCCCCGTCCTGGCCGAGCGCGCCTTCATGGCCGAGCGGGCCCGCAAGACCCCGGTCCGCCGCCCCGGCGAGAACGCCGCGGGGCCCCAGCTCGGCGAAGCCGTCCAGGAGCGGCTGCTGCTGCGCGGCGCCGAGAAGGACACCGTCCAGTGGGACTCGTGGCGCCGCGACGACGGCACCTGGGAAGTCCTGTTGGTCTACCTGGTCGCGGGCGAACCGCACTCGGCGAGCTGGACGTACGACCCGCCCCGGCGGCTCGTCCAGGCCGTCGACGACGAGGCGCGCTCGCTGATCGGTGAGTCCGACGACCTCGGGACGCCCGAGCCCAGCTTCCCGTTCGTGCCGAGGATCGCGCGGCTGCCCCGTGACCGCCCCCTGGACCGCCAGGCGGAACGTCCCGCCCTGCCGTCCCCGCCCCCCGAGCCCGACGAGGACCTGGTGAGCGAGCGCGACTCGCTCACCAGCATCCTGGAGGCCGTGCCCAGCTACCGGGGCGACCTGGTGGTGCCCGAACTGCCCTCCGTGGAACCGCAGGAGGAGGCCGCCTCCGTCGAGGAGGTGGCGGAGGAGGAGTCCGCGGCCCCCGCGGCCTCGGCCGGCTCCGCCTATGCGGATGTCCTCATGCCACGGTCGGTCAACGGCCACCGCGACCGGCTCATCGGTGCCACCGACCGCCAGGCCGAGGCCGACGGCGTCCGGCCGGGCCGACGTGCGGCGGTGCCCAGCTGGGACGAGATCGTGTTCGGCACGAGACGCAAGAAGCAGGAGTAGCGGGCGTACGGCGGTGGGGAGTTGGAACGGTCGCTCGTCAAGCAGATCCGTTTCTCTCGGGTAGTCCCTGTGGTTCTTGTAGCTCCTGTGGTTCTTGTAGTTCCTGTGGTTCTTGTAGTTCCTGTCGGTTGCAGGATCGGTCATTCATACGTGCACGGGGCCCGCGTCGTTCAGACGCGGGCCCCGGCATGCCGTCAGCGCCGGATCACTGCGGGTCGGGCCCCGTGGCCACCGGTCGGCTGCCGTCCCGGGACCACTCCGACCACGAGCCCACGTACAGGGCCGCCGGGATGCCCGCGACGGCCAGCGCCAGCACCTGGTGGGCTCCGGAGACGCCGGAGCCGCAGTAGACGCCGACCTCGGACTCGGCGGTGGCGCCGAGTCCCTTGAAGCGGTCGGCGAGTTCGGCGGCGGTCCGGAAGCGGCCGGATCCGGCCACGTTCTCCGTGGTCGGCGCCGACACCGCGCCCGGGATGTGCCCGCCGACCGGGTCGATGGGCTCCACATCGCCCCGGTAGCGCTCGGCGGCCCGTGCGTCCAGGAGGAGGCCGGTACGGGCCAGCGCGGCGGCGCCGTCCGCGTCGAGCAGCGGCAGCGCGCCGGGCACGGGCTCGAAGGTGCCGGGCACGGGCTCCGGGACCTCGGCCGTCAACGGGCCCTCCCAGGCGGCCAGACCGCCGTCCAGGACCCGGACCGAGGGGTGCCCGGCCCAACGGAGCAGCCACCACGCGCGCGCCGCCGCCCAGTTGAGGCCGCCGTCGTACACGACGACGGGGCGGTCGGCCGAGACACCGGCCGCCCTCATCGCCGCAGCGAAGGCGTCGGTGTCGGGCAGCGGGTGGCGGCCGCCGGAGCCCGCCGGGCCGGCGAGTTCGGCGTCCAGGTCGACGAAGACCGCTCCCGGGATGTGTGCCTTCTCGTACTCGGGGCGCAGATTCGGGCCGCCCAACTGCCAACGGACGTCCAGGAGGACCGGCGGGCGGACTCCCGCCAGCTCGTGTCCGAGGTCGGGGGCCGAGATGATGGCGTTCATGGCCCCATCCTCGCGCACAGGGTGGCCGCGTCGCCCGGGTCGGGCTACTCTGCCCGCCGGGCGGTGCCGATCACGAGGCGTACGGGGTCGGGCACATGCCGTACAACCGATGGACACCGCACGGCAGTGACACGGCAAGCGACCGGTACCGGCGAGCCCGGCATCCTCGCGTACGTACGCGTCGCGCGGCGGTGCGGCGTGGGCCCGTGGCGCTACGGGTGGTGCGAGCATCGGCACGGGGCGTGATCGCGCGTGGACGCGGTACACGCGTACGGAGGGCGGACGGACACGGCCACCGCGAGGGGCCGAGGAGAGAGTGACGATGACCGAGGCACGGGGGTCGACCGGCCGGCACGGTGGGGCGTATCCACCGGGCACACCCTGCTGGGTGAGCCTGATGGTGCACGGGATGGCCACGACCCAGGACTTCTACGGGGCGCTGTTCGGCTGGGAGTTCCAGCCGGGTCCCCAGCAGCTCGGCCCGTACGTGCGGGCGCTGCTCGACGGGCGCCAGGTGGCGGGCATCGGCCAGCTGCCGCCCGACCGCCACCTCCCCATCGCCTGGACGCCGTACTTCGCCTCGGCCGACGCGGACCAGACGGCGGAGACGGTACGGCACTGCGGCGGCACCGTCGGCGTGGGTCCGCTGGACGCCGGTGAGGCGGGCCGGCTGGCGATCGCCTCCGACCCCGCGGGGGCCGTGTTCGGCATCTGGCAGGCGGCGGAGCATCTCGGCGCGGACATCACGGGCGTCCCCGGCACCCCGGCGTGGGACGAACTGCTCACCGTGGACAGCTCGCTGGTCGCCAAGTTCTACGAGACGGCCTTCGGCTTCGAGGAGGAGCCGGTGGTCTCGGACGACCTCGACTACGTCACCCTCCGCATCGAGGGCCGTCCCGTCGCCGGTATCCACGGGGTCGGCACCGCCCTCCCCCGCGACCGCGGCCCCCACTGGCTGACCTACTTCGAGGTGGCCGACCCCGACGAGGCCGCCAACCGTGTCATCGAACTCGGCGGACACGTCCTGAAACCCACCCATGACACCCCGCACGGCCCCGTGGCCTCGCTCGCCGACCCGGAGGGGGCGAAGTTCGCGGTGGTGCGCACGGAACGCTGAAGCCGGTGAGTGGGCGTTCACACGGCCGGGTGATCCCCGGCGCGGACCCGGGTGTTCCGGTCAGACCGTCTCGACCGGCAGGACGTCCGGGGAGAGGGTGCCCGCGCGGGCCGTGGCGGCCGTCCTGCGGCGGCGGTGGTGACGGCGGCAGAGGACCTCGTAGCCGATGTCGTCGGGCTGGTTGACGTCGCCGACGACGACCTGGGCGCCCTCGACCACCATCTGACCGCCTATGGTGCGGGCGTTGTGCGTGGCGCGGGCACCGCACCAGCACAGGGCCTCGACCTGGAGGACCTCGACGCGGTCGGCCAGTTCGACCAGACGCTGGGAGCCGGGAAAGAGCTTGGAGCGGAAGTCGGTCGTGATGCCGAAGGCGTAGACGTCGAGGCTCAGGTCGTCCACGACACGGGCGAGTTGGTCGATCTGCTCGGGGGCGAGGAACTGGGCCTCGTCGGCGATCACGTAGTCCGCGCGGCGGCCCTGGGAGAGGTGGTCGACGAGGTACGCGTAGAGGTCCTGGCCGTCCTCGACCTCCACGGCGTCGGTCACCAGGCCGAGCCGCGACGACAGTTTGCCCTCGCCCGCGCGGTCGTCACGCGTGAAGATCATGCCCTGGAGGCCGCGTGCCGAACGGTTGTGCTCTATCTGGAGGGCCAGCGTCGACTTCCCGCAGTCCATGGTTCCGGAGAAGAACACCAGCTCGGGCATGGTGGGTTGAGCACCTTTCGGCAAGAGATCCAAGGTCTGTGGTCGCGCTTCAGGAGCGTACTTCGAGGAGCGGGACCAGCTGCTCCACGGGGGTCATCGAGCCGTGGTTGCCGACCATCGCCGACTCCTTGGGCTCCCGCTCGGAGGCGATGATCAGGACGTCGTCACGGGCGGCCGCGACGACGTCGCCGATGCGGGCGTACACCCGCTCGTCGATGTGCGGGCCGAACCAGCCCGCCGCGATCGCCTCGTCGCGCGAGGCGATCCAGAACTGCTCGCCCAGCACCTCGCGCCAGCAGGTCAGGACGTCCGACTCGGCGCCCGGTACGGCGTACACATGGCGGGCGCGGCCCTCGCCGCCCAGCAGGGCGACCCCGGCGCGCAGCTCCCAGTCCTCGTCGAAGTCGATGCGGTGCTGTTCGTCGAACGGGATGTCGATCATGCCGTGGTCGGCGGTGACGTACAGCGCGGTGCGCGGCGGGAGTTGCTCGGCGAGGCGCTGGACCAGCCGGTCGACGTGCATGAGCTGGCCGCGCCAGGCGTCCGAGTCGACACCGAAGCGGTGCCCCGCGCCGTCCAGCTCGGAGTAGTAGGTGTAGATCAACGCGCGGTCGCCGGCCGCCAGTTGCTCGGCGGCCACGTCCATGCGGTCCTCGCCGGAGAGGCGGCCGTGGAAGGTGCCGCCGCTCAGCGCGATCTGGGTGAGGGGCGTGTTCTGGAAGGCCGGGGCGGTGACCTGGGCGGTGTGCACGCCGGCCCGGTCGGCGAGCTGGAAGATCGTGGGGTACGGCTGCCACACGCGCGGGGACGTCCACGGCTGCCAGCGGAGCTGGTTCATCAGCCCCCCGGTCCCCGGGTCGCGGACCGTGTAGCCGGGCAGTCCGTGCGCGCCCGGGGGCAGGCCGGTGCCCACGGAGGCGAGGGAGGTGGCGGTGGTGGCGGGGTAGCCCGCGGTGATGGGGCGACCGGTGCCGCCGCGCGAGGACGCCAGCAGCGCGGTCAGGTAGGGCGCCTCGTCGGGGTGGGCCCTCAGCTGCTCCCAGCCCAGGCCGTCGACCAGGAACACACAGGCCCGGTCGGCCGCCGTCAGCTCCGGTATCGACGCGGTCGTTCCGGGGACGCCCATGCCCGCCGCGAGGGTGGGCAGGAGGTCGGCGAGCGAGCCGGTGCCGTACTCGGGGACGGGGGCGGAGCCGACGGCTAGGGGTTCCGGGTGGTCCCAGGTGGGCAGCGCCATCAGCGGGCGGTGTCCGCGGTCGCCTCGGAGAGCGACTGGGCGAAGGCGAGGGCCTGGCGCACGGTCTCCGGGCCGTCCCCGGCCTCGCTGACCCGCAGGCTGAGGTCGTCCGCCGTCGAGCTGCCCGTGTACCCGTGGTCCGCCTCGCAGTTGGGGTCACCGCAGGCGGCGGGCTCCAGGTCGATACGGGAGACGGCGCCCCAGCCGATGGTCAGGACGACCTCGCGGGGCAGGGTGCCCGGCGCGTACGACTCCGGGTTGGCGACGACCCGGCTGAGCACGACCGAGGAGATCCGGCCGATCTTCACCGACTCGGTCGACGTCGTGGCGTACGGCGTCGGGGAGGTGCTGTCCGCGGCCTGCTCGTCGGTGTGGCTCACGATGAAGCGGTTGGCCGTGAGGACGAGGACGGTGACATGGCGCCGTACCTCGTTCGCGTCGAACGTCGTCTCCTGATGGACCAGGTACGACTTGATGGCCTCGCCGCCGACAGCGGCCTCCACCGCCTCGGCCACGAGGGCCGGGTAGTAGCCGCTGCGCTCGATCGCCGCACGCAGCCCCTGGGTCGTCGTACTGGTCTTGGCCATGACGTCCATCCTACGGTGGCGCACTGACTGCGAGGGACCGCTCTGCCGTCTCTGTTCTGTCGTGGACGGTTCAATGCGCGGGCCTGTGCGCCGCCCGTGGGGGGTGCGTGCGCCGTCTCCGGCGGTCCGGGAGCGGCGCCCTCAGTACACCGGGAGCGTCCGCGGGCCGAGGTCGTCCCGCACGGGCGGGCGCGCGAGCCGGACGGTGGCGCCGAGGACACTCAGGCCGTGCTGAGCGACGACGACGGGTTCCAGGGAGACCGCCACGACCTCGGGGTGGTCGTCGACCAGCCGGGAGACCCGCAGCAGCAGCTCCTCCAGTGCCCCCGTGTCGACGGGGGCGGAGCCCCGCCAGCCGAAGAGGAGCGGTGCCGTCCGGATCGACCTGACCAGCGAGGCCACGTCCCGCTCGGTGGCCGGGATCAGGCGGTGCGCCATGTCCCCGAGCAGCTGCGACGCGGGTCCGGCGAGCCCGAACGAGAGCACCGCTCCGGCCGCCGGGTCCACCACGGTCCGTACGATCGTGTCGACCCCGCGCGGGGCCATGCCCTGGACGACCGGACGCAGTTCATCCGGCCCGCCGAACAGCTCCGTCAACTCCGTGTACGCCCGCCGCAGTTGCTCCTCGTCCGCCAGGTCGAGCCGTACGCCGCCCAGGTCGGCGCGGTGCCGCAGGTGCGGGGCGGTCGTCTTGAGCGCGACGGGGTAGCCGATGGCCTCCGCCGCGCTCGCCGCCTCGTCGGGGGTGGGCGCGGGCCGTGCCTGGCGGAGCCCGATGCCGTACCGCGCGAGCAGCGTGCCCGTCTCCTCCGCCCCGAGCATGAGCCCTTCGCCCCTGGTCAGGAGCGCGTCGATCTGCTCCGCCGCTCCCTTCTCGTCAATGTCCTCGAACTCCGGCACGCGCCCCGGCTCCGCCGCCTCCCGCCGCCACTGGGCGTAGCGCACGGCTTCGGAGAGGGCGCGGACGGCTCGTTCGGCGGCGGGGTAGGCGGGGATGAGGTGCGCTTCGGAGGAGGGCGCGGGCGGGACGTCCGCCGTGTCGTGCGCCTCGGTGGGCGGTCGTTCCGGTGCCGTGCGACCTGCCTGTGGTGCCGTGCTGGCCGCGGCCGACAACGCCTCCGCCAAGCCGCCCAGCTCGACGTGCACCACGAGCACCGGTTTCGACGGCGTCCCCGCGGCAGCGCTCCGCAGCGCCTCCGCCAGCGCAGCGTCCCCGGGCGACGTCTCCCCCAGCGCCGGTATCGCCGTCACCACCACCGCGTCGCACGAGTCGTCGGCGAGGGCCCGCGACAGCGCCGCGTGGAAGTCCCGCGCCGAGGCCCCGGTCGTCAGGTCCAGCGGCGGCAGCGGTCGCAGCCCCTCGGAGAGGCACGCGTCGTACGTCAGCATGCCGAGCGACTCGGAGTTCCCGAGGATCGCCACCCGGGGTCCGGCCGGCAGCGGCTGCCGGGCCAGCAGCAGCCCCGCGTCGACCAGTTCGGTGATCGTGTCGACCCGGATCACCCCGGCCTGGCGCAGCAGCGCGGACACGGTGGTGTGGGGCAGTTGGGTGGCGCGCACGGCGTGCCCCAGGGGCGCGGAGCCGTGGCGCGCCCCCTGCACCACCACGAGCGGCTTGACCGCCGCCGTGCGCCGGGCGAGGCGGGTGAACTTGCGCGGGTTGCCGATGGACTCCAGATACATGAGGACGACATCGGTGTGCGGGTCCTCGTACCAGTACTGCAGGACGTCGTTCCCGGAGACGTCCGCGCGGTTGCCGGACGACACGAAGGTGGAGACGCCCGTGACGCCGGTGACCCCTCCCCCGCGCCGGTGCAGCCGGGACAGCAGCGCGATACCGATGGCGCCGGACTGGGCGAAGAGGCCGATGCGCCCGGGGCGGGGCACCTCGGGGGCGAGCGAGGCGTTGAGCCGTACGTCGGCGGCGGTGTTGATGATCCCGAAGGCGTTCGGCCCGATGATGCGCATGCCGTAGGTGCGGGCCTGGCGCACCAGTTCGCGCTGGCGCTCGCGCCCGTCGGGGCCGCTCTCGGCGTACCCGGCGGAGACGACCACCAGTCCCTGCACGCCGTGTTCCCCGCACTCGGCGACGACCTCGGGGACGTGGGCGGCCGGGACGGCGACGACCGCGAGGTCGACGGGGCCCTCGATGTCGGTGACGGACCGGTGTGCGGGCACCCCGTCGAGATCCTTCTCGTCCTCCCCGAGGGCCCTGTTCACCGCGTACAGCCGCCCGGTGAAGCCGGCGTCCCGGAGGTTGGCGAGCAGGCCGCGGCCCACTCCGCCCGGCGTGCGCCCGGCGCCGACGACGGCGACCGAGCCGGGGGCGAGCAGCCGCTGCACGGATCTGGCCTCGGCCCGCTGCTCCCGGGCGCGCTGCACGGCGAGGGAGCGGTCGGTGGGCTCCAGGTCGAACTCCAGGCGGACGACGCCGTCCTCGAAGCTGCGTTTCTGCTGGTACCCGGCGTCGGTGAACACCTTGATCATCTTGGTGTTGGCGGGGAGCACCTCGGCGGCGAAGCGTCTGATGCCGCGTTCGCGGGCGACGGCGGCGATGTGTTCGAGGAGGGCCGAGGCGACGCCGCGGCCCTGGTGGGCGTCCTGGACGAGGAAGGCGACCTCGGCCTCGTCGGCGGGGGCGGACGCGGCCATGCCGTCGGCGCCGATGCGGTCGTAGCGTACGGTGGCGATGAACTCGCCGCCGACCGTGGCGGCGAGCCCCACCCGGTCCACGAAGTCGTGGTGCGTGAAGCGGTGGACGTCCTTGGCGGACAGGCGAGGGTACGGCGCGAAGAAGCGGTAGTACTTCGACTCGTCCGAGACCTGCTCGTAGAAGCTGACAAGACGCTCGGCGTCATCGACGGTGATGGGCCTGATGCGTGCGGTGCCGCCGTCGCGCAGCACCACGTCGGCCTCCCAGTGGGCGGGGTACTCGTGCCGGTCCGGCGAGGTCTGCATGGGCCCCAGAGTACGGCTCGCGTACGCATGCGGCGCGGGCCAGTCTGGGGAGGCACAACAGAAGCACGACACAAGCGCGACAGCCGGTTCGTGGTCAGGCCGTGGGCCCGTTCCGGTACGTCGCCCCATATGGGAAACTGGTCTAGACAACCCGGTCTAGACCTCTCTGCAGCACCCGAGACACCTGAAGGGCAGCATCAACATGGCTGAGCGCCGCGTCAACGTCGGCTGGGCCGAGGGCCTCCACGCCCGCCCCGCATCCATCTTCGTCCGGGCCACCACGGCCTCCGGTATCCCCGTGACGATCGCCAAGGCCGACGGGAACCCCGTCAACGCGGCCTCCATGCTGGCGGTCCTGGGCCTCGGCGCCCAGGGCGGCGAGGAGATCGTGCTCGCCTCCGACGCCGAGGGCGCGGACATCGCGCTCGACCGTCTGGCCAAGCTCGTCGCCGAGGGGCTCGAAGAACTCCCCGAGACGGTCTGACCGACCGGGCGACCGCAACGGGTGACCGCGGCGGAAAGGCCTGAAAAGCCTCCCACACACATCACCCGCACAAACGCCGAAGGGCTCGTCCGTTTTATCGGGCGAGCCCTTCGCATTTACGTCCTGATTCCGTTCTGCGGGCAGCAGAAATAATGCCCCACGGAATTCTTCCCTCTTTGTATACGGCTTCCGTGTTAATGCCGCAGGCTCGGCATGTTTACGGGGTGTTGCGAAGTCCTCACACGGTCCGGGCGTTCCGTCCCGGCGGCCCCGGCCGGAAATCGGAGCCGGTGCGCGGCGGTGGCGCGCTCGGTGTGCAGGGAGGTGATCGTCCGGGCCCGGTCGCTGTCGCCGCGTGCGACGGCGTCCACGATGCCGCCGTGCTCCGCCCAGGACTCCACGGGGTCGGCGGGCGCCTCGACCGCGTACATCCAGGCGATCTTGTGCCGCAGCTGGGCGAGTGTCGAGGTCAGGGCGGGGCTGCCGGACGCCTGTGCGAGCGTTTCATGGAACCAGCCGCCCAGGGAGCGCAGATCGTCGCTGGTGCCCCTCCTGGCCCGCTCCTGGCCCAGTCTGACCAGGCCGCGCAACACCTTGAGGTGCGCCTCCGTGCGCCGCTGGGCGGCGCGGGCGGCACCGAGCGGCTCCAGCAGCATGCGCATCTCCAGCAGGTCCGCGGCCTCCTGCTCGGTCGGCTCGGCGACGCACGCGCCCGCGTGCCGGCGGGTCACCACGAACCCCTCGGCCTCCAGGGTGCGCAGCGCCTCGCGCACGGGGACCCGGCTGACGCCGTACCGGCGGGCGAGCAGTTCCTCGGTGAGACGGCTGCCGCGCTCGTAGACACCCGCGACGATGTCATCCCGGATCGCCGTGCATACCGAGTGCGCCGGAATACGCATGACCGACCTCCGTCTTAATCCCCGTGAAACGTCGATAGTTGACGTGTGTTCCAGCGACTCTATTGCAGCGAGCCGGAATTTCCGATGGCGGGCCGGAATCCAGGGATATTTTTTGGACAGGAGGTACGTCACGTCACCACAGGTACGCACAACGAGGAAAGCCCCGGCTCGATGAGCCGGGGCCTCCTCAAAGCGGTGGGTCCGTCAGACGTTCACACCGTGCGAGCGCAGATACGCGACGGGGTCGATGTCCGAGCCGTACTCGGCGGTCGTCCGGGCCTCGAAGTGCAGGTGCGGGCCGGTGACGTTGCCGGTCGCCCCGGAGAGGCCGATCTGCTGGCCGGGCGTGACCGTCTGGCCGACGGAGACGCCGATGGACGACAGGTGGCCGTACTGGGTGTACGTGCCGTCAACCATCTTGATCACGATGTTGTTGCCGTACGCACCGCCCCAGCCCGCCTCGACGACGGTGCCGGAGCCGACCGCGAGGACGGTGGTGCCGGACGCGGCGTGGAAGTCGACACCGGTGTGGCTGCCGGAGGACCAGACGGCGCCGCCGGCCTTGTAGCCGGTGGAGATGTAGGAGCCGCTGATGGGCGAGACATAGGTGTTCAGGCGCTCGCGCTCGGCCGCGCGGGCGGCACGGGCCTTGATCTCCTCGCGCTCCTTGGCGGCGGCACGTTCCTGCTCGGCCTTCTCGGCGGCGGCCTTGCGGGCCTCCTCCTGCGCCTTCTTCTTGACGGCGGCCACCTCGGCGGCCTGCTCCTGGGCGGCGGCCTGTGCGTCGACCTGATCGGCGACCGTGTCGCCGAGGGTGATGATCTGGTTCAGGCCGGTCTGCTCGACGGCGGGCTCCTCCGCGGCGAGCGCGGGTCCGGCCAGGGTCCCGAAGACACCGGTGGTGGTGAGAGCGGCGACGCCCACGTTCCTCGTGGTCGTGCGCTGTACACGGCCGGGACGGCGGTGCTTCCCGGGGGCGCGGGTGAACGCCATGAAGTGGCTGGTCCTTTCCTTCCCTCTCGCCTACCGGGTTAGCTGACGGGTTCGGAGCAGGAAGGTCTCCTACGGCTGCCCCCCGTTTCGCGTGGCTCGCGAAGGGCACCCGATTCACCCCAGGGACTTCGGTGGGTCCCCGGCTCCCCTGGCTCGCGCCATACGGGGACTCGGCGATGACTGTCCGGTGCCGCGGCTGCGGCGAACATCTGACGAACAGCCGGACCGACGCTAAGTGGGCCGTCTTCGAAATAACAAACGGATCACAGGATTTGTTAACTACGCCACAGGTCAGACACGCAACCTCCGCCATCAATACGGACAAACATGGGCCCTGGTGACTCTTCAGTCACCAGGGCCTCACGCGCGTGCGCCGTTCCGTCCGGTTTCTCCTCGGCTTCCGCCCTGCCTCTACTCGGCCTCTACTCGGCGGGTACGACGGTGACTTCGCCGATTCCGAGGGCCCTGACCGGCTCCTCGATCTGCGCGGCGTCCCCGACGAGGACGGTCACCAGACGGTCCACCGGGAAGGCGCTCACGGCGGCCGCGGTGGCCTCCACGGTGCCGGTGGCGGCGAGTTGGCGGTACAGCGTCGACTGGTAGTCGTCCGGCAGGTACTGCTCGACCTGGTCGGCCAGCGTGCTCGCCACGGCCGCGGCCGTCTCGAACTTGAGGGGGGCGACCCCGACCAGGTTCTGTACGGCGACGTCGCGTTCGGCGTCGGTCAGCCCCTCGGCGGCCAGGGTGCGCAGGACCGTCCACAGGTCGTCGAGCGCCGGACCGGTGTTCGGGGTGTCCACGGAGCCGCTGATGGCGAGCATGGCGACACCGGAGCCGTCGGGCGCGGAGCGCAGCACCTGGCCGAACGCGCGCACCCCGTAGGTGTAGCCCTTCTCCTCGCGCAGCACGCGGTCCAGCCGGGACGTGAGGGTGCCGCCGAGGCAGTAGGTGCCGAGTACCTGGGCCGGCCACACCCGGTCGTGGCGGTCGGCGCCCACCCGGCCGATGAGCAACTGCGTCTGCACGGAGCCCGGACGGTCCACGATGATCACGCGGCCGGTGTCGTCGGCGGTCACCGACGGCACGGCGCTCGGCTTGGCCGGGGAGCCCGTCCACGCGCCCAGGGTGTCGCCGAGCAGCGCGTCGAGGTCGACGCCGGTGAGGTCGCCGACGATCACGGCGGTGGCCGTCGCGGGGCGTACATGCCGCTCGTAGAAGGCGCGTACGGCCGCGGAGTCGATGCCCTCGACGGTCTCCTCGGTGCCCTGGCGGGGCCGCGACATCCGGGAGGCGGCCGGGAACAGCTGCCGGGAGAGCTCCTTGGCGGCCCTGCGGCCGGGGCTGGCGGTCTCGTGCGGGATCTCGTCGAGCCGGTTGGCCACCAGCCGCTCGATCTCGCTGTCGTCGAACGCGGGGGCCCGCAGGGCGTCGGCGAGCAGCCCGAGGGCCTTCTCCAGCCGCGACACGGGCACTTCGAGGGACAGGCGTACGCCGGGGTGGTCGGCGTGCGAGTCGAGGGTGGCGCCGCAGCGCTCCAGCTCGGCGGCGAACTCCTCGGCCGAGTGCTTGTCGGTGCCCTCGGAGAACGCCCTGGTCATGATGGTGGCGACACCGTCGAGACCGGCCAGCTCGGCGTCCAGGGGCGCGTCGAGGACGACCTCGACGGCGACGACCTGCTGGCCGGGGCGGTGGCAGCGCAGCACGGTCAGGCCGTTGTCCAGGGTGCCGCGCTCGGGCGCCGGGAACGCCCAGGGGCGGGCGTCGCCGGCCTGGGGCTGCGGGTGGAAGTCCATGGTCGCGAGCTCGGTCACTTCGCCGACTCCTCGGTCTCGTCGGTGGTTTCGGCGGCCTCGGCCGCGACGCCTTCCTCTTCGGCGTCCTCTTCGGCGGCGACGGGCTCGTACACGAGCACCGCGCGGTTGTCGGGCCGCAGGCGGGCCTTGGCGATCTCCTGGACCTCGTCGGCCGTCACCTCCAGGACGCGGTCGACGGCGGTCAGGGCGAGCTTCGGGTCACCGAACAGGACCGCGAACCGGCACAGTTCGTCGGCGCGGCCGGCGACCGTGCCGAGCCGGTCCAGCCACTCGCGCTCCAACTGGGCCTGGGCGCGCTCCATCTCCTCCGCCGTGGGACCCTCGGCGGCGAACCGGGCGAGTTCCTCGTCGACGGCGGCCTCGATCACGGGGACCTCGACGTCGCCGGAGGTCTTCACGTCCATCCAGGCCATGGAGGGCGCCTTGGCCAGCCGCAGCAGGCCGAATCCGGCCGTGACGGCGGTGCGGTCACGGCGGACGAGCCGGTTGTACAGGCGGGACGACTCGCCGCCGCCGAGGATCGTGAGCGCCAGGTCGGCGGCGTCGCACGCGCGCGTGCCGTCCTCCGGCAGCCGGTAGGCGGCCATCAACGCGCGCGCGGGGACGTTCTCCTCGACGACCTCGCGCAGCTGCTCGCCCATGATGTCGGGCAGGGCGCCGTCGCGGGGCACGGGCTTGCCGTCGTAGGAGGGGATGGAGCCGAAGTACTTCTCGACCCAGGCGAAGGTCTGCTCCGGGTCGATGTCGCCGACGATCGACAGGACGGCGTTGTTGGGCGCGTAGTACGTCCGGAAGAACTGCTGGGCGTCCTCCAGGCTGGCCGCCTCCAGGTCGTCCATGGAGCCGATCGGCGTGTGCCGGTAGGGGTGGCCTTCCGGGTAGGCCAGGCGGAAGATCTTCTCGAAGGCGGTGCCGTAGGGGACGTTGTCGTACCGCTGGCGGCGCTCGTTCTTGACCACGGCCCGCTGGTTGTCCAGGTTCTTCTGGTCGAGCGCGAGCAGCAGGCTGCCCATGCGGTCGGCCTCCAGCCACAGCGCCAGCTCCAGCTGGTGGGTGGGCATGGTCTCGAAGTAGTTGGTGCGCTCCCAGCTGGTGGTGCCGTTCAGCGAACCGCCCGCGCCCTGGACCAGCTCGAAGTGGCCGTTGTCCTTGACCTGGCCCGAGCCCTGGAACATCAGGTGCTCGAAGAGGTGGGCGAGGCCCGTGCGGCCCTGGACCTCGTGGCGCGAACCGACGTCGTACCAGAGGCACACCGCGGCGACCGGGGTCAGGTGGTCCTCGGAGAGCACCACCCGCAGGCCGTTGTCCAGCTGGCGCTCCCTCACTGTCAGGCCTTCGGAGCCGGCCTCGGCTGTGGCCGTGTGACCCATGGGCGGTACGTCCCTTCGATCGCTGTGCTGTGGTCGTCGCTGTGCTGTCGTCGTCGCCGTGCTGTGGTCGCGGAATCCGTGGTCGTGTCCGTCGTGGGATCGTCGCGGAAACCGCTGTTCTCCTGCCGGTCCCGCCACTGTATGCAAGCGCGCGGACCCCTGGAGAAGTTCCCGGGGCGCGTACGCCGAGAGCGAGACCGGGGTTGCCACCCGCGGTCTCTGGTTAAGGTCGGCGCACGCTGTTGACGCGGCGGCCCGGAAGGGCGTGCCCGGCGGTCGGCGCCGGGTCGTGTCGGGCTTGTCAGTGCGGCAGTCCACAATGGTGCGCGTCAGATCCCATTCACGTCTCGGTGACAGTGGACCGCCAGACGTGAGCGCCCCGTAGGTGAGCGACCAGAAAAAGAGGAGCCGGCAGCGATGGCCCGCCGCAGCACGAAGACCCCGCCGCCCGACGACGCGTTCGAGGAGCGGATCCTCGACATCGACGTCGTCGACGAGATGCAGGGCTCCTTCCTGGAGTACGCGTACTCGGTCATCTACTCCCGAGCCCTGCCGGACGCCCGTGACGGTCTGAAGCCGGTGCACCGCCGGATCGTCTACCAGATGAACGAGATGGGCCTGCGCCCCGACCGCGGCTATGTGAAGTGCGCCCGCGTCGTCGGCGAGGTCATGGGCAAGCTGCACCCGCACGGCGACTCCTCGATCTACGACGCCCTGGTGCGCCTCGCCCAGCCCTTCTCCATGCGGCTCCCGCTGGTCGACGGCCACGGCAACTTCGGCTCGCTGGGCAACGACGACCCGCCGGCCGCCATGCGGTACACCGAGTGCCGGATGGCCGACGCGACGAGCCTGATGACGGAGTCGATCGAGGAGAACACGGTCGACTTCGCGCCCAACTACGACGGCCAGGAGCAGGAACCGGTGGCGTTGCCCGCCGCCTTCCCGAACCTGCTGGTCAACGGCGCGTCCGGGATCGCCGTCGGTATGGCCACCAACATGCCGCCGCACAACCTGGGCGAGGTCATCGCGGCCGCCCGCCATCTGATCCGGTACCCGAACGCCGACCTGGACACGCTGATGAAGCACGTCCCGGGCCCCGACCTCCCGACCGGCGGCCGGATCGTCGGGCTCTCCGGCGTCAGGGACGCGTACGAGACGGGCCGCGGCACCTTCAAGATCCGTGCCACGGTGGCGGTCGAGACCGTGACGGCCCGCCGCAAGGGTCTCGTCGTCACCGAACTGCCGTTCACCGTCGGCCCGGAGAAGGTGATCGCCAAGATCAAGGACCTGGTCGGCGCGAAGAAGCTGCAGGGCATCGCCGACGTCAAGGATCTCACCGACCGCGCGCACGGCCTGCGCCTGGTCATCGAGATCAAGAACGGCTTCGTGCCGGAGGCCGTCCTGGAGCAGCTCTACAAGCTGACGCCGATGGAGGAGTCCTTCGGCATCAACAACGTGGCCCTGGTGGACGGCCAGCCGCTCACCCTGGGCCTCAAGGAGCTGCTGGAGGTCTACCTCGACCACCGCTTCGAGGTCGTCCGCCGCCGCTCGGAGTTCCGCCGCGGCAAGAAGCGCGACCGGCTTCACCTGGTCGAGGGCCTGCTCACCGCGCTGGTGGACATCGACGAGGTCATCCGTCTGATCCGCTCCAGCGACAACTCCGCGCAGGCCAAGGAGCGCCTGATCGAGCGCTTCTCCCTGTCGGACATCCAGACGCAGTACATCCTCGACACCCCGCTGCGCCGCCTCACCCGGTTCGACCGCATCGAGCTGGAGTCCGAGAAGGACCGGCTGAGCGCCGAGATCGCCGAGCTGACCCGCATCCTGGAGTCGGACGCGGAGCTGCGCAAGCTGGTCTCCGGCGAACTCGCCGCGGTGGCCAAGAAGTTCGGCACCGAGCGCCGTACGGTGCTGCTGGAGTCCTCGGGCACCCAGGTGGCCGCGGTCCCGCTCCAGGTCGCGGACGACCCGTGCCGGGTGCTGCTGTCGTCGACGGGTCTGCTGGCCCGTACGGCGAACGGCGAGCCCTTCGCGGCGGACGAGGACGGCAAGCGCGCCAAGCACGACGTCATCGTCTCGGCGGTCCCGGCGACGGCCCGGGGCGAGGTGGGCGCGGTGACCTCCACCGGCCGTCTGCTGCGCCTGAACGTGGTCGATCTGCCGCAGCTGCCGGACACCTCGGCGGCGCCCAACCTGTCGGGCGGCGCACCGCTCACGGAGTTCCTGTCCCTCCAGGACGACGAGACGGTCATCTGTCTGATGACGCTCGACGAGTCGTCGCCGGGGCTCGCGATCGGCACCGAGCAGGGTGTCGTCAAGCGCGTGGTCCCCGACTACCCGTCCAACAAGGAGGAGTTGGAGGTCATCACGCTCAAGGAGGGCGACCGGATCGTCGGCGCCGTCGAGCTGCGCACCGGTGAGGAGGACCTGGTCTTCATCACGGACGACGCCCAACTGCTGCGTTACCAGGCCTCCCAGGTCCGCCCGCAGGGCCGCCCGGCCGGCGGTATGGCCGGCATCAAGCTCGTCGAGGGCGCGAAGGTGATCTCGTTCACGGCCATCGACCCGGCCGCGGACGCGGTGGTGTTCACCGTCGCCGGTTCGCGGGGCACCCTGGACGACTCCGTGCAGACCACGGCCAAGCTCACGCCGTTCGACCAGTACCCCCGCAAGGGACGCGCCACGGGCGGCGTCCGCTGCCAGCGGTTCCTCAAGGGCGAGGACTGCCTCTCCATCGCCTGGGCGGGGCCCGTCCCGGCCCGTGCCGCGCAGAAGAACGGCACCCCGGCCGACCTCCCTGAGATGGACCCGCGCCGCGACGGTTCGGGCGTGTCCCTGGGCAAGACGGTGTCGTCGGTGGCAGGGCCGGTGTGAGTGGCGCCGGTGGCGGGGCCGGTGTGAGGCCGAGGCTTCAGACGCCGTCGTAGGAGGAGTCGGGTTCGTAGGCGGCCTCGGGTTCGTCGGCCTCCGCCTCCCGGACATAGCGCAGGACGCCCCACATGCCGTGCTCGTCGGCGTGCGGGGCGTCCTTTTCGCCCTTGCACGCCTCCAACTCCTTGGTCAGGGCCGGGGCGTCGATCCCGGCGCCGATGAGCACCAGCTGACTGAGACGGCTCTCCCCACCGCTTCCGTCATGGTCCGGCCAGGGCTCGGGATAGAACCGGAGGAACCGCCCGACGGCGTGCACGGCGTAGCGGTTGCGCGGGTCGTACGGCCCGAAGTCGACGTACCCCTTGATGCGGTAGAGCCCGTCGGCCCGCCCGTCCAGGAACTCCATGAGCCGCCGGGGGTCGAGCGGCACCTCGGAGACGAAGGAGACGCTGTCGTAGCCGGTGTGCAGATGCCCGGTGTGACCGTCTGTCTCGTGATGCCCGTCGTGGTCGTGGTGGTGGAGGTCGTCGAAGGAGAGCTGTCCGATGCGCTCCTCGGAGGGCCGGCAGTCGAAGAGGAACTCGGGGTCGACGCGCCCGTAGGTGGCGGGCACGACGGCGGCGCCTTCGCCGAGGGACCGGACGAGCTTCAGCACCCCCTCCCCGTCCTCGGCCCGGTCGAGCTTGTTGACGACGACGAGGTCGGCGATGGCCAGATGCCGGTCGATCTCGGGATGCCGCTGCCGGGTCTCCGGGAACTCGGCGGCGTCCACGACCTCGACGAGCCCGCCGTACACCACCCGGGGATTCTCACTGGCGAGCACCATCCGCACGAGTTCCTGCGGCTCGGCGAGCCCGCTGGCCTCGATGACGATGACGTCGATCCCGGCGGCGGGCTCGGCGAGCCGCTCCAGATAGACGTCCAGCTCACTGGCGTCGACGGCACAGCACAGACACCCGTTGCCCAGCGACACGGTGGAGTCCCCGAGCGCGCCCGCCACGGCCATCGCGTCGATCTCGATCGCCCCGAAGTCATTGACGACGGCACCGATCCGGCTGCCGCCGCTGCGATGGAGAAGGTGGTTGAGCAGGGTGGTCTTGCCGGAACCGAGGAACCCGGCGAGGACGACGACGGGGATCTGCGGCGAACCCTGCGCGACAGCACCCGGATGCGAACTCGACGACTGGCTCAACACGCGCCCTCTCTCCCACCGTTGCGTGCGCCGGCTCGCGGTCGGTCACCGCACGAGGCCGGCCCATGGACCGGCTCCCACCGGAACGCCGCGGCTCTCGTACGTTCCTTGAATGCCGCCCCAGGATACGAGCGAGGGCGATCACCCCGCGGAGCCCACGATTGTCAGCGGCGCCCGAGGGGCACACGATGGGCATGGCGCCGGTTCGCGCGACCCGCGCATCCCTCCGTGCGCCTCCTCTCCGCCTCCCAGCCGACCATCACCGCCCGGCGACACTGAGAGGCGGCAAGCGCCGCCCACCGCTCGCCGGTCCCCTCCCGTCGCCCGCACCCGACGACCGGCGGACGGCCGCCTGAACCGGGGGTTGACATGGCCACACTGAATTCCTGGATCCGGAGGCTTCGCTCCACAGCGACGGCGAGAGCCTCGGCCCTGCTGCCGGTCGCACGCCGCCACCGGCGAGCCTCACTCGCCGAACAGCACCGGCTCCACTTCGATCTGCTCTGCAAGGCCATGGACGACCCGGCCCTCGCCGCCGTTCTGGACACCTACGAGAACGATGTCCCGCCGGAGACACAACGCCAGTACCTGTTCGCGAACGCCCTGTACATCAACGCCCTCCACTTCCACCGGATCGGGGCGCTCAGCAAGGCGGAGCTGTACGGGCATCTGCGGGTCATGTGCCGGAACAAGATCTTCCAGAAGTACTGGGAGTCGACCCGTCATCACCGGCAGAGCCTCGCCGAAGCCTCGGAGGAAGCGGAACTGGGGCGGATGATGGACGACTTGATCCGGGAACTCACCGACGCCGACACGGAGGAGTGGTGGGTGGTGGGAGAGCCACCGGACGAGTCCGCTTGACCGCGCGCTCCATGCCCGGGCGCCGGTGCGCCGGTGTCTGCCCCCATACGCGGTCCACGGCCCTGACCTGCCACAGGCCTCCCGAATCGGGCGCCCGCACGGCCTCGACAGGCTTCGTCAAGCGGGTACCGAGGAACTTCACCTGGCCTCCCGCCACCCATCCCGCGTACCCGGACCGGCTGAGTCGCTATCTTGTCGTCTGGCCCTCTCCGGGCACTCCGGCGATCATCCTTCGGCTCGGAGACAGGACGCTCCGAAGCACACCTCCGCTCGGAGGCCACTGCACTCGGAGGGCATTCCTCTCCCTCCGAGTCCTTAAGGCTGGTACCTCTCCGTGAAAATCGTGCGACGTGTCGGGGCTTCACCCCGTGAGCGCGGCAGCGCCACCGGGCAGACGTGCCCCGACATCTTCGAGCTCAGCGACGGCAGCTTCGCCGTCATCGGGCGCGAGGCCACCGCGGAGCTCGACGCCGAGCTTCCTTCCGACGCCGCACGTGCCGACTACGAGCGGATCGTGATCATCACTCGCGAGACGCTCGTCCGTGCGAAACCGGAGATTCCCGACGCCTGAGCCCCGTCCCGGCGCCCGAGGCTCGTCCGGGCGCCGGCCGCTCCGCCGCAGCGCGGCGGCAGGGCAGCGGCAGGGCAGCGGCAGGGCAGCCGCGGGTCATCCCCTCCCGGGCACCGCCACCGGCGCCCCCGGTCCCACGTACCGGGCCGCAGGGCGGATGATCTTCGAGTCCTCCGCCTGTTCGAGGACGTTGGCGCTCCAGCCGACCGTGCGGGCGGCCGCGAAGGTGGGGGTGAACATCTCACGGGGCAGGCCGCAGAGTTCCATGACGACACCGGCGTAGAACTCGACATTGGTGTGCAGCGCACGGCCGGGCTTCAACTCGGCGAGGATCGCCTCCACTTGACGCTCCACCTCGACCGCGAAGGCGACCCTGGGACCGCCGAACCGCAGCGCGATCTCGCGCAGCATGCGGGAGCGGGGGTCCTCGGTGCGGTAGACGGGGTGGCCGAAGCCCATGATGCGATCGCCGGCGAGGACGCGTTCGCGGATCCACGGGTCGATGCGGTCAGGGGTGCCGATGGCGTCGAGCGTGTCCAGCGCGCGGCTCGGAGCACCACCGTGGAGAGGGCCGGAGAGCGCGCCCACGGCACCCACGAGGCACGCCGCCACGTCCGCGCCGGTCGATGTGATGACCCGCGCCGTGAAGGTTGACGCATTGAAGCCGTGATCAATAGTTGAGATCAAGTATTGCTCTATGGCCCGCGCCCGCAACGGGTCCGGCTCCGAACCCGTCAACATGTACAGGTAGTTCGCGGCGTACGGCAGGTCGTCCCGCGGGTCGACCGGGTCCAGCCCCTGGCCCAGTCGATACAGCGCCGTGAGCAGGGTCGGAACGACCGCCGAGGCTGCCAGCGCGTCCGCGCGGCGCCGGTCCGCGCCGAGGTCGTACACCGGACGGAAGCCCTGGGAGGCACCGAACAGCGAAAGGGCCGTGCGCAGACCCGACAGCGGGCCGGAACGGGTGCTCGCCGCCGCGATCGCGGGCAGTGCGGCCCGTACGTCGTCGGGCAGCCGACGCAGAGTCCTGACATGGTCGGCGAACGCGGTGCGCCCGTCACCCTCCGGCAGCTCGCCGTGGATCATCAGGTGCCATACATCCTCGAAGTCCCGGGTCCGCGCGAGTTCGACGGCCGAGTACTGGCGGTAGTGGTAAAAGCCCTCCTGGCCTCGGACGTCACCCAATGAGGTGTCGGTGACGACGACACCCGCGAGTCCGCGCGGCACGTCGATGGGGGTGGCCGTGGCCCGGTTGATCGGCATGTCTCCTCCTTGAACTTGATTCGACTGTCCATTATTGACTCAACAAGTGTCAATATTGATTGAATCAATACACCCCACTGCCGATACGGTGACGCCCATGACGGAACAAGGCCATCGAGAGCGGCTGAGCACCCGGGAGACGGCCGAGTTGCTCGGCGTGAAGCCGGAGACGGTGTACGCGTACGTGAGCCGCGGACAGCTCAGCAGTCGGCGGGATCCCGGCGGACGGGGCAGCACCTTCGACGCCGACGAGGTGGCGGCACTCGCGGGGCGCAACAGGCGGGAGAGCGGCGGGAGTCAGGCCACGGGGGGCGACTTCGCCGTCCGTACCCGGCTCACCCTCATCGAGCGGGACCGCTACTTCCTGCGCGGGGTCGACGCGACCGAACTCGCCGCGCGGTACTCCTACGAAGAGGTCGCCGAGTGGCTGTGGACCGGTGAGCTGCGGCCGGGCGCCACCTTCACCGCCCCGAAGGCGTCCGCCGCGGCTGCCCGCCGCGCGGTCGACGCGCTGCCGGAGCACAGCGGCCCTCTCGACCGGCTGCGGGTCGCCGCGATCGCCGCCTCCGCGACGGACCCGCTGCGCTTCGACCTGTCCGAGGAGGCCGTTCTCGGCACGGCGCGCACCCTCATCCCCACCCTGGTCGCCGCCCTCCCGCCGGTCCTGCGCTCCCACCGCGACTCCGGCCCTCTCGCCGCCCGCCTGTGGGCCCGGCTCACCGGCCGCACCCCGGACGAGACGTCCCTGCGCGCCCTGGACACGACGCTCGGGCTGCTCGTCGACCACGACCTGGCCGCGTCCACGCTCGCCGTCCGCGTCGCCGCGTCGGCCCGCGCCCACGCGTACGCGGCGGTCTCGGCCGGCCTCGGCGCCCTCGAAGGCCCGCTGCACGGCGCGGCCGGCGCACTCGCCCACCGGCTGCTCCTCGACGTACTGGATCACGGCAGCGCGGCTCCCGTGATCGCCGACGAGCTACGAGCCGGCCGCAGCATCCCCGGACTGGGCCACCGCCTCTACACGGGCGAGGATCCACGCGCGCGTGCGCTCTTCGCTCTCCTGAAGGAGGTCCCGCAGGCGGCGCCCGCCCTCGCCGCCGCCCGCGACATCGTGGCGACGGCCGCCCGTCACACGCCCCTGCACGCCAATGTCGACCTGGCCCTCGCGGTCCTCACGGTCTCCTTCGGCATGACTGCCAGAGCGAGCGAGACCGTCTTCGCCGTGGCCCGGACGGCGGGCTGGATCGCCCACGCCCTGGAGGAGTACGGCGAGCGCCCCCTGCGCATGCGGCCGAGCGGCCAGTACGTGGGCCCGAGGCCGCCCCAGCCGCTCCCGCACTAGCAGGCCGCGCACCCGCCCCTCACCCTCCGCACCCTTCACGCCCCCGGAGCCCCACACCGGGTCCCGTTCGCGCCCCTTGTGGACCCCCTTTGCACCCCTTCGGCCCGGCCGGAATTCACTCGCGGGCAAGTCAGGTTAGGCTCACCTCTGTGAGTACGTGCACATCCGCGTCCCGACACCTCGACGAGCCTCTCGCGGGGACCGCCGCCACGGCGAGGACATGGCTGCTGCTGGAACAACCCGGCCCCTGGGGCGTCAAGGCGCTCACTTCGAGCCACCTGGACCCCGCGGTCGGCCGCGCTCTCGAAGCCGCGGCGGAGGGCACCGGCGTACGGGTGGCCCTCATCCGGCGTCCCGGCCGCCACGCGGACCGCCGTGTGGCCCGCGAGCGCCGGGTGTACGTGGGCCACACCGTCCCCGGGAACGTCTGGCTGCACAGCGCCACGACATCCGCTCCCGAGCGGCTGCTCGACCTCGACTTCGCCGCCCTCGGCCGGGGCGACCACCACACCTTCGGGGCGGTTCTGCGAGGCAGGCCGCATACCGGCGCCCCCCTCGCGCTCGTCTGCACCAACGGCAAGCGCGACCGCTGCTGCGCCCTGCTCGGCCGGCCCCTCGCCGCGGAACTGGCCGCCTCCGGAGTCGAGGGCACCTGGGAGGTCACCCATCTGGGTGGTCACCGCTTCTCCCCCACCCTGCTCGTGCTGCCTTTCGGCTACGCGTACGGCCGCGCCGAGGCCCACCACGTCAAGGAGGTCCTCCAAGGCGTACGGGAGGGCCGTGTCGTCACCGAGGGATGCCGCGGCGGCTCCGCCTGGGAGCGTCCCGGGCAGGCGGCCGAGCTGGCGGTGCGCACCGAGACCGGCGAGGACGCCGCCGACGCGCTCACCGTCCTCCGCACGGACGGCACGGCACCCCGCTGGGACGTGACGGTCGCCCACACGGACGGCCGCCGCTGGACCGTCACCGTCGCCCAGGGCACCGCCCAGCCACCCCGCCCGGAGAGCTGCGGCTCCGCGCTCGGCTCCCCGGCGAGGATGGACGTCCTGACCGTACGAGAGCTGTCCCCGGCCACGGCCACGCGCTAGCCACCCCACTCCCGGCCCGGCGATCTCCGCCCGTCCCGGCGTCGTACAAACACCCGGCACCTGAGATCCGCGCCACACCCCACTACGAGCGGCCCGGCCCGTCCACGTACCGTCATGGGTATGAGCCCCACTCCCCCCGCACGCCGCCTGCGTCTCGGTATGCCGCGGCGGGTGTTCTCGCAGGTCCTGCTGATGCAGGTGGCGATCGCCGCCGGTGTCGCCGTTCTCGCGACCGGGCTGTTCCTCGCGCCGCTCAGCGAACAGCTGGACGACCAGGCGATGCGCCGGGCGCTCGCGATCGCGCAGACCACGGCCGCGCAGCCGCAGATCGCCGAGGACCTGGTGTCGTCCGAGCCGACCGTGGACGGTCCCGTACAGGTCGAGGCCGAGCGGATCCGGGAAGCGAGCGGGGCGGAGTACGTCGTGGTGATGGACACGCAGGGGGTGCGCTGGTCGCACACGGACCCGGCGGAGATCGGTGGCACGGTCTCCACGGACCCGCGCCGCGCCCTGGCCGGGAACGAGGTCATGGAGATCGACTCGGGGACGCTGGGACGCTCCGCCCGGGGCAAGGTGCCGCTGCGTGACGCCGACGGGAAGATCGTCGGCGCGGTGTCCGTGGGCATCGAGTACGACAGTGTGCGGGCCCGGCTGATCCACGCGATCCCCGGGCTCCTGGCATACGCCGGCGGGGCCATGGCCGTCGGGGCGCTGGCCGCGTATCTGATCTCCCGGCGGGTGCATCGCCAGACCCGTGACCTGGCCTTCTCCGATATCGCGGGGCTGCTGGCGGAGCGCGAGGCGATGCTGCACGGCATCCGGGAGGGCGTGGTCGCACTGGACCGAGCCGGGCGCGTACGCCTCCTGAACGACGAGGCGCGGCGACTGCTCGGGATAGGCGACGAGGCGGTCGGCAGGTCGCTCGACGACGCGCTCGGCCCCGGCCGCACGACCGACGTCCTGGCGGGCCGGATCACGGGCACCGACCTGCTGACCGTGCGCGGTCAGCGTGTGCTGGTCACCAACCGCATGCCCACGGACGACGGGGGCGCCGTCGCCACCCTGCGCGACCGCACCGAGTTGGAGCAACTCAGTCGCGAACTCGACTCCACGCGCGGCCTGACGGACGCCCTACGCGCCCAGGACCACGAGCACGCCAACCGGATGCACACGCTCCTCGGCCTGCTCGAACTGGAGATGTACGACGAGGCGGTGGAGTTCGTCGGCGAGGTGGTCGGCGACCACCGGGCGACCGCCGAGCAGGTCACCGAGAGGATCCACGATCCGCTGCTGGCCGCTGTGCTGGTCGGCAAGGCGACCGTCGCGGCCGAGCGCGGAGTGGCCCTGTCGGTCGCGGGCGCCACGATGCTCCCGGACCGGCTGATCGACCCCCGTGGACTGGTCACCATCGTGGGCAACCTCGTCGACAACGCCCTGGACGCCGTCGCGGGCACCCCGCACGCGCGCGTGGAGGTCGATCTGCGCGCCGAGGGGCGCTCGGCGATTCTCCGGGTGCGGGACACGGGTCCCGGAGTCCCGCCCGACAAACGGGAGTTGATCTTCGCGGACGGCTGGTCGACCAAGACGCGCCCCGCCCACCGCGAACGCGGCATCGGACTCTCCCTGGTACGCCGCCTCGCCGAGCGGCAGGGAGGCAGCGCCCGGGTCACGGAGGCGGAGGGCGGGGGCGCGGAGTTCACCGTCGTGCTGCCGGACGCCCTCGCGGAACCCGACCCGGTGACGCGGACGTCCGCGCCGACGCTGTCCTCCACGACACCCGATGCCTCTATGGCACCCGACGACGGACCGGCCCGGCAGGACGAGCCGACGGCCGGCCGCGACGGGCGACCGGGCCCCGAGCGGGAACCCGAAGCCGCCATCACAGCCGCCGACAAGGAGTCGCGATGATCGAGGTCCTGATCGTGGACGACGACGTCAGAGTCGCCCGCGTCAACGCCGCCTACGTGGAGAAGGTCGCCGGTTTCCACGTCGCCGGTGTGGCCCACAGCGCGGCCGAGGCGCTGCAGCGGCTCGAGACGTCGGCCCACGTGGACCTGGTCCTGCTGGACCACTATCTGCCGGACGACACGGGCCTCGTGGTCGTCCAGGAGATGCGGCGCCGGGGCCACCAGTGCGATGTGATCATGGTGACGGCGGCCCGCGACGTGTCGACCGTCCAGGCGGCGATGCGCCAGGGCGCGCTGCAGTACCTGGTCAAACCGTTCGCGTTCGCGGGGCTGCGGGCGAAGCTGGAGGCGTACGCGGAGCTGCGGCGCACCCTGGACGGCGGCGGAGAGGCCGAACAGGCCGAGGTGGACCGGATCTTCGGCGCCCTCTCCGCGGGCGGCGAGCCGGACCTGCCCAAGGGCCACTCCCCCACCACCACCGAGTTGGTACGCCGGGCCCTGATGACCGCCGAGGGCGCCCTGTCCGCCCAGGAGATCGCCGAACGGACCGGCCTGAGCCGCCAGACCGCCCAGCGCTATCTGAAGCTCCTGGAACGCACGGGACGGGCCCGGCTGACCCTCAAATACGGCGATGCGGGCCGCCCGGAACACCGCTACGAATGGGCGACCCGCCCCTGAGAGGCCGCCACGCGCCCCGCTCTCACACCGCCCCGGCGCCCGTCAGCGACCGCACCTCGGTCTCCGCGTGCTTCGCCTCGTCCGGCGGTTCGGCCGAGGTCACCGTGCCGAGCCAGCCCGCGAGGAAGCCCAGCGGGATGGAGACGAGGCCCGGGTTCTGCAACGGGAAGTACTGGAAGTCGACGCCGGGGAACAGCGAGTCGGCGCTTCCCGAGACGACGGGCGACAGCAGCACCAGCACCACGGAGGGCACCAGTCCGCCGTACACGGACCACACCGCGCCACGGGTGGTGAAGCCCCGCCAGAACAGCGAGTACAGCAGCACGGGCAGATTGGCGGAGGCGGCGACCGCGAAAGCGAGGCCGACGAGGAAGGCCACGTTGAGGTCCTTGGCGAGCAGCCCGAGCCCGATCGCCACCACACCGATACCGACGGCGGCGGTGCGCGCCACGGCGACCTCGCTGCGCGGCCTGGACCGACGGCGCCGCAGCGACGCGTACAGGTCATGGGCGACGGACGCCGACGAGGCGAGGGTGATCCCGGCGACGACCGCGAGGATCGTGGCGAAGGCGATGGCGGCGACGATCGCGAACAGAACCGTTCCGCCAGTGGAGTCGGGGCCGCCGCCCAGATCGAGGGCCAGCAACGGCACCGCCGTGTTCCCGGCCGCGTTGGAACTCCGCACGGCTTCCGGGCCGACGATGGCGGCCGCGCCGAAGCCGAGCACGATGGTCATCAGGTAGAAGCCGCCGATGAGACCGATCGACCAGACCACCGAGCGGCGTGCGGCCCGCGCGGTGGGCACGGTGTAGAAGCGCGACAGGATGTGCGGCAGTCCGGCCGTGCCCAGCACCAGGGCGAGTCCGAGACTGATGAAGTCGAGGCGCGCGCCCCAGTCACCGCCGTACTTCAGCCCGGGCGCGAGGAACGAGTCACCGTGTCCGCTGCGCTCGGCCGCCGTCCGCAGCAACTGGTCGAAGTCCCCGTGGAAGCGCACCAGTACGAGCACGGTCAGTGCGATCGCCCCGCCCATGAGCAGGACCGCCTTCACGATCTGGATCCAGGTGGTGGCCCGCATCCCTCCCAACGACACATAGACGACCATGAGCGCGCCGACCCCGATGACCGTCCAGGTCTGCGCCGCCTCGCTCTCTCCTCCCAGCAGCAGCGCGACGAGAGTGCCCGCTCCCACCATCTGCGCCACCAGATACAGAACGGACACGGTCACCGAGGAAGTTCCCGCCGCGATCCGCACCGGCCGCTCGCTCATCCGCGCCGCGACCACGTCGGCGAGCGTGAACCGCCCGCAGTTGCGCACCAGTTCGGCCACCAGGAACAGCACGACCAGCCAGGCGACCAGAAAGCCCACCGAGTAGAGCAGCCCGTCGTACCCGAAGAGCGCGATGAGCCCCGAGATCCCCAGGAACGACGCGGCGGACATGTAGTCCCCCGCGATGGCAAAACCATTCTCCATCGGCGAGAACAGCCGCCCGCCGGCGTAGAACTCCTCGGCCGAACCATGCCGGTTGCGGCTCACCCACGTCGTGATGCCCAGCGTGACCGCCACGAACGCGCTGAACAGCAGCAGCGCCAGCGTCTGATGGTCGGCGGTCACCGCTCGCCCCCTCGGACACCACGCGTCAACTCCTGGGTGTCCCACCGCAGATCGAGCGCCGCCCGGTCCCGGCGCAGCCTCGCGTGCCGCGCGTACGCCCAGGTGAACAGGAACGTCGTGAGGAACTGTCCGAGCCCCGCCAGCATCGCCACGTTCACCGCGCCCGCGACCGGCCGCGCCATCAGCCCCGGCGCGGTGGTCGCCGTCACGACGTAGGCCACGTACCAGCTGAAGAAGACGGCGACGCCCGGGATCACGAACCTGCGGTAACGGCTGCGCACCTCCTGGAAGGCCGCGCTCCGCTGGACCTCCAGATAGACGTCCGCCGCGCCCCGACTCCCCGGCTCCTCGGCCTCGACCGGCGCCGGCCCGCCCGTACCGTCCAACTCCCCCCAGCCGGACGCCAGCGCGTCGTACCAGGGATCGTCGAACCGCACGTCCCCACTGGCGAGGACGTGCCCCTCGTGCTGTTCGACCGGGCTCTCAGAACCACCCCCGCGTCGGCGGGGACGGCCGGTGCTTGACTGCATGCCCAAGCATGGACAGACCGGAAAGACCCCCGACGTACCTCTTCCCGATTCTTCACCCCATCAGGTGAAACCCCGGCGGGCCTCCCGCATTTGAAACGGCAGGCACTCACCCAGCACTGATCTGACGCGACCCCGACGGCGGGTCGGCGGCGTACGGCGAGAAGGGGGCGTGTCGGGGGGTGTCCGCCCGCAGCGGTTGGCGCGTCAACTCGCCCAACTTCCCAGCCCACCGATTCCGCGCCGTTCCGAGGACGGACACCCCCCGACACGCCCCCGACCCACCCACCAACCGAAGGCCCCCCGGCACGCCCCGCCCCACCCACCGAACCCAAGGCGAACCCGAGGCGAACCCGCCAAAGCCCAGCGCAGCGGCTACGCGTCGATCCGCGACCGATCCAACGTGGCCGCCGAACTCGAAATGAACTCCTTGCGCGGCGCCACATCGTTCCCCATCAGCAGGTCGAACACCTGCTCAGCCGCCTCCAGGTCCGACAGATTGATCCGCCGCAGCGTCCGGTGCCGCGGATCCATCGTCGTCTCCGCCAGCTGGTCCGCGTCCATCTCACCGAGACCCTTGTAGCGCTGGATGGAGTCCTTGTAGCGGACCCCCTTGCTCTGGAACTCCAGCAGCTTGTCGCGCAGCTCCCGGTCCGAGTACGTGTAGACGTACTTGTCCTGCCCCTTCTTGGGCTGGACCAGTTCGATCCGGTGCAGCGGCGGCACCGCGGCGAAGACCCGCCCCGCCTCGACCATCGGCCGCATGTACCGCTGGAACAGCGTCAGCAGCAGACACCGGATGTGCGACCCGTCCACATCGGCGTCGGTCATCATGATGATCTTGCCGTAACGAGCCGCGTCAATATCGAACGTACGCCCGGACCCGGCCCCTATGACCTGGATGATCGCACCGCACTCGGCGTTCTTGAGCATGTCGGTGACGGACGACTTCTGAACGTTGAGGATCTTGCCCCGGATCGGCAGCAGCGCCTGGAACTCGGAGTTCCGCGCGAGCTTCGCCGTACCGAGCGCCGAGTCCCCCTCGACGATGAACAGCTCGCTGCGCTCGACGTCGTCGCTGCGGCAGTCGGCGAGCTTGGCGGGCAGCGAGGACGACTCCAACGCGGTCTTCCGCCGCTGCGCGTCCTTGTGCTGACGTGCGGCGATACGCGTACGGGCGGCCGCGACGGCCTTCTCCATGACGACCCGCGCCTGAGCGGCGGCGTCCCGCTTGGTGGAGGTCAGGAACGCCTTGAGCTCCTTGGCGATCACCTGCGCCACGATGCGCCGGGCCGCCGAGGTGCCGAGGACCTCCTTGGTCTGCCCCTCGAACTGCGGTTCGGCGAGACGCACGGTGACGACCGCGGTGAGGCCCTCCAGGGCGTCGTCCTTGACGACGTCGTCCTCGGCGACACGCAGCATCTTCTTGGCGCGCAACACCTCGTTCATGGTGGAGGCCACGGCCTGCTCGAAGCCGGCGACATGGGTGCCGCCCTTGGGGGTGGCGATGATGTTCACGAACGACTTGAGGGTCGTGTCGTAGCCGGTGCCCCAGCGCATGGCCACGTCGACGCCCAGTTCCCGGGTGACCTGGGTGGGCGTCATCTGCCCGTGCTCGTCGAGGACGGGCACGGTCTCCCTGAAGGTGCCCTGCCCGGAGAAGCGGAGGACGTCGCAGACGGGCTTGTCGGAGGCCAGGTACTCGCAGAACTCGCTGATCCCGCCGTCGAAGCGGAACGACTCCTCGCCCTTGCTGCCGCCGTCACCGAGCCCGAACTCGTCGCGGACGACGATCGTCAGTCCGGGCACCAGGAAGGCGGTCTGCCGCGCGCGCTGATGCAGGTGCTCCAGCGAGAGCTTGGCGTCCTTGAGGAAGATCTGGCGGTCGGCCCAGTAGCGCACGCGTGTGCCGGTACGCGTCTTGGGGATCCGCTTGCCCTTGCGCAGGCCGCCGGTCTCGAACTTGGCGTCCGGGCCGTTGCCCGCGAAGGCGCCGGGCACGCCGCGCCGGAAGCTGATGGCGTGGGTGCTGCCGTTGCGGTCGACCTCGACGTCCAGGCGGGCGGAGAGCGCGTTCACCACGGAGGCGCCCACGCCGTGCAGACCGCCGGAGGCGGCGTACGAGCCGCCGCCGAACTTGCCGCCGGCGTGCAGCTTCGTCATGACGACCTCGACGCCGGAGAGGCCGGTCTTGGGCTCGACATCGACCGGGATGCCGCGGCCGTTGTCGCGCACCTCGACGGAGGCGTCGTCATGGAGGATCACCTCGATGTGGTCGCAGTAGCCCCCGAGGGCCTCGTCCACGGAGTTGTCGATGATCTCCCACAGACAGTGCATCAGGCCTCGACTGTCCGTCGAGCCGATGTACATACCGGGGCGCTTCCGCACGGCCTCGAGCCCCTCGAGGACGAGCAGGTGCCGCGCGGTGTAGTTGGAACCGTCCCGGTCTGCTCCGGTCAGCAGCGCTGTGGACGGCACGGACGTGTCGGCGGTCACGCGGTTCGCTCCTCGCTGAATTTCAGGTGAGGCCCTTTGGGGTACGGGGCCGGGCTCTGTTGCCGGTCCGAGGGTACCGAGGCCTGGTAGAGCCGTTGTAACGCCACCCTCGTCCGAAACTCAGAGTAGTCCAGAGTCGCATACATGTTCGATCCCTCGATGGGGTGAAGTACATATCACGTTCCCTTCGAGGCATGAACCATTTAGGCTCCGGGCACGTCCTCATGAACAAACGGCAACCCAGCCGGTAGGACCGTACAACCGAAAGAACAACCACCAGAACCACCACTGGATCCACCCGACAGACAGCGCGAACCCGTACGACACGAAGACACGCACTACGGCTCATTCGCCGCCAACCGGCAGCAGACAGCCGGCCCGGAAAGATTTTTTCGAGTTAAAGCCGCGAGCGGGAACGTTTTCGGCCTGGTTGGATGTTGACCCTGGTACGACAGCTCGTCGAGCTAGAGAAGAGGCGACGTGACTACTGTTCTGACCCCCGCGACCCCGCTGACGGCCGCTGACCGATGCGACCGCTGCGGCGCCCAGGCCTACCTGCGCGTCGTCCTGCTGAGCGGTGGAGAGCTGCTGTTCTGCGCCCACCACGGCCGCAAGTTCGAGCCGGAGCTCAAGAAGATCGCCGCGGAGATACAGGACGAGACGGAGCGGCTCACGGCCGCTCCCGCGACCGCAGAAGAGGACGAGCGCTGACGCTTCGCACCTACGACGAGCCGCCACCGGCTCGAGGCCGGTGACCGGGCGGCCACTCCCGTACACACGGGGTGGCCGCCCGCTCTCGTGCCGCACACACGGCCCGACACCCCACTCGCACCTCGCCGAGACACGGCACGGCGCGCGACCGGGTCCGGTGCCTCAGCGCCGCCTCAGCGGTTCTCCTCCAGCACCCGGGCCACGTACGAGCCCCTGGTGTAGACGCCGGGGTTCCCGGCGAGCCCACAGCCGCTGCCCCACGACACGAGCCCGATCAGCTTCCCCTGGGCGACCAGCGGCCCTCCGCTGTCCCCCTGGCAGGCGTCCCGGCCACCGTCCTGTTCCCCGGCGCACACCATGGACTCGGACAGGTATCTGCCCTCCGCGCTGCCCGGATAGGCCCGCTCGCAGACCGTGTCGGCCAGCACCTTCACCGGGGCCGCCCGCAGACTCCGCGCGTAGTCGCCGGCCCCTGTGGTGTCCCCCCACCCGTAGACCGCAGCCGACGTGCCCGGCACGTAGGCGGTGTCACCCTCCCCCGCCAACCCGATGACGGAGTCCTCGGGCAACGGTGAGGCGAGGGTCACCACCGCGAAGTCCCCGGCGTTCGTATAGGGGTCGTACTCGGGGTTGACCCAGGCTCCGCTCACCGGGATCTCCTGGCCCTCGGCCGACTGCAGTTCGGCGCGGCCCGCGATGACCCGCAGATCGGGGACACGCTCCGGAGGCCCTCCCAGCACGCTCTCGCTGAGGCAGTGGGCGGCCGTCAGGACAGTCGAGCGGCCCACCACCACACCACCGCAGAACTGCCCGGCCCGCGTACCCCCGAATCGGTCACGGCTGGACAGCGCCACCGTCCAGGGCGCCTGGGAGACCTCGACCGGATGACCCCCGATGACGACCTCGGCCGTCGCCGGTGGCGGTGACGCCAGCGGTATGACGGCCGTGGTGGCCGCGACGGCCAGCAGTCGGGCGAACGATCGACGCATGCGCGCTCCTCACTCCGGGACATGGATGGCACACCCAGAGTGATCCACCGGATCGCCTTCCGCATGCCGCACACACGGCGAAGGCCCGGTTCCTTCGGGGGAACCGGGCCTTCGGAGCCGACCGCACGGGCGGTGCCATGCTCCTTAGTCGAGGTAGTCGCGCAAAACCTGCGAACGCGACGGGTGACGCAGCTTCGACATCGTCTTGGACTCGATCTGGCGGATGCGCTCACGCGTGACGCCGTACACCTTGCCGATCTCGTCGAGGGTCTTCGGCTGACCGTCGGTGAGACCGAAGCGCATGGAGACGACGCCGGCCTCGCGCTCGGAGAGCGTGTCGAGGACGGAGTGCAGCTGCTCCTGGAGGAGCGTGAAGCTGACCGCGTCGGCCGGGACGACGGCCTCGGAGTCCTCGATGAGGTCACCGAACTCGCTGTCGCCGTCCTCGCCCAGCGGGGTGTGCAGCGAGATGGGCTCGCGGCCGTACTTCTGGACCTCGATGACCTTCTCGGGGGTCATGTCGAGTTCCTTGGCCAGTTCCTCCGGCGTGGGCTCGCGACCCAGGTCCTGGAGCATCTGGCGCTGCACGCGCGCGAGCTTGTTGATGACCTCGACCATGTGCACCGGGATACGGATGGTGCGGGCCTGGTCGGCCATGGCGCGGGTGATCGCCTGACGAATCCACCAGGTGGCATACGTGGAGAACTTGTAGCCCTTGGTGTAGTCGAACTTCTCGACCGCGCGGATCAGACCGAGGTTGCCCTCCTGGATCAGGTCCAGGAAGAGCATGCCGCGGCCGGTGTAGCGCTTGGCCAGGGAGACCACCAGACGGAGGTTGGCCTCCAGGAGGTGGTTCTTGGCGCGGCGGCCGTCCTCGGCGATGATCTCCAGCTCGCGCTTGAGCTTGGGGGCGAGCTTGTCGGCGTTGGCCAGCTTGTCCTCGGCGAACAGACCGGCCTCGATGCGCTTGGCGAGCTCGACCTCCTGCTCGGCGTTGAGCAGCGGGACCTTGCCGATCTGCTTGAGGTAGTCCTTGACCGGGTCGGCGGTGGCACCGGCGGCGGCGACCTGCTGGGCGGGGGCGTCGTCCTCGTCCTCGTCGGACAGCACGAAGCCGGCGTTCTCGGTGCCCTCGGGCTCCTCACCGGGCTTGCCGCCGGGGGTCTCCTCGAGGACCTCTTCGTCGACGAGCTCGGCGTCGTCCTTCTTGGCGGTGGTCTTCTTGGCCGCCGTCTTCTTGGCGGCGACGGTCTTCTTGGCGGGGGCCGCCTTCTTCGCGACCGCCTTCTTCGCGGCGGCCTTCTTGGCGGGGGTGGCGTCCTCGGCGGGGGCGTCGGCCGTGGGCACCGCGGGAGCGGCGGTGGCGGTGGCCTTCTTGGTGGTCACCGTCTTCGCCGCGACCGTCTTGGTGGCGGTGCGCTTGGCCGGACTCTTCGCTGCGACGCTCTTTCGGGTGCGCTTGGGCTCCGCGGCACTGACCATCAGCGTCACACCCTCTTCCTCGAGGATCTGGTTGAGGCTGCGCAGTACGTTCTTCCACTGAGTGGCCGGAATCTGGTCAGCTTCGAAGGCCCGACGCACATCGTCGCCGGCGATCTGCCCCTCAGCCTTTCCCCGCTCAATGAGCGCCATGACAGAGACGGACTCGGCGATCTCCGGCGGGAGCGTACGGGATGTGCTGGCCGACACGAACAACCTCTCGGAACGTTGGAAAACGGCTTCCGGCTTCGTCCACTGTGGACAGGAGCCGACCACCGGCTTGGGAGTGGGCCGACGGTGCGGGCGGGGGCCGGGAAGATGCACAGCGCCGTGAACGGCGTCCGTATTCCCTCCGCGGCTGTCACCTCTTAGGTCATCGCGCTGTTCCCACGAGCGTTACGCCCAATCTGCGTGGCCCGAGTCACACCCCGTAAGCGCTCAAAAGCGGTCAGATACTGCCAGACGTAATCGATCAAGGCCACAACCGATTCTGCTGGGACGGGTACCCGAACGATTCCCGAACGAACTCCTCAATGCGGATCATCGATCCCATCGATCCCATCGAGTTCCGGTGAGGTCCGGCACCCTCGCCCGGGACGTCCGTCACACGGGACCCACCGCTCCCGCCGGAGTCCGCCGCCGGTCGTGCCGCCGGGCCCCGCCGAATCCCGGGAGGATCCGATGGGGCCCGGCGGCACGGGGCCGCCGGTGGAGCGGCGTCACGGTAGGGCACGCGCCCGAGCCGTGCCGCCCTTGTCCCGCTCTCGGCGCCCTCAGTGCTCGCGCGGCGCCGGCACCACACGCTCCACCTCGGGGTGGACGGTGAGCAGTTGACGCATGGCCGCCTCGGCCGCCCCTCCGTCGCCCGCGGCGAGAGCGTCGACGATCCTGGCGTGGTGCGTCAGGGTCGCCTCGGTCGGCCGGTCACATCCGGTGACCGGACCGCCGGACACCTGGAGGGCGGCGGAGACGATGCCCGAGAGGTGCTCCAGCATGCGGTTGCCCGCGAGCTGGATGAGCAGCGAGTGGAACTCGGCGTCCGCGCGCGAGAAGGTCAGCGGGTCGCCCTGCGCCATCGCGTGGCCCATCAGCTCGACCATGTCGCCGAGGCGCTGCTGCACGTCGTCGCGGCCGTGCCCGGCGGCGAGGCGGGCGGCCAGCGGCTCGATCGTCCAGCGCAGCTCGCTCAGCTCGCGACGCTGGTCGTCGCGCTGGGGGCCGAAGGCCCGCCACTCGATGATGTCCGGGTCGAGCAGGTTCCAGTCGCTGACCGGGCGGACGCGCGTGCCGACGTTCGGGCGGGCGCTGACCAGGCCCTTGGCCTCGAGGACACGCAGGGATTCACGGACGACGGTGCGGGAGACCTCGAACCGCTGGCCGATCTCCTCGGGTACGAGGGGGCGGTCCGCGCCCAGGTCGCCGGAGACGATCATCTGGCCGAGCTGCTGGACGAGTTGGCCGTGCAGCCCGCGTCCGCGGCTCCCCGCGGCGCGTCGGCCCACGCGCCCCAGCTCGGGGTCGGCGCCGTCCCAGGCGGGGAGGCTGACGCGGTCGACACCGGGGCGCTCGGCGTAGGGGTAGCGGTCGAGTTCGCCCGGTCCTGCGAGGCCGGATTCGGCGGAGCGGGCGGCGGTCATCATGGTGTGCGCAAGGGTACTCACGCATCCTTTGTCGGCTGCGTTCCCAACTCCCTTGAGGTCTTTGGTGAAAAGCACACGAAAGGGTGATCGCTCACCCCGTCGCAATTGACGCCTTATCGGAAAGAAATGGGCGTTCTACGAGGAGTTGTGCGCATTGTGCCAACGGAAGAGTACGGACAGTGAGCACGAATGGATGAGGACGATCATGACCGGACCCGGCTGCGCAGGTTCGTGAGCACGTAGGCCCCCAGCAGCGCCGCCAGCGACAACAGCAGCGCCCCGCCCACGGGTTGGGAGACCGCCCGCGCCACGGCCTCCAGATAGCGCTCGCCCCCGAAGGGCCACTGCATCAGGACGAGTTCCCGCAACCGCATCGGAAACCCGACAGCGCTCCGTACACTCGCGCCTTCCAGCGCCTTCTGCACCAGGGGTACGACGACGAGGGGCACGGCGACCACGGCCGCGAGCCCGGCGGACGTGGACCGGAAGACACCCGCCGCGAGCACGCCCGCCCAGGCGCACCCCACGACGAGGCCGACCCAACTCGCGCCGAGCGGGAACCAGTCGGCGGGAACCGCGACCAGTTCGGGTCCGTAGACGAGATAGAGCACTTCGAGGTCGCAGCCCACGGTGAGGACGGCCAGCAGCACCGCCGTTGCCGCCGCGACGAGGAGTTTCGCGATGAGCAGCCCCAGCCGTCGGGGAACCGTGCCGCAGTGGGCGGCCAGGGCGGGGTGGCGGAATTCGTCGCCGAAGGCGATGGCCCCGAGCAGCCCCGCCCCGATGGCGGCGGGCGGCAGCGGCAGTTCCCTCGGCCACGCGGCCAGCAGCCGCGGCTGCGGGGTGTGCCCGATCCTGGCCAGGAGCACCGCCATGAGGGCGGAGGTGACCAGCACGGCAGCGGCGGTGACGTACCCGGTGCCGACCCCGCCCGCCCGGCGCAGCTCGTAGCGCAGCGGACGCAGCGGGCTCGGCGCCGAGCGCACGGCGATGGGCGGCGGGAGCGACGGCAGCGGGACCGTCTCGGGCGGCCGGGCGGCGGGCGGTTGCGCGGAGTGGACCTCGTCCTCGGTGGCTGCGTGGAGCTCGCAGGAGTCGTCGGGACCGGGTTCGGCGCGCGCCGTGAACGGGTCAAGGGGTTCGGGATCCGCGCATGGCGCGAAGTGATCACCGGACACGGGCTCGGCGTACGGCACTGAACGATCTTGTGTACCGAGGTCGCCGAGAGGCGCGGAGTTGACGTCGGGTGCGTCGTCGGCCGGTCTCCACGACTCGACGGCAACCGCCCGATGCTCCTCGGCGAGCGCCGGAACGGATGCGAGAAGTCCCTCGACCGACCCCTGGGCGTCCTGAAGCGAGCCATGAGGACTCTCGGCCGCCCCCAGTGCTTCTTCGTCGGCGGGCGACGGCACCAGCAGCGGTGTGGGGCCCATATCCCCGATCTCGTCCGCGAGTTGATGGACCAGGATGCCGTGCCGGAACACGATCTCGCCGACCTCGGCGCACGTACTCCCGTAGACCGACAGCCGGTTGCCGCCCTCCGGCACGATCTCCACGGAACGCCGCGCGGTCCGGGCCTCCTTGGTCAGCAGGGCTCCGAGGCGGGCGGCGTGCGGGGTGCGGACGGCGACCCTGGGCCGAAGCCGGGTGCGGGAGAACTCGGCGACTTCCTGGTCGGCGACGAGCCTGCCCCGTTCGAGCGTGAGGACCCGGTCGGCGATCCGCGCGGCCTCCTTGGGGTCACCGGTGGTGAACAGGACCGTGCCGCCCTGTCCGGCGTGCGCCCGCATGATCCCGTGCAGCCATCGGCCTTCTCGGACGGCCAGCCCGTCGGCCGGATCGTCCAGCACGAGGGTGTGCGGGTCGGACAGCAGGGCGCAGGCCAGGCCGAGGCGGCGGTCCATGCCCCGCGACAGCGTGCTCAGCCGCGCCTCGCACAGGCTGACCAGACCCACGACTTCCAGGACTTCGTCGGCACGCCGTGTGGGCAGTCCCGCCGCCGCGCAGAGCATGCGCAGATGGTTGCGGACCGTGCGGGCGGGATGGCCGGGCACGTCCCCGAGGAGCACTCCCACCTCACGTGCGGGATGCGCGATGCGGTGCAGGGGACGGCCTCTGAAGTAGGCGACCCCTCGGCCCCGTTGGAGTTCGAGAACGAGTTTCAGCGCTGTCGACTTGCCCGCTCCGGGGGCCCCGAGGAGTGCGGTGACGCGGCCGGAGTGCGCCTCGAAGGACACGTCGTCGACTGCGGGCGGAAACTCCTTGCGGGGATTGCTGGTCAATCCGATGGCCTGGATCACCTGAAGCAAGATAGCGCGGTATGTCCGTTTTCCCGGTTGCCTCGCGGTTCATCGCACGACCGAGGCCGTCGAACACGGCGACAGGGCGCATCCCGCTCCGCGGCGTCAGACCTCGGGACGCAGCATCGGCGGGTTCAGGAGGGTGGCGCCGCCGGCGCGGAAGAGCTGAGCGGGGCGGCCGCCCTGCCGCGTGGTGGTCCCTCCGGTGGGCACCAGGAAGCCGGGCGTGCCCGTCACCTTGCGATGGAAGTTGCGCGGATCCAGCGCCACGCCCCACACCGCCTCATAGACGCGCCGCAACTCGCCGACCGTGAACTCCGGCGGGCAGAAGGCCGTGGCCAGCGAGGAGTACTCGATCTTGGACCGGGCGCGCTCCACCCCGTCCGCGAGGATCTGCGCGTGGTCGAAGGCCAGCGGCGCCACCGGCTCCCCGTCCCGCCCGTAGCCGCCCTGCTCCAGCAACTCCTCGACGGGCGCCCAGCGCGCGCTGTTGGCATCCCCTCCCGGCCGCGGTGCGGGCAGGTCCGGGGCGAGGGCGAGGTGGGCGACGCTGACGACCCTCATCCGGGGGTCCCGCTTCGGGTCTCCGTAGGTCGCCAACTGCTCCAGGTGCGCGCCGTTGTCCTGCGCGGGCTCGGACGGTTCGTGGGCGGTCAGGCCGGTCTCCTCGGCCAGCTCCCGTGCCGCGGCCTGCGACAGGTCCTCGTCGGGCCGCACGAAGCCACCGGGCAACGCCCACCGCCCCTGGAACGGCTGTTCGCCCCGCCGTACCGTCAGCGCGCAGAGCGCGTGACGACGGACGGTCAGTACGACCAGGTCCACGGTGACAGCGAAGGGCGGGTAGTCCGACGGGTCGTAGGGCATGCCGCGATCATAGTCGTCTGCCTGACGATAAACACTCCCTTCACGGTCGCTTCCCCACTTGATCCACTTCTGTCCGGTACCTGGTCCCGCGAGCCGGCCGTCGCCTCCCGGACACGGCACCCCCGTCGTCCTCTCCACCCGTCACGGGAGGTCACACCCCCAACTGCAGTCCGTCGGCCGCCTCCTCGACCATCGCGAGCCCCAGCCTGCTGACCCGCACGGCGAACGGGGCACCCGCGACCCGTAGTCCCGTCATACCGATCTCGCCCAGCGGCGCACTGCGCACCGGCCGCAGGGTCACCGTCCCCGCGGGGGCGTCGGGACGGATTCCGACGAGGGTCGTGAGCAGCAGCACCCCCGCTGCCGCCGCCGTCGCGGCCGGTCTGCAGGCGGCCGGATGCGGGAGCGGGGCGCCCCCTGCCGTCCGCTGCTCCCCCGCGTACATCTCGGGCAACCGATGACCGAAGCTCTCCGCCGCCGCCAGCACGCCCCGCAGGAGCGAACTCGCCTCCTTCTCGTATCCGGCGCCGGCCAGCCCCGCCACCGCGACCGCCGTCTCCTGCACCCGCACGGCACCGCTGCGATGGCCGAAGGGGTTGTACGCGGCCTCTTTCGCCCCCAACGTCCGCAGCCCCCACCCCGAGTCCATGGCGGGCCCTCCGAGCAGTCGGGCCAGTTGTTCGGTGCGCACCTTGTCGAGCAGGCCCGGAGCCTGTTCTCCGGCGCCGAGCAGGCCGGTGTCGAGGAGGTGGGCGGCGCCCGCGCCGAGGTGCGGCACGAGACGCCCGTCCGGGGTGCGGGCGGCCGCAGGTCTGCCCCCGCTCCGGTCCTCGATCCAGAAGTCCGCCCCGAACCGGCTCCGCAGCTCTCTCGCCCAGTCCCGCAGCGCGGCCCCGCCGGGCCTGCCGTACGCGTCGAGGAGGTCGGCGCCCAGCAGCGCGGCCCGGTGGGCGTGTGCCTGGGTCTCGCAGCGCAGCGGTCCGCCAGGCCGCGGGTCGGGCAGATAGGCACCAGTGCCGACCATGCCGCGCAGCCACCGCAGACAGCGTTCGGCGACGGGCAGCAGCTCCTCGGTCTCCTGCTCCGGCAGCCCCCATCGCCGAGCCTCCGCGAGCAGCACCGGGAACAGGAGGGTCGCCTCGGTGCCCGTGCACCCCGGCGGCAGATGCGGGCCCGCGTCCCGCCGAGGGCCCGGAATCATTCCGGACTGCGCTTCCCCGCCGCCGAGTTGGGTGCGGGCGAGGGTGCGCAGGGTGCCTGCGGCGAGGCGGGTGCCGAGCGGCAGCGTCATCCTGGCGGCGACCAGCGCGTCGGCCGGAGCCATGCCGCAGCGCCAGGGCGCGCCCGCCGCGAGATGGGTGTCCGACGGGCTCTTGGGGTCCCGCAGCAACAGGGCTTCGAGATCCTCCAGACAGGTGTGCAGCAGTGCCTGGACGGCCGGGTCGTCGCCCGCGACCCCGACCTGGGCGAGTGGGCTGGTCGCGCCCCGTCCCACCGGTCTGATGGGTCCCGCACCGTCCGGTCGCACACGCAACTCCACGCTGCGGGTGCCGCCGGGCGGGAGTTCCAGTTCCCAGCGCAGCAGTCCAGCGGAGGCCAGGGCGTCGGCGGGCGGTGGGTGGGCCGTGACCGTGGAGTGCCCGTTCACGCAGGACCAACGGAGGCCGGAGTCGTACACGCTGGCGGGTAGTTCCGGGCCGGCTCTGCCGGAGGCCACGGCTCCCAACTCCGCGAGGTCCGTGCCCAGGGAGACCTCGACGGGCAGGCGCAGGGGGCGGGGAGCCGTGCTGTGCAGGGTGATCCGCTCGGTGCCGTCGGCGTACCGGGTGCGCTCGACCATGACGTCCGGGTCCGGCCCGGCATCGGCGGACATACGCAGCGTCGCCACGAAGCGGGCGCGGTCGGCCGTGATCATGCGCGCCTGCACGGCGAGCGGTTCCCGTCCCGCCACCCGTACCTGGCAGCGGGAGAGCATCCGCCGTCCCGCGCGGTAGAAGCCCTCGAGTCCGCTGCCGTTCAGCTGGCCCTGGTCCGTCGAGATCGCGAGGCCCGGCAGGGCAACACAGATCAGTGTGGTGTGGGCCGGTGGCAGCTCCGTGGGACGGCGCGGGGCGGAGGCCGGCGCGTGTGGGGCCGACGGGCCTCCCACGGGTGGGTGCGGGAGGCCCGGGTAACCAGTCGTGCCGGCTGCGGGAGGCACCGCACCGCCTGAGCCGCCTGGGCCGCCTGGGCCGCCTGGACGTGATCCCTTGGGGCGGTTCGACGGGCTGCGGATGTCCGTCCGTGCGGCGTCGGCGTCGGTCCTGCGGGCCCGAGCCTGGGAAGGGACGGACCTGCTGAAGGACGGGACGTCGTCGTGGGCGTCGGGCGTGTAGGGCAGGGGCATGGGGCGGCTTCTTCTGTCTTCGGCGCGCGTGGGGTGCGCTCGGCACCAGGTGAGGAGCCGGAGAGGGACGAGGTGAACGGGCGGCGAGGCGGGGCCACGGATACCGCCACTCAGGTGAACGGAACGGCTCCGCTCCGGGTCACGCCTCCGTCCCGGGAAGCCGATGGAGCCGAGAGATCGCCGGTGTCGTAGCGGCCCTTGCGTGGCCGGGAGATCGCGGGCAGCGGTGGGCTCGAGCGGGTGAGGGCCGGAGTGGGCCTGCCGACCGATCCGCGCGCAGCACCGAGGGTGTGGGCCCGTCGGCGCACCGCAGTGGGGCAGTGCGCTCGGGCGGGCTTCGATGGGCAGTGTGCTCGGGTGGGTCTGGGGCCGCGGTGGCACACCCGCGCGGGCGGCGAGGCAGGACAGTGGGTTGAGGTGCTTCCGGAGCGAGGGTGACGTGTTCACGCGAGCCCAGAAGGATGCCAGCGCGCTCAGGCACACCCCGATCCAGAACAGCGCGCGCGTGCCAGGTCCGAAGTCGACCTGTCCGGTCACGTCTCCCCCTCGGTGGAGCGCTCGGCACCGCCTCGGCGGATCCGTGCCCGACCGCTCGTGCCGTCCGCCGTGCCCCTCGGCCGTCGCCCGGCGGGCGGGCTGCCGTCGGCGGAACGCGAGCGGCGGGCCTGAGCGGCGGCCGGTGATCGTCGGGTGGTGCGCGCCTCGGGACTCCCTTCGGAGCGCGGCCTGCGTCGGCGGCGAGCGCCGGTGGCGACGCAAGCCGGGTCCGACGTCGGCCGGCCGCCGGGCGACTGGTCGGACGGACTCTTCTCGCTGTCGGTGGTCGCTGCTCCCGCGTCCGCAGCCGCCGCACCTCGTCCGCTGCGCTCCGCGCGCAGACAGCGGCGAATGGACTCCGGGTCGAGGCCTTCGTTGCAGGCCTGGTGGAGGAGGCGGGCGAAGAGGTAGTCGGGGTCTGCGGCGAGCGCCATGGCCAGGGCTTCGCGGGCCTCCAGTTCGTCGCCGGCCGACCAGGCGACCCAGCCGACCAGGGTGAGCGGGGCGGCGGCATGCTCACCGTAGGGGCCTACGCAGCGGCGGGCGAGGACGCGCCACAGGCGGAGGGCCGGCTCGGCTTCGTCGCCCTCCATCCATTCGGCGGCGCGATCGCGGGTTGCCCGGTCCTGGAGTCCGAGGATCAGGGTGGCCGCGTCGTCGTGCCCGACGAGTTCGTCGTCGCGGAGGTCCGCCTCCAGCGTGCCGGACACCGCCGGGGCGTCGGCCAGGCGCCTGATGAGGCGTTGTGCCACCGCGAGGGTCTCCTCCGCCACTTCCGCGCGGCTCTCCGCGTCGAGGATCCGTGGGACGAGGGCGGACTGCGCGGAGTCGAGGGCGGCTTCCTGCCGCAGCGCGGCGGCGGTCTCCCAGGGCAGAAGCCTTGCCCGCAACTCCTTCAGGGTGCCCCGGACCTGAAGGCCGGCGTAGGTCGCGGCGGCGGCCAGCACGGAGGTGCCGGGCAGCCCCATCGCCTGTCCCTCGGCCGAACAACATCCGTTCCCCGGGCAGCAGTAGGACCAGAAGCGGCCGTCGGAGATGCACAGGGCCTCCACCACCGGCACATCCAGGGCCCCGCAGGCCCTGCGCAGCAGTTGGGCGAGTGGCCGCAGGCGTTCCATGACACCGCGGGGCGACTCCCCGCTCGCCGGGTCCTGACAGAGGAAGGCGACCATGCTCTCCGGTTTGGCCCCTCGTCGCTCGCTTCCGGTCACAAGACCATGGGCCAGTTGCTGGGCCACGGACGGCCAGTCGTCCGTCTGGGCCGGGATACCCAGCCGTGCGCGCCCGCCGAACCGGCCTTGTGCGTCCCGGTCGTGCAGCGCGGCGAGGACGATGCTGTCCTCGGGGCGGTATCCGAGCAGGTAGGGCAGGGCATCGGCGAGTTCGGCCGCTGTGCGGAGGGTGACCTGTGGTTCCCCGTGAGGTGTGGTGGTCGCTCCGTGCCTCAGGTAGGCGGAGGGCTCGCCGCGTCCCCGGCATCCGCTCTGCCCGCTGATGTCACTGTTGCCGGGGGTCCCGGCTGCTTCGCTGTGATTCGTCATGCGGCGACCATCTCGCGGATCTTGAAATTCCGCTTGGGCCTGTGGATAAGTCCGACCATGACCACGTCAGAAGCTGTCCACAGTTCGCCCCGCTCGTTCGCGCGATGTCCGAGGCATCGGGTTGCATGGGGTCATGAGCGACGAAGACCTGCCCACCACGGACCGCCAAGATCTGCGTACGGCCGCCGATGCCGTGCTCGCCCGCCTCGTCGGTGCCCCGGCGGGCGCGGCGCGGCTGCGCGAGGACCAGTGGCACGCCATCGAGGCACTGGTCGCGGACAAGCGCAGAGCCCTGGTGGTGCAGCGCACGGGCTGGGGCAAGTCCGCGGTGTACTTCGTCGCGACCGCGCTGCTGCGCGAGCGGGGCGCGGGCCCCACCGTGATCGTCTCCCCGCTCCTCGCGCTCATGCGCAACCAGGTCGAGGCGGCCGCCCGTGCCGGGATCCAGGCACGGACCATCAACTCCTCGAACACGGAGGAGTGGGACACGATCCGCCAGGAAGTCACCGCGGGCTCGGTCGACGTGCTCCTGGTGAGCCCCGAGCGGCTCAACAACCCGGACTTCCGCGATCAGGTCCTGCCCGAGCTGGCGGCCGCGACCGGTCTGCTTGTGGTCGACGAGGCACACTGCATCTCGGACTGGGGCCACGACTTCCGCCCCGACTACCGCCGGCTGCGCACCATGCTGGCCGACCTCCCGGCTGGCGTGCCGGTACTGGCCACCACCGCGACGGCCAACGCGCGCGTGACGGCCGACGTGGCCGAGCAGTTGGGCACCGGCGGCGGCACGGACGCGCTGGTCCTGCGGGGGCCGCTGGACCGGGAGAGCCTCAGCCTCGGCGTGCTCGAACTGCCGGACGCCGCCCACCGGATGGCCTGGCTCGCCGACCACCTGACGGAGTTGCCGGGCTCCGGGATCATCTACACGCTCACGGTCGCCGCCGCCGAGGAGGTCACCGCCTTCCTCCGCCAGTGCGGGCACACCGTGGCGTCGTACACGGGCAAGACGGAGAACGCGGACCGGCAGCAGGCCGAGGAGGACCTGCTCGCCAACCGGGTCAAGGCGCTGGTCGCCACCTCCGCGCTGGGCATGGGCTTCGACAAGCCCGACCTGGGCTTCGTGGTCCACCTCGGTTCGCCGTCCTCGCCCATCGCCTACTACCAGCAGGTGGGCCGCGCGGGGCGTGGTGTCGAGCACGCCGAGGTGCTGCTTCTGCCCGGCAAGGAGGACCAGGCGATCTGGGAGTACTTCGCCTCGGTCGCCTTCCCCCCTGAGGACCAGGTGCGCCGCACCCTGGACGTCCTCGCGCACGCGGAGCGTCCGCTGTCGCTGCCCGCCCTCGAACCGCTGGTGGAGCTGCGCCGCTCCCGGCTGGAGACGATGCTGAAGGTCCTCGACGTGGACGGTGCGGTTCGCCGTGTGCAGGGTGGCTGGATCTCCACCGGCGTCCCCTGGACGTACGACACCGAGCGCTACGCCTGGGTGGCCAAGCAGCGCGCCGCCGAGCAGCAGGCCATGCGGGACTACGTGGCGACGCCCGGCTGCCGCATGGAGTTCCTGCGGCGGCAGTTGGACGACGAAGAGGCCGTGCCGTGCGGGCGGTGCGACACCTGCACGAAGCCCAGGTTCACGGACTCCGTCTCCCCGGCGGCGCTGGACGCGGCGCGCGGTGAGTTGGGGCGCGCGGGTGTCGAGGTCGAGCCCCGCAAGATGTGGCCGACGGGACTGCCGGCGGTCGGTGTCAATCTGAAGGGACGTATTCCGGTCGGTGAGCAGGCCGCTGTGGGGCGGGCGTTGGGGCGGCTGTCGGACATCGGCTGGGGCAACAGGCTGCGGCCGATGCTCGCTCCCCAGGCCCCGGACGGACCGGTTCCGGACGATGTGGCGAAGGCCGTGGTCGCCGTGCTGGCCGACTGGGCGAAGGGGCCCGGCGGTTGGGCCTCCGGGCAGGCCGACGCCCAGCCCCGTCCGGTGGGTGTGGTCACCATGGCGTCCCGTTCCCGGCCGCAGTTGATCGGTTCCCTGGGCGCACGGATCGCCGAGATCGGCCGCCTGCCTCTGCTGGGCTCGGTGGCCTACACGGGCGCGGTGTCGCAGGTCACCCGGAGCAACAGCGCGCAACGGCTCAAGGCGCTCGACGGGGCGCTGACCGTGCCGCCGGAGCTTGCCGTCGCCCTCCAGGAGGCCGGCGGGCCCGTGCTTCTGGTCGACGATGCCACCGAGACGGGCTGGACGCTCGCGGTCGCCGCGCGCGTGCTCCGGCGTGCGGGTGCACAAGGGGTGTTGCCCCTCGTTCTCGCCGTCCGGGCGTGACCGGGAGACTGGCCGGGCGGGGCACTGTGGCACTTGGGCGTTGCCGACGAGTTCTCTGTGCAGGGATATAAGCAGTGAATCACCACAAAACTGCCAGTGGCCCCAATTGCTCGTTGCCGCAACCAAGTTCGCCAGGAAGAATTGGAGTCCGCTCCCCGCACGGCCTCCCGTGAATCGGCAGGGTTCCTGCTGCGGCGTGCGCTCCCCCAAGTCCGACCCCCGCCCGCAGTGGGCGCGTAGCCGAAGGGAGGATCGTGACCTTCGGATTCGCTCCGTCCTCGGCGGCCTCCGTGTCGACGTCTGCCGACCTGTCCGCCGCTTCCGCCAACCGGATGCTCGAGCCCGCGGAATGGGCCGCCGCGGGGATTCCGCTGCTGCGCAATCCCCGGGAGGTCGTCAGCGGGCTGCACGCGCGGCATCAGCCCCGGCCCGCGACGGCGGTCATCGCCGTCCTGGACCCGGACGAGCGGTTGAGAGCGAGCGCCTCGTTCATCCGGCGTCCGGCCCCGGCCGACGGCTGGATGTTCCGCAACGCGCTCCTCGCCCAGCTGCGGCGGGTCATCCCGCACGACCTGCGCCGGCGCACTCCGGTGCGCACCGCCGTGCTGCTCTACTGCCGTGACGGCGACGCGCGTTGGACGGAGGAGGACGGGGCGTGGATGTGGGGACTGCGGGACGCCTGCACACTGCACGGGCTGCGCTGCGGGGCGTACATCACGCTGACCCGTGACGGCTGGCAGGTCCTCGGCGAGGGCCGCGGCGGCCGTCGCCCCCACGCGGACTCACCGGCCGAGCCCTTCGCCACGGCCATGGCCCCACCGCCCATGCCGCGCACCGGGGGCGTCGCGTCCGAGGTCCTGCGCCGGGCCGCGGCACGCTGAGCCGCCTCGGCTGCGGTCCTGGCCTCGGACAGCGCCGACCCGCGCCCGGACAGAGCCGCCCCATGCCCACGCCCCAGCCCGCGAGGGCGTGGCAAGGGCCCTGAGCGGACACCATCCTCACCCCTGAGGCACCCCTGAGCCCCCTCACCAAGCACCTCCCGGGCATGCCGAAACACCCCGCGGGCACGCCGAAGCGCCCCGTCGCGGGGTGTGGCCGTCGTCCGGTGCCCTGATCGTTCTCCGGGCACGGACAGCTCCCCGGTGAGCCCTGACAGGCCCGACCGGGGCAAGGTCCGCAGTCGCTCAGACTCCGGCGCCCAGCACCGAGTTGATCGTCTGCGGGTCGCCGCACACGATCAACAGGGTCCGGGCCCGGCCGAGGGCCTTGGGCAGCGCCTGTGCGGTGACGGCGTCGGTTCCACCGTTGACGGCGACCACGACCACGGGGCGCGGCGCGGCCCGGTCGGTGGCCGAGGCATCGGCGTAGAAGACGTCGTCGCCCGCGTCGTGCTGCGCCCAGTAGGCCGTCTCACCGAAGGAGAGTTCGTGGTCGGCCCACGGGTGCGACTCGCCGGTGGTGATCACCAGCACGTCGCCGGGGGCACGGCCCGACTCCAGCAGCAGGTCGACGGCTTCCTCTGCGGCGTCCAGCGCGCCCTCGGCCGAGGCCGGGATCAGCTGGATCTGCGGGGTGGCGGCAGGAGCGGACGGCCCGGGCTTGACCGCGGCATGCGCCGCGCGCTGGGCCGGCACCGGCCGGGCAGGCCCCGGACGACCGGGCCGCGGCGGAGCCGCGGGACGGGGACCGGGTACGGGACGGGGGGTCGGCGCGACCCGGCCGCTGGCCGGAGTGGCACGCGGGCCCTGGGCACTCTCGTGAATCTGAGGCTCCTCGGGAAGGAGAGGCATGAGCTGATTTTTATCAAACGGCGGTGCGACACGCGTCGGCGGGTGGCACATGAGTGCGAACGAATCCGTCAGAAATCGAAGCCGAGCTGGCCCTCGATCTCCGGAACGCTTCCGTCCGCCCAGTTGCGGGCCTTCTTGAGATGCCGCCACTGGGGCAGCGCATCAAGATACGCCCACGACAACCGGTGGTACGGGGTGGGGCCCCGCTCCGCCAGCGCGGCCTTGTGGACAGGCGACGGATACCCGGCGTTGGCCGCGAAACCGAAGTCTGCATGGTCGACACCCAGTTCGGCCATCATTTTGTCGCGCTGAACCTTGGCGATCACCGAGGCGGCCGCCACGGCGACACAGGACTGATCGCCCTTGATCACCGTACGGACCCGCCAGGGTGACCCCAGGTAGTCGTGCTTGCCGTCGAGGATGACCGCGTCGGGCCGTATCGGAAGCGCTTCCAGGGCCCGTCCCGCGGCCAGCCGCAGCGCGGCCGTCATGCCCAGGTCGTCGATCTCCTCCGGGGAGGCATGACCGAGGGCGTGGGACGTCACCCACTTCAGCAGTTCCTCGGAGAGCGACTCGCGTCGCTTGATCGTCAGGAGCTTGGAGTCGGTGAGGCCCTCGGGCGGTCGGCGCAGTCCGGTGACCGCCGCGCAGACGGTGACGGGACCGGCCCACGCTCCGCGCCCCACCTCGTCGACACCGGCGATGACCTTGGCCCCGGTCGTGGCGCGCAGCGAGCGCTCGACGGCGTGAGTAGGTGGTTCGTACGGCATGGCGCCCTTAGCCTACGCCGCCCGCACCCCCGCCCGACACCCAGGTTTCCCGGGGCAACCTCAGCCCTCCCACGGACCCGCTTCAGACGCCTCGCCGATACAGCAGCGGCACCATCAACTGGTCGATCATCTCCTCGATGTCCCGCTCTCCCCATTCGCTCCCGCACATCTTGGAGCGATACATCATCATGGCCGGAATCGCGTCGAAGACATAGCCGTTGGCCGCGTCGGACCGCACCTCGCCCCGCCTGATTCCTCGCTCCACGACCTCTCTCAGTAGCTTGACCGTCGGCTCCACGACACCCCCGACGATCACGGCATGGAAGCGCTCGGCCTGGATGGTGTCGCATTCGTGAATCACCGATCGCAGTGCGAATCCGGGCCGCGAGAACATCGCCTCACGCGCCTGCCGGCACAGCTCCAGCAGATCCTCGCGCACGGTGCCGAGATCCGGCGCCTCCTCGAAACGCGGCAGCCCGGCCTTGAGCGCGTCGGCCACCAGGTCCTCCTTGGAGGGCCAGCGGCGATAGACCGCCGCCTTGCCCGTCTGGGCACCGGCGGCCACCCCTTCCATGGTGAGGCCGCTCCAGCCGACCGTGCTGAGTTGTTCGAGCGCGGCATCGAGGATCGCGCGCTCGAGCACGGCGCCGCGCCGGCGCGGGGAGGCCGTCCGATCGGGAGCGGCCGTCCAGCGCGAAGTGACCATCTGTGTTTCTCCGTTGAGCCGAGGGGTGGGGATACGAGAAGCGGAATCGGACGGGCGACGCACACCACGGCGGCGACTTCAATGAACGCTTGCGTTCACTAAGGGGGACTCACTACCGTTGTCGCGTCAGTGAACGCAAGCGTTCACTAAGGCACTTGTGGGGGACCCATAGTGACAACCTCTCCGTTGATTCAGGATCAGAAGCCGGGAGCCGCCCGCCGGGAGGGGCGCCCCGGCATCGCGCTCACCGTCATCGCGGCCTGCCAACTCATGGTGGTACTCGACGCGACGATTGTGAACATCGCCCTCCCGCACATTCAAGACGCGCTCAAATTCAGCACCACCGACCTGACGTGGGTGGTCAGCGCCTACACGCTCACCTTCGGCGGTCTGCTGCTCCTCGGCGGCAGGGCCGGTGACATCCTGGGCCGCCGTCGTGTGTTCATGACCGGCATCCTCGTGTTCACGCTCGCCTCGCTGCTCGGCGGGCTCGCCCAGGAGCCCTGGCAGCTGCTGGCGGCACGGGCCCTCCAGGGCGTCGGCGGGGCGATCGCGTCGCCGACCTCCTTGGCGCTCATCACCACGACGTTCCCCGAAGGACCCGAGCGGAACCGGGCGTTCGGCGTCTTCGCCGCGGTCTCCGCGGGTGGCGGCGCCATCGGCCTGCTCGCGGGCGGCATGCTCACCGAGTGGCTCGACTGGCGGTGGGTGCTGTTCGTCAACGTGCCCATCGGTGTACTGATCGCCGTCCTCACCCCGATGTACATCAGCGAGTCCGAGCGGCACCCGGGACGGTTCGACATCGCGGGCGCGCTCACCTCGACCGCCGGTATGGCCGCGCTGGTCTACGGCTTCATCCGCGCGGCGGAGGAGGGCTGGCGCGACAGCCTGACCATCGGTTCCTTCGCGGCGGCGGTGATCCTGCTGCTGACGTTCGGCCTCGTCGAGAGGCGGGCCAAGGAGCCCATCACCCCGCTGCGGATGTTCACCGACCGCAATCGCTCGGGCACGTACGTGATCATGCTGAGCCTCGCCGCGGCGATGTTCGGAATGTTCTTCTTCATCGTGCTCTTCGTGCAGAACGTGCTGCGGTACACACCGATCGAGGCCGGCCTGGCCTTCCTGCCGGTGACCGTCGCGATCGTCACGGGCGCCGGTCTGTCCCAGCGGTTCCTGCCGGTGCTCGGACCGAAGCCGTTCATGGTGACCGGTTCGACGCTCGTCGTGCTCGGTCTGACCTGGCAGACCTTCATCAGCCCCGACAGCTCCTACGTCGGCGGTGTGCTCGGCCCCATGGTGATATTCGGTTTCGGTATGGGCCTGAACTTCGTGACCCTCACCCTGACCGCCGTCTCGGGGGTCGCCCCGCACGAGGCGGGCGCGGCGTCCGGTCTGCTCAACGTCACCCAGCAGGTGGGCGGTTCACTAGGCCTGTCCATCCTCACCACGGTCTTCGGCACGGCCAGTCGTGACGAGGCGGGCAAGCAGGTGCAGCTCTTCATGGCGCAGGCGACGGACGAGCAGAAGGCCGAGTTCGCCAAGACCCAGCAGCTCCCGGCCCCCTGGAGCCACGAAGTGCTCTCCCACGGCATCTCCACGGCCTTCATCCCGGCCGTCGCGATGGCCGTACTCGCCCTGGCCACCGCCGTCGTGGTGATCAGGGTCCGCAAGAGCGACCTGGAAGCCCTCTCCGGGACGGCCGGCCCCGCCGCCGGAGGCTGAACGGGACGACCACTGAAGCGATCACGGCTGGACCACGCCCCAGGGAAGACGACGGGGCGTGGTCCAGCCGTGTGCGGCGAGACCGCGCGCCCTCGCCGCGCGCACCCCAGGGCATCGCCCCGTCCACGGCATCGCCCCGCCCCCACGACCTCCCAGCGCCGCTCGCCACGAATTCTCAGCGGTAGAACTCCGCGAACTCCGCACCCAACTCTCCGCACGCCGGATCGTCCGGCCCCGACACCGGCGGGCGCTCGTCCAGGATGCGCCTGGCCTCGGCCTCGCCCCAGCTCGTGGCGTACCAGGGAATGTGACCCCGCTCGTCCAGCGCCTCCTTGATGTCCCACAGCGCGCAGGACCGCATGGGCTCCTCCAGCCGGTCCAGGGCGGGCACCGCGTCGGCGGACAGCCCCTGCGCGTAGGGGAGGTCGAAGCGGCCCGTCGTCTCGTACCGCTCCACATTGCGCTCGGCGATCAGCGCGTCGGGCGACGCGAGCCCGAACACCAGCACCCCGGCGACGGCACTGGCCGCGACGGCACGCGGCAGCCAGCGGGCGCCCCACACCCCGGCGGCCATGATGAGCACGATGACCAGGCCCAGCCAGAGCTCCATGGTCAGCACCGAGATCCTCAGCCGCGTCAGCCCATAGGCCTCCACATACATGTCCATACGTCGCACAGCGGATGCCACGACAACGAGCGCCAGCGCGCACAGGGTTCCCAGCACACCGCGGACGAGCGTCCGGTCACTCGATCGAGTGCGCGGGGCCCAGCGCAGGGCGAGCACGATGACCAGCAGGGTGAGCAGTGTGGCCATGAGCAGCTGCCAGAACCCCTGGCGCGCGTACTGGGCGTACGTCTGGCCCGTCTCCTTAAGGACGGCGTCGTAGCCGCCGAAGAGCACGGCGAGCTGCACCGCGTTGAAGACGGCGAAGAGCCCGACGAGCCCGACCAGCGGCAGCGCCCATTCGACGCGGCCCCGGGCCCGGCCCGCTGGCACCTGGACGCGGTCCCAGCGGGCGGGCGCGGCCGCCGTACGGGCCGCCGCGAGGGTCCCGAACAGGCCCAGCATGAGCAGCAGGACCCGCCAGGGGCCGTCGGACACGGAGACGTCGGGCACCAGAGCGCCGAGCAGGTCCGCGAAGGCCGCGTCGGCACCGGCGAACAGCGCGCCGAAGACGAGCAGCAGGACCGCGGCCACGACGAGGGCCCTGAGCACGGGCGCCAGCCGGCCGCGGTCGCCGCCCACCCGTTCGCGTAGCCCCTGCCAGGCCCAGGCCGGGCCGGTGACCAGCGAGGTGAACACACCGATCGGGCCGAGCAGCACGGCGGGCCAGGTGCGGCCACCGTGCAGGGCGAGCGAGCCCGCCGCGAGGGCGGCGACGACGGCGAAGAACGTGGGCCACTCGGCGGCGTGCAGCGCGGGCACGGTCAGCAGGGCGATCCCGCCGACGCCCCAGACGAGCGCCCACGGGCGGGGGCGTCGGCCGGCCCGCCGGCCCGCGAAGTACACCGCGAGGGTGGCCGGCACGGCGACGACCAGGATGTTGACGGCCAGTCCCTGGCCCAGCAGCACCATGCTGAGGATGCCGGTCGCCAGGGCGGACCACAGGGTCGCGGTGCGGATCGGCGCGGGATCGTCGGGACCGAAGTCGATCAGTTTGGGCGCCGGGGGCGGCGGCCCCGGTGTCGGTATCGGTATCGCCGCGGGCCCGCTCGCCTTGCGGTCCGCTGTCGCGCCCTTGCGGTCCTGTGTCGCGCCCTTGCGGTCCGGTGTCGCGCCCTTGCGGTCCGGTGTCGCGCCCTTGCGGTCCGGTGTCGCGCCCTTGGGTGCGGCCGCCCCTGAAGGGCTCGCCGCGGCCCCGGCGCGTGCCCTGGGTGCCGGGCCTTCGGGCTCCGGCTGGGCTGGTGTTGACGGTGTCTCGGACATGGGACCCCCTCCCCCGACCGGCTCACCGCCCGCCGTACGCAGCGCGTGGCTGCGGCGGCAGGCCCGTGGCCGGTGCCTCGTCGCCGCGTCTTGCCATGATCAACAGGCGGCGTGGCGGACAGGGTACGCCGCGGGAGTGAGGGCATGGCCGACCGGAGAGCGCACTGTGGCACGCCTGTGACAGTCGGGACGATTGGGGTCGACGGGGCCTGGGAACATGGGTCCGCCCCGACCGGCTATTCCACCTGGAGCCAGTCCGGGAACGCCTCGGTCTGCTCCACCCATGCCTCGGGAGGTGTCCCCGCCTTCCCGGAGGCGATCACTCCGCCGACGATGGCGCAGGTCGTGTCGACGTCCCCGCCCACCTGGGCCGTCGTCCAGAAACCGCGTTCGTAGTCACCGAGGGCGCGCGCCGCCGACCAGAGCGCGAACGGCACGGTGTCGTGCGCGGTCGTACGCCGTCCGCAGCCCAGGACGGCGGCGACGGTGTCCGCGTCAGCGTAGTCGAGCATGTCCCGGGCCCGCCGCAGGCCCGCGCCGACGGCGCTCTTCGGGACGAGCGCGATGACTCCGTCGAGCAGCGCCCCGGCGCTCGGCGGTCCGGCCGGGTCCGCCGCGAGGGCGGCGGCAGCGGCGACGGCCATGGCGCCGACGACCGCCTCGCGGTGCTGGTGCGTGGGGTAGGCCGAGATCTCCGCCTGGTGGGTCGCCTGCTCGGGGTCGTCCGCGTACCAGGCGCCCAGCGGGGCGATCCGCATGGCCGCGCCGTTGCCCCAGGAGCCCTGCCCGTTGAAGAGCGCGGAGGCCAGCTCGCGCCAGTCGCCACCCTCCCGGACCAGTCGGAGCAGACGGTTGACCGCGGGGCCGTAGCCCCGGTCGAAGTCGTGGTGCACGGCGAAGGAGCGGGCGAGTTCGTCCTGGTCGATGCGGTGGTGGGCAGCGAGGACGGCCACGACGGAACAGGCCATCTCGGTGTCGTCGGTCCACTGCCAGGGGCCGGACGGGGTCGCACGGCGCTTGAGCAGCGGGTAGTTCACGGGCACGAAGTACTGCGAGCCCAGCGCGTCCCCCACCGCGAGCCCGCGCAGGCTGGACAGGGCACGCTCCAAGCGGCCGTCGGAAGAGAAGTCAGCGGTCATCGCCCTGCCACTCTATCCGGTGGCCCCGTACGACTCCGGGTCACGCCAGCGGTCGAACGGCCGGTCGAGCGTGTACTTGTCGTCCTCCCCGAGAACGAGCATGCGCATCTCGGCGTTCCCCGGGTTCGACAGCGACTCGAACTCGGCCACGGTCCAGTGGAACCAGCGCATGCAGAACAGCCGCATGGCGAGCCCATGGGTGACCAGCAGGACGTTCGGCGGGTGGTCGGGGTCCTCGAAACTGCGGAAGAGGCTCTCCAGGAAACCGCCGACCCGGTCGTACACATCGGCGCCGGACTCGCCCTGCGCGAAGCGGTAGAAGAAGTGCCCGTACGCGTCCCGGTATGCCTTCTGGAGGCGTACGTCGTCGGGGTCCTGCCAGTTGCCCCAGTCCTGCTCGCGCAGCCGGGGCTCCTCGCGCACCCGCACCTGTTCGGGGTCCAGATGGAACGCCTGGAACGTCTCGTGCGTACGGCGGTAGGGGGAGACGTAGACGCTGACGCGCTCGTGACCGAGGACGTCACGGACGCGTCTGCCGGTCTTCTCCGCCTGCCGCCAGCCGAGATCGGTGAGGGCGAGAGCATGGTCGGGCTCGCGCTCGTACACGGTGTCATCAACATTGCCCGTTGACTCGCCGTGTCGGACAAGGATGATGCGCCGTGGTCGTGCCATGCCAAGACCCTAAAGGGGACGGCGGCCGATCGAGCACTCGTCCGGCCGTCATACGGCGTAGGTCACACAAGTCCCGCACATCGACCGAGCGAGTTGGAAATCCAAACCGACTAGAGTCCGGACCTCAGACCGTCCAGCTCGGCTCCAGTTCCACGATGTCTCCCGTCATGGCGGCGACGTCCGCCTCGATCTGCGCCCGCAGGGCGAGCCGCTCGATGCGTTCGACGCGGTACTTGCCGTGCTCGGCGGCCGACTGCCACATGGAGAGGATCACGAACTCATGGCCGGGCGCCTCACCGAACAGGCCCCGCACCATGCCCGGGGAGCCGGCCATCGCGGGGTTCCAGACCTTCTCCTGCATGAGAGCGAAGTGTTCGGCGCGCTCCTCGTGGACACGGCAGTGCGCCACCCGTACGAGATCGCTGTCCGAGAAGCGCGGCTCGAAGCCGGTCTTCACATCGAAGCGGTGGTCGAAGAGCTTGACCTGCATGTCCTTGAACGTGCCGGACTGCGAGGCGGCCAGCCGGTCGTGGGAGCGCGCCATGAAGGAGTCGTAGAAGGCGCGGCTCTCCCAGAAGGAGAAGGTGTGCGCCACACCGGCCCGCCCCCGGCTCCAACCCCCGCCCTGTCCACGGAATCCCGGCTCCCCCAGTAGCCCCGCCCATTTTCGCTGCCCCCGCTCGAAACCGCGGCGGTCCACCACGGTGCAGCGAATCCACTTGACCAGCACCGCGCCATGGTAAGGCCACGGAACGTGGCGGCGGTCACTCTCCGGCCGGTTGCACCCGGGCGAGCGGACGCGCACGCATGCAAGGATGGACAACTGGCCTGGACCGCCAGGCAGTTCGGCCCGCACGCACAGGAGAACGGGGAGGAGAGTTCTGTTGAACGGCCTCAACAAGGGCATCCGCAAGGTCGAGGTGTCGCTGAAGTGGGACCCGAGCCCCGCCGGACAGCCGCCGACGGATCTCGACATCGTCGCGGCGACCTATTCGGCGGCCGAGCCGAGTGGCGGCCCCGCCTATGTCGTTCACTTCGACAGCCGCTCGCCCGACGGCACCATCACCCTCAACCGTGACAGCAAGAACGGCCAGGGCTTCGGCTGGGACGAGGTCATGACCGTCGAGCTGAACCGCCTCGACAGCCGCTACGGGCGGGTCGTCATCGGTGTCGCCATACAGCAGGGTTCCGGTCCGAAGACCTTCGTCAACGTCACCAAGCCCGGTCTGCGCATCCGGGAGGGCTACACCGTCCTGGCGGAGGACGACTTCGGCGGCGTACTCGGCTCCACCGCGGCGACCGTGGCCGATTTCGTCCGGGACGACACGGGCGAGTGGACCTTCCACCCCGGCATCACCGGCTACGACGAGGACCCGGCGACCTTCGCCCGCGTCATGGGCGGCCCGCCCCGGTCCTGACCCGCCGACCGACGACAGACCGAAGGCGGTGGAGCCTCACTTCGGCTCCACCGCCCTGTCACACCGGTTCGCGCCCGGGGGCGCTCAGATCAGCTGCAGCCGCTCGTCGAGCCGCAGCCCTCGCAGATGTAGCAGGAGCCGGCCCGCTGCATCTTCGTACCGCAGGAGAAGCACAGCGGGGCGTCGGCCTGGATGCCCAGCTGCATCTCCACCAGCTCCGCGCTGGTGTGGGCCTGCTTCGGAGCGGGCTTGGCACCCTCCTCATCGGCCTTCGGAGCGGAGACCGCCTTCAGCGACTGGCGCGGCGCCGACTGGGCGAGGCCCTCGACGTCGACCTCTTCCTCGATCGGCTCGTACGAGCCGGTCTCCAGGTGGCGCTGACGCTCCTCGGCGGAGTGGATGCCGAGCGCGGAGCGCGTCTCGAAGGGCAGGAAGTCCAGCGCGAGACGGCGGAAGATGTAGTCGACGATCGACGCCGCCATCCGCACGTCCGGGTCGTCCGTCATACCGGCCGGCTCGAAGCGCATGTTGGTGAACTTCGAGACGTACGTCTCCAGCGGAACGCCGTACTGCAGCCCCACCGAGACGGCGATCGAGAAGGCGTCCATCATGCCCGCGAGGGTCGAACCCTGCTTGGACATCTTCAGGAAGACCTCGCCCAGGCCGTCGTCCGGGTAGGAGTTGGCGATCATGTAGCCCTCGGCGCCGCCGACGGTGAAGGACGTGGTGATGCCGGGACGGCCCTTCGGGAGACGCTTGCGGACCGGGCGGTACTCGACGATCTTCTCGACCGTGGCCCGGATCGTCTCCTCGGCCTTCTCGGTGATCTCCGCCTTCTCCGTCTCCTTGGTCTTGGCGGAGAGCGGCTGGCCGACCTTGCAGTTGTCGCGGTAGATCGCGAGCGCCTTGACGCCGAGCTTCCAGGCCTCGAAGTAGATCTCCTCGACCTCTTCGACGGTCGCCGTCTCCGGCATGTTGACCGTCTTGGAGATGGCGCCGGAGATCCACGGCTGGATCGCGGCCATCATGCGGACGTGGCCCATCGGGGAGATGGCGCGCTCGCCCATGGCGCAGTCGAAGACCTCGTAGTGCCCCTGCTTGAGGCCGGGGGCGTCGATCACATTGCCGTTGTCGGCGATGTGGGCGACGATCGCCTCGATCTGCTCCTCCTGGTAGCCCAGGCGGCGCAGGGCCTGCGGGACCGTGCCGTTGACGATCTGCATCGAGCCGCCGCCGACCAGCTTCTTGAACTTGACCAGCGCCAGGTCCGGCTCGACACCGGTGGTGTCGCAGGACATCGCGAGGCCGATCGTGCCGGTCGGGGCGAGCACCGACGCCTGCGAGTTGCGGAAGCCGTTCTTCTCGCCGAGCCGCAGCACGTCCTGCCAGGCCTCGGTGGCGGCGGCCCACACCGGGGTGTCCAGGTCGTCCATGCGGACGGCCGTGCCGTTGGCGTCGGAGTGCTGCTTCATGACGCGGTTGTGGGCGTCCGCGTTACGGGCGTAGCCGTCGTACGGGCCGACGACCGCGGCGAGTTCGGCGGAACGCTTGTACGCCGTGCCGGTCATCAGGGAGGTGATGGCACCGGCGAGGGCGCGGCCGCCGTCGGAGTCGTACGCATGGCCGGTCGCCATCAGCAGGGCGCCGAGGTTGGCGTAGCCGATGCCGAGTTGGCGGAAGGCGCGGGTGTTCTCGCCGATCTTCTGGGTCGGGAAGTCGGCGAAGCAGATGGAGATGTCCATCGCGGTGATGACCAGCTCGACGACCTTGGCGAAGCGCTCGACCTCGAAGGACTGGTGGCCGAGACCGTCGTCCTTGAGGAACTTCATCAGGTTCAGCGAGGCGAGGTTGCAGGACGTGTTGTCCAGGTGCATGTACTCGCTGCACGGGTTGGACGCGGTGATCCGGCCGGACTCGGGGCAGGTGTGCCAGTTGTTGATCACACCGTCGTACTGGATGCCCGGGTCGGCACAGGCCCACGCGGCCTCGGCGAGCTTGCGGAACAGCGCCTTGGCGTCGACCTTCTCGATGATCTCGCCGGTCATCCGGGCGCGGAGGCCGAACTCGGTGCCGTTCTCCACGGCCGTCATGAACTCGTCGTTCACACGGACCGAGTTGTTGGCGTTCTGGTACTGGACGGACGTGATGTCGTCGCCGCCCAGGTCCATGTCGAAGCCCGCGTCGCGCAGGGCGCGGATCTTCTCCTCCTCCTTCACCTTGGTGGCGATGAAGTCCTCGACGTCCGGGTGGTCCACGTCCAGGACGACCATCTTGGCGGCGCGGCGGGTGGCGCCGCCCGACTTGATCGTTCCTGCGGACGCGTCGGCACCGCGCATGAAGGAGACGGGACCGGAGGCGTTGCCACCGGAGGAGAGCAGCTCCTTGGAGGAGCGGATGCGGGAGAGGTTCAGGCCGGCGCCGGAGCCGCCCTTGAAGATCATGCCCTCTTCCTTGTACCAGTCGAGGATCGACTCCATGGAGTCGTCGACGGCCAGGATGAAACAGGCCGAGACCTGCTGGGGCTGCGGGGTGCCCACGTTGAACCACACGGGGCTGTTGAAGCTGAAGACCTGGTGCAGGAGGGCGTACGCCAGTTCGTGCTCGAAGATCTCGGCGTCGGCGGGCGAGGCGAAGTACTTGTTGTCCTCGCCGGCCTTCGTGTACGTCTTCACGATGCGGTCGATCAGCTGCTTGAGGCCGGTCTCGCGCTGGGGGGTGCCCACGGCACCGCGGAAGTACTTGCTGGTGACGATGTTGACCGCGTTCACCGACCAGAAGTCGGGGAACTCGACGCCGCGCTGCTCGAAGTTGACCGAACCGTCGCGCCAGTTGGTCATGACGACGTCACGCCGCTCCCAGACCACCTCGTCGTACGGATGCACGCCGGGGGTGGTGTGGATGCGCTCGATACGCAGGCCCTTGCTCGCCTTCGTGCCCTTGGCGCGGGAACTCCGTGCCGGACCGCTCGCCGTCTCTGTCATGCCGCCTCCCTGTACGGGCGAAAACGCCCTGAAGTGCCACGTTGTTCCCATGGCACGGTGTTTCTGTCTTGTGCCGCGACCCGGCTGACACAGCCGTTCGCGACAGGTCTGGATCGCCGCCGATCGTCCGGACCCACTGGTCCGGCGGTGCGGCACGCCGTCAGTCGGCGGCGTCGGCGGGCACGGGGACCTGGGCAGTCCCTCCGGACCCGCGGTCGTTCTCCTGGCGCTCCGCGACCGCGATCTCGACGTCGTCGTCGTTCGCGCCGGGGCGCTTCTCCTGCTCTTCCCTGAGTTCCGCGATGGCGGCCTCGAAGTCCTCCAGCGAGTCGAACGCCCGGTAGACCGAGGCGAATCGCAGATAGGCGACGAGGTCGAGTTCCTGCAGCGGGCCGAGTATGGCCAGACCCACGTCATGGGTGGTCAGTTCGGCGCTCCCGGTGGCGCGCACCGCCTCCTCGACCCGTTGGCCGAGCTGGGCGAGCGCGTCCTCCGTGACAGGCCTTCCCTGGCACGCCTTGCGCACGCCGTTGATGACCTTGGTACGGCTGAAGGGCTCGGTCACGCCGGACCTCTTGACCACCATCAGCGAGCACGTCTCCACCGTCGTGAAACGGCGGGAGCAGTCGGGACACTGGCGGCGCCTGCGGATCGACGTGCCGTCGTCCGTCGTACGACTGTCGACGACACGGCTGTCGGGGTGCCTGCAGAAGGGACAGTGCATAACTCCAACCCTCCTCACAGCACGACTCAATAGCCCCCACGGGCCACTTGGGCCCCGCGGAAGCAGCCCCAAGCATAGGGGATGACCAAGAGCCCTAAGACCCGGGGGACCACAACTTCTGGGCTGTTACGGCAATCCAAGCACTAGATGTAGGGCTTGGCACGTAAATCCACCCGCAGCGCGCGTGTCGCCCACGTATTGGCATGTGCCAGACGGTGACACCGTCGCGGAGCGCATCCCTACCGTCGCGTAGCGGTCGCGGATACGGTGGGGCGCAACGGAAAAAGGGGTCGGTACCCGACCGGCGAAGTGCCGGGTGGCAGACTGACCCACGCGGCGACAGGGGCCCACAAGGCCCTCCGCCCCGGCGGTGAAGAGTACAGCAATCAGCGCTTTTGTCCGCCGGAGCCGCCAGCCCTACACCCAGACACATGGTCACGTCCGGTAATCCACGGTTTTTCACTCGAACGTGTGTTTGGCGCAACCTTTCGAAAGCAACTACCGTTGTGCTGCACGGGAGACCATCGAGAGGGGCCGACGTGACCACCACCGCTGACAGTGCCACCATCACTGCCCAGGACCGCTCCCAGAGCCGACTCGAGCCGGTGCATGCGATGAACGAAGCCACGAACCATGAAGGGCCCAAGCGAGCCCTGCCCGGCCGACCTCCAGGCATCAGGGCAGACAGCTCCGGGCTCACCGATCGGCAGCGCCGGGTCATCGAGGTGATCAGGGACTCGGTGCAGCGGCGGGGATACCCGCCGTCGATGCGGGAGATCGGCCAGGCGGTCGGCCTGTCCAGCACGTCCTCCGTGGCACACCAGCTGATGGCACTGGAGCGCAAGGGCTTCCTGCGCCGCGACCCGCACCGCCCGCGTGCGTACGAGGTCCGCGGCTCCGACCAGTCCTCGGCGCAGCCCACGGACACGGCGGGCAAGCCGGCCGCGTCGTATGTGCCGCTGGTCGGCCGGATCGCCGCCGGTGGCCCGATCCTGGCCGAGGAATCCGTCGAGGACGTGTTCCCGCTCCCCCGCCAGCTGGTGGGCGACGGCGAACTCTTCGTCCTGAAGGTCGTGGGTGACTCGATGATCGAGGCCGCGATCTGCGACGGGGACTGGGTGACGGTCCGCCGTCAGCCCGTCGCCGAGAACGGCGACATCGTGGCCGCCATGCTGGACGGCGAGGCCACGGTCAAGCGCTTCAAGCGCGAGGACGGCCATGTCTGGCTGCTCCCGCACAACGCCGCCTACGAGCCCATCCCGGGTGACGACGCGACCATCCTCGGCAAGGTGGTGGCCGTTCTGCGCCGCGTCTGACACCCAGCGGCGGACGGTCGCCCGTGCCCCGTCCCCGCCCCTGATCCGGGCCCCGGAATCCACTGCGCCGGTTCCGGGGCTCCGGCCTGTCCGGCCCACCGCGGAAGCCCGGTGCGGGCCCTGAGACTGTCGCGCGGAACGCTTGTGCGGAACTGTTGCGCGGAACGGCCGGTGGCCTGTCCCCCGAACGATCGGGACAGGCCACCGGCCGTTCGTCATGCCTTTGCCGCCTCCACCGTCTCGGCTTCCTTCTCCTGGTCCTTCGCCGCTTCCTTGTCCTTCGCCGCGCTGTCGATCGCGGAGAGCGACTTGCGGACCTGATTGCGGTCCGTCGTGTACCAGAAGTCGGGCAGCGACGCCTTCAGATAGCTGCCGTACCGAGCGGTCGCCAGCCGCTGGTCCAGTACGGCGACCACGCCACGATCCCCCTGCGCCCGTACGAGGCGGCCGGCGCCCTGGGCCATCAGCAGGGCCGCGTGGGTGGCGGCGACGGCCATGAAGCCATTGCCGCCCGCCTCCTCCACCGCCTTCTGGCGGGCGCTCATCAAGGGGTCGTCGGGGCGTGGGAACGGGATCTTGTCCATGACGACCAGCTGACAGCTGGTGCCCGGCACGTCCACGCCCTGCCAGAGCGAGAGCGTGCCGAAGAGGCAGGTCTTCGGGTCGGCAGCGAAGCCTTTGATCAGCTCACCGAGCGTCTCCTCGCCCTGGAGCAGGATCGGGTACTCGGGGATCCGGACGCGCAGCTCCTCCGCCGCCAGCTGGGCGGCCCGCATCGATGAGAACAGGCCGAGCGTGCGCCCGCCAGCCGCCTGGATCAGCTCCGTGAGCTCGTCCAGCATGTCCGCCCGGTCGCCGTCGCGCGCGGGACGCGACAGATGCTTGGCGACATAGAGGATGCCCTGCCTCGGGTAGTCGAACGGCGATCCGACGTCCACGCCCTTCCACTGCGGAAGGTCGTCCCCCTGAGTACCCTCCGGCGCCAGCCCCAGTGACGCACCCACACCGTTGAAATCGCCGCCCAGCTTGAGCGTGGCCGAGGCCAGGGTGACGGAGCGGTCCGCGAAGAGCTTCTCCCGGAGGAGGCCCGACACGGACATGGGGGCCACACGCAGGGACGCGCCGAAACGGTCGTGGCGTTCGTACCAGACGACGTCCCACTCGGACCCGTTGCTGATCCGCTCCGCCACGTCGTGCACGCTCTCCACGGCCGCCAGCGCCTGCTTACGGACGGCGTCCTCGTCCTGGACGGACTTGTCGCGGGTGCTGCCGATCGCCGAGATCACCGCGCGGGCGGCATCGCGCAGCGCCATGAGGACGTACGCCAGGTCCTCGGGGACCTCCTCCAGACGGCCGGGCAGAGCCAGCTCCATGACTCGCTCGAATCCCTCGGCGGCGGTCTGGAGCTGGTCGGCGACCTTCTCGTTCACGAGCTTCGCCGACCGCTTCACGGCGCGGTTGACCTGGCCGGGCGTGAGCTCGCCGGTGGCCACGCCGGTCACCCGGGAGACGAGTTCATGCGCCTCGTCCACGATCAGCACCTCGTGCTGCGGGAGCACCGGCGCGCCCTCGATGGCGTCGATCGCGAGCAGTGCGTGATTGGTGACGACCACCTCGGCGAGCTTGGCGCGCTCCCGGGCCATCTCGGCGAAGCACTCGGCGCCGTACGCGCACTTCGTGGCGCCCAGGCACTCCCGGGACGACACGGAGATCTGGGCCCAGGCACGGTCGGACACACCTGGGGTGAGGTCGTCCCGGTCGCCGGTCTCGGTCTCCTGCGACCAGTCCCGCAGGCGCAGCAGGTCCTGGCCGAGCTTGCTGGAGGGCGCGGCCGCCTCGAACTGGTCGAAGAGTCCCTCCTCCTCGTCCTGCGGGACGCCTTCGTTCAGGCGGTGCAGGCACAGGTAGTTCGACCGGCCCTTGAGCATCGCGAACTCGGGGCGGCGGCGCAGCAGCGGATGCAGCGCGTCGACCGTTCTCGGCAGGTCCCGCTCCACGAGTTGGCGCTGCAGCGCCAGGGTCGCGGTCGCCACGACGACGCGCTCTCCCTGGGCGAGGGCGGGCACCAGGTAGCCGAGCGACTTTCCGGTGCCGGTGCCTGCCTGGACCAGCAGATGGGAGCCGTCGTCGATCGCCTCCGCGACGGCTTCGGCCATGGTCACCTGGCCGGGGCGCTCCATGCCGCCGACAGCGGTGACGGCGGCGTGCAGGAGTTCGTGGAGTGAGGGCTTCGTCATAGCGCGACCACCCTACGGGTCACCACTGACAAACGGGTGAGCAAGGCGGAGGCATGGGGCGTGAGGGGCGGGATCAAGACCGGTTCTCTTCGACGGGGAGGGCCGATTCTCGGCGGCCGGAAATCGAGTCGGCTCGATCGGGAACCGCATCGGCGCGGGCGGTGTACCAGAAATGACGGCGTCACAGCAGATCCACATCGGATCTAGATCGGATCTACATCAGATCGCGCAGCAACCGGTCCCTGACCATGAGGGCGGCCCGTTTGTCGGGCAGGTCGACCTCTGCGGAGAACCGGAAGCCTGCGCTCAGAAACGCGGAGACGGAGGGAAAGTTGCGCAGGTCGGGTTCCGCGATCACGCGGGCACATGAGGGTCTTCTGTCGAGGACGAGATCGGCGACGGCACGCAGCAGGGTGGAGCCGAGACCCCGACCGCGGTCGGCCACGGGTCCGATGAGGAGATGGATGCCGGTGTCGTGCGGGCGGGCCGGGTAGTGGCGGGCGATGGGGTCGAGATCCGCCCGGTAGATCTCCCAGTAGCTCATCGGGGTGCCGTTCAGCAGTCCGAGGCAGGGCAGGCTGCGGCCGTCTCCGCCGAGTTGCGACCGGAGGTGGTTCGCGGTCACGGCCTCGGGGCCGGCGAGCTTCCAGGAGGAGGCCACCGCCGAGTCGTTCATCCAGTGGGCGATCAACGGCAGCTCCCGTTCGAGGCGGACAGGGACGAGACGCAGGGTGCCTGCCGGGGTGACGACCGGCCCCCAGTCGGCGAGATGGTCGAGCAGTTCGCCGCCGGCCGAGGGCACCTCCTGTCCTGCCTCGGTCCGGCTGCCGTACTCGTCCCCGCCACCGCCACCGTCCTCGTCTCCGTTCTCGGCGAGGAGGGCGAGGAAGTCGTCGGGCAGGCGCAGTTCGAGCGTGTCCTCATTGCTCGTCGGGGCCGAGGCGGTGTCGGTGCTCGCCGGGGTGCTCGCGTCGGTGGGAGGCACGGCGACGCTCCTCTCAGGAGATCGGGTGGGTCATGTTCCTCGGGGCTGAAGGGAGTAGGAGTACGGAGTCGGGTGGGCTGAACAGGGGCGGGGGCCGGTCAGCGGTGAAGGGGATTGGCGATGGTGACGTACACGGACTGGGTGTCGACCGGGCCGACGAGCTCGTCGAGACCGTGGAGACGGGTCAGGAGGTTGGCCTTGCAGCGCAGCACGGGTGAGTCGAGCAGCCGGGCCGGCAGGGTGGTGTTCAGCCGGGCGGGGCTGGTGGCGGCATCCATGAGGAAACGGCGGAAGGCGGCGAGCAGGAGCCGTTCGTCACCGAGACGCTGGGAGCCGAAGGCACCGATGAGACCGAGCACGTTGTTGATACCGAGGTAGTAGACGAACCGTTCGTCGGTGACCTCGTCGGAGACGAACGTGTCGCTGCGCTCGCCGATGCCGGGCAACCGGGCCGTGAGCTCCGCACGGCGGGACTCGCGGAAGTAGTAGCCCTGGTTGTCGCGGTACCGGCCGCCGATGGGCCAGCCGTCGGGGTCCAGCAGGACGAGCGTGTTCTGCTGATGGGCTTCGAGAGCGATCCCGACCTCGCTGTCCAACCACAACACGGGCCGCACGACCCGCTCCAGATAGCGCAGGAACCACTCGACGGCGACGGCGTCCCGGGGGCGGCCGGTGCGCCCGGCGAGGCGGGAGAGGACATCGGCGAGGCGCGACCGCAGGGTGAGGTCGAGGTGGCCATCCGGAGCGGCACCGCGGCCCTGCCGGTCGGGGTTGTCGAGGCGCCCGGGGTCCTGGCCCTCGGGGCAGGGCCGCGTCTCACCGAGGTGGCCCGCGGTGAGCCCTGCGCGCTGCTCACCTCGGGCGTACGGCCTCGGGGACACCAGTCCCGCGACGCAGGACGGGTCGTCCGCCGGGCCGAAGGGGTTGTGCCGGATGACCACGTCCAGCCCGGGGAGAGGGTCGCCGTCCGGTGCGGTGACCGCGAGCCAGGCCGGGTCGCGGACGATGTCGAACCCGGGATGAACGGCCTGCCACTGCTCGGTGAGGCCGGTGCGCAGCAGACGGTGGACCTCCACACCTCGGTGGAGTTCCTTGCGGAGATTCTCACGACGGGAGTTGGTGATGCGCAGGCCCAGCGAGAGCTTCAGCATCGCGGGGACGCCGGTGCGGTGAACGGTGCGGACGGAGGAGGTGGGATGCCAAGGGTCGCCGTGCGGCCCCAGGTCACGGAGCAGACCGGCGTCGAGCAGAGCGGCGACGGGCGGGCGGTTGCGGACCTCGCGGGACTGCCAGGGGTGCAGGGGCAGGGCGGCGTAGCCCTCCGGGAGGGGCAGCCCTGGGCCGGCCAGGCGTGCGGTCAGCTGCTCGGCGGGGATGACACGGCCGCGCTCGGTCCATGCCGAGTCGGTCGACAGGACGGAGGGGGCGACAGCCATCCAGTGCAAGGGGAAGGAGCCGCGCGTCTCCGGTGAGTAGAGCCGGGCTTCGGCCTCGGAGAGCCCCTGCCGGCTCTTGGGGGTCGGGTGCAGGGGGTGACCGAGAACGAGAGCCTGCTCCGCCGCGAGGAAACGGTCCGGATGGTCGGTGGGTGCGGTTCGGCGCTCGGCGATGAACACGGCGATACGGCGGGCTGAGTCGGCGACTCTGGCGACCAGGTCGAGAGGGGCCGGTCGGTCCGTGGTGGGGGACGCGGGGGTGTGCGTCGGCGTGGGTCGGGGCTCGCGCGTGGCTGGTTCGTGTGCGCCTCGCGCGGTGGTCTCCCTGGCCAGCAGGGTCGCCAGCGTCCTGGCGTCGACCGGGGGTGCGGTCTCGGGGGTGCCGGCGAGACGCGGGAGGCCGAAGCGGTGCCAGCCGGTCGGGGACCAGTAGCGCACCGGGGCATGGAGTGTCGTGCCGGTCGTGGGGAGCGGGATGCGGAGGGTGCCGTCCTGAGGAGAGGAGAGGTCGTGTTCGCGTACCCAGCAACGCAGCAGGTTCTCGACCGCTGCCGCCTGGGCCGCGGTGTGTGGATCGGGGTGGTGCAGGGGGTCGGTGGCGGACTCGGGCGGAGGCTCGGTGTTCCGGTTTCCGTCGATGACTGGAGCGGGGGCCGAGGGGACGCGCGGCTGACCTGGCCCGGTCGGACGGTGAGCCGGAGGGTGCGCGAGTGCGGCTTGGCCGGGGATCGGCTGGGCGGAGGGCGGAGCCGGCGCGGGTCGGGAGGCCGGTGGGTCGACCGGAGCGGGTGATGGCTCGGCGCTCGGCGGGCCCGGGGGCATGGGGATGCGGGCTGCCGTCGTGTCGTGTTCGTGGGTGGGGGCCTCGGAGGCGGAGAGCGGGTTCAAGGCGGTTCCTGGGGGTTGCTCGTGCGGGAGGGCAGTCGCGGGGGCGTGCGGTCGAGCGGGATGGGACGTGTGCGAGGTGGTGCGGGCGAGGGTGGGACGGGGCTTGTGCGGGAGGAGGCAGGGCGGTGGCGCCATGGGGACTTGGGCGGGCGGAGGGCGGGACGGTGATCGGGGTGATGGTCGGGTGGTTCTGTGCGTGGGGTGGGCGGCTGGTTCGCGGCTGGGGTGGAGTCCCGGCCACCTGGTGGGGCGGGGTGACTCGGTGGTCAGCCGGCGGGCAGGTGTCCGGGCACGGGTCCAGGGCCCGTGGCTCGTTCGGGCACCGGGGGCGCCGCTCCTCGGGCCTCGGCGGTGGATGCCACGGAGGCGATCGCGTCCGTCAGGCGGTCGAGTACGGCGTGCGTCTGTTCGTCGGTGATCGTGAGAGGTGGGAGGAGGCGGATGACGCCGGTGTGGCGGCCGCCGAGTTCGACGATCAGGCCGCGGCGGAGGCACTCGCGTTGGACCGCGGTGGCGAGGGAAGGGGCGGGCGGGTGTGGGCCGGTGGTGTTGGAGGGAGGGGGCGCGTCCGGGGTGATCATCTCGATGCCGATCATCAGCCCCCGTCCTCGTACGTCACCGACACAGGCGAAGTGATGGGTGAGGCCGCGGAGTTGGGCGAGCATGCGGGCGCCCAGGGTCTCGGCGCGGTCGGCGAGGGCGTTCTCGCGGACGTGGGCGAGGGTGGCGGCGCCGGCGGCCATGGCGAGCTGGTTGCCGCGGAAGGTGCCCGCGTGGGCGCCGGGCTGCCAGACGTCGAGGTCGTCGCGGTAGACCACGACGGCCAGGGGGAGGCTGCCGCCGATGGCCTTGGACAGGACCATCACATCGGGGACGACGCCACTGTGCTCGACGGCCCAGAACCGGCCTGTGCGGCCCACGCCCGTCTGGACCTCGTCGGCGATCAGCGGGATCGAGCGCGCGGCGGTGATCTCGCGCATACGGCGCAGCCAGCCGTCAGGGGCTGGGACGACGCCGCCCTCGCCCTGGACGGGTTCGAGGATCATGCCGGCGGGCAGCGGCACACCGGACTTGGCGTCGTCGAGGACGGACTCGGTCCAGCGGGCGGCGAGTTCGGCACCGCGTTCGCCGCCGACTCCGAAGGGGCAGCGGTAGTCCTGCGGATAGGGCAGACGTGCCACGCGTACGTCGTGGGCGCCTCCGGATGCCTCCAGGGCCCCGGCGGTCATGCCGTGGTAGGCGCCGGTGAAGGCGAGCAGTCCGGTGCGTCCGGTCGCCGCGCGGACCAGCTTCAAGGCGGCCTCGACGGCGTCGGTGCCGGCGGGTCCGCAGAACTGGATCCGCGCGCGGTCGGCGAGCCTCGGGGGAAGGGTGCGGAACAGCTCGGTGGTGAAGGCGTCCTTGACGGGGGTGGCCAGGTCGAGGACATGCAGGGGGGCGCCCGAGTCGAGGACCTTGCGGATGGCTTCGAGGACGACCGGGTGGTTGTGGCCGAGGGCGAGGGTGCCGGCGCCGGACAGACAGTCGAGGTAGCGGCGGCCGTCGGCGCCCTCGATGGTCAGTCCGCGTGCGCGTACGGGCACGATGGGCAGGGCCCGTGCGTAGGTGCGGGCAGCCGACTCACGGGCGGCCTGCCGCCGCAGGATCCCCTCGTGCGCCGAGCGCGCCCCCTCGTGCTCCCGCCGTGTGCGCGCCCGTTCGTCCTCGTGTCCCACACGCGCCCGCTCGGCCTCACGCCCGACCGGCGCCATCGCAGACTCGGTCACCGCCACGACTGCACTTCCTCCCGCTGCTCAGAGGCGAGTTGGCAGGGGTCACCGAACACCGGCGGGTCCCCCGCCCGTACCAACGACGCGACTCGCACGGGGAAGCGGGTGGGGCGAAGATCCTTGCCGTGACGGAACCGTTGCCGTTCCCTCGGATGTCCCCCACAACGACCGCATAGTGTGTGGTGCCGTTCCGTAGGGACGCGGCGCGGCGGATCCGCACCAAGCCGCGCGTACGACGACTACGTACGAAGAAGCAGAGGTACCGAGCCGCACGAATGCCGTGTCGGCTACGTACAAGGGGGCGGTGGGCGCGCGGCGGAGCCGTGCGTGATCCGCTTCGGCAGCACAGAGTTCTCTTACGCCCCAGGGGGAGTTCAGACCATGCGACCCATACGATCGCTCTTCGCCGCTCGTCGTGGGAGGAGCGCGCGCCGCAGAACCTCCCCCGTCGTGGCCGCGGTCGGCCTAGCCGCGGTTCTGTCGTTGACCGCGACCGCGTGCGGCTCCGGTGACACCACGGCCAACGCCGACGCGTCGGCGTCCGCGCAGGACAGTGACAGTGCGGGCGACGGCAAGATCCAGATCCCGGACGACATCAAGGACAAGCTCAAGGAACACGGGATCGACCTCGACAAGTGGCGGGGCGGTGCCTGGAAGAACTGGGACAAGGACGACTGGCTGCGCGAGGCCGAGGACTACGTCAACCCGATCATCAAGGATCTGTGGGACCCGGACCGGATGCGGGACGCCGAGGAGCCGGAGAAGGAGGTCGACGAGAGCGACCTCACCGGTGACCAGGGCGTGACCGACCCGACGCCGGCGTCCGTCGACGCGGAGGCGGTGTCGGCGAACTACCACGCGAACGCGCCCGAGGCGGGCAAGGTGTTCTTCGACGCGCCCGAGGGCACGATGGTCTGCTCGGCGACCGTGGTCCAGGACCCGGCCAACCCGGGCAAGTCCAACATGGTGTGGACGGCCGGCCACTGTGTGCACGCCGGCAAGTCGGGCGGCTGGTACCGCAACATCGCCTTCGTGCCCTCGTACAACGACAGCGGTATGTCGGCGGCGGAGCTGAAGACGGCCACCAAGGAGCAGGTCGCTCCGTACGGCGTCTGGTGGGGGGACTGGGCGCAGACCTCGGACCAGTGGATCGAGCAGGGCGGCCAGACGGGCGGTGACGGGGCGCCGTACGACTTCGCGGTGATCCATGTGACGCCGGAGGAGGGCAGCGGGGGCAAGTCGCTGGAGGAGATGGTCGGTTCGGCGCTGCCGGTGGACTTCGACGCGCCCGCCGTACCGCAGGTGGAGAGCATCACGGCGACGGGCTACCCGGCCGGGGCTCCGTACGACGGCGAGACGATGTACCAGTGCACGGACAAGCCGGGGCGGCTCTCGCTCGTCGCGTCCGACCCGACGATGTACCGCATCGGCTGCACCATGACCGGCGGTTCGTCCGGTGGTGGCTGGGTGGCGACCGGCTCGGACGGGCAGCCCGCGCTGGTGTCGAACACCTCGATCGGTCCGGTGAGCGCCGGCTGGCTGGCCGGGCCGCGGCTGGGCAAGGAGGCCGAGGGTGTGTACCAGGCGGTGAGCGACAAGTTCGCCTCGCAGTGACGCCGCGCACGCGGTGACCGGCAGGGAGGGCGCGTGGAATTGGCCGGTCGCGCGCCCTCCGCCGGCCCCCTGACGCGCCCGCATGGTGGGCGTGACACACGGATAGTTCCGACGGGTGTCGAGAACCATGCGTTTCTCACATCGCCGACGGTATCGGCGGCGGCGGCGTCGGCTACGTCTCCTCGCCGCCACCGGACTCGTCGTGGCGCTCGTGCCGGCGGCCGCCGTCTGTGACTCGGGCGGCGGAGAGGCGGGCGGCAAGCCCAGTTCCGGCGCTTCGCGCACCGCCGACCGGGGACGGTGACGGCATTCCCGACGTCCTCGCCGACACGTTCGAGGAGTACGGCATCGATGTCGGCGACTGGAAGGACGGGGGCGGGCGGGACTGGGGTGGGCACGGAGCCTCTGCTCGTGTCGAACACGTCGATCGGTCCGGCCGAGAGTGCCTGGCTCGCGCGACCGCAGTTGGGCGGCGGGCCAGGGCGTTGTAGGACGAGTTGAGTGGTTCGTACGGCGGGCGGTGAGCGCGGGCGAAGGGCGCTGTCACGCGGTTGGTCGGCGTGGCAGGCCAGCCGGTCGAGGGCTTGAGGGAGATGGTCCTCGGCGCCTGGGCGGAGCATCGCGGTGTGCGGGAGGACCACGGAGGCGTCGAACAGGCGGGCGCAGTGCGGAAGTCGGGCCCGTCCGGGATCGATGGCCTCCCAGTACTCCTGGGAGAGGTGGTGCCGGGGTTTGCTGTGCGGCAGGTAGGCGGGCGAGGTGTCGAGGGGGCGGTAGCAGGCCTCGACGGGGACGCTGAGTTCGGCGGCGAGAGCGGCTCGGACGGTCGCCACGGGGAGGTCTCCGAGGAGGTCCGTGTCGGGGAGGTACGACAGGGCGAGGGCCTGTCCGGGTGGTCGTTCGACCTCGGGGAGCAGGCGGGCGGGGCGCAGGAAGCCCGAGGCGAGTGCCGCCTCGCGCCAGCGGCGGGTGACCCTCTCGCGTCGTTCGCGTTGTTCCGCGAAGCGTTCGCACTGGGCGAGCAGGATCGCGGCCTGCCACTCCGTCATCCGGTGGTTGCCGCCCTGAAGGGGCCGCCAGCCGGGCGGCGAGCCCGCCGGTGGGCGGCCGCGGTCGCGGAGGCCGGCGAGACGGCCCGCGAGCAGGGGGTCGGCGGTGGCGACACAGCCGCCCTCGCCCGCGGTGAGGGTGCTGGTCCTCCCGAAGCTGAAACAGGACAGGGTGCCGACCGAGCCGGCGCCGTACCGCTCCCAGCGGGCGCCGGGTGCGTGGGCGCAGTCCTCGATCAGGGCGAGGCCGTACCGGGCGGAGAGGGCGGCCAGGGCCGTGAGGTCGGGCATCGTCCCGTAGAGGTGGACGGCGACGATCGCGCGGGTCCGCTCCGTGACGGTGGCCTCCACGGCTGCCGGGTCCAGGCACCAGGTGTCGGGGTCCACGTCGACGAGGACGGGCACGGCGTTCGCGTCCAGGACCGCGCCGGCCGTGCCCGGGCGGGTGAGGCCGGGGACGATGACCTCGTCGCCGGGGCCCAGGCCCAGGGCCTCGCAGGCGAGTTGCAGGGCGGCGGTGCCGTTGCTGACGGTCAGGACGCGGCCGAGGCCCTGGAGTGCGGCGAAGCGGGACTCGAAGCGGGTGCAGCGGGTGCCGCCGTGCAGTGACCACTGGCCGTCGTCCAGGACTTCGCGCAGCATGCGGGCTTCCAGCGATCCGCGCTGTGGCCAGGTGGGGGGTTCGGTGACCACCGGGTCACCGCCGAAGAGCGCGAGGTTGGTCTCAGGCACGGCTCGCCTCCGGAGCGGGGTCGTCGACGGTGGTGGGGGTGGGGGTGGAGGTGGCCTCGTGGGGGCTCGGCTGGCCGAGGACGGCTGTCCGGCCGAGAGCGTCCGGTTCCCGGGGAACGGGGGTGGCGTGGGCCGTGTGGTGGAGGCTGTCGGCGATCTTCTGCACATGGATGGCTTCGGCGGCGGTCACCGGCGCCGGGCCCCGGCCGAGGCAGGCGTCGACGAACGCGGTGATCTGGCGTGTGCGGGCGAGTTGGAGGTCGCGGGGCCTGCCCGGGAGGGGCGGGAGGGGGTGGCTCAGGGCGGACTGGTTCGGGTGGGACAGCAGCAGAGGGAAGATCTCCAGCGCGCCCCGGTCACCGACCAGCCGCACCCGGACGGTGTCCTCGTCGGGCGGATCGGCGGCGTACGCGGTGCCGTGCGCGGCGGCGTACGAGGTGGCGTAGGCGGTGGTGCACGAGGGGCCGTCGGAGGTGGTGAGGCTCAGAGACAGGCCGTCGCTGCAGCGGATCAGGCGGTGCCGCTGGGGCAGAGTGGGCCGGGGCCCTGGGCGGCGCCGAGGCCGGTGGCTGGGTGCTCGGCAGGGGAGATCGGCCTCGCGTCCGGGTGCTCCCGCGCCACGGCTCGGGCGGCCCTGGCGTCGGCAGAGTCGGTCCCCCGCTCGGCACGCACCCGCTGGCGCCCCGGCGCCGACCCTGCCGGTGGCCGTACGGCGCCACCGTCCGCACTCTCCGCCGCCGCGAGGAGCCGATCGGCAGTGGCCCAGAGCGTCTCGACGGGCTCGGGGAAGCCGGTGATCCACATGGCCAGGTCGAGCAGGTGGATACCGGTGTCGGTCAGGGGGCTGCGGTCGGCGTGGGTTCGGTGCCGGCAGTGAGCGCCGGCGGCGGCCCGGGACCGGTCGCATGGTTCATCGGCGGCCCGGGCTGGTCGCCCGGTTCATCGGCGGCCGGGGACCGGTCGCACGGTGCACCAGCGGCCCGGGACCGGTCGTGCGGCACATCGACGGTCCGGGACCGGTCGTACGACACATCGACGGCCCGGGACCGGTCGTACGACACATCGACGGCCCGCGCCCGGTCGCACGGCGCATCGGCGCCCCAGGACTCGGAGCCGGTGTTCTTGGCAGGCCAGGCCCCAGAGCCGACACAATCCGCGGCCCAAGACCCGGAAGCAGCGTCCTCCGCAGCCCAAGACCCGGAGCCGACACAATCCACAGCCCAAGCCCCGGAGCCAGCTTCCTCCGCAGCCCAAGGCCCGGAGGCGGCGTCCTCCATAGCCCAAGACCCAGAGCCGGCGCACTCCGCAGCCCAAGACCGGCCCCCTGATCCATCCGCGCCCCAGGCCGGCCGGGCGTCGAGTGCGCCGGGCGTCCCTGGCGGGCGGTCGAGGCGGCAGCCATCGGCGCGGCACCCCTCGTCCACCGCCTCCCGCGCCCCCTCCTTCACTACCTCCCACGACCCCCCGTCCACCACCTCGCACCACCCCCGCGCCCCGAGTTGGATCTCGTGGATCTCGCCGATCTCTCCCGCGTCGACGATGCCGCGGGCGGTGCGGGTCTCGGTGAGGTGGCGGCAGGGGAAGGCGTAGGTCAGGACGCGGTGTTCGGTCGTGGCGAGTGCGGACAGGCGGGCCAGGTCCGCGGGGTCGGTGGCGGCGGAGGGCTCGCAGAGCACATGGCAGCCGGCCCGGAGCGCGGTCGTGACGAGCGGGGCGTGCAGAGGGGGCGGGGCGCAGATGCTGACGAGGTCGACGTCCGTCGTCGCGAGCATCTCCTCCAGAGAGGTGAAGACCTCGCGGACGCCGAACCGGCGGGCCAGCGCCCGGGCTCTGCCACGGTCGGGGTCGACCATCGCGGCCAGGTTCACGCGGGGGTCGGCGGCATGGGCGGAGGCATGGGCGGCGGAAGCGCTACGTCCGCAGCCGACAATGACTGCGCGGAGATTTACCACGGTGAATACCCTTCAGCGATGCGGCGGCCGGAGACCGTGGGCCCGGTGGTCCGGTGGCCCGGCCGGGTGGCGGGTCCTTTCTTCCGAATGCTCGCAACGCCGAAGTGACAGCGTCCAATAGATTCGTTCATGCCGGGATGGAATGTTTGCCGTCAGCTCGGTGACAGCCAGGGAGAAACCATTTCGCATCCCTCCCGGGAGGTGAATCCCAGGGTGATTCAGCACACGATTCAGCGGAGAATTCGAGAACCGATTCGACGGACTGGCGCATTCCGGATGCCCTGTCCGAGTTCCGCTATGTCACGTACCGGCACCCATGTCACCGGCCGCCGCGACCGTCTCCGAGCAGGCCGTGACGAAGTCGGCGACCACCTGGCGGTTGTCGGCCGCGCGCCAGGCCACGGCGACCTCCGTGGGCGTGATCTTGTCGATCGGGCGGCAGACGACCCCGGGGCGGGGATAGAACCGCGCGGTGGAGGCGCCGGTCAGACAGACCCCGAAGTTGTTGGCGATGGCCTCCATCCACTCGTCCGTGCTGTTCACCTCGGCACCGATGACGACGGGATGGCCGTCCCGGTGGTCGAGCGCCAGCCAGAAGTCGCGCCAGACCCCGGACTCCACGGGCACGGCGACGAACGGCTCGTCCAGCAGTTGTTCGAAGCGCACCACGTCCTGCCCGGCCAGCGGATGCCCGGCCGCCATGAGCCCAGCGGCCCTCGGACAGCAGCACCTGCGTACGGATGCTCGACGGCCCGTGCGGCAGCGGCAGCCGGACCAGCGCCACGTCCACGTCGCCGCCCGCCAGCCCGGCCGTGGGGTCGATCCACGGCGCCTGGGTCATCACGACCCGCCAGTCCGGCCGGATCATGCCGAAGGTCGCGAGGATCCGGGGGGTGAGTTCGCTGGCCGCGTTGGCGATGAAGCCGACCCGCAGCGTCCGCTCCTCCGTCGCCGCCGCCTCCTGGGCCGCGCCGACCACGCCCTGCCAGTCGGCCAGGATCCGGCGCACCCCGGGCAGCAGCGCCCGGCCCGCGGCGGTCAGGGTCACCGAGCGGCTGGACCGCTTCAGCAAGGGCAGCCGAAGGCTCCGCTCCAGTTGCTCGATCTGTTTGGAAAGCGCGGGCTGCGTAATGTGCAGGCGCTGCGCCGCGCGGGTGAAGTGAAGTTCTTCCGCGACCGCGACAAATGATCGCAGCAAGCGCAGATCCACATCCATGCCGAGAGGTTATCAACGAATCTATTGGACACGGCGAGCCCCGTACTGCGACATTCGAATGGCCATCGCGGACAGCGAATGAACCGCCTCCCCCACGGGACGACCCCTGGGCCGGAAATGGCAAACCAGTATGAGTCCGCGTGAACCTGACCGGCGATCCGATACCGGGGTTTCCCATGACCGATGACCGGACGATGAACCGCAAACTGCTTGTCAGTGTCTTCAATCCGCAGGAGGCCCGCGAGGCCGTCCTCGGGGGCGGCAGAATCATCGACAGCGAGGATCCGCGCAGCGCCCTCGGCAAACATCAAGCCGCAGCAGATCATGGCGGTCAGCGACGCGGTGCTCGGCTTCCGGCGTGATCCGGAGGTCCAGCTCTCCACCAACATCGGCGAGGACCAGCTGCTCTTCGACCGCTCCGGCACCGGGGCGGCGATCCAGAAGTCCGCGTACGAGATCGCCGGCAAGGCCTCGCAGGCCGCACTCGGGGTGGCGGTGTCCATGGGGACCCGGGTGCACCCCTGCGGCATCGTGAAGGTGGGCCTCGACAGCATGGAGACCGGGCTGCTCACCGATGTGCTGCGCGAGTGCGTGCAGACGCTGCGGCGCACCGAGGGCTTCTCGCACACCCAGGTGATGTCGGTGCTGTTCGCCCAGGACCTCGATCTGCGGGAGGAGCGCCGCTCGGTGGACGCGATCCGCCGGGCCCTGGTGGGCCTGCGCGAGTTCCACCCCGGCGAGCCCGGCACCGAGCAGGGCTTCGACCTGACCGGATATGCGGCCGGGACGCTGCGGGACGAGCACGGCAGGCTCCTGTCCACCGACCCCGGTCAGGTGGACCTGGGGTCGCTGATCGACCACGGCGTCCTGCCCGAGGGCACCCGGCACACCACGGTCGCGCTCAACGAGCTGTTCCCGCACGCCCGTTACGGCATCACGAGCGACCCCTCCGCCCGCCGCACCGACCGCGAGGCGATCGCCCGTATGGTCGACGCGACCGTCCGGGCCGGCGCGGGCGCGGGCGCGATGATGCTCGACACCAGCGTGCTGCTGAAGGTGGCCCGGGTCGGCCTGGTCGCGACCGAACGCAGCCCGGACATGACCGACTTCAACTCCCTGGACATCGACGAGACGACCGGTCTGAAGCGGCGGGGCATCCTCAGCCTGGACGGCATCCGGTTCTTCGTCGACTACTGCCACCACCGGGGCATCGAGGCCAACCTCGCCGGTTCCGTCACCAGTTACCAGGCCCAGCAGCTCTGGCGGCTCGTCCCGGAGGTCGACCAGATCTCCACCCGGGGCGCCGCCTCGGCCGTGGCGCAGAACCCGCACCGGCCCGAGGGTGAGGGCGAGGACTCCCGGCGCGACCGGGTGATCGTCCGGAGCCTGGTCCGCGGACTGGTCCCGCCGGAGCAGGGCGGCCATCTGTGGCTGCCGCAGGAGATGAAGCCCCGTTCCGGGGAGGCCGTGCGGGAGGTGCTGGACCGCTTCCCGGGGCTCACCGGCCACTGGGCGGACCGCTACGGCCGCCTGACCCCCTTCGGCTGACGGCCTCCGGCTGACCGCATCCGGCGGACCCCGGCGACCAACGCCCTCCACCCACCAACCCCCCGCACCTGCCCCTTCACCTGCCCCCGCTCGGCCGACGGCCGACGCCCCCCGGAGCCGACAAGGAGCGTGACCCCATGTCCGATCTGATCCCGCCCGCCGCCCCCGGCCCCCGTGTGCCCGTGCTGCCCGCCGGGCGGACCGAGGCGCGGGTCCGGACCGAGTTCGACAGGTCGATCCGGGACTGGGGCCTTCCCAGCAACCTGTTCCGGACGATGGCGTGGCTGCCCGGCCTCGCGCTCACCGAGGTCGAGTACGCCAACTCGTTCATCTTCGACGCCCCCCGCTACGCGCCCGCGCCCCGGCCTCCCGGGGACCCGGCCGGGGAGAGCGTCCTGTTCCCGCAGGGCGGCTTCGTCGACCGGGTGACGAAGGAGCTGGTCATCAACCTGGTGAGCCTGCTCAACCGCAGCCGGTACTCCCTCACCCACCACAGCTTCATCGGCTACGGCCTGCTCAGCGGCCAACTCCCCCATGTGGACCCCGCGCAGCGGGCGGCGCGTGCCGAGGAGACGCTGCTGCGGCTGGCGGAGACGATCCAGCGCGACCCGCACGCGGTCACCGACGCGCAGTTCACCGAGTTGCGCGAGGTCCTGCGGGGTGTGGCTGCCGAGAACATCGCCAAGGGGCCGCTCGCGGAGGTGCCGGGCACCGGCACGGAGGCCTATCTGGAGGCCTGGGTCAATGCGATGGCCGTCGAACTGACCTGGTGCATCGTGCACTTCGACGGCCTGCTCAACTCCTGGTTCACCGTGCTGCGCGTGATGGACGAGACGGGCGCCGAGGACGAGCTGAACGTGGACTTCGTCGCCGCCTACAACGCGGGGGTCCCGGACCGGATCAAGGTACGCAACAACAACCTGCTCGGCCCCACGGGCTGGTGAAGTTGAGAACGGACCCACACCATGCCCGAGAACCCGACCCTGACGACCACCACCGACACGACCGCCACCGCCGGGGCCACTACCGCAGCGGCCACCGCAGAGCCGGCGGCTCCCTCGACGCGGCCGTCCGTACCCACCGCGATCGGTCTCCCGGTCCCTGGCGGCCCGGCCATCCGTTTCGAGTGGCACACCGGCGACTGGTTCGACGTCTTCGAGAAGCATGTCGCCCTCATCCAGTCGGACATCGCCCGCGCCCAGGCGGAGGACCGTGTGGTCCTCTATCTGAGCTGTCCGATCAGCTCGCGGGGCGGCGGTCACTTCCGGACCAACACCGAGATCGCGAACTTCGTGGCCCGCCGGCTGGCCTCCGAGTGGGGCGAGCGGTTCTTCGTCGTGAATCCGGCCGCGTACCAGCTGGAGTCGAAGGAGGGCACGGGCCTGGTCATGCGGCACATCGAGGAGCTCTCCCGGGAGAAGAGCCGGCCCCTGTCGATCGAGGTTCTGATGGGCACCGCCCGGCCGACCGGCGGGGACTACATGCGGATGTGGACCCTGGTGCTGGCCGAGGACCACTACCTCACGGACCCGCCCGGCCCGCCCGGCCGGCCCTCGCGCCAGAAGCTCCAGCTCGGCGGTCTGTTCGACGCGTTCTAGTTCCTCGGCCCCGACGACGTGCACGGCTTCTTCCCGTACGGACTCGGGCGGCGGCGGTGCGCTGGTGGCCGCGGTGGAGTCGTACTTCGCCCGCAAGTACGCCGTCGACCCGGACTTCTGGACCGACTTCGGCACCGTCCCGGACGGCCCTGCGGGCGGCAGGCGTCCGCTGGATCTCACCGATCCGGTCGACGCGGCGGTCTGGGAGGCCCGGCGCAAGGAGTTCGTCCGCTTCTACACCGTGCGGGCGGGCGGCTCGTACAGCCTCGGCTGCCACGACGAGTGGAACATCTTCGTCCGGCTGAACGCGGCGCGTGCCGCGCACCCCGCCTACGGCCCCGGTGAGCTGATCGCCGCCTACTACGGCGGACGCGCCCGCTCGATGGCCGAGAGCGAGACGGAGACCTCCCCCGGTTACGCGGTCAAGGAGAAGACCGCGTAGCACGGGGGTGGACGGGGGTGTGCGGGGGCACCAAGCGGCCGGTGCTCCCGCACACATACCGAAGGCCCGCCCCTCGGCGGAGGGGGCGGGCCTTCGGCCATGCCTGGGACGACCGGCGCGACGGACGGACGGCCGGACCGGTCGCGCTCCCCGGCCTGGCCGTCAGGCCGGGCCGGCGCGGCGGACCGTCAGGCGGTCGTGGCCGCCGGGACGTACGGCGTCAGGTCGGCGGCCAGTTCCTCGTGCACCCGGGCCTTGAGCAGGGTGCCCTCCGGGGTGTGCTCCTCGGAGATCACCTCGCCCTCGGTGTGGGCGCGGGCGACGAGCTTGCCGTGGGTGTACGGCACGAGCGCCTCGATCTCGACCGAGGGGCGCGGCAGCTCGTCGTCGATCAGGGCGAGCAGTTCCTCGATGCCCTGGCCGGAGCGGGCCGAGACCGCGATGGAACGCTTCTCGATCCGCAGCAGCCGCTGGAGCGTCAGCGGGTCGGCCGCGTCCGCCTTGTTGATCACCACGATCTCGGGCACGTTCGTCGCGCCCACGTCGCGGATGACCTCGCGCACGGCGGCCAGCTGCTCCTCCGGGTCGGGGTGCGAACCGTCGACCACGTGCAGGATCAGGTCGGAGTCGCCGACCTCCTCCATCGTGGAGCGGAACGCCTCGACGAGGTGGTGCGGCAGGTGCCGTACGAAGCCGACGGTGTCCGCCAGCGTGTACAGCCGCCCGCTCGGGGTCTCGGCCCGGCGCACGGTCGGGTCGAGGGTCGCGAACAGGGCGTTCTCGACCAGGACGCCCGCGCCCGTGAGCCGGTTGAGCAGGGAGGACTTGCCGGCGTTGGTGTAGCCGGCGATGGCGACCGAGGGCACCTTGTTCCTGCGGCGCTCCTGGCGCTTGATCTCGCGGCCGGTCTTCATCTCCGCGATCTCCCGGCGCATCTTCGCCATCTTCTCGCGGATCCGACGCCGGTCCGTCTCGATCTTGGTCTCACCGGGACCACGGGTGGCGAGGCCGCCGCCCTTGCCGCCGCCCATCTGCCGGGACAGCGACTGACCCCAGCCGCGCAGCCTCGGCAGCATGTACTGCATCTGCGCGAGCGCGACCTGTGCCTTGCCCTCCCGGGACTTGGCGTGCTGGGCGAAGATGTCGAGGATCAGGGCCGTACGGTCGATGACCTTGACCTTGACGACGTCTTCGAGGTGGATGAGCTGGCCCGGGCTCAGCTCACCGTCGCAGATGACGGTGTCCGCGCCCGAGTCGAGGACGATGTCCCGCAGCTCGTTGGCCTTGCCGGAGCCGATGTAGGTGGCCGCGTCCGGCTTGTCGCGGCGCTGGATCACGCCGTCGAGCACGAGCGCGCCCGCGGTCTCCGCGAGGGCGGCCAGCTCGGCCAGCGAGTTCTCCGCGTCCCGCGAGGTTCCCGTGGTCCAGACACCGACGAGTACGACGCGCTCCAGGCGGAGCTGCCGGTACTCGACCTCGGTGACGTCCTCGAGCTCGGTGGAGAGGCCCGCGACACGGCGCAGGGCCGCGCGGTCGGAGCGGTCGAACTGGTCGCCGTCCCGCTCTCCGTCGATCTCGAAGCTCCAGGCGACGTCCTCTTCCATCAGGGCATCGGCCCGAAGACCTTCGGGGGTGTTCTGCGCGAAGGCGCTCTGTGCGGCCTGGGAAGGGGAAGAAGAGGAGGTCATTGGGTCCTTACGTCGATTGGGGATACCGAAGGGCGACGGATTTCCACCGGCTCCTCGTCGGTCCTTGCGGATCTTCACGGAGCCCGAGCCGTCACTGGCGACAACGTCCGGGGATTCCGGGAGATTCCCGGGGATTCCCGCCGTCGACCCGACGATGGTCGCACGGTACGCCCCGTCTCGTCACCCGGGTTATTTCCCTTGCTCGACCGGGGCCGACTTCCAGTCGGGGTGCCCCGGCATCGGTGGCGTCCTGACCTCGTACAGCCAGGCGTGGAAGAAGGCGTCCAGGTCGCGTCCGGCGATCCGGCCGGCGAGGTCCCGGAAGTCGGCGGTGGAGGCGACGCCGTCCCGGTGGACGGTGACCCAGGCCCGCTGGAGCAGGGCGAAGGCGCGGGTGCCGATCTCCTGGCGCAGGGCGTACAGGAAGAGTGCGGCGCCGTCGTAGACGTTCGCGCGGAAGATGCCGATCTTCTGGCCGTTCTTGGGCTTCTTGGGTGCGGCGGGCGGCCCCCCGGCGGTCCGCCAGCGGTCGGAGGCGGCGTACGCGGCCTTCATGCGGGCCTCGACCGTCCTGCCCGCGGTCTCCTCGGCGTACAGGGCCTCGTACCAGGTGGCGTGGCCCTCGTTGAGCCACAGGTCGGACCAGGTGCGGGGGCTGACGCTGTTGCCGAACCACTGGTGGGCCAGCTCGTGGACCATGATCGACTCGACGTACCACTTGGGGTACTCGGGGCGGACGAACAGGTCCCGCTCGAAGAGGGAGAGGGTCTGGGTCTCCAGCTCGAAGCCGGTCTGCGCCTCGGCGATCAGCACGCCGTACGTCTCGAAGGGGTAGCGGCCGACCTTGTCCTCCATCCAGGTGATCTGGGCGGGGGTCTTGGCGAGCCAGGGTTCGAGCTTCTCGCGGTCCTTGGCGGGGACCACGTCGCGGACCGGCAGTCGGTGGGGGCCGGTGCGGTGCAGGACGGCGGAGCGGCCGATGGAGACCTGGGCCAGCTCGGTGGCCATGGGGTGCTGGGTGCGGTAGGTCCAGGTGGTGGTGCCGGGGGCACGGTCGGTGCCGATGGGGAGGCCGTTGGAGACGGCCGTGTAGCCCTCGGGCACGGTGACACGGACGGTGAACATGGCCTTGTCGGAGGGGTGGTCGTTGCAGGGGAACACCAGGTGTGCCGCGTCGGCCTGGTTCGCCATCGCGAGCCCGTCGGCGGTGCGCAGCCAGCCGCCCTCCTCGTCGCCCGTGTACACGGGGTCACTGGTGTGCCGCACGGTGATCCGTGTCCGGCTGCCCTCGGGGAGCGGTGCCCGGGGTGTGATCACCAGGTCCTCCCCCGCGCTCGTGAAGGCGGCGGGCGCCCCGTCGACCTCGACGGAGGCGACCTTGCCGTGGGTGAAGTCGAGGTTGACCCGTTCCAGCGGGGCGGTCGTCCGGGCGTCGATCGTGGTGACGGCGGTGAGGGGCTTGCTGTTGCTGCCGGGATAGGTGAGGTCGAGGTCGTACGACCGCACGTCGTAGCCCGGGTTGCCGAGGTGCGGGAAGAGGCGGTCGCCGACGCCGAGCGGCTCGGCGGGTGCGGGGACGCTCGCGGCGGTCAGGCAGACGGTGACGGCGGAGGCGAGCAGCGCGGCCTGGACGCGACGGCTCCGGATGCGTGGGGTGAGCGGCATGGACCACCGCTACCAGCGCGCTCCCGCCGCACGCCGCCGACGCGCAGCGGTCCCACCCGAACGAGCGGCCCGGTGCCCACCCGGCCCACCCCCTCCGGGCCCTCGTCTGCCGGGCCGCCCCCGCCCGCCCGGGGGTCGCTCAGTGCGTGGCCGTCGCCTGGTGCTGGGCGCGGTCCACGTCGTAGACGCCCGGGACGTTCCGCATGGCGCGCATGAGGTTCGGGAGGTGGGCGGCGTCGGGGAGTTGGAGTGTGTAGGTGTGGCGGACGCGCTGCTGGGTCGGGGGTTCGACGGTGGCGGTGACGATGTCGACGCCTTCGAGGGCGATGGCCTCGGTGAGGTCGGCCAGCAGGTGGGGCCGCTGGAAGGACTCGGCGACGAGGGTGACGCGGAACTCGGTGGTGTCGCCCCAGCGCACCTCGATCTCCGGGCGCCCCAGGCCCTTCATCCGGGTCACGGCGGCGCAGGCGACGCGGTGCACGGTCACCACTCCCCCGCGCACGGCGAAGCCGGTGACCTCGTCGGGCGGTACGGGCGTACAGCAGCCGGCCAGTCGTACGGTCGCCTCGGGCCGGTCCACGACGACCACGGCGCCGATGCTGTCGGAGGCCGCGGCGGGCTCGTCGAGGGCGGGGCGCAGGGCGGGCGTCTCGTCCTTGCGCGCGCCGTCGCGCTCCTCGCGCTCCTCCTGCTCGGCGTCGGCGGCGGGCGAGGGGTGGGTGGCGAGCCAGCGCTGGATGGCGATGCGCGCGGCGGGTGTGTGGGCGTGCTCCAGCCACTCTCTGGAGGGCTCGGAGGCCGGGTCCTGGCCCATGAGGAGCTGGACGGTGTCGCCGTCCTTCAGGACCGTGCTCAGTGTCGCCAGGCGGCCGTTGACGCGGGCGCCGATGCAGGCATGCGCGTCCTCGCCGTACTGCGCGTACGCCGCGTCCACGCAACTCGCGCCCTCGGGGAGCCCCAAGGTGCCCCCGTCGGGCCGGAACACGGTGATCTCGCGGTCCTGGGCGAGGTCCTCGCGGAGGGTGGACCAGAACATGTCCGCGTCCGGGGCCGCCTCCTGCCAGTCGAGGAGGCGGGAGAGCCAGCCGGGGCGGGTGGGGTCGACGCGCTCGCCCTCGCCGTCGGGGCGCTGACCGTCGGTCTGCTCGTCCGCGGGCGCGGCGTACGGATTGCCGAGCGCGACGACACCGGCCTCGGCGGCCTTGTGCATCTGGTGGGTGCGGATGAGGACTTCGGCGACCTGGCCGTCGCCGCGCGCGACGGCGGTGTGCAGCGACTGGTACAGGTTGAACTTCGGTACGGCGATGAAGTCCTTGAACTCCGAGACCACCGGCGTGAGACAGGTGTGCAGTTCGCCGAGGACCGCGTAGCAGTCGGCGTCCTCGCCGACGAGGACCAGGAGCCGGCCGAAGTCGGTGCCGCGCAGCCGTCCGCGCTTTCGGGAGACCCGGTGCAGGGAGACGAAGTGGCGGGGCCTGATGAGGACTTCGGCCTGGATGCCCGCCTCGCGCAGGACGCCGCGTACCTCGTCGGCGATCTCGGCGAGCGGGTCGGGCTCGTGCGCGCTGTTCTCCGCGATCAGTTCGCGGGTGTGCCGGTACTCCTCGGGGTGGAGGATCGCGAAGACGAGGTCCTCCAGTTCGGTCTTGAGGGCCTGGACGCCGAGCCGTTCGGCGAGCGGGATCAGTACGTCCCGGGTGACCTTGGCGATGCGTTCCTGCTTCTCGGGGCGCATCACGCCGAGGGTGCGCATGTTGTGCAGCCGGTCGGCGAGTTTGATCGACATCACGCGGACGTCGTTGCCGGTGGCGACGAGCATCTTGCGGAAGGTCTCGGGTTCGGCGGCGGCGCCGTAGTCGACCTTCTCCAGCTTGGTGACGCCGTCGACGATGAAGCAGACCTCCGCGCCGAACTCCTCGCGCACCTGATCGAGGGTCACCTCCGTGTCCTCGACGGTGTCGTGGAGCAGAGAGGCCGTCAGGGTCGTGGTCTCCGCGCCGAGTTCGGCGAGGATCAGGGTCACGGCGAGCGGGTGGGTGATGTACGGCTCGCCGCTCTTGCGCATCTGACCGCGGTGCGAGGACTCGGCGAGGATGTACGCCCGGCGCAGCGGGTCGAGATCGGCGTCGGGGTGGTGGGCGCGGTGCGCGTCGGCGAGATGGCTGATCGCGTCGGGCACCCGGCCGCGGGTCGTCGGACCGAGGAGTGCGGCGCGGCCCAGACGGCGCAGGTCGATACGAGGTCGGCCCTTCCTGCGGTGCGCTGGTGGCGGCGCAGGGGCGGGCGATACGGCGGGGTTCGTGGCCTCCGCGCTCATGGGCACCTCCGGCTGCGTGGACCGGCGGACGGGTGCCCCATGGCGTGCGGCGGCTCAGGGGTTTCGTGTCGTTCCCCCGTCCGTGCCGGTGCTTGATGCTACCGAGCCCATCACGCCCGTCCGACCGCCTCTCGCCGAGCGTGAAACGGATCACCCATTCGAGCGAAGGTTCCGAGGTTTACGGTTTCGAGCCACCCCGGCCGGGGTGCGCCATGGATTCGCACGCCTGAACGCCGAGTTGACTTGGATGTCAGCGGCGCCCGCGCTCCGGACGCCGCCATGTCAAGCCCTACTACACCTCAACGCACCGCGTTTTCCAGCCACTTGGCATCGATCTCGCCCTCGGCGACGATCACCGCCGGGCCGGTCATCTCGATCTCGCCGTCGGGTCGTTCGGTGATGACGAGCGTGCCGCCGGGGACGTCGACGGTGTACGTCGCCGGGGTGCCCGTGACCGCCGGGTCGGCGCCGTCGCGGCGGGCGGCGGCCACGGCGACGGCGCACGCGCCGGTGCCGCAGGAGCGGGTCTCGCCGGAGCCGCGCTCGTGCACGCGCATCGCCACGTGCCGGGGGCCGCGGTCGACGACGAACTCGACGTTGACGCCGTCCGGGTAGGCGGAGGCGGGGCTGAAGGGGGGCGCCGTGTACAGGTCCCCGGCGTCCGCGAGGTCGCCGACGAACGCCACCGCGTGCGGGTTGCCCAGGTTGACGTTGCGCGCGGGCCAGGTGTGCGCGCCGACGCTCACCGTGACGTCCCCCTCGGGGAGGCGGGCGCGGCCCATGCCGACCGTGACGTCGCCGTCCTTGTCGATGTGGACCTTCTTCACGCCCCCGCGGGTGGCGACGGCGAGGTCGCCCTCGGTGACATGACCGGCGTGCAGGAGGTAGCGCGCGAAGACCCGCACGCCGTTGCCGCACATCTCGGCGATCGATCCGTCGCCGTTGCGGTAGTCCATGAACCACTCCGCCTCGGCCGCCCACTCCTTCGCCTCGGGGTGCGCGGCGGACCGTACGACGTGCAGCACGCCGTCGCCGCCGATGCCCGCGCGGCGGTCGCACAGGGCGGCGACGGCGGCCGGGGAGAGGTCGAGGGCGTTCTCCGGGTCCGGGAGGATCACGAAGTCGTTCTCGGTCCCGTGTCCCTTGAGGAAGGCGATGCGCGTGCTCATCCCTCGATTTTACGGGAGCGCTCCGCAGGGAGGGCCGACGACGGGTGCGGGCTAGCGGAGCCGTGCCACCCGCCATACGGCCAGGAAGGCGACCGCGGCGACGACCAGGGCGTAGGCGAGGACGAGGCGCCAGTCGGGGCGGCGGCCGGAGCCGCGGGCGGGGAGGCCGGGCCACGTGTAACCGACGCGGCGGGCGGCCATCATGCCCCAGCCGGCGGCGGTGGCGCAGATCAGCAGGCCGAGCATGGCGACGACGGCGCCGCCGTCACCGAACTCGAAGGCGAGTGGGAAGGCGAACATCAGGGAGCCGACCGCGGCGAGGCCCACGATGGGCGCGAGCTGCCAGAGCCGCAGCCTGCGCTGGGGGCGCAGCTCGACCTCGACCTCCGGCCCGGACATCTCGTCCGGTTCCGGTCCGTCGTCGCTCACGCCGCCGGGCGTCTGGTCGTCGGGACCGTCGGGGCTCAGCGGTTCGCCGTCGGGATCCAGTGCGTACCCCTCGGTAACCAGCTGCTCCACGTCCTCCGCGGTGCCCTGCTCCGTGCCTTGTGCGGTGTCGCGAGGGCCGGCCTCCATCGCCACGCGCCCTCCCAACTCGGACTCCACTTGGTCGATCGAAGCTCGATGATGGCACGCCCCCGGAGGCCGGGATGACCGCCGGGGCGACCCGATGCCATGACGTGATCAGGCTGTGACCGGTCGTTCGATCAACGCCAGTGCGAGCTGCGGGAGTTCCGTCAGGTCGGCGAGACCCCCCTTGAGCCAATGCACCCGCGGGTCGCGTCTGAACCATGAATCCTGGCGGCGCGCGAAGCGCTTGGTGGCACGCACGGTCTCGGCCCGCGCCTCGTCCATGGTGCACTGCCCGGCGAGCGCCGCGAGGACCTGCTGGTAGCCGAGCGCACGCGACGCCGTACGCCCCTCGCGCAACCCCTGCGCCTCGAGTGCGCTCACTTCGTCGACCAGGCCGGCGTCCCACATGCGGTCGACGCGGCGGGCGATGCGCTCGTCGAGTTCGGGGCGCGCCACGTCGACGCCGATCTGGACGGTGTCGTAGACGGAGTCATGGCCCGGGAGGTTGGCGGTGAACGGCTTTCCGGTGATCTCGATCACTTCCAGGGCGCGGACGATCCGTCGGCCGTTGCTCGGCAGGATGGCGTGGGCGGCCTCGGGGTCGGCGGCGGCGAGCCGGGCGTGCAGCGCGCCGGAGCCGCGCAGGGTCAGCTCTTCCTCCAGCCGGGCGCGGACCTCGGGGTCGGTGCCGGGGAACTCCAGGTTGTCGACGGCCCCCCGGACGTACAGCCCGGAGCCGCCCACCAGGATCGGCCAGCGGCCGTCGGCGAGCAGGGCGTCGATGCGGGCGCGGGCGAGCCGCTGGTACTCGGCGACGCTGGCGGCGGCCGTGACGTCCCAGATGTCCAGGAGGTGGTGCGGGACCCCGTCGCGCTCCGCGGGGGTCAGCTTGGCGGTGCCGATGTCCATCCCCCGGTAGAGCTGCATGGAGTCGGCGTTGACGACCTCGCCGCCGAGGCGCTGGGCGAGGAAGACGCCCAGATCGGACTTTCCGGCCGCGGTCGGTCCGACGACGGCGATGACCCGTGGTGGGGGAACTGCGCTACTCACCGACCCAGTCTCGCAAATGTCGGGGCCTCTTCTCGAACGAGCTACGTGACGCGGGGCAGCCGGGGTCGTTGCGTGTTGCGAGTTCGAAGCGCCGGTTTCGAGTGCCGGCGGCCCGGATGACGCAATGGGACGCTCCGGGAGAGCGCGGGAATTAACCCGCATGATTAGCATTGAGGTTGATATGGGCGTTTTCTCACTGTTCCGGCGTAAGGCGAAGAACCCGGACGAGGCCGCCGTGACGGCGTCCGAGCCGGCCGCCGGGACGGAGGCGGAGAAGTCGGACGAGGCGAAGGGATCCACCGAGGCCGCCCAGCCCGAAGCGGAGGCCGAGAACACGGCCGAGGCGGCGGAGGAGACGGCCGAGCCCCTGGCGGAGGTCGTCGACACGGCGGACGACGTGGAGATCCCCAAGCAGCAGACCGCCGAGCAGGCGGCCGACAACGAGGCCGGTGAGAACGCCCGCAAGTGACTGACCCCGCGCGGGAAGGTGAACCATGGGTCTGCTGGACAATCTGAGAACCAAACTCTCCCCGGCCAAGGAAAAGGTCTCGCACCTCGCACAGAAGCACGAGGACAAGATCCAGCACGGTCTCGACAAGGCCGCGCACACGGTCGACCGGAAGACCAAGGGCAAGTACAGCGACAGGATCCAGTCGGGCACGGGCAAGGCGAAGCACGCCATGGACCGACTCGCGCACAAGGAGGAGGGCGGCGGTCCCACGCCCCCGCCTCCGGCTTCCTGAACACAGGCACATCGTCGGACGGCCGCGGAGCCTCGCGCTCCCGGCCGTCCGCCGTGTCCGGCCGCCGCTGCCGGGCTACGACCGCTATGACCAGGCGGCCACCAGGTAGCCCACGCCGTACGGCGCGTCGTCGTACAGCAGGCTGCCGGCGAGTCCGGCGTCCTCGGCGGCGCCCGCGAGGATCTGCCAGGGGGCGCGGCCCGAGGCCTGCAGTTCGCGGGCGAGCCCGCTGTCCAGCGCCTTCAGGGCCTCGATGTCGGCGTCGGCGAGCGCCCGGGCCACCTCCGCGTCGAAGCCGGCCGCGCGGTCGTCCAGGTACCCCGGGGCCTTGAGCGTGCGGCACGCGCTGGCGTCCCCCATCACCAGCAGGGCCACCCGCCCGGCCGACCCGGCGATGTCCCCTCCGATGTGGATACACCGCTCGACGGTGATCGGTTCCGCCACCCCGAGCCCTTCCATCGGGGCGTCGGCCCAGCCCGTGCGGTCGAGCAGCCAGGCGGCGACGGCGAGGGAGGCGGGCAACCGGACCTCCGTACCGTCGCCATGGCCCAGGCGGACGTCGAGGTCCACCCCGAAGCCCCGGAACGAGCCCCGTGCGCCTTCCGGATACGACCCGTCCTGTGCGGCGGGCCCGACGACCACCAGCCGGTCCGGCCGGGCCGCGGCGAGCACCCCGAGCACGTCCGCGCACGCGTCCCGCGCCGCGTCCAGCTCGGGCGCGGCCCCCGCGGCGACCACGGGCACGAGCAGCGGCGGACAGGGACAGACGGCAGCGGCGACAAGCATGAGGCGCAGGGTAACTTCCGCGACCGGGGGTGACACACGCGCCCTTCAGGGGCGCGGGGAACTGCGCGAGCAACCCCCCACACACCGGCAGCCCGCGAACAACCGACAACGACCGAGCCGACCCCGCTACTGAAGAACCCCGCACCCACCGGTGGTGGCCGCCGGCAACGGCTCCGGAACCCCGATCTTCGGCAGCCCCAGCATCACCCCGGCCCCCTTCTCCGCCGGAAGGGCATGCCGCTTCTCCCAGGCGTCACCCGCCCGGGTCCGCCGCACGCCGAGGACGGCGCCTTCGGCGAGGAGGTGGTGCGGCGCGGCGTAGGTGATCTCGACGGTCACGACGTCGCCGGGGCGGACCTCCTGGTCCGGCTTGGTGAAGTGGACGAGGCGGTTGTCGGGGGCGCGGCCGGAGAGCCGGTGGGTGGCGCCGTCCTTGCGGCCCTCGCCCTCGGCGACCATCAGCTCCAGCGTGCGGCCGACCTGCTTCTTGTTCTCCTCCCAGGAGATCTCCTCCTGGAGGGCGACGAGGCGCTCGTAGCGCTTCTGGACGACCTCCTTGGGGATCTGGTCCTCCATGGTCGCGGCGGGCGTGCCGGGGCGCTTGGAGTACTGGAAGGTGAAGGCCTGGGTGAAGCGGGCCTCGCGGACCACGTGCATGGTCTGCTCGAAGTCCTCCTCGGTCTCGCCGGGGAAGCCCACGATGATGTCGGTGGTGATGGCCGCGTGCGGGATGGAGGCGCGGACCTTCTCGATGATCCCGAGGTAGCGGTCCTGCCGGTACGAGCGGCGCATGGCCTTGAGGACCGTGTCCGAGCCGGACTGGAGCGGCATGTGCAGCTGCGGCATCACGTTCGGCGTCTCGGCCATGGCGGCGATCACGTCGTCGGTGAAGTCGCGGGGGTGGGGCGAGGTGAAGCGGACGCGCTCCAGGCCCTCGATCTGCCCACAGGCCCGCAGCAGCTTGCCGAACGCCTCGCGGTCGCCGATGTCGGAGCCGTACGCGTTCACGTTCTGGCCGAGCAGGGTGATCTCGGAGACGCCCTCGCCGACCAGGGCCTCGATCTCGGCGAGGATGTCGCCGGTCCGGCGGTCCTTCTCCTTGCCGCGCAGGGCCGGGACGATGCAGAACGTACAGGTGTTGTTGCAGCCGACGGAGATCGAGACCCAGGCGGCGTAGGCGCTCTCGCGGCGGGTCGGCAGGGTGGAGGGGAAGGCCTCCAGGGACTCGGCGATCTCGACCTGGGCCTCGTCCTGGACGCGGGCGCGCTCCAGCAGGACGGGCAGCTTGCCGATGTTGTGCGTACCGAAGACGACGTCGACCCAGGGCGCCTTCTTGACGATGGTGTCCCGGTCCTTCTGGGCCAGACAGCCGCCGACGGCGATCTGCATGCCGGGGCGGGCGGTCTTCATCGGGGCGAGGCGGCCGAGGTTGCCGTAGAGGCGGTTGTCGGCGTTCTCCCGTACGGCGCAGGTGTTGAAGACCACGACGTCGGCGTTGCCCTCGCCCGCGTCCTCGGGAGCGCGGACGTATCCGGCGTCCTCCAGAAGACCGGACAGGCGTTCGGAGTCATGGACGTTCATCTGGCATCCATACGTACGCACTTCGTATGTCTTGACGTCCACTGCCTGACTCCGGTCGCTGCTGTTGGTCACTCCGTAAGCCTAAGGCAGCGCCCGGGGAGCCCTCGTCCCCAGGCGCTGCGGTCTCAGTGGTCGCCCCGTCGGGGTCAGTCCCTCATGTCGTCCGCGTCGAGCACGGTCTCCGGGATCTGCACGTTGATCAGTTCGCCGGTGCGCTGGTCGACGGTGAGGCCCCGACCCGGTTTGCGGCCGCGCAGATGGGCGTGGGCGAGGCGGGCGCCGATGTAGTCGCCCTCCAGGACGCTCTGCGGGCCGAGGAGGACGCCCTTGCGGTGCCGTCTCAGCGCGCTGAGCCAGCCCATCGCGCCCGTCATGGTCTCGGCGGTGGCGGCGATGACGATGCCGATGCCGTGGTCCCGGCCGGACTGCGCCAGGGAGCGCAGGTTCTGGTCGATGTCCGGCAGGACGAACAGGTCGGCGTCGTCCACCATGACGACCCGGGGTCCGTCGCCGGACTCCAGGGCCTCGGTGAACTCCTCGACCGTGGGTTCGGTCGCGGTGATCAGCCGTACGCCGGGGTGGTCGCCGAGGGTGCGCAGCGGGGACTCGCGGGGCGCGAGGATCACCAGGCGGGTGCCGGCGGCGAGCAGCGAGACGGCCAGGGCGGCCAGGGTGGTGCTGCGGCCGGAGCCGGGCGGGCCGACGACGGAGAAGGTGGGCGAGGTCTCCGCGAAGTCCACGCCGACCGGGGAGACGTCGTCGCCGCCGAGGCCCAGCAGGCCCCACATCGGCCGCCGGCACTCCTCCCCCACCTTCTCGTACGCGTCCGTGAACGTGACCTTCACCGGCAGGGTGCCGATGCGGGCGGGCCGGCGGTCGGCGGGGAGTCCGGCGTCGCGGCGGCCGGCCTCGGCGCCGATCGCGCGCAGTGCCTCGGCCTGTTCCTGGCCGGTGGCGCCGGGGGCGAGCAGGGCGACCTGGATCTCGGTGCCGCCGTCGGAGGTGAAGCCCCGGCCCGGGGGGATCAGGTCGGGGATGTCGCGGGCCCGCCTGCCGACGGCGTGGTAGTCGGTGCGGTCGTTGAGGCGCAGCAGCAGTTTGTTGTCGTTGAGGGCGGTGGCCCGGCCGGACAGCAGGGCGCGTTCGGAGGTGGCGACGACGTGCAGGCCGGCGGCGGCGCCCTCGCGGAGGAACCGGTTGAGCTGCTCCACCAGGCGGCCGCCGTTGTGGTCGGCGACGGCCTCGATCAGCGCGTCCCAGCCGTCGATGAACAGCATGATGTGCGGCGGGCGGGAGCCGGCGCCGACGGTCCCGCGGAGTTCGGTGAGGTTGCCGGCGTGCTGTTCGGTGAGCCGCTCCTGACGGCGTTCCAGTTCGCCGTCGAGCCTGGCGAAGAGTCGTTCGAGGCGCTCGATGTCGCCCCGGGGCACGACCGCGCCGCAGTGCGGCAGGACACCGAGCGCGGTGAGGGCGCCGCCGGCGAAGTCGATGCCGTAGAGGTGGACGTCGGCGCTGGAGTGGCCCCGGGCGAGGGCACCGGCCATGGTGCGCAGCACCTGGGAGCGGCCGGAGCGGGGGATGCCGACGACGTACAGGTGTCCGAACTCGGCGAAATCGAGGCGGACGGGCAGCTGGGCCTGGGCCTCGGGCAGGTCCGACAGGCCCCAGGAGACGGGGGCCAGCCGGGCGCCGCCGGTCTCGTCGGGCTGGGGCAGGTCGTCGATGAGGAGGCTCTGGTCGAGGGCCGGGAGCCAGGGGCTGGGCTGCGGGGCGCAGCCGGTGAGCGCGGACGCCTCGGTGACGGCCGCCACCAGCGCGTTGAGGTCGGTCGGGACGTCCTCGCCGGCCTGGTCCGCCGCCGGGTCGCCGCCCTGCTCCGCCTCCGTCGTGCCGGGGAGTCCGGCGGCGCGGCCGAGGCGCTGCCAGTGGAGTTCGGTGCCCCAGATACGGGACTCCTCCGCGGGGCGCTGTTCCGGGGTCTCCGGGGTGGGCTTGGCGCCGGGCATCGGGGTGCCCGCGTAGGCGGTCTGGAAGGGGACGACGGTGCCGTGGCCGAGGCGGGCGAGGGCGCGGCCGGGGGTGGCCGCGGAGATGCTGACGGCGTCCTTGGTGTCGATCACGTCCATGCTCTCGGAGCTGTCGGTGACCCGGAGCGCGATCCGCAGGTTGGTGTTGGCCCGGATGTCGGAGCTGACCACACCGGCCGGGCGCTGGGTGGCCAGGACCAGGTGGATGCCGAGGGAGCGGCCGCGCTGGGCGATGCTCACCAGGCCGGGGATGAAGTCGGGGATCTCCCGGTAGAGGGTGGCGAACTCGTCGATGACGATCACCAGCCGGGGTACGGGCAGGAGGTCGGGCGTACGGCGGCGCATCCCCTGGTACTCGGGGAGGTCCTTGGCGCCCGCGTCGGCCAGGATGTGCTCGCGGCGGGTCAGCTCGGCGGCGAGCGAGGTCAGCGCGCGCTGGACGAGGTGGCTGTCGAGGTCGGTGACCATGCCGAGGGTGTGCGGCAGGTCGACGCAGTCCTTGAAGGCGCTGCCGCCCTTGTAGTCGACGAGGACGAAGGTGAGTTCGTCGGGCCGGTTGACGGCGGCGAGGGTGGCCACGAAGGTCTGCAGCAGTTCGGACTTGCCGGAGCCGGTGGTTCCGGCGACCAGGCCGTGCGGGCCGTCCTTGACCAGGTCGAAGGCGATCGGACCGTCGTAGCCGGCGCCCAGCAGGACGCCGGTGGAGGCGGGCCGCCGCTCCCAGCGGGCGGCGATCTGCTCGCCGCTCGGCTCGGGCAGGCCGAGGAGTTCCAGGAGCCCCACCTCGGTGGGCAGGCCCTCGGAGGCGTCCGGGGTGACGTCGCGGATCGGGGCGATGCCCCGGGCCACGCGCTCGCACCACTCGGGTTCGACCAGGTCGGGGCGGATGTCGGTGATGTCGGGCCGGCCGGTGCGGCGCAGGGTCAGCCGGTGGTTCTCGTGGCGGACGACGGCGGTGCACTCCTCCGGCAGGAGGCGTTCCTCCTGGTCCAGGCAGAGCGGGAAGATCCGGACGGCCGGGCCCTCCTTGAGGATCGACACCACGCCGGGTACGTCGCGCAGGCGCCGGGCGCCGTCCATCACCACGAGGACATCGGGTTCGCTGAGCAGCGCCTTGCTCATGGTGGACTCGGCGGCCCGCTGGCGGGTGCGCAGGGTGGAGACGAGTTCGGCGACGCGGTTGGCGACCGTCTCCGGGTCGTTGCCGATCAGGGTGACGGCGCCGCCGCGGATGCCGGGCAGGCCGTCGCGGGAGTGCGGCAGCCAGCGCGCCCAGTGCCAGGAGTCCTCGGCGGCCTTGTCGGTGAGGACGACGATCCGCAGGTCGCGCGGGGTGTGCAGGACGGCGGCCTGGGCGGTCATCCAGCGGGCCAGCGCCTGCACCGGAGCGGTCGCGCCGGCCAGGCCCACCACGCCGCTCTCGACGAGGTCGACGCCGACCGGGGCGTCCGGGATGGTCCAGTGGACGGCGGTGTGGTTGTCCTCGCGGGCGGTGTCGTCGATGCCGAGCAGGGAGGGCTGCGGGGCGGTGCCGAGGCGCAGGGACAGGTGGTCCGGGTCGCCGCGGCGGCGCTCCCACAGCCTGCGGCCCGGGCCGACCGCCCAGAGGCCGGCCACGGCGGGGTCGGGGGCGCTCTCGGTGCGCAGCCGTCGCTCGGTGGCGACCTTCTGGCGGACGTCCTCCTCCAGCGAGGCGCGGCGCTGCCGGTAGACGCTGGACTTCTCCTCGTAGTCCTTGCGGGCCTGGCGTCGGCCGCTGACGTAGTTCGCGGCGATCAGCACGGGCGAGAGGAACATGAAGATCAGATAGAAGTACGAGTTCAGGAAGAACATCATGCTGACGCCGAAGACCATCGGGGCGAGGGCCACGAGCAGCGGGATCGGGCGGCGGGCGGGGGGATCGGGCGGGCCGGGGAGCCGGAACCGCTCGGGCGCGAGGTGCGGCAGGATGCGGGGCGGGCGGTTGTAGTCCAGGCCGCCGCCGCCCTCGGACGGCACCACGGCGGCGTCCCTCACGGTCGGTTCGGTCAGCCGCAGCAGATGGTCGCCGACGGACAGTTCCGCGCCTACGGGCCAGAGCACCCAGCCGTCGGGGAGTTCCGCGCTGTCGTCGTCGGCCTCCTCCGGGTCGATGTCCTCCTCGTCCTGCTCCACGAGCGGCAGCAGCGGGGTGTTGGGGCGGCCCCGGTGCTCCGGCGGCTCCGGGACGGAGAGCCGTGCCGGGCCGTCCTCGGGCAGCTCCACCACGGCCGAACCGTCCGGGCGTACGGTCACCCGGATGCCCTCGCCCGGCATGCCCCGGCCGTCGAGCGGGACGGCGGCGTCCGCGAGCGGGCCGAGGCCGTGCGTGCCGAGGCCGAGCGGGTGGACCCGTCCGGCGTCCGGGCCGCCCACCACCTGGAGTTCGACCACGGGTGAGTGGTCCGCGCGGTGCGGCTGCGGCATGGCGTCGCGCTCGGGGCCGTAGGCGGTGGCCGGGGGCGGCTGCGGGGCGCCGAGGGCGACGACGCTGCCGTCCATCAGGCGCGTGGCGGCCAGCGGGGTGCCCGGGGCGAGGGCCTCGTCGCCCAGGTAGCAGGCCGGGGCCGGTCCCGACGCGGCGGGTGCGAGTCCGGTCTCGTCCGTGTCACCGGCGCGCAGCCGGGCCAGATGGGCGGCGACGTCCTCGACGGGCGTGCTCCCGGAAGCGCTCAGCAGGACATCCTGCCGACCGGTGGCGTCACCGTCGGCGACCGTGGTGATGAGGAGTTTCACTGCTCCCCTTGGGGGTGCTCGGGGGTGGGTTGGTGGGTGGGGCTTGCGGGGGTGGGGGGTCGGGCCGGTGGGGGGGGGCAGGCCGGTGGGGGGCGGGCCGGTGGGGCTCCGGCCCGGTGGGGGGTCCGGCCCGGTGGGGGGGTCCGGCCCGGTGGGGGGCCGCGCCCTGTGGGGGTCAGTCCTCTCGGGCTCCGGAGGATGAGGCGGCGGAGGTGGTGGTGCGGTCCCGGGCGGCGGCCGGTTCGGCGAGCAGCTCGGAGGCGGTGGCGGTCCGGGCGGCGGCCGGGGCCTGGAGGGCGGACGCCGGTACCTCCTCCTGCAGGGCTTCGGTTTCCTGGAGCACCTGGGTCTCCTCGGCCTCCCGGCCCACGTGAATCGGCTGGGTCTCCTCGGCTCCCCGGGCGATCTGAATCCGCCGGGTCTCCTCGACCTCCCGGCCCACCCCGACCCGCCGGGTCTCCTCGGCTCCCCGGACGACCTGGAGCGGCCGGGTCTCCTCGGCCTCCCGGCTCGCCTCGCTCCGTCGCGTCTCCTCGACCTCCCGGCCCACCGCGATCCGCCGGGTCTCCTCGAACTCCCCCCGCCGGGGATCGCCGTGGTCGGGGCGAGGTGGGGTGGGGTGGCTTCGGCGTGGGGGCGCTTCGCGGCGGAGGCGGCGGCGGTCTGTGCGGACGGCGGTGGCGACGGCTCTGCCGAGGGGGGACGCGTCCGCGTTCAGGTCCAGTTCGGGCGCGACCACACGGCCGCGGCCGTCGACCCGCAGGGCCCAGCTGTGGCCCGCGACCCGGCCGTCGATCAGGCAGACGACGGCACCCGAGGCGGCGAGGGCGCCGAGCCGCCGCGCCTGATCCGGGCCCGGGGCGGCGCAGACGACCACGGTCGTACCGGCGCGCCCGGACTCGTCGAACTCACCGGCGCCCTCGGCCTCCCGGCCCTCCCCGGCCGTCTCCTCCAGCTCGCGCAGGACGGCGTCGAGCCGCTCCCCCCGGTACTGCGGATGGACCCCGTCCGTGACGGTGACCGAGGCCCCGCTGCCGGGCCGGTCCAACTGGGCGGCCAGCGCCTGGATCAGCCGGCCCCGGGCGGCGGTGTCGCCCTCGACGGTGATCAGCCGTGGTCCGGCGGTCAGATCGAGGTGGACGCAGGCGTCGTCCGCCATGCCGACGGCAACCGGCAGCGGACGGATCCGCGACGCACCGGTGCGCGGGCGCCCCTGTGGCAGCCCGTCCGCCTCCGCGAGAGGCAGCTCCCAGCCCTGCGGGCCGGGCTCGTCGGACGCCTCCCACGGGGCCGGCGGCTCCGGCAGCGGGCGGGCCGCGATCTGCACGGCCACCAGCCCGGCCCGCGTGCGCACGGCGTGCGGGACCGCGCCCGGCGCGTCGGCCAGCGCCGTCGCCGCCGCGTCCAGCAGCCGTCGTACGAGCAGGCCGCCCCGGGGGTCGGACAGATGACGGGCCAGGGCGCGCACGCCGCGCCGGTGGCGCCGGTAGCCGCGCAGGGGTTCACCGAACGCCCGCCGGGTCAGGGTCAGTTCACGGCCGAGCCGACGTCGGAAGCGCCGCCAGCCGCCCCGCTTGCGGACCAGGTGCCGCAGCAGCAGGAAGAGCAGCAGCAGGACGACGACGCCCACGATGAGGACCGTGAGCAGGGACTCGTTCGGCTTGCCCAGCGCGAGGGCCGGGGCGGACCCGGCGGGCGTGGTCATGCCGCCGCCCGCGTGTGCTCCGGGTGCCGGCGGCGCAGCTCCCGTATCGCGTGGTGGGTGCGGGACTTCACCGTGCCCGGCGGGATGCCCAGGGCGTCGGCGGCGTCGCTGCCGGTGTGGCCGAGGACGTAGACGTAGAAGAGCACCTCGCGGTGGGAGTGCGAGAGCCGGGAGAGGGCGTGGACCAGGAAGCGGCGCTGGTCGGCCTCGCTCATGGGGTCCACGGTCTCGGCGTGGTGCTCCAGGGTGTGCTCCTGGGTGACCTCGTGGTGCGGCCGCTCGCGGCGGGCCCAGTCGATCACCAGGTTGTGCGCGACCCGCATCAGCCAGGCCCGGGACGGCGACCAGCCCGGGGGCTGGGTCGCGATGCTCTGCCAGGCGCGGACCAGGGTCTCCTGGACGAAGTCCTCGGCGCGCTGCCGGTCACCGCGGATCAGTCCGGAGACATAGCGGAGCAGCGGGCCGTGGTGCTCTTCGTAGAGCCTGCGGATCGAACCGTCGCCGGCGAGCGGCGTTTCGCCGGAGACGGGTGGCGCTTCCCCGGAGGCGGGAGCGCTCCCCGTCACGACGGGTCTGGGTATGGACGTTCTCATGAATTCCCCCAGGGCCGGCGTGAGTCTTCTGTGCCGGTCCGGTCGGGCGCCGCGGCGGCGGCGTTACTGGGCAGGGCTGAGCAGGGCTGAGCGCGGGTACCCGGGATGACCTCGCGGTTCATGGGTGGAAGGCGAGGTTCCGCAAGAGGGAGTCTATGAGTGCTTCTGCAGCTTTCAAGGGTTCCTGAGAGGAACCTGAGGTTACCGATGAGTTGTCCGAAAACCCGAACAGGGGTGCCGGTCCGGGGGAGTGGACCGACACCCCTGCGCAAGGGACACCGACAGAAGGGGGATTCCGGGGCGGTGTCCCGGCTCGGGGTGGACCCGGATCAGCTGGGGATGCCGCCGGCGATCTGCGAGTCCAGGTTGTTGACGGCGTTGCAGATGTCCCGGAACTGCTTGGAGAACTGCGTGATGTTGTTCACAGCCTCGGTCAGCGACTTGTTGAAGTTCGCGTAGGACGTCTGCATCTTCGGGCTGGTCGCCGTCAGCAGCAGACCGCCCTGGAGGAGGTTCTCGACGTCGGCCTGGAGCGAGGACAGCTGGGGGACCAGGGTGTCGCTGACGGCGGAGTCGAGCTTCTTGGCAGTGCTCTCGATTTCCTCGTCGTCGATGACGTTCTTCGGCATGGTGCACCTCGTTCTGTGTGGATGCTGTGTTGATGGGACCCGGCGGCGCGAAGGGCGCGCGCAGGGAGCTTGGGGGTGGGCGCGGGGCGCGTGGGTCAGCGCCAGTTCTCCCCGAGGGAGCCGAGAGGTGGTTCGGCGCTGCTGCGTTCGTGCTGGGTGACGGAGTCCCGCAGGTACCAGGAGCCGTCCTCGGCGCGCTGCCAGATCTCCTGGATCTCGTTGCTCGCGTCGGCGACGAAACGCTGTCCGGTGTTCTCGTTGGTGACGACCTTGGTGACGGAGCCGTCGGCACCGGTGTAGTCGGTGCGGGTGACGCCCTCCTGCACGGTGGTCGTCGTCCCCGGCGCGGTGGCGTCCGCGGGCCGGCCGCCGGAGTCGACCAGCGGGTTCTCCACCGTGAGGTACGCGGGGGGCCGGTCCAGGAACTGCTGGGCGTCCTCCTTGCCGGCCTCGGAGTTGAGGTACTCCTCCTTGTCCATCGTCAACGACCAGTCCTCACCGGGCCGCTTCGTCCAGATCTGGAGGGTGTCCCGGCCGGTCTCGTCGGTGACGTAGCGCTTCATCCACCCGTCGGGCGAGCCCTCGGGGTCGGAGTCCATGTACACCTTGGTGACGGAGCCGTCGGAGCTGCGGATCGTGGTCACGGAGTCGCCGTCGCGGGACAGCGGGTGGTACGTCTCGGAGTACGTCAGGCCCGTGTTCTTGTTGGTGACCGTGGTGGTCGTCTCGACGGGGTCGCCGTGCTCGTCGACCTTGATCTCGCCGTTCTCGTCGAGCTGGTACGACACGGTGGTGGTGCTGTTGCCGTCGTCGATCGTGTAGCCCTTCGGCACGAAGGCCTCGGGGGGCAGGTCGTCCAACTGGCCGCGCATGCCCCGGAGCCGGCCGACGTCGGCGTCCTTGTCCGGGTCCCAGTCGCGCAGCTTGTCGTACTCCTCGCCGAAGCTGTCCTGGAGGTCCTGCTGCCGCTGCTGGACGGGCTTCTCCTCCTCAGTGAGCGCGGTCTGCTCCTTGTCGGTGGCCGACTGGTCGTCCCACAGCTCCTTCTGGCGGCCCTGCAGTTCGTCCGACTCCCGGTCCAGCGGGTCGAGCCGCGTCTGGAGGTCGGCGCGATCGGCCTCCAGGTCGTCCCGCTCCCCCTTCAGGGCGTCCTCGACCTCCTTCTGGGTGGACTTCTCCAGCGCCCAGAGGTCCTTCTGCCTGGCCTGGAGTCCGTCCTGCCGCTCGGAGAGGGGCTCCTGGGCGCGGCTCAGCGCGTCCCGTTCGTCGTCGAGTTCCTTCTGCCGGGCGCGGATCGGGTCGAACGCCTTCTCCTGGTCGCGCTGTTCCTGCTCCAGGGCGTCCCAGCGCGCGGAGAGCCCCTTGCCCTCGGACTCCCACAGGTCGTCGCGCTCCTTGTCCAGGGCGTCCTGGTCGCGCTGCCAGGCGTCGAGGTCGGCCCGGGTCGCGTTCCCGCCGCTCAGCAGGGCCTCCCGTCGCCTCCAGAGGTCTTCCTGCCTCGTCTGCAGCGCGTCCTGCTTGGCGTCGTAGGCCTTCTGCTCCTGCTCCAGGGCGGTGGCCTTCTTCTCCAGGGCCGCGTCCTGTTCCGCGCGCAGGGCCTTCTCCTCGGCCCAGAGCTCCTGCTGTCTGCGCTGGAGGTCCTCCTGCTGCTTGATCAGGGGCTCCTGCTCCTTACGGAGGGCCTCATAGTCCCGCTGCAGCTCGTCCCGCTTGACCTGGAGCTTCTCCTCGCGCTGTTTGAGGAGTTCCTTCTCCTCCTGCCAGAGCCGCTGCTGTCTGGCCTGGAGTTCGTCCTGCTCCTTCAGCAGGGGCGCGCGCCTCTCGGCCAGCTCCTCCTGCTCCTTGTTCAGCTCTTCCTGCCGCTTCTGCTGGGCCGCGGTCTGTTCGTCGATCTTGTTCCGCTTCTCGACCAGCGCGTCCTGTTCCTTCTTCAGGCGCGCCTGCTGGGTGTTGAAGGCGGCTTCCAGTCGTCTGGCCTGGTCGGCGCGGAGCTTGCCGTTCAGGGCCTGCTTGCGGATCTCGTTCTGCCGGTTGGCCTCGTCGCGGACCTGGCCGGTGACCTGCTGGGCCGCGCCGGCGGCGTGCGAGGCGTCCTGGTCGTAGAAGGCCTTGCCCGCCCGGTCGAGCAGGTTGCCGAGGTCCGTCATGGCCTGCCAGCCCTCGCCGAACGACTTCTTCCAGGCGCCGTAGAAGTCCTCCAGCGCCTCGGCCGTCTCCCGGCGCGGGCCGATGTCCCCGGGGGCGAACGTCTTGTCCGTCTTCGAGGCCTGGTCGAGTTCGTCGCGCAGGTGCCACAAGTGGCGGGCGAGGACGGTCATCAGGTCGTAGTCGTAGGAGACGCGCACCATGTCTGCCGTCCTTCCTGGGCGGGGCCGTGTCGGTGAAGCGGGCGGTTTGGTGAGGCGGGTGGATCGGTGAGGCGCGTGGATCGGTGAAGCCGGTGTGGATCGGTGCGGCCGGTCGTGCCGGTACGGCGGTCGTGCCGGTACGGCGGTCGTGCCGGTACGGCGGTCGTGCCGGTACGGCGGTCGTGCCGGTACGGCGGTCGCGCCGGTACGGCGGTCGCGCCGGTACGGCGGTCGCGCCGGTACGGCGGTCGCGCCGGTACGGCGGTCGCGCCGGTACGGCGGTCGCGCCGGTACGGCGG